>CAWCUS010000003.1:0-197150 GCA_963798845.1 uncultured Gemmatimonadales bacterium | reverse complement strand
AACCCTTCCACTTCGCCGTCGTGCATGCGCATGAACATCGGGAGGTGGGAGAGGTCGCCCGTGATGCGGGGGAGCCAGCGGTAGCCCCAGTCGTTCTCCTTCTGCGCTCGCTCTCCGAACCACGCCTTCAGGAGCGAGACCATGTACGACGGCGTGTCCGACCACAGCCCTTCTCCTGCCCCCTCGTTCCAGAGGTAGTCCGACAGGTCCTCGTGGATCGGGTGGTTGGATGGCATGTGCAGGTATCCCGGCAGCAGGTCGTACAGCGTCGGGATGTCCGTGGAGCCCTGGATGGTGGCGTGGCCACGCAGCGCCTGGATGCCGCCCCCCGGGCGTCCGATGTTGCCCAGCAGGAGCTGGAGGATCGCCGCGCAGGAGATGATCTGCGGCCCTACCGTGTGGTGCGTCCAGCCCACGGCGTACGCGATGGCGGACGTGCGCTCCCGGCCCGAGTTCTCCAGCAGTGTTTCCGCGATCCTGAGAAAGCGATCCCGGGGCACGCCGGTGATCTCCTCGACCTTCTCGGGCGTGTAGCCGGCGAAATGGCGCTTCAGTACCTGGAACACGCAACGCGGGTGCTGGAGCGTGCTGTCCTCCGGCGGCGGCCCACCCTGGGTGCGACCCGTGCGTGGTCCCAGCGCCTGGCCCGACTTTATGGACGCGATGTCCTCCAGCTCATGCGCGTGCTCCTCGCTGACATCGCGCTCCACCCCCTCGTACTGCCAGGAGTCGAAGTCGTACTTCCCCTCCTCGTCGCTCCACCCGGAGAACACGCCGCCCAGCTCCTGCACGTCCTCGAAATCCTCGCTCACGAGCGCGGCCGCGTTCGTGTAGTGGACCACGTACTCCCGGAAGAACGGGTCGGTGTTCCAGCGCTCGCTGTTCACCACGTGGTTGATCAGCCCGCCCAGGAACGCGATGTCCGTCCCGGCGCGGATCTGCGCGTACTGCGTGGCTGTGGCCGACGTACGTGTGAAGCGCGGATCCACGTGGATCACCTCGCCGCCCCGCTCCCGGGCCCGCATGACGAAACGGTATCCCACGGGATGGCACTCGGCGAAGTTCGAGCCCATGATCATCACGCAGTCCGCGTTCTGGAGGTCCATCAGGAACGTCGTCGCTCCCCCCCTCCCCATCGGCGTCCCCAGACCGGGGACCGTTGCGCTATGTCATATCCGCGCCTGGTTCTCCACGAATGTGACGCCTGTCCCGATGCAGAACTTCTTGATCAGGTAGTTCTCCTCGTTGTCCAGCGCCGCGCCGCCCAGGAACCCGACCGCCTCCGTGCTCCGCACCGGGTTGCCGTCGTCGTCCTCCATGCGGAAGGTGCGGTCCCGCGTCTCCATGAACCGCTCCGCTATTCGGTCCATCGCCCAGTCCAGCTCCACTTCCTCCCATTCCGTTCCGTACGGCCTGCGGTAGAGCGCCTGCGTCAGCCGCTGCGGGTTCACCGAGTACTGGAAGATGTCGGCGCCCTTCGGGCACAGCGTCCCCTCGTTGATCGGGCTCTCCGGGTCCCCCTCGATGTCCAGGATCTGCTCGCCCCGCTTGTGGATCAGCGTCCCGCAGCCCACGGCGCAGTACGGACACACGCTCGCCACCGTCTCCACGCCCTCCGCCGAAAGCCGCGAGCGCAGCTTCCGCGTCCGCTCCGAGATCGCCGCGTCGCCCATTCCGGCGCCGGCGAGCTGCCGCACCGCGGGCCAGCGGCGGAGGACATCGGACAGGATCGGGAGCTTGGCGGCCATGAGCACCTCCGGAAGGTTGTGAGACGGGCGACGCTGCGCCCTGAACGCGCCGTGGCCATGCGGCTTCATCGGCAGCAGCGGCGATACGCAAGAAGCGGACTGTGCCCGCCCCAACCGGTGGCGCAGTGGAAAATTGAGTTCAACAAACGTTGGAACAGGACGTGCACTCCGACCGCGTTGCGTGACGAGCTGGAATCCAGCGATCAGGACTCAGAGAGGCGCCCGAACACGGCGCCTCTTTCAGCGTTTCGGAGGGTGCACATGAGAACGATGATCCAGCGCATGATGCCGCTCGCGGCGCTGGCGATGGCGGCGGCGTGCGGAACAGCGATGGGGGGAGCGGACCAGGCGGGCGTGCCGGGTCCGGATCAGCAGGTGATCCAGGTACACAACCGGGGATGGCAGCCGGTGCGGGTCTACGTACTGCGGGGCAGCTCGCCGATCCGCCTGGGTCGTGTGGAAGCGCTGGGGACGCAGCAATTCGCGCTGAGGCCGGGGATGCTCGGGACGACGGGAAAGCTGCAGCTGATGCTGCGGCCGCTCGGTCCCGGGCCGGGCTACACGATCGACCCTGTGCGTGTGGGAGACAACGGCTTCGTCGAGCTGGACGTGGAGCGCGAGATCCGGCTCTCCAGCGTGGCCGTATTCAGCCACGCGATGCACTGAGCCGGAGCGTCCGGGGGAGCGGAGGCCTTGCCAGCGCCGCCGCCGTGCTCCGTCTCGGGCCGGAGCCGAAGACAGGGCGGAACGGAGAGCCCGCCGTCGCCGCGGCGGGGTGCTCCCCGGCGGCGGGCGGGCCGTGATCGCTTCGCCCGTGCGTTCTAATGGACCACGAAGGGGATCGCCACCTGCCCGAACTCGTCGTGCGTGCTGGCGTTCAGGAGATCCAGAAGGACGCGGACGCGCGCCGCCTTCGGGTCGACCTTCTGAAAGTAGAGGAACCCGCTCACGGTTCCCCCGGGCGCCAGAACGCCTTCGGGCAGGGCTTCCTGCACCATGTCGCCGGTGGGCAGGCTGATGCGCTGGATTAGGGGCCAGTAGGTGTTGTAGTACGGCTCGTCGGCCATGAACGGGTTGGCCACTTCGACGGCGGGATAGTAGCGCGACAGGTACGGGGCGACGGTGAACCCGGAATAGGCATACGCGGGCGTGACGGTCCGTGCGACCGAGCCACCGATCTGGAACGGTGGCAGGGCGAAGTACGTGGCACCGCTCGGGGTCACCAGCCGGAAGGATCGGTAGCGGAGCAACAGCGGCTGCGTGCCGTTGTTGGTCACGTGCACCAGGAACGGTGTGACCTCGTTCGCCAGGTTCGCCGGACGGCTGGTCCATGCATCCCCTTCGGCCACCACGCGCACGCCCGCATCCGTGGCGACCGCGCCGTCCATGGCGGGCGCAGGCTGAGCGCCGGGCGCGGGCTCGAAGTTCGCCGCGCCGGCGGCGCACGCCGAGAGGGCGAGCGGCAGCGCGAGACCGGTAACGAGAACGAAGAATCTCGTCATGAGAACCTCCAATCCAGGAAGATGGCTCCACGCGGGAGCCAGAATTCGCGCGGGAAGCCGGTGAGCGCACAACGCGTTCCGCGCACGATTGAGGGCCGGCGACGTCGGGCTTGACGGCATCGGCTGCAACCCGGTCGTGGCACCGGACTGGGGTCAGCTTCCTGCCGCGATGACCGGCACGTCCTGGTCCATGGCGGCCGGAACGGCCACCGGCTCTTGCTGTGGCGCCCGCCTCATTCCCCACTCGCGCCAGAGCGAGTAGATCACGGGGAGGACCAGCATGGTGAGGAGCGTGGCGCTGACCATTCCGCCCACCATGGGGGCGGCGATGCGCTTCATGACGCTCGCGCCGGTGCCGTTTCCCCACAGGATCGGGAGGAGCCCGCCGATGACGGCAGTGGCGGTCATGACCACGGGCCGGAGGCGCTGCCCGGCGCCCTCGCGCACGGCCTCGAAAAGCTCGAGCCGGCCGCGCAGCCGCCCGCTGGCCCGGCGCTTCTCGTACGCCTGGTCGAGGTAGACCAGCATGACCACACCGATCTCGGAGGCCACGCCGGCGAGGGCGATGAACCCGATGATGGATGCCACGGACCAGTTGTAGCCGGCCAGCCACATGAGCAGCACGCCGCCCACGAGGGCGAACGGGAGCGAGAGCATGACGATGAGCGTCTCGCCCACGCTGCCGAAGTTGAAGTACAGGAGCAGGAAGATGATGAGCAGCGTGGCGGGTACGACGAGCTGGAGCTTCTGCTCGGCGCGCTGCATGTACTCGTACTGCCCGGACCACTGGAGCGTGTAGCCGTCCGGCAGCTCGACCATGTCCTTGACCATCGCCTGCACGTCGCGCACGTAGCTGCCGATGTCGCGGTCCGCGACGTCCAGGAAGACCCACGCCGTGGGGAATGCGCCTTCGGTCTTGATCACCATCGGGCCGCTGGTGCGCCGGATCGTGGCCACCTCCCCCAGCGGGACCTGGGCGACGCCGGGCCCCGCCATCGCCACGGCGCCGCCAGCCAACCGCGCCCCGCCCGATCCGCCGCCCCCGTCGCCACCCCCCATGTCCATTCCGGCGATCGCCGCGCCGCCGGTCGTGCCGCTGCCGCCGCCCGAGCCGCGGCGGGCGCCCACGGGGATCAGGATGTCGGCGAGCTTCTCGGGCTGGTCGCGGAGCTCCTGGGGGTAGCGGAGCCGCACACCGTAGCGCTCGCGCCCCTCCACGGTCTGGGTGATGTTCATCCCACCGACCGCGGCGGCCAGGACCATCTGGACATCCTGGACGTTGAGGCCGTACCGTGCGGCCTTGGCGCGGTCGATATCCACGTCCAGGTAGTAGCCGCTGACCGCGCGTTCGGCGAAGGCGGAGCGCGTGCCCGGGACCATCCTGGCTGCCTGTTCGATCTCCTTGCCGATCCGGGCCAGCTCGTTCAGGTCGGGGCCGAAGACCTTCACGCCCACCGGCGTCCTGATCCCCGTGGCGAGCATGTCGATGCGCCCCTTGATGGGCATCGTCCAGGAGTTGGTGATCCCGGGGAAGTCGAGCGCCCGGTCCATCTCGCGCACCAGCTTCTCGTACGTCATCCCCTTCCGCCACTTGCGCTCCGGCTCGAGCACGATGGTGGTCTCGAACATGGCCAGCGGCGCCGGATCCGTGGCCGTGGTGGCGCGCCCGGCCTTCCCGAACACGCTGGCCACTTCCGGGAACGACTTGATGATGCTGTCCTGCTTGATGAGCGTCTGCCGCGCGGTGGCCACGCTCACGCCGGGAAGCGTGGTGGGCATGTACAGGATCGTTCCCTCGTTCAGCGGCGGCATGAATTCGCTGCCGATCCGGCTGTAGGGGATGAGCGTCAGCATGAGGATCGCCACGACCCCCGCGATCACTGGCCACCTGCGCGCCAGCACCCATTCCAGGGCCGGGCGGTAGAGGCGGCCGAGGACGCGGGAGATCGGGTTCTTCTCCTCCTTGTGGATGCGTCCCCGGACGAACAGCCCCATGGCCACGGGCACAAGCGTGACGGACAGCAGGCTGGCGGCGGCCATGGACAGGGTCTTGGTCCACGCCAGCGGCTTGAACATTCTCCCTTCCTGCGCCTGGAGCGTGAACACGGGCAGGAAGCTCACCGTGATGATGAGCAGGCTGAAGAAGAGGGCCGGCCCGACCTCCTTCGCCGACTCCACCACCACCTGCCATCGCTCGTTCCCGGTGAGGATCCCGGTGTGGAGCGTATCGCCGCCCGGAAGCGGGGTGCCCGCGGCGGCCGCCCTCGCCCGCTTCTCCTCCACCGCCCGCTCGAGGTGCTTGTGCATGTTCTCGATCATGACGATGGCGGCGTCGATCATGGCACCGATGGCGATTGCGATCCCGCCCAGGCTCATGATGTCTGCGCCGATTCCCAGCACGTGCATGGCGATGAACGCCATCAGGATGCCCACCGGGAGCGTGATGATCGCCACCAGCGCGCTGCGGGCGTGGAAGAGGAAGAGAATGGAGACGAGCGCCACGATGAGCGACTCCTCCAGCAGCTTCTCCTTGAGCGTGCCGATCGCGTCCAGGATGAGCCCGGACCGGTCGTACACGGGCGTGATCGTGAGGCCGTCCGGCAGCCCGGCCTCGATGTCGTTGACCTTCGCCTTCACCCGCTCGATCGTCGCCAGCGCGTTCTCGCCGTACCGCATGACGACGATCCCGCCCACCACGTCGCCGCGCCCGTCCAGGTCGGCCACGCCGCGGCGCACGTCCGGCGCCAGCCCCACGGTGCCGATGTCGGCCACCCGGATCGGCGTGCCCGCGTCGCTGGCCCCTACCACGACGTTCTCGATGTCGTCGATCCCCTTGAGGTAGCCGAGCCCGCGGATCAGGAACTCCCGCTCGCTCAGCTCCATCATCATGGCGCCCACGTCCTGGTTGGACGCCTTCACGGCGCTCATGACCTTCGTCACGGGGATGCCGTAGCCCCGCAGCTTCACCGGGTCTACGGTGATCTGGTACGTCTTCTCGAAGCCGCCGATGCTCGCCACCTCGCTCACCCCCGGCACGGCGGTGAGCTGATAGCGGAGGTACCAGTCCTGGTAGGCGCGGAGGTCCGCCAGCGACCGCTTCCCGGTCTCGTCCTCCAGCGCGTACTGGTAGACCCAGCCGAGGCCGGTGGCGTCCGGGCCAAGCTGCGACTCGGCGCCCGGCGGCAGCTTGCCCCGGATGGCGGACAGGTACTCGAGCACGCGGCTGCGCGCCCAGTAGAGGTCGGTCCTGTCGTTGAAGATCACGTACACGAACGACGTGCCGAAGAAGGAGTACCCGCGCACCGTCTCGGCCCCGGGCACCTTCAGCATCTCCGACGCGACCGGATAGGTGATCTGGTCCTCGATGATCTGCGGCGCCTGGCCGGCGTAATCCGTCCGCACGATCACCTGCACGTCGCTCAGGTCCGGCAGCGCCTCCAGCGGCATGCTGCGCACGGCCAGGATACCGCCCACCACCACGAACACGGTGAAGATGGCCAGGATGAACTTGTTCGCGACGGACCACTCGATGATTCGCTTCAGCATCGCTCTTCCGGCTCTCTACTCGTGGCCCGTGTGGCCGCTCTGATCTGCGCTACCGCTCATGTCCATGGCGGGGGCGGCGTCGTCCTCGGCGCCCGGCGCGCCCATGTCCATGCCCGGCATGCTGCCCATGGAGGCGCCCAGGTTCGATTCGGCGTCGATCAGGAAGCTGGCGGATGTGACTACCTGCTGGCCCTCCTCGAGGCCGCTCACGATCTCGATGTCGTTCCCTGCCACGAGGCCGGTGACCACGTCCTGCGGCATGAGCGTGCCGTCCGGGTGCCGTACGAAGACCACCGCCCGCTCGCCCGTGAAGAGTACGGCCGCGCGGGGAACGGTGAGCGCCACTCGGGGCGAGGCCACCTGGAGCCGGATCTCGGCGTACATGCCGGGACGCAGTCTCAGGTCCGGGTTGGCCAGCTCCACGCGCACGCGCCCGGTCCGCGACTCCATGGAGACGGACGGGTAGACGTACGTGACGGTGCCCTGGAAGGCCTCCCCGGGATAGGACTGGAAGGTCACCGTGGCCGGCTGGCCCTTCGTCGCCAGCGACAGGTCCTTCTCGAACACCTCACCCTCCACCCACACGCGGGACAGGTCTGCGATCCTGAACACCTCCATGCCGGGCATGATGCGCGCACCTTCCACCACGTTCTTCTCGACGACGATCCCACTGGCGGGCGCCCGTAGCGTCAGCGTCTTCCGGGCCTCGCCCGACTTTTCGACGGCCGCGATCTCGCTCGCGGGGATGTCCCAGTACGCCAGGCGACGGCGGGCGGAGGCGAGGAGGTCGTCCGCGTTCCGCTTCGCCCGTCCGTCCGTCGCACCGTCGGCCAGCTTCCGCGCCAGTATCAGCTCCTCCTGCGCGGCGACCAGCACGGGGCTGTAGACCTCGAGCATCGCCTCCCCCTTCCGCACGGGCGCGCCGGTGAAGTCGACGTTCAGCTTCTCCACCCACCCCTCGATCTTGGGGCTCAGGTTGGCGAGACGGGTCTCGTCGTACTGGACGGTGCCCACCGTCCGCACCTCGCTGGCCAGGGGCCTGCGGGTCACGGGGGCGTACGTCACGCCGATGGTCCTGGCCGCCGTGGCCGTCACCTTCACGGGGTTCAGCTGGCTCCTCTCGCCTCCCCCGCCCGCCATGGCCGCGTGGTCGTGTCCCTTCATCCCGCCCGCCTGCTCCGGGGGCGCGGAGCGGACGCGGTAGAAGCCCACCAGCCCGGCGGCCAGGGCGAGGACGAGAATCGAGTACAGGACCTGCTTCTTCGTGCTCATCGGGCCTCCGCCATCAGGTTGGCGGCGGCGGGCAGCGCCCGCCCCACCGTCGTCTCCAGGCTCGCTACGGCGCGGCCATAGTCGGCCACCATCGTGTACAGCTCCTGCTTGTAGCGGTTCACGGTCATCTGCGCGTCCACCAGCGTCATGAAGTCCACCGCCCCTACGCGGTAGGATGAGAAGGCGGATTCGACGTTGGCGTCCGCCTCGGGAAGGACTTCGGAGCGGTACAGGGCCACCAGCGTCCTGGCACGGTCCAGTTCCGCCAGCAGCTCCCCGATGCGCGCGTCCACCTGCGCCCGCGTGTTCGTCAGCTCCGCCTGCGCCATCGCCTCCATGGCCGCGGCCTCATCCCGCATGCGCAGCTGCCGGCTCTTCGCGAACACGGGGATGCTGAAGCCGATCATGGCGCTCCCCATCCGGGCCGTGCCGTCGATCCCGTTGCGTTGACCGTACTGCACGCCCACCGTGAAGTCCGGCCAGATCTGTTTCCTGGCCAGGTCCTCGCGCGTGCCCGCCTGCTCCACCCCCGTCCTGGAGCGCTGCAGCGCGGGCCGGGTCTGCTCGGCCCAGCCGCGCAGCGTCGCCTGCCCGGGCGTGGTGTCGGGAAGGGAGGGGAGCACGGCCGCCGGCACGGGCGTGTCCGCCGGGCGGTCCAGCACGGCGTTCAGCTTCGCGGCCGCGACCTTACGCATGGCCACCATGCGCTGGATTTCCGCGTCCATCCGGGCGACCTCCACGTTCGCCCGCAGCACGTCGCTCTGCCGACCGGTCCCGGCGCCGTACATTGCCTGCGCCACTTGCTGAAAACCCTCCAGCAGCCCCAGCGTCTCCCGCATCACCGCGAGCTTCTGGTCGGTCTCGTAGATCGCGTAGAACGCGGTGGCCGCCATGGAGCGGACCTCCCACCACTTCTCCTCCGCACCGGCGCGCACCATGGCCGTGCTCTGCTCCGCGATCCTGGAGCTCAAGCCCAGCTTCCCGGGGAACGGCAGCATCTGCATTGCCTGGACGCTCGGCGCCATGCTCGTCGGCATGTCCAGCCCGAACCCGGGTAGCGAGAAGTTCATCACGCCCACCTGGAGCATCGGGTCCGGCGGCAGCCCCGCCGAGGACTCCCGCGTCGCCGTGGCGTCCGCAAGCGCCGACGCGGCCCGCAGAATCGGGTTCCGCTCACGCGCCAGCGCATACACGCCGGCGAGCGTCAGTGCGCCCGCCTGGGCCGACCGCTCCGCCGCCGCCCACCCGGCCTCCTGCGCCGCCGCCGGCCGCTCCGCGACACCCGGCCCCGCGATTGTGCCGGCCATCGCCGCGGTCAGCACCCGCCGCCTCCATCGTCCGCTCATGCCTCTACAGCCTCCCGCCAGGTCACTGCATTGAAGTTCCGGGAACCTGGCACCGCCGTGGTGAAGGGAGGGTGAAGCGACCATGAAGAAGGCTTCACGGAGCGGCGCGGGCGGGACGGGCTTGACGATTTACGTACAGAACCGCATACTCGTACGTAAGAAGGAGGGATAAGCATGGCAAGGAAGAAGGGTTCCGGAGCCGCGCCCGGTGGGGTGCGGGAGGTCGCGGCGGCGTACGGCCTGAGGGCGGGGTTCGGGGCGGATCGTGTGCGGAAGAACCACTACCTGTACCAGTGGAAGCTGGATCTGGCGAAGAGGATCCTGGACGTGAGCACGGAGACCGAGGCACTGGACGCGGCGCTGGACGCGTTGATCTACGGTGAGGCGCTGGCGCTGGGGACGGAAGCGATGGCGGGTGAGGAGTACGTGGATATGCTGGGCATCGGGAAGGAGATTCCGGAGGCGCCGGCGGAGGAGTGATGGCGCGCTACGTCCTGGACACGAACGTCCTGATCCGGGCGATCCGGGACGAAGCGAGCCGCCGGGAGCTGTCGGCGTGGCAGCGGAGGATGGCGCCGCACATCTACCAGCACGCGGTGGTGGCGGCCGAGCTGCTCATGGGTGCGCCTGATGAGTCCGCGTACGAGCGGTGGCGGGAGCGGTGGGTGGCCCCATTGGCACGGCTGGGCCGGTTGATCACGCCCACGGCGGGCGCGTGGGCGCGAGCGGCGCGGGTGATCCCTCGGCTGCTCTCCGCCGGCCACATCACGCGGGGCGGCATTGGCAACAGCTTCTTCAACGACTGCCTGCTGGCGGCGTCGTCGCGGGACGAGGGCTTCACGATCGTGACGTGGAACGAGGTGGACTTCTCGCTGATCGCCCGCGTGGAGCCGGGCTTCTCCTTCGTGCGGCCTCTGCCGTAACGGCGGCTACCGGCGCGACCGGCACCGCCGCGAGCGGCAGGAATGTGGATTCTGGAGCCTGGCCCTACCCCACGCGCGGCAGCCGCACCACGAACTCGGCGCCACCGCCGGGGGAGTTGCGGACGCTCACTTTGCCGTTGTGGACGTCGGCGATGGCGCGGACGATGGAGAGCCCGAGGCCGGTGCTGGCGGGGTCGTCGCGGGGCGTGCGGGGAATGTCGGCTCGGTAGAAGCGCTCGAAGATGCGGTCGACGTCTTGGGTGGGGATGCCGGGGCCGGTATCGGCCACGCGGATCTCGACCGCAGGGTCGTCGCCGACGACGGCCACGCGGACGTGTCCCTGCGGCGGCGTGAACTTGATCGCGTTGTCGACGAGGTTCCAGAGGAGCTGGTCGAGGAGGCCGGAGTCGAAGATCCCCTCGGTGTCGCCATCGGCTCGCAGCTCGAGGGCGACGTCCTTCGCCGCAGCGTTCCCCTGGAGCCGGTCGAGCACGCGCCGGGCGCGCTCGCGGGCGTCGGTGCGCTGGAGCCGCGGCTGCATGACGCCGGCGTCGGAGCGGGCGAGGGTGAGGAGGTCTTCGGCGAGCCGGGAGAGGCGCTCCACTTCCTGGAGATTGCTGGCCAGGACGCGCCGGTACTCCTGGTCGTCGCGGGGGCGACGGAGGGCGATCTCGATCTCGCCGCGCAGCGCGGTCAGCGGGCTGCGCAGCTCGTGGCTGGCGTCGGCGGTGAAGCGGCGCTGGGCGTCGAACGCATGATCGAGGCGGGCGAGCATGGTGTTGAGGACGCGCACGAGGCGCTCGTACTCCCGGGAGTCGGCGTGGGCGTCGATGCGGCGGGAGAGGGTGCGAGCCTCCATGGATTCAGCCTGGTCGATGATCTCGTTGACCGGCTTGACCATGCGTCGTGCGAGCCACCACCCGCCGGCGAAGGTGGCGAGCCCCACGAAGGCGGTGACCGCGGCGAGGAAGCGGCCGAGCCAGGCGAGGACGTCGTTGCGCCCTTCGAGCGGGGCGGCGACCTGGAGCACGTGGTGGGCGTGAAGCATCCCGAGTCGCTCGAGGGGGTAGTAGAGGGAGCGGATGGGCATGCCCATGTAGCGCTGCTCCACGACCACCAGGTTGCCGGCGGAGGCGCGGTGGAGCGCGGCCGTGTCGAGCGGCAGGTCCTCGGTGACGAACTGGCTGCGGAGCAGGCTTCGTCCGCTGGCGTTCCAGACCTGTGCGAAGCGGTTGAGCTCGCGGATCTGCGTGGCCTCCTCGGGCGTGAGCTCCCACTCGTGGAATCGCATGAGGCCGCTGGAATCCGCAGTGACGGACGCGGCCTGGATGGAGGCCACGTTGATGAGGTTGGCGTTCAGCTCCCGGTCGAGGAACTGGCGCATGGCCAGGTAGACGGCCAGCGACATGACCGCGAGGGCGGCCGTCATGGCGAGCGCGGCCCGGATCGCGAGGCTCAGGCGCAGGGACCGCATCACTCCTCGTCCGGTCGACCGGCCTCGAGGATGTAACCGACGCCCCGGATCGTGTGGATGAGGGGGTCGCCCAGCCCGCGAAGCTTCTTCCGCAGGTTGCCCACGTGCACGTCCACCACGTTGCTCATGGGGTCGAAATGGAGGTCCCACACCTTCTCCAGCAGCTCCGTGCGGCGGATCACCTCCTCCGGCCGGAGCAGGAAGTACTCCAGGAGCTGGAACTCCTTGGGCGTGAGGTCCAGCTCCTGGCCGGCGCGGAACGCCGTGTGCTTCAGCCGGTCCAGCTCCATGTCCTGATAGATCAGCCGCTCCTGCCTGGCCGCGCCGCCCCGGCGCAGCAGCGCGCGCACGCGGGCGAGGAGCTCGTCGAAGCTGAACGGCTTGGTCAGGTAGTCATCCGCGCCGGCGTCCAGCCCCCGCACGATGTCGTCCTTGGAGTCCCGCGCGGTGAGCAGCAGGACGGGCACCGGTCTTTCGGACCGGCGCAGGTCCCGGACGATCTCGAGCCCGGTCTTCCCCGGGAGCATGACGTCCAGGACGGCCAGGTCGTACTCGTACACGTTCGCCTTGAGGCTCCCGTCTTCGCCGTCGTACGCCACGTCGACGGCGTAGCCCTCCTCCCGCAGGCCCTTCTCCAGGAAGCTGGCCACCTTCCTGTCGTCCTCCACCACCAGGATCCGCATCCTCGCCCTCCGATGTGGCGGTGCTAACCCGTGCCGACTTGCCTTCGCTGCCGACTCGCACACGGGGGAAGATACGGCTTCGCGCGGGGAAGCGGGGAAGATGAACACGTCTTCATGGTTCTTTCACGAATCCCTCATGCCACGTTCGCTAGGCTGTGTGCGCCGGCCCGGAGAGCGTCGGCGGAGCCGAAACACACGCCATGGAGGCGGAAATGGGCAGAGGGGGCAGTCGGAGCCCGGCGGCGAGAGTGAAACGCAAGCTGAGCTGGAAGGACTCGGGCCTGGTCTGGTTCGGAGGTGCGGCGGCATTGCTGGCGCTGCTGATCCTGCCGACGCTGCACCTCGGCGGCCCGAGCGGCCACCACCCGGAGCCTCGACCGATGGCCATGCGCAGCCACACGGCGCCGGCGGCGCAGTACGCGGCGTATCCGCGGGTGGCCCAGATCTACGCCGAGGTGGCGCGGGTCCCGGAGATGGTGGACGGCGTGTATTGCTACTGCAACTGCGAGGAGCACTCGGGCCACTACTCGCTCCTGGACTGCTTCCGCAATGACCACGCGTCGCAGTGTGACATCTGCCTGTCCGAGGGCGACATGGTCTATCGGATGCACAGGGAGGGCAGGTCGCTGGATCAGATCCGCAGCGCCATCGACCATCTCTACAGCACCTGAGCCGAGCGCGGCGGATGAAGGCGACGATCCGGGTCCCGCTCCTCCTGGTCCTGGCCGCCGCCGGGCTGATCGTGGCCCGGCGCGCGGCCGCGGACCGCGAGGAAGCCGCGCGCGAAACCGCCATGACCACGCTCAGGCTCCGCGCCTGGGCGCAGAACAGCTCCGAGGCCGGCGTCAGCATCCAGCCGAAGCAGGTGCCTGCGGCGGATCCAGGCGAGCTCGCCCGTGTGAAGGAGCTGCCCGGCTATCACACCTACGCCATGCGCTGCGCCTCCTGCCACGTCCTCCCGGACCCGGCGGCCCACTCGCCCCGGGAATGGCTGGGAACCGTGGACCTCATGCGCTTCCGCATCGGGCAGGCGGGAGTGGTCCCGCCGGCGGACAGCGAGCTGGCGGCCGTGAAGGAATTCCTCGGCGCGGCGTCCCGCGAGCTGCGGACGGACTGAACGGGCGAGGTACACGAATTGCGCGCGGCCGTTCCCGCCCCCGCCCGAACAGACTGAGCGCCGTGATCGACAACCGGGAGGCCTCATGCCGTCCGACCACCATGATGCACCCCCGGCGGAACCCGGATACCCGGAGCACCCCGAGCGGGAGGGTGGCGAAGAGGCCCACGAAGCCGTGACCCACGAGCGCCACGGGAGTCGCGACGGTCACGAGGGCCACCATGGTCACGAGGGCCATCATGGTCACGAGGGCCACGAGGGTCACGAGGGCCACCATGGTCACGAGGGCCACCATGGTCACGAGGGCCACGAGGGGCACGACGGCCGCGACAAGCACGCGGGGCACAGCGTCGCGATGTTCCGGGACCGCTTCTGGTGGTCGCTGGTCCTGACGCTCCCCACGCTGGTCTGGGGCGACCTGCTCCAGGACTGGCTGGGGTACACGGCCCCGTCGTTCCCCGGCTCGCAATGGATCCCGCCCGTCTTCGGCACCATCGTCTTCCTCTACGGCGGGCGGGTCTTCCTCCGGGGGGCGGTGCGGGAGCTGAAGGACCGGCTCCCGGGGATGATGACGCTGATCTCGCTGGCGATCCTCGTCGCGTTCGGCTTCAGCCTGGCCGTCACGCTCGGCTTCTCGGGGCAGCCGCTGTGGTGGGAGCTGGCGACGCTGGTGACCATCATGCTCCTGGGCCACTGGATCGAGATGCGCTCGATCAGCCAGGCCCATGGCGCGCTGAAGGAGCTGGCGAAGCTGATGCCGTCCACGGCGTTGCGTGTGAAGGGCGGAGGTGGGGCGGGCGGCGCGGGCGGCGCGAACGGCGCGGGCGGAGAGGAGACGGAGGAAGTGCCGCTGGACGCGCTGCGGGATGGCGACGTCGTCCTCATCCGGCCGGGCGACGGGGTACCGGCGGACGGTACGGTGGTGCGGGGCGCGAGCGCGGTGAACGAGGCCATGATCACGGGGGAGTCGCGCCCGGTGCGGAAGGGGGAGGGGGACCGCGTGATCGCGGGGACGGTGAACGGCGAGGGGTCTCTCCGGGTGGAGGTCACGGGGACCGGTGAGCACACCGCCCTCGCCGGGATCATGCGCATGGTGGAGGAGGCGCAGCACTCCCGCTCCCGGGCCCAGGCGCTGGCGGACCGGGCCGCGTTCTGGCTCACGGTGGTGGCCGTGAGCGCGGGCGTGCTGACGCTCGCCGCGTGGCTCATCGCCGGGGCGACGGCGCAGTTCGCCATCCAGCGCGTGGTGACCACGCTGGTGATCGCCTGTCCGCACGCCCTCGGCCTGGCCATCCCGCTGGTCATCGCCATCTCCACCACGCTGGGCGCGCGCAACGGCCTGCTGGTGCGGAACCGGCGGGGGCTGGAGGAGGCGAGGCTGCTGGACGCGGTGATCTTCGACAAGACGGGCACGCTGACGCGGGGCGAGTTCCGGGTCGTGGGCGTCGAGACCGCCGGCGGACGGGGCGACGACGATGTGCTCCGGCTGGCCGCGGCGGTCGAGAGCGACTCGGAGCACACCATCGCCGCCGGGATCGTGCAGAGCGCCCGTGAGCGGGAGCTTTCGGTCCCGTCGTCGGAGGGATTCGAGAACATCCCCGGGCGCGGCGTGAAGGCCACCGTGGAGGGGCGGGTGCTCCACATGGGCGGGCCGGCGCTGCTCCGGAGCCTGGACGTGGAGCCGACCGAGCCGCTGCGGGCGTTCGAGGCGAACGCGGCAGAGCGGGGCCAGGCGGTGGTCTACCTCGTGGAGGGCGGGGAGGCGCTGGCCGCGTTCGCGGTGGCGGACGCGGTGCGGGAGGAGTCGCGCCAGGCCGTGGATTCGCTGCACGACGCCGGCATCGAAGTGGTCATGCTCACGGGGGATGCCCGGGCGGTGGCGGATGCAGTGGCCAGGGAGCTGGGCATCGACACGGTCTTCGCCGGGGTCCTGCCGGACCAGAAGGCGGAGAAGGTGAAGGAGCTGCAGGCGCAGGGGAAGCGCGTCGCCATGGTGGGCGACGGCGTGAACGATGCGCCGGCGCTCGTGACCGCGGACGTGGGGATCGCCATCGGCGCCGGTACGGACGTGGCGGTGGAGAGCGGCGACGTCGTCCTCGTGCGGAGCGACCCCCGGGACGTGTCCCGGATCGTGAAGCTGAGCCGGGCGACGTACCGGAAGATGATCCAGAACCTGTGGTGGGCCGCCGGCTACAACATCGTCGCCATCCCCCTCGCCGCGGGCGCGCTGTACGGGTGGGGGATCGTGCTCGCGCCGGCCGTGGGCGCGATCCTCATGTCGATGAGCACTGTGATCGTGGCGCTGAACGCGCAGCTGCTGCGCCGGACCGCGATCTGAGAGGAGGCGTGATGAAGGGAAGAGCGCTGGCAGGCGTGGTGATCGCGGCCGCATTGCTGACGGCGTGCGGCGGCTCGGACAACCCGCCGCCGGGCGAGGATGTGGCGTCGGCCGGAGCGGAGACAGCGGCGGTGCCGGCCGACCCCGGTACACTGGCCGGGCAGCACGGGCCCGGCGTGGCGCCTCCGAACTCGCCGCCGCCGACGAGCCGTCCGACGGGTGGGGTCACTCCCGGGCAGATGGGTGGGCAGATTCCCGGGCAGATGGGCGGGCAGATGGGCGGGCAGATGGGGGCGATGCACGAGCGGATGGTGGGCGGGCAGGCCGGGGCCGAGGCGCCGCAGGTGGTGGCCGCGCCCGCGCAGGGAGCGAACGGCTGCCCCGCCGTGAGCCAGGATCTCGTGGAGCGCGGCAGGGCCATCTTCACCGGTGCGGGCGCGTGTCAGGCCTGCCACGGCGCGGACGCGAAAGGTACGGCGCTGGCGCCGAATCTCGCGGACAGCGCTTGGATCAACATCGACGGGGCCTACGGCTCCATCGCCCGGCTGGTGACCACGGGCGTTCCGACACCGAAGCAGCACCCGGCGCCCATGCCGCCAAAGGGCGGCAGCAGCATCTCCGAGGCACAGGTTTGCGCCGTGGCCGCCTACGTCTACTCGCTGAGCCACGATTGATGCGGCGGTGGCCATGAACGGTGGATTCTTGAAGCGTCTCGCCATCACGACCGCTGTCGCATTCGTGGTGCTGGCCGTGATCGCCCTCGCCTTCGTGTACTCCGGCCTCTACAACGTGGCCGCGACGACGCCGCACAGCGGCCCGGTGCGCTGGCTGCTGAGCACCGCGCAGGAGCGGTCGGTGCGGTTCCGGGGGGGCCGCGTGGGCGAGAAGCCGCCGTTCGATTCGGCCATGGTGGCCCTCGGCTTCGACCATTACCGGGAGATGTGCGTGGAGTGCCACGGCGCTCCGGGTGTGGAGCCGGGCGAGCTCGGCAGGGGGCTGAACCCGGAGCCGCCGGACCTGGCGGAGGAGGCCCGCGAGCTCGGCGACGGGGAGCTCTTCTGGGTCATCAAGCACGGCCTCAAGTTCACCGGGATGCCCGGCTTCGGGCCGACCCACGCGGACCCCAAGATCTGGGCGATCGTCGCTTTCCTGCGCCGCCTCCAGGACATGACGCCGCAGGCGTACTCGCGCATGGTGGCGCGGGCCGAGGCGTCGCCGGAAGACGGGGGAGGCGAGGCCGGCCAGGGCCATGCCACCGGCACACCTGAACACTCCCACTGAACGCGAGGCCTCCCATGCGCCCATCCGTGACCGCACTCCTCCTGCCGCTCGTGGCCTCCGCGCCGGTCGCCGCCCAGTCGGGGCGCCCCGTGGGGGACGGTGCCGCCTCCGACTCCGGCGCGGTCGTCGCCGTCGCGGAAGCCTTCCATCGCGCCCTCGCCCGAGCGGACACGGCCACGGTGGAGCGGCTGCTCGCGCCGGGCGTCCTGGTGCTCGAGGCCGGCGGAGTGGAAGACCGGAGCGAGTACGTGGCGCACCACCTCCCGGCCGACATGGCGTTCGCCGCTGCCGTGCCCGCGCAGGGGCGGCTGGAGCGGGTCGAGGTGCGGGGCGACGTCGCCTGGGTGGTCTCGACCAGCCACCGCCGCGGCACGTTCGAAGGCCGACCTGTGAACAGCGCCGGGGCCGAGCTGATGCTCCTCGCTCGCGCCGCCGAAGGCTGGAAGATCGAGGCCCTCCACTGGTCGTCGCGACGGGTGCAGCCGGCAGAGGATCCGTAGCCGGCCGCGGAACGGGCGCCCGAAGCCGGAGGAGCCAGCTCTGGGTGCAGCGCCCGCTCAGCGCTCGGAGAACGCCGCCGTCTCCGTCGGGACCATGACCAGGCGCATGCCGACGGTGCGCGGCGGCCCGAACGCCGCGGCGCTCACGGGGACGGTGACGCGGCGGCCTCCGGAAAGGTCGGCGAAGCCCCAGGCGTCGTGCCACCCGCCGAGCTCAATGGTAAGCGACTCCGGCGCGGCCGCGACCACCTCGCCGATCACTGCGCCGCTGGGGTCCAGGACTGCCGCGCCCTGGTAGACGTGCGGCTCCAGGAAGGGTGGCTTCGCGCGTCCGGCGGGGCCGGCCACCTGCTTTGCCCGCGCGAGGTGGCGTGCGGCGGTGTCCTCGTCCCCCTGCTGGTAGGCGATGCGTGCGGCGTCGATCTCATCGAGGGCGGCATGGAACGCTGCGGGGGCGGAATGGGCGCCCACCTCGGCGGCGCGCTGGGCATCGTCCATGGCGACCGAAGCCCGGTGCCAGTCGCCGCGGCGCAGGCCGTCGATAGCGCGATCGAGCGTGGCGCCCAGCCCTGCGGAGAGCGCCTTCCCCGGCGCTCCTTCCCGCGCCGGCTCCACGGCCCTGGCGTCCCGTTCCAGAGAGGAGCCGTGGCGGGCGTATGTGAGGAACGCCACCAGGAAGAGGGCCGCCACGCCGAGCACCGACATCGCGGCGACGAGGCCCGTCCTGGCGCCGGCGCCCTCCACCTGCATCTTCTCCGCGCCTTCCATCCCGCCCATGCCGTGCTTCCATCCGAGCTTGACCATCATGAAGTTCATGGGCCAGGTGAAGACGAATCCTGCCAGCAGCCCGAGCATGCCGAATCCCCAGAAGGCGTACGTAAGAGGCTTGGGCTGCGACGTCGCCACCATGGGCGTGACGTAGGTCATCACCGCCCCCATTCCGCCCATGACCGTGAGCATGGAGAAGAACTCGCCACGGAACGCCATGGCGAGCTGCTTCGGAATGCTGTCCGTCATCATGGTCATGGACTTCCGCTGGAAGATGAACCAGCCGAATGCGAAGCCCACCGCGTACTCGAACCAGAACTCCTCCCAGAAGCTCATCCCGGCCGCACGCGCGATGACCATGGCCGTCATGATGCCGAAGCCGTCTCCGGCCACGCAGTGGATCACCGCGCCATTCACGCGGCGCCACATGGCCTGCTCGTACCGGTTGTGCGCCTCCTTCTTCTCCTCGGGGTCCTCGATCCCGCCGATCCCCGGCGCACGCGCCGTGGTGAAGTAGAGCGCGAGACCGATCACGGAGAAGAAGAACACGATGATGGGCCAGCCCCACTTCATGGCCGGCTTCAGCGCCGTGTTCTTCCGATGCAGGTCGTGGACGAGGAACACGACGCCGAGGGCGCCGACCGTGTACCAGGGGATGACGAACCACGGCTGGGCGAGGAAGTGGAGGAAGCTCCAGTCCATCAATGTGCTCCTGGTCGGTATCGGTCCGGTGGCCGTCCACCGATGAGAAGCACCGTGCGTGCCACGGAGGGGGGCGTGGGCCAGGCCGGCCCGGCGCCGCGCCTCGGGCGATCTGACCATGAAGAGGTCTTCACCTCCGCCTCAGCGTGCCTTCATGGACGGTTCGATACGATTCACGGGAGGTTTGACGATGCGGGCTACCATGCAGGGGAACGGAGCGCGGCTATGATGGCGAGACGGCTGGGGGTGATGGTGCTGGTGGCGGCCGCGGCGGCCGCGGACGCCGGATGTGGAGAGGGGGCGACGTCGCCGCTGGCGCAGGAGACCGCGCTGTTGAGCGTGATCCCGCAGGGCGGTGCGACGGACGTGGACCCGAACGAGCCGGTCGTGATCGCGTTCAGTCATGCCATGAACCCGGCCATGGCGGAGTACGCGGTGCTGCACGAGGGAGGCGTGACGGGGCCGGAGGTGGCCGGCACCTGGGCGTTCTCCGACGACTCGCTTCAGCTGGTCTTTTCGCACGACCAGCCCCTCGAGCCGGCGACGCAGTACACGATCCACCTGGGCGGGGGCATGATGGACGCCGACGGCAACCCGGTCGACATCGGGGAGCACGGCGCGGACATGGGCGGCGACTGGTGCACCGGCGAGATGCTGGGAGGCGGGATGATGAGTGGGGGCATGGGGCCCGGCATGGGCAGCCACATGGGCGACGGCTGGCAGGGTGGGCCGAACAGCGACACCTACGGCATGATCTTCACGTTCACCACGGCCGGGTAAGGCCTCCTGCCGGCCGGGACCCGCTGGCGCCCAGCCCGGCGATGCGGCGAGCCCCGCTGCTTCGCCGGGCGTTCGTGTGGGCATGGCGGGAAGTTTGCGGCCCTCGCCCAGGGCTGACCCCTGCCCGCGCGCCGACTGGACCGCCCCGGCGGCGGGCGTCGCCGAGGAGGATGGATGGACGGACGTTTCTGGAAGATCGTCGTGGGAACGGCGGTCGCTCTCGCACTCATCGTCATCATCGCCGGACTGGCGTTCATGTATTCCGGCGCGTACGACATCTCGGCCACCAGCGGTCACGGCCCCGTGACCGCATGGGTCCTGGCGACTACCGCCGATCGCTCCATAGCGTCCCGCGCCGACGGTGTCCCGCAGCAGCCCCCGTTCGACCCGGCCATCTCCGCCCACGGATTCCGCGAATATCGCGAGGAGTGCCAACAGTGCCATGGCGCGCCCGGCGTGGGGCCGGGGGAGCTGGGGAAGGGCGTCGACCCCGAGCCGCCGGACCTGAAGGAGGAGGCCGGGGATTTCACTGACGCCGAGCTCTTCTGGATCACGAAACACGGCGTGAAGTTCACGGGCATGCCGGCGTTCGGCCCCACCCATCCGGACCGTGAGCTCTGGGCCATTGTCGCATTCCTGCGTCAGCTGCAGAAGATGACGCCGGCCGACTACGCCCGCTGGCAGGCGCGGTACCCGGAGCAGGGCGACCGCGCGGAGAGCGGCGAATCCGGAGAGGCCACCAGCTCCGGTGAGCGGACGGCGTCCGTGGAGGGCGAAGGCGGCTGAGTCCCGAACCGCGAACCCGGGCCCCGAACCCGGGCACCCGGCCCAACCCGGGCCCACCGCACCCGGGCACCGCCCGCCGCCCGACCGGTCCTCCCCGCCGCCGGCAGCGGGCCCGGCTATTGCCGCAGCCCATTCTGGCCTGGCCCGGCCCCCCCTCTCTACCTCCGCCGACCCGGATTCGTCATCTTGCGGCACCCCCGGGGGCGGGGTGGTGTAGCAGGGCGGGTGCCGCGAAGGGGCGGTGGAGCAGCGAGGCGGGGAGTCCATGAAGCTCTGGGGTCGGACACTGAAATCGGAGGAGATGCCGCTCCTCGACCATCTCGAGGAGCTGCGGTGGCGGCTGCTGCGCAGCCTGATCGCGCTCGTCCTCGGGATGCTGATCGGCTTCTTTCTGGTCACGCATTTCCCCGTTCTCCCGCTCCTGATCCGCCCCATCGAGCCCTATCTGGACGGCTCGAAGCTCAAATACCTCAGCCCGGTCGACCCCTTCTGGATCACACTGAAGCTGGCGCTGAGCGTGGGCATCCTGCTGGCGCTCCCGGTGATCACCTACGAGATCTGGGCGTTCGTTTCCCCGGCGCTCCGGCGGGCGGAGAAACGCGCCATCGTGCCGGCGCTCTACTTCGGTCTGCTCCTTTTCCTGGCGGGCGTGGCGCTCGCCTATTTCGGCGTGCTCCCTGTCGCGCTGGGCTTCCTGACGGGGTTCCAGACGCAGAGCCTGGAGCAGAACATCACGATCGGGCCGTACCTGGCGCTGGTGCTCAAGCTGATGCTCGGCTTCGGAGTCGTCTTCGAGACGCCGGTGGTCATGCTCATTCTCGGCAGCCTCGGAATCGTCCGCTCCGACATGCTCCGCCGCAGCCGCCCGTTCGCCATCGTCGGCATCTTCGTGATCGCCGCGCTCCTCACGCCGCCCGACGTGTTCACGCAGACGCTCATGGCCATCCCGCTCTTCTTCCTGTTCGAGCTCAGCATCTGGCTCGTGCGCATGGTGGAGCGCCGGCGCGATCGGGCGGCCGCGCGCGATGCCGCAGCGGGAGCCGATGCGGAGATGGCCGGAGCGGCCACGGCCGAGGCGGACTGACGCGGAGCCCGGCCCGGCGCCCGCGGGGGAGGGAACTCCGCCAGTGCGCAACGCCCTCATCGGTGACTCCGGAAGCGGGCGGGTCGTCGGCTCCGGCCGCGGAGGAAGTATGAGCGCGCTCGATTCCGGCGTTGTCGGTCCGCCTGCAAGCCCGGCCGCCGGATCGCAGCGGCTGCCCGCAGGGACTCGCCTCGGCGAGGTCGTGCTGGCCGTGACCGATCTCGATCGCTCCCTGGACTTCTGGACCCGGGTCCTCGGCCTCCATGTCGTGGCGGAGCGGGGTCTCGATCTCCAGCTCGGGGCGGGGGACCGGCCGCTCGTGATCCTCGTGCCGGGCGCCGCCGCTCCCGTGATGGACGGGCGAACCGGTCTCTACCACGTGGCGCTCCACTTCGAGCGGAGGGCGGAGTTCGCCCGAGCGCTGGCCAGGCTCCTGTCGCACCGGTGGCCCGTGTCTCCCACCGACCACCTGGAGACCGAGGCGATCTACCTGTGGGACCCGGACGGGAACGGGATCGAGCTCACGTTCGAGACTCCGGGGCGCGGCCATCTCGTCGAGGAGAACGGCCGGTTCGTGGCCCGGACGGCGGATGGGCGGCTCCACTCGGGACGCGAGCCGCTGGATGTCCGCGGCGTCCTCGCCGACCTCCCCGGCGACATGGATCCGATCGACCCCATTCCGGGCGGCGTTCGCGTCGGCCACGTCCACCTCCACGTGGCGAGCCTCGCCGGGTCCCTCCGCTTCTACCGCGATGTGATCGGCTTCCGCGAGAACATGGACATGCCCGCGATCGGCATGGCCGACCTGCACCTGGACGACTCCGTGCCGCACGCTCTCGCGGTCAACACCTGGGCCGGCCGGGGAGCGCCGCCGCCCCCAGCGGACGCCGCCGGCCTGCGGTCCTTCACCCTCGAACTCCCCTCGGTTGCCGCGGTCGACGAGCTGGCAGGTCGCCTGCGCGACGACGGCCGGGCGTTCGAGCGACGCGGCGTACCGGGCGCGCCCGACACCCTGGAGCTGGCCGATCCGTCCGCGAACCGGCTGCGTGTGCGGGTCGTGGCGTGAAACGGGCGGCGCAGCGTTGTATTGTATCCGCCCGGGCGTGTGACGCCGGCGGCGGCGGCCGGCGGCGGCCCGACCGCACGGGACGGACGGCATCCATGAACGGAGGCGCAGCATGCTGCCCCACGACCTGCTCATCACCGCGCTCGTCACGGCGGGGACCATGACCCAGCAAGGCGGACGTCAGGAGATGCCCCGGGAGGACGTGATCCCCACGTCGGCCGGGGACCTCACGATGACGTTCATCGGCCACGGCACGCTCATGTTCCGTATCGCGGGTTCGGTGATCCACATCGACCCCGTGACGCGGGAGGGCGACTACGGCGTCATGCCCAAGGCGGACCTGATCCTCATCACGCACGAGCACGGCGACCATCTGGATCCGAAGGCCGTGGACATGATTCGGAAGGAGGACACCCGGATCATCGTCAGCTCCTCCGCCGAGGGACGGCTGAAGGGCGCGGAGGTGATGAAGAACGGGGACGTGCGAGAGATCGACGGAGTCACGATCGAGGCGGTGCCGGCGTACAACCTCGTGCACATGCGTTCCCCGGGGCACCCGTTCCATCCGAAGGGCAGCGGCAACGGCTACATCCTCACGTTCGGCGACACGCGCGTGTACGTGGCTGGCGATACCGAGGAGACCCCTGAGATGAAGGCGCTGAAGGACATTGACGTCGCCTTCCTTCCCATGAACCTGCCCTACACCATGACCCCCGACATGGTGGCCGACGCCGCTCGCGCCTTCCGCCCGCGCATCCTCTACCCGTACCACTACGGCGACACCGACCCGCAGGAGCTCGTGAGACGCCTCGCGCGCGAAGAGGGGATCGACGTGCGCGTGCGCGCGCTGCGATGATGCGAAACTGCGTGCGCCGTTCACTACCTTCTCCGCCCTCATAGCGCCCGTGCGTGATGCTGTCTCCGCGCCCGCTTTCTCCGCGCCTCTGAGCACTCGAACCCGATACGGAGCCGACTCCCCGATGACCCGCACTGCAATCCTCACCTTCCTCGCCGCCGCGCTCGCGGCGCCGCTCTTCCCCTCCAGGGCCGCGGCCCAGGCCGGCCACGCCGCCGGCGAGGTGGGGCGGTACTCGCCGCCGCGCACCTGGCCGCAGGCTGAACACGACTACGACCTGGTGCACCAGAAGCTGGCGGTCTCCTTCGACGAGGCCGAGCGGCTGGTGAAGGGCGAAGTGACCACAACCGTGATCGCCAGGGAGGCGACGGACTCGATCCGGCTCAACGCCGAGCAGCTCACGATCGACGCCGCGACCATGGGTGGCCGGAAGATCCGCTTCGACGCCGACACCAGCCACGTCACGGTCCGTCTCCCCGGGCGCATCCGCGCGGGCGACACCGCGACGTTCACGCTGGCCTACCACACGCACCCGGTTCGCGGCATCTACTTCGTGCCCCGGAAGCACGTGGTATGGTCGCAGGGCGAAGCCACCGAGACGCGGGCGTGGGTGCCCACGTACGACAACGCCAACGACAAGACCACGTGGGAGATGCTGGTCACGGCCGACTCGGCCATGAAGGTCCTGTCCAACGGCCGGCTGGTCGGCGTCGAGCCCGTGAACGGCGGAGCGCAGAAAGTCTGGCACTGGTCGCAGGACGAGCCAGCGTCCACGTACCTCTACAGCGTCGTGGTGGGCCCTTTCACCGTGCTCCGCGATCACTGGCGGGGGAAGCCCGTGGACTACTGGGTCTACCCCGACACGGTGGGCGCAGGCTGGCGCGCGTTCGGCGAGACGCCGTCCATGATCGAGCTCTACTCGCGCCTCACGGGGGTGCCGTTTCCGTGGGCGAAGTACGACCAGTCCGCGATCCCGGATTTCACGTATGGCGGGATGGAGAACGTGTCGGCCACCACGCAGACGGACGACGCGCTGGAGGGCCCGGGAACGGAGCCCAGCGGGAGCCGGGGACTGGTCGCCCACGAGCTCGCTCACCAGTGGTTCGGTGACTACACCACCACGGCCAACTGGGCGAACGCGTGGTTGAACGAGGGACTGACCACATACATGGAGTCGGTCCAGGAGGAGAAGACGCGCGGCTGGGACGAAGCGCAGCTCGAGTGGTACGGGCAGCAGCGGCAGACCATGCAGGCGGACACCCGCCAGGCCCGGCCGCTGGTCTGGGGAGAGTATCCCGGCACCGACCCCATCGTTCTTTTCTTCAGCGGTCACATCTATCCCAAGGGCGCGCAGCTCGCCCACCAGCTCCGCCGCCTCCTCGGCGACTCGGTGTTCTGGGCGGGCATGCACCGCTTCCTGGTGGACAACGCCCACAAGCCGGTCACCACTCCCGACTTCGCCGTGGCCTTCGAGAAGACGTGCGGCTGCGATCTCGACTGGTTCTTCGACCAGTGGGCGTACGGTGTGGGCTACCCACGGCTCGATGTGGCCCGCGGCTGGGACGCCGATGCAGGCGTGCTCACCGTCACGGTCGACCAGACCCAGCCCGTCGACTCGGTCCGGCCCCTGTTCCGCTTCCCCGTCACCGTCCGCGTCGTCACCGCCGACTCCGTGGTGCGACACGAGATCATGGTGTCGAAACAGCACGAGGCCTTCCGGATCCCGCTGCCGTCCCCGCCGGTCTCCTTCCGCTTCGATGAGGGCGGCTGGCTGATGGGGAGCGTGCACACCGACCAGAGCGTCGCGGAGCTCGCGGACATGGCGCGCCACGACCTCGACGCCGCCGGGCGCAACTGGGCCCTCCGCGCCCTGGCCGGCTCCCGGGACAGCGCCGCCGTTGCGGCGCGCCGTTTCCTCGTGCTCAACGAGCACATCGCGCAGCTCCGGGTCGAGTCGATCCGCCAGATCGCTGGAGGGGAGGTCGCGAGCGGACCAGGTCGGCGGTCCGGCGGTGCCGTCGCAGCGGACGGCGGGGAGGCCGGCGCCGCTGTCAGTCCCGCCGCCGATCCGGCCAGCATTGCGGTTGTGCGGGCGGCCCTGCGCGATCCCGACGGCGGCGTGCGCGCCGCAGCGCTGCGGGCCCTCCAACGCCTGGCGCCGCACGGCCTCGCGGACACGGCCGTCCAGATGGCCCGTCACGATCCCGCGACCGAGACCCGCTCGTCGGCCCTCTCCGTGTACGCCGAGCTCGCCGGCACCGAGGCCCTGGCGACGGTCGTCGCGGCCAGCGAGCCGGGCAACCCGGAAGCCCTCCGCCGCACCGCCGCCCGGGCGCTGGCCGGGCTCCACGACCCGCGCGCCGTGGATGCGCTGGTGCGGCTCACCGACCCGGCGGAGTCCCGCGCCCTTCGCAGCACCTCCCTCTACGGATTGGTCGCGGCGGGTGACACGGCGCGCGCCCTCGCGGTGGCCGGGCGCGGCCTGAAGGACTACGATCCCCTCTTCGCCACCGCCTCCGTCCAGGCGCTGTCACGACTGGGAACGCCGGAGGCGAGGGCCGCCCTGGAAGCGGCCGAGGTGGCCGAAGGCCGCGTGGACGTCAAGGCCGCCATCGAACGGGCGCTGGCGCATGACTGAGACGCTCGAGCCCGAGCGGACGCCGGGGTCACCCTACTCGCGTCGAGCGCTCCGCACCCTCCTCGCCGCGGGCGACCTCGACCAGGTCGCCGAGCGGGCACGCGAGCGGCACCGCGTGCTCGGTCTCCTCATCTCCCTCACGTACGACCCCGACCCCCTCGTCAGCTGGCGCGCCGTGGACGCGCTCGGCCTCGCCGCGGACCGGGTCGCGGCCGCCGGGGAGCCCGGCGTCGCCCGGGAAACCGTGCGCAGGCTCAACTGGCTCATGTCCGAGGAGTCGGGCGGCATCTGCTGGCGCGCGCCCGAGGCCATGGCCGAGATCGTTGCCCGCCGGCCGTCCGAGCTGTGCGACTATATCCCGATCATCGTCCACTTCCTCGTGGAGCTCGCTGACGAGGACCTGCGCCACTTCCGCCCTTCCGTGCTGCGCGCCATCTCCCGGCTCGGGCCCCTCGCCCGGACCGAGGCGGACGCGCTCATGCCCGCCCTCGTCGCCGCCGTCCGATTCCCCGACTCGAACGTGAGAGGCCCGGCCGTGCTCGCGCTCCTGGCCGTAGGCCGCGCCGACGTCATCGCCGCCAACCCCTCACTCCTTCACGACCCTGGTGTCTTCGACCTCTACGAGAGCGGCCGGATCGCCCGTGTGTCCATTCTCGGACGTCGCCGCTGGTTACGTGACTGTTACGGAGGCGTGACTCCGAACGGACTCCGGCAGCCCACGTTGCACACGCTACAGCGATCCACCTCATCGGGGGACAGTGTGCATGGCGCTGCGTGGCTGGGGAATCAGCGTGGCAGTCGGAGTGGCGATCGCCGCCTTCGCGAAGGGGTCGGAGGCGCAGGGGCCGACGCTGAAGGTTGGCGGGCTGGTGTACGCCCAGTACTCGTATCAAATCTCCGACACGATCGGCCGCGGCAACAACTTCGATCTCACCCGCGCGTACGTGAACGTGCGCGGAAGCTTCGACCACGGCGTGGCGACGCGGGTCACGACGGACATCTACCGGGCGGCGAACGGTTCGCTCGACCTGCGGCTCAAGTACGCGTACGTGGCGTGGACGCCCGAATCCAGTCCGGTGACGCTCAAGTTCGGTCAGATCCACACGCCATGGCTCGACTGGGTCGAGGCGCTCTGGGGCTACCGTCTGCAGAGTCCCATGGCGATCGAGCGGGCGGGGTACATCACCTCGTCCGACCTCGGGTTCGGCGTGGATGGCTCGTGGGGCGGGGAAAAGCTCAACGCTCAGGCGGTCGTGGTGAACGGGGAAGGGTACCATGGGACGCCGGGAGACCGCAGGAAGGACTTCGAGGCGCGCGCTTCGTACAGGGTCCTGGCCACGGACGACGCGACCCGTGTAGGCGGGCTCCGCCTCACCGGCTACGCCCAGCTCGGCGCCTACACCGGCGGCGGCGCGCGCGATCGATTCGCCGGAATGGTCTCGTATCGCTCGAGCGGGCTGACGCTGGCGGGCGAGTACGCGGTGACGCGGGACGCGCAGGGCGACGTCGCCGCTGTCGACGGCCGGGTACTGAGCGCGTTCGGCGTGCTGCGCCTGCCGGAGTCGCCTTTCCAGGTCATCGGTCGGGTGGACGTCGTGGATCCCGACGTCGACCACCCCAGCGACGGCCACACGGTGGTGATCGGCGGCGTCTCGTACCAGCTCGCACCCAACGTGCTGGTGCTGGCGGACCTCGACCACGGCTTCTACCAGAGCGACATCCTGGACCCCGACGTGGAAGCGTTTCGCTCGCGCGCACTGTTCCAGGTGGAGTTCACGTTCTAGCGCCACGCGGCCGTCGCCAGTCCGAAACACGGACCAAACGAGGAGCCGGCATGTTCCTGGCGCGACAGCCCGGCAGGCAACGAAAGGAAACGACATGTTCGACACGCGGAAACTGACGCTGCTGGTCGCGGCCACCCTGGTCGCGGCCGCGTGCGGAGGAGGCGATCAGGGCGGCGCGACGCCGGGAGAGATGAGCGGCGAGGCTGCGGGCGGCGGTAGCGCGCTCGCGCTCACGGGCGCCGGCTCGAGCTTCGACTATCCCATCTTCTCGCGCTGGTTCGCCGACTATGGCAGGAGCAACCCGCTCCAGGTGAACTACCAGCCCATCGGCTCCGGCGGCGGTATCCGGCAGTTCACGGAGGGGACCGTGGACTTCGGCGCCACGGACGCCCCGCTGACCGACGAGGAGCAGGCCAAGATCCCCGGCGCCATGAACCTCCCCGTGATCCTCGGTGCCGTGACGGTGACGTACAACCTGCCGTCGGTGCAGCAGCCGCTGAAGCTGAGCGGGCCCGTGCTGGCGGACATCTTCCACGGCAACATCACCCGCTGGAACGCGCCCGAGATCCGGGATCTGAACGCGGGCGTGGACCTCCCGGACGAGGACATCCTGGTGGTGCACCGCTCCGATGGGAGCGGGACCACGTACATCTTCAGCGACTACCTGGCCAGCGTGAGTGACACGTGGAAGGGCGGTCCCGGCGTGGGGAAGTCGCTCTCGTGGCCCACGGGGCTGGGCGCCAAGGGGAACGAAGGGGTGGCCGGCCAGGTGAAGCAGACCGAGGGCGCGGTCGGCTACGTGGAGCTCGCCTACGCCATGCAGAACGGCCTGGCCGTCGCCCAACTGAAGAACCGCGAGGGCAGCTTCGTGCAGCCGTCGGTGGAGAGCACGGCCGCCGCGGCAGCATCGCTCGAGCAGCAGATCGAGGCACATCCGGACTTCAAGCTGTCCATCGTGAATGCGCCCGGCGCGCAGGCGTACCCGCTCGCTGCGTGGTCGTACATCCTCGTGCACCAGCACATGGACGACTGTCGGAAGGCGAACGCTCTGGTTCGCGTGTTCAGCTGGTCGCTCCGGAACGGTGACCAGGCCGCGCGCACCCTCGACTATGCGCCGCTCCCCGACAACGTCCAGTCTTACGTGCTCGACAAGCTCCATTCGGTGACCTGTGGCCCGAATGGCCAGCCGGTGAGCGCCGGTGCGGCCGACACCGCCTCGACCTGACGGTGGCTGCGCCGCCCGTCACTCCGACCGGTTCCGATCAGCCGGGGGTCCCCGAGCGGGGCCTCCGCGGTCGGCTGGCGCGAATCCGACGGCGGCGCGGGCACGGCCATCTCCCGGACCGCATCTACGACGGCATCCTGCTGGTCCTCGGGCTCACGCTCCCGGTCCTTTTCGCTTTTATCGTCTACCGCGTCGGAGGCTCGGCGTGGCCGGCGATGAAGGCGTTTGGCAGCGCGTTCCTCACCAGCTCGGAATGGAACCCGGTGGCCGGGGAGTTCGGGGCGCTTCCATTCATCTTCGGCACGGTCGTTTCGTCGGTTATCGCTGTTGCAGTCGCGCTTCCCTTCGCCCTCGGTCTGGCGCTCTTCCTCACGGAGCTGGCGCCGCGGTGGCTGGCGGGGCCCGTGGCGTTTGCCACGGATCTGCTGGCGGCGATCCCCAGCGTCGTCTACGGGCTGTGGGGGATCTTCGTCCTCGTCCCGTGGCTCCGTAATATCGTCGAGGAGCCGCTCTCCCGCGCCCTCGGGGACTCCGTCGGGTTCCTGGCCGGGCCGGCGTATGGCGTCAGCATCTTCGCAGCCGGCGTGATCCTGGCCATCATGATCATCCCGTTCATATCCGCGGTTTCCCGCGAGGTGATCGCGGCCGTGCCGACCGATCAGCGCGAGGCGGCGTTCGCGCTGGGGGCGACCCAGTGGGAGATGGTGCGCGGCGCCGTGTTGCCCGCCGCGCTCCCCGGGATCTTCGGCGCCGTCATGCTCGGCCTCGGCCGCGCGCTCGGTGAGACCATGGCCGTGACCATGGTCATCGGGAACCGTCCCGAGATCCCCTCGTCCATCTTCCACCCGGGCTACACCATGGCCAGCGTCCTGGCCAACGAGTTCACCGAGGCCTCGAGCGACCTCTACCTGTCCGCGCTCATGGAGATCGGACTGGTCCTCCTCGGCGTCACCATCGTGGTGAACGCCCTGGCCCGGCTCCTGGTCTGGCGCATCGCGCGGAGCCACGCGTGAGCCCGCAGCACGGCGCTTGGGGCCGGCAGGCGACGTGGCGCGATCGCCGTCGAAGGCTCATCAACGTCGTCATGCTCACCCTCACGGGCGTCGCGGCAGTGGCCACGGTGGTGCCCCTCGTGCTCATCCTGTGGCACCTGCTCGCCGCTGGCGTCACCTCGCTGGGCGTCGACTTCTTCACCCACATGCCCGCGCCCCCGGGAGAGTCCGGTGGCGGGATGGCGAACGGGCTGGCGGGCACGCTGCTGATCGTCGGCATGGCCTGCGCCATCGGCATTCCCATCGCCGTCGGTGCCGGCATCTACCTCGCCGAGCACGACCGCAGCCGCGTGGCCATGGCAGTGCGCTTCATTGCCGACGTCATGAACGGCATCCCGTCCATCGTGGTCGGGATCTTTGTCTGGGCGTGGATCGTCGTGGCCATGGGCCACTTCTCCGCGTTCGCCGGGAGCGTGGCACTGGCGATCATGCTCGTCCCCATGGTGACGCGCACCACCGAGGAGATGGTGCGCCTCGTTCCGAGCGAGCTGCGCGAAGGCGGGCTCGCCCTCGGCGCCAGCCGCTGGCGCACCACCGTGATGATCATACTCCCCGCAGCCCGCAGCGGCATCGTCACCGGCATCCTCGTGGCCGTCGCCCGGATCGCGGGGGAGACCGCGCCGCTGCTGTTCACCGCGCTGGGCAACAACTTCTGGACCCTCAATCCCGGCCACCCGATGGCCGCGCTCCCGCTCCAGATCTTCAGCTACGCCATCTCCCCCTACGACGACTGGCACCGACAGGCGTGGGCAGCCGCGCTGGTGCTCATCGTGGTCGTGCTCCTCGCCAGCATTGCCGCCCGGGTGGCCGTCCGGGAGCGCTAGGCGAGGAGCCGCGCCCGCGGCGCCCCGCCGGCGAGGCCTGCGTCCCGCGTCAACGCCGCGTCCCGCGCCGCGGTCAGGCGGCGCGCCCCTGCCCCGCGTTCAGCCCGGGGCCAGCACCGGCATGCCCATGGCCGGCCAGATCAGCCACACGAACGCCGCCAGCACGAGCATCAGCAGCAGGCTGGCCGGGATCCCGGCGAACAGGAACTCCCGCGTGGTGAACTGGTTGCTCGTGTAGGCGATGGCGTTGGGTGCCGCGCCGATCAGAAGCATGAACGGCATCCCGGCCGTGACGAGGCAGGCGAACAGCACCACCTCCGGCGAGACGTTGAGGTACGGAGCCATGACCAGCGCCACCGGCATCGTGATGGCTATGGCCGCGACGTTCATGATGAAGTTCGTCATGATGAGGACGAAGAACGCGATGCCCAGCACGAACACGATCCAGTGCGCCTCGGTGAAGAGGCTGAGCCAGTGGATGGCGAGCCACGCCGCCGCGCCCGTCTGCCACAGGCAGAACCCGAGGCTCATGGCGCCGCCGAACAGCAGCACGATGTTCCACGACGTCCCCTCCAGGTCCTCGACGGTGACGATGCGGAGGGCGAAGAAGAGGACCGTCGCCGTCAGGATGATGGCGCTCTTGTCGATCGGCGCGAGAGCGGGGATGAAGTTGCGCAGGCTGAGGACCAGGATCGCTCCGAGCACCAGGACCAGCGCCAGCTGCTCGTTGCGGCTCATGGGGCCCAGGTCCCGGTACAGCGCTCGCGCGCGCTCGCGCAGGCCGGGGATGGTCTTCCGCTCCGGCGGGTAATACACCATGAAGTACGCCCACAGCAGGAGCGTCATGACGAGCCCGACCGGGACCATGTAGTAGCTCAGCTCGAAGAACCCGATCGAGCGCCCGGCGATGTCGTTGTAGAAGCCGATGGCGACAGCGCCGCGGGCAGCGCCGAGCAGCGTCATCACGCTCCCCGCGCCGGCCACGAAGGCCATCCCCATGAACAGCCCCTTCCCGAACCGGGTGGGCGCGGTCTCGTCGGTGTAGAGGGCGTAGATCGCGACGAGCAGCGGGAACACCGTCGCGGCCACCGCCGTGTGCGCCATGATGAGCGTGAGCAGCGATGTCATGGCGAAGCAGCCGAGATAGATCATGCTCGTCCGCTCGCCCACCAGCGAGAGCATCCGGTACGCCAGCCGTCGGGTGAGCCCCGTCTTGGTGAACACCATGCCGAACGCCAGCGAGCCGAAAATGAACCACACCGACGGGTCCATGAAGTCCGTGAACGCGGTCCTGGCAGGGCGAATCAGGAAGATCGCCTGCACCACGCCGATGGCGATGCTGGTCACCCCGATCGGGATCACTTCCGCGATCCACCACGTGGCCGCGAACAGGAACAGCGCCAGCGCCGCCTTGCCTTCCGGCGGGAGGGGGAACGCCTGCCCCCGGGGGTCCACCGCGGGCCCGGGGTCCGGCGCGAGGTAGACCGCCGCGAAGAGCGCGACACCGAGCAGCATCAGAAACACGCGGCGCCAGTTCACACGGCTGGGGCCGGGCTCGAACTCCAGCACTGGCGGAATGCTCGGGTCCGGAGGAGCGCCCGGCGCGTGCCGCGGGTCCGTCGCCACGGATCCGCCCCCGCCGGAGGTCACAACGCCTGCCTCCGCGGCCTCGGCCGCGGGCGACGCCATCACCCGGTCGCTCATGGGTCACCAGCCCTTCTTGCGCGTGATGTCCGTGATCCGACGCTGGATCCGCTGGCCCTCGAGCGTGGCACGCCGCCGGGCCGCCTCGTCGATTCGCTCGACGAGCGCGTCGATATCCGCGGGCTTCTCCACCAGGTCCAGCGCTCCCGCCTTGATCGATTCCACGCCCTGCGCCAGCGTCGCCTTGCCCGTCAGGACGATGACCTGGATGTCCGGGTTGATCTCACGGAGCCGCTTCAACGTCTCGATTCCGTCCAGTCCGGGCATGGCCATGTCGAGGAGCACGGCGTCGAACGACCTTGCCGCCGCCTGCTCCAGCGCCGCCCGCCCATCCGGTGCGGTCGCCACCTCCAGTCCCCGATGGCGGAGCCGTGCCGACAGCACAGACACGAAATCCGCCTCATCATCCACCAGCAGCACCGTGGTCGTGTTCACGTTCGGTTCTCCCGTTGTGCGGCCGCCCGGAGCACACGCGTCAGCTCCTCGATGGCGACCGGCTTCACCAGGCAATCGCAGGCGCCGAGCGCCAGCCCCTGTTCCGCATCCCCGGCCGCGCTCCGACCCGTGAGCAGCACCACGGCCGTCTCCGGGTGCTCCTCGCGCGCCTGCCGCGTCAGCTCGAACCCGCCCATCCCCGGCATGCGGATGTCGGCCAGCAGCACGTCCCAGCGCGCGTTCCCCAACGCCGCGAGCGCTTCCTCTCCGCTGGTGACGCCGGCGACGACGAAGCCTCTCAGCTCCAGCCGCTCGCCCAGCGCGCTCACCAGCTCCTCCTCGTCGTCCACCAGCAGCACGCGAATCGACTCCATCACCGGCTCCTGACCGCCGGAGGCTCGACCGGGAGCGTCACCGTGAAGGACGTGCCTTCCCCGACCCGGCTCCGAACGGCGATCTCGCCTCCGAGCTTTTCCACGATGCCGTAGGTGATCGACAGACCCAGACCCGTGCCCGCCCCCTGCTTCGTGGTGAAGAACGGGTCGAAGATGTGCTCCAGGTTGTCCTCCGGGATGCCCACGCCATTGTCGGTTATCGTGACCGCCACGCGGCCCGCGCCGGCGCGGTGAGCGTCGATCTCAATGCGCCCGCCATCCTCCACCGCGGCGAACGCGTTGTTGATGATGTTGAGGAAGACCTGCTGAAGCTGGCCACGGTCGCTCGTGATGGCCGGCGTGTCCTCCTCCTCCCGAAGCTCCACCTTCAGGTTGCGGTGCTCCGCCTCCTTCTCCAGGAAGCTGAGGACCTCCCCCAGCAGGGCGTCCAGGTTGATGGTCTCGTGCTTCACATCCATGTGCTTCGCGAAGCCCAGCAGGCGGTGCGTGATCCCGCCGCACCGTTCCGCCGATCGCAGCACGCTTTCCACCAGGTCCAGCGACTTCTCCCGCGGGGGTGGCTCCTCCGACATGGTCAGCAGGTCGTGCAGAAGCCCCGCCTTCTGCGAGATGATCGCGAGCGGGTTGTTGATCTCATGCGCCACACCCGCCGCCAGCCGGCCGATCGCCGCCAGCTTGTTGGTGTACTCCATCTCGTGGAACAGCGCGGCCCGCCTCCGGTCCGCCTCCCGCGCGGCCCGCACGGTCCACGCGGTGCCGCCGATGATCACCAGAAGGATGACCAGCCCGCTGATGAACGGGATCACCACCAGATCGCGCCGAAGAGACCGCCAGCCCTCGTGAAACGCGTCGAGGGGGCTCAGCAGCACCAGCGTGAACGGGGACCGGGCGATGGCGGCGTACGCCGCTACCACGGGTTCCCCCCGGCCATCGGTGAAGGAAATGAAGCGCGGCTCGGGAGCGGGGGGGAGCGGCCCGATCGGTGCCGTGTCCAGGACCGCGCCGTAGCGACGCGACGGCGTCTGCAGCACGCCGGCGTCGTTGATGATGAACGCGTCGCTGAACGGCGGCACGCCCAGGGAATGGCACCGGTTGCAGACCGACCCCTGCTCGGGGCGGCGGCTCCCGCGGTCGCGCACGAGCCAGTGCAGAACGTCTGTGTCGATGGTCGCCCGCAGCGCGAACCACTCCCCGCCGCCTCCACGGTCCGCCTGGATCGCCACGACGATGTGCGGCAGGTTCCGGTATCCGAGGAAGACGTCGCTCACGTATGAGCCGCCGGTGGCCACCTCACTGAACCACGTCTGTTGGCTGTAGTCCCGGCCGGCCAGTCCGAACGGCCCCGCGTACGCCACCTGCAGCCCGTCGTCCCCCACCACGCCCAGGTCCACCACGCCGCCGAACGTCTGGTTCATCGAGACCAGGACCGAATCGAGCCGCCCGGGCCCCGTCAGCTGCGCAAAGCTCTGGCTCCGCACCACCCCCGCGAGCGCCGACAGGCGGTCGGCCAGGTAGGACTCCATCGAATGCTGCCCCGCTTCGGCGAAACGGAGCATCGGGCGCGTGAGCTCCGCGCGGAACGCTTCGCGATACTGGCGGTAGCTCACCCACGACATCAGTGCCAGGGGGACCAGTGCCACCGCCGAGATCGCCAGCACGGCGGTGATCAGCATCCGGCGGTACCGGCGCCCGGATATGAGCCGGTCCGTGTCACCGGGTATGGCCGGGGTCTGCTGCGTCACACGCTCGTCCATGGATGTGCGCCGGTCAGGTGTTGCCGGGAAGCCCCCCGGAGGTTCCGGGGCCCGCGCGCCCGCTGCGCCCCGCCTGCCTGATGGCGTCCATCAGGACCTCGATGTCGACCGGCTTGCGCAGGTAGTCGAAGGCGCCCAGCCGCCTCGCTTCCTCCTCGTCCTGCTCGGAGCCGTGCCCGGTCATGATGACGACCTGGATGGCCGGATTCACCTTCTTCACACGGCGGAGCACCTCCATTCCGCCGATGCCCGGCATCTTCAGATCCAGCACCATCACGTCGGGCGGGTCCCGCTCAAGCGCGTCCAGCGCTTCGCGCCCGCTCAGGGCCACGTCGCCCCCGAGATCGCGCATCTCCATGCGCTGCGCCAGCGTCCGAACGAAGTCCTCCTCGTCGTCCACGAACAGCACCTTGAGGGGCGGCTCCTGATCCACCACTGCCGCCGACGGGCCCGGCTCACCCCGGCGTGAGAGATGCTCCAGCGCCGAATCCGGATCGCCCGCTTCCGCCATCGCCGCCGCCACCATCGAGCGGCTGAACTCCGCTTCCGATTCCCTCAGAAGACGCAGTGCCCGCTTCCACGCCTCATGGATCACGCCCACCAGCTGCCCCGTGTCGGTCGGCTTCTCGAGGTACCTGAATGCCCCCAGCTCCAGTGCCCTGCGCTTCTCTTCGTCCGATCCATGTCCCGTCAGGATGATGACCTGTACGTGCGGATGCTCCCGCTTCACCCGCTCCAGCACCGCCATGCCGTCGATACCCGGCATGCGCAGATCCAGTACCATGACGTGCGGAGCGTCCGACGCCACCGCCGCGAGAGCATCCTCGCCCGTCAGGGCAACCTGACTGGAGACATCCCGCATGGCCAGCCGCGTCGCCATGGTGCGGACGTACTCCTCCTCGTCGTCGACCAGCAGGAGCTTGATCTTGCTCATCGGTGCCTCGCTCGACCCGTCGGCCGCGATCCCTCGGATCCCTGACCCGGGCTCATTGGAAGAGGAGGAGTAGCTCCGACCCGGGGGTCGGAACCTCCAGGTCCACCCGCAACGAACGCAGGAGCTCCCTGTCGACAGCCGCTCCCGCTCCGCCGTTCTCCGCCAGCTCCGTCTGCCACGCAGGCTCCGACCGGAAGACCGCCGCCGGCCGGCCGTCCCGGAGCTCGGCCCGGACTGCGAGCGTTCCGCCTTCCGGGACCCTGGGGACACACCACTCCAGCACGGCGATCAGCCCCATGTACAGGTGGAGCGCGCACCGCTCCACGATCGGCTCCTCCCGTGCAGGAAGCACGGCAAGGCGACGCTGTGCCTGCCTGGCGGCGCGCCCGCACAGCAGCGCCGCGTCCGCCACCGCCCGGGTCAGCGGCACCACTTCCACCGCCCGGTCCAGCCCGTGCGCCACATGGTTCAGCGCTGTGCACAGCTCCGCACCGCGGGCCACCTGCGCCGCGATCCGCCCCGTCGCCCACTCCATCTTGTCCCGCGCGAGCGCACCGGTCCCATTGCTCGCCAGCAGGTCGTCCACCAGTCCCGCCGACTCGTTGATGATCGCCAGCACGTTCCGAAACTCGTGCGTCGCGCCTGCCGTGATCCGGCCCAAAAACGCCGCGGACGCGGCATCCTGCGGCCCGCGGGCACACACGCCGGGCGCCGGCGGAGCGCCGGCCGAAGCGCCGGTCGATTCGGTCATGATCGTCATTCTACCTCCGTCCCCCTCCTGGAGGGAGATCATTGCCCCTGTCTCGCGACCGGAACCTTCCCGGACTCTCGCCCCCGCCCACCAACATCAGGTCTCCGCCGCCAGCGCCGCCTCCGCGCTCTCCATCGACGCGGGTACCCGCGCTACCGGGAGCGAGACTGTGAAGACCGCCCCCTCGCCTTCCGCGCTCTTCACCCGGATGTCCCCGCCGTGCTGCTTGATGATCCCCAGCGACACGCTCAACCCGAGCCCCGTGCCCCGCGCCTGCTTCTTCGTGCTGAAGAACGGGTCGAAAATGCGTGAAAGGTGCTGCGACGCGATCCCGGTACCCGTGTCCGCGAACGAGATGTCGACGAAGTTCCGGTCCTCCGACTTCTCCACGCCAATCGTGAGGATGCCACCTCCCGGCATGGCGTGGAGCGCATTGAGCACCAGGTTCAGGAACACCTGGATCAGCTGCTGCCGGTCCCCGAAAACCGGCGGCACGTTCTCCTCCACCTCGCCCTGCACCTTGACCTTCGCGATCTTCACCTGGTTGCTCGCCAGCTGGAGCGTCTCGCCCACGATCTGCTCCACGTCCAGCGGCGTCAGCTCCGTCTCCGTCTGACGTGCGAAGTCGAGGAGATTGCGGACGATGCCGCGCGCGCGCTCCGACTCGTGCACCAGATCGGCCACCATGTCCAGCCGATCCCCGTCCGTCAGCTCCTGGTAGTCCTCCTGCAGGCTGTCGGCCGTGAGCATGATGTTGTTGATCGGGTTGTTCAGCTCGTGCGCCACCCCTGCCGTCAGCGTCCCGATGGCCTGCAGCTTGTGCGTCTGCACCAGCAGCTGCTGCCGCCGCACCAGCTCGCTCATCATGTAGTTGATCGCTCCGGCCAGCTCGCTGAACTCGTCGTGGTAGCGCCGCCGGGGAGTGATCGGCGTGAGGTCGCCTTCTGCGATCCGGCGCGTCGCGCGCATGATCCGGTCGAGCGGCGCCAGGATCTGGCGCACCACGAACACGCCGAACAGCCCGATCACGAAGAGGAGGAGCACCAGGAACGCCACCGCCATCCGCTGGGACGTCACCAGCAGCGACTCGACACTGCGCCGCTCACGCGTCGACAGCTCCTCCGACATGAGCACCATCTCGGCGCCGTGCACCCGAAGCTCCGCCTCGATCGTCGCGAGCCGCCGCGCGTCCGCTTCCGCCCGCAGCGCCGGCAGCCGCGCCAGCAGCTCCTCGTAGCGCTGCACGTGCAGACGCATGGTGTCCAGCGCCGCCTGCCCGAGCACCGACGCGATGCTCCCACGCTCCCGCTCCAGCAGCCCGCCCGCCGTGTGCACGCCGTCCAGCGCATCCGGGAGGTTCGTGCCGTAGAGGAAGTAGTTCTTCTCGAAGCGCCTGGCCTGCTGGATCTCGAACGCGTACCGCTCGACCGCGCCCACGGAGTCGAGCTTGGTCTGGACCCGCCCGAGGATGAGGATCGACACCACGGTCACGCCGAGGCTCAGGGCCAGCCACAGCAGCAGCCCGAGCGTGAGACGCGTGCGGATCGACAGGCTCCGCCTCGCCTGGAACGCGCGCTGCGCCTCGTCCGCCATCGCGTCCAGCGGAGAGGCGCCCTCGGCACCCGGATTTGACGAAGGCACGGTGGCCTCCTAGATGATCCCCTGGTATCCGAGTGAAAGCGCCGCCTTGTTGATCACCGCCCGCAGGTCCCGGGGCTTGAACGGCTTCGAAATGAAGTCGAACGCTCCCTTCACCAGCGCTTCCCGCGCCACTTCCACCGTGGCGTAGCCGGTGATCAGGATCACGCGCGTGTGCTCGCAGTGCGCCATCACGTGCTCGAGTATCTCGATACCGTCCATCCCCTCCATCCGGAGGTCTGTCACGACGATATCGAACTCCTTCTCCGCCAGCCTGGACACCGCCGCGGCCGGGTGTTCGTAGCACTCCACGGTGAATCCCGCCTTCTCCAGCGCGGGCTTCAGCCGCTTCCCGACGATCGGCTCGTCATCGATCACCATGACGCTCAGGTCGCCTCCGGGAAGCCCCGCGAATGTCTCGCCCGTCTCGGCCATGTCATCCTCCGTGCCGCGCTCAGACGCCCGCTCGTTCCGCACCATGCGGATCCGGTCCAGCGCCAGGGTCGTTTTCCGGTCCACCGGCTCCCCCGTGACCCGAAATCCTTCCTCGTCCGCATTGGCTTCCGCGAACGAGACCCGGACCATCCAGTCCTCGATCTTCTTCTTCATGTCCGCCATTCGGCCCTCCTTGTCCGCCGACCGCCCTTGCCTCGCCGCGAGCCGGGTTTCACGCGCCCGGGGCTCATCCCGCGAGTCTCGCTTCCACCAGACGCTTCTGGACCCGCAGCCTCTGCCGGTACGACCGGACCACGTGGTAGAGGATCAGCCCGGAGCCGGAGATCCCGGCCGCGAACAGCATCACCTCGCTCGCCATGTTGAAATGGGCGTCCCATGCGGGATCGAGCTGGATCCAGCCCAGCTGGCGCATGTAGGCCGGCGCTGCCACCGCGCGGCTAACGACGCACAGCAGGATCACGACGCCGGTCACCAGCCGGATCAGTTGCTCCTTCACCACCTTCGTCCCGTACACCCCCACGTAGATGCCCAGGAGGGAGCCCAGGTAGAGGAGCATGGTCAGGCGCAGATCGACGAAACCTTCGAACGCGTAGTTGAGGGCGCCCCACCCGCCCATGAACATGGCCAGGTACAGCTCGGTCCCCGCAGCCACGGCGGTCGGCACGCCGAAGACGTAGATCATGCACGGAACGCCGATGAAGCCGCCCACCCCGATGGTCCCGGCCAGGTACCCCGTTGCCAGGCCCACCACCGCCAGCACCCAGATCGAGACCTTCACGTCCGCAACCTCGAACGAGGCGTAGGGCGGGAGCTTGAGAGAGCCGATGAAGTTCGCGATGCGCTGCGACGGGCCGCCCTCGTCCTCACCCTTCCCGGTCGGGCGGAGCACGTCCCGGAGCATTGAGACGGCCACCAGCGAGAGAATGAAGATGAAGACCGCGCTGATGTACAGGTCGGCCGCCGCCGAGCCGCCGGCGCCGTGTCCGTCTCCGCCGGCTCCGAACAGCGCGCTGTTGATCCACACGGCGATGCGGATGCCGATGAAGGATGTCAGGATCAGGTACACGCCCAGTCGCTTGTCGACGTTCCCGAGCTCGCTGTGCTTGCGCGAGCCCACCATCGCCTTGCCGAACTTGTGCGTGATGTTGCTGCCCACCGCAACCACGCCGGGCACGCCCAGGTTCATCATCCCGGGCGTCATGAAGAAGGCGCCGCCGCTTCCGATGAAGCCGGACAGGATGCCGCCGATGAAGCCCAGCAGCACCACCTTCACCGCTATGCCTGCATCGATGGTCACGAAGTGCTGGAACAGAAGGGTTGGATCCATTTCGCTACTCCATCCGGATCAGCTTCATGAGCAGCCGCGCCACCGTCCCGTAGGAGAAGGCGACGATGGGCACGAACACGAACACGGCCGCTGAGACCAGCAGCCTTCCCACGGTCCCGCTGAGCGCGTCGCCCCCGCTCGCCAGGAAGCGGAGCATGGCCGGCTGGTGGGTGAAGGCCACCACGTAAAGCGCGAGCACGACTGCGACCCACCCCAGGAGCCGGAACAGGTCACGGTGACCGAACAGGTACTGCGTGCGCAGCTCGTCCGTCGTCACGACCGGCACCTTGACCCGGTCCGAGATGGAGCCGCGCAGCTCGCGCGTCAGCCGCAGCCTCGCGGCGTGCGGGCTGCCCAGGAACAGCTCGCCCAGCACCACCATCGAGTGCGGAACCCCTCCGCAGCACGACGCGATCAGGCTTCCCCGGGAGCCGCGGACGTGGCGGGCACCGCCCGCGCGACCGAGCCGCGCCAGCGCGTCCAACGTGGCCTTGAGCCCTTCGTCCACGGCGGGCTCTTCGTCCACGTCCTCCTCGATTCCGCCGGGGGCTGCCGCGATGATCGGCGGCGCGACGATCGTCGCCGCTCCCGCGCCGCCCGCTCCCGCCGCGGTTGCGGCCGTGGCCGCAGAGTCCACCACCCCGCCCGCCGCCACGGCTTCCCGCACCGGTGCGGCGGCTCCCGGGCCGTGGCCTCCTCGCCCCGCGGCGTCGGCCGTGTAGCGAACCAGCTCGACGGCCGCGTTCCACTTGCCCGCGATCTCCACCACGTCCCTGAAGGTGTCGGAGGCCGGATCGAACGCCTCCTGCACCCACAGGATGGTCGTGGCAGCCATGGTCGCCCGGATCTCGTCCACGCCCGCCAGCGGCTGGAGCACGGGCTCGATGTGAGGGGCGACCTCGGCGTCGTGCGGAAGGAAGGTGACGGTCAGGACGCCGTCGTGCGTGCCGACCGAGAAGCCGAAGCGGTTGGTGCGCGGGTCGCGGGCCAGGAGCAGACGGGCTCGTGCCGAGACCCGCAGGTCCTCCATCGCCCGGCGGGATGCCGGCGTCGCCTGGAAGTCCGGGAGCTGGCACATGTCCACCAGCGACGCAGCGGCGTTCCCCACGCTCATGCGCTCGATGTTCACCACCACGTCGTACTGCTCCGCCTCCTCGGAAGAGGCGCCGTACATCGCACGCGTCCAGTTGCGACGGTCCTCTTCCACCGCCTTCAGGTACGCCCGGGCCTTCTCCCGCTCCAGCCCGAGCTCGCGCATCACGCTCGCGATCCGGTATTCCTCGTCCGCCACGACCCGCACCCGCAGCACGTGGCTGATCCCTCTCAGCAGGAGGTGACCCGTCCGGCCATGGTAGACCAGCGGCCCTTCCTCCAGGCGGTCGCACAGGTACGACGTGCAGAAGGCGAGATAGTGATCCCGCTCCCTCGCGAGCCGCTCGGTGAACGCACGCGGGTTCATCATGGCGGTCTCGAGCTTCCCCACCTGGATGCCCTCGTGCGTCGCCTCCTCGATCAGCTTCTCCCGGCTCAGAACCGGGTAGCCGAGCTTGGCGGCGAGATTGTCGGCCAGCTCCCGGCCCGCTGACAGCGAGCCCCTGGATACGCAGACGATCTGCATTACGGAACTCCCGCGGTCTCGGCCACGGCAAGGCGGGGGACCGCCGCGGCTATGGCGTCCACGAGCCCGGCCACCGTGGCCGGGGCGGCTTCCACGTCCGGCTCCAGCCCGAGCTCGCGCAGCGCTGCCGACGTGAGCGGGCTGATGGAGGCGATGCGCGCAGTGCGCAGGGCGCTCCCGTACAAACGGTCCAGCGATCGGGCGGTGGCCGGGCTGGTCACGGCCACCCAGTCGATCTCCTCCTCCACCAGCGACATCGCGACGTCCGGGTCCGGCTCCAGCACTTCCGCCGTCCCGTAGACGACGATCTCACCCACCGTCGCACCCGCTTTCTCGAGCTCGGCCGCCAAGATCGGTCGCTCGCCGTGCGAGCGGGCCAGAAGGACGCGCCCCGCGCCGGTTTGAGTCAGCGTGCGGGCCAGGATGGCGGGGCGGTAGCCTTCGGGGGTCAGGTCCGGCTTCAGCCGGTGCGCCGTGAGGCGATCGACCGTCCCCGAGCCCAGCGCCACGATCTTCACTCCGCCCAGCCAGCGCGCGTCGCCGCCCCGCGCGTCGATGTGGTCGAGGAGCGAGTCCACGGCGTTGGGCGTCGAGAGCACCAGCCAGTCGTACGTCGCGATGCGCCCCAGTGTGTCGTCCACCGGCACCCATGTCTCAGGTGGCGTGATCCGGATCGCCGGCTGCGTGATCACCTCCGCTCCCGCCTCCGCCAGCCGCTCGCGCAGGCGGCCCGCCGTGCTGGCGGACCCCGCCACCAGGACCGTCGAGCCGAACAGCGGGCGCGACTCGAACCAGCTCAGGCGAGGCGTGCGCGCCACCACCTTCCCCACGACGAACAGCGCGGGTGGACGGAGTCCCGTGCTTTCCACCACCTCCGCCACGGTGCCCAGCGTGCAGCGCACGGTCTGTTGCCAGGCCCTGCTGCACCAGCGCACGATCGCCACTGGCGTGTCCGGTGACTTCCCCTCGGCCATCAGCGCACTGCTCCACGACTGCGTCCCCTTTACCGCCATGTAGAACACGAGCGTGCCCGGGAAAGCGGCCAGCCCGGCGTAGTCGAGGTGACAGTCGTCGTTGGCCAGCTTGGCATCCCGCTCCCGTCCGGTCACCAGCGCCACGGCCGATGCGTCCTCGAAGTGCGTGAGCGGGATCTCGGCGAACGCCGCCAGCGCCAGCCCGGAGGTGATGCCGGGGACGATCTCGAAGGGAAGGCCGGCCTCGCGCAATGCCGTCGCCTCGTCGCCGCCCCGGGCGAAAATGCTCGGGTCGCCTCCCTTCAGCCGCACCACGCACTTCCCCGCGGCCGCTTCCTTCACCATGAGCGCGATGATCTCGGCGGGGGAGAGGCGGGGACCGCCGTTGTGGTGGCCGAGCCGCATCAGCTCCGCGTCCGGCCTGGCGTGCTCCACCAGGGAGGCGTTGGCCAGATAGTCGTACATGACCAGGTCGGCCTTCTTCAGGCACTCCACCGCTCGCAGCGTGAGCAGCCCTGGATGCCCCGGGCCCGCTCCGACGAGGTACACCGTTCCGGGTTTCGGGCGCGCCGGGGTGATCATGCGTTCCTCCGGAGCCGGGGGTCGAGGACAGGACTCATCGGGTTGCCTCCAAAGCGATATCGGCCAGAAGCCGTTCAAACGAAGGGAGCTGTCCCACGGGTGGGAGCAGCGTCACCTCGATCTCTGCATGGATCCGGCGGAGCGCATCCACCGCCGGTCGGATGTCGCGCTCCACGTGCCCTTCCGCCGTCATGAACAGCGGCAGCACGCGGACGCGCCGGATGCCGGAGCGGGCGGCGTCCGCCACCACGTCCTCCAGGGAAGGGGATGCGAACTGCACGTATGCGAGGCGCACGCGCTGGTCGCCGGTGCGCTTGCGCAGCGCCTCCGCCAGCGCTTCCAGGGGTCGGCCCCACGCGGGGTCCCGGCTACCGTGCGCCGCCAGCACCAGCAGTGCGTCGGTGGGCGCGGATGGCGAGCCGTTCGGCCGCGGCGCGCCCAGCCAGAGCGCCACGGCGTCCCGGATCCGCCTCGCCCGGGCGGGATCGCGCCCGTCCGTGAACGCGCCCAGAGTGACGCCATCGTGCTCCACGAGCGCGCCGAAGATCAGCTCCGTTCCGTCGGCCGAGGAGGCATCGCACGCCAGGATCCCCCGGGCCGACGCCTCCCGTGCCGCGCGCGCGTTCAGCGCCGCGTCGTCCGTCGCCAGCACCGCCACGCGCGCGCCTTCGAGGTGCTCGGGGCGGAACGGCTCGCGTAGCCAGCGGATCCGCCCGGCTTTCACGTCGCCCGCCAGCTCCTCGCCGATCTCCGGAGAGACGATGGTGACACGGGCACCCACCCGGGCCAGGGTGCGCGCCTTGCGCGTCCCCACGGCGCCGCCGCCCACCACCACGCAGGGCCGGTCGCGCAGGTCCAGGCCGACGGGGAGGAAGCGCATCAGTGCCCGCCCACGGCCAGGATGCCGCTGGCCGCCAGCACGAGGATCAGCACCTCGACGACCGCGATGGCGGCGTAGACCCAGTCCCGCTTCCGGATGAGGACCGGGATGATGCCGATGAAGCAGAGCACCGTCACGCCGGAGAGGACGGCGATACCGACGAGGTTCAGGTAGTCGCCCCGTCCCAGCGCCGACAGCCACCACCAGCCGCTCAGCGCGTGGTCGCGGTGCAGGTACTCCGCGTTGATCACTTCGTTGAAGCGGTCCACGCTCAGCGTCCAGTACGTCTCCAGCCGGTCCACCGGCACGGCCGGCTCGATCACGCCGAAGATGTAGAGGGCGAAGGTGATCAGCAGCAGCGCCAGCCCCGTGTACATGCCGGCGGCCAGGATCGTGGCGTAGAGGCGCTGCTCTTCGCTCGGCCGGGCGCTCCGTGTCGGTTCGCTCATCGCTGCACCTCCCGCTTGTCCCGGGTCAGAAGAAGAACGGAAGTCCGAGACCCTTCGTCATCGCCTTTGCTCCCGAGAAGATCAGGAGCGCGATGACCATCCAGCGAACGAAAGCCGGCTTCGCCACCTTGAGCACGCGCACGCCCACGAAGGACCCGAGCATGATCCCGACGAGAGAGGGAACCACGAGCAGGGGGATGACGCACCCCTGGTTCAGGTAGATCCAGGCGGCGGACGTGTCTGTGATGGACAGGAGGAACTTGCTGGTGGCCACGCTCACCTTGAGCGGCGCGCCCAGCAGCAGGTTCAGCACGGGGACGTTGGCCCACCCCGCGCCCAGGCCGAACATGCCGGCCATGAAGCCGATGGCGATGAACAGGATCAGCCCCGGCAGCGTGCGATGGATCTTCCAGTCCACTTCGCGCCCGAGGCTTGCCTCCATGTAGACGCCCGAGATGCCCAGCGCCGTGGACAGCCGGTCCGCACGCGCCACCACGGGGAATGCGGACTTCTTCGCCCGGATCATGATCACCACGATGCCGAGAATGGACGCCCCCAGCGCAGTCTGGACCACGTTGGTTGGGAGTGCCAGCCCCACCATGGCGCCCGCTATGGCGCACGCGGAGGCGATGAGCGCCACGGGCATGGCCAGGCGCAGGCTGGCCAGATTCATGCGCAGGAAACCGGGGCCCGCCGCCAGCGCACCGGACATCGCCACCAGCAGACCGGTGCCGCGCACGAAGTCCAGGTGGAACGGGCAGAAGCCGCTGACGATGGGGACGAAGAGCACGCCGCCGCCCACGCCGGCCACTGCCGCCAGTATGCCCATGACGAACGTCATCCCGAACAGCACGGCCGGCCAGAACCACCAGGCGTGCTCGCTCACCGCAGCCTGCATGGCGGCGAGCTCCGTGGCGTCCTGCGCCGCGTGCTGTGCGACCACGGGCGCAACGGCACAGAGCAGGAGCGCGAGCGTGACCGGAATGACGCTCCCTGCGGCGCAAACGTAGCGCTGGTACGACATATCGCTCACTCCTGGCCGCTCGCCGCTCCTGCGGCGGACGGGCCGGAACATTGTTCGCCTACGGGTAAGGGTCGAACCACTCCACCTTGAGCCGGACCTCGTCCACGCCCGGGACCGAGCGGGCCAGCTCCACGATGCGGTTCCCCGTCCGTCCACCCTTCAGCAGCGGTGCTTCTCCGGTGATCACCACCGCGCCGTCCTCCACGGCGGCGTCCAGGTCCAGCCCGCTCAGCTCGCTGTCACGAACCAGGGCGAGCTTCACCCGGCAGGCGGACCGGAAGTCCATCAGCCGCGCCCGGACCTCCTCGGTGATCTGGTACTCGGGACGCTGGATGGTCTTCACCACCACTGCGCACGCCCCCTCGATGGTCAGCTTGCCCAGGCTCACCACCATGTCGAAAAGCCTCGGATCGGCGATGTCCTCTCCGTACATCACCTTCACCCATTGCCCACGCGTCTCGTCCAGCTCCCGGACGTAGGCCTCGGCCATGGCGTCATCCATTTCGGATGCCGCGACGACCGCCCGCTTCCTGTACTCCAGGGGCGCGATCAGGCGCAGCGACAGCGTGGCCGGAAGTCCGCGCAGCAGGAGACCTCCCGCCAGCCCGTGGTAGACCAGATCGCCCTCCACCACGTACTCCGCCATCGCGGCCTGTACGGCCACCATGTACGTCCGCCTCAGGCTCGAGAACCGGCTCCAGAGCGTGGGACGGGCGTCCATCCGCTGCTCCAGCAGCTGCGCCGGCACCCCCAGCTCTGCGGCGGCGTCCTGCACGATCTCCCGCCCGAGGATCGGATAGCCGAGGCCGTCCGCCAGGCAGCGGGCCATGGCCCCCCCACCGCTCTTGCTGCCCCGGCAGATGGCGATGATGGCCATGGCTCACTCCTCTCCGTCCAGGAGAGCGTCCAGCCGGTCGTGACACGATGCCGCGAACGAAGTGAGCTCGGAGAGCGCCTCGTCGGTGACCTGAAACTCCGGCTGACCCGCGGCCTCGGCGACCGCGACGCACGCGGTCTCCACCGAGAGGAAGCGCTGGTTCACCGTGAGGTCGTACAGCGACGGATCCTCGACGTCCGCCCCGAACATCAACCGCGCCCAGCGCCGCCGCTCCTCGTCCACGTTCTCGATGAACTCGAGGGCGGCTTTGCGCGTGAGCCGGTGATGCGGGCCGGTCAGCGCCCGCACCCGCTGCTGCAGCGGAGCGATCAGCCGGACGGAGAGCACGCAGGGGACCCCGGCGAGGAAGAACTGTCCAGCGGGGCCGTGGTACACCAGGCAGCCGTCCAGGCACTTGTCGGCGAGGGCCGTTTTGACGGCCAGCAGGTAGACCTCCCGGTCGCGGCTCAGCCGCGACCAGAGGCGAGGAGGGGTCTCGAACTTCTCGCGGACCACGTCTTCCGCGAGCCCCAGCCGCCGGGCGGCGCCGCGCAGGACTTCGTGGGCCACGCACGGGTAGCCCAGGTGCTCGGCAAGGCACTCTGCCACGATTCGGCCACCGCTGAGAGATCCACGCGAGATGGTGATGATCGCCATGCTGCGTCTCCACTCATCGCGCCGCGACGGCCGCGATCGAAGCCCACCGGAACTGCCCGGCCGCCCGCACCAGTGCGGGAGCCCACTGCGGCACCGTGAGCGCGTGAATGTGGGTGTAGCAGGCCATCACGTTGTGGCGGCAGAGCCCGTCATGCTCGCCATCGAAGCCGTACCCTCGGCGCACCCGGAAAGCGAACGTGAGCTCCATCACCGGCGCCGCGCGCATGAAGGTGTAGTGGAACTCGTGGCCGCGGAGTTCGTCCCCCACGCCGTAGTACGGGTTCTGCTCGACCGCTTCCAGGACCGCATAGCCGTGACCACGAGGGCGCTCCTGAAATCCGAACGCCACCGGGAACACGCCCACCATCGGATACCGGCCCCCCCGGTAGTCCAGATCCTGGCCCAGGTAGACGGCGCCGCCGCACTCCGCGTACATCGGCATCCCCGCCATCGCCGCGTCACGCACGGCGCTCCGGAACGTCCGGTTCGCCGACAGTCCCTCCGCCTGCGTCTCCGGGAACCCGCCGCCGAGATACAACCCGTTCACCTCCGGCAGGGACCGGTCCCGCAAAGGCGAAATCTCCACCAGCTCCGCGCCTGCGCGCTCCAGGGCTTCCAGGTTCTCAGGGTAGTAGAACTGAAACGCCGCATCCCGGAAGACCCCGATCCGAACGCCGGCGAACGGAGCTTCCTCCGCCTCCGCCGCCCCCTGGCCGGGTCCCGGTGCCGCCCTCACCTCCAGCGGCCGGTCGAGGGCGGGCGCGCGCCGGGCGATGGCGAGGATCTCGTCCAGGTCCATGTATCGCTCGGCCAACTCCCCGACCTCCCGTACGGCCTCCTCCCGTGCCCCGTGTTCGGCGGGCGGGAGAAGCCCGAGGTGACGTTCGGGAAGGATGTCGCCGTTGATCCGGGGCAGGGCGCCGAGCACGGGGAGACCCGTGGCGTCCGCAATGGCCGCTCGCACCACCTCCTCGTGGCGGAGCCCCGAGATCTGGTTCAGCACCACGCCCCGGATGTCCACTTCAGGGTCGAGATGCCGACAGCCGAGCACCGCCGCGGCGACCGTGCGCGTCGCCTTTGTGCAGTCCACCACCAGCACGACGGGTGCGTTCAGCAGCTTCGCCAGCTCCGCGCTGCTGTACGAGCCCCGTGCATCGGCGCCGTCGAAAAGCCCGCGGTTCCCCTCGATCACGGCCACGTCCGCGCCGGCCGCGCCATCCACGAAAGAGCGCACCGCTGCGTCCGGCGAGTGGAGGAAGAGGTCGAGATTGCGACATGGCCTCCCCGCGGCTGAGGAGGACCATGCCGCATCGATGTAGTCGGGCCCCTTCTTGAAAGGAGCCACCTGCAGCCCCTGGCGACGCCACGCGTCCTCGAGCCCCACGGCGAGGAGCGTCTTGCCGCTCCCGCCGCGCAGTCCCGCCACGAGAACCCGGGGCGTCGTCATGGCGCTATGCCATCTCGATGAACCCGCAGGGGCAGATGTCCGCGCACTTCGCGCAGCCGGTGCACGTGCCGAGCTTGAAGATGTAGAGCTGCCCCTTCGTCATCGGCTTTTCGATGCCCGCCTCCGAGCAGTACATCCAGCACTTCTCGCAGTCGAAGCAGTAGCCGCAGCTCATGCAGCGCGTGGCCTCGTCGAAGGCCTGGTCCAGGGTGAGGCCGAGGTTCACTTCCCGGTCCACGGCCTCGAAGCGCTTGTCCACCTCGAGCACGGCCGGCTCGTTCCTCACCTGCTTCGCGTAGTGGTCCAGGTGCATCTTGTCGGTGCGGATCACCCTGCGCGTGTCCGTCGGCACCGGGGTGCCCGTGAACGCGCTGTCGATGGACTCCGCCGCGCGACGGCCCTGGCCGATGGCGTCCGTGACCAGCGCCAGGCGCGTCACATCGCCGCCCGCCCACACGCCGTCCACCTTCGTTGCGCCGCGCTCGTCCACCTTGACCCAGTCCTTCCCCTCGATGAGGTCCTCGAACCCCGTGAAGTCCGGGGCCTGGCTCACCGCGGAGATCACCGCGCTGGCCGGGATCTGGAACTCCGAGCCGTCGATGGGCACGGGGCGCCGGCGGCCGGATGCGTCCGGCTCACCCAGCTCCATCCGGATCGCCCGCATGGCCACCACCCGGCCGTTCTCCTTCACGAATCCCAGCGGCGCGGCCAGGAACTCCACCTTCACGCCCTCGGCGATGGCCTCCTCGACCTCCTCCTTCACCGCCGGCATCTCGGCCAGCGTGCGGCGGTAGAGGACCGTGACGTTGGCGCCGAGCCGCTTCGCGATGCGCGCCGCGTCGATGGCCGTGTCACCGCCGCCGACCACGATGGCGACGACATCCGGGCCCAGATCCAGCTTCTCGCCGTGATGGAACCGGTTCAGGAAGTCCACGCCGCTGAACACGTTTGGGGCGTCCTCCCCCTCCACCCCCAGGCGCACGCCCTGCTGCGCCCCCAGCGCCACGTAGACGGCGTCGAAGCGCTCGCGCAGCTCGGCCATCGTGATCTGCTGCCCGATCTTCACCCCCGTCTCCAGCTCCACGCCCAGGTCCAGGATCCGCTGGATCTCCGAGTCCAGCACGTCCTCCGGCAGCCGGTAGCCCGGGATGCCGTAGCGGAGCATCCCGCCCGCCTTCTCCATGCCTTCGAACACCGTCACGGCGTAGCCGCGGCGTGCCAGCTGATAGGCGCAGGACAGGCCGCTGGGCCCGCCCCCCACCACCGCCACCTTCTGCGGCCTGGCTTCCTCCGACAGCCGCTTGAGACCGAGGTTCTGCTCCAGGCCCCACTGACCGATGGCGCGCTCCACCTTGTTCACGCTCAGCGCGCCGTCCAGCTCCTTGCGGTTGCACTCGCTCTCGCACGGCGCCGGGCACACCCGCCCGCACACGCTCGGGAACGGGCTCGTGTCCGTGTAGATCTCCCACGCCTCCGTGAGCGCCTGCTCCCGGGTTTTGCCGAGCTTCTCCGCCTGCGCCAGTGTGGTCAGAAACTCGCGGATGCGGTTGCCGCTCGGACACGTGTCCTGGCACGGCGGGCGCTTCTCCACGTGCTTCGGCCGCAGCGGTGACTGCTCGCGTCCGCCCCCTCCGCGGGACCCGAACGACTTCTTCGTCTTCACCACTTTCTTCAACGCCATACGTCACCTCACGCGACCGGTTACGATCGTTCAGTTCTATCCGGTCGCCGCCGCCCGACGTCGGACGGCGGCCCCGGTGTCCGATTCCCGCGCCCGGAAGCCCCGCGCGGTTTCCCGCACGGGCCCGGCCCCGAAGGGTCAGGAGGCGCCTTCTGCTGCCCCTTCCGTGTGCGGAACCTCGATGTAGCTGCCGCCGAAGTACGTGTAGACGCACCGGCCCGAGTCGATCAGGCTGCGGATGGCGTTCTTGCACACGTTCCGGTCGGCCTCGGCGCCGAACTTCTCCTTCATCGCCTTGGTGAGGTCCAGGGCCTTGAACTTCTTCTTCCCCTGGTATTCGCTCACCAGCTGGTACATGGCGTCGGCGACCTGTTCAGTGGTGACAGCCATTGCTTCCTCCTAGTGCCTGAGTTGCGCAGAGCGCTTGTACGTCAGGCCGGCGTAGCGGTAATCATCGATGTGCTGCTTGGTGAACTCGATCTCCGCCAGCTCGAAGAACTTCGGCCAGCCGATCCGCTCGATGAACTCGCCCACACGCTCGTAAGGCCGGGCGCCGTCCGCCCACACCTCCACGATCTTGCGGACGGCCTTCACCACCGAGGGCCAACGCGGCGGCTCGTTCTCGATGAAGGGGATCGCGAGCTTGGAGAACATCGGCTCACGCCGCGCGTTCGACACCTTGCCGCCCACCCAGATGCTCACACCGTCGTTGAGCGGGTCGGCGATCGGCAGCGCCGGGCAGACCGAGAAGCAGTTCGCGCAGAACATGCAGTTCTCTTCATCGATCTCCACCGTCGGCTTCCCGTTCTTCGTCGCCGGGCGAATGGCCGCCGTCGGGCAGGCCGCGATGACGTTCGGGATCTCGCACAGCTTGTTGAGGTTGTCGTCCTGCACCTTCGGCGGGCGACGGTGCACGCCGAGGATCGCGATGTCCGAGCAGTGCACGGCACCGCACATGTTCAGGCAGCACGCCAGAGCGACGCGCAGCTTCCCGGGGATCGGCCGGGTCCCGTCGAAGAACTCGTGCAGGTCATCCATCACGGCCTTCACGACACCACTGGCGTCCGTCGCCGCCGAGTGGCAGTGCACCCATCCCTGCGTGTGCACGATGCTCGAGATCGCCGGGCCGATCCCGCCCACCGGATGCCCGATCGCCGCCAGGTCCGCGATCAGCGGCTCGATGTTCTCCCGCTTCGTGAGCAGGAACTCCACGTTGTGGCGGCTGGTGAAGCGGAGGAAGCCGTCACAGTACTTCTCGGCCAGATCCGAATACATCCGGATCCGCTTCGTGCTCAGCAGCCGCGGCGAGCCCGCGCGGACGGTGATGAGTTCGTCGCCGGACTCGGCCACGTGCACCATCACGCCGGGCCTCAGGATCTCGTGGTACTTCCACTTCCCGTAGTTCTCCTTGATCACGGGCGGGAGGAAGCGCCGGAAATCGGGGGGCCCGAAATCGGTCCTTCTTTGTACCGTCGACATCGATTTCTCCTCAAGTTCTGTGGTTCAACGCGCGGTTGACGGTGATGACCCGGGTGCTCACGCCCCTCCCGCGGGCACGGCTTCCGGCGCTTCCTCCACCTCTTCCTCTTCTTCTTCCTCGTAGTATTCGTCGTAGAACACGTACGGGTTGTCCCTCGGGTGGGCGATCATCTGCGGGATCGGCTCCACCTCGATGGCCTCCAGGAAGTTGCCGAGGCCCACGCGCTGGATCAGCTCGCCCACGCGCTCGCGGTTCTTTCCGTTCTCGCCCCAGAAGTCCCAGATCCGCTCGGTGAGGTCCTTCAGCTCCTCGTACGGCGGCTCCATCTTCATGAACGGCACCATCACCGACGCGAGCTGCGCTCCCTCCACGATGGGCGCCTTCGCGCCGACCAGGATCGTGGCACCCGTGTCCACCCCGGGCCGCAGCGCCTTCGGCATTGCGTTGATGCAGTGCATGCACTTGACGCAGTTGCTGTTGTCGATCTCCAGCTTCTCGCCGTCCCAGTCCATGCACTTGGTCGGGCAGTTGCCGCACACGTCCCGCTCGATGTTCATCCCGGAGGCGGCATAGGCCGTCACCGCGTCGGCATCGATGCGGATGTCGTCCCGCCACGTCCCGATGATGGACATGTCGCTGCGGGCGATCGACGCCACGCAGTCGTTCGGGCAGCCCGAGCACTTGAACTTCCACTTGTACGGGAACGCAGGCCGGTGCAGCTCGTCCTGATACGTCTGCGTCAGGTCGTTGCACAGGTCGAGCGTGTCGTAGCACGCCCACTCACAACGGGCCGGGCCCACGCACGCGCTCGGCGTGCGCACGTCCGAGCCGCTCCCGCCCAGGTCGAAGTCGATCTCCGACAGCGCGGCGAAGGTGGGCTCGAGCTCGTCGGTCGTGGTGCCCAGGAGCACCATGTCACCCGTGGAGCCGTGCATGTTGGTCAGACCGGAGCCGTGCTCGTCCCAGATGTCGCAGATCTTCTTCAGCACGTCCGCGGTGTAGAACCAGCCGCTCGGCTGGTTCACGCGCAGCGTGTGGAAGTGCGCGATGGCCGGGTAGGTCTCGGGGTCGTCGTTGTAGCGCCCGATGACGCCACCGCCGTACCCCATCACGCCGACGATGCCGCCGTGCTTCCAGTGGCCTTTCTTCTCCTCGTAGGAGCGCTCGAGCAGCTCCAGCAACTGCTGGCACTGCTCCTTTTCATTGGCCATCTCCTTGATCTGCCGGACGAACGAAGGCCACGGGCCCTTGTCCAGCTCATCGAGGAGCGGGGTGCCGGTGCGCTTGGCGTCTGCCATCCTGATCTCCTTTCAGGTATCGGGGCGGTCCTCTGACACCCCCGTGTCAGGCCGCTTCGAGTGCCTCTCTCACGTTCACGACGATCCGGACCAGCAGGGTCAGGATCATGAATCCCATCGCGTAGACGCCCACGGTGATGGCGATCTCCGGAAGGGTGGGAGTGTACTCCGTCACGTGTCCGAGGGGGTTGGGGATAAAGCCCCCGATCACGAGGCCCATACCCTTCTCGATCCACACGGCGACGATCACCGCCGCTGCCGTGGCGGCCAGCAAGCCCTCGCGGCGGCGCACGGCCGGCACCAGCAGCAGGCTCACGCAGGCGAGGGTCAGCAGCGCGTTGGTCCACATCCACGGGACGAGGGCCTGGTGCCCTTCGAGACCGGTGTACAGGTACTGGAACGCGCGCATGTGGCCGGGCATGTCGCTGTACAGCCCGGTGAAGAGCTCCACGACCACGAAAAACAGGTTGATGGTCATGGCATAGGTGACGATCACGGCCAGCTTCCCGATGGCCTTCTGCCCCGCATCGAACTTCGTGGTGTGCCGGAGCAGGACGGCCAGGAGGATGAGCAGGCTCGGACCCGAGGCGAAGGCGGACGCCAGGAAACGCGGCGCCAGGATCGCCGTCATCCAGAAGGTGCGGGCCTCGAGGCCGGAGTACAGGAACGCCGTGACCGTGTGGATGCTCACCGCCCAAGGAATGGACAGGTAGATGAGCGGCTTCACCCACCGGGGCGGCGGTCCGCCCTTCCGCTCGGCGTCGAACGTGGTCGTTCCGATGACCAGGTTGAGGAGCAGATAGCCGAACAGGACCATGCTGTCCCAGAACATCACCGAATTCGGCGTGGGGTGGAGGAAGATGTTGAGCACGCGGGTCGGCTGGCCCATGTCCACGAAGATGAACGCCATGCACATGAGCACGGCGGACACGGCCAGGAACTCGCCCAGGATCACGAGCTTCCCGAAGGTCTTGTAGTCGTGCAGGTAGTACGGGAGCACCACCATGACGGCGGAGGCGGCCACGCCCACCAGGAACGTGAACTGGGCGATGTAGAGCCCCCAGCTGACGTCCCGGCTCATGCCCGTGATGGTGAGCCCCTCGGTGAACTGCCGGGTGTAGGCCAGCACGCCGATGGCAACGAGGATCACCCACACTGCCATCAGCAGCCAGTATCGCCTGCCCCCGCGAAATGCGGCTTCCAGCATGTTCGCCTCAGACCAGGTAGTAGACGTTGGGACCGGTGCCCAGCTCGGCACGCCGGACTGCGCTCTCCCTCTCCCTCAGAACGCGGCTGACCTCGGACGACGGGTCGGCCACGTCCCCGAACAGCAGCGCGCCCTCGCCGCCCGGCACGGTGGCCGCCGCCGCCACGCACGCCGGCAGCTGACCGTCACGAAGCCGCTCCGCACACAGGTCGCACTTCTCCACCACGCCCCGCGTGCGCGTCGGGTAGTCGGAGAGGTACTTCCCATTGGCGTCCGTTTCGACGTACGGACGGGGATCGCGCCAGTTGAAGCTGCGCGCCCCGAACGGGCACGCGGCCATGCAGTACCGGCAGCCGATGCACCGGTGCATGTCCATCATCACGATGCCGTCGGACTCGCGCTTGTAGGTCGCCTGCGTGGGGCACACCCGGACGCACGGCGGGTTGGTGCATTGGTTGCACATCACCAGGACCGGCGTCTCGAGTCGCTCCTCCCCCATGTGAGCGTGGACGCGGTCCTCGAAAACCCTCTCGTACTTCTCGCTCCAGACCCACTTGACCTCGTCATCGGGGTCGGGAATCCGGGGGATGTTGTGCGCGCGGCGGCACGCTTCCGTCGCCGCCTCCCGCACCGCGTCCGCGCGGCACTTCTCCACGTCCACCACCATGGCCAGCTGATGGGCGGCGCCGGCCTCGGCGCCCGCACGGGCGGCCCCGGCCTCCGTCGCCTGCGTGGCTCCGGCCCGGGTGCATGCAGCCGTGAGGATGGGCAGGCCCCAGCCCAGGCCGAGCGCCGCGGACCCCGCCTCTTTCAGGAAGGTGCGCCGGTCCGTCCCGCTCCGGGGCCCTTCCTCGCGATCACGGTTCGACATGGCAGTTCCAGCAAGTGGGCTGAACGTCCGCGTAGTCGTGACAGCGCTGGCAGAACGTTCCGCGGTTTTCGTGACACCCCATGCACGTGCCGGTCAGGCTCATGGTGTAGGTCTTCCCGTCCGACGCCGTGTACTCCTTCTCTCCGTTCCGCACCACGCGCGTGCGCCACTCGTTCAGCAGCGCGGGGTGGTTCGGGATCATGAACGCCGTGTCCTCCACGCAGGCCGCCGAGTCCGGCAGCTCCAGCACGGGCGGCGTGCGGTCGGTGTCCGACGCGACGGCGCGCCAGATCGGGAGGAGCGCCACGGCCAGGAAGAGGCCGAGGCCCGTGTAGATCCACTTGCGGTCACCCATGGACGGCACCTCCCGCCGCGACCGGGACTGGCTCGGCGCGCGGCTCGTCGATTTCCGGCTCCTCCTCCATCCCCGGAATCGGCTCGAGGCGGAGATTGATGGGGCGGCGCTTCTCGCCCTTGAACACGGTGGCGTTGGCCACCAGCTCGCTGATCCCGGTGACCTGGACGCCCGGAGCCCAGTAGTCGCAAACGGTGCTCAACGTGGCCCGGTCGATGGCACACATGGCCGCCAGCTGGTTCACGCCGTGCTTCTCCTGGACGTGGCGGACGGCCAGCCCCCGCGGCATGCCGCCGCGGAGCCGCATCTCCATGTTCTCGTCCGTGCCCAGACCGGCGCCGCCGCCGCAGCAGAAGGTCTGCTCGCGGATCGTGTTGGCCGGCATCTCGTAGAAGTGGTTGCACACGTTTCGGATCACGTAACGCGGCTCCTCGAAGATCCCCATCGCCCGGGCGGGGTTGCAGGAGTCGTGGAAGGTGACCCGGATGTGGTCGTTCCTCGATGGGTCGAGCTCGAGCTTGTCGTGCCGGATCACGTCCGCCAGAAACTCCATCAGGTGGACCATCTTGGTCGAGCGGGCGTTCTCGAACACGGTTCCCGTGACGGGCGACTTCGGGACTTCCAGGAAATCGGCCGGCCCGTTGACGGTGTCCATGTACTGGTTGACGACGCGCCACATGTGGCCGCACTCGCCGCCCAGGATCCACTTCACCCCGAGCCGCTTGGCCTCCCGGTACATCTTCGCGTTGAGGCGCTTGATCATCTCGTGCGACGTGAACAGCCCGAAGTTCCCGCCCTCCGACGCGTAGGTGCTCCACGTGTAGTCGATGCCCAGCTCGTGGAAGAGGAGCATGTACGACATGCACGTGTAGATGCCCGGCGCCGCCACGTAGTCGCCCGAGGGCGTGACGAAGAGGATCTCGGCGCCCTTCTTGTTGATGGGCAGGTCCACGCGGATCCCGGTGGCCTCCTCAATGTCGTCCCGCATGAACTCGAGGGTGTCCACCAGGCCGTGCGGCGGGATGCCCAGGTGGTTGCCGGTGCGCGAGCAGTTGGCCACGGGCTCGATCACCCAGTTCACGTACAGCCCGAGCAGCCCCAGCAGCTCGCGCCCCATCATGGTGATCTCGGCCGTGTCGATGCCGTACGGACAGAAGACCGAGCAGCGCCGGCACTCCGTACACTGGAAGAAGTAGTAGAACCACTCCTTGATCACGTCCTCCGTGAGCGGCCGCGCGCCCGCCATCTTCCCGAACACCTTCCCCATTGCCGTGAAGTCGTGGCGATAGATGGAGCGCAGCAGCTCGGCCCGGAGCACGGGCATGTTCTTGGGGTCCCCGCCGCCGATGAAGAAGTGGCACTTGTCGGCGCAGGCACCGCAGCGGACGCAGATGTCCATGTATAGCTTGAAACTGCGGTACTTCTTGAGCCGTTCGGCCATCCCTTCCAGGATGATCCGCTGCCAGTCGTGCGGGAGCTTCCAGTCCACGTCCGTGACCGCCCACTCCCGGGCGTTGGGCAGGCCCAGCGCCTCCAGGTTCTTGGCTTTCCCGGGGTAGATGAAGCGGCCCGGCTGGATCTGGACGGGCGTGTCCATCCAGGGCGACGAGGGTGGGGTCCAGTCCACCCCCAGGAGCTCGTCCTTCTCGTAGTGTTCCGGATCGTCGAAGCGCGACATGGCTATGATTTCTCCACCGGGATACCGGCAGCGATCATCTTCTCCCTGAACTCGTCCTCGTACTCCTCGTAGGTGTGCACGGGGACCGGATAATCCCACGGGTTCACGTGCCGGACGCGGCGGTTGGTGTTCGCCAGGTTGCGCGTCGGGCTCAGGAACACGCCGGGGGCGTGGACCAGCTTGCTGAACGGGAAGTAGGCCACCAGCACGGACACGAGGAACAGGTGGCCGAAGAAGAGCGGCGCGATCCCGTGCGGCACGGCGGGGGCGAAGTTGACCAGGCCCAGCGCGAGCTCCTTGATGGCGCGCACGTCGGTGCGGCCCAGGTGGCGCAGCCAGAATCCGCTGAGGCCGATCCCCAGGAGAAGGAAGAGCGGGAAGTAGTCGCCGAACAGAGAGATGTACCGCACGCGCGGATCCGAGAGGCGCCGGTAGAGCAGGTAGCCGGCCGCCAGCAGGAAGAGCACGCTCGTGAGGTAGAACACCGGCAGACCCACCTCGAGGAACCCGTCGAGACCCTCGATCGCCGGCACGAAGCCGGGGACCGGCTCCGTGAACAGGCGCAGGTGGCGAGTCACGATCACGAGCAGCGACCAGTGCATGGCCATCGCCGCCAGCCAGAGCGTGAGCGACGTGGCGTAGACCAGCCCCTTCCCGGGCACCATCTCGGTCCGGGTGTTCTTGAGCAGCGAGCGGAAGCAGCAGACCTCGAGCACCATCCGGCCGATCACGCCCGCCCTGCCGCTGGGGTTGTCCAGCGCGTTCCGACGGATCCATGGGAGCGACTTCTGCTGTCCGCTCGTCGTCGTGATCCGGAACGGCACGGGCACCGCGGCCCAGGCGAGGACCCGGTAGATGAGCCCGGTGAACAGGATGGTGACCGCCACGTACGGGATCACCACGCCGAAGACCCAGCCGGACGCCACCGATGCGCCGAGCAGGCCCGTCACGAACAGGGCCGCCACGACCAGCAGGGGAAGAATCACCTTCATGGGAGAGTCCCTCGCCTCACTTTCGTGTCTTCGGGTGCGTCCTCGTCGGCCTCGCCCCATTCCCCGCGCGGGCGGGTGTCACTGGCGTTGAGCCGGCTCGTGATCCAGGACACGTGTCGCTCCATCTCCCGGATGCGGACCCGGGCCAGCTCTTCGCGCACCTCGGTGAACAGGTCGAACCCCAGCAGGGCGACCCGGTCCACCGCCTCCTCCAGCGCCACCAGCTCCTCCGCCCGGGCGCAGTTCTCCGGCTCACCCGCTTCCGCACGGATCGCCCGCTTCAGCCCCAGAACGAAGCCCACCGCCTGTGACGCCGACATCTCCTGAACGGCGCGGACCCGCAGCATGGCGGCGAGCGGTACCCGGAACGCGTCCAGGGCCGCTCCCGTCAGCACGCCGTCGAGCACCGCCCGCGTGCCTTCCCGGATACTGTGCCCCACCGGGTTCGCGAACTGGTTGCGCCGGACGCGGAAGAAGGCTCCCCCTTCGTTGGGGTACGCGGCGACCACGTCGTCGAGCCAGCGCTCGAGGACGGCGTCCTTCTTCGTTTCCAGGACCTGTCGCATCGTGCTCATCGCAATTCGCTCCTTCCGACGGCTGCGGGGCCGTTCGGCCCCGCGCCGCCGGGGGGATCCTCCCTCAGACGCAGCCGGTGGGCTTCGGCAGCCCGGCCACCTTGCACGCGCCCTTGGCCGGGCCGCTGGGGAACAGGTCGTACACGTCCTTCAGCTTCAACCCGGTCTCCTTGCACAGCTTCCGGATCATCGGAGCCATGTTGTAGTCCAGGTAGTACTGCCGCAGATAGTTCACGAGCTTCCAGTGCTGGTCGGTCAGCTGATCCACGCCCTCGGTCTTCGCGAGGTCCGCGGCCACCGCCTCGTCCCACTGGGTCGGGTCCTGGATGAACCCGTCCTCGTCGATCTCCATCGTCTTACCGCCGAGCTGCGTCTCCATGATTCCTCCTGTTTTACGTGCCGCGTTGCCGCCGCCCGTCGGCCGCAGGCGCGCTACACGAACTCGATGTCAACCCGGGGCGGCCGGGCGAGGGTGTGATGGATCACGCAGGTTTCCGCGATCCGGCGCAGGACCGGGAGCTCCGCCTCCGGGACTTCCCGGGGTAGCTCCACGTCCACCGCGATGGCCGCGATCCGCTTCGGATCCGTGCCCAGCTCCACTGTCATCGCCACTTCCACGTCGCCGTGGCCGTGACGGTCGCAGTAGCCCTGGACCATCATCGCGATGCACGCCCCCAGCGAGCCGGCGAAGAGCTCCGACGGCGACGGGCCGGCATCCTCGCCGCCGTCATCCACCGAGAAGTCGCTCCGCACCGAATGGCTCCGCACCCGGATCTCGAACTGCAGTCCGGACTGCCTGGAGACTGTGATCAGGTCCATTGCCTCACCCTCACCCGTCGCCGTTGTCCTACTTCGCCGCCGCGCCCGTAGCGGCGCCGTGCAGCTTCACTTCCACCTTCTCCTCGAGGTTGGCGTAGTACTCCTTCAGGATCGCCAGCACCTCGGGACGGCTGAAATCCGCCGGCGGATCGCCGCCCTCGGAGAGCGTCTTCCGCAGCACGGTGCCACTCAGCAGCAGCCGGTCTTCCTTGCCGTGGGGGCAGGTCTTCATCGAAGCCATGCCGCGGCACTTGTGGCAGTAGAACGTCCAGTCGATCTTCAGCGGCTGCGTCTCCAGCGCGCCCTCGGGGATCTGGTTGAAGATCTCCTGCGCGTCGAACGGCCCGTAGTAGTCGCCCACGCCGGCATGGTCCCGGCCGACGATGAGGTGGCTGCAGCCGTAGTTCTGGCGGAACAGGGCATGGAGCAGCGCCTCACGCGGACCGGCGTAGCGCATGTCCAGCGGGTAGCCGCCCTGGATGGCCGAGTTCTTGACGAAGTAGTTCTCCACCAGCGTGTCGATGCACCTCACGCGCACGTCCGCCGGGATGTCGCCGGGCTTGAGCTTGCCCACGAGCTGGTCGATGAAGAGCCCGTCCAGGACCTCCAGCGCGATCTTCGCCAGGTACTCGTGGGAGCGGTGCATCGGGTTGCGCAGCTGCAGCGCTGCCACGGTCCGCCACCCGCGCTCCTCGAACAGCTTCCGCGATTCCGCCGGACGCATGTAGACGTCGCCGAACTCGACGGGGAAGTAGCTCTCGCTCAGCACCTGGAGCGTGCCGGCCAGGTTGACTTCCTTCTGCGCCATCACCTGCGCCACGCCGGGGTGCTCCGGATCGGCGGTCCTGAAGACCTCCTTGCACTCCAGCTCCTTGTCGATCGTGTACTTCTCCGTGACCTTCAGGATCGCCAGGTCGGTCCCCGTCTCCACGTCCAGCAGGACGACTTCCTCGCCCTCCCGGATCGTGTCCGAGTCCGCCTTCGACGCGGACAGCGTGATCGGGATCGGCCAGAACGTGCCGTCCGTCATCTGCATGTCCGTGACGACGCCCTTCCAGTCGGCCTTCCCCATGAACCCGTCCAGGGGGGTGAAGCCGCCGATGCCCAGCATGATGGCGTCGCCCGCCTCCCTCGACGTGATGGGGATCTTCTTCAGCGTCGGGACCTTCTGCTGCGCGTCCTTGAGCTCCTCGCCCTCCAGCAGGAGGGGCTTGAGCTTCTTTTCCTTGCCGTGCGGATTCACGAGCTGGCTCATGTCCGTTCCCTCATCGCGTTAGGAGTCCCCGTTCGCCCCCGGTGGGGCTATGCATTGATTACCGCCGGAGCCGCCACCGCCGCGCGGCCCGGCCCCCGCGTACGACCCGTATGCTCCGCATACACGAGCGCCACGGTGCGGTAGAGCACGTGGGCGAACTTCGAGTACGGGAGGTAGACCAGGAGCGCGAACACCAGCACCAGGTGCACGTAGTACAGCGAGTACGCCGTCGCCGTGAGCGTGGCGCCCGCGCCTGGATCGGCCACGAACCGCAGCGCCTCGGTCACCAGACCGGTGACGCCGATGGTCAGGAGCAGCCAGGCGAAGATCCAGTCGAAAGACGTGCTGGTCTCGACCCCACCGCCCGCCCTCGCCCGGTCCCACAGCGCCTTCCCGGCGCCCGCCACCAGGAGCAGCGCCCCGGCGTTGGCCAGGAACTTCACCGGGTGAGTGAGGCCGAACGGGTAACCCGACTCCAGCCCCATCAGCGGGAAGGCGTACAGGTCGATCACCGCCCAGACAGTGGTCACGAACAGGGCGAGGAAGCCGTAGAATGCCAGCAGGTGCGTCCAGCGCCGCGACCGCCGCGCCTCGCATTCGGCGAAACGGTCGTGGCGGAAAATGGATGCGACGGCCCGGCCGATGCTGGCGGGCACGGTCGCGCCGTTGCGGACCACGTCGTTGCCGGCGTCGGCCGCCTTCATCGCCCCCCAGAATCGCACAGCGCCGACCGCCGCCCCGACGAGGGCAAGGCCCACGAACAGGGAGAAGAAGCCAATGAGCAGCCAGTGCGGGAAGAATTCAGCGTAAAACCCGTCCGGCTCCCCGACCCTGAGCGACTGGGCGAGGGGGTCGCGTACCAGGAGCGCCAGGGCGAGGAGCACGGACGGGATGAAGAGCATGAGCGGGAGCGTGGGCAGGTGATTCACCCAGCGCCCGAGAAAGCGCGGAAACGCATAGTGCTGCACCGCCTGCTGTCGCACTGCGGCCAGCACGTCTCCCGGGCGAGCCTGTCGCGGACACCGGCGGGAGCAGTCGTTGCACTGGTGGCAGAGCCAGAATGTCCGGGTCCGCCATGAGACGGTCCTTGAGCCCCCACTGCGCCCAGTGCATCTCCTTGCGCGGGAACGGATCCCCGTCCATGGAGAGGCCGCAGACGGCGGAGCACGTGGCGCACTGCATGCACTTCTTCAGGTCGCCACCCCCGGACGCCAGTACGGCGTCGATGAACGCGCGGTCGGGCTCGAGGAGCAGGGTCTGGGACATGGCTCTCCTCACATTCCCTTGAACGGATTCAGGCCGATCTCATCGATCTGCGCGGCGAACTCGTCGATGATTTCCGGGAGTCGCGCGAACTGGTCGATGGGCAGCTGCTCAAGACGCACCCGCTCTTCCTCGAGGGCGAGCTGCTGAAGCTTCTCGCGCACGTTCTTGCTGCGCGTCTCCATGAGCTCGCTGCCGCGGATGTAGTGGCACTGGTACTCGGAGCCCGAGCGGCAGCCGACGAGCAGCACGCCGTCGAAGCCGCGCGCCAGCGCGTCCGCCACCCACACCACGTTCACGCTCCCCAGGCAGCGGACCGGGACGAAGCGGATGTTGGCAGAGTGCCGGATTCGCTTGAGTCCCGCCGTGTCCAGCGCCGGATACGCGTCGTTCTCGCAGATGAGCCCCAGCAGGCGGGGCTTCTCCTCGAACTCGTCGGGGATGTTCACCGCCTTGATCATCGAGCTGACGATGTCGACCGAGTAGTCCTTGAAGGAGATGATCCGCTCCGGGCATGCCCCCATGCAGATGCCGCAGCGGCGGCAGCGCGTGAGGTTGAGCTGCGGCGTCCCCTTCATGTCCTCGTTCAGCGTGCCGAACGGGCACTCCTCCGTGCAGCGCTTGCACTGGGTGCAGCGCTGGAGGAAGAAGGACGGGTACGACATGTCGCCCCAGCGCGGGTGCACCGCCTCGCCCCGCGTGGCGAGCTCCATCGTCTGGATGGCCTTGAGGGCCGCGCCGGCGCCGTCATCCGCGGCCATCTGCGCGTCCTCGGGCGCACGCAGGCAGCCGGCGGCGTAGATGCCGGTGCGCCGCGTCTCGTAGGGGAAGCAAATGAAATGGGAGTCCGGGAAGTCATGGCGGAGCGTGGGCAGGTCCGGCCCCTGTCGGTAGCCCAGGTTCAGCACGGAGGTGCCCTCCAGATGCGCCATCTCCTCCACGGTGGCTCTGGCCGCGTCCAGCTGGGCGCCGGCCTCGTCCTTCGCCACCACCGCCTTCGCGTCCGTGTAACGTCGGAGCGCCTCGCCATCGGCGGAGCGTGGCACCATTCCCGTGGCCAGGACCACCAGGTCCGCCTCCACGTCCACACCCTCGCCCAGGAGCGAGTGCTCGCCCTTCACCACCAGCTTGCCGTTGGTCTCCACCCCGGTGACGTCCACCTTGGTGAAGAAGATGCCGCTGTCCTCCTGGGCCCGGCGGTACAGCTCCTCATACTGGCCCGGTGTCCGGATGTCCTTGTAGAGGACGAAGACCTCGGCCTCCGGGGCCATCTCCCGCGCCACCAGCGCCTGCTTGATGCTCACGCGGCAGCACACGGCCGAGCAGTACGGCAGGTGCTCCTTGTCCCGCGAGCCGGCGCACTGGATGAACGCGATCTTGTTCGGGACCTGTCCGTCACTGGGCCGCTTGATCGCGCCCGCCGCGATCATCTCCTCCATCTGGACGTTGGTGATCACGTCCGGGGACCTGCCGTAGCCCAGGTGGCCCAGCCTGTTCGCGTCGTACGGCTGCCAGCCCGTGGCCTGGACGATGGCGCCCACGCGCAGTTCCGTGCTGGAGCCGTTGGCGGAGAGCGCCACGTCGAACTGCCCCGGCTGCCCGGTGATCCTGCCGACGGTGGCGCCGGTGTGGACGGTTATGCGCGCGTGCGCGCGCACGAGCGCTACACGGTCGTTCACGTCCGACGGCTGCGGCTCGCGGTAGGGCGGGGCGTGGGGGATCTGGCGGGCGAAGTGCCCCATCCAGCCGCCCAGCTCCGGCTCCTTTTCCACGAGGACCACCGAGTACCCGGCGTTCGCGGCGTCCAGCGCCGCCCCCATCCCCGCCACGCCGCCGCCCACGACCAGCATGGTACGTTCGATCTCCACGTCGAACGGCTCCGGGAGCTCGGCCTTCTGCGCCCGGGCGATGCCCATGCGGAGATAGTCCTCCGCCAGCATCTGCGTGTCCTCGTCGTTCGGCTCGTGGCTCCACACCACGTGCTCGCGCAGGTTCACCCGCTCGGTGTAGACGCCGTCGAAGGTGAACACGTCGGACATCACCCTGGGTGAGCACGCGGCCACCACGGCCGTGTTCACGCCCCCGTCACGGATGTCTGCGGCGATCAGCTCACGCCCCTCGTCTCCGCACAGGCAGTCGTGCTCGCGGCACGTGCTGATCCCGAGCTCCCCCGTGGCCACGCCGGCCAGGGACGCCAGATCCAGCGATTTCCCAATGTCGCACCCGCGACAGACGTATACGGCAGCTTTCTTATCCACGGCTCGCCTCCGCGAACGCGAGAGCATCGGTGTCGGCTTCACAGAAACGGAGCGCCTTCAGCGCCACTCCCGTCGCGTCCCGGACGCACGCCGCCACGTCCAGAGGCTGCTTCGCACACCCTGCGGCCAGCATCCCGGCCTGGGGCTGCTGGACGGTGAGGAACCCGAAGTCATCGGTGCGGAGGCCGCCCTCCACCTCGGCGCCGGCCGCACCCTGGGGCGCCATGCCGGTGGCCAGCACGACCATGTCCACCTTCTGGTGCACGCGGCCGCCGGCGAGCGTGTCCTCCGCCATCACTTCCAGACCGCCCTCGGGGTGAGGCGTGACTTTGGCGACCTTCCCCTTCACCATGTGGAGCTTCGCGTCCTCCTGCGCTGCCTGGTAGAAGTCCTCGAGGCGGCCCGGGGCACGGATGTCGATGTAGAAGACGTAGATCTCGGCCTCCGGGTACTGCTCGCGGACGTAGCGCGTCTGCTTCAGCGAGCCCATGCAGCAGACCCCGGAGCACTGGCGCATGTAGTTGTCGTCGCGGGAGCCGGCGCACTGGACGAAGGCCACCGACGAGATCGGCTCGCCGTCGGAGCGCTTCCGGATGGCGCCGCCGGTGGGGCCGGCGGGCGCGGCCAGGCGCTCCATCATGACGTTGGTGATGATGTCCGGGTGCGTGCCGAATCCGAGCCCCTCGATCATCTCCGCATCCGGAGGCGACCAGCCGGTGGCCCAGACCACGGCGTTCACGTCCAGCTCGACAGTCTCGGTCTCCATGCCCAGGTCGATGGCATCGAACGGGCAGGCGGGGACGCACTTGCCGCAGCTCTCGCCGGGGCAGACGCCGCCGTCGATGGCGAACCGGAACGGGTATGCCATCTCGAACGGCAGGTACACCGCCTTCGTGGTGGCCATGCCCAGGTTGTAGGCGTCGGGCCGGTCCACGGGGCATGCGTCCACGCACGCGCCGCACGCCGTGCAGTTCTCTCGCACGAAGCGGGGCTCGCGCCGGATGGTGGCGTGATAGCTCCCGGGCTCACCCGTGACCCTCTCAACCTGTGAGAGCGTCAGAACGCGGATGCGGGGGCTGCTCTTGATCCGCCGCATGTTGATCTCGAGGCCGCACGTGGGGGGGCAGAGCTTCGGGAAGTACTCGTTGAGCGCGGCCACGCGCCCGCCGAGGAACGCCTCCCGCTCCACCAGGACCACCTCTGCGCCGGCCTCCGACGCTTCCACGGCCGCCGTGATCCCGCTGATCCCACCTCCGACCACCAGGATCCGACCGCGCGTGCCGTTGCCTTTCATCGCACCCCTTCCTGCGCCGCGCGCGTGCGCCTGCTGTCCTGGATGACGCGCCGCTCCAATCGGTCCTGCGCCTCACGGACCGCCTCCTCGCGCATCTTCATGGTCGCCTCGCCGAACAGGCTGAAGCGGAGCCAGAGGAAGCCGAAGCGAAGCAGTGCCTCGTCGCTGTCTCGCATCTCGTCGATGAAGTCCTCGTCCACCTCGAACTTCTTCAGCAGAGAGGTCTCGAAGACGAACGTGCGGAACTTGTCCAGGTCGTAGCAGGCGGTGTAGAACATCTCCATCTTCTCGGGGCTGAGGACGCCGCCCTTCTCGAAGTAGTCGTGCAGCGCCAGCTCCTTGTACGCCTCGCCCCAGCGGTCGAACTCCTCCACACCCTGGTTCTCGAGCCAACCGTCGACCGTCCACTCCGTCCCCTCGCGACGGCCAAGACACTTCTCTTCCTCCAGCAGGAAGTAGAAGCGCTCCCCCCTCCAGCCGTCCGACGTGTCCTTCGACGCTGCCAGCCCCAGCGGGTACATGCGGCACGGCCATGGCCGGTCCGCGTAGATGCCGCACCCCGCCGCCTCCACGAACGGACACGGATGTCCGTCGTCGTCGCGCATCCGGAGCACGACGACCGGGGTCGTCATGTCCTTCTGCACCGGGAGCAGCGTGTGCTTCTCCAGGAACTCGGTGGAGCCCAGCCCCAGACGCTCGCGCATCCGCAGCACGTCGTAGGGCGAGAGGAAGATGTTGACGTCGTTGCAGCAGCGATTGAAGCAGGCCACGCCCGCGTGGCAACCGAAGCGGAAGCTGTCGTCCGGGCCGAGGCGCGGACGCTCCGCCAGGATCTGCTCCCGGAGCTTGGCGTGCTCCCTTTCGGCCGTGGACATCGTGGTCGGGGTCATTGCGCCGCCCCTTCCACGCTCTCGTCCACGATCATCTCCTTCGTGGCGGACGGCGACCATACGGGGATCATCCAGCGCTGACCCTCGCGCGGGTCGACGGCGTAGCGATAGGAGGCCTCCTGCTGGAACTGCTCGCGCATCCAGGTCCATCCGTCCCGGTAGTAGGAGCACTCATCGTCGAAACAGACCATGAAGAACTCCGCATCCCAGCTCGCCCCATCGGGCACGCGCCACTTTTTCATGCGCGAACCGCAATACGGGCAGGTCCATGGAGTGTCCAGCATAAGCGGCCTCGCTCTTCTCTTTTCCCGGGCGCACCCCCCGGGCGACCGATGCGCCGCCCGGAGAGAGCCTCCCTGTTGCCTGTCCCCCCTAGCCGGCCCCGGGCCGCGCAGGCGCGCGACCCGGGTATACCGGTCAGGCGTGCACTGTCTCCGGCTTCACAGCCGGTGAGGCCTGCGTGATGTACTTCACCGGGCGCTTGATCATCTTCCATTCGCCCGTCGTGCGGTCGAACTGGCAGTTACAGAAGGCCAGCCAGTTCTCGTTGTCCATCGACGGCTTGTCCGCACGGAAGTAGTAGCCCGGCCAGCGGGTCTCCTCCCGGAACAGGATCGAGCGCACGTGCGCCTCGCCCTGATACATCCGGTGGACCGCCTCCCACGCCCGCATGAGCTCATGCAGGTTGGGCGCGGCCAGGTTCTCCGCGTCCTCCTTCAGGAAGTCCAGCAGCTCCTGCCCCTTCTCCAGGAGCTTGTCGTTCGTCTTGAACTGAGACGACACGCCGCCCGCGTACTCGTCCATGATCTTCTGCAGCCGATACATGAACTGACGCGGTCGGATGTAGTTCGGGTTGACCTCCGGGTCCGTCGTGGCGCCCTTGTGTTCCTCGAACAGCTTGAGCGGCTTGAGGATCTTGTCCTTCAGGGCCTCGACCTGGCCGGCGTCCACCTCCGGCGCCTGGTTGTGATCCAGGATGTAGGCGACCGCCGCCTTGCCGGCGATCCGTCCCTCGGTGAACGAACCCGAGGAGAACTTGTGGCTGGAGGCGCCCGACGCGTCGCCGGCGGCGAACAGCCCGTCGACGGTCGTCATGTTGGCGTAGCCCCAGAAGTACTCGTCCTTCGTCTCGGCCGTCTGGAGGTCCTCAGGACCGGAAACCCATGCGCCCGAGGCGCCGGAGTGCGAGCCGATGAAGTACGGGTCGCACGCCATGATCTCGGAAGGCTTCTTCTCCGGCTCCACGTTCGACGCGGCCCACAGGATCGCCTGCGAGATCGTCATGTCCAGGAAGTCCTCCCACGCCTCCGCCTCCAGCTCCTTCAGCTTCCGCGCCGCCGCCTTCTCGTCCGCCGCCGTGTCGGCGATGCGCTTGATCGCTTCGGCCGTCTGCATGTAGATCGGGCCCTTGCCCTCCATCACATCCAGCATCATGAGCCAGTTCCGGATGTTCGCCGGGCTCGGCTTCACGCTGCCGTACGGCATCCACTTCTCCAGCTCGGCGGCGTTGTCCTTCATGTAGTTGCCGCCGTACGCGTTCGTCGCGATCGACTTGAAGAGCAGGAACCACGCGCCCACCGGGCCGTACGCGTCCTTGAAGCGCACGGGGATGAAGCGCACTTCCTGACACGTCTGCTCGGCGCCCGCGTACAGCGTGAAGAACGTGCTCGCCCCCGAGTTGAAGGGCGGGTACCAGCTGCGGCCGAAGCCCTCGCCCGTGCTGCGCGGCTTGAACACGTGCACCGCGCCGCCCATCGAGGCCAGCACGGCCTTCGCTCGGAACACGTACACCTTGTTCTCGCGCACGCTGAAGCCGATCGCCCCCACGCACTTGTTGCCGTCCATCAGCGGGTGCGTGATGAAGATCCGCTCGAAGTACTCCCCGTTCGCCTTCGCCAGCGCGTTCTTCGCCGCCTCGGCCACGATGATCTTGTACGACTCGCCGTTGATCATCAGCTGCCAGCGGCCCTCGTGCACGTAGTTCCCTTCCTGGTCCTTCCAGATCGGAAGGCCCCACTTCTCGAACAGGTGCACCGTGTCATCCACGTGCCGCGCGATGCTCGCCACCAGGTCCTCGCGCGTGATCCCCATCAGGTCGTTGCGCACGTAGTCGCAGTAGTCCTTCAGGGTGTTCTTCCCGCTGTTCAGATCCACGTACTGGTTGATCGCGCTCAGCCCCATGGCCACCGCGCCAGAGCGGTCCATGGCCGCCTTGTCCACAACGGTCACCTTCAGACCGTTCTGCTGCGCCCAGTACGACGCCTCCACGGCCGCGCCACACGCGGCCATCCCGCCCCCGCAGATCAGGAGGTCGGTGTCGACGACTACAGTCTCGAAGTCCGCCATTGTCCCTTGTCTCCTTGGATTCGCTGTCGATTCCCGCGTCGCAAACCGCTCCCGATCACAGCGTCGGGACCGCGTCGAACTTCAGCGGACCACGCTCCGTGTTCAGCCCCTCCGGCTCGGACATGAGGGTGGGGCTCTTGATGTCGTTGTCGCCGGTGGAATAGTGACCGAACGGATCCGCCTGACCCTCGGCCACGCCCCTGCGGATCGGGAACTTGAACCGCTTCGGCCGGATCTGAGAGTCGCGGAACTGGATCGTCCACATGATGTCCTCGGAGCTCCGCATCGCCGACACCTTCGCGCCCATGGGCACGAAATCGGCGTAGCCGCGCACCTCGATCGCCTGGTTCGGGCAGATCTTCACGCAGCTGTAGCACTCCCAGCACATCGACGGGTCCTGGTTGTAGGCCTTCATGGTGTCCTTGTTCAGCACCATGAGGTCGTTCGGGCAAATGTACTGACAGGCAGTCTTGTCGAGCGCCTTGCAGCCGTCACATTTGTCCGGGATCACGAAGCTCGGCATGTCTTCCGTCCTTTCCGCGCGGGCCAGCGCGCCAGAGGGGTCGTGATCTGTGAAAGCAATCACGAAAAACCACAAAAAAAACACCCTGCTCCAACTCCTGCTTCCTCCGTGGACCCTGCGCGCCCGGCGCGGGGGTCGAAAGTGAACATCGGGCCCGGCGCCGAAGCGGCCGGCGGGCCCGCGATTCATCCCGATTGGCCGCGAGGTAGGGGGCCAGCGACGAATTCGAGATAAGAATCACGAATCGATCTATAGGGGGGAGGACTGCAGGTTGTCAAGAGGGTCCTTGATGGGGGTTGAGGACCGGGGAGCGGAAGTCCCGCGTTGCCAGAGGGATGCGCCTGGCCGGCGGGGGGTTGCGGGGGATCGGGGGCGTGCGCTCACTGGCGGTGCCGGGCGGGGCTCGTCGACGAGGCGGCGCCCGGCGTTTCGCGGGCTAGCGGCGGCGGCGGCCCGCCAGGGAAGGGGCGACGTTGTTCTCCGCGCAGCAGAGCCCGACCGTGTTGCCGGGTCGGTCGCGGTCGAGAACGCCGCTGAGGTGGAAGGAGATCTCGGCGAGGCCGACGGAGATGTGTTCGTTCCGGGCCAGGACGTGATCGGGGACGTTCAGGCGAGTGGGGGTGAAGTTCCAGATGGCCTTCACCCCGGCCATGACGAGGAGATCGGCCAGGGACTGCGCCACGCTCGCGGGGGTGGTCAGGATCGCCGCCGGGATCCGGCGCTCCTCCACGAACCCCTTCAGGTCGTGGACCGAGCGAACCGCCACCTGGCCGAACCGCTCGCCTATGACGTCGGGGTTGCTGTCGAACGCCGCCACCACGCGCAGCCCGTATCGGTCGAACCCACCATAGTTCGCCAGCGCCACGCCGAGGTGGCCGGCGCCGACCACCACGGCCTCGTACGTGTTGTCGAATCCAAGCTCGCTCCGGATGGTGCGGCAGACCTCGCACACGTCGTAACCGACGCGGCTCACGCCGACCAGTCCCACCGCGCTGAAGTCCTTCCGCACCTGGCTCGCGTCCACGTCCAGCACCGTGGCAAGCTGTCCGCTCGTGATCGTCTGGAGCGGCCGCTTCGCCGTGACTTCGGTCAGGTACCGGTAGTACCGGATGAGGCGCTCGAGGACGACCCTGCGCAAGCGTGCCACTGTGGAAACAGCCTCCCGTGAAAGGGCCGCGCGACCACCCGGCGGCCGTGCGGCCGACTTCTGCCATTCAACGTGAATGCTGGTGCCTGTTCGCCGAAAGGTCAACCCTCGTGACACTTGGCACGATTGCGCGCCCTGCGCCGGCGCCCACCCGCCGGACGAGGGACTTGACGCCGGAGAGAGATCAGCGCAAGCTCTATTCGTGACGTTTGCCACGATTGGGCACGCGCGCGCACGCCCGCGATGTCGAGAACAGAGGCGGCGCGGGCGTTCAGCAGGCGCCACGATCACTGCGCTCCGGAGATGAACACGATGTCCGGTCCCGTTCTGCTAGCTGTTGGTTACGTCCTCTTCGGCACGTTCGTCCTCGCGTTCGTGATCCGCTCGGTACGACTGGCGAGGCTGCCGGTTCACCTGCGTTGGGAGCTGGCCCCGGTGCCGAAGGAGAAGGGCCGAAGCCGCTACGGCGGCTCGTATCTGGAAGAGTACGAGTGGTGGAAGAAGCCGCGCGAGGAGTCGCTCTGGGGAGAGTTGTCCTACATGCTGACCGAGATTCTGTTCCTGAAGGCGCTGTGGGAGCACAACCGGAAGCTGTGGTGGTCGTCGTACCCGTTCCACGTGGGGCTGTACGTGCTGATGGGGCTGACCGGGCTGGCGCTGCTCGCGGCGGTGCTGGGGCTGCTGGGCGTGGCGTCGGCGACGGCTCCGGTGGTCGGGACGGCGCTGACCGTTCTGGCGGGCGTCGCCTTCGTTCTCGGCGGCGTGGGGGCACTGGGACTGCTGGTGAGTCGGGTCGCGATGCGGGACCTGAGGGTGATGACGAGCCGGGTGGCGTACTTCAACCTGGTGCTCCTGCTGGCGCTGTTCGGCACGGGCGTCTGGGCGGTTGTGACCGTCCCATCGTTCGGGATGCGGGCGCTCGGCGTGGCCGGGGCGCTCCTGACCGGGGACGCATCCACGCCGGTTCCGGGGCCGCTGGCGGCGCACGTGGTGCTGACCGGTGTGTTCCTGGCGTACCTGCCGTTCAGCCAGATGATGCATTTCGTGGCGAAGTACTTCACGTACCACCAGGTGCGGTGGGAGGACCATCCGCTGGAAGTGGGCGGGAAGCTGGAAGCGGAAGTGCTCGAGCTGCTTCAGCAGAAGGTGACGTGGTCGGCCAAGCACGTCGGCGCGGACGGATCGAAGAACTGGGTGGACATCGCGACGTCGGAGGTGGGGAAATGAAGATCCCCGTGAGTGTGAAGGATATCAGTCGGCGTGAGAACGAAGTGCTGTCCCCCGTGTCGGTGGAGGATCTGCCGCCGCTGCCGCCGCCCTACGACAAGGATCCGGCGTGGAAGGAGATCAAGCCGGAGGCCCGGGAGCGGATGGTCTGCAACCTGGACGGCTTCGTGGGGGTGAGCATTCCGCAGCCCGCTACGGAGGAGGAGAAGCAGGCGTGCGTGGACCGTTTCGAGTCGGGCATGAAGAAGCTCTTCTCGAAGGAGAACAACTGGACCTTCCTCCAGCCGTTGATCCTGTCGGCCGAGTACTGCGTGAGCTGCCAGACGTGCAACGAGTCGTGCCCCGTTTACGTGATGAGCGGGCGCAACGACATCTACCGCCCCACCTACCGGTCCGAGGTCCTGCGCCGGCTGGTGCGGAAGTACGTGAAGCCGGGGAGCGCGGCGCTGGCGAAGCTGAAGGGGGAGGACATTGAGCTGAACTGGGCGACGATCACGCGCCTGTACGAGCTCGCGTACCGGTGCACGATGTGCCGGCGATGCGCGCAGGCGTGTCCCATCGGAGTGGACAACGGGCTGATCACGCACGAGCTGCGCAAGCTGTTCAGCCAGGAGCTGGGCTGGGCCCCGAAGGAGCTGCACGAGAAGGGGACCGTGCTGCAGCTCGAAGTGGGGAGCTCCACGGGGATGAATCCGGTGGTGGTGAAGGACAACATCGAGTTCATCGACGAGGACATGGAGGAGGCCACGGGGCAGAACGCGCACACGCCCTTCGACGAGGAAGAGGCGGATGTCCTGCTGATCCACAACGCGGGCGAGATCCTCGCGTGGCCGGAGAACCCCGGGGCGTTCGCGATTGTCCTGAACGCGGCAGGCATCAGCTGGACGCTGGCGTCCGACACGGTGGGCTACGACGGCGTGAACTACGGCCTCTTCTACGACGACATGCAGCTCGCCCGCATCGCCCTGCGCCACGCGCAGACGGCGAGAAAGCTGAAGGTGAACCGCATCGTCATGGGCGAGTGCGGCCACCAGCACAAGGCACTGGTGACCATCGCGGACCGCGTCCTAACCGGCGAGCTGTCGGTGCCGCGCGAGAGCTGCTTCACGTTGCTGGAGCAGATCGTGTTCAGCGGGAAGATCCAGTTCGACCCGTCCAAGAACGATTTCCCCGTCACCCTCCACGACCCGTGCAACATCGTCCGCAACCTCGGGATCGTGGAGCCACAGCGGCGAATCCTGCGCTACCTCTGCCCGCAGTTCCGGGAGATGACGCCTCACGGCGTGGACAACTACTGCTGCGGCGGCGGGAGCGGCTTCGCGGTGATGAGCCCGAACAACTTCACGGACTGGCGCGTGAGCGTGGGCGGGCGCATGAAGTTCAAGCAGTTCCTGGACGCCTTCGCGGACCAGCCCGGGCCGGACGTGAAGAAGTACGTGTGTGCCCCGTGCTCCAACTGCAAGGGGCAGATCCGGGACATGCTGGAGTACTACGGCGCGCTCGAGAAGAGCGGCATCACCTACGGCGGACTGGTGGAGCTCATCGTCAACGCCATGGTGGACGTCAAGGAGCCGTTCATTCACTGGGAGATGCACTGAGCGGCGGGCACCCCGCCGGCGCGGCCTGGCGATTCGCGCCGGCAACGGGGACCGAGTCGGAGGTGGAGCGGGGAGCGGGGGCCGTAGCGGCCGGGGAGGCGCCGATGGCCAAACAGGACCTGGGAGACGAGAACCGGTTCTTCGAGACGGTCCTCCGCTGCGTCACGGAGGGCGTTTTCACGGTCGACCGGGAATGGCGGATCACGTCGTTCAACCCGGCCGCCGCCCGCATCACGGGCGTGTCCGCCGAGCGCGCCGTCGGACGGCGCTGCTCCGACGTGTTCCACTCCGACCTGTGCGAGTGCGCGTGTCCGCTCCGTGAGTCCCTCGAGCAGGACCACGAGGTCATCGACCGGCCAGCCCGCATCCTCACACGGCGCGGCCGCTCCGTTCCCATCGCGGTGAGCAGTGCGGTGCTCCGTGCCCGCGACGGCACGTTGCTGGGGGCCGTCGAGACGTTCCGCGACATGTCCACCCTCGAGCAGCTGCGCCGCGAGATCCACGGCCGCTACACGTTCGAGGACATCATCGGGCGAAGCGAGGCGTTCCAGAAGATCTTCGCGCTCCTCCCCGACATCGCCGCCAGCGACAGCACGGTACTCATCGAGGGGCCGAGCGGGTCCGGGAAAGAGCTGCTCGCCCGCGCGATCCACAACCTCAGCCCTCGTCGCGACCGGCCGTACGTCGTCGTGAACTGCGGAACGCTCCCGACCAACCTCTTCGAGTCGGAGCTCTTCGGCTACAAGCGTGGCGCCTTCACCGACGCCCGTCAGGACAAGCCGGGGCGGATCACGCAGGCGCAGGGCGGCACCATCTTCTTCGACGAGATCGGGGAGCTCCCCCACGAGACTCAGGTGAAGCTGCTCCGGCTCGTGCAGCAGCGGGAGTACAGCCCCCTGGGCAGCGTCCAGACCATCCGCGCCGACATCCGCATCGTCGCCGCCACCAACCAGGACCTCGCCCGCCTCGTCGCCGACTCGCAGTTCCGCGACGACCTCTACTTCCGCCTCGCCGTCGTCCGCCTCTCCATACCGCCGCTCCTGAAGCGCCGCGAGGACATCCCTCACCTCGTCGCCCACTTCGTCGAACGCTTCAACGCCAAGCAGGCCAAGAGCATCCAGGGCGTCACGCCGGCGGTCATGGAGATCCTCATGCGCCACGACTTCCCCGGCAACGTGCGCGAGCTCGAGAACATCATCGAGTACGCGTTCGTCCTCTGCCACAACCGCTTCATCGACGTCCGCCACCTCCCCGAGGACATCCAGGGCGAAACCGCCACCCAGCACCGCCCCGCCCGCCCCCTCGAAGACAGCGAGGCCGACGCCATTCGCCTCGCCCTCAGCCGCAACCACGGACACCAGGGGCGAACCGCCCACGAACTCCGCATCAGCCGCACCACCCTCTGGCGCAAGATGAAGAAGTACGGGATCGAGGGAGGCGGCTTCCGCAGCGCACCGCCCGGGCATGTTCCAGGTCTGTAACACCTGAAACAACCGATCATTCCACTGTTGCACCAAAGGCCGCGCAGCCGCGCCCCATCCCGGATCACAGGCGTGCCGCCAACGCGCTGTATCCCAACTACTTAACGATATTTTCCCCGCCCGTGCCGCAGCGGGTCCGGCGCTTGCCCCTGGATCGGGGCAGGCATCGGGAGGCCTGCAACCATGAAGATCGCGATTCCGAGGATGGGTGAGACGGTGGCGCCGTGCTTCGAGTACTGCGCCACGATGGCGGTGTTCACCGTCTCGGGACTTGGCGTCGTGGACCAGACGGACTTCCCGCTGCGCAGTCGGGACCCGTTCGACCGTGTGCGTCTGCTGCGGGACCAGGAAGTGGACACGCTGATTTGCGGCGGGATGGAAGGCCACTACGAGGAGCTGGTGCGGGCGAGTGGGTTCCAGGTGATCTCGTGGGTGGCGGGGCGCGTGGAGGATCTGCTCGAAATGTACATCCGGGGGCAGCTGGTGCCGGGCATGGAGATGCCGCGGGCCGAAGCGCCGCCGTCACGGGGCTGACCCGATCATGGAGCGGTGAAGGTGCCGACACCGACGAAGTACAGCTATCACGTGGAGCAGCGGGCGCTGGGGCTGACGGAGCGTCCGCGGCGGTTCCTTGAGGCGTTCTCGGCGATCCTGGAGCACGGGAGCTACCAGGTGGCGCTGGAGACTTACGCGCGGTTGAGTGCCCGTTGCGGTCGGTGCGCGGCGGAGTGCCAGCTCTACGAGGCGACGGGCGAGGACCGTGACATCCCTTGCGAGCGCTCGGAGCTGCTGCTGCGGGTGTACCGCCGCTACTTCACGTCGTGGGGGATCCTGAAGGCGCGCCTGGGGGGTGGCTTCACGCTCACGGACGAGTACATCGACCGGATGGCGGAGGACTACTATCGCTGCACGGCGTGCCGCCGGTGCAAGGACAGCTGCCCCATGGGGCTGGACCACGGGCTGGTCACGCACCTGGCGCGCTGGGTCCTGGCCGAGGTGGGGATCATCCCGCGAGCCCTGCTCGTGTCCGTGCGCGAGCAGCTGGACGGAAAGACGGGGAACACGTCGGCGATTCCGCTCCCGGCGCTGAAGGACACGTGCGAGTTCCTGGAGGAGGAGCTCCACGACATCTACGGTGTGGACGTGAAGTACCCGTTCGACGTGGAGGGGGCCGAGTTCGCGTTCTTCCCCGCCGTCTCCGACTTCATCATGGAAGCGGACACGCTCATGGGGAACGCGGCCGTGATGCATGTCACCGGGGGCTCCTGGACCATCGGGACGCACAACTACGACGGGATCAACTACGGCCTGTTCTACAGCGACCGGATAATGGAGCGCATCGTCCGGAACGTGGTGGCGGAGGCGGAGCGGCTGGGGGCGAAGAAGATCATGGTCGGGGAGTGCGGCCACGCCACCCGCTCGGCCTGGTTCGTCCCGACCTTCTGCGGGCCGGACGCGCCGCAGGTGGTGAACTGCATGGAGTACACGCACCAGCAGCTGGAAGCCGGCAGGATCCCGCTGAAGGACGAGAAGATCCTGGAGCGGGTCACCTATCACGACCCCTGCAACATCGCCCGGGTGGGGCGCATCACGGAGCAGCCGCGGGAGATCCTTGCCGCGATCTGCGCGGACTACGCCGAGATGACGCCAAACCGGACCCGAAACTACTGCTGCGGTGGTGGGGGCGGGACCGTCTCCATCGACGAGATCCGGGCCTTCCGCACGGGGCCGCTGGGCAAGCGCAAGGCGGACCAGATCCGGGAGACGGGTGCGAAGTACGTGGTGGCGCCGTGCGCCAACTGCAAGAAGCAGCTCCGGGAGCTGTGCCAGGACAACGGCCTGGACGAGGTGGAGGTGGTGGGTCTGCACGACCTCCTGCTCCGCGTCATCGACTTCGGCGGCCGCGACGGCAACGGCCACGGCAACGGGGAGGGCTGACCCATGCAGGAATGGCTGAGCTGGGCCCGCGGTCCGCTCTTCTGGGCGGCGCTGGCGTTCATGGTCCTGGGGCTGCTCCGGGAGCTCGCCCTGGTGGCGTGGGAGCTGGCCCGTGTGCGTCGCCTGGCAGGTGACAAGAACCTCCCCGTCCGCAAGGTGGCGGCGACCACGGCCGGCTGGCTCTTCCCCGCCCGCCGGCTGTTGCGGCGGTGGCCGTACAGCGTCACCACCATGGTCTTTCATGTGGCGGTGATCCTCGTGCCGCTCTTCCTGGCCGGCCACATCGCGCTCTGGGACCGGGCCATCGGCCTGTCCTGGCCCGCACTGCCGAACGCCGTGGCCACGGCTCTCACCGTGGCCGTGGTGCTCGCCGCCCTCGCCGTCATCATCCAGCGGGCGACGATCCGAGCCGCCCGCGCGCTGGGGCGCTTCCAGGACTATGCGCTCCCGGTCATGATCGGCGTCACGTTCGTCACAGGCTTCATGACCATGCACCCCGCCTGGAACCCCTTCGCGTTCCAGCCGGTCTTTCTCGCTCACGTGCTCGCCGGGGACCTGCTCTTCCTGCTCGTCCCGCTCAGCAAGCTCAGCCACATGCTCCTGCTGCCCCTGGCCCAGCTGGTGTCCGAAGCGGCCTGGCACTGGCCCCCGGATGCCGGGACCCGCGTCGCCGCAGCGCTGGGGAAGGAGGGTGAACCGATATGATCCGCTCGCCTGCCATTCTGGTGGACACCACACGTTGCGTCGGCTGCGAGTCGTGCGTGCTGGCGTGCAAGGACGTGAACGATCTTCCGCCGGACGGCATGGGGCCCGGGCAGCAGGCGGTGGACGACCTTTCCGCCCGCCGCTTCTCCACCGTGCTTCGACGTCCGGGTGACCTGTACGTCAAGCAGCAGTGCCGTCACTGCCTCGAGCCGGCGTGCGTGAGCGCGTGCCTCGTGGGGGCCATGCAGAAGTCGCCGGAAGGGCCGGTGCTCTATGACTCCTCCCTCTGCATAGGCTGCCGCTACTGCATGGTGGCATGCCCGTACGGCATCCCGCGCTACGACTGGGACGAGGCAGTGCCGTACGTGCGGAAGTGCGAGATGTGCTATCCGCGACTGAAGGAAGGGAAGCAGCCGGCGTGTGTGGAGGCGTGCCCCGAGGAGGCGCTGCTCTTCGGCACCCGCGACGACCTGCTGCGGGAAGCACACGCCCGGGTCGCCGCGCATCCGCACCGCTACCTCGACCACGTGTGGGGCGAGACGGAAGTGGGCGGCACCTCGGTGCTCTACATCTCGGACGCGTCGCTGGGCTTCCTCGGTTGGGGAGGGCACGTGGGCGATGGCTCCCTGCCGCTCCTCTCCTGGGCTTCCCTCGACAAGGTGCCCGGTGTGTTCCTGGGCATGGGGACGCTGATGACGGGGATCTACTGGGTAATCCAGCGGCGCATGCGTCTGGCCATGGACGCGACGGCGGCGGGCATCCCGGTGGCCGGAGTCGACCCGGTCGGCGTGGCGGAGGTGGGAGCGGAGGACGCGACCGAGGTGGATCGCGGCGGTGCGCCGGCGTCGCCCCCGTCGCCAGAGACCGATGGAGGTCCCAATGCGTGAGCGGCTGGTGCGGCTGAAGCTGGTATTGTGGACGCTGGTCGGCGTGCTCGTCGCCGTCAGCATGGTGCGCTACACCCGGGGGCTCGGGGCGGTGACCCACCTGTCCGACGCGACCCCGTGGGGCCTCTGGATCGGCTTCGACGTCATGTCCGGCGTTGCGCTGGCGGCTGGCGGGTTCGTCATGGCCGCCACCGTGTACATCTTCCACCTGGAGCGCTACCACGCCTTCGCGCGCCCCGCGGTGCTCACGGCGTTCCTCGGCTACGCGGCCGTGGCGGTGGGGCTCCTCTACGACCTCGGTCTCCCCTGGCGCATCTGGCACCCGCTGTTCCACTGGCAGCACCACTCCGTGCTGTTCGAAGTCGCCATGTGCGTCATGCTCTACCTGACCGTCCTGGCGCTGGAGTTCGCTCCCGCGATCCTGGAGCACCCCCTCTTCCGCTGGCGGCCGTTCCGCACGACTCTGGCCGCGCTCCGGAAGGTGACGATCCCGCTGGTCATCCTGGGGATCATGCTTTCCACGCTGCACCAGTCGTCGCTGGGCTCCCTCTTCCTGATCACGCCCTACCGGCTGCACCCGCTCTGGTACTCGCCGATCATCTACGTGCTCTTCTTCGTCTCCGCCGTAGCTCTGGGTCTGTCGATGGTGGTGACAGAGTCCATGTTCGCCCACCGGTTCCTCGGCCACGCGCTTCACCGGCGCCAGATGTCCGGCCTGGGCGCCGCGGCGGCCGTGGTGCTCACGCTGTACCTGGCCCTGCGGCTGGGCGACCTGGCGGCCCGCGGCGTGCTGGTCAGTGCGCTTCAGCCGTCCTGGCACGGGGTGCTGTTCGTGGCCGAGCTCGCCCTCAGTGCCGGGATCCCCGTGGTGCTCATGGCCATCCCGCGGGTCCGGAACAGCATCCGCGGCGTGGGCGTGGCGGGCGCCATGACCGTGGCCGGCATGATCCTGTACCGGCTGGACGTTTCCGTCGTGGCGTTCGCGAGGCCTGCGGACATGCCGTACTTCCCCAGCTGGGAAGAGCTCGCCGTGAGCGTCGGGATCGTGTCGGCGTTCATGCTGGTCTTCATCTTCTTCGTCGAGCACCTGCGCGTGTACGACGACGTTTCCGCCGACACCGTCCGCGCCAGGCCTCGGAGCTTCGAGCCCACCACCGTGCACGGGCTCCTCCCGCCGCGCCTCGCGGGCCCCCACCTGAACAGCGGGATGGCGCTCGCCGGCTTCGTGATCGCGCTCCTGTTCCTTCCGCTTTCGGGGGCGCGCCCGCGCCCGGTACCCGTGGCGGACGCGCGCTCCGTGGCCGGGACCATTTCGGAGCGGCCGGGGCAGGCGAGGCTGCTGGCGCTGGCCGGCGCCGCGAGCGAGACGCTGCACGCGCACGCGGTATCGCCGGCATCGAACGTCCCCGGCGGAGCGGGTGAAACGGAGGCGGCTGGCGGCACGGGTGGACCGGGGATGATGGATCCGGGCGAGGCCGTGCTGCTGCTCATCGATGGGGGTCGGGACCGCAACGCCGTCCTGTTCGACCACGACGCCCACGTGGAGCGCGCTGGCGGCGACGACGGCTGCGGAACCTGCCATCACCTGAATCTCCCGCTCGAGGAAGCGAGCCGCTGTGGCGCGTGCCACCGGGACATGTACGACAGCACCGCCGTCTTCGACCATGCGTCGCACGTGGAGGCGCTGGCAGGGAACGACGGCTGCCAGCAGTGCCACGCCCCGGGCATCGCGACCAGGACCTACGCCACGTCGACGGCGTGCATGGAGTGCCACGCTCGCGACGCGGGGCAGAGCGCGATCATCCCGGCGGCGCAGGAGCGGTGGCGCGCCGCCCCGGGCTACATGGACGCCATGCACGGCGTGTGCATCGCGTGCCACGAGGAGGCCCTGCGCTCGGAGCCGGGGGAGCATCCCGAGAATCTGGCACGCTGCGAAACGTGCCACGACGCGGACCGTTCCGGCGCCCTCCAGCAGCTCGAGCCCGCCCGGACCACAGCCGCATCCACGCCCCTGCGCTCGCCCGGCCCGACAGCCACGGACGTGGCACGCGCCGCCACGCGCGAGCGGCAGCCCGGCACGGAAGGAGGATCGCTGCCATGATGGACACGGACGAGATCCGGGACTGGCTCCACACGCACCTCTACGACGAGGTGCCCGTCGCCATCAGCGTCATCGGGCGCAATTACGGGATCGTGGACGCGAACCTGGCTTTCGAGTCGGAGTTCGGGGACTGGCAGGGGCGGCCCTGCTACCAGGTCTACAAGGGGCGCGACGAGCCCTGCCTTCGGTGCGCCGCCCTGGCCACCTTCGCGGACGGCTCCATCCGGGAGCAGGAGGAGGAGGGCGTGATGGGAAATGGCCGGGAGATCGACTACCTGGTCCATATGGTCCCCCTGGTCCGACCCAACGGCGACATCCCCTACGTCATTGAGATGTCCACCGACATCTCCGTCGTGAAGCGCCTCGAGCGGGAGAAGCGGGAAGCCGAGCGCCTCGCCGCCGTGGGCGAGACCGTGGCCGGCGTCGCCCACGGGGTGAAGAACATCCTCATGGGCCTGGAAGGCGGCATGTATGCCGTGAACACCGGTATCCAGCTCGGCGACGACGAGCGCATCGCCCGCGGCTGGACCACCCTGGAGCAGAACGTCAACCGGATCTCCGCCTTCATGAAGGAGTTCCTGGACTTCGCCAAGGGACGCCCCGCCGTGGTCGCCCTCACCGACCCGGTACTGCCGGCGAGGAACGCTGTCGATCTGTTCCGCGATGGTGCCGCCCGCGCCGGCATCCGCCTCGACTTCGAGCCGCAGGACGGCATCGCCCCGGCGCTGCTGGACGAGGCCGGGATCCATACGTCCCTGGCCAACCTGGTTTCCAACGCCATCGACGCGTGCACCGTGGCCGACAAGGACCGCGAGTTCGTGGTCCGCGTGACCGTCTCCGAGAACGACGGCGTCCTGGTCTACGAGGTGGCGGACAACGGCAAGGGCATGGACTACGAGCTGAGCCGGAAGGTGTTTTCCAAGTTCTTCACGACGAAAGGCTCGGACCGTGGCACCGGCCTCGGGCTCCTGACCACACGCCGCCTCGTGCACCAGCACGGGGGTCGGATCTCCTTCACCTCTCACGAGGGAGAAGGATCGGTGTTCCGGATCGAGCTGCCTCGCAACACGCTGCCCACCTCCGCGGCCGCCGAACAGGCCGACGGGGCCGACGGGCAGAACCACACGAAGGGATGACGCCATGGAGCGGCCACAGGACAGGACCGTGCTGGTGGTGGATGATGAGCCGGACGTCCGCGATTACCTCGCTCAGATCCTGAGGGACGCAGGATTTCAGGTCCGAACCGCCTCGGACGGCGACGAGGCCCTCGACCTCATCCGCCAGCAGCCACCCGACTTCATTTCCCTCGACCTCGTCATGCCCGGGAAGAGCGGCCACAAGCTCCTCTACGAGCTCCGAAAGGACCACGCGCTCTCCCGCATCCCCGTCCTCATCGTCACCGCCCACGCCCGCGATGAGCTCGGACGCGCCGAGCTCGAGGACATTGTCGAGAGCCGCGTCATATCGGGGCCCGGCGTCTACCTCGAGAAGCCCGTCAAGCCGCTGGACTACGTCCGCTGCGTCCAGCGCGCCCTCGGCCTCGAAGAGAGCCCCGGCGACGAGGATCGCATCACCCTCCAGGACGAGGTGCGCCGCCAGCTCACCCAGGCGGAGCCCCACGCCCTCAGACGCGCCCTGGAGGCGCTGAAACGCACCACGCCCGGCGCCTGACGGCGGACCGGGTCGCTTGGATACCGCAGCAAGGAGGCGAGCCATGCCCGCACCGGACCAGGCCGCGCAAGGGCCGGCCAGGAAGATCCTCATCGTCGATGACGAGCAGGATGTCGTCGACTATCTAGACATGCTTTTCCGCGACACCGGCTACGAGACGCTCATCGCCGGCGACGGCGAGGCGGCGCTGGAGATGTTGCGCAGCCACAAGCCCGACCTCGTCACCCTGGACATCTCCATGCCCAGGGCCTCGGGAACACGCTTCTACCGGACTGTGAAGAACGACCCCGCCCTCAGCGGAGTTCCCGTGGTCATCATCACCGCCGTCACCGGCTATGGCGGCGACCCGTACGGCTATGAAAAGTTCATCCGGAAGAGCGACGCCGTCCCGCCGCCGGACGGCTTCTTCCCCAAGCCCATCGACCGCGACCAGCTCCTGGCCGCCGTGGAGAAGCTGCTGTCCGCCGCGCCTGCCGCGTCTTGACGCGGGGCGCGGCAGCGGCCACAGTGATTCGTGAACGCAGGAACGAATTGGCCCGGCCCCGATCGGGGGCCGGCAGGGAGGCCGCGGCAACGAAGCGCTATGTCGATCATTACGATATCCCGGGGCTCTGGGAGCGGAGGGCAGGAGCTGGCGGAGGCGGTGGCTGCCGAGCTCGGCTATACGGTGGTGAGCCGTGAGGAAGTGGTGCATGAAGCGACGCGCTTCGGTGCCTCGGAGGATGCGCTGCGGAAGGCGCTGCTGGAGCCGCCGCGGCTGTGGGACCGGGTGCAGCACGAGCGGCGGCGGTACATCGCCTACGTGCAGGCGGCGCTGGTGGAGCGCGCGCAGGCGGGTCGTCTGGTGTACCACGGCAACGCGGGGCACCTGCTGCTGCCCGGGATTTCGCACGTCGTGCGGGTGCGGCTGATCGCGCCGGCGGACTTCCGGGACCGAGTGCTGCAGGAGCGCTCGGATCTCAGCGAGGAAGAAGCCGAGGAGCGGATCGAGAAGCTGGACCGGCAGCGGGAGAAGTGGACGCGCTTCCTGTACGGCGTGGACTGGCTCGACCCTCGGCTGTACGACCTGTGCATCAACCTGCGTACGCTGGAGGTGGAGGACGCGGTCGCGCTGGTGGTACTGGCGTCGCGGTCGCCGCGGTTCAAGCCGACGTCCGAGAGCCGGAAGGCAATGGCGGACCTGGGTCTGGCGAGCCGCGTGCAGGCGGCGCTGGCGGCGGACGAGCGGACGTTCTCCGCCGAGGTTCGGCTGCGCGCACAGGACGGGGCGGTGTACCTGCGGGGCCGGCTGCGGCCTCCGTCGCTGGTGGACGCGGTGATCGAGGTCGCGGGGAGCGTGCCCGGCGTCGAGCGGGTGGACCGCGAGAACCTGGCGGCGCCGGACTACACGGTCTGAGCCCGCGTGGCCTTGAGGCCCCCGTTCACGCCTCTTCCCGGGTGAGCTGAACGATCCGGTCGCAGAGCGTCCGGATCTTGAACGGCTTGGCGATGAAGTCCACGGCCCCGCCCTTGAGGGTCTCCGTCGCCGTCTCGACGGTGGCGAAGCCGGTGATGATGATCACCTTGGTGGCCGGCGAGTGCTCGCGGACGAAGTTCATGATCTCCAGGCCATCGGGCTTCTGCATCTTCAGGTCCGTGACCAGGACGTCGAACCTCTCCTCGAGGACGCGGTCGACCACCGGTTGGCTCTCGGTGTAGGACTCCACGTAGAAGCCGAGCTTCTCGAGGGCGGGCTTCAGGCGTTCGCAGACCACGGGCTCGTCGTCCAGCAGCAGCACCTTTTTGGGGGTCTTGGTCATGGGGTTGCTCCCCCTCCGTGCGCTTCGCGACTTCGAGTGATCACAGAGGCTCCTTGGCGTGGAGCTTCCGGGCCTTCCTGGCGGCCTTGCGGGTCATGGTTTCGAGCGTCTTCATGCTGAACGGCTTGTTCACGAAATCGAAGGCGCCGGTGTATTCCGCCTTCCTCGCCGCGTCCATCGAGCCGTATCCGGTGATGATGATGACCTGTGTCCCGAAGCTGTTGTCCCGCACGAACCGAAGGACGTCCAGCCCGGTCGGCCCGGCCATCTTGAGATCCGTGATGACCACGTCGAAGCGCTGCACGGCGAGGCGATCGATGGCGGTCTGGCTATCGGTGAACACCTCGACCTGATAGCCCTTCCGGTCCAGGTGGTCCTTCAGACGCTCAGCCACCATCGGCTCGTCGTCCAGCACCAACACGTCGGCAGTGCTGCTCATGGCGTTCTCCATTCCGTTTTCGGAAGTCCCGTCGTCCAGGGGTGTTGCCCGGCCCATGAACCGCTCCACGTAGCGGTCCACGAGCGTGTCGTTTCTGAGGAACACGTCCAGCTGCCGCGTGAAACCGATGAGCCGCCCCAGCATGCGCATGCGCTCTTCCATGATGTCGGGGGCGAGGCCCTTCACGCGTCCGATGACCAGATCCTCGCCTCCCTCGGTCACGAAGCCGTGGTCCTCGAGGATCTGTTTGAGCAGTGTTGCGCGGCGCGAGCGCCGGGTCAGCTCCGTCACGCCGCCGGCGAAGCGGAAATAGATGTAGTTGTCCGCCGGGGTGTCCCCGAGGTGGGCGTCGACGATGTTGAAGTGGTAGCCCAGGCGGAGGCTGAGGTGCAGGTAGCGTCCGCCCACGATGGCGAGGTTCTGGGTCGGCCGGCTCGCCAGCGGCCCGGTGAGTGCCATGGAGCGGGTCGCGCTGGACATGAAGCCGTCCATGTCCATGTCGGCGGGGGCGGTCTCCCAGATGCCCTCGGCCGTGAGGGCTTCGAGGAGCGGCAGCAGCGGGCGTGAGGTGAGGTCATCGAGGCTCGCGGTATCGTGGCCGGCGCGGACGCGGAACCCCCCCCCGAGATCGATGAGGATCAGGTCGAGCGGGATCGGCAGGTCGAGTCGGCGGAGGTGCGACTGGTCGCCGGTCGCCTTGACCCACCCGATGTCCGTGAGCTCCGCGATGGCCTTCTCGTGGGCGAAGCGGATCACGTCGTGGTAGGTGCGGCACTGGGAGGTCGAGAACCCGGAGCTCTGCGGGTCGCGAAGTCCGAGCGGGGCAATGGTCCGCAGCACGCGGCGCAGGAGACGGAACTCGTTCGTGTCCTCGAAGGACGAGCGCATGAGCAGCTGGTGCCGGAGCAGCTCGTCGATTCGGCCCTCGTAGACCACGTTCTCTTCGGCGTCGACCGTCACCTCCATCCCCTCCAGCAGCGTGCGCGTCGCGACCCCGGTGGAGACGATGGTGGGGACGCGGAAATCGCGGGCGACGGCTGCGAAATGGCCGGTGGCGCTGCCGAGGTCGGTGACGACCGCGCTCACCCCTGCCAGCGCCCCGCCGAGCCGGGGCGTCGCGGTCCGTGCCACCAGCACGGCGCCGGGAGGGACGTCGCCGGGGGTCGCCTCGTGCTCGACCACGTGGACGCGGCCGATCCCGATCCCGCGGCAGGCCACGTCTCCTCGCCCGCGCAGCAGGACGGGGTAGCGGGCGACGACGTCGGACAGGTCCTGACGCTCGTGGTCCCGGTCGGCCGGGATGCTGAGCGGCCTCGCCTGGAGGATGAACAGGCGGCCTTCGTCGTCGATGGCCCACTCGATGTCCTGGGCCGCCTTCATGTAGCGCTCGATCCGGCAGGCGATGTCCGCCAGCTCCGAAACCTGGGCCGGCGTGAGCGACGGCGCTCCGCGCTGCTCTTCCGGCACCGGCTCCCGCACCGTCCCACGGCCCGGACGGGCCACGTACTTCCACGACTTGTAAGCCAGGCGGGTCTCGGCCACCGGGTAGCCCGGCTCCCGCAGCACCTCGAACCGGTCCACGGGCGCCTCGCCCTCGACGACGGCCTTGCCGAGGCCCCAGGTTGAGGTCACGAGTTGGACCCGGGCGGCCGCGGCCGAAGGGTTCAGGGTGTAGACGACGCCGCTCGCCCGCGCCGGGACCATGCAAAGGCAGCCGACCGCCATCAGACCGCAGCCGGGCGGAAGACGGTGGTGCTGCTGATAGCGGATCACGTTGGGCGAGAAGAGGCTCGCCACCACCTGCTGGTACGCGTCGACCACGTCGTCGGCATCGACGCCGAGCACCGTCTCGTACTGGCCGGCGAACGTGAGCGCTCCGTCCTCCTCCGCCGCGCTGGAGCGCACGGCGAAGAGCGCTCCGGGCTGGCGAGCCTGGAGCCGGTCCACCTCGCGCCGGATGCTCCGGGCCACGTCACGCGGAACCGAGGCGGAAAGGACGCGGGCCTGCAGCTCCAGCGCTTCCGACTCCAGCGCCGCTCCGTCTTCGCCCAGGCGCGAGCGGAGCGACTCCGCGGCGTCGAGGACCCCCGCCTGTTCGAGCAGGTCCCGACAGCCGCGCGTCGTGACCACGAACCCATCCGGGATCCGGCAGTCCAGCCGGGTCTGCATCTCGCCCAGTCGGCCGAGCTTCTCCCCCACGACCTCCACCTGCTCGAAGCCGGCTTCCTCCACCGGGACGATGTAGGGGCCGTCGGGAATTCGGGTGCGGCATTCCAGCGCCGCGCGGACGCGTGCGTCGAGGGACGCCACGACCTGGAGCAGTTCCGGGTAGCGGTTGCCGGTGAGGGTGTTGAGGTCCTCGACCACCCCGTGGACGGCGCTCTTCAGGTCCCGGACGAGGTCGTCCAGATACTTCGTGTCGAACACGTACTCGCCGCCCAGCTTCTCGCCTGCGTCGGCGATGAGCTCCAGCACGCGGTCGTTCTTCTCCACCAGGTCCCGGAAGGTCGTCAGCTTCTTCCGGATCCTCTCGGCGGAATCCGCCCCGCGGCGGCCGAACAGCGCGCGCACGCTCCCCAGCATCATCTCCTTCTCAGTGCCCCTTCGAGCCCATCCCGAAGACGAGACCCGTGAGCAGGCCCACGGCGATCGCCACGGTCGCCGCGAGGATTCCGTACAGAAGCCCGTGGTCCGTAGCGAGGTCGGTGATGAACCCAGTCACGCCCGCCTGCCGGATGCGGAGCCGCGCGCTCCCGATGAGCTCCGGCCGCTCGTCCTGGAAGGCGTACACCAGCACTTCGTACTCGCCTGGGCCCGCCTTGGGGGGCAGGGTGATGTCGGTCGTGGCCAGCCCGGCGTCGCCTTCTGCCGGCTGGACTGCCACCGTGTTCTCCGCCACCGTCCACAACCGCTCCTTCTGCTTCAGACGTACCAGCTCGCTGAAAAGTACAGGGTCCGAGGCGTCCGCGTCGCAGCGCGAGGCGAGCGCCACGAACCCGAGGTCGAGCTGCTCGAGCACGGAATCCGGCGCCAGCGACGTCAGGGGCCGCGACGTGGCCAGCAGGTACGCGGTCGGGACATCCTCGAAGGACACGTCGCCCACGTTCAACCAGAGCAGCCCGAGCGCCTTGCCCTTCCGCTTCAGGGTCAGCGGGTGACCTTCGCTGTGGCAGAGTACCGTCACGGCCGCACCCTGCGGGACCACCGCGCTCACGTGGATGGTGGCCCCGGCGTAGAACATCCCGGCCACGATCTCGGCCGGCTCCACCACGACCGCGCCGGAACCGACCGCGGCGGCAGCCGTCTCCCCGGGCAGCTCGTGCGCCCGTTCCACCACCGGCCCGCGGGTCGTGTCCTGGTCGGGCGCCGCCGTCGCGCCCGGCTCCTGCGCCGACACCCGCGAGGGGGCGGGGACGACGATCGCGACGGCCACGCAGCAGGCGGCGAGCACGCCCGCGGCCGTGGACATCCGTTGGCCAGGCATCAGTGGCCTCCCGCGTAACTGACCAGGAACTCCGGCGGCAGGACCAGCCCCAGGAGCATCTTGCCCGTGACGACCAGGACGATGATGGCCATGAGGATCTTGAGCTGGTCCGCCTTCAGCCGCTTGCTCACCAGCGCTCCGAGCTGCGCGCCCACCACGGAGCCAATGAGGAGAAAGAGGGCGAGGATGAAGTCCACCGTGTGGTTGAGCGTCGCCTGGAGGACCGTGACGTTGATGCACGTGAAGAGGATCTGGAAGAGGCTGGTTCCGACCACCACGTGCATCGGCATGCGAAGCAGGTATACCATGACCGGGACCATGATGAAGCCGCCTCCCACACCCATGATCGCGGCCAGGGTGCCCACCAGAACGCCGAGCAGCAGAGGCATCAGCACCGACAGCTGCACGTTCGAGCGGCGGAATCGGATCCTCCACGGCAGCGCCTGGACCACCCGAGCGTACATCGACGGCTTCGCCGCGACCTCCCGTACGTCGGGGCCCGTCCGCATGCTGCGCAGGCTCTCCACGAACATGTAGGCGCCGATCCCGCCGAGCATCACCACGTATGTCACCGTGATCACGAAGTCGGCGTTCCCCATGGCCCGCAGGAACTTGATCAGCACGACGCCCAGCGAGCCACCCGCGATGCCCCCCACGAGGAGCAGCAGCCCCATTGGCGTGTCCACGGATCCCGCGCGGGCGTGGGCGTACGTCCCCGACGACGACGCGGCCACGATCTGGTTCGAGTCCGAGGCGGCCGCCACCGTGGGTGGGATCCCGATCATGATGAGCAGCGGCGTCATCAGGAAGCCGCCGCCCACCCCGAACAGCCCGGACATGAACCCCACCACGGCCCCGAGACCGATCAGGAGCGGGATGCTCACCGCGCTCCCCGCAACGGGGAGATAGATCGCCAGATGATTCATATCGCTTCACTCAAGCTGCAGATTCACTTCCCGACCGCCGCCGGCAGGTATACGGAGAACGTCGTTCCCTTCCCGACCTCGCTGGCCACGGTGATCCGGCCCCGGTGCTGCTCGATGATGCTGTGGCTCACGGACAGTCCCAGGCCCGTGCCCTCTCCCGGCTCCTTCGTCGTGAAGAACGGATCGAAGATCTCATCCAGGTGCTCCGGCGCGATCCCGGCACCGGTATCGGCGACATCCACCCTCACCTCCTCGCCCTCCGCCACGGCCGTGACCTCCGCCCGGCCGCCGTCCGGCATCGCCTGGATCGCGTTGAGGCAGAGGTTCAGGAACACCTGCTCGAGGTCGTGCGGGTTGCCCCGCACCGGGGGAAGGTCACCGGGGATCGAGCTCTCGAACTCCACGCCGCCCAGCAGCGCCTCGTTCTGCACCAGTCGCAGCACCGAAGCCACCACCTTCGCCACCGACACCGTGGTGAAGGCGGAGCGGTCCTTGCGCGTGAAGTCCAGCAGGTTCCGCACGGTGGTGCTCGCCCGCTCCACCTGCGTGTACGCCTGCTCCAGCATGCGCCGCTTGTCCTCCTCCGGGTAGGCGTCGAGGTCGTCCAGCAGCGCCTCCACCGTGAGCCCGATGTTGTTCAGCGGGTTGTTCAGCTCGTGCGCGATCCCCGACGTCAGCGTCCCCACCGCAGCCATTTTCGCCGACTGCACCAGTTGCTCCTGGTGCGTCACGAACTCCCCCAGCATCCGGTTGAACGCCAGCGCCAGGGAGGAGAACTCGTCCCGGAACCGCCGCACCGGCTGGATCGGCTCGTAGTTCCCGGCGCCGATCCGCTCGATGTAATCCATGAACCGCTCCAGCGGGTGCACCACCGTCCGGATCACGAACCCCGCGAACACCACCATCAGAAGCAGCATCAACCCCAGGAAAGCGAACGCCGCGAGCATGGAGGTGTGCAGCATCGCAGACACCGCCGACCGCTCGCCGGCGATCATTTCCTCGGCGTCGTTCAGCAGCTGCGCGCCTTCGGTCCGCAGTCTCACCTCGATCCCCCGGGACGACGACGCCGTCGCCCTCTCCGCGCCTTCCTCCAGTCGGACCAGCTCCTCCAGCAGGCTTCGGTAGCGCGCGAGACTTCGCTCCATCTCCTCGTACTTCGCACCACCCACCACCGAGCGGATCTGGTCCACGTTCCGCTCCAGGTGGCTCTGCGCCAGCGTCGCGCTCGCAAGCGCCTCCGGAAGACCCGTCCCGTACAGGAAGAAATTCTTCTCGTTGCGCCGCGCTTCCTCGATCTCGAAGGAATAGCTCCCGGCGTTCTCCAGGAACCGGATCTTGGCCTGGAAGGCCGACAGGAACACCACCGCCGCCACCGTGATGGTGGTGCACAGAACGAATAGCAGCGCGAACACGCCCATGATCCGCGTCCGAATGCTCAGCTCCGGACGCGCCATCAGCGCGCGCTCCGCGCCCGCGGGACCCCCTTCGTCCGCTTTCCGCTCGGACGCCGGCCTCGGGTTCCCCCTCCCGTCCCCCGCAACCGCCTGCGTCGCCTCCAAGGTCTACCTTCCGTTTTTCAGAGCCGGCAGGGGCGGGCCGGAGTCTATCGTGCCAAAAGTCACGATTACTGCCGCTGCTGCTCCCCGTCAACCCCCACGTCACCCTCGCCATGGCACCGCAACGCCTCCCCGCGGCAGGCGTTGCCGGTGCCGTGAGGCCGTTTCAGCGTATTGTCGCGGCGCCTACTTGAGCGGCGCGGCGATGATGCCGCCGAAGAAGAGGTTGGCGAGGATGAAGCCGACGCTGACGTTGACCAGCACGACCGTGGTGAACGCGATGATGGGCTTGGCGCCCATGGCGCGGACGTCCTCGATACGGGTGTTCAGGCCGATGCAGAGGAAGGCGATGGTGAAGAGCCAGCCGCGAATGGTGCCCAGTGGAGCGACGATGTAGGTGGCGACGTCCGGGCCGATGCTGCTGTCGAGGGCGGTGATCACGATGGAGGTGACCAGGAAGGCAAGGACGAACTTGGGGAAGCGGTCCCAGATGACCCTCGGGCTCGGCTTGGTGCCGGACTCCTTGACGTCCCACCGCGTGACGGCGAGGTAGGCGAACAGGAAGCAGAGGAAGCCGATCATGACGTCGCGGTTGAGCTTGACCAGCGTGAAGGCCTGGACCGCCTTCTCGGAGATCATGGCGGCGGAGGCGAGGCCGGCGGCGTCTGCGAGCTCGGAGCCTCCGATCCAGGCGCCTGCGACCACCTCGCTGAGCCCGATCCCGCGGGAGATGGCGGGGAGGAGGAAGATGAGCACGAGCGCGTAGAGCACGACAAGGGAAATGACGTAGCCGACCTGCTTCTCGTTCGCCTTCACGGCCCCGCCGACGGCGATGGCAGCCGAGACGCCGCATACCGAGCCGCCGGCGCCCAGCACGGCGGCGAAGCGGTTGTCGTAGCCCATACGCTTGGCGATGAAGAAGGCGGTGGTGAAGCCGGCGGAGACGATGAGCAGCGCTTCCAGGAACCCCCACACGCCACCGGCGATGATGACGTTGAAGGAGAGCTGGGCGCCGAGCAGGATGATCCCCGTCTTGATGAAGAACTCCGTCCGGCCGGCTGCGGCCTGGAACCACACGGGGAGGTGGATGGTGTTGCCCACGGCGAGGCCGATCACCAGCGCCCAGAACGCGGTCTCGAGGCCGTAGGTCTTCAGCTGCTCCTGCGCCCCCAGGATCATCACCAGCGTGGACGCCGCGAACAGCACGAGGAAGCCGAGGACGTAGTTCCGCGCCTTCCCCGTCATGACGTACACCGCGCCGGTCGTCAGAACGGTGAGCACCGCCAGCATCGCCACGTACGCCGGCCAGGTCTCGGCGAAGTGGGGGCCGAGCGGGTGGGCCGGCCACGCAGTCGGCTTCGCCCTGCCCAGCGTGGTGAGCGGCGCGCGCAACACGAAGGCCGCCCAGCAGGCGGCCAGCAGGAAAAGGCCCAGAATGACAGACCACCAGTCTTCGCTCGTGAACCACCGTTCGCGCGGAAGCGTGGGGGCCTGGGGCCGGGAGGCGGTTACCATCGTCGGTTTCCTCCGATCTCGTGATGATAGACACGATTAGGGCTTCACGGTTCCGTCGGCAAGGGGCTTGTCGACGCACGGAGGCGTCGGGGGTTGCGGGGCGGGCGGAATCGGAGAGATCTTTCGTCATGCACCCGCTTCATCCTCCCGCCGCGCGCGCATGAAAACGGGCGAGCACGCCGTTCGCCCGGCGCGGGGAACCCTGTTGCCGTTGGTCGTGCTCCTGGGCTTCGCTGCGAACGCGAGTCCGTCCGCCGGACAGGTTGGGATTCCGCCCGCCTCCGCGGCCGTCGTGGTTCCCGACACGTCAGCGACGCAGCAGGTCCCGGTCTCCCGTTCGCCTGGGTCGACCGCGAGACCGCGGGAAAGCGAGTCGGTGCTCTCGGCGGACCTGCGTTTCGGGGCCGGGCTCGTGCTGCACGGCCTTTCCGCGCCGGCGCGCTGGACGACGACGCAGTGGCTGCTGGTGCCCGGCTCCGGTCTGGCGGCGGTGCTGCTGGTGCATGCGGCCGATGGCCCGGTGGAGCATTTCGAGGATGGGCGTCGGAACCGGGGAATCAGCGTCTATTTCGCCGCGGTCGAGCCGCTGGGTCAGCTCGCCTCGTTCGGGGTGGTGGCGGGGTTGTACGGCGGTGGGATGGTGTGGCACCGTCCCACGCTCCGCCGGACGGCGGTGGAGGCGCTGGCTGCGAGCGTGGTGGCGGGAGGGGTGGTGACGCCGCTGATCAAGCTGGCGGCCGGGCGAGCGAGGCCGCGGCAGAAGCTGGGGACTGAAGCGTTCGTGCCGTTCTCGGGGGACGAGTCGTTCCCGTCCGGACATACGACGCAGGCGTTCGCAGTGGCGTCGGTGATCGCGGCGGAGTCGCCGTCGCTCTGGGTCGACCTCCTGGCGTACGGGCTGGCGGGGAGCGTCGGGGCCGCGCGGGTCTACCACGACGCCCATTTCCTCTCGGACGTGGCCGCGGGTGCGGCCATCGGTACGCTGGTGGGGCGGAGCATGGCCGTGTCCGGGCGGTCGCGCTGGACCACGGAGGTTCGACCGTACGTGGGGGCCAGCGACTCGGGTGGGGTCTCGCTCGGTCTCAGCGTTCCGCTCGGCGCCGCGGCACCGAAGTAGCCGCCCTGCGGAAGCGGTCCTTCGTTCTTTTCCCATTCATGGCGTTCGGACCGAGCGGGCGGGCGTGACGGCCCGGCTGGCGCGGGCGTTGCATTGCGAGCCCGGGAACTGACAATGCAATCCTCGCCGCGGCGATGGCCGCGGCCGCCGGAAGACAGCCATGCGCCGCACCATTGTCGCGTTTCTGATCGTAGTCCTGCCCGCGGGCGCGGTGTCGGCCCAGAGCCCCCAGTCGGTCCGGGACAGCACCGAGGACGCGGCCAAGCCGTTCCTCACCAAGCACGACGCATGGCTCGCGGCCGGTTTCGTGGCAGCGACGGCGGCCATGCTCCCGCTGGACCACCGCCTGGCGGGCGAGATCCGGGAGCCGGTATTCCAGGACAACACCTTCGCCCACAACGCGGCCTCCTTCTTCCGCTACATGGGTCAGCCGGCGCCGGAGATCATCGGGCCGTCGCTGTACGCGGTGGGCCGGATCGGCGGCTGGCCATACCTGTCGGCGCTCGGGCTCCACGGCACGGAGTCCTTCCTTCTCGCGACGGTGTTCACGACGACCCTGAAGGTCGTTGTAGGCCGTGCGAGACCGTACGTGACCGCGGACACATCGGCATACTCCTTCAAGTTGTTCCGCGGCTTGAAGGGAACGGACTACGAGTCATTCCCGTCGGGGCATGCCACGACTGCGTTCTCCGTCGCGTCGGCGGTGACCGCCGAGACGACCCACTGGCTCGCCGAGGAGGACGCCTGGCCGGGGTGGAAGTACGTGGTGGGCGGGGTGATGTACGGCGGCGCGGCGCTGGTCGGGGTGTCCCGGATGTACCACGACAAGCACTGGGCCAGTGACGTCATGGCCGGGGCCGCGATCGGGACCTTCAGCGGGAACAAGGTGGTTTGGTACGCCTATTCGCACCCGGACAACCCGGTCGATCGGCTGCTCCTCTCCACCGCCGTGCTTCCGTCGGCCGACGGCGGGATTTCCCTGGCCTGGACGATTCCGGCGAACTTCTGAGCCTCGCGTCGGCTGCCGCGCGGCGGCCACCTCGGGGGGGCGACACCCCGTGGAAGGGCACGCGCCGCATGGCTCCTCTACTCGCCCACAAGGGCCCGCACCGGGTCCACCCTGGTGGCCTGCCAGGCCGGGAGCATGCACGCGGCCACCGCCACCACCGCCAGCACGGCGGCGACGGCGCCGAAGACGGCGGGATCCAGCGGCTGGACGTCGTAGAGCAGCGAGCGGATGACGCGTCCGAGCCCGACGGCGCCAGCGCCGCCCACGAGGAGGCCGATGAGGGTGATGCGTGCACCGTGGGAGACCACCAGCACGAAGATCTCCCGGGCCGTGCTGCCCAGGGCCATGCGGATCCCCATCTCGCGCGTTCGCTGCGCCACGGCGTAGGCCAGCACGCCGTATATCCCGAGGACGGCCAGGAACAGGGCCACGCCGGCGAAGGTCAGGAGGAGGAGCATGGAGGCACGCCGGCTGGTGAGCGACTCGTCGATGCGGCCACGCATGGTGTTCACGGAGTACAGGGGCAGCTCCGAGTCGAGCTTCCGGATCCGGTCGCGGATCACGGGGGTGAGCGCCTCCGGGTCGCCGTCGGTGCGAACCACCAGGGTCACGTTGGTCTGGCGGTTGGACCGGTAAGGGAAGTAGTACGCGCCGACGTGCTCCCCCGGGCGCGCCGTGAGGTCGTTCTGCTTCACCGTCTCCACCACGCCGATCACGGTATAGTAGTCCTCCGGGTCGGCCTGGCCGGGGATGGCGCCCCAGATCATGCGCTTGCCGAGCGGGCTCGCGTCACCGAAGTAGCGGTGGGCGAGCCAGCGGTCGAGGATGATGACGCGGCGGTCGTCGCGACCATCGTCGCCCTGGAAGGTCCGGCCCTCCACGAGGGGGATCCGCATGACCTGGAAGTAGTCGCCGGCCACCCAGCTCTGGAAGGGCGACAGGACCGACTCGCCGGGCGGGGGAGAGTAGCCCTCGGGGAAGATCACGCTGCTCGAGTTGTTGCCGCTGAAGGGGAGAAGCGTGGTCAATCCGAGGCTGCGCACTCCGGGCACGCCCCGGAGCTCGGCGAGGAGCTCATCCACGAAGTGCTCCCGGTCGTCGCCTTCCGGGTACCGGGAGGTGGGGAGGGCCAGGCTGCCGGTGAGCACGCCGTCCGGCTGGAATCCGGGGTTGACGGCGACGGCGTGCCGGAAGCTCATGAGCATGAGGCCGGCTCCGATGAGGAGGAGGAAGGCGAGGGTGACCTGGGCGGTGACGAGGCCGTTGCGCACCCACAGGGTCCGCCGGCTCGCCGTGCCGCCGCGGCTCTCCGTCTGCAGCACCGCCTGGAGGTTGCCGCGCAGCAGCTGTGCGGTCGGGATGGCGCCGAAGATGAACCCCGCCACGAGCGCGGTGCCGATAGTGAAGAGCAGCACCGACCCGTCCATTCCGATTTCGGGGCCGCGCGGGAGGTCCGAGGCGCCGAACGCGCTCAGCAGCCTGATCCCGGCGAGCCCCACGCCGATCCCGAGCACGCCGCCGATCCCCGCCAGGAGGAGGGCGTGAAACAGCATCTCCCTCGCCAGGCGACGACGCGGCGCGCCCAGCGCCAGGCGCGTCGCCACTTCGCGCAGCCGGACCTGAGAGCGGGCCAGGATGATGTTGGCGATGTTGACGCAGCCGATGAGGAGCACGAAGACGACGCCGCCCCAGAGGAGGTAGAGCGTCGGGCGGATGTCCCGCACCAGCTCTTCGTGCATGGGGTGCACCTCGGTATGGTACCCGGCGTCCTTGAGGATCTGCTCCGCTCCAGGGATCGGCCAGTCGGCGATGAGGGCATGGTTGAGCTCGTCGTTCTCCGCCACCGCGCGCTCGATGGTGACGCCCGGGGCGAGCCGCGCCGCCATCGAGTAGTTGTTGCTGTGCCATGCGTCGATGGTCCGCGACTCCGGCGGAAAGACGATGGGCACGTAGAAGCGCGGCTGCTCGGCCTGCGGCATGCGGAATTCGGCAGGCATCACCCCCACGATCAGATACTGCCGACCGTCCACCCGGAGCTCCCGCCCGACCGCGCCCGGATCACCGGCGAAATGCTCCTTCCAGTACCCGTTCGAGAGCACCACCACCTGTTCCTTCCCGGGCTCCATCTCCTCCTCCGTGAAGCCGCGTCCCAGGACCGGCTTCGCACCGAACAGGGGGAAGAAGGACGGAGTCACGCGCTGGATCGTGAGACGCTCGGTAGAGCCCGGGTCGCCCACCGTCGCGCCTGCCATCTGGTACTCCGCCACCGCCTCGAACGACCCGATCCGTTCGCGCCGCACGAAGTAGTCGAACGACCCGTTCGAGGCCCGCGGCACGCCCGCCCCTGGATAGCTGTTGTAGACCGTGACGAGCCGGTCCGCGTGGGCGTACGGCAGCGGCGCGAGCAGAACGGTGTGGACGACGGAGAAGATGGCGGCGTTGGCGCCGACGCAGACCGCGAGCGTCACCAGGACCGTGAGGGTGAACGCCTTCTCCTTCCACAGGATCCTGATGTTCTGGCGGAGCTCGCGAAGCATGGGCGATCCGGGATGAGGGTGTGGAGCGGCTCTACGGCCGGGCGAAGGCGCAGGTTTCATCGCTTTCTGCCCGGCACGCGACCCTCGCCTGCCGTCGCGGTCGCCGGCGAGAAGGCCCCCTCCGGCCCGGAGGCCGGAGGGGCGCCAGCCGCCTACTGGTCGGTGACGGGGTCGCCGTCGACGTCGAGGAGGGTGATGGGTGCGACGCCCGTGGCGCGGAGCGGCGCCTCGATCGTGGCGCGGTCGCCCACGATGACGATGCTGAGGTGGTCGAGGTCGAGGTACGTGCGTGCCACCCGGACGAGGTCGTCGCGGGTGACCGCGTCGATCTTGGCCGCATAGTCCTGGTAGTACGTCTCCGGCAGCGCGTCCGTGTACAGCGTGCCGATGGCGTCGGCGGTGCCCTGTACAGACGCGAAGCGGCCGGGGAGCGACTGCACCAGTGAGCCCTTGCCCTGCGCCATCTCGTCGTCGGTGAAGGGGATCTCCCCCCGCACGCCCTGGAGGTGGCGCATGAACGCCATCAGGGCGCTGTCGCTCTTGGCGGTGATCACGCCGCCCCCGGCCTGGAAAGCCCCGGGCCCGCGGCCGAAGTGGAAGTCGGAGCCCACGCCGTAGCTCCAGCCGCGCACTTCGCGGATCTCATGGTTGAGCCGGGACTGGAAGAGCCCGCCGAGCAGGGTGTTCATGACTTCGATGGCGTAGTAGTCGGGCGTGTCGCGGGGTGGACCGGCGAGCCCGATCGCGAATACGGACTGGGCGGCGTTCGGCTTGTCCACGAGATAGATGGTGGTGGGCTTCGGTGCTGGCATCGCCGGGTAATCGAACGACGGCGCGGCGCCGCCGGTCTTCCACCCCGCGAGGGCTTGCTCCACCTGCTGCTTCACGGCCGCCGGCTCCACATTCCCGGCCACGGTAATGACCGCGTGGCCCGGGCGGAAATAGGTCTGGTGGAAGGCGGCGATGTCGTCGCGGGTGATGGCGCCGACCGTGCCTTCGGTCATGACCCGGCCGTACGGATGCCCGGCGCCGTACACGACGCGGGCGAACACGTCCGCAGCGATCGCGTTCGGGCGGTCTTTGGCCTGGCGCAGCGACACCAGGGTACGGCCGCGCAGGCGCTCCAGCGCATCGCTCGGGAACGTGGGATTCTCCAGCATGTCGGCCAGGAGCGCGAGTGCGGGCTGGAAGCGATCGCTCAGTGCCGTGAAGCCGATGTAGCCGTTCTCCTTCCCGACGTCGGCGCGGATCTCGGTGCCGAGCATCTGCTCTGCTTCGCTCAGCTCATCGGCGGTGCGCTTCACCGTGCCTTCGCTCAGCATGTCTGCGGTGAACGCCGCCACACCCGTCTTCCCCGCCGGCTCGTAATTGGCGGCGCCGCCGATGAAGTCGATGCTGAACGACACGAGCGGCAGGTCGCGCTTGGCCACCACGACCAGCTCGGCGCCGTTGGCGAGCGTGGTGTGCGTCCACTGCGGGACGCGCAGCTCGGGCGCTGGGCCGGGCGGCGGAACGATAGTGCGGTCGAGCGGCTTCTGGCCCGCGGCCGGCGAGGCGCCCCCGAGCGTGACCGCGAGCGCGGCGGCCAGAATGAGCGGTGCGAATGCCGCAGCGGTGCGGCCGCTGAGTCGGACTGCCTTTGCCTGTGTGCGCATCAGCGGGGCTCCATGATGTAATGGCCGCCGTCGGGCGACACGGTCACGGGGATGCTCTGGTCCGCGTCGGCGGCGAGCTGCGTCTCGCCGAGCGGGACCACGCTCAGCACGACACGTCCGGGCGTCAGGTACTCCCTGGCCGCGGCTCTCACCTGGGCGGCGGTGACTGCCTTCATGGCCGCGAACTCGGCCTTGTAGAACGCCGGATCGCCGTGAAAGACTAGCCCCGTGTTCAGCATCTCCGCCTTCCCGAGGTTGGACTGCAGCGACGACACGAACTGGTACTGGAGCCCGGCCGCCGTGCGCGCCATCTCGTCCGCGGTCGGCCCATCCTCGAGGATCCCGGTCAGCACCGAGTCCGTGGCCGACTTCAGCTCGGTGAGCGTATGCCCCGGGCGGGGCGTGATGACGATGTTGAAATCACCCGCGTTCTCCCGTCCGCCGTTGTAGGCCATCACGTTGGCGGCCGATTGCAGGTCGTACACGAGCGCCTTGGTCAGCCGCGCTGTGCGCGAGCCGGTGAGGATCTCGCCGAGGTACTGGAGGGCGCGGTTGTCCGGGTTGTCCACGCCCACGGTGGGCCATTGCATGTACAGCCGCGGCACCTGCACGTGGTCCTCGAAAACCAGCCGCTTTTCCGCTGGCAGCACGGGGCGAGTCACGCTCGGGCGGGTGATCGCGGCGCCCGCCGGAAGCTCGTCGAAGTACTGCTCGACCCACGCCTTCGCCTGCGCCGGGTCGAAGTCGCCGACGATCGCGACGGTCGCGTTGGACGGCGCGTAGTACAGCCGGAAGAACTTCTTCACATCGTCGACCGTGGCGGCCTGGAGGTCGGTCATGTAGCCGATCACCGACCAGGAGTACGGGTTGGACGGCGGGTAGGCCGCTGTGGTCAGGATCTCCGACGCCCGGCCGTACGGCTGGTTGTCCACCCCCTGGCGACGCTCGTTCTGCACGATGTCCCGCTGCGCCACGAACTTCGCCTCGTCCAGCTTGTCGAGCAGGTATCCCATGCGGTCCGACTCCAGCCAGAGCGCAGACTCCAGGTAGTTCGACGGAACGCTTTCGAAGTAGTTGGTCCGGTCGTTGTTGGTGGAACCGTTGTTGTAGCCGCCCACCCCCTCCGTGAGCCTGTCGTGGAGGCCGTAGGGGACGTGGGCGGAGCCGGTGAACATCACGTGCTCGAACATGTGTGCGAAGCCCGTCCGCCCCGGCTCCTCGTTCTTCGAGCCCACGTGGTACCACACGTCCACCACCACCTGCGGAGTGGTGTGGTCAGGTGAGAGGATCACGTTCAGCCCGTTGTCGAGGGTCACCCGCTCGAACGGGATGGTGAGAGCGCCGCCGTCGTCGCCGGCGGGCTGCTGTGCCGTCAGGGAGGCGGCAGTAAGCACGGCGACGGCCGCGATCGGGATCAGGGAGAACGGGCGCATGGCTCCGGTGGCTCGGGGGTCTTCGGCTCCGCGTGGGAGCCCCGGCGCCCGGATCGTCCCGACCGCCGGCGGGATTCCGGAAATGTAGCCCGGTTCGGGTACTTTCGGGAGGTGAGCCGGGAATCGCCGCGAGCTAGCGCGCCAGCTGGATAACGGTGACCTCGGGCAGGGCACCGATCCGGAGGGGCAGCCCCCAGTAGTTCGTGCCGGGCGAAATGTACAGTACGGAATCTCCCCGCCGGTGCGTGCCCATGGCGTGCTCCACGAATGGGGAGGCAAGGCTCCAGCGGAGCCGTGGAATCGACAGCTGGCCGTGGTGGGTGTGGCCGCTCAAAGTCAGCTGCACCCCGCGCTCCGCCAGCGGAGGCCAGAGCACCGGATTGTGGGCCAGGACCACCGCGAAGGCCCCGGGCGGAACGCCGGCCAGCGTCCGCTGGAGATCCGGCGCCGCCGCCGCCCCGCCGTCACGGTGCCAGGCCGATCCCGCCGGGTCGCCCGTCCCGCCGAGCCACAGCCGCGCGCCGTCGCGCTCGAGCGCCACCGCTTCGTTCACGAGGACGCGAATGCCCATGGCCTCCATGCCGAGGCGCACCGCCGACCAGCCGGCGTAGACGTCGTGGTTGCCGGCAACCGCGTACACCCCGAGCGGAGCACGGAGACCGCGGAACGCCCTGGCGAAATGGGCGACGTCCTCGGCGTAGTCGTCGACCTGGTCGCCGGTGAAAGCCACGAGATCCGGCCCTGCGGCCATCACCGAGCGCGCCACGCGCTCGAGGTGCCGGCGGGGCGTGTGCGGCCCCACGTGAAGGTCCGAAAGCTGGACGATGCGGAGCCCGTCCAGGCCGGGCGGGAGGGTGGGGAAGCGAAAAGTCAGCCGCTGCACGCGCAGGCGCCGCGACCCGGCGTACCCCCAGAGCCCGACCACCGCGAGTACCCCGGCCATGAGGAGGACGAAGCCCCGCCCCACCCGCCCGGGACCTCCGACGATCACGCCCACCACCGCGCCCGCGGCGGCGGCGGTCAGCAGTAGCGGGAGCGCCATCTGCATGTACCAGAAGGGCCGGAGCACCCAGACGCGAACGCCGGCCCCGGGGTAGACCCTGCTCGCGAATCCCCGGGCCAGCACCACGATGGGAAGCGCCGACGCGAGCGCGAGGAGCACCATCAGCGTCCAGCCCCCGGGCACCACCGGTGCGAACAGAAGGCCGAGCGCCGTCCAGCAGAGAGCCAGCCAGCCAGCCAGCACCAGCACGATCCGAGCGACGGGCACCCGGTGCCGCCGGCCTTCCGAGGCTCCCCTGCCACCGCCGGCCGGGCCTTGCTCCGCACCTGCGGCTCCGACGCCGCTTCCCCCCGCCTTCCGCGGCCCCATTCCCGTGGTGGCTTCGCTCATGTCCGAAAAGTAACCCCGGCGCGCGGGAACCGGTGGTGGCGTCGCGGCGCGATACCTGCACACGGCGGCGGACCAGGGCCGCCTGGCGCGGCATTGGCGTGAACCGGAAATCGACAGCGATGGGAGGCCGGGACACCAACGAAGATGCGGCCGCGGAGCCGCCCGTCGGCGGCCGGCCCGCCCACCCCTGGGGGCTGGCACGCCCGGGAAGACACGACACGCCGGGGAGCTATCGCAGCTCACGGGCGCGGCCGCTACGACGCCGCGAGCGGGAGGGTGGAGTGAATCGTGGCTCGGGCGGGCGGCCGCGAACCGGGAGGATGCGGGGCGCGCGGCAGCCGGGAGCCGGCCGCGGCGGAGGGCGCCGTGACCTGACCACGGGGCCGATCTGGAAGGCGCTCCTCGCGCTGGCCGTGCCGATCGTCGCGGCCAACGTCCTCCAGACGGTGTACCAGCTCATCGACACGTTCTGGGTAGGCCGCCTCGGCGCCGCCGCAGTGGCCGCCGTTTCCGTGAGCTTTCCCGTTCTGTTCGTGATCATCTCGCTCGGCGGAGGTCTGTCCATCGCCGGGGCGATCCTGGTCGCCCAGTACTACGGGGCCGGCGACATGCGGGCGGTGAACCACGTCGCCGCGCAGACGCTTCTGGCCGTCGGCACCGTGTCCATCGGGCTCTCGGTCCTCGGCTACTACATCTCCGGGCCGATCATGCGGGGCTTCGCTCCCGACCCCGAAGTGGGACGCCTCGCCACCAGCTACCTCGCCATATCCTTCCTCGGCCTCGTTGCAGTGTTCCTCTACTTCGTCGTCCAGTCACTCATGCGGGGCGTGGGCGACGTGAGGACCCCGCTCTTCATCGTCGCGGGCACCGTCCTGCTCAACTTCTTCCTCGACCCGGTCCTCATCCTGGGGATGGGACCGTTCCCCGAGCTCGGCGTGGCAGGGGCGGCCGTCGCCACCGTCGCGACCCAGAGCCTCGCGGCGGTGGTCGGAATCCGCGTGCTCACCACCGGCCGGTTCGGCATTCACCTCCATCGGCGGGATCTCGTGCCCGACCTGGCCCTGGTCTCACGCATCTTCAAGCTCGGGCTCCCCTCCTCTCTCGAGCAGTCCGCGCGAGGCCTCGGCTTCTCCGTCATGATGCTCCTGGTCACTGGCTTCGGGACGACCGTCGTCGCGGCCTACGGCATCGGGACCCGCATCCTCAGCTTCATCATCATTCCCGCCCTCGGACTCTCCATGGCCGCAACCACCCTCGTCGGCCAGAACATTGGCGCGCGAGCCCCGGACCGGGCGCGGGCAACCGCCCGCACCGCCATGGCCGTGGCGTTCACCGGGATGACCGCCGCCGGCATCCTGCTCTTCTTCCTCGCCGCGCCCATTACCCGCGCTTTCGTCCCGGGCGACCCCGAGGTCGTGCGGGTGGGGACCCGATTCATCCACATCATGGCGCTCTCCTTCGGGTTCCTCGGCGTCCAGCAGGTAACCACCGGCTCCCTCCGCGGCGCCGGACGCACCGGCAGCGCGCTCCTGATCACCGTCATCTCCCTCTGGGTCTTCCTCTTCCCCCTCGCCTGGACGCTCTCCTCCCGCGGCGGTCTCGGCGAGCAGGGGATCTGGTGGGCCTATCCCATCTCCAACGTCATGGGCGCACTCCTGGCTCTCGGCTGGTTCGTTCGCGAGCGCTGGCGCGTCCCCGAACTCTCCGCGGAAGAGCGCCTCGAGGAGCAGATCGCCCGCGAGGCCATCGTCGAGGAGGGGCTCGGCAGCTGAGCGCCTCTGCACCGTCCGCCCGACGCGCCAGGAACGGGAAAGCGCGGACTGAGCGGTGAGATGCGGCTGCGGCGAAGGGGCATCTTTCCACCGGCTCTGTGGAAATCCGGGGCATCGTGTGGGGAAAACCCTGTCGTTGGTAGTGGAGAACTTCAGAAATCGTGTGGATCACATCTGTTACAAACTCCGAAGTCATTGGTGGTGGGGCGGATGCGGCGATGTGGCTGTCCGCGGTTTTCCGCATCTGTGGATGCTGATTTCGTAAGACGTTGGTGCTAATGCAGTTACAGCGACAAAAGAAATCCTTGCATCGGCGGTTGCGCGATTGCATCTTGTGTTCAGGCGGACAGCAGGCCAGCGACCGAGGCCTCTTCCGTCGCTTCCCGAGAGGACGCTCGACGGGGGCGCTCGTTGGGAGTTCGGAACCGACGAGCCGACTGTGAGGTGACTGGCCGCAGTCGGAGCCCCAGGCCAAGGGGCAACCTGAACCGCGGGTCGCGCGGAGAGGGTAAGAGGACGGGCGAGGGCGTGCGCCAAACGCACTGCCACCGAAACGAGAAAACCCGAACTCGCCAGTACAATGGAACCCCCGGCAACGGATCTTATCCGGCGCCGGGGGTTCTCTTTTCATCCCGCCTCCGTTCAGTCGCTCGCGGCGGACGTGTTGAACGTGACCTCGCTGGCGGCGAAGGTGCCGTCGCTCTGGAATGCACCTTCGGCATCGACGTAGACGGTGGTGCCGGAGCCGATGGCATCGATGACGCCCTGGAGATCGGCGAGGCCGTCCTCGAAGCTGAGCTCGGTGTCGTCGGCAATGACGACGGTGGTGGTTTCGGAGTCGTTCACGACGGTGAAGGTGCCCGCCTCGAGATTGACCTCACCCACGGAACCGCCGAGGTGGTCGGGCTCGTTCTCGGCCTCCAACTCGATGGTGCTCGCGATGATGGACGCGCCGTCGGTGTCGTAAGAGCCGACGCCTTCGGCGTAGACGCCTTCGCCGCTGGCGAGGGCGTCGGCGACGGCGGCGAGGCTCAGGATGTCGCCTTCGATCCGGGTGTCCTCGTCGATGAGGACCACCGTGCCGTCGGCGAGCGTGAGGCCGTTCTCGATGGTGGAGGCGACGGAGTCCGCGAACTGGACGGCACCCTCGCCTTCGCCTTCATCGATCCCGCCGACGTCCTCGCCTTCCTGGTTCCGGACCTCGAGTACGGGGGCGATCATGATCTTCCCGGAGCCGGTGGCAGTGACGTGGTTCACGGTCTGGTCGCCGTCGAAGAGGACGGTGAGGTCCTGCCCTTCGGGTCCCACGTCGAAGCTCGCCGCGAGGCGGATGCCGTTCTGGTCCGCGCTCGGGATCACCAGGGTGTGCGTTCCGGCCGCGTACGTCGTCCTGCCGACCGTGACGTCCTCGGCGAGGGTGATGGTCGGATCGCCGCTCAGATAGAAGCGAAGCGCGTCGTACGATCCTTCCGGGAGCGAGCTGTCGAGTAGCACGACACCGTCCGCGGGAAGGCCGAACAGGTCGATGCTCTCGTCCACGGTCCCCGCGCTCACCCACTCGCCAGCGGCCGTCCGCGCTTCCACGTCTCCGATTGGAAGCGTGATCGATTCGACGTTCGCCAGCGCGACGCGCCCATTCGCCATCAGGCGCAGCATGGCCGAGCCGCCGTTCGCGCTCTGCGACTGCATGGTCACGGTGAACGGCGCGTCGGTGGTGCTACCGGGGCCGGAAGGATTGCTGTCACAGGCAGCGATGCTCGAGACCATGAGCGCAGCGAGCGCTGCCGTTGCATACGGGTGTTTCATGATGCTTCTCGATTCAGGTTGACACGTATTCACTCGGGAGCCCGGCTCCAGGTTCCGGGCCGGCGGGACGTGTGGGAAGAATCGTGCCCCAAAACAGGCGTTTCGGCAGTGGTGATGGATCGTCCGCGCACACGCGCGGACCGCCGCCGACGCGGCAGCACTCGCCGGGGTGGGAGTGGCGGTCTAGCTTCGAGGGAGGCAGGGGACCACGAGACCGGAGGCGGGGGATGACGCTGCTGGAGCTGCTGGCGGAGGAGCGAGAGGAAATTCTCGACGAAGCGGTGCGGGGGCTGGGCCGTCCGGAGCTGAAGCACTACGCGTCCAGCACGGCAACGGAGCGGCGGGAGCGGATCGCGCGTCTGCACGAGCTGGCGGCGGAATGCATGCGGGACCGGACGCTCGTGCCGATGGTCGGGCACGCGCAGGCGGTAGCGCGAGCCAGACACGCGGCGGGCTACGGTCTGCAGGAAGTGCACGCCGCGTTCAATGTGTTCGAGGAAGTCCTGTGGCGCCGGGTGGTGGAAGCGCTGGAGCCGTCGGAGTATCCGGAGGCGTTCGGTCTGGTGAGCACCGTGCTCGGCGCCGGGAAGGAGGCGCTGGCGGTGGAATACGTGTCGTTGGCATCGCGGACGCGGGTGGAATCGCTGGATTTGACGGAGTTGTTCAAGGGCTCGGCCTGACGGCCTCGCAGAGGGGCTCGGCCATTCGGCCTCGCAGAGGGGCTCGGCCATTCGGCCTCGCAGAGGGGCTCGGCCATTCGGCCTCGCAGAGGGGCTCGGCCATTCGGCCTCGCAGAGGGGCTCGGCCATTCGGCCTCGCAGAGGGGCTCGGCCATTGGGCCTCGCAGAGGGGCTCGGCCATTCGGCCTCGCAGGGGGCTCGGCCATTCGGCCTCGCAGGGGGGCTCGGCCATCGGCCTCGCAGAGGGGCTCGGCCATTCGGCCTCGCAGGGGGGCTCGGGCCTTCGGGCTCGCAGAGGGAGGGGCTGGCTCCGGGGGGGGTCAGCTGACCAGGACGCTCCAGAGGACGCCTGCGGCGATAGCGGAGCCGATGACGCCGGCGACGTTGGGGGCCATGGCGTGCATGAGGAGGAAGTTGTTGGGGTCTTCCTGCTGCCCGATGATCTGGACGACGCGGGCGGAGTCGGGCACGGCTGAAACGCCCGCGGCGCCGACCAGCGGGTTGATCTTCTCCTTCAGGAAGAGGTTCATGGCCTTGGCGCCGAGGACGCCGCCGGCGGTGGCGACGGCGAAGGAGGCGGCGCCGAGGGCGAAGATGCCGAGGGACTGGGTGGTGAGGAACGTCTGGGCCTGGGTGCTGGCGCCGACGCAGAAGCCGAGGAGGATCGTCACGATGTCGATCATCGAGGTGCGGGCTGTCTGGGCAAGCCTCTCGGTGACGCCGCTCTCCTTCAGCAGGTTCCCGAACATGAGCATGCCGATCAGGATGAGGGAGCCGGGGGCGATGAGGGCGCAGATGATGAGCGTCCCGATGGGAAAGATGACTTTCTCGCGCCGGGAGACACGACGCGGGGCGCGCATGCGGATGAGCCGCTCCTTCCGGGTGGTCAGGAGCTTCATGATCGGCGGCTGGATGACGGGGACGAGGGCCATGTAGGAGTAGGCGGCGATGGCGATCGAGCCGAGGAGGTGGGGCGCGAGCTTGGCCGAGAGGAAGATGGCGGTCGGGCCGTCGGCGCCGCCGATGATCCCGATGGCGCCGGCCTCGGCGGGGGTGAAGCCGAGGTAGAGCGCGCCGATGAGGGTGGCGAAAATGCCGATCTGTGCGGCGGCGCCGAGGAGCACGAGCTTGGGATTGGAAAGGAGCGTCGAGAAGTCGGTCATGGCGCCGATGCCCAGGAAGATGAGGGGCGGGTAGATCCCCTGGGTGACGCCGAAGTAGAGGTAGTAGAGGACGCTGCCGCGGTCGTAGACGCCCAGGTTCATCCCGGGGGCGACGGCGAGGTTGCCGACCATGATGCCGAACCCGATGGGCAGCAGGAGCAGCGGCTCGTAGTGCTTCACCACGGCCAGCCCGATGAAGAGGCAGCCGATGGCGATCATCAGCAGGTTGCCGGCGGTCAGGTTGGCGAAGCCGCTCTGCGCCAGGAACTGGTCGAAGGTGTCCATGGCTCAGCCGATGACCATCAGCTCCTGGCCCTGGCCCACTGCATCGCCCGGATTGCACCGGATATGGGCGACGGTGCCGGGTACCGGGGCGTTCACCAGGTTCTCCATCTTCATCGCTTCCATCTTCAGGAGCGGCTGTCCTTTGCGGACCTGGTCCCCCTCCCGGACCAGGATCTCGAGGATCTGCCCGGGGATCGGCGCGACGACGCTGCCGGGGTCGGTACCGACTCCGGCGGGACGCGGCGCTCGCGCGGGCAGCGGCGGGTCGGGCGCCGGCTGCGTGAAGGAGCGGGCGGTCGCTGAGGGGAACGGGTGCTCGCCATCCGTGACCACGTCGTCCACGCGGACCGTATAGCGGGTGCCGTCCAATTCGATCTCGGCCGCCGTGGCCGAAAACGAGAGTACGGCGACGGTGACGTGGTTTCCGTTGATATCGAGCTCGTAGCGGCGCATGCGGTCAAAGCCGTGTTGCAAGGGTGCGCATCTTCCCGATCGCGGTCCAGACGCGCTGCTCCTGGCCGTCTCGTTGCGTGATCTGCTGTCTGTCCATTGAAAGCTCTCGTTCCCGCTCGGCCTGGAGGACGTAGGCGACGGCGACGCGGGCCTCCGGCGACAGGGCCTCCATCCCGGCCACCGCCTGCTCGCCGCCCATGCGGGCGCCCGCCGTACCTGCGGTAGAGCGCGCGTGCTCGGCGCGCCAGGCGGCGCCGCGACGGGCCATGTCCCGGACGCGGGTCTCGCCGCGGTCGAGGAGCCTGGGGATGACGGCCAGGAAGGCGCTGACGAGGACGAGGCCGGCGAATACGATGGCCATGCCGATGAGCGCCATTGAAACGCCGTTCCCGGCCACCACGTTGTCGAACCCCATGGCCCATGTCCTCAGAGCGGGATGTTGCCGTGCTTCTTCGGCAGGTTGCTGGCCTGCTTGTTCTCGAGCATCCGAAGCGCCTTGCAGATCCGCACGCGCGTCTGGGCGGGGCGGATGACCGCGTCCACATAGCCGCGCCTGGCAGCTTCGTACGGGTTCTGGAAGCGGGTGGCGTACTCGGCCTCCCTGTCCGCGGTCACCGCGCCGCCCGCTTCTCCCGCGTCCCGGATCTCGCGGGCGTAGAGGATGCCGACGGCGCCGCGAGCCCCCATGACGGCGATCTCGGCGCTCGGCCAGGCGTAGTTGAGGTCGCCCCGGAGGTGTTTGGAGCTCATGACGCAATACGCGCCGCCATACGCCTTGCGGGTGGTGATGGTCACCTTGGGAATGGTCGCCTCGGCGTAGGCGTACAGGAGCTTGGCCCCATTTCGAATGATCCCGCCGTACTCCTGCACGGTTCCCGGCATGAAGCCCGGCACGTCCACGAACGTGACCACGGGTAGGTTGAAGCAATCGCAGAAGCGGACGAAACGGGCGCCCTTGACGGACGCGTCGTTGTCCAGCACACCGGCAAGGTGCGCGGGCTGGTTGGCGACCACGCCCACGGGCATCCCGGCGTAGCGAGCGAAGCCGACGACGAGGCTGGCGCCGAAGCTCGGCTGGACCTCCAGAAGCTCGCCGTCGTCCACGGTGGCGCGGATGACCTCCTTCATGTCGTAGGGCTTGTCCGCGTCCGCCGGCAGCGCGGCGTTCAGCTCCGGCACCTCCCGGTCCGGCGGGTCCGAGGGGTCGCGGCGAGGCGGCGTGCCCAGGTTGTTCGAGGGCATGAACGAGAGCAGGGTGCGGAGTAGCTGCAGCGCTTCCGCTTCCGACGGCGCGGCGAGGTGTGCCACGCCGCTTCGCCCGGTGTGGACGGCGGCTCCGCCCAGCGTCTCCTCGTCCACGTCCTCGTGGGTCACCATCTTCACGACCTTGGGACCCGTGAGGAACATGTATGAGCCGCCCTCCACCATCACTGTGAAATCGGTGAGGGCGGGAGAGTAGACGGCGCCACCGGCGCACGCGCCGAATACGCCCGAGAGCTGGGGGACCACGCCGGAGAGCATGACGTTGCGGAGGAAGATGTCGGTGTACCCGGCCAGGCTCTCGATCCCTTCCTGGATGCGGGCGCCGCCAGAGTCGTTGAGCCCGATGAGCGGAGCGCCGTTGTGCTCGGCGAAATCCATCACCTTGCAGATCTTCTCGGCCACGGTCTCAGAAAGCGACCCGCCGAAAACGGTGGCATCGAAGGCGTAGACGTAGACCAGACGACCGTCGATGGTGCCGTATCCGGTGACCACGCCATCGCCCGGGACGGTCTGCGCGTCCATGCCGAAGTTGGTGCAGCGGTGCTCCTTCAGCATGTCGAACTCCTCGAAGGAGCCCTCGTCCAGGAGGAGCGCCAGGCGCTCGCGGGCCGTGAGCCGACCGCGGGCGTGGTGCCGGGCGACGCGTTCCTCGCCGCCGCCCGCCAGCGCGGCCCGGCGTCGCTCGAGGAGGTCGTCGATCCGCCGTTCCATGGTGTCCATCGTCCCGTCCCGCTCTCTATGCGTTGTAGTAGACCTGGTAGAGCGTCTCCCGTCCGAGCAGACCGTCGATCTGGCGCTGGACCATGATCCGCTCCGGGTTCTTCAGCCAGGTCTTCCAGTGGTCGATGTCGGCCCACGTGCTGATGACCAGGTATTCTTCCGGGTCGTCCGCGTTCATGAGCGTCTCCCCGGAGATATAGCCGGGCTGGGCGAGGGCGAGGGCGCGCATCTCCAGGAGGAGCGGCTTGACTTCGTCCGCCTTCTCCGGCGACACATGCCGCAGCAGGATCACTCTGACGATCATCTCAGGAGCGTGGGTTCGGGTTGGGCACGGCGGGTCCGAAAGCGCTCGGCTTCGGGAGCATGGCGCCGTGCTCGGCCAGGTTGCGGTGCAGCTCGAAGCAGCGCGAGAGGTCGTGCCGGATGTGGCCCATGGGCGCGCTGTCGATGTAGTCGTGCAGGTAATCGCGATAGCCGGGGTGGGCGCACTGGTCGATGATGGTGCGCGCCCGCTCCAGGGGGCCCTTGCCTCGGAGATCCGCGAGGCCCTGCTCGGTCACGAGCACCTGGAGGGAGTGCTCGTTGTGGTCCACGTGGGTCACCATGGGCACGATGGTCGAGATCGTGCCGCCCTTCGCCGTGCTGGGGCAGACCATCACGCTCAGGTACGCGTTGCGGACGAAGTCGCCGGAGCCGCCGATCCCGTTCATCAACTGTGTCCCGAGCAGGTGGGTCGAGTTGACGTTGCCGTAGATGTCCGCTTCGAGCGCCGTGTTGATGGCGATCACGCCCAGACGTCGGATGATCCCGGGGTTGTTCGACAGCTCCTGGGGTCGCAGGACCATGCGGGGCGAGAAGAAGTCCATGGCCTCGTAGACGCGGTCCATGGTGTCGTCTGAGAGCGTGAGCGCGCACGTCGACGCGCCCAGCAGGCGTCCTTCCGTCATCAGGTCGATCAGGGCGTCCTGGATGACCTCGGTGTACATGTAGAACGGCGGCACCGGGCTGAGGCCCAGGTTCGCCATCACCGCGTTGGAGATGTTGCCGACGCCGGCCTGCACCGGGAGGAACTCGTCCGGAATCCGGCCCGCCCGCAGCTCACCGAGGAGGAACGAGACGACGTGATCGGCGATCCTGCGGCTCGTCTCGTCCGGCTCCTCGAACGGGGCCACGCCGTCCGGCGCGTCGGTGTGGACCACGCCGACGATCCGGCGCGGGTCCACGGCCGCGTACGGCACGCCCATGCGGGACATGGGGTGGAAGATCGGGATCGGGTTCCGGTGCGGCGGAGGCGGAACCACTCCAATGTCGTGCATCTCACCGAGCCGGGGCGAGGCGTGGCGGTTGATCTCGATGATGACCCGCCCGGCGTGCTTGAGGAGCGTCGGCGAGGCCCCGACGGAAGTGGTGAGGTAGACGCGACCGTCGCGCGTGACCTCCGTCGCCTCGATGACGGCGAAGTCGAGCTGGCCGAAGAAACCGAACTCGAGCATCTGCGGCACATGCGACAGGTGCATGTCCACGAACTGCGTCTCCTGGCTGTTGATGCGCTGGCGCAGGGGACGCGAGGACTGGTACGGCGCCCGCCACGCCACGGCATCTGCGTCCGCAAGCGCGTCGTCGAACGCCGGGCCGGTGGACGCACCCGTGAGGATGCGCAGCCGGAACGGCTCGCCAATCCCGTGCAGCCGCCGGGCGCGCTGCGCGAGTGCGGTGGGCACCGCCTTGGCGGCCCCGGCGGGTGTGAATCCGGAGAAGCCGACGGTCATGCCGTGCTGGATCATCTCGGCGGCTTCCTCGGCAGTGAGGACCGGGAATGGCAGGCTGGGTGACATGGCGGCTACACTCGCTTCGTCGTCGGGGTCGTCATCCGGTGCTAGGCCTTCGGCTCGCAGAGCTCGGTCAGCACACCGCCCGTGCTCTTCGGGTGGAGAAAGGCGATCCGGTTGCCGTGCGCGCCGTCACGAGGATGCTCATCGATCAACGCAATCCCCCGCGCCGCCAGCGACGCCAGCCGCGCGTCGAGATCCACAACCGTGTATGCCACGTGGTGCACGCTCTCTCCACGCTTCTCCAGGAAACGCGCCACGGGCGAGTCCGGCGACGTGGGCTCCAGAAGCTCCAGCAGGACGGGAGACTCTTCGGGCCCGAGGCGGTAGAACGCCACCCGCACCTTCTGGCTCGCCACCTCCTCCTCCCCCTCGTACGTGGCCCCGAGCACCTCCTCGTAGTAGGGCCGCTGCGCTTCCAGTGATCGGACCGCGATCCCAATGTGGTTGACTCCCCTGGCGTCGATCATCGCCGCTCCCGCGTATCGCCCCTCGCTCATCGCCCGTCCGCCAACCGCGCTCATCGGCTCCGCTCAACCCGGCAGCGGACGCGATCGGGCACTTCTCACGGATACTATCACCCGTTTGGCGCTCCGGAGATAGGGGAGAACCCGGAAGCGGACGGCCGGAACGTTACGGAGAAACCGACGTACCGGTGGGGAAACTCCCGCGATCGGCGGGGGACGGCTTGTTGGCGGGGCCGGGCGCAGTCATTCTTCGGGGCCCCAGGTACCACACGACGTGAAGAAGCCCATGACCCGATGCGGGCGGCGGAACGGACCGACGGAGAGGCCGGCACGGCAGCAGCACCGCTGCGGCACCGCGCTGGCGCTGGCGCTGGTCGCCGTGGCCGTGCTCCTGCCCGGCTCCGCGACGGCGCAGCACTTCGTGAAGGTCAGGGTGACACCCCGCGCTGGCCTCCTGACGCCGGCGGACTGGTTCTACGAGGAGTTCCCGCATTTCGGCACCGACCCAATGGAGTGGACCGAAGCCGCCGTGCTCCAGGCGCCGCTCGTAGGCGTGACGGCCGAGGTGGAGCCCACCGGAAGCCGGCTCTGGCTGCGCGGCGAGTTTCTCACGACGCTGGGCGACGAGACGGCCGTCACCTATGCCGTGCTCATCCCCGCCAGCACCGCCGGACCGGCCCGCGTCGAGCGCACTCCCTTCCGCGTCGCCACGAGCATCACAACCGGCAGCTTCGACATCGGCCTGCCTACCGCGTTCCGGCTGCCCCTCGGCATCCAGCCGTACGTCACTGCCGGGATCGGCGGAAAGCGGTACGCGTTCGACAACAGCGAGATCGACCGGTACGAGGGCGAGATGGTGCTGCCACAAAGCGGAACCGTCCTCACAGGGAACGTCGGAGCCGGCCTCACCTTCCATCTCTCCGGAATCGGCGTCGACCTCCTCGTCCGCGATGCCATCAGCAACTACTGGGGCAAGCAGCAGCACGACGTCATGCTGCTGGCCGGACTGACCTGGACCGTCTACTGACCCCCGGCCGCGCGCCCTCTCCCACCGGTGCACGTTTCCGCCAATGCTTTTGCGCGCGGGCGCGTGCGTGAGGAGACCCCGACCGGCGAGTGGGACTTTGCCCCGCTGTCTGAGGGCTGCCGTTTGTAGGGAAAATTCCCAAGGCAGTTTCCACGGGTTTCCGGATAGCGTGGTGCTGGAACCGGGCCGATAATTCGAACGTCCCTGAGCCCTGGGGTGTGAGCACGCCGCCGCGTAGCGATGCGACGGGGGGGTCCGTGCCTCCTACCCTTCGGTAAGTCGAAGGTGATGGATGCGGGAGCGGGCCACGGCAGGGGGGCAGGGAAGGTGAAGGACTCAGCATCATTTCTTCGACTACCCGACAGGGAGACGAGATCAATGACAAAGAAGCTACCTCTCCTGCTCGGAGCCATGTTCCTGGCTCTGGGCATGGCGGCCTGTGAAGGGCCTGCGGGTCCTGCGGGACCTGGTGGCACGCAGGGCGCCACGGGGCCGCAGGGGCCGCAGGGGCCGGCGGGGCAGGACGCGCTGAACACGTGTTCGGACTGTCATACGTCGGACGTAACGATCGTGGCGCGGGAAGCGCAGTACGAGACGTCGGCGCACGGCGCGGGTGACACGTGGGAGCGCTACGATGCGCCGTGCAACACGTGCCATACGCACAACGGGTTCATTGCGGCGAACGCGGCGAACCCGGACACGCTGGCTGGCGACGAGATCCATCTGCTGACCCGGATCAACTGCCGGACCTGCCACAACGTGCACGAGACGTACACGGACGCGGACTGGGCGCTGACCACGACGGAGCCGGTCGACCTGATCGTGGGGGGCACGTTCGACATCAACGCGCTGAACGCGTCGCCGAACGCGGCGGTGGGCGACTTCGCGGGTGCGAACCTGTGCGCGCACTGCCATCAGGCGCGGGACCCGGGCGACCTGTCGGGGGAGACGTTCCGCGTGACGAGCACGCACTTCGGGATGCATCACGGGCCGCAGTCGAACGTGCTGTCGGGGCAGGGGGCGTACGACCTGCCGGGCGCGCCGATGCCGGCGTCGGTGGACTTCGATGGCCACACGGCCTTCGGGTGCGTGGGCTGCCACATGCAGGACGCGGTTGGTCAGGAGGCGGGAGGCCACACGTGGCGCGTCGCGCTGGATGACGGCGAGGTCCTGAACGACGGCCGCTGCAATGGCTGCCACTCGGGTTCGCCGTCGGGCGAGTTCGGGTTCCAGGAAAAGATCCAGCAGAAGCTCGACGCCGTCGCGGCGCAGCTGGTGGAGAAGGGGATCCTGAGCGCGGCCGGCTCGCCGGTTCCGGGCACCTATGCCACGCCGCTGGTCAAGGCGTTCCTGAACTACGACATGATCCTCGAGGACCGCAGCCTGGGCGTGCACAACCCGCACTGGGCCGAGGACGTGCTGACGGCCACGCTGAACTGGCTGAAGGCGAACTGACGGGTCTCCCGACCCGAAGGTCAGCAGGAGCGAAGCGCCGTGCCCCTCCCGGGGTGCGGCGCTTCGTCATGCGGGGGCACGTGTGTTTGGACCAGCGGCTCGGTACCTGCATCCTGCGAAATCCGGTCGACCGGACACCTCCACGGCGGCGGTGGGGGTGGAGCGTCGGCCGCCCCGGAGCCGCCCGCAGCGCGGGATAGGACCACCAGCGAAAGGAAGCTGAACCCATGCGGCAGAAACTCCCTCTCCTGCTCGGATCGGTGTTGCTCCTGTTCGGGCTTGCTGCATGCGAGGGGCCGGAGGGCCCGGCCGGCCCACAGGGAGCCGCGGGCCCGCAGGGTCCCCAGGGGCCGCAGGGACCCGCGGGGCAGAACGCGCTCAACACGTGCTCGGACTGCCACACGTCGGACGTGACGATCGTGGGGCGTGAGGTGCAGTACCAGACGTCGGCGCACGGCTCCGGGACGACATGGCTGCGGGACGACGCGCCGTGCAACACGTGTCACACGCACAACGGCTTCGTCGCGGTGAACGAGGAGCCGATCCAGGACACGCTGCAGGCGGACGAGATCCACCTGCTGACGCGGATCGGCTGCCGGACGTGCCACAACATCCACGAGACGTACACGGATGCGGACTGGTCGTTCACGACGGCGCAGCCGGTGGACCTGATCGTGGGCGGCACGTTCGCCATGAGTGATCTGGCGACCCCGAACGCTTCGCTGGACAGCCTCGCCTTTCCGGGCGCGAACCTGTGCGCGCACTGCCATCAGGCGCGCAATCCCGGGAACATCTCGGGTGAGACGTTCACGATCACCAGCAATCGCTTCGGCGTGCACCACGGTCCGCAGTCCAACGTGATGTCGGGGATGGGCGCATTCGATCTGCCGGGGGTGAGCATGCCGGCGCAGACGGATTTCGACGCGCACACGCAGTTCGGGTGCGTGGGCTGTCACATGCAGGACGCGGTGGACGTGCAGGCGGGCGGCCACACGTGGCGGGTGACGCTGGACAACGGGGATGTCCTCAACGACGGGCGCTGCAACGCCTGCCACTCCGGCACGCCGAGCGGCGAGTTCGGCCTGCAGGACAAGATCGCCGGGCTGCTCGCGACCGTGGCCGGGAAGCTGGAGGACCACGGGATCGTGGATGAAGGGGGGGAGCCGGTCCCGGGGACGTACGATACGGACCTGGTGAAGGCGTTCCTCAACTACAACATGATCATGGAGGACCGGAGCCTGGGCGTGCACAACCCGCACTGGGTGGAGGACCTCCTCACCGCCACCAGCAACTGGCTCTCGGCGAACTGACCGGTACAACGTGGTACCTGCGAGGCGAGTGGCGCGGTCCCCACGGGGCCGCGCCACTTCGCATACGCGCTACGAACGGGGCACACGCCCCGGTCGGCGCTCAGGGCCTGAATCCCAGGACCAGCCAGCCGCGCCATTCCCCGCGGTCCGGCGACGAGAGCGTGCGGGCGACGCCCGCGTGGACGTCGGCTGCCGGGAGGCGGAGGAACGGGAGCGCGGGAGTGCCTCCGGTCAGCTCGCCGCCCGCAACGGAGTACCAGCCCCGCCCGTCCTGCTCCGCCTCGCCGACCCAGTAGAACGGCGTGAACGGGAGCACGCCGCCGAGCTCCGCGCGGGCCGTGCGGATGCTCCGGCCGCGGAGGAAAGCGTCCGGCAGCGCCGGCATGGCCACGCGCTGGGACAGGAGAGCGGCCTCGAAGAGGATCGGCGGCACGCCGCCGATCTGGAACTCCTCCATGGATCCGAGGGGTGCGTCCGTGCGGCCTGCCGTGCCGGAAAGGGCGAGGTGGCCGTGATCGCCGGCGAGGGCGAGACTGGCGGAGCCCAGCCAGCGTCGCCAGTCGAGGGATCCGGTCCGGCCGACGGATCCGTGGAGGGCGAGCGACTCGTCGAAGCCCCAGCCGAAGGGCCTCTGACGGAGTGTGAGGGCGACGTCGCCGAAGGCGAGATAGCGGGCTGCTTCCTGGAGTCCGCTCGCGTCGACCACACCGGCGGAGCCGCCGAAGCGAGCCAGAGTGCGGTGCGCCAGGCCGCGCCTCGAGAGCTCGAGCGTGGCTTCGCCGCCGCGGTAGCGCAGGCCGATGCGCCGAGCGCCGGGGGCGAGAGTGTCGGCGCCCAGCGGGAGCGGCGGCAGGAGGACGTCGCGCGTTCGGAGCTGGTCGGCCCAGAAGCCGGAGAACCCGACCCAGGGGCGCGTGCCGCGCCAGAGCACGCGGAGGGACGCTCCTTTCCAGGCGTCATCCGTTCCGTACATCCCCTGGAGCTGCCAGGATAGCCGGCCTATGGGATCGGTGCCGGCGAGCGCCAGGCCGCCCGCGTAGCCGTCGACGGCGAGGCTGGTCATCGGAAGGAGGGCCCGGAAGCGCGGCCCCAGGCCGTAGGGGTGGAGGGGCCCGAGGGGTGTGGGGGCGAACGTGTCGCCCGGCTCCCGCAGGGCAGGGACGGCCGGGGCCAGGGTGCGCGGGAGGAACACGGGCGGGCCGCCCGGTGCGGAGTCGAGCGCAATGCGGCGGATGTCCCAGCCCCGGCTGTGGAGGGACAGGAAGAAAACGTCCGCTCCGGGGCCGGGCGCCGGCGCCACGGCTGCACCGAGCACGCGTGTGAGCGCCCGGACGTCGCCGGTTTCGAGATCGAGGATCTCCAGGTCGTGAACGCCGCCGTGGTCGGAGGTCAGGACCAGCGACCGGCCGTCGGCCAGGAAATCGGCGTCGAAGCGGCTGGCTCCATCTGCCGGGCCGAGGGCGCGGATGTCCGAGCCATCGGCATCGAGGGCGACGAGCTGCCAGCCGCGCGGGTCCTGGACGCTGGCGACGATGGTCTGTCCGTCCGGTGACACCCGGGGGTGGTCGAACGGGGTCATGGGGTCGGCGGCGGCGAGGGTGGTGACGCGGCCGGAGGCGAGATCGACGCGCACGAGGTCGCAGCGGCCGTGGACGCAGCGGACCGCGGCCGCCCAGCGGCCATCCGGGGACGCGTCCGGGCTGCGGACAGCGGCGCCGTGAGTGATCCGTCGGATGCTGCCGTCCTCCCAGCGCCAGAGGAAGAGATCGGGGCGCATCCTGCCGTTGTCCGCGATGTCGTTGCGGACGACGAGGACGCCGCTGCCATCGGGGAGCCAGGCCGGGCTGTGGTACTCCTGGCCGAACGCCGGCCGGAGCGTGGCCTCCGGCTTCTGAGCTCTCGGATAGCCCGCCACGGGGCGGACATCCTCCGGATCGCGCTCGAACACCCTGGCCTCGCGCTCGCGTTGTCCGGTGGTGAGCGTGTCCGGGGTGGTGGACACGACGACCAGGCGCGACGGCTCGTCCGGCGGCCGGAGGACGACGGCCAGGTGCTCGCCGTCCGGGGACACCGCGGGGTCGCCAGTGGAGCCCTGGAGACGCTGGAACAACTCCCCGCTCACCTCCCCGCCGGCGGCGTCGATGGCGCTTCGAACGGCCAGCGCATTGGCCGTGAGGTCCACCTTGAAGTGGCCGTACATCTCGTCGGGTGGGGCGCCGAAGACGCCGACGAAGGCCTCGCGGAAGCGGCGCACGTCGCGGGCGGTCAGGCGCGCCCAGAGATCGGGCAGGACGCGTTCGCCGCGGCCCTCGCGTTCGACCAGCCACTGGAGGTAGGCGGAGCCGACCAGATAGGCCATCGAGCCGCCCCAGTATCCGCCGGTTCCGCTCACGGCGTCGTAGGACGGGAGCCGGCCGTCGAGCGCCCACGTCCGAAGTACGGCGGCGCGCCATGCGCCGTGGGGGCGTCCGCTCCCCGTCAGCTTCCCCTCCACGTACGTGGCATACCCCTCCGTGACCCAGCGCGGCGTGGTGGCCATGATGCGCGTGACGGGGACGGGGAACAGGCTCCAGAACAGGCGCGCTCCCGGGTTGCGGGAAGGGCGGGTCAGGTGTGCGGCGTGGGTGAACTCGTGCACGGCCAGGATCTCGCTCCAGCCCCGGTTCTCGCCAATGGTCGAGCGCGGCGACGGCGGTGTGGGCCACAGGAAGAGGAGCGGACCGGGAAGCATGGAGCCGTTGGACACGTTCGTCGGGTCGTCGACGAGAACGGTCGTGCGGCCCTCGGGGGCGTGCCCGACGAAGCCCTCGACCGCGTCGTGCACGGCTTCCATGCGCGCCGCCATCGGGAGCGTCCACTCCTCCATGTCTTCCGGGAAAAGAAAGGTGAAGTGCTCCGTGTCGACGCGCTGCCACGGGCCAACGGAGAAGGGGGGCGCCTGTGCTGCCGTCCGGATGGGCAGCGCGCATACCGCGAGAGCGGCGGCGACGACGTAAGCGATTCGTTGCATGGGTGGAGTGGTTCGGGGGAACGGGCTGACATCAATCTGGGGGGCGGGCGTGGATCGGTCCATGCGGGAACCGGAGCCGAACCGGACGCCCGCGGACCGTCCAGGCTCGTGGGAGCGCGACAGGGAGAGGAGACGGCAAGGATGAGAGGGGTGGGGCTGGTGATGATCCTCGTGGCGGCCGCCTGTGGAGGAGCGGAGCGAGGCGGGCACGGCGCGTCGAACGAGGTGGCGGACTCGACGCCCGCTGCGGGGCGGGAAGGGGCGACGGGCGCTGCCGCGGCGCTCGCGGCGGTCGTTGCGCAATCCGGAGCGCTGGCGGACAGCGTCGAGGCCCGGCTTCGCCCCGTCCACCTCCTGCGTCCGGACGAGAAGGCGGCGTTGCGGCGATACTCGAATGCCGAGAACCTCGCCAGTGCCAGGCTCTACGGCGTGCGGGCGCGCGACCGGTCGGCGCTGGACTCGCTGGTGGCCGCCGGTCGGCTGGTCCGCCTCGAGGATGGGCGGTACTGGGTGGTGCGGGACCTGGATGCTTCGCAGCCGTTCGTCACGCCGGCGACGAAGGCGCTGCTGGAGCGAATCGGGGCCGCATTCCAGGGTAGCCTTCAGCAGTTGGAGCTGCCGCCGCTACGACTCGAGATCTCGAGCGCGCTGCGGACCGCGGAGGACCAGGCGTCGCTGCGCCGGACGAACGTGAACGCCGCTGCCGGGATGAGCGCGCACGAGTATGGTACCACGGTCGATGTGGCGTACTCCGGCTACGCCGCGCCGCAGGTGCTGCCGGTGGATGTCGCGCGGACCATTGCGGCCGCATTGGCGGAGGCGAAGCCAGCACTGGAGGAAGTGGCGCGCCGAACGCTGGAGCGTGTGGCGGCGAGGAAGTCGCGCGAGCTGGAGGCGATCCTCGGCGGAGTGTTGCATGAGGCGCAGTCGCGGGGCGAGGTGCTGGTGACGCTGGAGCAGCTGGAGCCGGTGTACCACATCACGGTGCGGCGAGGGGACGTCAGCGGGACCGGGGAAGCAGGACGGTGAATGGCGGACGGCAGCATTCGGCGCCGGCCTTCTGAAAGGGCGGCAGGTGAGCTGGTCAGCGGCCTTCGACGCGGAGCAGTCCGGTGCGGCGCTTGAGCGTGCGGAGGAGGAGGTAAAGTGCGGTGGCTGCGGGAAGGAGGACGCGCCAGAGCGTGGTGAGCCAGACGGTGCCGGTGAGGTTGAGCTCGCGGAGGACCTCCATGAGGGCGAGCGCGAGGATCATCCCGAACATCCCCGAGTACTCGCGGCGAAGCGCGGTCTTCCACGAGTACGGCAGCTCGGCTCGGCGCCAGCGGGTGAGAGCGGGAAAGACGGCGGGGGTGGCCGCGGCCCACGTCGCCACGCGCTCGCCGAACCTGGCGCGCAGGAACTCCTCCTCGGCGAGCATGATCCGTTCGTAAACGAACCAGAAGAAGCCGATGGCCAGGAGGATCGCCCAGAGCGTCTGCGTGAAGAGCGCCACACTCACCCACATGAGGAAGTTGCCCACGTAGAGCGGGTGCCTGACGAGCGAGTACGGTCCGGTGCTGTTGAGCGTGTCGGCGACCTGCCCTTCTGCCGTGTTCCGCCCGGACGTTCCCTTCGGCACCTGCCCGGCCACCCAGACGCGGATGGCCAGACCGGCCGCGCCGATGGCCAGACAGACGCCCTGCCAGGCCGTGCTGCCCATGGCCACCGCCCGCGCCTCGGGGGCGAAGAGCACCCAGACCATGAGGCCGAGGAGCACTGGCACGGGCAGGTAGCTGCGCCACCGGAACAGCCAGTTGCCCTGGCGGACCAACGCATTGTCGAGCATGGGGCGCAGGATAGCGGGAGTGGGCGTTTTGCTCAATGGAGCGAGGGCGCCAAGCCGCCTGCGGCACGGGTGGGTCGGGGGGGACCCGGCGTGGCGGGGGCGGGGTAGGAGAACGGCCTCACGCGCGCGAGACGGACGCAGCCGACCGGGAGAACCTTGGATTATTTCACCGACGCGACGCGCCGCTGGTTCGACGCGGCCTTCGCCGCGCCCACACCCGTCCAGGCGGCGGGGTGGGAGCGGATCCAGGGGGGCGACCACGCGCTGCTGATCGCCCCCACGGGTAGCGGCAAGACGCTGGCTGCGTTCCTGTTCGCGCTGGACCGGCTCGGACGGGATGCCGAGGACGCGGAGCCGGGAGTGCGGGTCGTGTACGTGTCCCCGCTGAAGGCCCTGGTCTACGACATTGAGCGCAACCTCCGCACGCCGCTGGCGGGGATGGAGCGTGCGGCGGCACAGTTGGCGGTGCCGTTTCGGGCTCCCCGTGTGGACGTGCGGACGGGCGACACGTCGCAATCGGACCGTCGTCGTCAAGCCCGGGATCCGGGGGAGATCCTGGTCACCACGCCCGAATCGCTCTATCTGCTGCTGGGCTCCCAGGCGAGAGAGACGTTTCGCACAGTCCGTTGGGTGATCGTGGACGAGATCCACGCCATGGCGGCCACGAAGCGGGGAGCCCACCTGGCGCTGTCGCTGGAGCGGCTGTGCGCGCTGGCGGAATCGGACCCGCAGCGGATCGGGCTGTCGGCGACGGCGCGGCCGGCGGAGGAAGTGGCGCGCTTCCTCGGTGGCGATCGTCCGGTGAGCATCGTGGACACGCACATCCCGCCCGCGCTGGACCTTGGCGTGGTCGTGCCGGTGGAGGACATGACGCGGCCGGTGGTGGCTGTGGGGAATGGCGACGGCGCCGGCCCCGGTGGTCGGGAGGTGGGCGGAGACGGGGGTGGTCACGGCTACGTGATCCCGGACGAAGGCGCGGAGCCGGCGTCGCTCATGCTGGCGGAAGAGGAGGAGGTGACCCGGCAGTACGGGATCTGGCCGGCGGTGTATCCGGAGATCCTGAAGCTCATCAAGGCGCACCGCACCACGCTGGTGTTCGTGAACAGTCGGGGCCTGTGCGAGCGGCTGGCCCAGCGGCTGAACGAGCTGGCGGGGGAAGAGCTGGTGCGGGCGCACCACGGCAGCCTGGCGCACGAGCAGCGCCGGGAGATCGAAGAGGCGCTGAAGGGGGGGACGCTCCCGGCCATCGTCGCCACCAGCTCGCTGGAGCTGGGGATCGACATGGGGGCGGTGGACCTGGTGATCCTGGTCGAGAGCCCCGGAAGCGTGGGGAGCGGCCTGCAGCGCGTGGGGCGCGCCGGGCACCACGTGGGGGAGCCCAGCAAGGGGCGGGTGTTCCCGAAGCACCGGGGCGACCTGCTGGAGGCGACGGTCGTCGCCCGACGCATGCGGGAGGGGGAGATCGAAGCGCTGCGCGTCCCGCGCAACCCGCTGGACGTGCTGGCGCAGCAGGTCGTGGCCATGGCTGCGGTCCGGCCGTGGCCGGTGCACGAGCTGGCGACGCTGGTCCGGCGGGCCGCGAGCTTCCGGGATCTGCCCGACGCGGCGCTCACGGGTGTGCTGGACATGCTGAGTGGACTGTACCCGTCGCACGAGTTCAGTGAGCTGCGCCCGCGCATCACGTGGGACCGGGAGCGCGACGTCATCGAGGGGCGCCGCGGGTCGAGGATGCTCGCGGCGGTGAACGCGGGGACGATCCCCGACCGGGGCCTGTTCGGCGTCTACATGGGCGAGGGCGGTCCGCGGGTGGGGGAGCTGGACGAGGAGATGGTCCACGAGAGCCGTCCCGGGCAGACCTTCACGCTGGGGGCCAGCACGTGGCGGATCCAGGAGATCACGCGGGACCGGGTGCTGGTGGAGCCGGCGCCGGGGGAGCCCGGTCGGCTGCCGTTCTGGAAGGGGGAGGGGCCGGGTCGTCCGCTGGAGCTGGGTCGCGCCGTGGGCGCGTTCACGCGGGAGCTGTCGACCATGGCGGAGGACGACGCCCTCCGCCGCCTCACCGGCGCGGACGGCCTGGATCCGCTCGCGGCTCGCAACCTCCTCGACTACCTGGCCGAGCAGCGGGAGGCCACGGGCACGCTTCCCACGGACCGGGACATCACGGTGGAGCGGTTCCGCGACGAGCTCGGCGACTGGCGGGTGTGCATCATGACGCCGTTCGGCGCCCGGGTGCACGCGCCGTGGGCGCTGGCGATCCGCGGCATCGTGAGCGAGCGCGTGGGCTATGACGTCCAGGCGGTGTGGAGCGACGATGGCATCGTCCTTACCATCGCCGACGGAGACGAGCCGCCGGGGACGGACCTCCTGATCCCTGACGAGGAGGAGCTGGAGGAGCGACTTCTGGAGGAGCTGGCGCGCTCACCGCTCTTCGCGAGCCAGTTCCGGGAGAACGCGGCGCGTGCGCTGCTGCTGCCGCGGCGGCGGCCCGGTCAGAGGACGCCGCTCTTCGCGCAGCGGCTGCGGGCGCAGAAGCTCATGTCCGTGGCCATGCAGTACCCCAACTTCCCGATCGTCATGGAGACGTACCGGTCCTGCCTCCAGGACGTGTTCGACGTCCCTGCCCTAAGGGACGTGCTGAGCGCGGTGCAGCGGCGGGAGGTGCGAGTGCACGAGGCGGAGACGCGGAGCGCGTCGCCGTTCGCCCGGTCGCTCGTGTACGCGTACGTGGCCGCGTACCTGTACGAGGGGGACAGCCCGGCGGCGGAGCGGCGCGCACAGGCGCTGTCCGTGGACGTGACCCTGCTGCGTGAGCTGCTGGGGGAAGCGGACCTGCGGGATCTGCTGGACGCCGACGTGATCGCGGAAGTCGAAGCGCAGCTCCAGCGCCGGACGGAGCCTCGCCGGGCTCGCCACGCCGACGCGCTGCACGACACCCTGCGGGAGCTGGGGGACCTCACGCTGGAGGAAGTGCGGGAGCGATCGGCCGAGGACCCTGCGGAGTGGCTGGACGAGCTGGAGCGGGCGCGCCGGGTGGTGCGGGTGCGCGTCGGTGGTCGCGATGCGTGGATCGCCGTCGAGGATGCGGGGCTCTACCGGGACGCGCTGGGCACAGCGCCGCCGGCCGGGGTGGCCGCGGTGTTTCTCGAGCCGGTGGAGCGGCCGGTGGAAGCGCTGCTGCTGCGGTGGGCGAGGACGCACGGCCCGTTCACGCCGGCGGAAGTGGCAGGGCGCTGGGGCCTCGTCCCGGCGCAGGTGAGGCTGCTGCTGGAGTCGGTGGAGGAGCGGCTGCTGCGCGGGGAGTTCCGGCCGGGCCGGGACACGGAGGAGTGGGTCGAGCCGGACGTGCTTCGCCAGATCAAGCGGCGCACGATCGCCAGGCTGCGGGGTCAGGTCGCCCCGGTGCCCGCGTCCGTGCTGGCCCGCTTCCTCCCCGTCTGGCACCGCGCCGCCGGCGACCCGTACGAGCGGCTGGAGGAAGCGGTGGCGCAGCTGGAGGGAATCCCGCTGAGCTACCGGGAGCTGGTCCGGATGATCCTGCCGTCCCGCGTGCGCACCTTCCATCCGTCGCAGCTGGACGACCTCGGGGCCATGGGGTGGCTGGTGTGGGTGGGGCACTCGCCGCTCCGCGGCGACGACGGCCGCATTCTGCTCTACCGCCGCGACCGCGTGGACCGCCTCCTCGTGCCGCCGGTGATGGAGGACGCGTGCGAGCGGGTGGAGGGGTTCGGCGAGCGCCATCAGGCCATCCTCGAGCACCTGGAGCGGCGGGGCGCATTGTTCCATGGAGAGCTCGTGGCGGGGGTGGGCGCGCCGGACGGCGGCCTCCCGGAGGGGCAGGGCGGGGCCGGCAGCCGCGAGGCGGAGCGGGTCCTGGAAGCCCTCTGGGACCTCGTGTGGGCGGGCCTGGTGACCAATGACACCTTCGCGGCGCTCCGGTCGCTTGGCGTACGTTCGCGGTCGAGTCCGGGGCGCCCCGGATCCGGGCATTGGCCCGGCTCACACGGGCGCCCGGGGCCGGTCGGGCGGCACGGACGCAGGGCGGCGTGGGCGCCGGTCTCGTCGCTGCACGCGGGCGGGGTCGGGTCCCCGGGCGGCCGGTGGTCGCTGGTTCGGGACCTGGTGCGGTGGCCGGTGAGCTCGACGGAGCGGGCGGCTGCGTGGGCGTCGACGCTCCTGGACAGGCATGGTCTGGTGGCGCGTGAGACCGCGGCAGTGGAGGCGCTCGGCGGCGGCTTCTCCTCCGTCTACCAGGTGCTCCGGTCGATGGAAGAGGCGGGGAAGGCCCGGCGCGGCTACTTCGTGGAGGGTCTGGGCGGCGCCCAGTTCGCCTACCCCGGGATCGTGGACCGGCTGCGCGGGATCCGGGACGACGCCGGCGAGGAAGGAGTCGTCGTCCTGGCTGCTTCGGACCCGGCCAATCCGTACGGCTGGCTCCTGCCGTGGCCCGAGCTGACGGAAACGGGAGGGCGGCCACCCACGAGGTCGACGGGGGCTGCGGTCGTGCTCGTGGGCGGGGTGCCGGCGCTGTTCCTCGACCGGCGGGGCCGTCGCCTGCGCACCTTCTCCGGCGCCGATCGAGAGATGGTGACACGCGCGGTGCCGGCGCTGCGCGACGTGGCGCGCCGTCACCCGCGCGGCGCTCTTTCGCTGGAAGAGGTGGACGGGGAACCGGCGTTCAGATCGTCGCTGAAGGCGGTGCTGGTCGGGGCGGGCTACGTCGCGGACTACCGGTTCATCCGCGTGGCGGCGGAGTGATCCGGGCGTGCCGGAAGGCGACACCGTCCACCGTATCGCGGCTCGCCTGAGGTCCGCACTGGCCGGTCGTCCGCTCGACCGGGTCTGGCTGCGCGACCGGGGCGACGTGGAGGAGCTGACGGGTCGGACGGTGACGGCCGTGGAAGCCCGGGGCAAGCACCTCATGGTCCATCTGGAGGGCGGTTGGAGCCTGCGGGTGCACCTGGGGATGCACGGGCGGTGGTCGCGCCTGCACGCCGCCCAGCGGTGGCCCGCCCGCACGACCGCCGCCCTCGTCAGCGGCAGCGCCGTCTACCTGTGCGAGCGGGCGTACACGGCCGAGCCGCTGCGCACGGCCACGCTGCGCAGCCACCCCAGGCTGGCGCGCCTCGGTCCCGACCTCCTCGCGGACCCTCCCGACATTGGGGAAGCGGTGCGGCGCGCCCGGCACCCCGCGCTCGCCGAACGCGAGATCGGCGACGTGCTCCTGGACCAGCGGATCGCCGCCGGGATCGGCAACATCTGGAAGAGCGAGACGCTCTTCGCCGCGCGGGTGGACCCGCGCACGCGCGTGAGCGACCTCGATCCCGACGACCTCGCCCGTATCTACGACACCGCCGCCCGCCTCCTGCGGCTCAACCTGCGGACCGGGCGGCCCACGTCGATCCCGCTGCGGGCGCGACCCCTCCCGTCGAGCCCGCGACTCCGGGTCTACCGGCGCGCGGGACGGCCGTGCCTGGAGTGCGGCAGCCCGATCGAGTGGTTCCGCCAGGGAGACACGGCCCGGGCGACGTACTTCTGCCCCGCCTGCCAGGGAGGGGCCAACCCGGACACGGGAACGGAGCGAGCCCGTCTGGGTGCCTAGACCGACCCGAGCCACCCATCCGGGGCGAGGGCCGTGGCGTGCATGACCGCGTTGATGTCCGGGTGGTCGGTCCAGGAGGAGGCGGTGCGGCTCTCTGGCTCGGACCAGAAGGCGGCGATCCGGTGGCCGAGGCGACGCTCGGCCGGGAAGGTCAGGAGCCGGTCCGCGTCGACGACTTCGAGACTGCGCCTGGCGTCGTCCAGGGCGCGGGCGAGGAGCGGCTCGCGGGAAGGGCGTATCGCCACCCCCGAACACTGATCCGCTCCGCCAGCCAGGGAGAAGATGGGGGATGTGGTCGCGAAGCGCGACTTCCGCGACGCACGGTGGAACAGGCAGCTTCCGCGACTCTGGAACCCGTTGCGCGACGCCGGCGGAGGCGTTCAACTTGGCGGGCCATGCAGAGAAGAACGCCCGATCTCGTACTCGTCGATTTCGACGACACGCTGGTGGACACTGCGCCTCGCTTCGCCGAAGCGCGGGATTCCCTGTTCGACCTCCTGGAAGCGGAAGGCTTCGAGCACGCCCTCATCGAGCGGGTGCACCATGAAGACGTGGATCCGGGGATGCGTGTGCGCTTCGGGTTCGGGCCGCGGCGCATGGGCGTGGCATTCCGGGAAACCTACCGCGTGCTGTGCGGGCGATCGGGGCGGGCCCTGGATGCCGCGTTGCTCGAGCGGTGCGGGGCGCTCGGCGATGCCGTCGCCGGCACGCCGCCGGCGCTCGACGGCGCGATGGATGCGCTCAAGCGACTGGCCGCCGGGCTGCCCACGGTCCTGTACACGCAGTCCGGTGACACCGACTACCAGCTCGGCTGCCTGCGCGAATCCGGCGCCGTGGCCGCGGTCGGCGAAGCCAGGGTCCGCGTGGTGCCCGTGAAGACGGCGGAAACGCTCCGTCGCACGCTCGCGGAGTTCGACATCCACGACCCCGTCCGCGCCTGCATGGTGGGCAACAGCCTCCGCAGCGACATCAACCCGGCGCTGGAGATCGGTGCCGGCGCCATCCTGGTGGAAGCGGCCCGCCCCTGGCACCACGACGTCGTGGAGCCGCTGCACAACGGCTTCCCACGCGTCCCTTCCTTCTCTGCCGCCGTCGACCTGCTTCTGGGCGCGGTCTGACGGCTCGGTGCGGCCCACGACATCATGTCGGGCCGGTGGCCTGGCGCCCATATTCGAGGTGCGGGGCCGTATGGACCCGAGGGAGGAATGGCCATGAGCGGCGGCAACGCGAGCGGCGGCGCTCACCCGGCGGCCCAGGGCGTCGGGGTCCGGTAGTCGGCCGCCGGGCCAGGCGCTCGACGGCGCCGTCCGTCTGGACCACGGGTGAGCGCGGGGCCGCTTGGCGTCCGCCAGGAGGGGGCATGTATCGTCGCGTGCTGGTCCCACTGGACGGCTCGACCTTTTCCGAGCATGCGCTGGCCTGGGCGCGTCCCATCGCGCGCCTCGCCGGCGCCGATCTCACTCTCACTCTCGTGCACGCCGCCACGTACCGGTACGCGGTGGAGATGGCGGTGATGGCGCTGGACGAATGGCAGACGGCTTTGCACGAGCGCGAGGTCGACTACCTCAACGAGCGGGCGCGCCGGCTCCGGGATGATGGAATCGCGACGCGAGCGGCGCTGATGGAAGGCGAAGTGGCGGCGTCCATCGTGGACTTGTCCGGGAGAGAGTCGGACCTGGTGGTCATGGCCACGCACGGGCGCGGCGGCGTGGAGCGGGCGTGGCTGGGGAGCGTAGCGGACAACGTGGTCCGGCACGCCTCGGTCCCCGTGCTCCTGGTGCGTCCGGAGAACGGCGAGGGCGTGCCGCCGGACGCGGCTCCGCGGCACGTTCTCGCCGCGACGGACGGGACGGAGGCCGCCGAGGCGGCCGTGGACCACGCGGTCGCGCTCACACGACTCTTCGACGCTCGCCTCACCGTGCTCCGCGTCGTGTCCGTGCCCGGCGGCCTGGCTTCGCCCTACATCCCGCACGCTGCGGAGATGGACCGCGACCTGAGCGCGGCGCGGGAGCGGGAGGCGGAGGAAGGGCTGGCGGCCACGCAAGCGCGTCTCCCGGCGGACCTGAACAGCCGCGCGCATCTGGTGCGGGCGTACCACCCGGCGCGCGGGATCCTGACCGCGATCGACGACCTGGGGTGCGACCTGGTGGCGGTGGGGACGCACCGCCGGAGCACCGTGGCGCGTGCGGTGCTCGGGAGCGTGGCGGACAAGGTCGTGCGTGCGTCGCCGGTCCCCGTGCTGGTTGGACACAGCACGCGCCGGGCCGAGACGGAGTCCGCGGCAGCATAGCGGTCGAGCGGCGGTGGCGCCGCGGTGACGGCGAGAGGCGGCGGGACGGGGTCGCAGGCGACGGCCTCGCCCGCCGTTCCCGTGCGTGCCTACTTCCCGGTCCCGTCGAGCACCCGGACCAGTCCCTCCTGGGCGACGGACGCCACGAGCACTCCCTCGCGGGTGTAGAACGCGCCGCGCCCGAAGCCGAGTGCGCCGGCGGCGGAGGGGCTCTCCATGGCGTAGAGGAGCCATTCATCGACGCGGAAGGGGCGGTGGAACCAGATGGCGTGGTCGAGTGAGGCGACCATCACATTGCCGCGGCGGTACGTGATGCCGTGGGGCTGGAGGGCAGAACCGAGGATTCCGTAGTCGGAGGCGTAGGCGAGGATCGCCCGGTGGTGGAGCGGGGAGTCCACCCTGCCCATGGCGCGGACCCAGGTGCGGCGGAGGGGCGGGCGCGGCTCCGGGTCGAACGGGTCGACCGGGTCCACGGGTCGCCAGTCCAGCGGGCGATCCTGTGTGAGGACGTCGCGGAGCTTCTCCGGGATTCGGTCGCGCATGGCGCGGAGCAGGTCGAGCTCGGAGGGAAGATCCTCCGGGTCCGGCACAGCCGGCATGGGCGTCTGATGGTCGGGCCCGGGCTCCTCGCGATGGAAGGATGCCGACATGTTGAAGATGGCCTTCCCTCGCTGAATCCCGGTCACTCTTCGAGTGGTGAAGCTCCCTCCGTCCCGGAGGCGGTCGACGAAGTACACGACGGGGGCGTCGAGCTCGCCCGGCAGGATGAAATAGCCGTGCAGCGAGTGGATCGGGCGGTCCTCGTCCACGGTCCTGCTGGCGGCCACCAGGGATTGGGCGAGCACCTGGCCGCCGTAGATCTGGGGCGTGCCGATGTCCCGGTTGCGGCCGCGGTAGATGTTGTACTCCAGCGGCTCCAGCTCGAGGAGATCGACGAGATCTTCCGCAGTGTAGGGGGGCACGGCTCGCTCCCTGTGGTCTCGTTGCAGTTCCGAGGGAGAATACGCCGCTGCCCGGGGCGGGGCGAGAGTGCGGGGGGCCGATCGGGAGCGGGCGGAGGGAGGTTCCCCCACAGCGAGGCTCGGCGTTTTCCGGCTTGATCGCGGGGCGGCCGGGCGGTTACGATCAACTCGAACTCCCGAGGAGATCGATTCGTGGCCCACATTCCGGACGGATTCCTCAGCCCTTCGGTGCTGGCGGGGACGGCGGCGATGAGCGCCGTGGCGCTCGGCATGGCGGCCCACCGGACGCGCGGGACGCTGGGCGAGCGCGAGGCTCCGGTCCTGGGCGCCACGACCGCATTCGTGTTTGCCGCCCAGATGTTCAACTTCCCGCTGGGGGCGGGCACGAGCGCGCACCTGCTGGGTGGGGTCCTGGTGGCGGCGATCGCCGGCCCGTGGGCGGGGATGCTCGCCATGTTCTCCGTGGTGCTGGTGCAGGCGCTGTTGTTCCAGGATGGCGGGATCACGGCGCTGGGGGCCAACGCGTTCAACCTCGCCGTGATCGGCGCGGGCGGCGGCTGGCTGGTGTATCGGTGGGGGGTGCTGGCGCTGGGGGATCGCGGGCGCGGCCGGATCGCCGCGGCGGCCGCGGCGGCGTTCGTGTCGGCGCTCGCGACTGGGACCGCGGTGGGGGTCGAGCTGGGTTTGTCGGGCGTGGTACCCATGCGGACCGCGGTGATGGCTGTGGGTGGAGCGCACGTTGTCGTGGGCGTCACCGAGGCCGTGATCACGGCGGGCGTGCTGTCGACGGTGCTGCGATCGCGCCCGGAGCTTCTGCGCACGGACGCGCCCGTGACGCGGCGGGGGCGGGTGGTGGCCGTGGCGGGGGCGGCAGCGGTGGTGGTGGCACTGTCCGCCGCCACGTGGGCGTCGAGCCTGCCTGATGCCCTCGAGAACGCAGCGGCGGCGGTGGGCCTGCACGCGCCGACCGGGGCGTCGGCGTCGCCGCTGGCCCGGTACGCGTCGCCCGTTGGAGGGGCCTGGCTGGCCGGGCTGATCGGGGTGGCCGTGGTGTTCCTGGTGGGCTGGATCGTGTTCCGGCTGGCGGGTCGGCCGCGCGGGGCGGCGTGAGCTTCCACCATATCGACGAATACGCGCACGTTGACTCGGCGTTGACGCGCCGTTCCCCCACCGTGCGCCTGGTCGGCACGGTCCTCGTGGCGACCGGCGCGGCCCTCCTCCCCCTCGGTGCATGGCCGCAGCTGGGCGCGCTGGCCGCGCTCGTGCTCGCCCTCGCCGCCCTCGCCCGGATCCGACCCCGCCCGTTCCTGACCCGGCTGGCACCGCCGCTGGCCCTGGTCATCCTGGTCTCCGTCGCGATCCTCTTTCTCGTCCCGGGCGCCCCGGTGCTCCGTGTCGGGGGCGTGACCGTAACCGACGCCGGGCTGCTGCGGTTCGGCTCGGCGGCAGGTCGTGCGGCCGTCGCGATCGGGGCGGCGGTGGTGCTGGTCAGCACCACGCGCTTCAACGACCTGATCGTGGCGCTGCGGGCCCTGCGGCTGCCGCGGGTGGTGACGTCGTCGCTGGGGCTCGCGTACCGATTCCTGTACACGTTGTCGGACGAGGTCGACCGGCTGCGGCGGGCGGCGAGGAGTCGGAACGCGGGTGCCGGCAGCGCCTCACGTCGTCGCGTGCTGGTCGGGGTCACGGCCGCGGCCGTGCAGCGGAGCCTGGATCGGAGCGAGCGGGTCTACCACGCCATGCTCAGCCGCGGGTACGACGGGACGCTCCCCGTCCTGCGGGCGCCGGAAGCCGTTGGGCGGCCGATGCTCGAGCTGGGCGTGCTGGCGGTCCTGGTCGGGGCCATCGTGGCGAGCGCGCTGGTATGAGCGCAATGGCGGAAGTGCTCCGATTCGAGGACGTGGACTTCGCCTACCCGGGCGGGAATCCCGTCCTGTCCGGGGTGACGTGGGGGGTCGGCGCGGGGGATCGGGTCGCGGTCCTGGGCGCCAACGGTGCGGGGAAGAGCACGCTCCTGCTCCACACGAACGGGCTTCTGCGGGCCACGAGCGGGCGTGTGGTGGTGGAGGGCATGGTGGTGAGCGACGCATCGGTCCGGGCCGTGCGCCGGCGGGTGGGCTTCGTCTTCCAGGACGCGGACGACCAGCTCTTCCTCCCGACACTGCTGGAGGATGTGGCGTTCGCGCCGCTGAACGCCGGCGAGTCGGCGCCCGAGGCGGAGTCTCGGGCGCGCGCGCAACTGGAGGCACTGGGGCTGGCCGCGCACGCGGAGCGGGCGGCGCATCACCTCAGCGGAGGAGAGCGGCGCCTGGCCGCGCTGGCCACGGTCCTGGTCTCGCGTCCGTCGATCCTGGTACTGGACGAGCCCACAGCGGGACTGGATGCCAGGGCGAGGGCAACGGTAGCACGGCTGCTCCGCTCACGGCGAGAAACGCTGATCCTCGCCACGCACGACCTGGATCTGGCCGCGGCCGCGTGCGGCAGGGCGCTGGTGCTGGCGGGCGGCCGGGTCGCGGCGACGGGTGCGATCCCGGAGATCCTGGCGGACGCCGAGCTGCTCCGCGCGCACGGCCTGGTCGAGCCGCTGACGGGGGAGGAGCTGGCTCCCGAGAGGTCGCGCCCGGCCTAGTCTCCGCGCTCGACGGTGACCGTCTCCATGCGGACCTCCTTGCGCGGCCTGTCGCCCGCGCCGGTGTCCACGCTCCCGATCTCGTCGACGACCTCCATCCCCTCGATCACGCGGCCGAAGACCGCGTGGCGATCGTCCAGCCACGGGGTGGGCGCCAGCGTGATGAAGAACTGGGAGCCGCCCGTGTCGGGACCGGCATTCGCCATGGAGAGAATCCCCTTCCCGTCGTGACGGAGCTCGGGGTGGAATTCATCGGGGATGGTGTAGCCCGGCCCGCCACGGCCGCTCCCCTCCGGGTCGCCGCCCTGGATCATGAAGCCCTCGATGACGCGATGAAAGATCACCCCGTCGTAGAAGCCTTTTTCGGCGAGCTCAATGAAGTTGCCGGTGGTCCCGGGCGCGCGGTCCTCGAAGAGCTCCACCCGGATGGTGCCGCGGTTGGTGTCGATGGTCGCAGTCGGATTGGCCATGGCGTTCGAGAGGTGAGGTGTCTGTGTTGGACGGGTTTCAGCGTCGACGGAGCCGGCCGTTCCGCGCCGCTGGCGTGGACGTCGCGGAACCTGCCGCGCCTGCGCCGATCACGCCGGAAGCGGCCCCGTGGTCGCGAGCAGCTGGACGGACAGCGCTTCCAGGAGGATCCGACGCGTTCTCCGGGCGACCTCGTCGATGGAGACCTCCGGCACCTGGTCGAAACGGTTGCGCACCCGTTCGCGCACCTCGTCCAGCGTGGGCACATGCGGCACGTGCAGGCCCTCGAGGCGCTCGGCCAGGTACGCGCGCGCATCGGTGGCGCGGGCGCGGGCGCCGGCCGCGCGGTCGGCCAGGTCGGCGCGGATGTCGTCGAGTCCGGGCACCTGGTCCCACGCCGAACGCAGCTGCGCCGCCATCCGGTCCACCGGGAAGGTCTCCGCGATCTGGTGGGCAACCTGGTCGACGACCCGGCGGCCCAGGCGCCGCTCGTTGTTGACCACCTCCGGCGGCGGGGCGCGGAGATCCCAGACCACCCCGATCCAGGAGAGTGCCTTGAGCGTGTAATAGGTCAGGTCCCACTCGTACCAGCGGAACCCCTGCCGCGTGGAGCTCTGGTAGGCGTGATGGTTGTTGTGCCAACCCTCGCCCATCGTGATGATCGCGAGCCACCAGTTGTTGCGGGAATCGTCCCCCGTGACATAGCGCTGGCGCCCGTGCACGTGGGCCAGGGAGTTGATGGAGAAGGAGCCGTGATAGAGCAGGATGGTGCTCCAGATCCAGCTCACCACCAGCGCCGTCCACCCGCCGATCAGGAACACCACCGTTCCCGCGATCACCCACGGCAGGTGGTGGAACCTCTCCAGAAATCGCAGCTCGGGATACGCGGTCAGGTCCTGGACCACCGAGTAGTCCGGCGTATCCTTCCTGTTGGAGAAGATCCAGCCCACGTGGGAGTAGAGGAAGCTCCGTTGCCTGGGAGAATGGACGTCCAGCACGGTGTCCGAGTGCTTGTGGTGGTGCCGGTGGATCGCGGCCCACCAGATCACGCCTCGCTGGAGCGATGTCTGGGCCAGGAACGCCATCACGAACTGACCGATGCGGCTGGTCTTGAACGAGCGGTGCGAGAAGTAGCGGTGGTAGGCGGCGGTTTCGATGATCATCCGCACCACGTAGAGCGCGATGCAGGCCACCACGGTGCCCACCGTGACGCCCGTCCAGATGGCCGCCAGGGCGGAGAGGTGGACCACGAGGAACGGGATCGCGGCCGGGTAGATGATGTCGTCGTGGAATTCCTCGGCAGGCGCGGCGGAAGCCGCGGCAATCGTCTCGCTCATGTCGCTCGGGTTCGGGGGGACGTCCGGAGATCGCCGAAAAGCGGTACACCGATCGTCGCGGCGGGGTCCGCGCCCGTCAACTGCGGCGCCCCCGCTCCGGACCGGTTACCCGGGACGCGCCAGGGCGCGTTCACGAGCAGATCACACGGGTCGTCGCCCCGCATCGTGCCGCGGCTCCGCTCCTGGCGTCACGGGGCGGCGCGCCGACGTCGGATCCTCTGGCTCCCGGCCTGCTGGCGTCGCAGGCGGACGTACTCGGAGACGTGATCGCCGTAGCGCGCGACGGCGTGGGAGAGGTAGTCGGTTCCCCGGATCGTGCCGCGGCAGCTCTCGGCGCCGCAGCTGCAGTCGAACGCCGGCATGAGCTCGTTGCTGTACGTGGCGTAGTCGACGGTGATCTCGTCGCCGGGGTCGAGGGGGAGCCTGGCGGTGAGGTCGAGGCCGTCGAGCCAGGTGGTCGGCTCGCACGAATGGTTGACGGGGCGCCACTGCTCCGGGTCGCGGGACCAGATGATCCAGACCTCGTCGGTGAGCGGCCACGCGTAGCGGCGGAACCAGTCGATCGCGCGCCGGTCCCACTCTCGTTCCACCCGCGAGCGCGTCACCAGCGTGTGGGGCTGCTCCTCGAAGCGGACGACGGTCTCGCCGTGCTCGAAGGCGCGTGTGGCGAAGAGGCCGTAATGCCCCGGCCCGGTCGGGCGCACCTGCCACCCCCGGCGTCGCCGGTCGGCCCCCTGGAAAGCGGCCTCGACGATCTGTCGCGTGAAGCCCGCGTGTCCGGCGGGGTCGTGGAGGAGGCAGAGGTCGGCGCTCCCCGGGTCGCTGGCGGGATAGTAGATGCCGCAGTTCGGGTTGATTTCCAGCATGAACGGCCGCCCGTCCCTGTCGATGCGGAGGTCGCAGCGGCCGTAGCCGGCGCCGTTGAGGCCGGTGAACATGCGGACGGAGAGCTCGCTCAGGAGGTCGGCCAGCTCGCCGTCCTCGACAGGGTATGCGCGCAGGCCATGGTAATCATGCCACTTCAGGTCGAAATGCTTGAAGGTCTCCCCATCGGGGAAGCGATAGGCGATGGGCGTGAACGCGGTGGGCGAGGCGGGGTCCGCGGGGTTCTCGGCCACCAGCACCGTGGCCTCGCCGCCCTCGATGAACTCCTCGATCAGGACGCCGCCGAAGCGCCCGATCATCTTCGCGGCCTGCCCGCGCAGCGCTGCGGCGTCCTCCAGTCGGGAGTCCCGCGTCATGCCGATGCTGCTGTAGCTGCTCGGGTGCTTCGCGATGAGCGGGAAGCGGAGCGTGTCCGCCGCTCGTTCGATGCCGGCGTCGCCCGTGGCGATCACGTAGCCGGGCGTGTCGATCTGCCAGGCCGCGCAGACGCGCTTCATGGCCTCGCGCGACGGCTCGTAGAACTCCGACGTGGCCCCGGTGAACGGGACGTCAGCGCGCTCGAGCGCCTGAACGACCTCGATGCCTGGTGCGTCGGCGTCCCATGCGCCATCGCAGAAGTTGAAGAACAGGTCGTAGGGCTCGCGTGTGAGGCGGATCACGTCGGCGACGGAAGTGGTCTTCTCGAGCTCGGCCACGTCCCACTCCGCTTCCGGCAGGAACGGTCTGGGGTCGGCCTTGACCGTGTCGGAGTGGGGAGAGTCGAGCGGGCGGTCGTCGTACGTGAGGAGGCAGACGCGCATCAGTCGGCACCGAGCTCCTTGCGGCGGGGAAACCCGGGATCGACCAGGTCCTGGTAGTCCGGGTGACGCTCGATCCAGGCGGCGACGAAGGGACAGTCCGGCCAGACGGTCAGCCCCTGCTCCCGGGCCCGGTCGAGGGCGTGGCGGGCGAGCGCGCTCCCCACGCCCCTGCCTTCCACCGCTTCCGGAACGGAGGTGTGGATCAGGCGCAGACGACCCCCTTCGCGGGCATACTCGAGCTCCGCCTCGTGCCCGTCCACTTCGGCGACGAAGCGCTGCTCGTCTGCGCGGTCCTGTATCGTCGGATCGGTCATCGGCCCGGTTCGGGATGCGGGGATAAGAAGGCGTGCGAGCGTCCAGGCGTCAAGATGCACGCCGGAAAGGAGGGGGACGCGGGGCCAGGCGCGGTTTCCCCGGTCAGTCCTTCCCCTTCTCCGTATTCCCGACGAACAGGTTCAGCACCGTGCTCACGATGCCCACGAGCAGCGCGCCGACGAGCGCCGCCCAGAAGCCGTGGACGTAGAAGGCGAGTCCGAGCGCCTGGGCGAACTGGGCCGTGAGCCAGAGCAGGAAGGCGTTGAGGATGAAGACGAAGAGGCCGAGCGTGAGGATCACGAGCGGGCAGGTCAGGAGCTTCAGGATCGGCCGGATGATCGCGTTGACGAAGCCGAACACCAGGGCCACTCCGAGCAAGCCGGCCCATCCGCCCGTATAGCCGATCCCGGGGATGAGGAGCACGGCCACCCAGAGGGCGGCGGCGGTTGCGAGCAGACGAAGCAGGAAGCGCACGAGTCAACCTCCGTTCTCAGGTCCCGTTTCCGCCTTCGGCGGCGCCACCACTTCCGCGCGGACGACGAGCGCGGCCACGAGAGCGAGGCCGGCGCCGATGGCGAACGGGACAATGTAGCCCAATCCGACGAGAAAGCCCGCAGCCAGCTGCCCGGCGGAGAGGCCGAGGCCGAAGGACATGGTGAGGATGGCGAGCTGGAGTCCGGACTGTCCGGCGGCAGCGAGGTCGCCGCCGAGTGCGAGGGCGGGCGCGAAGACCATGGCGCCGGCGAGTCCCTGGGCGAGACGGGCGCCGAGCATCCCCCAGGAGGAGCCCACCAGGCCCTGTGCCAGGGTGGTGGGCGCCAGCAGCATGAGCCCGACGATGATGAAGCCGCGACGGCCCCACCGGTCGCTGAGCTTGCCGATGAACGGCTGCGCGACCGCAAGCGACAGGATGAACACGGCGAACTGGATGCCGAACCAGCGCGGCCCCTGGTGCAGGTGGGCGTTGACGTGGGGCTCGATGGACGCAAGCAGGGCGATGCAGCCGGCCATGACCAGCGTCGCCAGGCCGAGCGTGAAAAGGGGGTCGAGCACGTGGCCCGGCTCGGCGGAGCGGACGGAGATCTCGACGCGACGCGGCGTGGCCGTCGTGCTCTCCGGGTCGTGCACCAGGACGAGAACGAGCACCGCGCCGACCAGCGCGCCCACGGTGGCGATGGCGAACGCGCCATCGAAGCCGGTGAAGCGCATGCCGAGCACATCGTACGGTCCGCTGGAGACGACGAACCCGGCTGCGAGCGGCCCCACGCCGAAGCCCACGAGGCGCAGCGAGTTGTACACGCCCATGTTCGCGCCCCGATTCTCGCGGGTGCTGATCTCGTTCACGAGCGCCACGGTGGCGGTGATGGTGAACGCTACGCAGAGCCCCTGACCGATTCGGATGGCGAGGAGCGCGAGGTAGCTGGCCGCAAAGCCGTAGAGGGCGTTGAAGCCGGCCAGCGCGATCAGTCCGCCGAGCACGAACAGCTTGCGTTTCCCGGCACGGTCCGACATGCGGCCGGCGAACGGCTGCATGAGGGCGTTGAAGATGCCGAATGCGGCCAGGATCACGCCTGTGATCGCGGAGTCGCTGAGCCCGAGCGCCGTGCCGGTGACGTGCGTGCTCGCGATGTACAGCGGGAGCACGACCACAAGGAAGGAATTCGCCACCGCGTCCGCCATCCGGGCGAACCCGAGGGCGATCACCGCCCTGTCGATTCCGCTCCCGTCTTCCAGTCCGCCTCCTGGTCCAGCCTCGAAAGGCGTTTCAGTGCGTGCACCCGTTCGGTGCGCCCCACCCGCGCCCCTGCAACCGCCGTGCGCAGGAACTCGATGGTGTTGTCGTACGTGGCGCGGTCCACTGGGTACGGGTGGCCGTCCTTTCCTCCGTGGGCGAAGGAGAAGCGGGCGGGGTCGCGGGCACTGGCGGGAGCGCCGTAGAGGAGCTCGGCCAGGAGGACCAGCGCGCGCACCCCTTTCGCGCCGACCCCGCGGACGCCGAGCACCTCCTCGAACGTGGCGGGCGCGGCGGCATAGGTGGACGTGAGCACCTTGTGGAGGTGCTTCGGGTCCACGTCGCGACGCAGGTCCACGGCGTGGCCGCGCGGCATCTCCAGGATCGTGAGACGGTCCACTTCGCGGGCGATCCGGTCCGGGGATTCGCGCGCGAGGTCGGCTACCGCCGCGCGCGCCCGGTCGGAGGCGGCGGCTGTCAGGTCGAGCACGCGGCAACCGGAGCGCTCGCTGGCGATGGCCGCGTGGGGCTCGCGCACCATGTCGGTGACGCGCTCCCCCAGCCAGTGATAGCGACGGGCCGAGCGGTCCATCTCCCGCATCCCCTGCTGCACCACGGCCCACTCGCCCGTGGAGGTCAGGAAGAAGGAGTGGTGGTAGAGGCCGAAGCCGTCCTGTACAGCAGCGCTGTCCACCTTGGCGCTCATCCGGCTGTTGTAGACCAGCCGCTCTCCGTCGAGGCCGAGCCGGTCGGCAATGGCCGTGAGCTCCGCCGGCGTCTGGCGCGATGCGCGGCCCTTCCCGCCCGCCACCCAGATCCCGGTGTCCATGCCCCGCCCCCCCAGCCCGGCCTTCAGCGCGCCGCACACGGTGGTGGTCACACCGCTGGAATGCCAGTCGAACCCCAGCACGCAGCCGAACGCCTGGAACCACCAGGGGTCCGACAGCCGCCGCAGCACCTCGCCCGGGCCATACTCGGCGACGATGGCCTCCACCACCGCCGGCGCCAGCGAGCGCATCCGGTCGAACAGCCAGCGCGGCGCCTTCCCCCCGTGCAGCGGCAGGTCCGCCGCTCCCGATCTCTTCGCCATGCCCGAATATCGACGCAGCGTCCGCGGGCGACAATCGCGCGCCGCACGGCCGCCGCCCCCGTCCCGCCCCCGCGTCGCACGCGGCCGGCCGGAGCCCTGGCGCCAATCCCGCCGCCGCTCTACTACTCCATAGGAATGGGCCCTCCGCCAGGAGAACGGATCATGAAGCGCTTCCTCGCCCTCGCCCTGCTGGTGCCGCTGGCTGCATGCGGTGATCGGGACCGGCCCGACGTCGACTTCGGTGGCAGCGACCTCGGCCCGGACATGTATGCCATCCACAGCCGCGACGGCGGTGTGAAGATGGGGTTGACTCCGGAGTTCGTGTACTTCGCCCTTTCGGACAGCGTGGTACAGGCGGCACGGGCGCAGGTGGACTCGTCCACGGACGCCGAGGACGCCCCCGGCTTCATCGGCGGTCTCGTGCAGAAGACGGTGGGCAAGGCCCTCCGGTTCCGCGCCCGCTACGCGGTGGCGGATGTCCAGGACATCCGCTGGGAGGACGGGAAGATGCGGTTCGTGTTCACCGATCCGGATCGGCGGCTCGACGACAGCTTCAGCGTCGACGACCAGCCAGCGACGGAGGCCTTCAGCCAGGCCGACGTGGAGGGCTTCGCGGAAGTGTTCCGGAAGGTCAAGGCGAGCCGGTAGCGGCTGGGGCGCCGGCCTCGTTTCTGCGTCCATCCCGGGATCGCTGGATGGAATCACGCCCCGGGAGCGCCGACTCGACGCCCATGAGCAATCTTGCCCTCGTCAAGGAAACGGTCCACGAGTTCTTCGACGACGACGCCCCGCGCATGGCGGCCGCGCTCTCCTACTACACGGTCTTCTCGCTCCCTCCGCTGGTCATCATCGTCGTCACGGTGGCCGGGCTGTTCATGAGCGAGCAGGAAGTGCAGGGACAGCTCGTCAAGCAGATCGGGACGGTGATGGGGCAGTCGGGCGCGCGGGCGGTGGCGTCCATGATCGGGAACGCGCGCCGGGCCGGGGGCGGAAGCGTGCTCGCCACCGGGCTGAGTCTTGCCGGGCTCATCTTCGGCGCCACCACCGCGTTCGCCCAGATCCAGACGGCGCTGAACGAAGCGTGGGAAGTGCAGAAGGACCCGAAGAAGAGCGGGCTGATCCGATTCGCCGTTCAGCGCGCGCTGTCTTTCGGGATGATCCTCGGCGTAGCCGCCCTGCTGCTCGCCTCCATCGTGGTGGGCACGCTCCTCAGCTCCGCCGGTAGCGCCGCCGCTTCCGTGATGCCCGGCGGCTTCGGCCAGGTCACGGTGTGGGTGGTCGACCTCGCCGCCTCGGTAGTGGTCATCACCATCGGGTTCATGGCCGTATACAAGGTGCTCCCCGACGCCAGGGTCCGCTGGGGCGACGTGTGGCACGGCGCCCTCGCCGCCACCGTCCTGTTCGTGATCGGCCGATTCCTCATCGCATTCTACATCGGACGCAGCCATCCGGGCGGCGCGTACGGCGCCGCCGGTTCACTCGCCATCCTCCTACTGTGGGTTTACTACTCTTCCATGATCTTCCTCATGGGCGCCGAGTTCACCCAGGTCTACGCCCGGCGCCGCGGCCATGGCATCGAGCCCGACGAGGACGCAGTGCGGCTGCGTGAGACGGTGATCCGGGAGAATTCGGGGAGGGTCGAGCGGAACCGCTGAACGGACCGCCGGTCTGTACCTGAGATCGGGACCGCGGGATCCCGGGATTCCCCTGCGCGGTCCGCGCCTCTGGGTGGTCCGGTGTTCTCAGCGGCTCCGGATTTCTCCGCGGCTCCGGATTTCTCCGCGGCTCCGGGTTTCTCCGCCGCTACGGATTTCTCAACGGCTCCGGATTTCTCCGCGGCTCCGCTACTCCAGCGGGTCGGCCGGCCGCCCCTCCGCGGCCTCCTCGGCCACCTGCTTCTCGTAGAGCGCCAGGATGGCGGCGCGGGTGACCACGCCGACCAGCCGATTGCTCACCGGGTCTACCACGGGGAGCATGCCGGTGCCGCGGGTGCCCATGCGGCGGATGGCGGCCAGGAGGGTGTCGTCGGGAGTGACGGTCTCGACGGGGTCGGCGATATCGGAGGCGAGGAGGAGTGGTCCGAGGGCTGCCTGGTCGCGGGCGACGCGGCCGATCTCGCCGATCCGGAGGAGCCCGGTGACCCGGAGCTGCCCGTCCACCACGGGGTAATCGGTCTGCTCGCCCCGCCCCAGGTGCTCCATCATCTGGCTCACGGACGCACTCTCCCCGATGACCTGCGGGTTCTCCTCCATGGCGTTACGGACGGTGAGCGTGGCCAGGACGTCGCGGGCGACGCCGTGCTCGAGGCTCTCGCCCCGTCGTCGCAGCCAGCCGCTGTAGAGGGAGTCCGGCTCCAGCCGCTTGGCGACGTTGTAGCTCAGCACCACGGCCAGCATGAGCGGGAGAACGATGGCGTAGTCGTTGGTCATCTCGAAGACCATGAGCACGGCGGCGAGCGGGGCGTCCGTGGCGGCCGCGAACACGCTCCCCATGCCCACGAGCGCATACGCCTCCGGCTGGAGCGGCATGGAGGGGAAAAGCCCCTTCAGCGCCACGCCGTAGGAGGCGCCGAGCGTGGCTCCCACGAAGAGGGAAGGGGCGAACACACCGCCGGAGCCGCCGGTGTTGAGCGTGAGGGAGTTGCCCAGGATCTGGCCGAGACAGAGGAGCAGGAGGGCGCCCGCGCTCAGGTGGGCCATGGTGTCGAGGCGGATCGCCAGGTGGCCGTAGCCGGTCAGCATGCCCCGGGAAGCCAGCACGAGCAGCCCGACCAGGAACCCGCCCACCCACGGGATGGCGGCCGGAGGGATGCGGATCCGCTCGCGGAGCTCCTCGACGCCGAAGAACACCTTGACGAACAGCACCACCGTGAGCCCCGCGAGGATGCCCAGGAGCGGGAAGAAGAACACCACCTCCTGCACACCGTGATACCCGTACTCCATGGGGATCACGATCGCGGGGTGGTCCCCGAAGACGGACCTGGAGATGACCGCGGCAACCACGCTTGCCACCACCACCGGGGCGAACGTGGAAACCGCGAAGCCGCCGAGGATCTCTTCCAAGGCGAAAAACGCGCCGCCGAGCGGCGTGTTGAACGCGGCAGAGATGCCCGCGCCGGCGCCGGCCGCGACCAGCACCTTGACGCGGCTCGCGTCGAAGCGGAACGCGCGGCCGAAGTAGGACCCGGCAGTGGCGCCCACCACCCCGAGCGGCCCTTCGCTTCCCGCCGTCCCACCGCTTCCGAGTGTGAAGATGGCGGCGATGATCCGGGCCACCGTGCTCTTGAACGGGAGCTTGCCGTCGTTCCGTGCCACGGCCACCTGCACCAGCGGAATGAGCTGGGCGGACTTCGGACGCTTGTCCGTAGGCCGCGTGGCACGCTGGACCACCCAGGTAGCCGCCGCGAAGCCGATCGCGGTGAGGAACGGCCGGTAGAACGGCATGTCGGGGTGCGGCAGCTCGGAGGGGAGCCAGCGATAGAAGAGGTCGAAGGCGAGATCGATCAGGTGGAAGAAGACGATGACTCCCAGCGCGCCGACGACGCCCACGGCCACGCCGAAGACGAGGAGGATGTTGTCCTCGGCGAGGTTGAGGCCGTTGAACCATTCCACGAAACGCTGCCACAGCCCCGCCCCCCGGAGGAGGGCGCGGCGCCAGCGGCGGCGTAGCCGATTCCGTTTCATCGGCGCTGAAGATGGCGGTGTCCCGTCCCCCGTACAACCGGGGAGCGCGCCGAGTGGTGCCGAGCGCCCGCGCCGCGGTGTGCGGCGCGGTACGATGCTCGCGGTGGCGGGTCCCGCCAGGCCGCGCCATGTTGAATGTTTATGCCTGCAGGCGGGACGTTGTCGCCTCGGCGTGGGCGGCGGAAGACACGGGACGGATCGGGGTCCGGAGCACGAGGTGGCAGAGAAAGGGCAGCGTCAGCGGCGACTGATCGTCGACAGCATCCTCCTGGGACTCGCCGGCGCCGCGGCGGCCCAGGTCTTCACCTTCCTGCTGCGTGCGGCGAGCGGGCTTTTCCTCGGCCGGATCGCCGGCTACTCACCCCCGGGGCTCCCCGGCGAAGGCGGCGTTCTCCAGCAGGTGATCGGTGCGCACGGCCTGTGGCTGATCCCGATCTCGACTGCGCTCGGCGGGCTCGTGGTCGGCATCATCATCACGTGGCTGGCGCCCGAGGCGGAGGGGCACGGCACCGACACGGCGGTGAGGGCGTTCCACCGGGAGAACGGGTTCCTGCGCGGGCGAGTGGCGCCCGTGAAGGCCGTGGCGTCCGCCATCACCATCGGGTCGGGCGGCGCCGCCGGGCGCGAGGGGCCGATCGCGCTCATCGCGGCCGGCGTGGGCGCGTGGTATGCCGACATCACGAAGCGAGACGACGAGGAGCGGCGGCTGCTGCTCACCGTGGGCATGGCGGCGGGGCTGTCGGCCATCTTCCGGTCGCCCGTGGGGACTGCGCTTTTCGCCATCGAGGTGCTGTACGCCGAGATGGAGTTCGAGTTCGGTGCGCTGATCTACACCATGCTTGCGTCCATCGTGGCGTACGCAGTGAACGGGCTGTTCACCGGATGGCAGCCGCTCTTCCGTTTTCCCCCCTACACGGGGTTGCCGCACGTCTACGACTACGGCTGGTACGTGGTCCTCGGGGTGGCGTGCGGGCTCTTGGCCACGCTCGTGCCGGTGATCTTCTACGGCGCCCGCGCCGGGTTCCGCCGGCTGCCCGTCCCGGTCTGGCTGAAGCCGGGCATCGGGGGATTGCTCCTCGGGCTCATCGCGCTGCTCTATCCCGAAGTGCTGGGCGGCGGCTACGGCTGGATCCAGCAGGCGATCAACGGGCAGCTCGTCATGGGCACCCTCGCCGTGCTCATCTTCGCCAAGATGATCGCCATGGCGCTTTCGGTGTCTTCCGGCGGGTCCGGCGGCGTGTTCGCCCCCACGCTCTTCTCGGGCGCCATGCTCGGCGCTTTCCTGGCGGCCGTGCTCCACCAGCCGGCCGGGCCCATGGCGGTCGTGGGGATGGCGGCGCTCTTCGCCGGTGCAGCCAACGTCCCGCTGGCCACGCTCATGATGGTCACCGAGATGACGGGCGGGTACACGCTGCTGGTGCCCGCCGCGCTGGCGGTGTTCATCAGCTACCTGGTCCACGTGTGGCTGTCCGCCCGCGTGCCCTACCCGAGCCTGTACGAAGCGCAGGTGCCCACGCGCGCCGACTCGCCGGCGCTCCACACCGAGCACCTCAACATCGCGCTACGGCTCCTGGAGCACCGGGGGCTGCTGAATCCCGAGGAGATCGGCTCACTGAACCTGCTGTCGCTCCTGCGCTCCGGGATCCCTGTCACGCTGCCGGGCGGGCGCCACATCACCGTGGGGGTCCTGAAGGAGGAGAGCGGACTCGTGGGCCTGACCGTGGCCGATGCCATGAAGCGGCTGGGCACGGACGCGGAGCTCATCGCCCTGCTGCGCGGCGAGCGCATGCGGCCACCCCGCGGAGAGAGCCAGCTGGAAGGGGGCGACCGGCTGATCCTGCTGGCCACGGACGAGGTTCGGGACAACCTCTCGGAAGACCTGGACCGCTGGTAGAGGGGGGGCGCGGCGGCGCCGCCGCGGGACGCAGGCCGTGGGCTGCGGGGCGCGGGCGCACCCTGCGGGCGCGACAACCGGTCCTGACCCCGCGGCCGCACGGGCTCCCAACGTTCCGCGGCGCCAGCGCGTCATCTCTGCGACCGCCCCTGCCTGATCAGGCGCTCACCGTCACAACCCGAATTCCGGAGCAGCGACCATGCGAACGCGTGTTCCTCTGGCCACGGCCGCCATCCTGGCGCTCGCGGCGCTCGTGGCCCCCCGGCCCCTCCTGGCGCAGGGCCCCGACTCGGCTTTCTACGCCGGGTTCAAGTGGCGCAACATCGGCCCCCCGAACATGTCGGGGCGGATCACGGACGTGGAGGGCGTTCCCGGCACGGCCACGTTCTACGTGGCGTCGGTGGCGGGGGGCATATGGAAGACCACGAACAACGGGACCACGTTCAAGCCGCTGTTCGATGTGGGGCGAGTGGCCTCGATGGGGGACCTGGCGATCGCACCGAGCGATCCGAACGTGCTGTACGCGGGCACGGGCGAGGAGGACTCCCGCAACTCGATCTCCCCGGGTGGGGGCGTGTACGTGTCCCGGGACGGCGGAGAGAGCTGGACGTTCTCGGGGCTGAAGGAGACGCAGGCGATCGGCCGGATCGTCGTCCACCCGAGCGACCCGAACACGGCGTGGGTGGCGGCGCTCGGCCACATCTGGGGCGCCAATCAGGAGCGGGGCGTCTACAAGACCACGGACGGGGGGAAGACGTGGCGGCGGGTGAAGTTCATCAGCGACAGGGCCGGCTTCGTGGACCTGGCGCTCGACCCGCGAGACCCGGACGTGCTGTGGGCGTCCAGCTGGGAACGGGTACGCGGCCCGTGGTTCCTGGAGAGCGGCGGTCCGGGGAGCGGGCTGTGGAAGTCCACGGACGGCGGGGAGCGCTGGACGGAGGTGACCGGCGGCGGCTTCCCCAGCACGGAAAAGGGCCGCATTGGGATCGCCATGGCCGCGAGCGACCCGGACGTGATGTACGCGCTGGTGGAAGCGAAGGCGGACGATACGAAGGGAATGAGCGACGACGACGCGGCGTCGTCGGGGCTCAAGGGGACGGGCCTTTACCGGTCGGCCGACGGCGGGCACACGTGGCGATGGATGAACGGGGTGGACACGCGGCCGTTCTACTACTCGCAGGTGCGCGTCGCGCCGGATGACCCGGACCTGGTGTTCTGGTCGTCCACGCCCGTCCAGTTCTCGAAGGACGGCGGGAAGACGGTCGGCGAGGCCACCATTGGGATCCACGTGGACCATCACGCCATGTGGTGGGACGCGTCGAACCCGGACCACTTCATCGTCGGCAACGATGGCGGGATCGCCGTGACCTGGGACCGTGGCGGCACGTACGACTTCGTCAACACGCTTCCGATCGGACAGTTCTACCACGTCAGCTACGACATGAGCGTGCCGTACCGGGTGTGCGGCGGGCTGCAGGACAACGGCACGTGGTGCGGCCCGAGCCGCCGGGCGAGGGGCGGGATCGACCACCACATGTGGTACACGGTGAGTGGTGGGGACGGCTTCTACAGCCAGCAGGACCCGACCGACCCGGCAACGGTCTACGCCGAGTCGCAGGGCGGGAGCATGTCGCGGGTGAACCTGGTCACGGGCGAGCGCTCCAGGATGGGCAAGCCCGAGTGGCAGGACAGGGCGCGGCCAATCCTGGACTCCATTGCCGTCCACGAGGGAGTGAAGGAGCCGCGGGAGATGACCGCGGCGGAGCAGGCGAAGGTGGAAGCGTGGAAGAAGCAGGCCGCTGAGGATTCCGCCACCTACGACCTGCGCTACAACTGGAACACGCCGATCGTGCTGTCGCCGCACGCGCCGCACACGATCTACACGGCGGGCAACCGAGTGCTGATGTCGACGGACCGGGGTGACACGTTCAAGGTGATCTCCCCGGACCTGACCACGCGGGACCCGGAGAAGATCGAGGTCAGCACCAAGACCACGGGCGGGATCACGAAGGATGTGACGGGTGCGGAGACGCACGCGACCATCGTGGCGCTCGCCGAGTCGCCGCTGGTGGAGGGGCTGCTCTTCGCCGGCACGGATGATGGGAACGTCTGGATGCGGCGGCCGGGTGCGGAGTGGCAGCAGATCCGGCCGAAGCTGTTCAAGGGCGTGCCGGAGCACACGTGGGTCAGCCGGATCGAGCCGTCGCACTTCGACCCGCAGCGCTTCTACGTGACATTCGACGGTCATCGCAGCGACCACTTCGCTCCGTACGTCTTCGTCACCAACGATGGCGGAGGCAGCTTCCGGACGCTCGCCGCCGGGCTGCCTGCCGGCGGGCCGGACTTCGTGCACGTGGTGCGGGAAGACCTGGTGAACCCCGACCTGCTGTTCGTAGGCACGGACGTGGGGGCGTACGTGTCCACCGACCGCGGCGCCACGTGGCGCCGGTTCATGGAAGGGCTGCCCACCGTTCCCGTTCACGATCTGGAGATCCATCCGCGCGACCACGAGCTGATCGCGGCCACGCACGGACGCTCCATTTGGATCGTGGACATCGCGCCGCTCCAGCAGCTGTCGACTGTGCGGCTGGCGGATTCGCCCGTCCTCTTCGCTCCCGCCCCCGGGCTCGAGTTCGGCGACGCACCGTCCGGCGGCGAATCCACGGGCCACCGCTACTTCGAAGGAGAGTCCGCGCCCTTCGGCGCCGAGATCGCGTACTACGTGCCCGAAGGCTGGACCCCGCCCGCGACGCGTGTGGCCGGGGACACCGATGCTCCGCTCGGCGGGCCGCGCCCTGATGTCGGGACTGGAGCGGCGGGCGCCACCGTGAAGACGGCCGGGGACACCGACCTCCCGTTCGGTGGGCCCGGCAGGCCGGGCTCACAGCGGCCGGAGCGCGGCGCACGCCTGAAGCTGGCGGTGCTGGGCGCCGCCGGTGATACCGTGGCTACGCTGGAGGGGCCGGCGTCGCCCGGGCTGCACCGGGTGACCTGGAACCTGCAGAAGCGGTCGGAAGGGCAGGAGCCGAAGTCGCCTTCCGAAGTCCGGGACAGTATCCGGGCCGACGCCGCAATGGTGGAAGTGGCCGACTCGCTGGTGGCGCACGAGGGCCTGGCGCGCGCGGCCGCGGACCGGGCCATCGCCATGCTGCGGAGTGGCGACCGTTCCCGGATGTGGGGCGGCCGCGGCGCTGGTGGCGGGACCACTGACCGTCCGGGCGAACGGTACCCGGAGCCGAAGGCCGAGTCCGGGCCGCCCGCAGCGGGCGCCGGGGCGCGGGCGGCGCAGGCCGCAAAGCCCTCCGGCGAGGTGGAGTCCCCGCCGGCGGAGGGTGCAAAGCCTTCGGCCGAGCAGACGCCGGAGCCGTCGCAGGACGACATCCGCGGTGCCATGCGCCAGATCTTCTCGGCCATGCGGGAGCGCGGGGTGCGCATGAGCTTCCGTGGCGGCTCGGGCGGCGGTCCAGGGCTGGTCGCGGACGGTCGCTACACGGTGGCGCTGCCCGCGGGCGACGAGACGGTCACGCGCCCGATCACGGTGGTGCGCGCGGCCGGGTTCGATCCCGCGGCCGGCGGCTCCGAGCTGCTGGACGAGGAGTGGCTGGAGCCATAGCGAGCGCCGGGCGCCCGAGACCGGCGCGGCCGCACGGTCGGCCGGTCCGGGTCGATCGGCAGGACGGCGGGCCCCCACGGGAATCACCCGTCGGGGCCCGCCGTCGTCGCGGGTCGGGGCCCAGGCCCGCGAAGTCGTCGAGGTGGACGGCGGCGCGCTCCCGTCCGGGAGACTAGGGCGCCCGCCGCACCCTGACGCTCGCCTCCGTGCGGCCCCACGCGATGCGGAGGAAGCCCGCGGGATCCACCGTGATCGTTAGGTCCTCGACCGGGGCGCCGAGCGTCCGAACCTGCATGGGGATGCGGGCGAAGTCGGCGCTGGCGTCGTAGGCGGTGCCGGCGATGTCCGTCTGGCGGTTCACGATCAGCGTCCACGCGTCCGGGCCGGGGATCGTGAACAGCGTGTATGTGCCGGCGGGCAACCGCCGGTCCCCGATCACCAGGTCGCGGTCCACGGCGAAGTGCGTCGCCCGGTTGGCGCCGGTGCGCCACACCTCTCCGAACGGGACGAGCGCGCCGAAGATGTCGCGGCCGCGGCTGTGGGGCACGCCGTAGTCGACCGTGATGCTCGCGCCGCCGACTTCCCCCTCGGCGGTGGCACGCCCGGACAGCGCCCCGATGCCGTGGCCCGCAGCGTCGCGGGCGGCGAAATCGCGGGCGAGCCCGGCGACGTCGACGGCGGCGGTGTCGGCGCGTCGAACGGTCAGCTTCCGGGTGCTTCCGCTGGCGTCCAGCTCCGTGATCTGCCCGAGGCTGTCCACGCGCACGTCCATGGTGCCGCGGTACGGGTGGCGGATGACGGCGTGCCCGGTCGCTGGAGCGCTGAATCCGAAGCTTCCGACCCGGGTCCCCATGATCATGGGGACCTCCATCTCCTCGCCGCCGACCACCGGCTGGTGGCGCAGGAAGGCGAGCTCGAACGGCCAGTGCACCATGTCGATGAACGGGAGCGCGTCGCGCCCCGCGGCGACCGTGATCTGCCGCGCCTCCTCATGGTCGCGGATGTCGACCCGAACGGAGTCGCCGCGGAACTCGTACGTCGTCCGGCCGAGTGGCGGACCCCCGCCCTCCCCTGCGGGGTCGTACGTCGTGGCCGTGAGCCTGCGCACGCGGCCCAGCCGGTCCAGCTCGGCACGATAGCGGGTCAGGACGGTGCGCGGGACGCGCAGCGCCACGTCGGCGTCGAAGCTGGTGGCGCCGTAGCGGAAGCGCTCGACGGCGAGCGTGTCGTCGCCGAGGCGGGTGACGAAAGCCCCGCTCCCCTCGGGAACGACGCCGTCGAGCTGCGCGATGGTGGCCGTGATAGGCGGCTCCGCCGACTGCAGCCTGGCCGCGACTCTCTCCGCCTGGTGCCAGGCTCGCAGGACGTTCTGCCCGGCCAGCTTGCGGAGGTCTTCCTCGCTCCACCCGCGGCGGGATAGCTCGGCGAACAGGGCAGGGAACTTCGACACGTCCTCCAGCCCTTCTGGCGTGCTGGTGCCGTCGAAGTCGCTGCCGATGCCGACGTGGTCGATCCCCGCGACGTCGCGCACGTGCTCGATGTGGTCCGCGACATCGCCGAGCGTCGCCACCGGTGCCGGCCCGGTGCGCTCCGCCGACGGCAGCTCGGCCCACTGCCGCAGCGCCTCGTTGTCGAAGATGGTGACGAACGTGACCATGACGACGCCGCCGTTCTCGGTCACCCGCCGGAGCACCGCGTCCGGCACGTTCCGCTCGTGGTCGGTGAGGGCGCGGGCGGAGGAATGGGAGAAGATGACGGGCGCGGCGGTGACGTCGAGGACGTCGTTCATGGTCTCGGGAGAGACGTGAGCCAGGTCCACGAGCATCCCCAGCCGGTTCATCTCGCGCACCACGGCCTCCCCGAACGGCGTGAGGCCGCCGTGCTCGGGCGCCTCACAGCACGAGTCCGCCCAGTCGATGTTCTCGGAGTGGGTGAGCGTCATGTAGCGGGCGCCGAGGCGGTAGTAGGCACGGAGCGCACCGAGCGAGTTCTGAAGGGCGTGACCGCCCTCCATCCCGATGATCGACGCGACCTTCCCTTCGTCGAAGATGCGGGTCACGTCGGCGGGGGTGAGCGCCAGCTCGAACGCGTCGGGGTAGCGCTCGATCATCCGGCGGGCGATGTCGATCTGCTCCAGCTGCTGCTTCGCCGCCGTGCCGTCTTCCTGGGCGCTGGCCGGCACGTAAACCGACCAGAACTGCCCGCCCACCATTCCCTGCCGGAGGCGAGGGATGTCCGTCTGGCCGGAGGTCGCCGAGCGGAGGTCGTACGCCGACAGGTCGCCCGTCTCGCCGGTCCGCTCGCGGATGACCCACGGCAGGTCGTTGTGGCCGTCGACGAGCGGCGTCGTGGACAGGACCCGGTAGGCCGTGGCCAGGTCGGGATCGTCGGTGGGGGGGACCGGCCGGGCTCCGGTGGATGCGCATGCGGCGGCGGAAGTGATCGCGCCGATGGTCAGCAGGCGAGCGGCAGTGCGTCGGTTCATGGGCGTGCGTGCTCGGGGGAATGGAGGGGCGAGGCCAATGTCGTCGCGCAGGGCCGCGGCGGCAACCGTGGGAGCCGCGGTTCTCGCCGTCCCAGGCTAGGTCAACGTCTCCAGCAGATCGAGCCAGCGGCGGAGCTGACTGAAGACCATGAAGTCGTCATGGGCGCGCCGCTGGGCGGTGCGGCCCAGGGCTGCGCGGCGCAGGCGGTCGTTGAGGAGCGCGTCGAGGGCGTCGGCGATCTGGATGGGGTCCTCGGGGTCGTCGATGAGCCAGCCGTCCTTGCCGTGCCGGATCTGCTGTCGCGGGCCCACCGCGCGACTGTTGCTGAGGACGGGGACGCGCTTCCACATCGCCTCGGTCACGGTGAGACCGAACCCTTCCCGGAGCGAGTTCTGCACCACGACCGTGGACGCGCGCTGGATGGCGTTGACCATGAGCGCGTTATGATCCGGATTCTGCATCGGGAGCGCGATCATGGCGACATTGCTCTTCAGCTCGTCGTCCAGGGCGACGTAGGCGGCGCGCAGCTCCTCGATCACTTCCAGCCCTTCCGGGTCGTCCTGGATGGAGGCGGGGTCGGGCCCGGCCATGACGAGGCGGACGTGGCGCAGCCGGCGCCGCTGCTCGGGAGGGCGCTCGTTGCGTTTCGTGTAGATCCGCTCCTTGAGCGCGGCGAACCCGCGCAGAAGTGGGAGCCAGCCCTTCAGCCGGTCCCAGCGGGAGATCTGGGTGACGATCGGGCGGATGAGAAGACCGATGTCCTCGGGGAGGATGGCCGGCGCCCATCGTCCGTCGGACTGAAGGCGCCGTGCGGTGTCGGGGAACGGCGGCTGCACCACCGGTCCCGGCGGCACGGTGAGCGCCGCGTTGGCAAGGATGCCCACCACCGTGTGCAGGTTCAGGTCCCGGTTCTTCTGCGACAGCGGATCGATGGCGGGATAGATGATGCTCGACCGGTCCTTCAGGTACGGCGGGACGTACTCGGAGGCGGAGAAGACCGCGGCGTCGTAGTCGCCCGCGTACGGCTCGAGGAAGGACCACGCGGCGTCGGTGGCCGCGTTCCGTTGGTCGAGCCCGATGTGGCAGCGCCAGACGGTCTTCACGTCCAGGTCCCGGGAGACGAGCCCGGCCAGCGGCATCGGCTGGGGGTCGTGCACCACCACCACGTCGCCATCGCGCACCAGCGGGGCCAGCGTGCGGGCGTTCTCGGCGTTCACGGCCTCGTACACCTGGCGGGCGGCGCTCCCGAGGTCCGGATCGCCCGTGCCGTGGATCAGGTTGTGGAGCCGCTTCGTGAGCCGGAAGAACTCGGGATCGTGCGCCTCGATGACGAACCAGCGCGTGCGGATTCCGAGCTCCTCCAGCAGCGTCACCATGGTGGGGAGCATCTCTGCCACGCCGCCGCCCTGAGCGGTGGAGTTGATCATCCAGAGCGTGCGGTCGCCGAACCGCTGGGCGGTGCCCGCCGCCCGCTCGCGCAGCTCCGCCACGGCCGGGGAAAGGTGCGCGACGCCCTCGTAGTCGCTCAGCCTGGGTCGGGGCGGGATCTCCACCAGGATGCCGGAGCCCCTGCGGGTCCTGTCGACGTGGTGATGAACGGTGCCCTCCTTGGCGGGTGGGTTGGCGACAATGTCTGCGGCCGGGCCCCATCGGGCAAACACGCGGCCGCAGCTGGCACCTGCCTTGCACCCCGCGAGCGGCCAAACGATGCGGCCACGCGGCGCGCCTGCCGGGCCGCAGCGCCACCAGACCAGAGGCTGCTCCTGACTGCCCGCGAGCCGTTGTCCCGTTTGCGATCCCCCCGCCAGCGCGAGCGCGGGTTGCGCGCCGTGTTCGAGGGTGGGGAGTCCCTGGACCGGCGCACGCCGGCCGGGCGGCTGGTGCTGGACGGGTCGCGGCCGTTCCTCCTGGTGGTGCGGCAGCGTCGCGAAGCCGACCCGGTGGCGCAGCTCGTGGCCGGCGAAGCGTCGTGGCTGGTGGCCGATGCCGCCGCGGAGCCCTCGGCCGTGCGCGCACTGGTGCACGAAGTGGTGGACGCCGGCGTGGCCGCTCACGGCTCGTTCCTGGTGGTGGAGCTGTGGGAGGGCGCGGCGCGCTTCCGCGTCCTCGGACCGGACGGCCCTGCCCCGGCCACGGTACGGACGATGGCCGTCGGGCTGGAGGAGCTGGACGTGGGGCGGCGTCGCGAGCCCGTGGAGGTGGAGGCCACGGACGAACGCCATCCTCCCGGCCTGCCTCCGCTGCTCACCGTCCACGAGTCGCACGCCGCCGGGGCGCTCCTCGTGGGCGTCGCCGTCCCGCCGCTCTACCGTGACCCGGACACCGGCGCACTCTATCCCGTCTTTCTCCGCCGGCTGGCCCACGGCCTCTCGCGCGTGCTTCGCCGTGCCGTGTTCGAGTTCGTGCGCGTTCAGACGGGCGCGCAGCTGTCGAGCTATCGTGCGCTCGGGCGCCGCCGCCTGGGGCCCGCGGTGTGGGAGGTGGACCGCTCGCTCGCGCACATCAGCGCGTCCTTCGACTCGCTTCTCCTGGTCGCGCCCGTGAACCCGGAGGAGGCGTGGCACCGCTTCCGCCACGACGCTTTCGAGCGGGCGCCGGAGTTCCACTACCGGCTCCTGCCGCTGGACCCCGACCTCGTGAAGCGGCGCCTGTACGAGCTGCGCGTCGAGGAAGTGGAGGATCCGGCGGTATGGCGGCTGCTGCGCGAGAAACGGGACGAGCTGGACCGGGAGGTGTCGCTGGTGGACGACCGGAACACGCCGGCGTTCCTCCACTCGAGCATCCGGCTGTTCGGCCACCCGGACGCGGCGCTGCGCCAGCAGGCGACGGAAATCCTCGAGCGCGTTCCGCCCTCTTCGCCCTCTTCGTCCGAAGGCGCCGTGGGCGCGGAAGAATTCGCGGCGGTGGCGAGGCAGGAGTTCGCGGCGTACCGTCGCGCGTATCCCGAATTCCGCTCGGAAGCCCAGGTGCGCCCGGACGTCTCGGGGCTGATGGTGTCGTCGGGCAAGCTGCTGGTCGGCCGCGCCCTGGCGCTGGCCCCGGCCCGCGTCGACGCGCTGCTCCAGCACGAGGTCGGGACGCACGTGCTCACGTACGTGAACGGCGCAGCGCAGCCATTCCAGCAGCTCAGGCAGGGGTTGGCGGGGTACGACGGCTTTCAGGAGGGGCTGGGCGTTCTGGCCGAGTACCTGGTGGGCGGGCTCACTCCGGCTCGCCTGCGCCACCTGGCCGGGCGAGTGGTCGCGGTGAGCGAGCTGCTGGATGGCGCCGGTTTCGTGGACGGGTTCCGGTCGCTCCACCGCGACCACGGCTTTCCGCCCCGAAGCGCGTTCGACCTGATCGCCCGGGTGCACACCGCCGGCGGGTTCACCCGCGACATGATCTACCTGCGCGGGTTCAGCGAAGTGGTGGCGCACCTGCGAGCTGGCGGCGAGCTGGAGCCGCTGTACGTGGGGAAGATCGCCCCGGCCCACCTGGAAATCCTCCAGGAGCTGCGGGAGCGGGGGGTCCTGCACGCCGTGCCGCTGCTTCCCCGCTTCCTGGAGCGGCCGTCCGTGCGCGAGCGGCTGGACGCGCTCCGCGCCGGGATCCCGATGCACGCCATGGCCGGGTCTGGCGGGGACGGGCGCTGATGCGGCTGCTGCTGGTGGTGAACGACCCGGACACCGAGCTGGAGGTGGCCACCACCACGCTCCTGGCTCTCGCCGCGTGCCGGCGCGGCCACGATGTCTTTCTGGCCGGGGTGCGGGAGCTGGAGTACTTCGCCGACGGGCAGGTGGGCGCGCGGGCCCGCCTGTGCCCGGGCGGGGCCGGGAGCGTGGCGCCCGAATCGGAAGCGGCGCTGCTGGAGGCCGTGCGCGGCCCCGCTGCCCCGCGCGAGACCGTGACCACGCGGAACCTGGACGTGATCTGGCTGCGCTACAACCCCACCGAAGAAGTGGGGGAGGACGCCTGGGCGCAGAACGCGGGGATCCTGTTCGGGCAGGTGGCGGTGGAGCGTGGCGTGATCGTCCTGAACCACCCGCACAGCCTCCCCGCGGCAATCAGCAAGATGTACCTGCAGCAGTTCCCCGCGGCGGTGCGTCCCGCGGCGATCATCACGCGCAGCTACGAGCGTGTGGTGGAGTTCCAGGAGCGGGTGGGCGGACGCGTGGTGCTGAAGCCCCTCCTCGGCCACGGGGGGACGGACGTGTTCCTGGTGGACCGGGACGCCGAGAACCTCCGGCAGATCATCGAGTCGCTCTCCCGCGGCAGCTATGTGATCGCGCAGGAGTACCTCCCGGCGGCGGCCGAGGGCGACACGCGCCTGTTCCTGGTGAACGGCAGCCCACTTTGCGTCGACGGCCGGTGCGCAGCCATCCGGCGGCGGGCAGCACCCGGGGACTTCCGCAGCAACATGAGCGCGGGCGGGAGCGCGGAGCGGGCGAAAGTGGACGAGCGCATGCTTCGGGTCGCCCGCATCGTGGGGCCCAGGCTGGTGAAGGACGGCATCTTCTTCGCCGGCCTGGACGTGGTCGGGGATCGGCTGGTGGAGATCAACGCCATCAGCGCGGGCGGGCTGCACAGTGCGCGCGAGCTGGAAGGCGTGGACTTCGGCCCGGCCGTGATCGAGGCCGTGGAGCGCAAGGTGTTCTACCGCCGCCACCACGGCGAGCAGATCCGGAACATTGAGGTCGCCACGCTGGACTGAGCCGCGTCGCCACGCCGGCGTGGCGGGCTCCGGCTCGTGAAAGACCCGGGTTCCGCCCGCGACAGGCTGGAAACACCGCCCTGACGCGTTTACACTGGTGAGCCCGGTGCGTACGCCGGAACGCCCACGTGGGTGCCGAGTAGTAGCTACGGGCCACCGAGCGCCCTTCACCCTCATCGATGAGATCGCATGCGTCACGCCAAGAAGGCCGGGTTCGTCGCAGTCATCGCCGCCGCCTTCGCGCTCGGCGGTTTCATCCTGCCGGACCCCGAGGACCAGACGGGACCGAACCTGTTCCGGGACGTGGTCACGCTGATCTCGACGCGGTTCGTGGACACGCTCGACGTCTCCGACGTCTACGAGCGGGCGGCCGAGGGGCTGGTCGACCGCCTCGACGACCCCTACGCGGACCTCTTCACGCCCGAGGAGCTCGAGGAGTTCGAGGTGGCGTACGAGGGGCACTATGCCGGCGTCGGCATGCTCATCGAGGCGCAGGCCGGGTCGGCCGTGGTGCAGCGCGTGTTCCCGAACACGCCGGCGGAGCGGATCGGCGTGCAGGTGGGTGATCGCGTCACCGGGATCGATGGCGATGACGTGAGCGCCTGGTCGCTGGATCGGGTCGCCAACGCGCTGAAGGGCGAGCCCGGGACGATCGTGGAAGTGAACTTCCTCAGACGGGGAGCGACGGATCCGATCCGCGCGCGCATCACACGCGCCGTGGTCCGCATCCCGGCGGTGCCCTACGCGGTCATGCTCGAGGACAGCATCGGGTATGTCCCGCTGCTCCAGTTCAACGAGACGGCCGGCAAGGAGATGCGTGAGTCCGTGGAGCAGCTCGTGCAGCAGGGCGCGCACGGGATCGTGTTCGACCTGCGCGGCAACGGCGGCGGCATCGTCGATCAGGCCGTGGACATAGCCGGGCTGTTCCTGCCGAAGGACGCGGAGATCGCCCGGCAGTGGGAGCGCGGCAGCGATGACACGGATTACGTGAATCACGACGACCCGGTCGCCCCGGATGTGCCGCTCGTCGTGCTGGTGGACGGCGGCTCCGCCTCGGCGTCCGAGATCGTGGCGGGCGCGCTCCAGGACCACGACCGCGCGGTCATCATGGGCACCACGTCGTTCGGGAAGGGGCTGGTCCAGACCGCGTACCGGGTCGACGGCGGGTACGTGCTGAAGATGACCACTGGGAAGTGGTACACGCCGAGCGGCCGGAGCATCCACCGGGAGCGCGTGCTCCAGAACGGCAGGCTCGTGGAGGTGGACGACTCCACGCACTTCGCCGCCGGACGCGACCAGCGACCCACGTACCACTCGGACGCAGGCCGCACGGTGTACGGCGGCGGCGGGATCATGCCAGACCTGGAGGTGAAGGCGGACACGTTCAGCACGGCCGAGCAGGCGCTGATCAAGGCCATCGCGCCCAAGTCGCCCGACTTCAACGTGACCGTGTTCGACTACGCGTCGCAGCTGAAGGAGGGGGTGAGCCGGGACTTCCAGGTCACGCAGGCGTGGCGCGACGAGCTCTATCGCCGGCTGAGCGAAAAGGGCGTGGACATCGATCGCCCCGTCTACGACGCGGGCTCCGCGTATGTCGACCGCGCGCTGCTCAGTCTGGTCGGCCGGATGGCCTTTGGCGACGCCTTCGTCAAGGAGCGGGACGTGGACGCCGACGTGCAGCTGCTGCGCGCCATGGACGTCATCCGCCAGGGTGGCGCCCGGCAGGCTGGACTGTTCGGCTACGTCGAAAGGCTGAAGGGCACCCAGGGCTGAACCAGCGCGGCGGGCACGCCCATTGCTCCTTTCCCTGTCCGGATCCATCACCGACGGGGAAACAAGCATGAAGCACACGCATCTCGCGCTCCTGGCCACGCTGCTGATGGCCGGGTGCGGCGGAAACGATCATTCCCCCGCCACCCGGTCGGGGGACACCGTGGCGTCCGCGGCGACGCCGGCCCCGGGCACCGATTCCGCCGCGTCGGGGGCGGCGGGCGTCGCAGACGCGTTCGCGGACGGCACGGACACGCTCTCTCGCGCAGAGCTCGAGGCGGGCCGCCTCGACTCCTCCTGGCGCCCCTTCGCCCGGAGCGACACCGAAGGCGTCGGCCCGGCCAGCCAGGGCACCTCGCCCGGCCCGGACAGCAGCGCTGCGGCCGATGCCGGCGGCAAGCCCGCGAGCGGGAGCGCGGTGGCAGGCGGCGCGGGCGCGGCGACGCAGTCGTGGGACGAGATAAGCCCCCGCGCCGTGAACGCGCAGCCCGCCTCGTTCCCCATCGGGGGTGACGTGGAGGGTCCGGCGGTCGCACGGATCCAGATCCTCCTCGACCAGGCCCGGTTCTCCCCGGGGATCATCGACGGCCGGTGGGGGAAGAACACGGAGAAGGCCGTGTACTGGTTCCAGCGCGCGCAGGGGCTGGACGCCACCGGGTCCGTGGACGGGGCGACCCTGGACGCCCTCGTGCAACACGCGGGGCCGGCGCAGGTGCGCAAGCACACCCTCACCCGGGCGGAAGTCTCGGGGCCGTTCGTCGACCTGCCGGAGGACGTCTATCAGCGCGCCGACATGGACTGCCTCTGCTACCAGTCGCTGCATGAGAAGCTGGCGGAGGTGTTCCACAGCACGCCCGCGCTGCTCGGCCAGCTGAACCCGGGCGTCGACCTCGACTCGGTCGAGGCCGGGCAGACGCTGCAGGTGCCGGCCGTGACCCCGTTCCTGGCCGGCGACCTCCCCTCGGGCTCGTATCGTGGCGGGAGTGAGGTGAAGAGGCTGGTCATCTCCGACGGTGGGCACTACGTCCACGCTCTCGGCGCAGACGGCAGGCTGCTCTACCACTTCCCGTCCACCCTCGGCTCCGATTACGCGCCGTCGCCCACGGGGAGCTTCAGCGTGGAGTCCATCACCTTCGATCCGCAGTGGCATTACCAGCCCAAGCTGCTCACGGGCGAGGACTCGACACGGGACGACGCCATGCTGCCGGGCGGCCCGAACAACGCAGTCGGAGTGGTTTGGATGCAGCTGTCCAAGCCCCACTACGGAGTCCATGGGACCAACGCGCCCGAGACGATCGGGTACGTGACTTCCCACGGCTGCGTTCGCCTCACGAACTGGGACGCCGCCTTTCTTGCCAGGCGCATCTCGACCGGCGCGGTGGTGCAGTTCCGGGACGTGACCGGCCGGGGGAAGAACGCCGCGGAGGGTGGCCGCAGCGAGCGGACGTCGAAACGGTAGGCGGGATGCGGATGTCTCGCCGCGGACTGCGGGGATGCCGATGCCTGCGGATCTGGAAATGCAGCTGCTGCCACCGACCCACCCTCGCGACGGCACGCCAGTCCTCGTCCTGATGCACGGGCGGGGCGCGGGGGCTGCGGATCTGGCGGGGTTCCGCGGCTGGGTGCCCGACCGCGTCGCCCTCGCCCTGCCCCAGGCGCCCCACCCCGGGGCGCCGTGGGGCTACGGCGACGGGTGGGCGTGGTACAGGTACGAGGGTGACGATCGTCCGGACGTTGCCAGCTTTTCCGACTCCCTGGCGGCGCTGGGGCGGTTGATTTCATCCCTGGAGACGGACCTGGGCTTCCAGCCGGGGGCCATTGTGCTGGGCGGGTTCTCGCAAGGCGGTACGCTGGCGCTGGGTTACGCCCTCAGCCATCCGGACGCCGTTCCAGGGGTCATGAACCTCAGCGGGTTCCTCCCCAGCCACCCCGACGTGGTGGTCACGCCGGAGACCGTCGGCCGCACGCGCTTCTTCTGGGGCCACGGCGCCAGGGACCCGGCCATCCCGCTGGCGCTGGCGCGACGGGGGCGGGAATCGCTCCGCTCGGCGGGCGCCGATCTGGAGGCCCACGACTACGCCATGAACCACGGCATCATCCCGGACGAGCTCCGGGACGCCATGGAGTGGCTGGAGAGGGTGCTGGCGGCGTCGAGCCGCGCGGCGAGGGGCGACTAGCCCGTCCGCCCGGCTCCACTCCCGGCCGTGGCGGCCGCGAAGCCCACACGCTGGACATTCCCGCCCGGCGTGACCCGGACCGCGCAGTACTTGAATTCCGGGATCTTGCCGTCCGGGTCCAGCGCCGGGTTCGTCATCAGGTTGGCGGGCGCCTCCGCATAGCAGAACGGCAGGAAGATGGCGCCGTGAGGAATCGACGGGTCGAGCCGGACCAGCGCGGCCACGTGCCCGCGGCGCGTCTCGAGCGTCACGGTGGCGCCGGCCTCGAGGCCGCGGGCGCGCATGTCGCCGGGGTTCATGGAGACCATGGGCACCGGCTCGATGGCGTCCAGCACCTCGGCGCGACGCGTCATGGCGCCCGTGTGCCAGTGCTCCAGGATCCGTCCGGTGATCAGGACGTCCGGGTAGTCGTCGTCCGGCAGCTCGGCGGCCGGGGTGTAGTCCACCGGCTTCAGGTGCCCCAGGCCGGTCCCGGTCGGGAAGCGCTCCTCGAACAGCACCTCGGTGCCGGGGTCTCCCACGTTCCGGCAGGGATAGGTGACTGCGTGCTCCCGTTCGAGCCGGTCCCACGTGATCCCGGCCATGCTGGGCGTGCACTGCCGGATCTCCTCCCACACTTCCTGCGGGCCCTCGTAGGTCCAGTCCATCCCGATCCGCCGGCCGAGCTCTGCGATGATCCACAGGTCCTGCCGCGCCTCGCCCGGCGCATCCAGCACCTTCCGGCCCAGCTGAACCCGCCGGTCGGAGTTGGTGAACGTGCCCGTCTTTTCCATGAACGCCGTGGCGGGGAGGATCACGTCGGCGAACGATGCGGTCTCGGTCAGGAAGATCTCCTGCACCACGAGCCAGTCCATGGTGGCCAGCGCCTCGCGCACGTGCTCCAGGTCGGGGTCCGACATGGCCGGGTTCTCCCCCATGATGTACATGCCCCGGATCTCGCGCCGCAGCGCCGCGTTCATGATCTCGACGACGGTGAGTCCGTTCTCCGGGTCCAGCTTCCGGCCCCAGAACGTCTCGAACTTCGACCGGGCGGCCGGGTCGGTCACCCGCTGGTAGTCGGTGTAGACGATGGGGATGAGTCCCATGTCCGACGCGCCCTGCACGTTGTTCTGCCCGCGCAGCGGGTGCAGCCCGGCGCCGCGCCGGCCGATCTGGCCCGTGATGAGCGCAAGGTTGATCAGGCAGCGGGCATTGTTCGTCCCGTGGGTGTGCTGGGCGATGCCCATGCCCCAGAAGATCATCGACGCCTTCGCCGTGGCGTAGAGGCGCGCGGCGGCCCGGATCTCCTCCGCGGGGATTCCGCAGATCGGCTCCATGACCTCGGGCGCGTAGGCGGTCAGGTTGGACCGGAACGCGTCCCAGCCATCCGTACGGGCGTCGATGAACGATCGGTCGACCAGGTCCTCCTCCACGATGGTGTGGAGCATGGCGTTCAGCAGCGCCACGTCGGTGCCGGGGTTGAAGTGGAACGCGTGCGTGGCGAAGCGGGAGATCTCCGTGGCGCGCGGGTCGATGTGGATCAGCTTCGCGCCCCGCTTCACGGCGTTCTTCATGAGCGTGGCGGCCACGGGGTGGTTGACCGTGGGGTTCGCCCCGATCACGATGAACACGTCCGCGTACTGAACGTCGGCGAACGGGTTGGAAACGGCGCCCGACCCTATCATCTCCATGAGCGCCGCGACCGACGACGCGTGGCACAGCCGCGTGCAGTGGTCCACGTTGTTCGTGCCGAACCCCGCACGGATCAGCTTCTGGAAGAGGTACGCCTCCTCGTTGCTCCCCTTCGCCGAGCCGAACCCCGCCAGCGCCTGGCCGCCCTGCTCGTCCAGGATCCTGCGCAGCCCGGCCGCGGCGACGTCGAGCGCTTCCTCCCACGTGGCTTCCCGGAACGTGTCCGCCCAGTCCATCGGGTCCACCAGCGCGTCGGGGTTCTTGGGCACGCCGTCCCGCCGGATCAGCGGGGTGGTCAGCCGCTGGCGGTTGTGAACGTAGTCGAAGCCGAATCGCCCCTTCACGCACAGGCGGCCCAGGTTCGCCGGTCCCTCGCGCCCCGTCACATGCGTGATCCGCCCGCCCTTCTCGTGGTACGTGACCTGGCACCCCACGCCGCAGTAAGGACAGAGCGATGGCACGCTGGTCGTGGCGTCGCCCACGCTCGCCTCGGCGACCACGGTTTCTTCCTCACGGGACGCGCGGCCGGCCAGCGAGGGCGCATAGAGCGACTCGTCCACCGGGAACATCACCGCGTTCGGCTCCGCGATGCGCTTCGGGATGAGGGCGCCGGTCGGGCACGCCTGCACGCACTCCCCGCACGCCACGCACGTGCTGCTGCCCATCGGGTCGTCGAAATCGAAGACGATGTGGGCGTCGGCGCCGCGCGCGGCGTAGCCGATGACGTCGTTCACCTGCACCTCCCGGCACGCCCGCACGCACCGAGTGCACTGGATGCACGCGTCCAGGCGCACCAGGATGGCGGGGTGCGAGGCGTCGGGCGCCGGCTGGCGACGGCGGGGGAACCGGCCGTCGCCCACGCCCAGGTGGGCGGCCCAGAGCGCCAGCTCGGAGTCGGCGCGGTACTGCTCCTCCGGCATGTCGCTGCGGAGCAGCTCGAGCACCATCTTCTGCGACGAGCGGGCCCGCTCGCTCGCGCTCCTCACCTTCATCCCGGCCGACGGCTTGCGGTGGCACGAAGGCGCCAGCACGCGCTCGCCTTCGATCTCGACCACGCACGCGCGGCAGTTCCCGTCCACCCGCATGCCCTCCGTGTAGCAGAGGTGCGGTATGGCGATGCCGCTGCGCCCGGCCGCCTGGAGGATGGTCTCGCCCGGCCGCGCCTCGATCTGCCGGCCATCGAGCGTGAAGGGGATCGTGTCGCCGTTCGTGCTCATGCGTCGAGCTCCTGCGGGAAGTGCTCCATGACGCGGCGGATGACGTTCGGGGCGGCCTGCCCCAGGCCGCAGATGGACGCGTCCGCCATCGCCGCGCCCAGCTCCTCCAGCAATGCCCGGTCCCACGTCGGCGCTTCCATGAGCGCCACGGCCTTGGCCGTGCCCACGCGGCACGGCGTGCACTTGCCGCACGACTCGTGCGCGAAGAAGCGCATGATGTTCGCCGCCGCCGCCCGGGCCGAGTCCCGATCCGAGAGGATCACGATGGCGCCGGACCCCACGAAGCAGCCGTACTCGCCGAGCGCGCCGCCGAAGTCCAGCGGGATGTCGCCCAGGGATGCCGGAAGGATCCCGCCCGACGCGCCGCCCGGCAGGTACGCGTAGAATGCGTGCCCGTCGAGCATACCGCCGGCGTGGCCGTCGATCAGCTCGTTTACGGTGACGCCGTTCGGGGCCAGATAGACGCCCGGATCCTTCACGCGGCCACTCACGGAGAAGTAGCGCTGCCCGGGATGTCCCTCCCGCCCAGTGGCTGCGAACCAGCCGCCGCCGCGTCGCAGGATCTCGGGGATCCAGAACAGCGTCTCGACGTTGTGCACCAGTGTCGGACGGTCGAAGACGCCTCTCTGCGCGGGGAAAGGGGGTCGCAGCCGCGGCTCGCCCCGCTTCCCTTCCAGTGACTCGATGAGCGCCGTCTCTTCGCCGCAGATGTACGCGCCAGCGCCTCGCCGCAGGTGGATTTCCGGGAGCGCGCACGGCGGGTCCGCTTCGAGCGAGTGGATCGCGTCCTGGAGGATGGCGCGGCACTGCGGGTACTCGTCGCGCAGGTAGATCCAGACGGCCTCGGCCTCCACGGCCCACGCCGCGATGAGCGCCCCCTCCAGCACCCGGTGTGGATCGGTCTCCAGGAGGAAGCGGTCCTTGAACGTCCCCGGCTCCCCCTCGTCCGCGTTAACCACCACCATCCGCGGCTTCGGCTCCGCCCGCACGAACTCCCACTTCCGCGACGACGGGAACCCCGCGCCGCCGAGCCCCTTCAGCCCCGCCGCCTTGACCTCGGCGAGCACGGCATCCAGCGTCCGCTCGCCGCCCGCGCACGAGGCCAGGATCCCGTAGCCTCCCGAAGCCCGGTACTCGTCCAGGTGCCGGTACGGCGGGACCTCCGCCTTCGTGTCATCATGCAGCACCACGCCCTCCACGGCCGCGACCGTCGCGCAGTCCACGGCGTGCTGCCCAACGACGGTCGCGGGGGCGTGGTCGCAGCGCCCGATGCAGGGCGTGCCCACGACCCTCACGCGGGCTCCGAGCCGCTGCTTCAGCGTGGCGAGCAGCTCGGCCGAGCCCGCCATCTCGCACGCGATGGAGTCGCACACCCGGACGGTGAGCGGAGGCGGCGGCGCCTCCCCGTCCTTCACCACGTCGAAGCCGTGGTAGAACGTGGCCACTTCCCACACTTCCGCCGCGCTCAGCGACATCTCCCCGGCCAGTGCGAGCATGTGCCGGTCGGAGAGGTGGCCGTACGCGTCCTGGATCCGGTGCAGGTGCTCCACCAGCAGGTCCCGACGACGCGGCGCGTCCCCGAGCATCTCCCGGACCTCCTCCAGCGCTTCGACATCGAACGTGCGGCCCTTGGGCACGGGGCGCATCCGTAGAACCGGCAGTCCGGCTTCCGTATGTTTCGGCATGAGCGTGTTCCGCCGCGGGGACTGAACGTAAGAGTCGAAAAATCCCCGATCCTCGCCGGGATGTCAAAGCGGCGTTGGAGCCGGGCCCGGAATGCCGCTTGCACCGGAGCGATGCAGAATGGGAAAGACACACGCCGTCACCCTCGCCGCGCTCGCCGGCGCCCTGCTCATCGCGTGGCTCCTCTTCCAGGCGCTGCCGGATCTCACCGGGCACGGCCGCGCCGGGACGGCAGTGGCCGGGGAGCCCGGCGTCGTACGCGGGGCCGGCTCACCGCCCGACTTCGCCGGGCGAACGGGCGTCGTGGGCGGGCCTGCCGCGCCCGTCCCGGCCCGGAGCGGCGACTCGGATGCCGAGGTCGTGGGCGACGTCGTGTTCGAGCCGCGCGATCGGGACATCTTCCGGGAGACGGTGCGCTGGGCCCGCGACGAGGGGGTCGAGGCGCTTCCGATCGGCCAGATCATGGTTCGCGTGGGGAAGCGGTTCGTGGGCAGTCCCTACACCCCCTACACGCTCGACCCGCCGGGGCCGGAGAGACTGGTGGTCGACCTGCGGGGGTTCGACTGCGTCACCTACGTGGAGAGCGTGCTGGCGCTTGCCCGCGTGATCCGGGCGAGCCGGGGCGGCGAGCTGCCGGACTTCAACGCGTTCACGGCCGAGCTGCGCAGGATCCGATACCGGAACGGGCGGATGGACGGGTACACCAGCCGGCTGCACTACTTCAGCGAGTGGATCCGCGACAACGCGGAGCTGGGGCTTGTGCGCGATGTCACCCGTGAGCTGGGAGGGCGGCCGGACACCTCGACCATCGACTTCATGTCCACCCACGCCGACGCGTACGCCCCGCTGGACGGGCACCCCGAGCGCGTGGAGAGCATCCGGGAGATCGAGGAGACGCTGAGCGCGGAGCCGCGCTACGTCATCCCGCAGGGGAAAGTGGGCGAGGTGGCCGGCCGCATCCGGGATGGCGACGTCATCGCGATGACGAGCACGGTCCCGGGGTTGGACGTGGCCCACACCGGCATCGCCGTACGCGTGAACGGACGGGTCCACCTCATGAACGCGCCGCTGGCGGGGCGGTCCGTCGAGATCAGCGCTCTGCCGCTCCCGGAGCGCATCCTTCGCATCGATGGGCAGGACGGCATCATGGTGGCCCGCCCGCTCTGACGTCCACCGCCGCGGAGCGTCCGCACTCGGGACAGAGCACCCACACACGCCGCCGCACGTAGGAGACCTGCCGGGACGGCGGCACCTCGCGCCGCGTGAGCCCTGCTCCGCACGCCGGGCACCGCAGCGGCTCGCCCGCCTCCAGCGCCCGCCCGATCCGTCCGCGCTCCTCGGCCGTGTACGGCTGGCTCACCCCGCCCGCTACTCCGCCGACGGCGGCGACAGTGCGTGCTCCCGGGCGGCCAGCGCGGCGGCGGCACGGTCCCAGCGGCGGGCTACGCGATACCGTCCGGAGCGCCGGAGTCGGCGTCCGATGTCGCCGGCGACCCGCGCGGCGAGCCCGAAGTCCATGTGGTGCACCGCCATGTGGAACGCGGACTCGCGGAGCGCCCCGGCGCCGTGCGGGCAGCGCCTTGCCTCGGCGAGCTCCGCCGCCCGCTCCAGCAGCGCCACGGCATCACGCAGCGGCTCGGGCCGGTCCACCAGCGTGCTGAGGATCACCACTTCTTCCGCTTCGCCGGCGCAGGCGAGGTGCTCGGCCGCGGCGTCGCGCCCGTGGTCCAGCAGCTCGGCATCGCCGCCGGTGCCGTACAGGAGCCAGAAGCGCAGCGCCGCGTATCGGGCGGTGATGAGGGGAGCGACGACCCGGTCGGCCGTCACGAGGTCTCGCAGCACTGCCTCCGCGGGGAACGAGTCATCCCGGGGCACGGGATCCCCGTAGCGGGCGGCGGGCGCGCGGACCAAACGGGTGAAGCGAGGATTGATTTGCACACTGGCAAGATCGGCGCGGTGACGCGGCGAAGCCATGGCCGGATGGGACGGGCCGGAATCGAGGGTCAGGGCTCGCTTTCCTCGCGTGTGCGCGCGGACTTGGCGCGGTAGAGGGCCTGGTCGGCGCGTCGGACGAGCTGATCCGGCGACTGCATCCCCGGCTCGAACGCGGCCACGCCCGCGGTGACGCCCACGCCAGCCATACGGGCGTCGGAAAGCACGGCATCGAGCACGCGCTGAACCTGCCGGTCGCCGTCTTCCGGCTCGGCCTCGGAGAGGATGATGATGAACTCGTCGCCGCCGTAGCGAGCGGCGAGATTCATGGCGCGCGTCTGGCTGAGCAGGATTCGGGCGAATCGGCGGAGGACGGCGTCGCCGGCCTGATGGCCGGCCATGTCGTTGTAATGCTTGAAGTCATCCAGGTCGAAGAGGATGAGAGTGAGGCTTCGGCCCCGCTCGGCGGCAGCGAACTCCTTCTCCAGGAACATGGACATGTGCCGCCGGTTGGGCAGCTCGGTCAGCGGGTCCGTGAGCGACAGCGTTCGCACCTGGTCGTGCAGCCGCGCATTGCTCACGGCGATGGCCGCGTGCAGGGCGAGCCGCTCGAGCAGGCGCACGTCGTCTTCTTCGTAGGCGCGCTCGCTGGCATGGCTCACGGACAGCGCCCCGATGAGCTGGTCATTCGCGATGAGCGGGACGGCGATGGCAGACTCCGACTCGAGCGTCTGGCGGATTTCAGACGGGATCAGCGGGTCGGACCGGAGTCGGTCCACGATGAGCGGGGCCCTCTCCTCGGTGAAGCGGCGGATGAGATCGAGCGGGGGGTGGACCGTGGCTCCGACGGGAAGCGAAAGGTCACCGGCGCTCATGGCCACCTCCGCCATGCCGTCCGGCTGCAGCAGCCATACGCTGGCGCCCTCGGCGTCGAACAGGTCGCGGGCCGCGGCGACGATCCGGCGCAGCACCTGGTCCAGCTCGAGCGAAGCCGTGAGGGCGCGGCCGATCTCCTCCAGCCGCTGCGACTCCCGCCGCTGCCCTTCGAGGTCGGCAATCGCGCGGGAATTGGACACGGCCACGGCGGCCAGGTCGGCGATCGCCGTCAGCAGCTCGACGTCACCGGCGGTGTACGCATGGCGGCGGTAGCTCTGGGCGCTGATCACGCCGAGCACGCGCCCGTGATGGACCATCGGGGCGACCAGCACCGAGCGCGTCACCTCGTCGTCGTTCTTCTCCGGACCGAGCACGAGCAGCGCGTGGTCCACGCTGGTCAGGTCGTCGAGGATGGCGTGCTTCTCGCGTATGGCGCGGCTTTCGGACCCCCGGTACGTTACGCTCGCCGGCCGCTCGACGGTGCCGCGGTCGGCGATGAACACCACGTTCGCCTCGTCTATTTCCGCGTCGAGCAGCGAGACGTAGAACCCGGTGGTCTCCAGCACGCGGCTCGCCTGCTCATAGATCGTGCGGTACAGTCCCGGCGGCTCCAGGGTGGCCGTGAGGACGCGCGCGATATCCAGGAGTACGCCGTACCGCTGGCGGAAGTCTGAGTCGTCGGGTCGATCGAGGCGAGGCATGGTTCCGGACCGTGATGCGGCCGCGGACGGCCGCCGTGACCAGTTCGGGGAAGGGGGGTCGAGCGCCAATGTACGCCTGCCGGGGCACTTGTACAAGCACCGCGCCGCCGCCACCTGACGTCACCGCCCGACGGGAGTGTGACGCCGGATGCTGAAGAGGTCCCGGCTGATCGTGCTCTTCGCCACCGTGCTGGTGGACATGATCGGCTTCGGGATCGTGCTCCCCCTCCTGCCGTACTACGCCGAGTCCTTCGGCGCCAGCCCGTTCGATGTCACCCTGCTCGTGGCCTCCTTCTCTGCCATGCAGTTCGTGGCCGTACCGTTCTGGGGACGGATCTCCGACCGTCACGGCCGCCGCCCGTTCATCGTCCTGGGGCTCTTCGCTTCCGCACTCTCCTACCTCCTGTTCGGCCTCGCCCAGTCGCTGGCCGTCCTGTTCATCTCCCGTGTCGCCGCCGGCGCCGCGGGTGGCACGATCTCCGTGGCCCAGGCCTACGTCGCCGACGCCACGGGGCCAGCGGACCGCGCCCGCGGGATGGGCATGCTCGGCGCCGCGTCCGGCCTGGGCGTGCTCATCGGTCCGGCGATCGGCGGCTACTTCAGCCAGTTCGGCTACGCGGTGCCGGGCTTCATCGCCGCCGGCCTCTGCGCCGCCAACGGCCTGGCCGCCATCGTCATCCTCCCCGAGTCCCTGCGTGCCAGGGAGCGGGGGGAGGGGAAGGGGGCACAGGCGGCCACGCTCCGCAGCTGGGCGGGCGCGCTCACCTCCTACCCGTTCGTGCTCCTGCTGGCCGTCTACTTCCTCGCGATCATGTCATTCACGGCGATGACCGGCGTACTGGCGCTGTTCGCCGAGCGTGCGCACGGCATGGACGCCATGGACATGGGCGTCGTGTTCGCTACCGCCGGCGGCACCACCGTTGTGGTGCGTGGGCTCATCGTGGGGTGGCTCGTGCGCCGCTTCGGCGAGCGCCGCATCGTCCAGGCCGGGACGGCAGTCCTGGCCGCTGTGCTCGCGGCGCTCCCACTCGTCCCGACCCGGGACGCCATCTTCGCGCTCGTCCCGTTCTGGGCGCTGGCCACCGGCCTCACCTTCCCCTCCCTCGCCAGCCTCGTGTCCCAGGAAACCGACACCGAGTCCCAGGGCGCCATGCTTGGCGGGCAGCAGGTGGTCGGGGGGATCGGCCGCGTGCTCGGACCGGTGTGGGCTGGCGCGCTGTTCGAGCACGTCGGGATCCGCAGCCCGTTCTTCCTGGCCGCGGGCCTCGTTGCGGCTGCCGTGGTCGTCGCCCTGCGGCTCCCGCCCGGAGTGGGCGCGCACGGCACGGGGGAGGAGGAAGCGGTGGCGGACATTGCGGTGTGACCCGCTGGCGCCGGCTCCCTTGCGAGCCGCGAACCTCTCCGCCACCTTGCCGCCATGACATTCGTGAGCGGTTTTCTCATCTGGATCGCCATCGGCGTGGTGGCCAGCCTGGTGGTGCGCGCGGTGTACCGCGGCCCGACCACGACGCTCCCGCTGACCATCTATTTCGGCCTGGCGGGGACGTTCATCGGTGGCATGCTGGGCACGTCGGCCTACGTGACGCACGACCCCACGCCGCTGCGTTTCGGGGCGCTGCTCGGCGCGGCGCTCGGGGGCGCGTTCTTCCCGTTCGTCTACCACCTGGTCGCCCGAAAAGCGCTGTAGCGGCTCGTCGGCAGGTCCTTCCGCGGAAGGCTCCCCCATGAAAGCGGTGGTGATCACGCGCCCCGGCCCGCCCGAGGTGCTGGAACTCGTGGACGTACCGGACCCGCAGCCCGGGCCGGGCGAGGTGCGGGTGCGGGTGTCGGCCGCCGGCGTGAACCGCGCCGATCTCATGCAGCGCCAGGGGCACTATCCGGCGCCGCCGGGGTGGCCGGCCGACGTTCCGGGGCTGGAGTTCGCCGGACGCGTGGACCATGTCGGCCCGGGCGTGGAGGACTGGGGTGCGGGTGACCGGGTCATGGGGCTGGCGGGCGGCGGGGCGTGCGCGGAATACGTGGTGGTACCGGCGGAGCACCTGCTCCCGGTCCCGGACGCGCTCGACGACGATGCCGCCGCCGGCGTCCCCGAAGTCTTCATCACCGCCCACGACGCCCTGCGGACGCGCGCCGGCCTCGCCGGGAGCGAGAGCGTGTTGATCCACGCAGTGGGGAGCGGCGTGGGGACCGCGGGGCTCCAGATCGCCCGGGCCCACGATGCGCTGGTGCTGGGGACGTCGCGCAGCCCCTGGAAGCTGGAGCGCGCATCTGAGCTGGGTCTGGACGTGGCGCTGGACGCGTCGGGCGAGGGCGTGGCGTTCGCCGAGCGGGTGCGCGAGGCCACGGACGGGCGGGGCGCGGACGTCGTGCTCGACCTGGTTGGAGGGGCCTACCTGGCCGAGAACCTCCGCGCCATGGCCATCCTGGGAAGGCTGGTGGTTGTGGGGCTGCCTTCCGGCCGGACGGCCGAGGTGGACCTTGGCATGCTGCTCTCCAGACGCCTCACCCTGGTCGGCACGGCGCTACGCAGCCGGTCGCGCATCGAGAAGGCCGCGGCGATCAGGCTGTTCGCCGAGGAGGTGCTCCCGCTCATGGCGGACGGCCGGATCCGCCCGGTCGTCCAGGAGGTGATCCCGGCCTCGGAAGCGGCCCGGGCCCACGAGCGGGTGGCGTCCAATCAGACGTTCGGCAAGGTCATCCTGCGCTGGTAGACGGCTCGGGATCACCGGGGCGCTTCCGCGGGCCCAGCGGGAGCCCGGAGTCGCGCGGCCTCAACCGCCGTCGCGCAGGCCCCGGGCTTCGGCCCACCTTCGCACCGCGCCCGCGCCGCCGCGGAAGGAGTACGCCTCGTACCCGGCACGCTGCATCTTCTCCGCGATGTGCGCCGTCTGCATCCCGTGCGTGCAGTAGAGGACGTAGCGGCGGTCCCTGTCCAGGCGCCTGAACTTCTGCAGAAGCTCCCATTCGTCGCGGCGCTCGGCGCCGGGGAGGTGCCAGGCGCGGTAGTGGGCCTCGGGGCGGCAGTCCAGGACGATGGCGTCGCCCGGGATGTCGTCCGTGAAGAGGTACGGCGCAACCAGGTCCGTGGCCGTGAGCGCGCGCAGGTTCAGCACCTTCCGCTCGGCGACCGCGCGCCCCACCACGTCCAGCTCCAGCTTCGACTCCTCCCGGTCCACGGACAGCACCTTCGCTGCAGTCACCGGCTTTCCGGGGGCGATCGCGCAGTATTCCTTCACCTGCTCCGACAGCCCTGCGGTGCCGATGGCGCGGGCGCGCTCGATGATCTCCTCCTTGTCGAACCCGAGCAGCGGTCGAAACACCGGGAGCGACGCTGCCGGCTCGATGGCACGCAGGTTGACGAGCGTCTGAGACGACACCTGGCCGACGGCCTCCCCGGTGATGATGGCGTCCGCGTCTCGCTCCTCGCCCACGATCGAGGCGGCGCGGTACATGAGCCGTTTCAGCACCACCTGCCAGTAGCTCTCCCTCGCCTTCGAGCGGAGCTCCGCCAGCGGGCCGGCGAAGTCGATGACGTGGAGGCGGGGCCGCGTGCCGTGGCTCCACTGGTCCGCCAGCAGCTTCCCCACCTGCACCACCGCGCGCTCGTAGGCGTCCCCTCCCAGGTTGCAGAAAACGTAGTCCTGTGCGATCCCGCGCTTCAGCATGAGCCACGAGGCGACGGCCGAGTCGTAGCCGCCCGAGAGCAGCGTGACCGCGCGCCCCTCCACGCCCAGCGGCAGCCCGCCGGGGCCAGGCACGACTTCCGAGAACAGGTAGGCGCGGTCGTCGCGCACTTCCACGTGCACCGTGACGTCGGGGGCATCGAGGTTCACGCCGGCGGAAGCATCCAGCAGCCGCGAGCCGAGCTCGACCTGGACGTCGTGCGAGGAGAACGGGTGTGTCCCCGCGCGGCGTGCCCGCACGGCGAACGTGCGCCCACGCACCCGCTCCGTGTACGCGGCCACGCCCGCGCCGAGGATGGCGGGGATGGTGGCCTCGACCACCGCGTCGATCGGGCTGAAGGAGCTGATTCCGAAGACGCGGCCCACGGATGCGCGCACGGACTCGCCGTGCGCGCGCACATACAGGCGGTCCCACCCCGTCTCGAGCGTCCCCGGCGGGTCCAGCTCGCCCAGGGCGTCGTCCAGGTTGCGGCGCAGGCGGCGGAAAAAGGCGGCGCGCGTCCGGGGCGACTTTATGAACAGCTCGCCCGCCATGCGGACCAGCAGCAGCGTGTCCTTTGAATCTGCTTCCATGGCGTTAACTTGGAGGCGCGCCTCACGGCGAACAACAACCCGCATCGAAAGGGTGCGAGCCGCATATGCCCGATTTCCCTGCGCGCGTGTACGAGGCGGTGCGCCGGATCCCGACCGGCTGCGTCGCCAGCTACGGCGCGGTGGCCGAGATGGCCGGATACCCCGGCGCCGCCCGCGGGGTCGGCACGACGCTCGGCGCCCTCGCCGACCACCTGGACGTGCCCTGGTGGCGCGTCCTCAGCGCGCGCGGCGAGGTGGCCATCCCGGTCTCCGGCATGGTCGCGCCGCTCCAGCGCGCGCTGCTGGAAGAGGAAGGGGTGGAGTTCGACGACATCGGCCGCGTGGACATGCGCCGCTTCGGCTGGCCACCCCGCGAATCCCGGGCGTGAGCCGCGCCGTCAAACGCTCGGTGTCCGTGGCCATCCACGACGGCGACGGCCGCGTCCTCCAGATCCGGCGTCCGGCCGACGACGAGGACCTCCCGCTGGCCTGGGGACTCCCGGCCGCCACCCTGCGCGACGGGGAGGAGTGGGACGATGCGGTGCGGCGGGCGGCGCGCGACAAGCTGGACCTGGACGTCGAGCCCGGCGCAATCCTGCGTGGAGGCGCCCTGGAGCGCGCGGCCTACCGGCTGGAGATGCGCCTATACGAGGCCCGCATAATGCATGGTGCTCCGCGCGTGATCGGGCGTGACCCCGAGGCCACGCACTATGTGGATTTCAGGTGGGGCACGGCGGAAGGGCTGGAGCCCGCCGCCCGGGCCGGCTCCCTCTGCTCGCGCCTCTACCTGGAGACCGTGACAAAGGAGGCACCATGAACAGGATCGACCTCACGGGGCGGGAGGCCGAGCTCGTGGTGGACACGCTGCGGAACGCCCTGTCGGACCTTCGCATGGAGATCAGCGACACGGACCGCCAGGACTACCGCGACGGGCTGAAGGAGCGGAAGGCCGCGCTCCAGAAAGCCATCCACGAGCTCGAGCAGGTCGAAGAGCCCCGCTAGCCCACGTCGATGCGCCCGGGGACGACCGCCGCGGCCGTCCCCGGGCCCACGCGAGCCCCGCCGCCTCGCGCCGCCGGGTCCCCGTCCCGCTCAACCCACCGTGACGCTCAGGATCTTCGGCAGGAATCCCGTGATCATGCTCCACGACTCGCCGCGGGAGCGGCTCGCGAAGAGGTGGCCTGTGGTCGTGCCGAAGTAGATCCCTGCGGGCTCCGCCTCGTCGTCGGTCATGGCGTCGCGGAGGACGGAGACGTATGCGTGCGCCTGCGGAAGCCCGGCGGTCATGGCCGCCCACGTGGCGCCGGCGTCGGTGGTGCGGTAGACCCGGAGCATCCCGCCGACGGTCGCCCGCATGTGGCTCGACTCCTCCGGGATGACGAACGCGGTGTCGGGATCGCGAGGGTCTATCGCGAGCCCGTAGCCGAAGTCGCTGGGAAGCCCGTCCGTGATCTCGACCCAGCTCTCCCCCCGGTCATCGGAGCGGTAGACGCCGCAGTGGTTCTGCTGGTAGAGACGCTCCGGCATGGCGGGGTGGACGCGCAGCCGGTGCACGCACTGCCCGGCCTCCGGGTACTGGCGCGGCTGGAAGTCGCAGCGCACGCCGTGGTTCACCGCGTTCCAGCTGGCGGCGGCGTCGTCGGAGCGGTAGACGCCGCCCGCGGAGAGAGAGCAGTACATGCGCCGCGGGTCCGAGGGGTCGTGCTGGATGTTGCCCAGCGCCAGACCGCCTCCCGCCGGCTGCCACGTGTCGCGTGTCGGATGGTCGTTCAGCGACGACACGCCCGTCCAGCTCGCGCCGCCATCCCGCGTCACGAACAGCCCCGCGGGCTCGATTCCGGCCCACAGCACGTCGAGCTCGCCGGGCGGCCCGGGGGCCAGGAACCAGATCGCCTTCAGCCCGCGGCCGTCGGCGTGGTGGGGCGCCGCATCCAGGACCTCCCAGCTGCGGCCGCCATCGTCGCTACGGTGCACGTGCGGCCCCCAGACCCTGTGGTCGGTGGCCGCCCAGCACACGCCCGTGCGCCGGTCCCGGATGGCGTGGTAGACCTCGCGCCCTTCGAGGAACGGACCCTCGATCGACCACTCCCGCCGGTCGTCGGACGCGGCGAGGAAGAGGCCGCGCCGCGTCCCCACCATGAGCGTCGTGATCAAACGGCTGCCTCGGCCGGTCCCGCCCGCACCCGGCGACGGCCAGCGCCGCGCGAGGCGCGCGTCCGCTTGCAGCGGCCGCCGGCCGTGTCGCTCACGCCGCGCCGATACGGTCGAGGGCGAGGCTCAGCGTGGCGGACATGAGGCCGCGGTCCGGGCGAGCTGCCCGCGACAGCATCTCGTCCACGCCCGTGGCAATGCTGTCATTGACGGCGGCGAATACAGCCTTCGAGCCCGCGTTCGCGTCCGGCTCCATGAGATAGCTGAACGTGCGGGCCATGCCCAGGTTCGCCAGGAAGTCGGGAATGAGGGCAAAGCGGCTGTCCGCGATGCGGTGTACGCGGGTCGACCCGAACTGCCGCTCGCGAAACGGCTGGTTGGCCCCGCACGACATCACCGTGACCCCCGAGGACGACAGCCGCCGCAGGCGCTCGTCGGTGAGCGTCCCCGACGCGGCAGCGCACACGAAGATCTCGGCGGGCGTGTCGAAGAGCTGCTCGCGGGCGTCGCCGTACACGCAGCGGTCGTCGGCCGGGAGCAGGCGGTCCGGCCCCTCGCGGATGAGCGCCTCCACGCCCGCCGCGTCCAGCGGCCGGTCGGGGAACAGCCCCTTCTCCGCGTCCGTCACTCCCGCGACCACGGCCCCCTCGCGGGCCAGGTACAGCGCCGCAGCAGCGCCCACGTTGCCGAAGCCTTCCAGGGTCACGCGAGCGCCGTCCAGCGCGTTCCCCAGCCGCCGATAGTACTCGATCACCGAGCGCGCCACGCCGTAACCGGTGATCAGGTCGGCGACGCTCCGCGGCACTCCGTCGATCCCCACCGCCGCGTGCGCGGGCGCCTTCACACCGCGGTCCAGGTTGGCGATGACGCGGTCGAACGCGCCGTCATCCAGCTTGAAATGGCCCCGGACGATTCCCGCTTGCGGGTGCGCGATCCCCAGGGACTGGATCAAGGGGATCACTTCCAGGACCTCGTCCACGTTCAGGTCCCCGCCCGTGCCGTACCGCTCGCGCAGGTATGGCGCGATGGCCGTGTACCAGCGCTTCAGCACGCCCGCCTTGCCCGGGTCCCGTGGGTCGAAGTCGATGGCCGACTTGGCGCCGCCGATGGGCGGACCTGCCAGGGCGAACTTCAGCTCCATGGTCTTGGCCAGGTAACCCACCTCGCGCGGGTTCGCGCCCGGCCGCATGCGCGTGCCGCCTCCGGCCGCGCCCCCGCGCAGGGAGCTGATCACCAGCCATCCGCGCGCGCTCGTCTCGGTGTCCTGCCACGCCACCGTCAGCTCGGGCGGCCGCACCAGGAACGCATTGTATCTACGCCACATCCGGCTCTACCGGCTCCACGTATACGTGCATGATTCCCCCGCACACGGCAGGGCTCCACGACTCCTCCGGGTCCGTCAGCCGCACCCGCACCTCCCGCGGACGACCGTCGGCCAGCACCTCGACGGCCGCCTCCAGCACCTCCCCCTCCCCGCACCCGCCGCCGATCGTCCCCACCAGACCTGCCTCCGGGTCCACCACCATCTTGCTTCCCGCGCGTCGCGGCACCGAACCCTTTGTCTCCACCACCGTGGCCAGCGCCACCCGCCTCCCCGACGCCGCCGCCGACAGCAACGCCTCGTAGACCGTCACGTCCGGGTCGTGGGTCATCCCGTCCTCCGTCCTGTGGGTCGAGCCGCCCCGAGAACCGATCTCGCGCGCGCTCGGCGTCTCCGGTTGGTCAGAGCCACCGCTCCACCACCTTCTCGACATCCCGGAGCGACCCGCGCGCCTCCACTCCTCGCCTTGCCGCCACCAGCTCCGCGGAAATGGAGAGCGCGATCTCCTCGGGCGTCTCGGCGCCGATGTCCACGCCGATGGGCGTGTGGACGGCCGCGAGCCGCTCGCGCGGGATCCCCGCCTCCACCAGCGCGCTGAACGCAGCGCGCGCCCGCCGCCGGCTCCCCACCATGCCGATGTAGCGGGGGAGGGCGTCCGTGTCCACGAGATGGAGGAGGCAATCGTAGTCGTAGCGGTGTGCCCGCGTGGCCAGCACCACGAAGTCGGACGGGCTCGGCGGCACCTGGCGGAAGGGATCCGAGAAATCGACGCGGCGCACGTCGGACGCGTCCGGGAAGCGCTCCTCCGTGGCGAACTCCTCGCGATCGTCCAGCACGACGACCTCGAAGCCGAGCGTGACCGCAAGCCGCGCCAGCGCCAGCCCGATGTGGCCCGCGCCGACCACGAAGAGCCGCGCCGTGGACCGATGCAGCTCCCCGTAGAGCCGGGTGCCGTCTTCCAGAACCACCGTGCCCGCCGCCCGGCCGGAAGAGAGCAGGTCGGCGGCGAGCGAGGCGGCGGCGCCGGCGTCGTCGGCGCCCGCTGGCTCGTCGCCGGCGTCCTCGAGTCGAACCAGGAAGCGGCGACCGTCGCCATCCGGATCGAGGCGCCACGCAACCACCACGGCCGGGCCGCCCTCGCGAGCCGCGAGCGCGGCTCGGGCGGCTTCCAGGATGCCGACGCGCCGGACCGTGGTCATCGGCCCTCCACCCACTCGTCATAGGCTTCGGGGGTGTCGATATCAGCCAGCACGCCCAGATCTTCCACGGGCACGTCCACCGTGTGCGTGCGCGATGACTCCACCAGCGAGCGGGCGCCGGCCGGGAGCGTCGGGTCGCCCAGCAGCTCCCACGTCCAGCGGGGGAACAGCGTCGGGTGCCCGGGGCGCCCGTCGTGGGTCGGGCGGAGGATGGCGGCATTGTCGGCTTCGTGGGCCTCGAGGAGCGCTCGCACCGTGCTGGACCTCACCAGCGGATGATCCACCGGCAGCGCCAGCGCGGCCGTGATCGACGGCGCCATGAGTGCGAGCCCGAGCCGGAACGACTGGATCTGCTGCGACTCCCCCATCGCGTTCACGACGACGATCGCCCCGGCCTCCTCAGCCGCCTCCCTCGCCTGGTCCCCCCACGGGAACGCGTCCCACCCATCGGCACCCGCGCCGCCCACCACCGCCACCACGATGGCGCACCCGCCGCTCCGGAGCGCGTCCACCGCCGCCGCGATGAAGCTCTTGCCCCCCACCCGGAGCAGCGCTTTCGGGCGGCCCATCCGCGTGGACCGCCCCGCCGCCAGAACCACTCCCGCCACCTGCGATGTCATGCCCGACTCGTCATGTGCGCCCCTCCGCTGCGCCGGAAGATGCCCGGCCGATGGGACGGGCGTCAAACCGCGGGCCGCCGCCCCGGGCTTCGTCCACCATGCCCGGGCCGCCGCTCCAGCGCCCGCCTTGACCCTTCGCCACGCGCGCGGGTAGTCTAGAATGATGTTCATTCCCCTCGCCCTGCGCGTGAACGGCGACCGCCGCGAGATCGGCGTGCCGGCACACTGGACCCTGCTGGAAGCGCTCCGCTACGGGCTCGGCTACACGGGCTCCAAGCAGGGGTGCGACAAGGGGGACTGCGGGGCCTGCACGGTCCTCGTGGACGGCCGGCCGACGCTCTCCTGCATCACGCCGGCGCTGGAAGCGGAAGGGCACGAAGTCACCACCGTAGAGGGGCTGGCGGGGCCGGACGGTCTGCACCCGCTCCAGCAGGCGTTCGGCGAGATGGGGGCCGCGCAGTGCGGCTTCTGCACGCCCGGCATCCTCATGTCCGCCACGGCGCTCCTCGCGCGCACCACCTCGCCCACCCGCGACGAGATCCGGGCCGCGCTGTCGGGCAATCTCTGCCGCTGCACCGGCTACACCAAGATCCTCGACGCCGTGGAGCTGGCGGGGCGACGGATGGCGGAAGGCGCGGGCGCGGAGGACGAGCGGGCGACGGCCTGACCTTCACCGCCGGACCCGCAGCCGGTCCCGCCCGCGGCCTACTCCCGCAGCACCCTGGCCGGGTCCGTCCTCGCCGCCTTCGCCGCCGGGGCCAGCGCTGCCGCCGCGGCCACGGTCAGCATCGCCAACGCGGCCACGGCGTAGACCACCGGGTCGAACGGCTGGACCTGAAACAGGAGCGACGCGATGAGCCGGTTGGCGGCCAGCGCAGTGAGGAGACCGACCGCGGCGCCCGTGGCCGTCAGCGCCACGCCGTAGCGGGCGACCAGGCGCAGCACGTCGCGGGGGGTGGCGCCGACTGCCATGCGAACGCCGAGCTCGGGTCGGCGCCGCGCCACGGCCAGTGACAGGACGCCGAAGATCCCCAGCGCGGCCAGGAGCGCGGCGCACGAGCCGAAGAGGAGCGTGAGGACGCCCAGCGCGCGGTTGGGGCCGAGCGCGTCGCCCACCACGTCGCGCATGGGGCGCAGCTCGGAGATGGCCACGCCGGGCTGGAGCGCGGCCACGGTTCGCCGCAGCAGGCTGGCCGCGCCCGCCGCGGCGCCTGGAGCGTGCTTCACCACCACGCTCAGCCCAAGCGGCTGCGCCTGCCGCATTGGCAGGTAGATCTCGATGCGCGACGGGCTCTCGAGCTCGTAGTGCCGCACGTTGGGCACCACGCCGACCACCGTGATCCAATCCGGCTCCGGCTCCTCGCCCGCATCGTGCGGGTTGTCCGCGAAGCTCACGCGCTTCCCGACGGGGTCCTCCCCCGGCCAGAACTCGTCCGCCATGCTCCGGTCGATCACCGCCACCGGCGGCGAACCCTCCCTGTCTCCGGAGCCGAAGCCGCGCCCGGCCACCAGCGGGATCCCCATGGTCCGGAAATAGCCGGGCGTGACCACGTCGTAGAGCACGGACACCATCTCCGGCGGGCGCCATGGCCGGCTCTCCGGCAGGATCCCGCGCTCCCACGACCGCGGCACCAGCGGGATCAGCAGCGTGGCCGCCGCCGACGTGACGTCCGGCGACGCTTCGAGCCGCGCGCTCAGCTCGTCGTAGAACGCGTACCGCTGCGCGGGCGACTCGAACGTCCCCTGCCGCGGCTGCAGCCTCGCTTTCACCACGCCCTCTGCCACGAACCCCTTGTCCACGTTCACCAGCCGCTGGAGGCTGCGCGTGAGCAGGCCGGCTCCCACCAGCAGCACCAGGGAGAGCGCCACCTGGACTACGACGAGCCCATCCCGCACTCGCCGCGCTCCCCGGCCACCCGTCGCCGCCGAACCGGCACCCGTGTGGCCGCGGAGCGGCGAGTCCGGACGCCCGGGCCGTTCCGGCCGCCCTAGCCGGAGCGCCGGAAGCAGCCCGAACAGCGCAGCGCTCAGCGCCGTCACTGCCAGCGCGAAGCCCAGCTCCGGCGCGCCCAGCCCGACACGGGCGGCCAGCAGCGGCGGGAGGTCGAGCGGGAGCAGCGACGGGAGCGGCCCGGCGACGAGCGCGGCCAGGCCCACGCCCAGTGCTCCGCCCAGCATGGCAAGGACGAGGCTCTCGGTGAGCAGCAGCGCCGTCAGGCGACGACGCCCCGCGCCGAGAGCGGCGCGCACCGCCAGCTCCCGGGACCGGGCTTCACCCCGGGCAAGCGCCAGGTTCGCCACGTTCGCGCACGCGATCAGGAGCAGGAGCGCCACGGCGCTCATGAGCGTCCACAGCCCGGCGCGCACGTCCCCCAGGAAGAGGTCGCTCAGCGGGTGGACGAACGGCGTCGCCACGGGCTGCCCCACGTCCGCCGCGAGCGCGCTGGCGACGCCGGCCAGCTCGCTCTGCGCCGTTTCCACGCTCGCGCCCGGCGCCAGCCGGGCCACGGCGCGCATCCCGAACGAGCTTTCCCGGTCCTCCCACGGCAGGTCCGCCGCGAGAACACCCATGGGAACGTACGCTTCCACGTCCGCCGCAGGGTAACCCGTGCCCGGCGGAAGCACGCCAATGATGGTGGCCGAGAAACGGTCGGTCACAAGCCGGGTCCCCACCACGCCGGCGTCGGCCTGGAAGGTGGAGCGCCAGAAAGCGTTCCCCAGCACCACGACCGGCTCGGCCCCCGGTTCCGTCTCCGCAGCGTCGAACACACGGCCCAGCTGCGGCCGGATGCCCAGCGTGCCGAAGAAGTCGCCGAGTATCAGCCTCGCCTGCAGCAGCTCCGACCCTTCGTCGGTGGGCCGGATGAAGCTCCACCCGGCTTCGCCGCCCCAGCTCGCGAACGACCGGGTGCCGTCCCGCCACGCGTGGTAGTACGGGACGGAGAGCGAGATGCCGTAACCCTGCGGCGAGATCGCGTCCGGCACCACCAGGCGGTCCGCGTCGTGGTACGGGAGCCCCTGCAGGAGGACGCTCCGGACCAGGGCGTACACGGACGTAGTGCCGCCCACGCCGAGCGCCAGCGCGCACACGGCCATGAGCGTATAGCCGGGGCGGCGTAGCAGAGAGCGCAGCGCGATTCGGAAGGGCATCGGGGGGGTCTCCAGGTGTGTGGGGGGTCTCTCCCGGCATTGCCAATGCGGCGGTCGGGCGGCGGTACTCCGGACGGCGGCGAGCCGGGTCACCGTCGTCGGCCCACCCCGGCGATCACTCGGTTCGCAGCGCCCCCAGCGGATCGACGCGTGTCGCCCGCGAGGCCTCGGACGACCCCTCCCACCGGTTCCACACCCGCACCACCCGAGCGCCGTCCGGGTGGGGAAGCGGCCGCCGCAGCACCGTGTCCAGCACGGCGAAGGCCGTGCTCGCGCCGATTCCGACAGCGAGCGAGGCTGCGGCGACCAGCGTAAAGCCGGGCGTGCGAAAGAGGGAACGTAAGGTCTGCGGCCAGCTCTTCATGGGACCGGCGGTCCGGTTCGGGGATCACGTGCGCGACGACCTCAGGGCACGCGCAACCGTGGGGAAGGACCGTGCCCGGACCGGCGTGTGGGCGGCAAGTCCTTGGTCAGGAAAGGGTTGCGGTGAGTTTGAGCGGGCCCGGAGCGTCCGCGCCGGTGTCCGGATGTGGGACGCCCACCCGCGGACCCGGGACCGCGTACGCGGGCCTCCACCCGCGGACCTCCACCCGCGGACCTCCACCCGCGGACCTCCACCCGCGGACCTCCACCCGCGAGCCTCCACCCGCGGGCCCCCACCGCGGGCCTCCACCCGCGGGCCTCGTGGGCATGGCAGCGGCTGGAGTCGTTCGCCGGATCGAGCCCGGACTCACTGGCCCGGGAGCCTCCATGTCGTCTCGGGCCAGCGGCGTGGCGGATCCGGTGGAAAGCGACGATCGGAACCAGGTCCGCGGGTGGCGTCGCGGGCTCTCATCCGCCCGGCCGCCCCCGCGGCGGCCCCGCCAGGCGGGCTTCCTCGCGCATCGCCTGGAACAGCTCCACGGGGTTGCCGGAGGGGTCGTCCACGATGACCTGGCGCACGCCGACACCCTCCACGACGTGGCCGCGGAAGTGGGCGCCCGCGTCCCGCAGCCTGCTCACCTCGACATCCAGGTCAGGCACTTCGATCGCGAAGCGGTTCCAGCCGCCGGGTTCCTGCGTACGGCCGTCCTGCAGGGTCTGTCCCCCGCCCGCCGATGGGGTCGGCGCGCTCAGCACCAGCCGCAGGTCGCCGCGCCGCAGCATCGCGAATGGCGGCGCGGGGTGCATCACCAGCTCGAAGCCGAGCTGCCCCGTGTAGAATGCGATCGCCGCGTTCACATCCAGGACGATGTAGCGGACCTGTACCGTGGCCATGTGCCCTCCCGCGCTGGCGCCGCGGATGCGGAGTGCCTTCCCGGGACCGTTCGCCTCCCGCGCTCACGACGCCGATTGCACCATGCTATCTTCGTACCCGCTGCCACGCATCGGCCGGCAGCCGGGCCGGCTGCGCCCCGGACCCGGCGCGGCGACCGACGGAGCCAGGGAATGGACCGGAAGAAGGCGACCCGCGACTACAAGGACACCCCGCGCCCGATGGGGGTGTACCGCGTCCGCAACCGCGCGGCCCGGCGCTCGCTGCTGGGGAGCAGCGTGGATGTCCCCTCGATCCTGAACCGCCACCGCGCCCAGCTTCGCATGGGGCTCCACCCGGACCAGGAGCTCCAGCGCGACTGGAAGGCGCTCGGGCCCGGGGGCTTCGACTTCGAGGTCCTGGACACCCTCGAGCCGCCGGACCGCGCCGGCTACGACGCGGCCGACGACCTCCGCGCGCTCGAGCAGCTCTGGCGCGAGAAGCTGACGGCCGCGGGCGAGGCGGCGTACACCGGGAAGCCCGGGCGACGCGGGTGACGCCGCCTCCCCGGCCCGGCCTCGGCCTCCGCCGGCCCGGCTACATGGAAGGCCAGAGCCAGCCGAAGACGGCGCCCGTCGCCAGCGTGTAGAGGATGGCGTCGAGCGTGTTCTTCAGGGCGACGTCGACCCGCCGCCCCCACCAGACCGTTTCCACCCACGGGCCCACCCCGTACGCCACGAACGCTACGGCGCCGGTGAAACGGAACACGTCCCAGAAGCCGGCGCCCGGGGCGAGCGCGACGCCGGCGATGTACGCCGCGAACACGCTGACCACCAGGCAGAACACGAACCAGCCGGCCAGATAGCCCGTCATCGTGGGCGGACCCGGCTTCCGGAAGGTGATCAGCGCCACGGGGCCGCGGGTCATCTTCTGCACGTATTCGGGTGTCCCCATCTCCTCCATGTTTCGCGCGTACGGCAACGTGTACAGGCCGGGGGCCGCGTTGGACTCACGAAGTGCCGCGGCCACGGCTTCCTCGTTGGCGAGGCCCGCATGGTCGGAAGCGTGATAGTTGATCACGGAGTGCACCACGAAGCTCACCAGGAACACGGCGACCGTGGCCAGCAGGATGGGAAGCCAGAGGGCGGGGAGCGTTACCATCACCACCTCGCGGGAAGAGGAACGGGGCTGTGACTGTCGGATTCGGTGGAATGTCGGCCGTTCCCGCCTTGACATCAAGGATGTTCGGTGCCTGTCGCGGCGGGCCTTCGACGTCACGCGGCGCCGCGAAGCGGGAGGGCGCGCGATGGGAGCGCGGCCGTCGTCGCCAGGAGGAGCAGCCCGGCAATGACCGCCGACGACAGGCACCAGGCGCAGGTGGCCCCGATCACGAACGGCTCCAGGAAGGTCAGGTAGGTGGAGAACAGCGTCGCTACCAGGGCGACTCCCCACAGCACCATCGGCGCCATCCTCTTCCAGGGGCCGCGCGCGAGCTCGCCCGTCACCCAGGCGACCAGGAGCGCAGCGTAGCCGGCCAGCCCCAGCACGCCCACCGGCAGCACCCCGAACAGCCGCGCGTAGTCGCTCTGCTGCACCGTGTTGCAATCCCCCACGGGCCCGCACACAGCCTCCGCGCCCGTTACTTCCACGAACGCCATATAGGCGGCCACGCCCATCCCTGCCAGCGCCAGCACCGGCGTCACCCAGCCGGGAAACGACGGGAGCCGGGCGACACGACCGAACACCGGCGCCATCCCCACCGCGAGCGCCGCCGCCAGCAGCAGCAGCGTCGCCACCGACGCCGAGTTCCCCGCCGGATCACGCAGGAACCGTTCGCCCACGAACGACGACCCCGGCCCCACGTGCTCCGCGGCCTCCAGCGTCGTCACCGCCCCCGCCGTCCCGGCCGGCCCATCCTCCTCCGCCCCGGCCGGCCCATCCTCCGCGGCCGCTGTCGGCGCTTCCGTGCGGGCCGCCGTCGGCGCGTCCGTCGGCGCCTCGGACAGCGCTTCCGTCGAGGCCCCGATCGAGGCTCGGTTCAGGGTTCCGCCCTGTGCCGCGGATCCCACCTGCGCGAGCGCCTCCCGGACCAGCGCGACTCGTGGCCAGTCCACCCCCCCATTGCTCAGGCCCCGCTCGACCAGGGCGGGAAGCATGGTGGGGATCTCCTCCGACCCGACGAGCACTGTCGAGCCGACCACCAGAGTCGGCACGCCGATTCGCTGGCGCGGCAGGTTGAAGTGGAGGACAGTGGCCTGGTACAGCGCCTGCCCGCCCTCCGTCGTCACGTCCACCGCGGCGATGCGCAGGCGGTCGCCGTACCGGGCCACCAGCGGCGGCAGGTGGTCCTGCATCACCTCACGGCAGTGTGGACACGCCGGAGAGAAGAAGAGCACTGCTCTGACCACCGGTTCCGGCGAGGCCGACGCCGGGGCAGCCTCCTGGGCCACGACCGGCCCGCTGCACGGGGCCAGCGCCGCCACCACAGCCACGCACCACCCCAGCGCGGCCTCCATCGCGGCCCTGCGCCGGACCGGCCTCGCCACCCGCGACCCGGCCCGGCCCGGTCTCGCGCCGCCTATTCCGTGAAACCGATTCCGTCCTCCCTCGTCGCCGCAGGAACTCCGGCGATCTCCCGCTCCTCGCTCTCTATCGCGCACATTTCCCGCCTCTCACGTGTCAGGCGTCCTCCAGGTCCGCCAGGCCCCGACGCCGCTGACGCAACCGTACTCAACGGTATGTGCCACGATCGCCACCGTCCAGAGCGCGCTGGGTTGCGCTGATATCGAGATGCGGCAGCGGGCCGGAATCCTCCCATGATCCGGGGGGCGGTCGTGCGTCGGACCGGGAGGTCTCGCGAGCGTTTGGTACTGACGGGTATCCTCGTCGGGCCCGACTATCCCGTGAGGCAGGGGGCGGCGGTCACCCTGCCGGCGATGGCATCATCGATGACCTCGAGGAGCCGGCTGGCGGAGAAGGGTTTGTCCAGGAGCATGACGCCGGCCGGGACATCGCCGTTCTGGTTGATGACGTTCTCGGCGTAGCCGGACATGTAGACCACGCGCACGCGCTCGTCCTGCTTGGTGAGCTTGACCGAGAGCTCGGGGCCGCCCATGAACGGCATGACCACATCGGTGAGCAGCAGGTCGATGGGCTGCCCGTGCCGCTTTGCCACTGCCAGGGCCTCCGCCCCGTTGCCGGCGGGGATGACCCGGTAGCCCTCGGCTTCGAGCGTGGCCGTGATGAACTGGAGGACCTGCTTCTCGTCCTCGGCCACGAGGATGGTCGCGCGGGGCGGCCGCGGGCCCTCCGCTCCGGTGTCGGCGCTCCGCTCCCGGCCGACGTTCGCGCTCGCGCCGGAGTCCGGGCCCGCCACCGTTCCGGCGTGCGGAAGCGCGGAGTTCGTGGCCGGTGTGAAGGAGAACGGCTCGGAGATCGCGGGGCGTGGCGTGGGAAGCGCGATCCCGGCGGCGCACGCCGGGAGGTAGATGTGGATGGTGGTGCCGCTTCCCTCGGCGCTCACGACGCCGATGGCGCCGCCGTGCTGGCGAACGATGCCCTGCACCGTGGAGAGACCGAGTCCGGTGCCGGTGCGGTGGGACTTGGTGGTGAAGAACGGCTCGAAGATGTGCGGAAGGATCTCGGGCGGGATGCCGACGCCGCTGTCGGTGACGGAGAAGAGCACCCAGCCGTCGGCGGGCGTGGTCACCGCCGCGTCGACGCTGTGCTCGATCCGGCTCCGCCGCTCGAGGCCCAGCTTCAGCCGTCCGCCCTGCGGCATTGCGTCGCGGGCGTTCACGGCGAGGTTGAGGACGATCTGTTCCAGCTGGTTCGGATCGGCGAGCACCGCCGGAATGTCGGGCGCCGCGCGCACGCTCATCTCCACGTCCTCACCCACCAGGCGGAGCAGGCTGGCCTCCAGCGCGGCCACGATGGACGGGAAGTCCACGGGCCTGCGCTGCTGTGCGCTCTTGCGACTGTATGTCAGGAGCTGGCGCGTGAGGTGGGCGGCTCGCTGGGCAGACTGCCGGACCTCTTCGAGCGATGAGCGGCTGGGATGGTCTGCCGGGATCGTCCGCATGGCCAGCTCGGTGTGCCCGTTGATGGCCATCAGGATGTTGTTGAAGTCGTGGGCGACGCCGCCCGCCAGGCGCCCGATCGACTCCAGCTTCTGGGCTTCCCGCAGCTCCTCCTCGTGCTGCTTCAGCCGCTCCTCCCGCTCCTTCTCGTCCGTGACGTCGCGCACGTAGATCGCCGCGCCGCCTCCGCTCAGCGGGTGCGTCCGCACCTCCACCCACCGGTTCCGCCCCGTCCACGACTCGACGAAGCGGCTGGCGCCACCGTGTCCACGGTTCAGCGCGCGCAGACAGAGGTCCCAGAGCGGCGACTCCATGGCCTTGGGCGGGAGCGCCTGGAGCAGGCTGCGGCCCAGGTCCGGGTCCCCCCGCAGCCCGAGCAGCTCCTCCGCGGCGCGGTTCACGTAGGTCAGCTGCCAGTCCCGGTCCACGGTGGCTACGGCGCTGAAGTCCCGGTCCAGTATGGAATAGACGTGCTGCGTGACCTGGCGGAGGTCGCGCCGGGCGAGGTCGAGCTGGTCGATGTTGCGGACGTACCCCAGGATGAGGGCGGTCCGGGTCGCGAAGCGGGCGCGCTGCTCCTGCCCCTGGTGGTCCATGTCCCGGCCCACGAGGGCGAAGGTGATGGCCCCGATGGTGGAGCCGCGGCTCGCCAGCGGGTGGCACACGATCCACTGCGGTGCCAGCTGGTCGAGCGCGTACCGTTCCGCGGGGTTCGTGCCGTAGTAGCGGAGGCTCCAGTCGCGTGTGGGGCGGATGATCCGGAGTCGCCCCGTCGTGAGGACCTCGGCCACCATGGCGTTGACGTGCTGCTGGTTGATCTCCAGCGGGTCCCGCTCCATGACCCGGGCCAGGATTTCGCGCTCGGTCTCCGACGGATGGCCCACCACCCGCTGCTCCTGGCCGGCCTCCCCGTCCCCTCGCTTCAGCGTGATCACGCACCAGTCACACAGCGCTGGCGCGGCCAGCTCCGCGACCGCGCCCGGGATCTCGCTCCACTCCATTGACTGCTCCTGCAGCCGATCGAGGCGGTCGAACACGTCGGCCGCGACATCCTGCGGCGGTGCGCTGCGATCCCCCGAAAGGAGGCCCTGCATCCATGCGAACGGTGACATGCGTCGACTCCTCGCGGCCTACACGCCGTTTCGGCTGAACTGGTACATGAAGGCCTCCACCACCGCCGGGTCGAACTGCTCACCCGCCTGGGCCTGGAGCTCGTCGATGGCCCGATCCATGGGCCACGCCTCCTTGTACGGTCGCTTGTGCGTGAGCGCGTCGAAGACATCGGCCACGGCCACGATCCGCCCCACCATCGGAATGTCCGAGCCGCGCATCCCCTCCGGGTAGCCCCGGCCGTCCCAGCGCTCGTGGTGCGTGAGCGCAATCGCCGATGACGTATGCAGCAGAGGGACGTCGCTCCCCGACAGGATCTGCGCGCCGATCAGCGTGTGGCCGCGCATCACCCGGTACTCCCGGTCCGACAGGCTGCCGGGCTTCAGCAGCACCGCGTCCGGGATCCCGATCTTCCCCAGGTCGTGCAGCGGCGCCGCCCGCCGCAGGAGGTCCGCGTCCTCCGCGCTGTAGCCCAGCACCAGCGAGATGGCCTTCGCCAGCTCGCCCACGCGACGCGTGTGCTCCCCCGTGTCGTCATCCCGGAACTCCGCCGCCCTCGCCAGCCTGTCGAGGATCTCCAGCCTCGCCTCTTCCAGGTCCGACGTGCGCTCGGTCACCAGCTGCTCCAGCAGCTGGTTCTGGCTCTCGATCCGCACGTGCATGTGGCGCGTCGCCAGCAGGTTCCGGATCCGGAGCGAAACCTCCGTCGAGTCGAACGGCTTCGTCAGGAAGTCCATGGCGCCGCTCTTCAGCGCTTCCTGACGCGACTCCTGTGTGGCGTCACCCGTCAGCATCACCACGGGCAGGAACCCCGTCGCCCGGATCCAGGGCCGCAGGTCCCGCATCACTTCCAGCCCGTTCCGGCCGGGCATGTGCAGGTCCAGGATCAGCAGGTCCGGCTGCCGCCGGGCGAACAGCTCCAGCACCTCCCCCGGCTCTGTGGTGGTCACCACGTTCTCGAAGCCTTCGGCCTCCAGCAGCGCCGCGATGAGGCGGAGCGATGCGGGATCGTCGTCCACGGCGAGGATCGTGGAACGGCGGATGGCTTCGTCGCTGATTAGCATGTCGCTGGTCCTGGAAGATCGCCGCGGTTGACGCCATTTCTCGATACACGTCCCGGGCCAGCGTCGGCATCCTCGATCAATTGGTTGCTTGTCAGCTACTTACGGTCCAACCAGCGGCGGGATGCCCGACGACCCTGCACCATGGCGGGACGACACCGTGTAGCGGACCGCGACGCCTCGCCATGCCGGGCAGGACGGCCCGGAATCCGGAACGTCCGGTATCGCAATGAGATCCGCGAATCCCGAGCTTCGGCACCGATCCTTGCAAGGTCGAACACCCGCCTGCCGTGGCCATTGGGAGGTCAAAACAGGGGAGGGTTGCGGCGGGAGATGGGGAGCTGTGCGGGGGGGTCCCGGCCCCACCGCCGCTCCAGGGACCTGTCTGGCCTTCGGGTCGGGCAGGTTTCCCTTTTTCAGGGAGCGCCCGGGCGTAGATCGCGTAGTCCGGCGTGCACCCGTCCATGGTGTCGTTCCCTTCGCTCCGCCGCGCACGCGTACGGGATCCCGCCGCCGGCGAAAGTGGCGTGCGCCGCGAGCATGGGGGTGGCGAAGTCCTTGTGCGCGCCGCGTCGACCGTGCAAAGGTGGTGGCGCAGGCGTCGGCGCGGGCCGCACGAGACGCCCCACAGGACGGTGCTCCGGCCCTCGGGAGCCGGACCCCCTGACCCTCACCGAGGGCATGGACGGGCGGCAACGGCGCGTCGCACGCACGGCGGGGCTCCCCCCTGACCCAGGGGGCACCCGTCGAAGGATACCGGGTCGAGGAGGTTGCCGATGCCACCCGGCGAGCGAGAAGCCCGGGACGACGCGCGCGTCGTCCCGGGCTTCCATTTTCACCCCGACGATCGCTGGGCTGCCACTCCGTCCGCCGCCCGCTCCAGCCGCGATGTCGAGCATCCTCATGCCGAGCATCGCCTGCATGGCCCGCCCGCGGCGGCCGGTCCGGATCGCCCAGGAGCGACGGCAGCCGCCGCGGCACGACCTGCCAGCTCACTCCGAAGCGATCCTTCAGCCAGCCGCACTGGCTCTCTCCCCCTCCGTCCTGGAGCGCGGCCCACAGCCGGCCGACCCTCCGCCTGGTCCTCGCACCGTACGAGGGTTGACAGAGGGTTGCGGTTGACGTTAGGTTGCGGTTGACGTAAGGTTGCGGTTGACGAAGTTGCGTTGACGTCAGGTTGCGGGCTGCGGGTGACGTCCGGCTGAGGGTGCCCGGGTTCCAGAACGCGGGAGGAAGCATGCAGACGGCGCACGACGTGGCGGAGCGGCTGATCGCGGAAGCTCCGGACCTGGACTGGCTGCGGAGGGTGACGGACGAGCTGGACAGGGCGGTGCGGAAGGAGCCGCTGGAGCGGCTGACGCGGCTGTGGGGGCTGTCGAACGCGGAGGCGGCGCGGCTGTTCGGGGTGACGCGCCAGGCGTTCTCGAAGTGGCTGGAGCGTGGCGTGCCGTCGGACCGGGCGACGGCGGTGGCGGACCTCGCCGCGGCCACCGACCTCCTGGACCGCCGCGTCAAGCGGGAGCGGATCCCGGCGGTGGTTCGGCGGCCCGCGCCGCTGCTGGAGGGGCGGTCGCTGTACGAGCTGGCGTGCGAAGGTCGGCACGGGGAGATCCGCGAGGCGGTCGCGGAGATGCTGGACCTGCGTCGGGTGCAGCCTTGACGCGGGCGCGCGAGGTGTCGCTTCCCGACGGGCGGGCGTGGCTGCGGGTGGCGGAGCCGGAGTGGGTGGACCCGCTGGACGCGTCGCACGCGGCGACGGCGGGCGGCCGCTGGAATCCCCCGGGCTCCTATCCGACGCTCTACCTCAACGGCGACGTGCCGACCGCGCGCATGCAGGTCCAGCGGCTCCTCGACGGCACGCCGTTCACGCTGGACGACCTGGACGACGACGCCTACGTGCTCGTGGCTGCGACGCTCCCGCGGAGCCAGGCGTGCGCGGACGCTGCGACGCCGTCGGGGCTGGAAGCGCTGGGGCTGCCGGCGAGCTATCCGCTGGACGCGGGCGGCGCGCCCGTGGACCACGCCCGCTGCCAGGCCGTCGGGGAAGCCGTCCACGCGGGGGGCCTGCGCGGCATCTGGTGCGTCTCCGCCGCGCGCCGGGACCGGGTGGGTCGCGAGCTGGCGTGGTTCCCGGCGACGGCGCGCTCGAAAGCGAGGCCGGTGTGGGCCGCGCCGCTCCCGCTAGGCGCCTGGCGGGACGTCACCGCCTGGTCGGACATCGGGCTCCCCGAGCAGGAGGAGCCGCGGCCTGCGTGAAGCGGTGGCTGCGCGGGGAAGGCGCCGAGTCGGCGGTCGCTGCCCTACCGCCCGCCCCGACGGCGGTCCGTTCAGCCTCGACCGCGCTCGACCACCACCCCGCCGTTGGTGGTGACCGCGCGGATCATGGAGCCACCATTGCCCAGCTCGGTCCGGATCGTCCGGTCGAGGCGGCCCTGGACCATGATCGGGATGTCCATCTGTATGCCGCCGTTCACGGTTCCGGTTTCCAGGCGCGCCGAATAGTCTTCCGGAACGGTGATCCGGACGCCGCCGTTCGTCGTTTCCAGGTCCACGCCCTCGCCCTGCCACGCGCTGCCGCTCAGCTCGAGGCGGATCCCGCCGTTCGTGGTGTGACCCCGCACCCGCCCGGCGCCCCCCGCCACGGACAGTCCGCCGTTGGTGGTCCGCGCCTCCACATCGCCCGTGAGCCCCTCCACGCCGATCCCGCCGTTGTGCGCGCCCAGGCGGAGCGCCGTGGCGCGCGGCACCATGAGCTCGAAGCTCACCGCCCACGAATCCCGCCCTCCCGTTCTCGGGCCGTCCGCCTCGATCACGGCCCCGGTCCGTATCTCGACCTCACGGGCCAGCGCGCGCGGGTCGTCGTTCCGGCTGGAGGCCTGGATCCGGGCCTCCAGCCGGACCTCGTCGCGGTCCCATCCGGTGACGTGGATGCCGCCGTTCTGACCGGCGTCCACGTCGAGCGACGGCCTGGCTTCCAGCGTGAATTCCCGCACCTCGCAGTACCGGTCGCGGTGCCTGTCGTTCCCCTGGCAGTCCGTGTCCTCCTGAACGCGCGCGGGCGCTGCCTGCGCGGCGAGGGCGGCGGGGAGGAGCGTGGCGGCGAGGATCGTCGTCAGAATGGCCTTGCGTCGCATGGATGCGGTCTCCGGTTGGTGGGTCACCACAGGTGAGACAGCAGGAACACCGGAAGGGTTGGACCGGCGCGCCCGTTCCACGACCGTCAGTGCAGGAACGTGTCGAACCACGCCCGCGCCGCCACGATCGCCGGCACCACCGCACCCCGGTGGTCGAGCGGGCCCAGGTCCTCCGCCTCGACGTCTGCGCCCAGCGATTTCATCCGCGCGGCCGCCGTCAGCGCGTTCTGCGGCGGGACGTCGGTGTCCGCGCTGCCGTAGTACAGGCGCATGGGCGCAGTGGGCGCCCAGCCGTACGTGTCGTTCTCCTTCAGCGCCTGCGCCAGCTCGCTGTCCGGCTCGTCCAGCACTGCTGAAATGGCTGCCGGCTGCAGGTTGTCGCGCGGCACGGGCGCCAGCTGGGCGAGGACCGACGGCGGCGCGTTCCCGGTGGTCGCGATCTGGTCGGCCAGCGCGTCGTACGGCGGCTTCAGCAGCGCGTCCAGGTGGGACGCGAAGCCGTACACGCGGTTCCACGCCGCCAGCGTGTAGACGGCGTAGAACGCCTGCGGCTCGTTCGCCACGGTGCTCCCGATGGCCGTCTGCGTCGAGCCGTACATGTCGTATGGCCCCGACATGGGCGCGGCCGCCGTGACCGTGAACTCGTCACCGTGGTTCAGCTCCAGCTCCCTGGCCAGCGCCATGGCCGCCTGCCCGCCCTGGGAGTAGCCGTAGATGAAGAGGTGGCCGTCCAGCTCGACGTCCTTCTCCGCCGCGAGCTCCCTCGCCGCCCGCAGCGCGTCCAGCCCCGCGGACGCCTCGGACGCGGCGTGGAGGTACGGGTGGAAGGGGAAGTCGCTCTGCCCCAGCCCCAGGTAGTCCGCGGCCACGAGCACGTTGCCCAGCGACGACTGGAGCACTCCGTTCGCCTCCCCCTCCAGGCTCGTCGGGTTCGATGGCACCTCCGTCCTCGACGTCACCGTGCCGTGGGAGTAGGACATGAGCGGGACGGGGCCGTTCGGCGAGATCGGCAGGTACACGCCAGCGCTCGCCGTGGCGGGCGTCCCGTCCGGCCCCACCGTGGCGTAGGTGATGGCGTACATTGCGACCGCGTAGCGCGGCGTCCCGAACGAGGTGTCCGCTACCTGCTGGAGCAGCGTCAGGGCGAGATCGGTGGACCAGTTCGCGCGCAGCGTGGCGCTGATCAGGTCGCCGCGCTCACGGATGTCCGGCCCGGTGGTCCCGCTGTCCGAGCACGCCGCCAGCGCGAGGGCGAGCGCCAGGCCGGCCGCCGCGGCCAGCCGCGCGAGCCCGCGCGAATCCGTCCTGCCGATCCCTCCCCCTCCCCCTTCCCTCCGATCGTCCCGCCGGCGACCTCCAGCGCGGCCGGCGGGGCCGTATGGCCGCACTCGAAGCTGGACCCGGGCTCCAGCGTCAGGATGCCGGGGCAGCCGCCGAGCGTGGTGCGGACGCGCGTGCGCTCGACGAAGACCAGCCTCCCGACCCTCGCCGATGAGCCGCAGCCCGGTCTTCTCCAGCCGCACGCGCACCTCCTCCAGCGACATGGCGCGGCGCGGCGCTCCGCCCTCGGCGGCGGGCTCCAGGCGGAAGGCGAGCAGGAGACGCGTCGGATCCGGCACCGCCGTGGCGCCGGGCGCGATCTCGAGCGGGTCGGAAAACAGGACGCCGTCGGTTCTGGGCATGGGGGCGTGGGCTCGAGGGACGGGAGCCCCGGATGTTCGCCGGGGCGGTCGCGGCGGGCGGGTCGCGCTTCCGGAAGGTGGGTAGTCTCCGCTGGACAGGTCAAGCGCGGAGCCGCGTGGACGACCGAGTCCGCCGGCGCCCCGGTCGTCCCGCCACGGGGATCGGACGCGTTCCCCTCCTGCCGTGCGGCTGCTAGCATGGACGCGCATCCACCTCCAGGAGTCATCGCCCATGACGACACGCCCGTCCACGCCGCACGCCATCGCGCTCCTCGCCCTCGGCCTGGTCGGGGGCTGGACCCGGAGCGCGGTCGGGAGCGACCTCCCGAGGCGGGACGTCGAGCCGTGCGTGGGTGAGGGCTGCGGCGGGGCCGCCACCGACGCGTGCGCGGGCGATGGTTGCGACGTCGAGCTGCCGGTGGATGTCGGCGTCACGACGTCGATGAACAAGGTGTTCTTCGAGGACCCGACCGACTTCCACGGCGTCATGGGCGGCGAGGCGCGCGTCGAGCTGGCGCGCAACGAGTACGAGGCCACACAGATCGTGCTCTTCCCGCTCGCGGACGTCGAGCGGGTCGAGGTCTCCGTGAGCGACCTGCGGAGGGTGGGCGGCGGCGGCGCCATCCCCGCCGACGACGTGACCATCAACGTCGTCGGCTACGTGAACCTCCTCGCCGCCAAGGTGGAGGGCGACCGCGTCGGCTGGCATCCGGATCCGCTGCTGCCCAACCAGCCGCTGGATCTTGCCGCCGGCGTGCTCCAGCCCTACCTCGTCACCGTGTACGCGCGGCTGGCCACGCCCGCCGGCGACTACGTCGGCAGCCTGCTCATCCGGGCCCCGGGCGCTACTGGCTCCACGGGCTCCACGGCCACCGCGGGGGCGAGCCTGGAGCGGCGCGTGACGCTGCGGGCCCACGTCTGGGACTTCGAGGTTCCGAAGACCGGCCGCTTCAGGACGGCGGCGCTCGCGGGCTGGGGCATCCTGCGCGACATGTGGCCGGGAGTCCGCTTCAGCGACGACCAGCGGATGACGCGCATGCTGGCCCTCGCCGATCTGGGCTTCCGCAACCGGCTCCCTCCGACGCCCTACCTTGCCAACGGCCTGAGGAGCTGGGACTGGCGCGGGGACGGCAACACCGACTACGGCTTCCCCACACACGACGGCCACGTCTTCAACGCGGAGCGCACGGGCCGGCTCATCGACTACATGCTCGACCACGGCGCGAACAACTTCTGGATCGCGCTGACCTCGAACATCTACGCGCTCCCCGACCGCGTGGACGTCCGCGAGCGACGGCTGCGCGACTACCTCGAGGATTACGCCCCCTACCTGCGCTCGCGCGGGCTCGCCGACATGGCCTACGTCTACGGCGTGGATGAGCCGTGGGGGGATGCGGTGGGCCAGGCCAGGAAGGTCTACTCGTTCGTGCACGGGATCGTGCCCGACGTCGCCTTCCTCCAGAACACGAACCAGGACAACCGCACCATCATCCCCGACCTGCTGGGCTACTTCGACGCCCTCGACGTCACCCTGGGCTGGTTCGACGTCACCCGCGTCGACGGCTACAGGCGGCAGCACCCCCGCGCCCTCGACGACCTGTGGTGGAACGTGAACCTGTGGCCCGACGGGCACCCCAACCTCTTCCTCGAGTACCCCCTCGTGGACGCCCGCATCATCGGCCCGATGAGCTACGCGTTCAGGGTGCAGGGCTTCGAGTACTGGCAGCTGTTCTCCAGGGGGTCGATCGGCAGCTACCACCCCATCGCCAGCGACGAGCTGCGCGTGCGATGGAACGTCGACAAGCGCTCCCTCGATGGCACCCTCGTCTATCCCGGCGCCGAGGGCGTCATCTACAGCTCGCTGCGCTACGAGAGCTTCCGCGACGGCATCGAGGACGCCGAGTTTCTCTACCTGCTCGAGGCCAGGCACCCCGACCACCCGCTCCTCCGGGTCAACACGGTGACCAGCATCTCGCGATACGCCACCGACCCCGCGGCGATCCTCGAATTCCGGCGCAGGGTGGCCGCGGCCATCGAGGCGCCGTAAGGACGGCCGCGCGGGCGCCGGGCCGGGGCTCCGCCGGCGCGGCTCCGGGGCGGGGCTCCGGCGCGCCTCCCGGACCGGGCTCGTCACCCGGAGCCCCGGTTACGGCGGCGGCACGATGGTGAAGCCTTCGTGGACGATCTCGATGTGGTGCGTCAGGAGTCGTAGGCGCGGCGAACGTCCGGCGAAGCCAGCAGCGCCTCGTGCTCCAGCAGCACGGGCAGCGAGCCCAGCGGGCCGTGCGCCGACAGGTACTTCTCCGGGATGGGGTGCGTGCCGACCACCACCGGCACGCCGTAGCGCGCCTCGATGAACTCCCGGAAATAGTCGAGGTGGGGACAGGGCGGGTAGCCCACCACGAATCCCGTCGCCAGGTGGATGGCCTCCGCGCCGTTCCGGATCATCTCCTCCGGCGCGTACTCGATGTTCCCGCCCGGACAGCCGCCACAGCCCGTGTAGCCCACTATTTCCAGCGGCTCATCCGCCGGGTACCCGGCGAAGCCGCCCACGCGCTCACGCGCCGCCCGGAAGCACTTCCCTCCCGCGCAACCCCGGTACCGGTCACAGATGATGATCCCGATCTTCACGGCTCGCCTCCACCCTTTCTCGGGTTGCTCCCGCCCCTCTCAGGCCGCTCCCTTCCCCGCCGCGCAAGGCCGGGTACTGTCGCGAACTCATCCGTTCACACGCGGCGCTGTCGGCCCGCGTCGAACGTAGCCGCCGCTACGAACGGGGGCCAATGCACCCTCGGCGGGGCGCCCGCTCGTTGGCCTGGCGCGCCGCCCCGCAGTATCATCGGCGGGGAAAGGGGGGCACGATGGCATCTTCCGGCAGGGGGCGTTTCGGGCCCGCACAGGCCGCCCGCTTCTACGACCGGATCGGCTCCGCGCAGGACACGCAGGCGTTCTACGAAGATGCGGCCGTGGATCGACTCCTGGCCGAGGCCAGGCTCGGCGACGCCGGGCGCGTGCTGGAGATCGGCTGCGGCACCGGCCGCCTCGCCGAGCGCCTCCTGACCGACTGGCTCCCGCCGGAGGCCACCTACCTCGGGATCGACGTGAGCCCGACCATGGTGCGTCTCTCCCGCGCCCGCGTCGCCCCGTGGCGGGATCGCGCGCGGGTCGTCCAGGTCAAGGGCGGCGAACAGCCCCTGCCTCCCGACAGCGGATCCATCGACCGCGTGGTCACGACCTACGTCCTGGACCTCCTCGGCGACGACGACCGGCCCGCCACCATCCGGGAATGTCAGCGCGTCCTTCGCACAGGCGGGCTCCTCTGCCACGCCGGCCTCGCGCCCGGCCAGGGACCCTTCACGTCCGCCGTGTCCGCCATCTGGCGAGGCGTCCACGCCATCAGCCCGTGGCTGGTCGGCGGCTGCGCGCCCTTCCTCCTCGCCGAGGAGCTCCCCGCGGCAGACTGGCGCGTGCGCCACGTCGCGCGCGTCGCCCGGTTCGGGATCACGTCGGAGGTCGTGGTCGCCGAGGCCATCTGAGCGCCATCGCCGGGCTGCCCGGGGGCCGCCTGGGCTGAACTGGCGGCGGGTTCGAAGTCCGGGTCCGCGAGCATATCATCGACCTTCCTGCCGATGAGCGTCTTCGATATCTTCTTCCTCCTCGCCGTCCTCGCGACACTGGTGTCGCTGGTGGTGGCCGCGGTCCTAGCGGTGGCCCGACGCTGGTCGGCATCGCGCCGGCTTCTCCGCGGTCTTGCTCTCTCCCTCGCCGGGTACCTCCTTGTCGGCCTCGGCGTATCGCTCGTCCGTCCGCGCCGCGTCCTCCTGGTGGGCGAGCCATGGTGTTTCGACGACTGGTGCCTGACCGTCGAGAACGTATCCCCGACCCCGGGGGCCGCCGGTCTCACGTACCAGGTCGGCCTGCGCATCTCCAGCCGCGCCCGCCGCATCTCCCAGCGTGCCCGCGGTCCCTGGATCTACGTCCTCGACGACCATGGCAGGCGCTACGCTCCCGAAGGCCGGGCCTCGGATGCGCCCCTCGACGCGCTCCTGGGGCCAGGGGAGTCCGTGAGCACGTCACGCTCCTTCCCCATCCCGCCCGGCGTCCGTCCGGTGGGGCTGGTCACCGGCCACGGTGGACCCTACTGCGGGCTCATGTCCTTCCTGATCGTCGGAGCGAGCGGCTGCGTCTTCGGAAAGCCAACGATGGTCCGGTTTCCGTGACCTGGCTGCCGTGGCGAACCGCCATCCCGGGAGTCGTGCGCACGGGGCCAGCCGACTAGCGATTCCTGCGGACGCAGGCTAGATCAGGCGCCGCGGACCATCTGGCGACCGCTCCTGTGATTGCCGGCCGTGGGCGGCAGGCATGCTTGGCCCGCTGCGGGGTGCCTGTCGACGGGCGACAGCCCCGCGGTCCACCCGACCTGGAGTAGACTCGCCGCCATGGGACTCCTGACCTTCAGCATCAACCTCACCCTCGACGGCTGCGTCGACCACCGTGAGGGAATCGCCGATGACGAGACGCACGCCTTCTTCACCCATCTCATGGACGAGGCCGGGGCGATGCTGTGGGGCCGCGTCACCTACGAGATGATGGAGAGCTACTGGCCGGCCGTCGCCCGCGGCGACGAGGAGGCGCCGCCGGCGATGCGCGAGTGGGCGGTCAAGCTGGAGGCCAAGCCCAAGTACGTGGTGTCGTCCACGCGAAGCCACTTCCCGTGGACCAACAGCCACCACATCGCCGGCGACCTGCGCACGGGCGTGCAGAAGCTCAAGGACGCGACCCCGGCCGGCGTGCTCCTCGGCAGCGGCAAGCTCGCGACGGCGCTCGACCGGCTGGACCTGATCGACGAGTACAGGTTCCTCGTCCACCCCAGGATCGCCGGCCACGGCCCGACCCTGTACCAGGGCGGGCTGCCCGCCACGCGACGGCTCGAGCTGGTCTCGGCGAGGCCGCTCCGCAACGGCGCCGTCGCCATGCACTACCGCCGC
>CAWCUS010000002.1:420000-898057 GCA_963798845.1 uncultured Gemmatimonadales bacterium | reverse complement strand
GCTTCGGCCGCTTCGCGTCGGGGTCGAGACGTCCCCAGGGGATGGCGGGGTCGTGCTGGAAGAAGAGCAGCCATTCCTCCCGGGCGGCGCGCGCGAGAAGCTCCCGCTTGGTGTCCAGCGTGACGAGCGGCTCCAGGTCGTAGCCCATGATCCAGGGGAGCGGGAGATGGGCGGTGGTGGGAACCAGGTCGGCCAGGAAGCACCCCGTCTCCCCGCGAGAGCGGATCAGCACGGAGTGGTGGTGCGGGGTGTGCCCCGGCGTGGGCAGCACGCTCACGCCTGCGGCGATGTCGGCTTCGCCGTCCACGAGCGACCACAGCCCCGCTTCCGTGATGGGCTCGTAGTTCTGCGCGGTGTAGCTCGCCCGGACACGCTCGTTCTGGATCCCCGCGAACGCCAGCTCCTTCTCCTGGACCACGTGCCTGGCCGCCGGGAAGGCCGGTCGGATGCGGCCGTCCGGCTCGCGCAGCGCGTCGCCGCCGGCGTGGTCGAAATGCAGGTGGGTGTTCAGCACGATGTCGATGTCCGCGGGGTCGTGGCCGGCCGCGCGGATGGCGTCCTCCAGGCGCGTGGGCGTCCCATCGTTGTCGACGCCGAAGATGTCCCGGAACTTCTCGTCGTCCTTGTTGCCGATCCCGGTATCCACCAGCACGAGCGCGTCCGGCGCCTCGATCAGGAGGCAGCGCAGGGCCAGCGGGATGCGGTTCCGCTCGTCGGCGGGGATGCGCCGCTCCCACAGCGGCTTGGGCACCACACCGAACATGGCACCGCCATCCAGCCGCTGGAGTCCGGCCTCGAGGGCGTGGACCGTGATGTCTCCCACGCGCGTCGTCCGCACCAGCGGCATCTCCGCCGCGCTTCCCGGGATGTCGGGGATCATGCCCATTCGGGGTACTCCATGGATCGGGGGAGCGACGATCGCTTCGGCCGTGGCTTCCGTCGGGTGATCAGCTCATCCAGCTCCGCCCAGGTGTCCACGCCCTGTTCCTGGACACTGTCGAGGAGGCGCACCAGCACGTCCACCGTGGCCAGGGCGTCATCGTAGGCACGGTGCCGGCTCTCGCACACGAGGCCGAAGTGGTGGATGAGCGCGTCCAGCGATCGGCTCCGCAGCTGCGGCAGCACCTTCCTGGCCAGGCGCACCGTGCACAGGACCCGCCCCTTCGGCGCGCCGAAGTCCCCCCGGCGCATCTCCATCTCGACGAAGCGGAGGTCGAAGGGGGCGTTGTGGGCGACGAAAACGGCGCCCGCGAAGAGCTGCTGTAGACGCGGCGCCACCTCGAGGAAGATGGGCGCCTCGGCCACCATCTCGTCGGTGATGCCCGTGAGGCGGGTGATGCCGCGCGGTATGGCGCGGAGCGGGTTGACCAGCGTCCGCATTGCGTCCTCGATCCGGCCGTAGCGGTCCACCCGGATGGCCGCGATCTCGGTGACCCGATGGCCGCGCCCGGGTGAGCCGCCCGTGGTTTCGCAGTCCACGACCACGTACGGCAGCATGTGCAGCCGGGGATCGCCGTCACGGGCTGGCACGGCCTCCGGCGGCGGATAGGCCCGGATCACCGTCACCAGGCGTCGTCCCGCTCCACGGGCATGGTCATGCAGCGCGAGCCTCCGCCGCCACGCACCAGCTCGGCGCCCTCGAAGGTGAGCGCCACCAGCTCGTCGTCCTCCAGCTCGTCGTCGCCCGTGAGGAAGTCCATCCCGTCCACGATGCGGTACCCCGCCTGCCGCTCCATCTCGTCGAACGTGTGCTCGTTGCGCGAGTAGGCCAGCACCACCCCCGGCCGCACCGCGACGAAGTTGCAGCCGCTCGCCCACTGCTCCCGCTCCTGGAACGCCCGCCTGTCCCCGCCGCAGAAGATCGGCTCGAGCGGAAGGTCCACCTCGCGGAGCGCCGCAAACAGGTTCGGCATCTCGCGCATCCCCGCCGGATGCCCCTTGCGGTAGTAGAGCACCGCGTATCGATCCGGCCCCACGAACGCCGGCGGGAATATCACGGCGTGGTGGCGATCCACCATCGTGAACACCATGTCCAGGTGGATCATGGCCCGGTCCGTCGGGAGCACGACCAGGATGATGTGCTCGATGCCGAAATTGCCGGTCAGCTCGTCCACGATGGCGTCGAACGCACCCGGGCTCGAGCGCTGCGACAGCCCCATCACCACCGTGTCGTGGCGCAGCACGTGCACGTCCCCGCCTTCCAGCGTGTAGCCGACGCGCCGCTCCTCACTGCCGTCGTAGATCAGACCGCCGTTCTGCAGGCCGGGATGGAACGTGAAGAGCGACTTCATCAGGATCTCCTCCGTCCACCGCACCGTGTAACGCATCGATCCGATGATCACGCCGTCGCCCACGACCATGGACGCGTCCCGGGTGAAGAACAGGTTCGGCAGCGGCGGCAACGCGTAGGTCTCCGCGTTCAGCAGCCTGGCCAGCGGGCCCGGGTCCACCTCACGGCCCTCAACGAACATGCTCACCAGCTCGTCTCCCGGCAGCTCCTGGAGGAACGCCCCCAGAGGCTCCGAGCGCGCCACGTCCATGACCCGCTCCACCAGGAACGAGCGCGCCTCCTGGACGTCGATGATCTCGCTCAGGAGGTCCCGCACCTCGTACACCTCCGCGAACCGCGAAAGCAGCGCCTTGAAGCGCTTGTGCTCCCGCCCCGCCGCTTCAAGATCGATGATGTCGTCGTACAGGAAGTCTTCCTTCGTCGACGGCGTCACCGCCAACAGCTCGGGGCCCGGCGTGTGACAGATCACTCGTCGCAACGCCCCGATCTCGCTCGTCACCCGCACCCGCCGCTCCGCCACCAGTTAGCTCCTTGACCGCCGAGGCCTCAGCCTGCACCGCCCTGCACGCCCGCCCTACAGGTCTTCCTGCGTCAGCGCGTACGACAGCCCTTCCATTTCCACGGTCATGTCCACGGACTTCACCCACACTCCCGCAGGAACCTCGAGCCGCACCGGCGCGAAGTTCAGGATCCCGCGCACGCCGCAGCGCACCAGCCGGTCCACCACACGCTGCGCGTTCCGCGCCGGCACCGCCACCACCGCGATCTCTATCTCACGCTCCGGGAGCAGCCGCTCCAGCTTCGAATCCGGCTCCACCACCAGGCCGTTCCAGCGCTTACCCACCTTCCGCGGGTCCGTGTCGAACACCGCGCGGAAATCGAAGCCCTGCCGCCGGAAGTTCTCGTAGCCCAGCAGCGCCGCGCCGATGCGCCCCGCCCCCACCAGCGCCACTCCCCAGCGCCGTTCCAGCCCGAGGATCGATTTCAGCCGCCTCTCCAGGTCCCTCACCCCGTACCCGAGGCCGCGCTTGCCGAACGTCCCGAACAGCGACAGGTCCTTCCTCACCTGCGCCGCCGACGTCCCGCTCCGCCTCGCCAGCTCTTCGCTCGAGACCGTCTCCACCCGCCCTTCCTCGAGCTCCGTGAGAAGGCGCAGGTAGAGCGACAGCCGGGCGATGGTCGGCTCCGATGCCTTTTTCATTCTGGGGGACCGCGTCCGCGGGGTATGTGAATTCGTTCACAAACAACCTACCCTCGGCGGGAAACCCCGTCAAAAGCTGCGACGCCCTCCGCGACGCGGCCGCGGATGCGGAACGACAGTGCCCGGACGACGGGAGCATCGCAGGGCGAGAGGACGAGCTCGCCGCCGAGGACTGCGGCGATGCGTGCGACGACGGCGAGGCGGAGGCCGAGGCGGAGCTCGGGTATCTCGTGCTCCTGGAGCCGCAGGGCGGTGCCGCGCACATGGACCGTGGCGCCGTCGTCGTGGAGCTCGACCTCCAGCTCGAGAGCGTTGGCGGCGGGGTGCTTGACGGCGGAAGTGACGAGCAGGTCCAGGGCGCGCACGAGCTGGTCCTGGTCGGTGAGGATGGTGGGGAGCCTCTCCGGGATGCGGACCGTGGCCTGGATGTTCCGCTCGCGGGCGTGGGCGCGGAACGCGTCGGCCACGGGGGTGAGGAGGAGCGCCAGGGAAACGGGAGCGCGCTGGAGGGGCACGTCGCTGCCGCTGAGGCGGCTCAGCAGGACGACGCCTTCGATCAGGTGGAGGAGGTGGCTGGCGGAGCGGCCGATGCGCTCCACGGCGTCGGCGGCATCGTCGCGGAGCGCGCCGAACGCGCCGTCCGCCAGCAGCTCCTGGTAGCCGAGGATGGCGGAGAGGGGCGAGCGGAGCTCGTGCGTGACGAGGTCGAAGAAGAGCTCGCGTGCGTCGGCGGCGTCCCGGCCGGCGTTGCGCGCCTCCTCCAGGGCAGCCTCGAGCTGACGAACACGCCGTCGCCCGCGTCGCCAGGCGGCGGCGGCGGCGAGAATGGCCAGGCCGGCGGCGGTGCCGGCGATGGCGGCGATGGCGGCGGTCACGGTGCGCGTCTCACGTGGCGGAGCCGGAGGACAGCGCGGGCGCGGCGGTCATGCGGGCGTCCTCGGCGCGCGCCACGCGTCGTCCCTCCTCAATGTCGACGCGGCGGAGCAGGGCGATGCCGCCGATGAAGAACACGATGATGGCGAGGATGCCCACGCGGGTGCTGCCGGTGATCTGGCTGGCGATCCCCCAGACCACGGGTCCGAGTATGCCGGCCATCTTGTCGAAGACGCTGAAGAAAGCGAAGAACTCCGACGACTTGGCCCTCGGGATCATGGATGCGAAGAGTCCACGACTGAGCGACTGCGCCCCACCCTGCACCATGCCGACGGCGAACGCCAGCACGAAGAAGTGCCAGGTCTCGGTGACGAAATAGCCGAACACGGAGATGCCGGCGTAGACGGTGAGCGCCACGATGATCCCGTTCTTGGTCCCGATCCGGTCGGCGAGCGCGCCGAACGCGAACGTGAACGGCACGCCCACGAACTGGACCAGCAGAAGGGCGCCGATGATGGCGCCGGTGGGAAGCCCGATCTGGCTGCCGTACACGGTCGCCATCTTGATGATGGTGCCGATGCCGTCGCTGTAGAAGAAGAACGCGACCAGGAGCAGCGCCAGCTGGCGGTACTGCCGCAGCTCCCCGATCGTCTCGCGCAGGCGACGGAACCCGATCCTCACCGGGTTCGACCGGCCACCGCCCTCTCCGGCCTCGATACGACGAGGCGGCTCCGGGACGTTCCGGAGCACTGGGATGGAGAAGAGCAGCCACCAGACGGCGACGGTGGCGAAGGCGGCGCGGGAGGCGGCGGCGGTGTCGGCGAGGCCGAACATGGCGGGATGGGTGAGCATGAGGGCGTTGAGCACGAGCAGCAGCCCGCCGCCCACGTAGCCCATGGCCCAGCCGCCGGTGGTCACACGGTCCATCTCCTCATCGGAGGCGATGTGGGGGAGCAGCGAGTCGTAAAAGACGATGGAGCCAGTGAAGCCGATGTTGCCGAGGATGTAGAATCCGGATGCTTTCACCCATTGCCCGGGCCCCACGAAAGTGAGGCCGGCCGTGGCCGCCACGCCCAGGAGCATGAAGCCGGCGAGGAAGCGCTTCTTGGCGCCCATGTAGTCGGCCATGGCGCCGAGCACGGGCGAGATGACGGCGATGATCGCCAGGGCGGCCGCGGCCGTGTACGCCCAGTACGCCGCCGCGACGACCCCGGGCAGCGTGTTGCCGGCAACCTTGAGGTAGTAGATGGGCAGCACGGCGGCCATGACCGTGGTGGCGAACGCCGAGTTGGCCCAGTCGTACATGGCCCAGCTGCGCAGGTCGCGCCGGTGCAGCCCGAGCTTCCGCAGCACGGCCCCGGTGGAAGCGCCCGCGCCGCTCCTCTGCCGCTCCGACGCGCCGTCCGTGCTCAAGGGTTCACGCCTCCGGGCGAGGGAAATCCAGCCGCTCGAGCGCGGCGGCCAGCTCGATGAAACGTTCGGGCGACAGCTGCTCGGGGCGGACTTCCGGTTCCAGCCCGGTTTCCCGCAGCACCGCCTCCGCCGCATCCGCCTCCAGGCCGTAGCCTGGCGCGGTGCGCAGGATCTTCTGGAGCTGCTTGCGCCGCATCCCGAACGCAGCCCGAGTGAGCGAGCGCAGTGTCTCGCCGCGTCCCGCGCCTTCCGGCGTCGGGCGCGGCCACAGCCGGATCACCGTCGAATCGACGTTCGGCACGGGGCGGAACGCCCCCCTGCCGACATTGAAGAGACGCTCGACTTCGGCCTCCGTGCGCAGCCCTACGGTGAGGGCGCCGTATGCGCGGGTCCCGGGATCAGCGATGATCCGCTCTGCCACTTCCTTCTGGACCATGAGCACGATCCGTTCGGGACGCGGCCTCCATTCCAGGATCCGGAAGAGGATGGGCGACGTGATGTTGTACGGGATGTTGCCCACGACCTTGTAGACCGCACCACCGACAGCCGGGCCGGGATCCCATCCCAGCACGTCGCCGTGCACGATGGCGATGTCCGGGTCGTCACCGTAGCGCGCCGTCAGCTCCGCTGCGAGAGCGTCGTCCAGCTCGACGGCGATGAGGTGCCGGACGTGTCCGGCGAGACGGCCGGTGAGGGCGCCCCGGCCGGGGCCGATCTCCACGACCAGGTCCCCCGGCTCCGGGTCGAGGGCGGCAACGATCTTGTTCTGGAGGTTGGGGTCGATGAGGAAGTTCTGCCCCAGGGACTTCTTGGCGCGCACCGGGGCGTCAGCTCCGCACCAGCACCGCCGTCCGGTCATTGGCCGGGATGTCGAGCCGACCGCCCGTCGCCCGCTCGAAGACCGCGTCCAGGATCGCCTGGGGCTGCGCCGCGCGGAGCCCCACGACCTCGGAGATGAGCGCCTGCTCCCCGGTGATCCCCGAAGCTCCCGAGAACGCGTCGGAGAGCCCGTCGGTGAAAAGCACGAGCATGTCGTCGCCGTTCCACGGCAGCCGGTCCTCGCCATACTCCGGGAGCGTGATCGTGCCGAGCGGAGGGCTGGTCGCGCCCAGCCGAGCCACGCCGCCATCGCTGCGCACGACGAACGCGTGAGGGTGTCCGGCGTTGCTGAAAACGACCTCGGCGCGCGCCGCGTCCACCACCGCGAAGAGGATGGTGAGGTACATCTCCGTGCTTTCCAGCTCGTCGATCAGCGCCTGGTGCACCCGCCGCAGCGCTTCGCCCGGCGTGCTCGACTCCTGCGCGTAGATGGCGATGGCGCTCATGGTCAGGGCCATGATGAGCGCGGCCGAGAAGCCGTGGCTCGAGACGTCCCCGATGACCACGCCCAGGCGGCCGCCCGACATCTCGAACAGGTGGTACAGGTCGCCGCCGACCGACTCCGCCGGGGCGCAACGCGCCGCGACACGGGCCGTCCGGGCGAACTGGTGGGCGTCGGGCAGCAGCTTGAGCTGGAGGTCGTGCGCCAGCTCGAGCTCGCGCTCGATGCGCTCGCGGCGCAGACTCTCGCGTACGATCCGCTGCGTCTCCAGCGCCGCGCCCACCTGGCTGGCGATGGCGGTGAGGAGCCGGAGATCGCCGGCGTTGAAGCGTACCTCCGTGCGGCGGCCCACCAGCGTCACCACACCGAGCGTGCGGCTGCCGCCGTCCGGCGGAGTGAAGTTGACGGGGACGGACAGGTAGGGCTCCTCGCCGTGGGGCCGCGGCTCGCGCATCGTCCCCTGCGGCAGCCGGTCTCCCCTTTCCAGGTTGATCGGCTGCCGCTCCCGGAAGACGCGCGCGGTGACCGAGCGCTGGTCGTTGATGTCGATGGGCCCGGTGAGCCCCTCGTCGCCCACGGCCGCGGTGAGCGTGAGGTGCGTGTGCCCGCGGTCCACCACCCAGAGTGCCGCGCGCCTCGCCCCCATCACGTCGGCCACCTCCTCCAGGATCCGCGTGGTTGCTTCCTCCATGGACAGGAACGACGCCAGGATCTCGGAGATCGTGTAGAGCAGATTGATCTCCTCGTAGCGGTCGCTCAGCTCCCTTGCCGCAGACCGGGCCTCGATCTCGTGCCGCAGGCTCGCTCCCAGCGCCAGGGCGAGAAACTCGGCATCCTCCCGCCCCCCCGGCCCCGCCATCTCCAGCTCGTAGGCCCGGCCGTCGACCCGCAGAGATGTGCGCGCGGCGCCGATCGGATCCTCGCCGTGCGTCCCGGCCTCGGGATAGAGACGGAACCACTCGTCGTCGTGACGCGCCCAGAGCCGCGCAAACCGGTCGGGGTGGCCGGAGGTGTACACGTCCAGCAGCTGCACGGCACCCGGAGGCAGAGGGACGGGCGGTCGCCTGAGCGTCTCCGTCACGCGCGCAGCTCCTGGCGAGGGGTATCGGACTCCGCTTTGAGCACCATCTCGATGGAGTTGCCCTGGTCGTTGAACTCGACTCGGTCCATGAGCTGTCGGATCAGGTACACGCCCCTGCCCCGGGCCCGCATGCGATTGTGCGGGAGAGTCGGATCCGGGAGCGTCTCCGGGTCGAACCCGGTGCCCTCGTCGGTGACGCGGACGCGCACCTCCCGCTCGTTGCACCAGCACTCCAGCACAACGCGCTTGCGCGGGTCCCGCGAGTTGCCGTAGAGCATGGCGTTCGCGAGCGCCTCGGCCACGCCCACGCGCAGGTTCAGGCGCAGGCGCGTCTCGTCGAAGCCGGCGGCCCGGCAGCGATCGAGCAGGTGCTCGACGCTCCGCTCGATCGCGCCCAGGTCGTTCGGCAGCTCGAGGACGTGTCGGTCTTCCATCCGCCCACCTCGTTCGGCGTTGCGCGTCGGGTTCGGCCCACCCGTAGGATAACGGGCACCCCGACGACGAGGTAGATCAGAAGGAACCCATCGCCTCCTCGCGGCTATTCGAGATCTGGAACAGGGTGTCCAGCTTCGTCAGCTCGAACAGCGTCCTCAGATCCTCGTTCAGGTTGGCCAGCCTCAGCTCGCCCCCCTGCTCGCGGATCTTCTTCGACAGGCTCACGAGGACGCCCAGACCCGAAGAGTCGATGTAGCCGGTGTGGTCGAAGTCGATGAGGAACCTGCGCTCCCCGTTTTCCAGCTCTTCCAGCACCTTCTGCTTCAACTCCTGCCGGTTGCCGACGATCAGCTGTCCCTCGACATCGAGGACTGTGACGTCGTCCTGCTTGGTCACCTCGAAGCCCATGCTCCCTCCGTATCGGTACGTATGCGTTGGCCCCGCGGGGGCAAGAAAAGTGCCTCGTCAGTCGGACGCCTGCAACGCCGTCAGGCTGGCCACGGCCACGATATCGCCGGCCGTGGCACCGCGCGACAGGTCGTTGCACGGCTTTGCCAGCCCCTGGAGCACGGGCCCGATCGCCTCCGCCGCCGCCAGCCGCTGCACCAGCTTGTAGGCGATGTTGCCCGCGTCCAGGTCCGGGAACACCAGCACGTTCGCGCGCCCGACCACCGGCGACTCGGGGGCCTTCCCCTTCGCGACGGCCGGGATGAGCGCCGCGTCCACCTGCAGTTCGCCGTCCGCCTTCACGTCCGGCTCAGCCTCCCGGAAAAGGGCGAATGCCTCGCGCACCTTGTCCACGCGCGAGTGCTCCGCGCTCCCCTTCGTCGAGAAGGAGAGAAAGGCGACGACCGGCTCGTCCCCCACGATCTTCCGCCTCGCCTCGACCGATGCCCGGGCGATGTCCGCGAGCTGCCGCGCGTCCGGGTCCGGGACCACGGCCCCGTCCGTGAACGAGAGCACCACCTCGTCGGTCTCATCCGTCCGGAACGGCCGGCAAACCATGTAGAAGGTGGACGAGATGATGGAGATGCCCGGCCGGAGGCCCACGCAGCGGATGGCGGCCCGGATCACGTCGCCCGTGGGGTGGTCGGCCCCGGCGACGGAGCCATCCGCCTCCCCTTCGCGCACCATCATGGCCCCGAAGACCAGCGGGTCCCTCGCCCACGCGAGCGCGTCCGCCTCGGTCAGCCCCCTGTCCTTGCGGATCTCCATCAGCCGCTCGACGTACACGGGGTAGCGCTCGTCGGCGCCCGGGTCTCTCAGCTGGAACGCATCCGGGTCCGCCCCCTTCTCGTGCAGCGACCGCCGGAGCTGCTCCATGGGCCCGAGGATGATCGGCGTGACGCGCTCCTCCGCCCTCAGGCGGACGGCCGCGTCGATGGTGCGGGGGTCGTGTCCCTCCGGAAGGACTATGCGGCGTCGGGCCGCCGTGGCCCGCTCCGCAATGGTATCGAGAAATCCACTCATTGCGGTGTCAGCTTCCGTATCAGGCGGTCCCGGACCACGGACGCCACGAACTGTCTCACGTCCCCGCCGAGGGTGGCGATCTCGCGCACCAGGGAGGCAGAGAGGAAGGAATATCGGGCGTCGGGGGCCAGGAACAGCGTTTCGATCTCGGGATCCAGGTCCCGGTTCATCAACGCCATCTGGAACTCGTACTCGAAATCGGACACGGCCCGGAGGCCCCGCACGATGAGGCGGACGCCTCGTTCCCTGGCGAAGTCGACGAGCAGGCCCGTGAAGGCGGTGGCTTCCACCCGGTCTTCATCGGCGAACACCGAGCGGATCAGCTCCACCCGCTCCTCGACCGTGAAGAGCCCCTGTTTCGGCTGGGTGGCCCGGTGCCCCACCGCCACGACCACGCGGTCGCAGAACCGCAGGCTGCGACGGACGATGTCCACATGACCGTTCGTGATCGGGTCGAAGGAGCCCGGGTAGATGGCCGTGGCGCAGCCGCTGGGTTCGCTCATTCGCTGGCTCGGTATCGGGTGATCAAGGTGTCGCCGTAGCGCCGGGTGTCCGCGTCCCCATCCTCCGGGAGCGGGTCGCTCACGCGGTGCTCGATCCATAGAAGGTCCGCGAACGGGCGCCGCAGGAAAAGGTCGGCCACGGCGCGCGCCTCGCCCGAGCCGTACGGCGGGTCCGCCAGCACGATGTCGAACGCCCCGGGCTCCAGCCGCTCCGCGTAGGCCACGGCGTCGCCCCGCACGATCTCCGTCACGGGACCGGCCTCCAGTTTCTGGATGTTGGCACGCAGCGTCCGAAGCGCCGGGCCGGCCTTCTCCACGAAGGTGGCATGGCGGGCGCCGCGCGAGAGGGCCTCGAGCCCCAGGCCGCCCGAGCCGGCGAAGAGGTCGAGGACGCGCGCGTCCTCGAGCACCGGCTGGAGCATGCTCATCCACGCCTCGCGGACCCGATCCGTGGTCGGCCGGGTCCGTCCTCCGGGCGGCGCCTGGATCGGATGGCCGCGCCACCGGCCCGCGATGATGCGCATCACTCCGCCGGCCGCAGGTCCAAGACCCGTGCCTGGATGCGGCGCCGCCCATTCCAGCTGTCCTCCTGGAGCTGCGCGGCCACGTCCACCGGCTCGCCGGAGCCGGCAAGATGGCCGTGACTCCCCGCCATGCGGAAGGCGATCGCCGGCAGAGACGCGCTGCCGTCCACGAGACGCAGCTTCAGATGGTGGCTCTCCGCCCCGACCGCCTTGGCGTCCGCCGCGCGAATGCCGCGGAACGCGAACACCGGCGTCGGATTCCCGGCGCCGAACGGCCCGGCGTGCGCCAGGTACCTGACCAGCTCGGGGGTGACCTCTCCCAGCGTCAGCTCCAGGTCCACCCGCAGCTCGGGCACCGGCGGGTCGGGCAGCCGGCGCCGGCTCTCCTCCTCGAACGCCGCCCGGAACGCCTCGACGTGATCGGGGCGGATGTCGAAGCCGGCCGCGGCCGCATGGCCGCCGAAGCGCTCCAGGTGCTCGCCGCACGCGCGCACCGCATCGAGGAGATCGAAGCCGGGGATGGAGCGGGCGCTTCCGCGGGCGAGGCCGCCGTCGCCGGGGATCGCGATCAGCACGGTGGGGCGATGATAGAGCTCCACCAGCCGCGACGCGACGATCCCGATCACACCGGCGTGCCACCCCTCTTCGGCCAGGACGATGGCGCGGTCGCGGCCCGCTCGATCTCGGCGTTCGAGCAGCGCCTGCGCCCGGGCCACCATGTCGCGGTCCATCGACTGCCGCCGGGCGTTGGCCGACTCCAGGGCCGCCGCCAGGGCGCCCGCGCCGCTCCCGTCGGAGAGGAGGAGGGCGAGCCCGGTGCCGGCGTCGTCAAGGCGGCCGATTGCGTTCAGCCTGGGTCCCAGCCCGTGACTCAGGTGGCCCGCGGTGAGGGCCCGGTCCCCCAGCCCGGCCACCTCCACGAGCGCGCGGAGACCGGGGTTTCGGGTCGCCCGCAGGACGCGCAGCCCGAAGTGCGTCATGACCCGGTTTTCCCCGGTCAGCGGCATTACGTCCGCAACGGTGGCCAGCGCCACCAGGTCGAGGAAGTAGTGGATCTCGCGCTCCGCCACGCCGTACGAGCGTGCCAGCGCCAGCGAGACCTTGAACGCCACGCCGGTTCCCGACAGGTGCGGGTTCGGGTAATGGCAGTCCTCTCGCCTGGGATTCACGACGGCCCGCGCGGCGGGGAGCGTCGCGGCCGGCGTGTGGTGGTCCGTCACCACCACGTCCATCCCGGCCCGTCCCGCCGCCTCCACCGCGTCGTGAGCCACCGTGCCGCAGTCGGCGGTGAGGATGACGCGGGCGTCCGCCTCCGCCGCCCGCCGGATCCCGGCCGGTCCGAGGTCGTAGCCATCGCGCGTCCGGTGGGGCACGAACGGGACGACGCGTGCGCCCAGCAGTCGGAGCACGCCCGTGTACAGCGCGGCCGCGCACATCCCGTCCACGTCGTAGTCGCCGTGGACCAGGATGGTCTCGCCCCGATCGATGGCGGAGCGGAGGCGGTCGAGCGCGACGGGCAGGTCCGTGAGGGTGGTCGGGTCGTGGAGGGCGTCGAGCGACGGCCGGAGGAAGGCCCTGGCGGATTCGGGCTCCGCGTGGCCGCGAGCCACCAGGAGCTGACAGAGCGGCCCCGGCAGGTGCAGCTCCGCGGCGAGGCGCGCGGCCTCGGTTGCGGAGGGGGCGCCGTTCACACGCCAGCGTCGGGCGGGAGGCGGTACCGTGGTCATGGTTCTGGGGGCCGGACCCGGCCGGCCGTGCGGGGGATCAGTCGTCGGCGTACAGGATCACTCCGCACGCCTCGCAACGGTGCAGCGCCTCGCCACGCCGGATCTCGTTCCGCTCCTGCAGCGGGATGATGCTGAAGCAGTGGCCGCACGCCCCGTCGGCTGTGAGGCTGGCCAGCGCCACGGTCGTCTTCCCGCCCCGGATCCGCTCGTACAGTCGGGCGGCGTTGCCGTTCATGCGCACGAGCTTGTTCTCGCGCTGCTGCTCCAGGACCTGGAGGTCCTTCGCCGCCGTGTCCCGGCCCTCCAGCAGCTCCTGGCGACGTGGGGCCGCTTCCGCCCGCGTCGTTGCAAGCTTCTTCTCCAGCTCGTCCAGCTTCAGCTCGGTGCGGCGAACCTGGTCCAGCACCGTCAGCGCGTCGGTCTCGTCCGCCTCGATCGCCTTTCGGATCAGGTCCAGCTCCGCCCGCGCCGCCGATTCCTCGCGCGCGTTCCGCACCCGGTCCAGGTGGCTCTCGTACTTCTTCAGCTGGGCCTGCTTGTCCTCCGCTCCGCGCTCCAGCCGCCGTGCCTCCGCCTTCAGCTCATCCAGCCGCTTCCGCAGCGACTCCACTTCCTGCTCCGCCGCCAGGACGGGGGCTTCCAGCACCTCGAGCTCGGGCTCGAACCGACGCACCTGCTCGCGCGCCTCCTCCATCCTCAGGTCCAGCTCCTGCAGCTCCAGCAGTGCCTGGTAGGTCTCCTCCATCATCCTCCTCTTCCGTGTGGGATCCACTTGGGGACCGCATCATCCACCCCGGCGCCACCGGTTGGATGCCTTCGCCCCCAGAGAGCGGATCTCGCCCGCCCTCCGGGTCAGCTCCTGCTTCAGCGCAGACGCCTCCGCCAGCAGAGCCGTCTGGTCCGGCCCCGAGCGTTCCGCGATCAGACCCTGTAGCTCGTGGAGCCGCTTCAGCTTGGGTTTGACCAAAACCTCCTCCAGCGCGTCCACGAACATCTCGTCCGGATGCGTCGCTTCGGTCTCATCCGCCAGCAGCTCCTCCAGCAGCGCGCGCGCTTCCTCGCTCGCCTTCAGCGCCGCCGTCTCATCAGCTCCGGCGGCCGCGTGGCGGAGCAGGGCTTCGAACAGCTCACGGTTCACCGCGCCCCGGAACGACTCGGGCGAAACCGCATCGACCACCTGTTCCAGCCGCTGCCGGTCGCGCGCCAGCAGAAGCAGAAGCAGCCGTTCCGCCGCATCTCGGGCGGGAGCCGGTCGTGGCGCCTCCCGGCGTTGCGCCGCAGCTCGACGTGGCGACGGGGAGGCGGCCTGGATCTCGTTCTCCAGCGTCTCCCTTCGCACCCCGGTGCGCTTCTCCACCCGATCCAGGTAGATGTCCCGGAGCGTGGCGTCGCGTGCGGCGCGGAGCGTCGGGAGCAGACCGTCCAGCGCCTTGCGGACGCCATCCACGTCCTCGAAGTACCCGCGCTCCTCCAGGATCTGGAACTTGCGCTCCAGCAGGTCCACCGCCCCGTCCAGGAACGGCTCCAGCGCGGCGGCGCCCGCGCGGCGAGCCACCGAGTCGGGGTCCTCGCCGGGCGGCAGGGTGACCACCATCGGGTGGCCGCCGGCCCGCAGCACTTCGTCTCCCGCGCGGAAGGTCGCGCGCAACCCCGCCGGGTCGCTGTCGTAGAGCATCAGGACCTGGCTGGCGTAGCGCGTGACCAGTTGCGCCTGCTCCGGCGTCATGGCGGTGCCCAGCGTTGCGACCACGTTCTCCACTCCCCGCGCGGCCAGCGAAACGTAGTCCATGTACCCTTCCACGACCAGTGCGGCCGACTCCCGCCGGATGGCCGATTTCGCCCAGTGCAGACCGTACAGCTCCCGACCCTTGTGGTACAGCGGCGTCTCGGGAGAGTTCAGGTACTTCGGCCCCGCGGCGTCGCCCCCGATGACACGGCCACCGAAGGCGATCACGCGCCCTCGCACGTCGGTGATGGGGAAGACCAGCCGGTCCCGCAGGCGGTCGTACGGCTCCGGGCTCTTCTCGCTCCGCTTCACCAGCCCTGCCGCTTCGAGCAGCTCGTCCTCGTAGCCGTGATGGGCCGCGGCCTCGCGCAACGCTCGCCAGTCGTCGGGGGCGTAGCCGAGCAGGAAGCGCTCGACCGCCGGCTCATCGATCCCCCGCTGCGCCAGGTACCGCCTGGCGCGCTCGCCCACCCGCTCATCACGCAGCTGGCGCTGGTAGAAGTCCGCGGCATACGCCACGACCTCCCGGTGGGCGCGCAGCGGGTCGTCCTCCGGGCGGCTTTCGGTGCGCGGGATCTCGACTCCCTCGCGCGCTGCCAGCTTTTCCACCGCCTCGTTGAAGCTGAGTCCGGCGTGCTTCATGAGGAAGGAGAACACGTCGCCCGACTCGCCGCAGCCGAAGCACTTGTAGAAACCCTTGCCCGGGACGACGTAGAACGACGGCGTCTTCTCGTGATGGAACGGGCAGAGCGCCTTGAAGTCCTTGCCGGAGCGCTTCAACGACACGAACTCGCCGATCACCTCGACGATGTCCGCGCGCTCGCGCACCTCATCCACCACGTGATCGGGGATCATCCCAGCTCCGCGACCGTCACGCCGCTGCCTCCCTCCCCCAGCTGGCCCGCGCGGAACGAGACCACCCGCGGGTCCCCGGAGAGCAGCTCGGCCACCACCTCGCGCAGCACGCCCGTTCCCTTCCCATGCACGATGCGCAGGCTCGGCAGCCCCGCCTGGATGGCCGCGTCCAGTGCGGGCTGCAGCCTTCCCGCCACCTCCTCCGCCCGCAGGCCCAGCAGCTGCACTTCCGGCGACGCGTTCACTTCCGGCCCGCTCCAGCCGCCGCCCCGCCGCTCCGGCGCCTGGGCGGCGCCCCCTCCGCCCCCCTTTCCACCGCCCGACCGCCGTCCGGCCCCCCCTGGTGGCTGCGGCGCGGCCGGCTCCAGGTCGGCGAGGCGCAGGTCCAGCCGCAGCCCTCCACTCTCGACCGTGGCCCGACCGTCCCGCACCTCCACGACCGTGCCGCGCGCTCCCGTGGCCGCGATCCGCACCGTGGCCCCCGTCTCCACTTCACCGGCGAGATCCGGGTCGACCTCCGGGTCGGGCTCGGCGGGGCGGTCCGGCGCCTTCTCCACCTGTCGGCTCGCCGCCTGCTCGACCCGCCGCCTCGCGGCCGTCGCGGCCTCCTCGAACGCCTTGGCTCCCGCCCCGGCTTCCACCGTGCGGCGCAGCTCTTCGATCGCCGATTCAACTTCCCGGCGCGCGTTCATGAGGAGGTCCCTTGCCTGCTGACGGGCGCGGCGCTCCGCGTCCTGCTCCCGCCGTCGCACCTCGCGCGCTCGAACCTCCATCTCCTGCCGCAGCGCATTTGCGTCCGCCCGTGCCGTTTCCGCGGCCGCGCGCTCGCGCTCGGCGCTCACCACGGCTTCCGCCAGCTCGCCCTCCTTGGTCTCCAGCTCGGCCAGGAGCTGGCTCACGTCCCGCTCCCCGCGCGGGAGCAGCGATTCAGCCTGCTCCAGGAGCGACTCGTGGAAGCCGAGCCGGCGGGCGATCGCCAGCCCGTAGCTGCGCCCGGGAATCCCCTTGAGGAGACGGTACGTAGGCTCGAGCCGGTCGGAGTCGAACTGGAGCGATGCGTTCACGACTCCCGCTTCCTCGCCCGCCAGCACCTTGAGCTGTCCCAGGTGCGACGTGGCCACGGTCAGCGTGCCCCGCCGCGTCAGCTCCACGAGGATCGCGCGTGCCAGCGCCGCCCCCTCGGTCGGATCCGTTCCGCTGCCGATCTCGTCGATGAGCACCAGGGACCGGTGCGTGGCCTCGGCCACGATCTCCCGCAGGTTCGAGAGGTGGGCCGAGAAGGTGGAAAGGCTGGCCTCGATGGACTGCTCGTCGCCTATGTCGGCGAAGACGTCGCCGAAGATGGGGAGCCGCGTCCCTTTCGCGACCGGCGGGACGACGCCCGCCTGCGCCATGAGGCTGAGCAGCCCGATGCTCTTCAGGAGCACGGTCTTGCCGCCCGTGTTGGGGCCGGAGACCACGAGCGTGCGCTCGCCCGGGTCGAGCTGGAGGTCGAACGGGATGACGCCCCGGTCCGCCTCCGCCAGCAGCGGGTGCCGGCCTGCCACCACCACATAGACTTCCGCGTCGTCCGAAAGCTCGGGGGGCTCGGCGGCGTGCTCGAGCGCGTAGCGGGCGCGGGCGTAGAGAGAGTCGAACGCCACGAGCGCTTCGAGGCTGTCGCGCAGCTCCTCGGCGTGGGGCCGGAGGGCGTCGGTGAGCACCTCCAGGATACGCTGCACCTCGCGCGCTTCGGCCAGCTCCAGCTCGCGAACGCGGTTCATCAAGTCCAGCGCCATCGGGGGCTCGATGAAGAGCGTCGTCCCGGTGGCCGACTCGTCGTGCACGATCCCGCCCACCCGGGAGCGGCCTTCTCGCCGCACGGGGATCACGTACCTCCCCTCCCGTACCGTGACGGAGGCGTCCGCTACGCGGTGCGATTCCGGCAGGGCGGCGATGAACCGCTCGAGGCGCTCCACGATGCTGCTGCGCTGGGCGCGCAGCTCGCGCCGGATCCGGCCGAGGGCGGGACTGGCATCATCGCGGACGTCGCCGGCGTCGTCGATGGCGCGGTCGATGGCTCGAGCCTCGTCCTCGAGGTCCGCCATGCGCTCGCGCAATCCGCGCAGCGCCGGCAGCTCTTCCGTGTGCCGCCCCAGCGCCTGCCGGGTGCTGCGGCTGGCGCGCATGAGCGCCGCACCGTCGAGAAGCGTCCGCCCGTCCCACACGGAGCCCCGCTTGGCCAGCCGCGTCAGCTCGCCGCGCAGGTCCGGGATCGCGGGAACGGCCCACCCTTCCGTCCGCTGCACGAACGACATCATGGCGTGCACGCGACCCATCTCCGCCTCCACCCACGCCCGCGCATCGGTGGGCTCGAGCGCGCGCACGGCCGCGGCGCCGAGGTCGCTCGTGGCCCGCTCAGCGACCACGTCGAGAGCAGCGGAAAGCTGGAGGACGCGGAAGGCGTGTCGGTTCAAAGCTCCTCGCGGACGATCCGGTTCGCTTCCCTGCCGTCGAAGCGCCCCCTGATGCGCGGCATCAATCCCTTCATGACCGCACCGACGTCCGTGGCACCGCCGGCAACCAGCTCGCGCACCATGCTCCTCACCTCCGCTTCAGACACCGGGGCCGGCGTGTACGCGCGCAGCAGCGTGGCTTCCTTCGCCTCCTTCTCCGCCAGATCCTCGCGCCCGCCCGAGCGCATCTGGGCCGCCGACTCCTCCCGCTGCTTGATGGCGCGGGCGACCACGGCGAGGACGTCATTGTCGGTCGCTTCGCGCTGGAGCTCGATCTCGCGGTTGCGGACTTCGGAGAGCGTCGTGGTCAGCAGCATCGTGCGCAGACGGTCCTTCGAGCGACGCGCCTCGTTCAGGTCCCCGCGCAGACGATCCTTCAGTTTCCCCTCCATCCTGTCCCACTCCTCCCGGTGCGCGACGCGTCGGACCATTCCGGCGCCCCGGCATCCGCTTCATCATGGTGTCCCCGGCACCCGGAGGCCACCGTGATCGATACCCTGCTGGACGCCGCCGCCCGCGAGATCTCCTCGGACCCGCGTCCGGCCCTCAGCGTGGCCGAGCTTGCGCACCGGCTCGGCCGGCCCGGCGCGGCGGCCGTCGCGGACCTCGAGCAGCGGCTCCGACAGGACGCCCGCTTCGTGGTCCTCGCGCCGCCGGCCGGGTTCCGGATCGCCGGAGAGCGGGGCATGGCCTACGCGACGGCGCTGGACGCTGCGGGCCTCGGCTGCGCGGCGCTGGTGGCGCCCGCGGACGCCACCGTGCCCGGGGCGCCGCCGGGCGGAGTGTCCGGCCTGCTCCGTGCAACCGTCCGCGAAGTGCTCGCCGCCCACCCTTCCTTCGGCCTCGCGGCCGCCGGCGGGCGCACCTGCGCCGCCCTCGCTCCGGCGGTCAATTCGCCGGGAGAAGCAGCGCAGCCCACCATTCTTCCTCCACGTCCTCCCGCTCCAGCGCCAGACCCGCCGATCTCGCGGCAGCCGTCACTTCCCCGGCCTCCGACTCCGTGATCCCGGCCAGGATCAGGCGCCCGTCCGGCGCCAGCGCGGCACGGAAGTGCGGGAGGAGCGGGATCAGCACCCCGCTCAGGATGTTGGCTACGATGACCTCGAAGCCATCGACCCGCCGATCGGCCAGGTAGGCGGCGTCCACCACGGCCTGTGCGAGCTCGATCGCGGCGGCGACGCCATTCCGCTCCACGTTCTCCCGGGCCGTTTCCATGGCGCCGGGGTCCGCCTCCGCCGCCACCACCTTCCCCGCCCCGAGCCGCACGGCCGCGATCGAGAGGATGCCCGTGCCCGCACCCACGTCGAGCACCCGGTCGCCAGGTCGGACGGCGGACTCGAGGAGGCGGAGCGCGCCCCGGGTGGAGGCGTGCTCTCCCGTGCCGAACGCGGACGCGGGATCCACGACAATGACGACGTCATCGCCTTCCTCCGGCACCGGGTTCCACGGCTGGGTGACGGTCAGACGCTCGCCCACGCGACGGGGGGCGAGCCCCTCCTTCCACCGCCGGCTCCAGTCCTCGTCCTCCTGCCAGCCCCACAACATCTCGAGCTCGGCGCCGGCAATTGCGCGTACGCGATCTGCGGCTTCGAGCAGGAATGCATTCACGTCGGCGGGCTCGGGGACGTAGGTGGTCAGCAGATCCAGCTCCTCCTCCACCGCGGTCCCCCCCAACGCGACGAGCCCCCCGGCGAGCTCATCGGTCAGCTCGCCCGAGGGGACCCGGACGGTCAGAACCAGCCAGCGTCGACCCATCAGGCCGTGAAGGCCTGCCGCACCCGGCTCCAGAACCCGCCGGGCTCGCCCGGCTGCTCGACGGACTCCGGCGCCGCCGATTCCACCTTCCGCAGCGCCCGGATCAGCTTCTCCTCCTCGGCGCCGAGATCGCCCGGGACCCACACAACGACGCGCACCATCAGGTCGCCGCGGCCGGCCGCCTGGAGCCGCGGCAGCCCTTCGCCGCGAAGTCGGATCATCATACCGGACTGCGTTCCCCGCGGAATGTGGACTTCCGCAGCGCCCAGCACGGTCGGCACCTCGACCCGGTCTCCGAGCACTGCCTGGGCGTACGTGACCGGGAGCTCGTAGTAGAGGTCCGCACCCTCGCGGACGAAGCGACGGTCCTCCTCCACCTCCACGACCACGTACACGTCGCCGCGTGGCCCGCTGCGAGGCCCCGCGCTCCCCTTCCCCCGCAGCGTGATGTAATCCCCGCTCGACACGCCCGCCGGGACGTCCACGTCCAGCATTGATTCGCCCCGCGTGACCCCCCGGCCGCCGCACGCGCCACACGGGTCCTTCACCACCCGACCTTCGCCGCCGCAGGTCGGACACGGCGTCACGCTCATGAGCTGGCCGAGCATGGAGCGCTGGACGCGACGCACCTCGCCGGCGCCGCCGCACGTCTCGCAGGTCACGGGCGGGGCCCCGCCCTCGGCGCCGCTGCCGCCGCACTCGTCGCACGGATCCAGCACCTGGACCTTGAGCTTCTTCTTCACGCCCTCGGCCACATCCTTCAACGTCAGCGGCAGCCGGATCCGGACGTCGGCGCCCTTCTGCGGCCCGCCTCTCCGCCCGCCTCTGCGCCCGCCCCCGAACAGGTCTTCCAGACCGAAGGCGCCGAAATCGCGCATGAAGATGTTGAGCGCGTCCGCGAAGTCGAAGCCGCTGAAGCCGGCGCTGCCGCGCCCTCCCTTCAGCCCCGCGTGGCCGAAGCGGTCGTACGTGCTCCGCTTCTGGGTGTCGCGCAGCACCTCGTACGCCTCCGTCGCCTCCTTGAACTTCTCTTCCGCTTCACTCGATCCGCCGTTGCGGTCGGGATGGTGCTTGAGGGCGAGCTTGCGGTACGCCTTCTTGATGGCATCGCCGTCGGCGCTCCGGTCCACTCCAAGAATCTCGTAGTAGTCTCGCATCCGTTCCGTTCAGTTCTTCTGGTCCGGCGGAATCAGGTCCACCGTCGGGGTGTACAGCTCCGACACGATACGGCTCGTGTTGTCCACGATCGTGACCACCTTGTCGTACGGCATCCGCGTCGGCCCGATCACGCCGATGATGCCCACGAGCTCACCCACCTGGTACTCGCACGTCACCAGCGTGAAACCGCTCAGCTCCGGCGTCTGGTTCTCGTTCCCGATGCTGATCTGGAGCCGGTGGTCGTGCGCCCGGGACGCCAGCACCTTTGCCAGCAGGTCCCGCTGCTCGGTCAGCTGGATCAGCTCCCGCAGGTCTCGCCCCGACTCGAACTCCGGCTGGCTCGCCAGCACGCTCGTATAGCCGAGATGCACGTCGTCGCCCGAAAGATCGAAGAACTCATCCCCCGACTGGAGGAAGATGTTCAGCAGCTCCTTCGCGGTGGCATCCTCCGCCGGCGCGGCGTCGCGCAGGCGGTCGGGGAGCGTAGACCGGATTTCCGCCAGGGTCTGTCCGGCCAGCCGCTCGTTCAGCACCACGGTCAGCGACAGCAGTGTCTCGGGTGGCACCGACAGCGGCAGGTCCACGTACACCGTTCGCACGATCCCGTTTCGCAATGTCAGGACCAGCAGCACCTTTTCCGGCGACAGCGCCACCAGCTCCAGCCGTTCCAGCACGACCTCGTCGACCGAGGGCGCGATGGCCACCCCCAGCTCGCCGGTCAGCAGCCCCATCACCTGCGTCGCGCGTCGCACCAGCCGCTCCAGCGGCCCGAGCGCGCCACTCTCCAGCTCGTCCCGCAGCCTCTTCGTCTGCGCGGGGGTGAAGCGCCGGGGACGCATGAGCGTGTCGACGTAGAACCGGTACGCCTGGTCCGTCGGGATCCGCCCCGCCGACGTGTGCGGATGGTAGAGGAATCCCTTCTCCTCGAGATCCGCCATGGTGTTGCGCACCGTGGCCGGCGACACGCCGAGACGGAACCGCTTCGCCACCGTGCGGCTCCCGGCCGGCTCGGCCGTCTCCACGTACATCCGGATGACGGCATCCAGGACGCGCTGTTCCCGTTCTGTGAGCGATGCTCCACTCATCGTCAGATCTGATGCACCGTTGAGATCGTCCGTGACCAGTCCCGTACTATGGCGCTGCCGACCGTCGATCTCAAGCGACGCGATCCCGGCCGCTTCACCCGGCGATCGCCTCGAGCTCCACGGCCAGCCGATCCAGAAGCAGCCAGCCCTCCACCGTCAGGCGCACTGCGCCGTCGTTCACCTCCGCCCACCCTTCCGCCTCCCACGCGCTCACTGCGGCGCGCTGCTCGGGCGTCAGCTCCGACTGAGAAAGACCCTCGCGTGTACGCAGCCCCAGCCAGGTCCGCTCCAGACGCGCTTCGGCGGGGCCGATCGTCTCCCGGTCCGCCACCGGCGAGCGCCCTTCCTCGACCGCAACGCGGTACGCATCCCAGTCGCGCTGGTTCCACCACCGCTCGCCTCCCACGAACGAGTGCGCCCCGTTGCCAAGCCCGAGATACGGGTCGCCCCGCCAGTAGGAGGCGTTGTGACGCGACCAGCGACCCGGGCGCGCGAAGTTGGAAACCTCGTAGTGCTCGTACCCCGCAGCCGTGATCCGTCGGGACACTTCCACATACTCCTCGCTGTATCGGTCCGGGTCCGGTGCGATTTCCCGCCCCTCCCTCACCCACCGCCCCAGCGGAGTGGCCGGCTCCACCGACAGGCCGTACACCGAGATGTGCTCCGGCTCGAGGGCGAGGACCGCGTCGATGTCGGCCGCAAGGTCCCGCCCCAGCCGCTCCGGCAGCCCGAAGATCAGGTCGAGCCCGACGTTCTCCAGCCCCGCGCTCCTGGCCACGCGTACAGCGCGACCGGGGCCGTCGGGACCGTGCAGCCGCCCCATCCAGCGCAGGCTCGGCTCGTGGAAGGTCTGGGCGCCGAAGCTCACCCTGTTCACGCCCGCGGCCACCCAGTCCGCCGCGAGCTCCGCCGTGAAGCTCTCCGGGTTCGCCTCCGCCGTCACCTCCCCTCCATGCGGCACGACAGCGTGCGCCGACAGTCCGTCCAGCAGCCGCCCGAACGCGCCCGGCCCCAGGAGTGACGGCGTGCCGCCCCCGAGATAGAGCGTCCGCAGATGCAGCGGTTCGGTCCAGCCGTGCTCGCGCGCCACCATGCCGAGCTCGCCCGCGATCGCGCCGGTCCACGCCTCCACCGGCGGCTGCCGCGCGACCTTGACCGCGAAGTCGCAGTAGCTGCAGCGGCGTGCGCAGAACGGGGCGTGCACGTACAGGTATTCGGGTCTCACGACCGTGGATACCCTCGGGCGTCCGAGCAGTTCGGCCGAGCTTCACCCGCGCGCGAAGCGGAGCCCGGGCAGCTGCCGGGCGTGGCCCTGGATTTCCAGGGCCAACAGCGACGCCAGACCCTGTCCGACGTCCAGACCCAGCTCCCCGGACAGCTCGTCGACGTGGCGGGGACACGCCCCCATGCTCCGCCACAGCGCCAGCCCCACCCCGGTGAGCTCCGGCGGCGGCGCATCCTCCGCCTCGGGGGGCGGGAGAGGCAAGTCGAGGGTGGACAGGACCTCGGCCGCGCTCGTCACCAGCTCGGCACCATCGCGAATCAACGCGTTGCTCCCCTCGCTCGCCGGGCTGTTCACCGCACCGGGAACGGCGCACACGGTTCGCCCCAGGTCGGCCGCGATCCCTGCGGTGATCAGCGCGCCGCTGGTGGCGGGCGCCTCCACCACAACCACGCCCGTGGCCAGTGCTGCCAGGATCCGGTTCCGACGGGGGAAGTTGTAGGCCGCCGCCGGTGTACCGGGAAGCTGCTCGGAGAGCAGGAGGCCCTCCCGACCGATGGCCGCCTGCAGGTCGGCGTGCTGGCGAGGATAGCTCACGTCGATCCCGCACCCCAGCACCCCGATCGTCCGCGAAGGACCGGCCGCGCGATGCGCCGCACCATCGATCCCCCGCGCCAGGCCGCTCACGACGGCCACCCCCGCCGCCGCGATCCCAACGGCGATCCGGCTGGCCGCCTCCAGTCCGGTGGCCGTGCAGGCCCGCGTGCCCACCACGGCCACCGCCGGTCCGTCCAGCAGCTCGAGCCGCCCTTCGGCGAAGAGCGGGTACGGCGGCACGTCGAGGTGCAGCAGGCGAGGCGGATACTGCGGCATGCGCGGCGTGAGGACGTGCAGCCCGCGCGTTCGGATCGTCGCAAGTGCCCGCGAGCCCCAACCGCGCGCCCGCGCTTTCTCGCCCGGCGACAGCCGTCTCGAGACCCGCTCCGCCAGACGCTCGAACACGGCAGCCCGCGCCGGGTCCGAGGTCGCCCGATCCGCCGCGAGCTCCGCCGTCAGCTGCTCCGCCGCGGCCTTTCGTGCGCTCGTGGTCCCTGCGGCGTCGTTCGCGCACGCACGCAGGCGCGCGCTTCCAACCCCGGTCAGCGCCAGCGCGTGCAGCAACGCCCTCAGCTCCCGTTCGCCCGGGCGCACCGGAGCTATGGCCGCCACGGCTCCGGCTCGCTTTCCTCCGCCTCCCCTGCCTGCTCGCGCAGCTGTCGCCACACCCCTTCCTTCCACTCTTCCACCCCTTCGCCGGTGACGGCCGAGACGACGTACGATCCCCACATCTCCTCGGCCGCGGGCGCGGCGGGGCGCTCGTCCGGGAGCAGCAGGTCGGCTTTCGTGAGCACGGCGCACGCCGGCTTCCCGGCCAGTGCATCCGAGTACGCCGCCAGCTCGGAACGGAGCGTTTCCAGCTCGGCCGCGGGGTCCTCGCTGTCGGCGGGCACCAGGAACGCCAGGCAGCGGGTCCGCTCGATGTGGCGGAGGAACTGCAGCCCGAGCCCCTTCCCTTCGTGGGCTCCCTCGATGATGCCCGGGATGTCGGCCAGCACGAACGACCGCCCCGTCCCCGACAGCTCCACCACGCCCAGGTTGGGCTGAAGCGTGGTGAACGGGTAGTCGGCCACTTTCGGGCGCGCGGCGGAGACCCGGGAAAGTAGCGTGGACTTCCCGGCGTTGGGGAACCCGACCAGACCCACGTCGGCGATCAGCTTCAGCTCGAGCCGGATCCGGCGCTCCTCGCCCTGCTCCCCGGGCTCCCATTTGCGCGGGGCCCGGTTCGTGGACGTCGCGAACGCCGCGTTCCCCCGTCCGCCCCGACCGCCGCGCGCCACCACCAGCTCCTGACCGTCCTCCAGCAGCTCTCCGATCAGCTCCCCCGTGTCGGCATCCGCCACGTACGTCCCGGGCGGCACGCGAAGGTAGAGGTCTTCGCCGCTCCGGCCGGTGCGGTTCTTCCCCTCGCCGTGCTGCCCGCGCTCCGCCTTGTGATGCTCCCTGTACCGGTAGTCGAGCAGGGTGCTGAGCTGCGCGTCGGCCCGCAGGATCACCGCCCCGCCGTGGCCCCCGTCCCCGCCCGACGGCCCCCCCCGTGGGACGAACGTCTCGCGCCGGAACGCTTCGGCCCCGGCGCCGCCGGGGCCGCCGTACACGTGGATCGTGACCTGGTCGACGAACAACACTCAGTCCTCCTGCTTTCGGTTCCAGCGAGCAAGCACCCGCTCCCACACCCGGCGCGCCTCTCGCGCCCGCTCCTCGCCGACGATGCCGGCCACGGCGTCGAGCGTGTCCGCCACCTCCCGGGGCGACGCGCCGACGTTCAAGCACCCCCGGAGGTGCGAGTGGAGCTGCCGCATGGACGTCGTGCCGCTCAGCATCGCCGCGATGCAGAGCTCCCGGAGGCCGAGCTCCAGCCCGGGCCGCCCCAGCACCTTGCCGTACCCCTCCGTGACCGCCCACCGGTCCAGCTCCGGGTGAGCCGCCGCCATGACCTCCCGGAGCGCGGCGTACTGGCGGCCGTACACGGCCGCGCAAACGCGCTCGCCGCGCGCTTCCCATCCCCCGGACTCGGGCGGCTCCCGGGGTGGCGACGGAGGACGGCGCGTCCGTCGGCGCCACAGCCCGAGCGCGTTCAGCGCCACGGGGTACCCGAGGAAGAGGTAGCTCTGCAGCAGCACCTCCTCCGCGGCCTCGCCATCGATCCGCGCGGCCGCCTCCATCGCTTTCGCCTGCGCCGCTTCCGAAGCCGTCAGCGACGCCGAGAGGCGCACCAGCGCCCGCGTCCGCTCATCCATCTCCCGCTCCCATTGTGCCGCGCTTCCCTCGCTCCGCCCATGGCGCATCGCGCCGACCGCCTGTCCACACGCGCCGGTTTACCGCCAGCGCGATGCCGGCCAGCACGAGCGCGCCCCCGAGCACCAGCTGCCGGCTCGGCGGCTCGCCGATCCCGGGCAGCCACCAGGCCAGGAGCGTGGCTCCGATCGGCTCGCCCAGGAGCGCCAGGTTGGCCACGTAGGCTCGCACGTACCGCAGCGCGTAGTTCGCGCCCGTGTGCCCGACCATCATGGGACCCGCCGCGAGCGCCAGGAACACCAGCCAGTCTCGGCCTGCGTAGCCGGACACGGCCACTCCCGGGTGCACGGCCACCGACACCATCAGGATCGCCGCCGCGGCGCCGTACACCACGGCGATGTAGCTCCACAGATCCAGCCGCTGCCGCAGCTGCCGGCCGATGACGTAGTACGCGGACACGAAGACCGCGCCGGCCACGGCAAGCAGGTCGCCCAGCAGCGGCGCAGGTCCGCCCCGGAAATCGCCCCAGCCGATCACGGCCGCGCCGAGCACGGCCACCATGATGCCCGCCCACTGCCTGGCCACCGGCCGCTCGCGGAGGAACAGCGCGCTGAGGAGCGCGACGAACACCGGCTGCGTGTTCACCAGCACCACAGAGCTCGCCACCGTGGTGTAGCTCAGCGATGCGATCCAGGTCCAGAAATGGCCGGCCAGGAACGCGCCCGCGGACACCGCGGCTGCCCAGTCGCGCGCGCTCAGCGAGCGCACGATCCGACCGCGGTCCCTCACCGCCACCACGATGGCGATGAAGAGGACCGAGAGCGTCACCCGCCACGCGGCCACGGCCAGCGGCGGGGCCGTGGTGTACCGGACGAGCGGGCCGCCCCAGCTCATGGCGAGGACTGCCACGAGCAGTACGAACCCGGGCGAGGGCGCCAGCCCTGCCCGGGTGCGTTCGGGGCCTCCCGCCCCCGCCGCCTTCTCGGTCATGGGCCGCAATATACCCGGGCGTCACGAGCCGGCCAACGCGCGAACGCCGGCTTCCGCGCAGCGTCCCGGCTCAGAAGAGGCGTAGCAGCGCCGCCGCGTTTCGCACGGCCAGATCCACACCCAGCACCAGGAAGAGCACGGCGAAGAGCGCTCGCAGCGTGGGCGTTCGCAGTCGCTGGTTCACCAGCGCGCCGATCCCGACGGCGGCCACGGAGCCCGCGATGATCGGCAGCGCCGCGCCCCAGTTCACGTAGCCAACCGTTGCGGCTGGGAGGCCCGCGCCGCCGGGATCCGACATGGCGTAGCCGAGCACGCCGGCCGCGGCAGTGAAGAGGATCACGCCGATGGACGTGGCGGCCACCTTCCCCAGGTCCAGTCGCATCACGTGCACCAGCACCGGGATGGCGACGATCCCCCCGCCTACCCCGAGCAGAGCCGACAGAAGTCCCACCCCGACCCCGCCGACCGATGCCAGAAGCAGTCGGGACGCGGCGGGCCCGCCGTCGGCTGGCGACGGTCGCCTGTTCCGCCTGCGCGTGCCGAGACCGCTTCCGCCCCGAAGGTTGCCCGGCCGCAGGTCCCGCGGCCGCGTCTCGCTCTCCTCCCGGACCGCCCCGTCGGCTCGCCTCAGCAGGCGAGCCCCGGAAACGAGGAGCACCACGCTGAACGCCTCCTTCAGGGCTGCCTGGGGCAGGAGCGGCGCCGCCCGGCTGGCCGCCAGCGCGGCGGCGACGGAGGCCGCAGCAATGGGAAGCGCCGCTTTCCAGGCCACGGCGCCGCGGCGGTGGTACGCCCACGTGCCGACCAGCGCGGTGGGGACGATCACCAGGAGACTGGTGGCGTGGGCCACCACCGCCTCCAGCTCGGGAGCGACGTCCACACCGCTCCAGCCAGGGTGGCCGTACACGAAATAGAGGAGGGGCACGGTGAGCACCCCTCCTCCGATTCCGACCAGCCCCGAAAGGAAGCCGATGACCAGCCCGGAGCCGGCCAGCGTCAGCCAGACCGAGAGCGGCAAGGCGTCAGCGCATGCCCGCGTGCGGGTCGGACGACGCCTTGTAGTCCGTGCCGAGGGTCAGCCCCTTCCGCTGCGCGTACGCCGGCAGCTGTGCGAACAGGTCCCCGTTCGAGCCCGCGCCATGCAGCAGGTCCACGGCGGCAGCCACTTGCGGGTCGTCGGACATCAGCCGCTTCCACGCTTCCTCGCGCCCGAACCGGTTCACGCTCACCTCGTTCGCCAGCCGGTGCGAGATGAGCGGTGCGGCCTGCTCGAACACGCTGGGGTCCACGTCGACGCCGTGCTTCGCCAGCGCCTGGTGGAACCCGGCCAGCATCTCCGGCGTCACCGCGAACCCGGGCTTCAACTCGGGATGCGCGTGAGCGTAGTCCACGGCGTAGGCATAGAGCGCGTTGTTGAACTCGTTCACGTGCCCATCCAGCGCTTCCACCAGCGCCTGCTCGCCCTCCGTCAGGGTGTCCAGGACCAGGAGGTCCGGCGTGATCCCACCGCCGCCCAGCACCTGCCGCCCCGAGTCCGTGTGGTACACGGGGACGTTCGCGGAGTCCTTCTGCGGCTCCGACCTCGCCGCGCCCGCCGGCGCACGGTCCTCCTCCTGCGCCGTGGCCGCCTCCGCCTCCGGCGTGCTCCCGATCCCGTACGGCTTCTGGATGCTCCGCCCCGACGGCGTGAACCAGCGAGCCGTGGTCAGCTTCAGGATGTTGTTGCCCGGCAGGTTGTAGAGCGTCTGTACCGAGCCCTTGCCGAAGCTCGTGGTCCCCACCAGCACCGCCCGGTCATGGTCCTGGAGCGCGCCGGCCACGATCTCCGTGGCGGACGCGCTGCGCATCCCGATCAGCACGGCCACGTTCATTCCCGCGTACTCGTCCGGGTGCGCGGCGTGGAACACGTGGTTCTGGTCCGGCGTGCGGCCCCGCGTTTCGAGCACCAGCTGGCGCTGCGGCAGGAACAGGTCGGCCACACCGATCCCCTGATCGAGCAGGCCGCCGCTGTTCCGACGCATGTCCAGCACCAGCGACTTCGCCCCCTGCGACCGCAGGCGATTGATGGCGTTGCGGAGGCTGTCCGTCGCCGTCTCGCTGAACACGGTCAGCTCGACGTACCCGGTCTGAGGGTCCAGCATGTACGCTTCGGGGACGGCAGAGATCTCGATCGCGTCGCGCGTGATGTCGAACGGGATGGGGTCGTCGATCCCCAGGCGAGCCACCGCGATGTGCACGGTCGATCCCTTCGGGCCGCGGAGCACGGACACGGCCTTGTCCGTGGTCCACCCCTTCGTGCTCTCCCCCTCGACCTTGATGATCCGGTCGCCTCCCTGCAGCCCCACCCGCTCTGCAGGCGAGTTCGGCAGCGGCGAGATCACGGTCAGCCAGCCGTCTCGGATGTCGATCTCGATGCCCAGGCCGCCGTACTCGCCGTGCGTCTGCATCCGAAGATCGGCATAGTCGTCCGGCGTCATGAACACCGAGTGGGGATCGCCCAGCTCCTGCATCATGCCATCGATGGCCATGTGGTAGAGCTGGTCCGGATTCTTCTCCTCCACGAAGTGCTTGGACACGTAGTCCACCACCTCGCCGAGCAGGCGGGACTGCAGGTACACGTTCTGCTCCGGATCCACTCCCCGCTGGAGGAGCCACCCGCCCGTCGTCAGGCCGATCACGGCCACCACCACAGGCGCCACCAATGAGCGCTTGATCTTCATCCGTCCTCCGAAGCGTTCGCCTCTGCCCGTGCGACACGCATCTCTAACCCTTGCCCCCGCCGAAGGTTTCCGGGAAGCGCGCGGCGAGCAGCGACACCACGGCCCGATGCACCACTTCCGGCGGCGCCATCCCGTCCACCCGCTCGATCCTCTCGTCACGCCGGGCGAGCAAATGGTATGCCTCCACCACCCGGTCGTGGAATACGTCGCCCGCCCGCTCGATCCGGTCCGCGCCCCGCCCCTCCGACGCGCGACGCGCCACCCCCGTGGCCGCGTCCACGTCCAGCAGCACCGTCAGGTCCGGCTCCAGGGCGCCCGTGGCGAACGCGTTCATCGCGGCCACCTCCTGTAGCGGGAGCTCACGGCCATACCCCTGGTACGCCATCGTGGACAGGGCGAAGCGGTCCGTCACCACCACCCGCCCCGCCTCCAGCGCGGGTCGGATCAGCTCCTCCACCAGCGACGACCGGGCCGCCAGCATCAGGAGCAGCTCCGTCCGCGGGGACAGCGCATCGGAATGCAGCAGGATCTCCCTGGCCGATTCCGCCACCCCGGTACCCCCGGGCTCCCGCGTCAGCAGCGGTTCGATCCCCCGCTCCACCAGCCACGACGCCAGCAGCCGCACCTGCGTGGTCTTGCCGGCGCCCTCGGGTCCCTCGATGGCGATGAAGATGCCTCTGCCCTGCATCCGCTAGCCTCTCTCGACCTCCATGGCCGACCGACGCGTAAGCCGCCCGCCGTGGGCAGGCGAGTCATCGCACCCTATTCGTAGTACTCGATCCCCAGGTGCGTGATCTGCTCCTCCCCCATCATGTGCCGCAGCGTGTTCTTCAGCTTCATGTGCTGGATGAACAGGTCGTGCTCCGGGTAGAGCTCCGGGGCGTGGATCGGGCTCTTGAAGTAGAAGCTCAGCCACTCCTGGATCCCACCCATCCCCGCGCGCCCCGCCAGGTCCATGAACAGCGCCAGGTCGAGCACGATGGGAGCGGCCAGGATGGAGTCGCGGCACAGGAAGTCGATCTTGATCTGCATCGGGTAGCCCAGCCATCCGAAGATGTCTAGGTTGTCCCAGCCTTCCTTGTTGTCGCCGCGCGGCGGATAGTAGTTGATCCGCACCTTGTGGTAGAAGTCCGCGTAGAGCTCCGGGTACATGTCGGGCTGGAGAATGTGCTGGAGCACGCTGAGCTTCGACTCCTCCTTCGTCTTGAACGACTCCGGGTCGTCCAGCACTTCGCCGTCCCGGTTCCCCAGGATGTTCGTGCTGAACCAGCCGCTCAGCCCCAGCATCCTCGCCTTCAGCCCCGGGGCGATGATGGTCTTCATCAGCGTCTGCCCAGTCTTGAAGTCCTTTCCGGCCACGGGGACGCCGTTCTCCTCCGCGAGCGCCATCAGCGCGGGTACGTCGCCGCTCAGGTTCGGAGCGCCGTTCGCGTACGGGACGCCCTCCCTGATCGCGGCCCAGGCGTAGATCATGGAGGGGGCGATGGCGTCATTGTTGTCCCGCATGGCCTGCTCGAACGACTCGATGGTCGCGTGCGCGGGGCCCGCCTTCAGGTAGACCTCCGTCGAGCCGCACCAGATCATGACCAGCCGATCGCAGCCGTTCTCTTCCTTGAAGCGACGGATGTCCTCGCGCAGCTGCTCGCCCAGCGCCAGCTTGTTCGCCGCCCTCTTCACGTTGGGGCCGTCCAGCCGCTTCACGTACGCCTTGTCGAAGACCGCGGGCATGGGCTTCACGGTCTTGAGGAATTCGCCCACGGGCTCGATGTCCCGCTCGTCCAGGACGCGCGCGGCCATGGCGCTCTCGTAGGCGTCGTCCGCGATCGGATCCCACGCCCCGAACACCAGCTGGTCCAGCCCGGCCAGAGGCACGAAGTCCTTGATCTTCGGCGTGCGTACGTCCGTGCGCTTCCCCAACCGGATGGTCTGCATCTGCGTCACCGAGCCGAACGGCTCGGCGAGTCCCTGGCGGATCGACTCCACGCCCGCGATGAAGGTGGTGGCCACGGCACCCAGGCCGGGGACCAGGATGCCGAGCTTCCCCTCGGCCGGTCGGATATCAATCGGTGCGGTCAACGTTCAATCTCTCGTTCTTCGGGTTGCGACGACGGTTCCAGCGGCACGCCCCGGGCATGCTGATAGACCCAGACGATGCGCTGGACTGCCGTGATGTTCGTTAGCAGTGCGAGCACCAGGATGACGCCCTTCAACACCAGCCCCCTCCACGCGGTGCCGAAGAAGAGGGATGCCGCGCCGATCAGAACCACGCGCTCGGCTCGAGGCATGAGCCCCACTCGGCAGTCCAGTCCCAGCGCCTCCGCTCTCGCGCGGGTGTAGCTCACCATGAGGGAGCCGGCCATGGCCAGCATGATCAGGTAGATCATGCCCACGTCGCCCAGCTCCAGCCGATAATCGTTGTACAGCGACAGCAGCCCGAGATAGACGGCGATCTCGCTGATCCGGTCCAGCGTCGAGTCGTAGAACGCGCCGAACTTGCTGCCCAGACCCGTGAGCCGGGCCACGCGGCCGTCCAGGATGTCGAAGAAGCCGCCCAGCAGCACCAGGAACCCGCCCGTGCGCACCATGTGCTGGTCGAACGCCAGCGCCGAGCTCATGGTCACCAGGAACCCGACGGTGGTGAGCAGGTTCGGATGCACGCGCCGATCGGCCAGCCAGCCGGTCAGCGGGCGGAGAATCCGGTAGACACCCCCCCTCAGGGACTCGAGCTGCATGATGGGTGGGTCAGGAAGGCAGGATGATGCTGGACTTCGATCCGACCTCGATCCCCTCGCCGATCTGTTCGTTCACCTTCTGTAGCAGCTTGTCGAAGTTCGACTGCGCCGCCACCAGCCCCTGGTAGATCGACCCGGACTGGAGGTCCGACGCCAGCCGCTCGTACTCCTGCTGCGCCTCCTCACCCGGCTGATGCCCCTGCTGCAGCGAACTGGTGATCTCATGCTCCAGCTGCGACAGTCGGTTCAGAAGCTCCACCGACTCACGATCCCCGTTCAGCCGCTGCCTCGCCCGCTGCAGCGCCTTGTATTCCTCGGTCTGACCCAGCGCCCTCCCCACGTCCTTCGCCTTCTCAAGCATCCCCTCGTGCATGCGTACCCGCCTTCCGCTCGTCTCTATGCCACCGCCGCCAGCACGAAGCGCTCGCGGCCCGTCAGGTCCTTCTCGATCACCGGGTCCGGGAATCCCGCGTCCCGGAGCCAGCCGGCCACCGTGGGCCCCTGACCGAGCCCCAACTCCAGTGCAAGGAGCCCGCCGCCGACCAGATGTCCCGCCGCTCCCTGCACGATTCCACGAACCACCGCCAGACCGTGCTCGTCCGCGAACAGTGCCTGCACCGGCTCGTGCTCCCGCACTTCCGGCATGAGCGCGGCACGCTCGGCCTCGCCCACATAGGGGGGATTGCTCACAATAACGTCGAACCGCTCGCCCGGGCCAATGGGTTCCCACAGCGAGCCGTGTCGGAATTCCACGCGCCCCGCAAGGCCCGCCCGCTCCGCGTTCGCCGCCGCCACCGCCAGCGCGCCGGCCGACACGTCCGTGGCCACGCCGCGTTCCACCACACCTTCCACCAGCAGGCTCAGGATGATCGCCCCTGAGCCCGTCCCGATGTCCAGGGCCATGGTCCCCGTAGCCCGGGGCGGGCGCACGCCCGCGATCGCGTCCGCGCCCGCGTGCGCGATTCGACCGGGTCCGCCTCCGAGCGCGACGCGCCGGACGGCGCTCACCAGCGCCTCCGTCTCCGGCCGCGGGATCAGCACCCGCGGGTCCACCGCAAGCGTCAGCTCCCGGAAGGCAGCCTGCCCGGTGATGTACTGGAGCGGCTCGCGCTTCCCGCGCCGGCGAACGGCGTCCCGGTACGCGTCCACCTCCGCGGCCCCGAGCGGCCGCTCGAACTGGAGATACAGGTCGAGCCGCCGTACGCCGAGCACGTGGGCCAGGAGAAGCTCCGCGTCGAGGCGAGCATCCTCCACACCCCGCTCGGCCAGGTGCCGTGCGGCGAGCCGGGCCAGCTCCAGCGGACGAGGCGGCGAGTCGCTCACGCCACCGCGTCGCCGGCCAGCCGCTCCTCTTCGCGCGCCAGCCGCAGCGCTTCGATGACCTCGTCCAGGTCTCCGTCCAGCACGTCGGAGAGCTTGTACAGCGTCAGGTTGATTCGATGGTCGGTCATCCGGCCCTGCGGGAAGTTGTACGTCCGGATCTTCGCCGAGCGGTCCCCGGTCCCCACCTGCATCTTACGCTCGCGCGAACGCTCCGCCTCCTGCGCCGCGATCTTGGCGTCCAGCAGCCTGCTGCGCAGCACCTTCAGCGCCTTCGCCTTGTTCTTGTGCTGCGACTTCTCGTCCTGGCACGTCACCACCAGCCCGGTCGGTATGTGCGTGATCCGCACTGCCGAGTCGGTGGTGTTCACACTCTGCCCGCCAGGACCCGACGACCGGTACACGTCCACCCGCAGCTCCTCGTCACGGATGTCCACGTCCACGTCCTCCGCCTCCGGCAGCACCGCCACCGTGGCCGCCGACGTGTGGATCCGGCCCTGGCTCTCCGTCTCCGGCACCCGCTGCACGCGGTGCACTCCCGACTCGCTGCGCAGGTCGCCGTACGCGTCCTTGCCGCGAACGATGAACACCGCCTCCCGGTACCCGCCCACCTCCCCTTCGCTCACGTTCACCGTTTCGGTCCGCCAGCCCCGCGACTCCGCATAGCGCAGATACATCCGCACCAGATCCCCCGCGAACAACGCCGCTTCGTCGCCGCCCGTCCCCGCCCGCACCTCCACGACCGCGGCACGGTCCGACAGCGGGTCCTTCGGCACCAGCAGCCGGGTGACCCGGTCCATCAGCGCTTCCTCCCGTGCCGCCAGAGCCTCCGCTTCCGCCTCCGCAAGCTCCGCCATCTCCTCGTCCGACGACGTCGCCAGCTCCCTCGCCTCCCCCAGCTGCTTGCGCACCCGCGCCAGCTCCTCCGCCGCCTCCGCCACAGGCGCGAGATCCGCGTGCTCCTGCGCCACCGCCCGCAGTCGCTGCGGGTCGCCGAGTACGTCCGGGTCCGCCAGCCGCATCGTCAGCTCACGGTGCCGCTCCACTGTCTGTTCAAGTCGCGTTTCCAGTGACATACACTCATGCGAAAAGAGCCGGGACTCGCCCGGCTCCTCGTGAGCCTGCTCCCCCCGCCGGTGAACACCCCGGGGGCTTTCCGCCGTCGCGCGTCAGACCGCGTCGGCTTCCGCGCCACCCTTCGGCTCCGCGGCCGCCGTGGCGTTCGCAGCGGCATCCTGCTTCGCCTCCGCCTCCGCCCCCTCCGCGGCCGTACCCTGCGCCTTCTTCCCCTTCGCCTGCTCGCCACTGCCCCACTTGCGGCGGAACCGTTCCACCCGGCCCGCAGTGTCCATCAGACGCTGCTTGCCGGTGAAGAACGGGTGGCAGACCGAGCACACGTCCAGGTGGATGTCCTCCTGGGTGCTCCGCGTGACAAAGGAGTTGCCGCACGCGCAATGCACAGTCGCCTGCTTGTACTCCGGATGGATGCCCTGCTTCATCGTCGCTGCTCCGTTCCTTTGTGTTCCAGCCGATGATTATAAACGCCCCGGCCCCCTCCTGCTACCCCCCGACCCGGGAGATTCGTTCGCCGACGCGTGAGAGGGAGGGTCCGGACGCGAACGCTCGACGGCCAGGGGCTCAACGGTCTGCGGTCGACCGTCGACGCCCGGCGGTCGAGGGCTCCCGTCTCCCGATCCCGCGCCGGGCCCGTGCGGCGATCAGGGTGGCCAGCGCCAGGATGGCGGCGAGCGAGGCGAGCCAGTCGCCCCAGCGGACGAACAGGGTGACGGCGTCGGTGGTGTAGACGGTGCCGACGCGCACGGCGGGCTGGAACAGAGGAGTGCGCTCGTAGCTGCGGCCGAAGGGGTCGATGAACATGGAGATGCCGGTGTTCGCGGCGCGGGCCACGCCGGTGCGGGTCTCGATGGCGCGCATGCTCATGTGGGCGGGGTGCTGCCAGAGGGCGGTGGTGCGTGCGTACCATTCCTGTCGTCCGTACCAGGCGTCGTTGGTGACGTTCACCAGGAAGGAGGCGCCGTTGCGGCGGTAGCGGCGGGCGAGGGGCGCGAAGATGGACTCGTAGCAGATCATGACGCCGAAACGGAAGCGACTGGCCGCGGCGAACGTGGGGGCGCCGCGACCGCGGCCGAGGCCCCCGAAGTACTGGACGCTTCCCACGATGCTCTCCAGCAATGCCGGGTCGATGAACGGCACGCGCTCGACGAACGGGACGAGGAACTGCTTGTCGTAGCGCGGCCCGCTCTCGCCCGTGGAGTCCACCACGATGGCGGAGTTGTAGACGACGTCGCGGCCGCCGTATCGGTCGAGCCCGTACGTGCCCACGACGATCGGCGCACCGACGCGCGCGCTGAGCCGCTCGACGGTGCGCATGAGGCGAGGCCGGTAGGGGACGAAGTCGGGAACGGCCACCTCGGGCCAGGCCACGAGGTCCACGCCGGAGTCCGCCACGGCCATGGTGAGACGGGTGAGCATGGTCATGGACGTGTCGAGCGCCAGCTCCCGGTCCATCTTCAGGTCCTCCGGGATGTCCGGCTGAACGATGGCGACACGGGCCGCGGGCTTCATGGGCAGCGTGGCCACGCGCCAGCTGCCGTAGGCGATCGGCGCGCCCAGGAGGACGAGCAGCCCGAGGGCAAGGGTGCGCACTGGCTTCCCGTCCCGATAGCGCACCACGAGCATGGCGACGACGCCGTTGACGGCGGCGAGCCAGACGGTGAGCCCGCGGGCGCCCACCAGGTCGGCGGCGCCGGCCAGGCGTGGGAAGTAGGCGAGGGCGGTGCCGAGGCCGAGCCAGGGGAAGGAGAGGTCACTGAGATGCCCCTGTAGCCATTCGAGAGTCGGCCAGAAGAGGGCGGCGCCGAGCGCGAGGGGGAGGCGCAGTCGCTCGCGGGTGTAATGGACGGCCCACGCGAAGCCGCCCGTGAACCCGGCGAGCACGAGGACGGTCCCGATGTAGGCCGGGATTGCCAGCATCGAGTAGTAGATGAGGGCGATCACCAGCCAGTAGAGCTGCAGCCCGAAGTAGACCAGCCCCGTGAGGAGCCCCGCGCGCGTGGCGCTCCAGCGCCCCCCCTCGCCGTCCGGGCGCTCGGCGATGAAGACGAGGAGGGGGACGAGTCCGATGAAGGGAGCGACGACGATCCGGAGCGGAGGGTACGAGAGGGCGAGGAGGGCCCCCGCGAGCAGCGGGAGGGCCCGCTCGCCCCGGGCCGGCAGGACCTTCACAGCCGGACTTCCCTCGCCTTCTCGGCGGACGCGTAGACCGCGTTCACCGCGCGCATGAGGCTCACCTGCTCACGGGGCAGCGGCGGGCGCTCGGCGCGCCCGAGGGCGGCTGCTGCGAAGGCGCGCAGCTCCTCGCGGTAGGACGCCGTGTAGGAGTTCTCCTGCCCGGGCGTGATCTGAGGCGTCACGTCCAGCGTCCCGTGCTCCACTTCCTTGTACACCTTGAGCGGGTACGTCGTGGCGGTGCCGGCGCTGCCGAACACGCGCACGTGGTGGCGGTCACGCTCGCCGAGCATGCTCCACGTCACCTGCACCGAAAGGGTCGACCCGCCCGACAGCTGCATCAGGGCCGAGGCCGAATCTTCCACGTCGAAGCCTTCGGCCGGGTGCATGTGGGAGAAGACGCGCTCCACGTCCGGATAGTCGACGAGCCAGAGGCAGAGGTCGAGCACCTGGACGCCGAGATCCATGAAGGCGCCGCCGCCCGCCAGGTCCTTCCGGTGCCGCCAGGTGGGCCGCTTCGGACGCACCTTCCGGTTGAACCAGGTGCCGTGGACGCTGAAGATGTCGCCCAGCTCACCCGCCTGTATGAACGAGTGCAGGCCCCGGACCTCCGGCCGGTAGCGGTTGTTGTAGGCGACGACGAGCACCCGATCGGCGCGGTCCGCAGCCCGACACACCGCCATCGCACCCTTCCCGGTGAGCGCCAGCGGGCGCTCCACCAGGACATGCTTCCCCGCCGCCAGCGCGGCGATGGCGTGCTCCTCGTGCCGGTGGCTGGGGGAGCAGACGACGACCGCATCGACCTCGTCGCAGGCGAACAGCTGCTCGGCTTTCCGGAACACCCTGGGGATGCCGAGCCGCTCGGCCAGCGCCCTGGCCTTCGAGTGGTCCAGGTCGCACAGCCCCTCCACCCGCACGGAGTCGATCTGCTTGAGGAGCGGAAGATGGACGATCTGCGCGATCGCCCCGGTCCCCACCACGCCCACCCGCAGCTCGCCGCCCTGCGCCATTACTGCCCCTCCGGCGCGGGAGCCGGCCGGGCCGTCCCGCCCTGGGGTTCGGGCGAGCCGAACATGAACTGGACGCCGCCGGCGGCTGAAAGATACTGGATACTGTTCATGACCGTGTAGCGGCCCTCGCCGTAGAATCGCAGGCGAGGGTCCGGCACCAGCTCGAGCCCGCCCAGCACGGACATGCCGGCCGTTACGGAGTCGAGCAGGTCCTCGATGAACGTGTTGTCAATGGCGGCGCCCTGGCCGTTGAGCGCGTGCAGCCCGAATCCTGCGCCCACGTACGTCAGCAGCGCGGCCGGCGTCTTCCACACGAACTGCCCGTCCACGGAGAGGGAGAGGTCGCTCCACTTCAGTGGGGCGAGCTCTCGGGCGTCCACGAAGGAAACGCCGCCCCGGCCGTTGATCCTTGCCGCCAGGGCGTCGAGCTCCTTCTGCGTGAACTTGGACTGCCAGTAGCTGAGCGTCGGGATGATGCGCACCCCGGGCCCGAGGTAGCCGAGATCGAGGCGGAGGCTGTAGACGTTCGTGTTCTGGACGCGGTTCGACCACATGTACCCCAGGGCGGCGCCGGCACCGCGGAGGCCGAGGTTCTCGTAGTCGTAGTCGGCCAGGGACTGCGCGGCCGCGGGCGAGGCGGTCGCGAGCAGCAGCAGGGCGAAGATGGTCCGTCGCATGGCGCTCACCGATAGAGTCGGGCAATTCGGGTCCCAGGATAGTACGTCCCCAGTATCTCGCGATAGGACTCCCCCGCCCGTGCGCGTCCCAAAGCGCCGATCTGGCACATGCCGATCCCGTGCCCCCACCCCGCGCCGCGCGCCGTGAGGTGCGTCACCTGGCCGCGCCCCTCCGGCTCCAGCTCGATGGACGCGCTGTTCAGGATCCGGTCCGGCGCCGGCCGCAGGATCCACCGAACGGAGTCCCCGTGGACCACCGTCTCGCCGAGATTGGTCCGGATCCGCAGCTCCCCCACCCGCCCGGACGGCGTCCGCCGCGTGATCTCGATGTCATCGACCCGGGTGACCCGGCCGGTGGCGCGGCCGGTGGCCCGCAGCGCGGCCGTGAGCGCCGCCGCCAGCTCGCCGGCGTCCCACTCCTCCGTCCAGCGGAAGCGGCTCGAGCTCTCGCAGTACCAGCCCCCGTCGGGGCGCCGGTCCGACACCGAGCGGAGGTACGGCCGGGGCGTACCCGGCCACACTTCGTCCAGAGCCGCCGTCCGTCCGCCGCACGTGGAGTGGTAGTACGCCTCGATCGGCTCGCCCTGGTAGACGACGATCTCGCCTCGCGTCTCCCGTACCGCCGCGCTCGCCACCGGGTCCTCCGCCGACTCGCCGCCGTACGCCTGGTCGAGGACGCTACCGTAGAAGTCGAAGCCAAGGTCGCCGCGCCGGCCCAGGTTGCGGACGGCGTAGGTCCTCGCCGCCACCGCCTGCGCCTTGACCGCCGCCATCTCCTCCGCCGGCCGCCCTGCCCCGATTTCCAGCGGCACCACGCCCAGAAGGTACGCCTCCAGGTCCAGGGCGTTGGCCACCGTGACCCCGGTATCGGCGGCCCGGAGCAGGAGCGAGCCACGGTAGGACCGATCGCCGAGCGTGACCCGGCCGTCGCCCGCAGGACGAAGGACGAGCAGCCCGCCCGGGCGGGACCTGGCAATGGGCGCCGCGCGCCCGGTACCGCCCGTTGCGGCGGGCCGGCGAACGACCTCGAGACCCCCGGCAGCCGCCCGTACCACCCAGACGTCACCGGCGCCGCCCCTGGCCTCCACGGCGCCCGCCGCGTCCACCAGCTCGAACGCCCCGGTCCCTCCCAAGACGGCCGAATCCACGGCCACCGCCACACCCACGCGGACCCCCGGCTCCACTCCGGCCTCGATGCCCGCGGGGACACGCACGGGAGAGGGGCCGCCGGCGCCTTCCGGGCGCGGTCCGGCCACCGTGCAGGAGGCCAGGACGCCGGTCGCCGCCAGCAACCGGACCAGTCGGTGCCCCGTCCCCGCGTGCGTTCGCACCCTCACGCCAGGCGTGCGCTCAGGTCGAACTCGTCCGCTTCCGTGATCTCCACGTCCACCAGCTCCCCGGGCCGGAGTCCCGCGCCGTCCTCCACGATGACGACCCCGTCCACTTCCGGCGCCTGCCACGGCGCCCGGGCGACGGCGCCATCCGTGTCCACCGCGTCCACCAGCACCGCGGTCCGCAGTCCCACGCGCACCTCGTTCCTCCCCAGCGAAAGGGTCCGCTGCGCGTCCAGCAGCCGCTCCAGCCGCTCTCTCCGCACCGGGACGGGGACCTGGTCGCCCATCTCGGCCGCCGGCGTATCCTCCTCCTCGGAGTATGCGAACGCGCCCACGTGATCGAAGCCGACTTCCTCGAGCAGTGCCAGCAGCGCTTCGAAGTCGTCCTCCGTCTCGCCCGGGAAGCCGACGATGCACGTGGTCCGGAGGGCGAGGTCGGGGATCGCGTCGCGCAGCCAGCGGACCCGCTCCAGGATCGTCGCCCTGCGCTCCGGCCGGCGCATGCGTGTCAGCACCGCGTCCGAGCCGTGCTGGATCGGCATGTCGAGGTATGGCAGGATGCGCGGCTCCCTGGCCATGAGCGCCACCAGCTCGGGCGTGATGCCTGACGGGTACATGTAGAACAGGCGGTACCACGGGATGCCGGTCTCCTCGAGGAGCCTTTCGAGGAGAAGCGGGAGCGCGCCCGTGCGCGTCACGCCTTCCAGCGACAGCGGGCCGGACCGCACGGGGCCTTCCGCGTCGCGCGACGCCAACCGGTCGGCGAGCGGGGCGTTGGCCATGCCTTCGAAGGGGCGGCCGAGGAACCAGCCGTCGCCCTCGTCTCCCCGGAAGGGCGAGGCATCCCCGCGCGCCAGCGCCCGGGCCCAGTCACGGCCGTACCAGGTGGTGTCCTGGCTCACGATGTTCAGCTCGACCGCGCCCCGGGCCTCCAGCGCCTGCGCTTCCCGCACGAGCACGTCCAGCGGCGTCGAGCGGAACTTGCCCCGCATCAGGGGAATCGCGCAGAACGCGCACGTGTGATCGCAGCCCTCGCTGATCTTGAGGTGCGCCGAATGGACCCCGGCATTGGCGGAGCTGAGGACGCGCAGCGGGCGCTCCATCACCGGCCCGTCCACGGCGACGAAGCCGCGGCTCGCGAGCTCAGGGATCAGGCGGTCGGTCTCGGCGAGTCCCAGGAACAGGTCCACCTCCGGGATCTCGGCCTCGAGCTCCGCCTTGTAGCGCTGCACCAGACAACCCATGCCTACCACCGCCCGCACGCGTCCGGACTCCTTCAGCCTCGCCGCCGACAGGAGCGCCTCAATGGATTCCTGCTTCGCCACCTCGATGAAGCCGCACGTGTTCACCAGCACCACGTCCGCTTCCTCCGGCGACGCCGCGAGCTCCACACCAGCGCCCACCAGCCGGCTCAGCACCCGCTCGCTGTCCACGGTGTTCTTGTCGCACCCGAGCGTCACCAGGGCGACGCGGGTGCCCGCCACCACGCCGGCGGCGTCCAGCGCCGCGGTCAGCGGCTCCGCTCCGTCGGCGTCGCCTCCCGTCGCTCCGCCGGAGAGCGGCGATCCAGACGGGAGGACCGGCAGCGGCTTCCTCTCAGCCACGCTCGATCACCTGCGCTCCCTCGGGCGGCGTGAACTGGAACAGCCGGTCGGGCAGCGAAGGGTTGACCACGACATCGCTGAGGTCGAAGTGTCGGACCACGCCGTTCGCCTCTGTGAGCTCGAAGCGGCGGATCAGGTGGTCACCGGCGTCGATCCACACCTTGAGGCGCTCGTAGCCGGCTTCCACCCTCGGCACCAGCGTCAGCACGTCCGCTTCCCGGCCGTCCACCTCGGCGCGCCCCCCGTAGGTGGCGTCGAAGCGTCGTACGGGGTCGCCGATGAACTGGGCGCGCAGATCCAGACCCTGGGCGCCGCGGGGCGTGCGGATCACCTGCTTCGGATCGCTGCTTGGGAAGTACAGCCAGAAGTAGCGGCCATCGCTCAGGATCAGGTCACCGGCAGGCTCGCTGAAGCGCATCAGGAAGTAGCCGGGCTCCTTCTGGAACATCGTCCCGCGCGAGCGTGTGGCCTGGCCGAGCAGCGTGTTGTTCAGCACCTGGACGAAGTCCGCCTGCATGGACGTCACTCCTTCGTACCGGCGCGCCGTCGCCCGCAGGATCGCCGCCGTGCTGTCGACCGCCTCGCCTGGGCCCGGTGCCGCCGCCGGGGAAGCCTGGTCGCGCACCACGCCGGCCTCCGCGGACGACCTCTCGGAGGCCGGAGTCGTCGGCCGCTCGGCCGTGGCCGGGGGCGACGTCGTCGCGAGGGGCGAGGTCGTGGCGAGGGGCGAGGTGGCTGCGGGGGCAGCGGTCCCCGTGTCGCCGTACGGCCGGGCTGCGGCTGCCGGCGAGCCGGCAGCGGCTCCGTTCGCGGTCCGGGCCCCGTTCGAGGGGCGAGCCGCGCTCCCGCCCGCGCCGGAGTCCGGCGCCTCGGCGCCGCATCCCACCTGCCCCACCGCCAGCGCGGCGGCCAGCGCGGCCCCCCACCCCAGCGTGCTCCATCTTCCGCTCATGCGCCCCCGTAAGCCCGTTCCCGGTGTGCCGTCGGCCCTCGTTCGGCCCCGCCCCCCCCGCTTACCCTGCCACACCGCCCGCCGTTCCGGACGGCCCGCCCCCCGCCGCGCTTCGATCTCTCGCTCCGCCGCGGCCGTCACACGGGGCTATGGCTCCGGGTCCGCCGGGGCGTCGGGGTCTCCGGCGGGGACGGGGTGGTGGGGGTCGTCGGACTCGCCGGCGAAGAGCAGGTCGAGGCCGGCGAGGCCGACCAGGACCTCGCGGGGCTTGGAGCCGTCCGGGGGACCGAGCACACCGGCGTGCTCGAGCTGGTCGACGATGCGGGCGGCGCGACCGTAGCCGATCCGGAGTCGTCGCTGGAGCAGCGAAGTGGAACCCTGCTCGTGCTGGATGCAGACCTCGGCGGCCTGTCGGAACAGCTCGTCGCGGTCCTCCAGCGCGTCCTCGACCACGTTGCCGGCGGCCTCGTACTCCTTCTCGCGGACGACCTCGAGGATGTCGCGCTCCGTGCCGCCGCCGAGACCCTCCCCAGCATCCTCCCGATCGCGGTACCAGCCCATGAGCCGCTCGGTCTCGGCCGTGGAGATGAACGCGCCCTGAATGCGCACCGGGTCCGAGGTGCCGGGCGGAAGGAAGAGCATGTCGCCGTTGCCGAGCAGCGCGTCGGCGCCGTTCTGGTCGATGATGGTGCGGGAGTCTACCTTCGAGCTCACGCGGAACGCGATCCGGCACGAGAAGTTGGCCTTGATCAGGCCGGTGATCACGTTCACGCTGGGGCGCTGGGTGGCGACGATGAGGTGGATGCCGATCGCGCGCGCCTTCTGCGCGAGCTGCGCGAGCGGCCGCTCGACCTCGGACTGCACGGACAACATGAGGTCCGCGAGCTCGTCGACGATCACGACGACGTAGGGGAGCGGACCGTCGGAGTAGATCCACCGGTCCGGATCGCCTTCGGGTCCCACGGGCTCGGAGCGTCGCAGCAGCTTCCCCTCCCGCAGGCGGTCGTTGAACTCCTTGATCGAGCGCACGCTGTTCTGCGACAGGAGCTCGTAGCGACGCTCCATCTCGTAGACCGCCCAGCGCAGCGCGAGCGCGGCGTCCTCCGGGTCGGTGACGACCGGGTGGCGCAGGTGGGGGAGGTCTCCATAGACGCTGAGCTCCACCATCTTCGGGTCGACGAGCAGGAGGCGGAGCGTCTCGGGGGTGTGCCGGAAGACCAGGCTGGTGATGATGGTGTTGATGCACACGCTCTTGCCCGAACCCGTGGCCCCGGCGATGAGCAGGTGCGGCATCTTGGACAGGTCGGCCACGTGGGGCCGCCCTTCCAGGTCCTTTCCGAGCGCCAGCGGCAGCTGACCCCGGCTGCGCTGGAACGCGGGCGCGTCCACGATCTCGCGAAGGTAGACCATCTCCGGCTCGGGGTTCGGAACCTCGACGCCGACGGCCGCCTTCCCGGGAATCGGCGCCACGATGCGCACGCTCGGCGCCTTGAGCGCCAGCGCCAGGTCCGCGTCCAGCGCCTCCACACGGCTCACCTTGATCCCGGGCGCCGGCGCGAACTCGTACTGCGTCACCACCGGCCCGGTGGTTCGCCCGATGATCTGGCCCTGGACCTTGAACGTCTCCAGCGTCTCCACGAGCACCGTGGCGAGGCGATCCAGCTCCCGCTCCGTCAGCGTCGGATCCCGCTCCGGCTTCGCCTCCAGCAACGGGATGGGCGGCGCCGACGCGGGAGGACCCGCGGTCATCGGACCCTGGAACCCGTGGGCGACGCTCCCCTGCTCGGGCTCCGTCTTCCGCCCCCTGCCCCGCGATCTTCGGGATTCCACGGCCGACGCAGCGGATGCCGGCGTGTCCGAGCCCGCCTCTGCGGCTTCCGCGGACGCCGCCGCGGTGAGCTCCGCCGCAGGCGGGAGCTCCGCCTGCGCCGCGGCCGACCGGCCGCTCCGGCGCATCAGCCCGCGGATCGGGGCCGTGATCCTGGCCGAGTCGATGGACGCCGCCGCCCCGCGCAGCACGCGCGCCCCGGCCGAAGCGCCGCCCACGGCGGAGCGGGCGGGGTTCCAGCCGATCGTGGCGACACTGGCGGCCGCGGCCAGAAAGAGGAGAAGGAGAATGGCCCCCACGGCGCCGAGGGCGGAAAGCATGGGGGCCCCCACGAAGACGCCCCAGATGCCCGCGAGGGCGAGAACGTCGTCGCGGCCGAGCGTGAGGACGGCCACGGCGATCGGGAGGAGGAGCGTCGCCACCACCAGCAGGATGGTCCATTGCAGGGCGGCGCCGGGGTGGAAGTCGAACGCGGCCACGGCGCCCAGCGCCGGGATCAGCGGGACGAGGTAGACGCCCGCGCCCAGCGCGGCCTCCCCGCCTCTGCGGAAGCCGGCCCCGACCACCCCCATGAAGTTGCCCGATGGAGCCCAGGATGCGCCCCCGACGGCGGTCGTTGGGATCAGGCTCAGGGCGGCGAACAGGGCCAGCAGCGCGAGCCCCAGCCCGAGGAGGTCGCGCCGCTGCGCCTCCGTCAGCAGCCCTTCATCGCCTTTGGACGCCATGCTACTCCAGCGTGATCTTGCGGTCGCGGAAACGCGGAACCACGGCGGTGCGGTCGACCCGCGCGCAGAACTCCAGGTCGGCGCCATGTCCGACCTCCACAAGATGGCGCCCCGCGGCCGTCCGTTCCAGCATCTGCGGCAGGTCGTCCATGTATCGGCTGGCCAGGTCCCGCGCGGCCGCGGCCGCGTCATTCGTGGTCACCCCCCCCGCGAGTGCGGCCACGCCCTCGGCCAGAGCCCCGGCGCATACGGCGTCCTCGAGCGCGAACCGCCCCTCCCGCCCCGCGCACACCACCGCGGCCGCTTCTCCGTCCTCCGCGAGACGGCGGGTGACGGCGCGCAGGTTCAGGAACGAGCCCGCCAGCACGGCCGTGGCTTCCGTGTCGACCAACCCGCCCCGCCGCTCCACCACGGCGAGGAAGGCCCGCGTGCCGTTCGTGGTGGTCATGACCAGGGACAGGTCGGCCACGCGCTCGGCGGTGAACTCGGGCGGCGCGTTTCCGAGGTCGAACCCCTCGATCGGGAGCGCCTTCCGCTCGCCGCACAGCAGCACCGAGTCGCGCCCCACGTTCTGCGCCAGTCGCGCAGCCGCGTCCGCCGTGTCCACGGGGAACACGGCTTTCGCGCCGTTGGCGAGCGCCTCGACAATGGTGCTCGTGGCGCGCAGCACGTCCACCACCACGACCCACCTCGGGAGCTCCGAGCCGACCAGCTCGCCCGGGGTGAAGAAGACGTCGAGCTTCACGCGCCCTCTGACTCGGCCGCCATCCTCCGCTCGAGGTAGCGCGTGTCCATCTTCCCGGCGATGATCGCCGGGTCTTCCAGCAGCTTCAGCAGGAACGGAATCGTCGTCTTCACTCCTTCGACGATGAGCGACTCGAGCGCGAGCCGCATGCGGACGATCGACTCCTGCCGGTCCTTGCCGTGGACGATCACCTTGGCCAGCAGCGAATCGTAGTACGGTGGCACGTGGTATCCCTGGTACGCGTGCGAGTCCACGCGCACGCCGGGCCCACCCGGGACGTGCCAGATCGTGATCTGGCCAGGGCTGGGCTGGAAGTTGCGCGCCGGGTCCTCCGCGTTGATCCGGCATTCCAGCGCGTGACCGTTCAGCTTCAGAGGCCCCCTGGGCGGGAACGACAGCTTCTCGCCGGCGGCGATCCGGATCTGCTCCTTCACCAGGTCGTATCCGGTCACCAGCTCGGTCACCGGGTGCTCCACCTGGATCCGCGTGTTCATCTCCATGAAGTAGAAGCTGCCGTCCTGGTCCAGCAGGAACTCGATGGTGCCGGCACCCCGGTAGTTGATCGCCCTGGCCGCCCGCACGGCCGCCGCGCCCATCTTCTCCCGCAGCTTCGGCGTCACTGCAGGCGACGGGGACTCCTCCATCAGCTTCTGGTGCCGACGCTGGATCGAGCATTCACGCTCGCCCAGGTGCATCACCCGGCCGTGCGTGTCCCCGAAGACCTGGATCTCTACGTGCCGGGGACGCTCCAGGTATTTCTCCAGGTAGACCTTGCTGTCTCCGAACGCCGCCGCAGCCTCCGTCTGTGCAGCCTGCAGCGACTTCGCGAACGTGGCTTCGTCCGGCGCCACCCGCATCCCCTTCCCGCCCCCACCCGCGGCCGCCTTGATGAGCACCGGAAAGCCGATCTTCCTGGCCGCCCGCAACGCCATCTCCGGGTCATCCACAGGGCCGGGGCTGCCCGGGACCACAGGGATGTTCTCCCGCACCATCGTATCGCGCGCCGCCGCCTTGTCGCCCATGAGACGGATCTGCTCCGCCGTGGGGCCGATGAAGGCGATGTCGCTCCGCTCGCAGATTTCCGCGAAGTCCGCGTTCTCGGCGAGGAAGCCGTAGCCGGGATGGATGGCGTCGGCGCCCGTCACTTCCGCCGCCGCCATGATGCGCGGGATCTTCAGGTAGCTCTCACGGGCGGGCGGTGGCCCGATGCACACGTCCTCGTCCGCGAAGCGCACGTGCAGCGACTCCCGGTCCGCCTCGCTGTACACCGCCACCGTCCGGATCCCGAGCTCCTGACACGCCCGGATCACCCGCAGCGCGATCTCGCCGCGGTTCGCGACCAGAACCTTCCGAAACATCCGCCGCCGTCAGCCGTTCGGGTCAATGCGGAACAGCACCTGCCCGTACTCCACGGGCTCGGCGTTGTCCACCAGGATCTCCCGCACCAGGCCCTCCACCTCGGACTCCAGCTCGTTCATGAGCTTCATCGCCTCGAGGATGCACAGCGTCTGGCCCTTGCTCACTCGCGACCCCACCTCCACGTACGGCGGCGCGTCGGGCGCCGGCGCACGGTAGAACGTCCCTACCATCGGCGACGGCACCTCGCTCAGACCACTCTTCCCGCCCGCCTGCTCCGCGACCGCGCCGCCCCCCATCGCCTCTCCACCCCCGCGTTCGCCCCCCGCCCCGCTGCCGCTCCCGCCCGCGGTCACCGACGCCGACCCGGCGTTCCCCATCGCGTGCGGCGCCGGCGCGGCTGCCATTGGTGCCGCCGAGAAGTACGTGGGCGCAGGCGGAGCGCCAGGAGGCGTCTTCGAGATCTTCACGCGGGTCCCCGCCCGCGTGATCTCCAGCGAGTCGATCCCGCTGGCGTCCACCGCCTCGATCAGGCCCTTCACGAATTCGAGATCCACCATTGGCTGCGTCGCCCCTCCCGGCGCCGGCTCGCGGGCGGGCGCCCTGGGCGCCTCTTGCGCCTCCTGCGCCTCCTGCTCCCGCTGCTCCTCGCCCGGCTCCGGCTCCGTCGCCGCTGCTCGTGCTCTCGCCACGTATTTACTCCCCTCTCGAGTTCCGAAGGTGCCCGACCAGGCCCCGCAGCGCCAACGTGTAGCTGTCCGCGCCGAATCCGGCCACCACCGCCAGCGCCACCGGAGCCAGCATCGACTCCCGGCGGAACGACTCCCGCGCGTGCACGTTGCTGATGTGCACTTCCACGAACGGGCGGGCCACCGCAGCCAGCGCATCCCGCAGGGCCACGCTGGTATGGCTGTACCCGCCCGCATTCACCACGAATCCGTCCGCCGACGACCCCTGGATCCGGTCGATCAGCGCACCTTCGTGGTTCGACTGGTACGTGTCCACGTCCACGCCCAACGATTCCGCTTCCCCGCGGATCGCCGCGTCGATCTGCTCGAGCGTCCGACGACCATACACGCCGGGCTCGCGGCGCCCGAGCAGGTTCAGGTTGGGCCCGTGCAGGACCTCGACCTTCACTGCTTCAGACTCTCGAGCCAGGCCCGGAAGGTGTCCAGGCCATCGTCGCCGCCGTCCCTGCCGCTGTCCGCCGCCGACGCATCCATCTCACCCTCCCCGCCCTCCCCGCCGCCCTCGAGACCGGCCGTCTCCGAAGAATCCTCCGCGGCCGCCGCCCCGGGGCCCGGGGTCTCGGCACCGGTCCACTCCACGAGCGACCGAACGTAGCTCCGGATCGGCGGCGACGTGTCGGCCTCCCCCGCCTCCTCGCCCCACGAGTATGGCGACTCCGAACGGCTCTCGCCCCATTCCGCGCCCGTCCAGACGGACGTGTCCTCCGGGTTGCCTCCCGCCCCCGCCCCGGTCCGCTCCTGCCCCTCGTCGACCTCGCGAGACCACGGTGACCACGCGCCGGGGTCCGGCGGCGGCGCGAACTTCCGCGTCTCCTGCGCCAGTCGCTCCATCTCGTCCAGCCGCTCGTGCAGGCGCTCCTCCCCAGGACGCGAGCGCACCAGCTCCCGGTACACCTCCGCCGCCCTGTCGTACAGCCCCTGCCGCGCGTAGACCTCCGCGATCGTTTCCGTCATCAACCCGGGTGGTGACTCGCTCGGCGCTTGCGCGTCCTCCGCAGCCTCGTCGTCCGACCCTCCGAGCGACCACGGCTCCGACTCGGGCGCGGGCTCGATCCCGCCCGGCTTCGCCTCCGTGCCGTCGGACTCCCCGGGCTCGCCCTCCCCGGTGTCGAGGCGCGTGTCCAGGTCCGCGGCGCCCGGGTCGCCGCCGCTTCCGCCGGCGTTCAGCCTGTCGATCTCGAGCGCTTCGAACGGCTCCGTATCGACGGCCTCGAAGGAAGGGCCCGGCTCGAAGCCGGTCAGCGGCTGCGTCGCCAGCTCGGGCTCCGACTCCGGTTCTGGCCCGGATCCCATCTCGGGCTCCTCGAATCCTTCGGGCGCGCCGTTGGCAGCGGCCCCGCCTTCCAGCCCGGTGCCCGGCTCGACCCCGGACCCGGCACCCGATTCGCTCGCGGCGCCCGGTTCGCTGAACGACCACGCCCCCTCCTCGAACGGCGTGGCTTCCTGCGGGGCGCCCGTCTCCGCCGCGTCGGGGCGGTCGGCAGCGAGGGACTCGACGAGCCCCCGCACGTCTGCGTCCGCTGGCTCCACGTCCAGCAGCCGACGGTAGAAGTCGAGCGCCGCTCCCTCGTCGCCGCGGGCGCGGGCCAGGTCGCCCAGCGAGCGCAACGCGACGAGGTTGTGGGAGTCCAGCTCGAGCACGCGACGGAACTCGGCCTCGGCCTCCTCCGAGCGCTCCTCGTCCATCAGCACTCGCCCCAGCACGACGTGCGCGCTCGCGTACGACGGGTGCCGGGCCAGCCCCTCCTCGAGTACCGCCCGGGCCCGGTCGAGCAGGCCGGACTTCCGGTAGGCCTCGGCCAGATGCGTGAAGATCCGGCCCTCCGGATGCTCGGCGTAGAGGGCTTCCAGCTTGGCGATCTCTTCGCGATGCGCGTCGGACATCAACGGCTCCTGGGGACGCGGCAGGCAAAAAACTCGGGTGAGGTGAGGAAGATAGAGGTCGTCGCTCGACCATGTCAACGTGAACCCCGGCACCCGTACGGGGTTGCGCGAAGCTGTTCCGGCGCGACCGCCCGTTGAAGGGCGGCGCTCGCGGCGGTATCTTATGCAGCTTGTGCCGCAAGTGTCTGGCTCATCCGAGGAGTCGTCGTCGTATGGTCATGAAGCAGATGCGTGAGAACACGAAGTGGATCATGCTGGTGACAGCACTGGCCTTCGTGGGTCTCATGGTCTTCCAGTGGGGGATGGACGTGAGTGGTCGCAGCGCGAACGCCCAGGGGGACCTGGGTCAGGTCGACGGCGACGCCATCACGTACGTGGAGTTCAACGAGGCGTACCGCACGCTGTACGACCAGCGCCAGCAGCAGCAGAACACGCCCATCACGTCGGTCCAGAACAAACAGCTGGAAGACCAGGCGTGGAACCAGATCGTGATGGATCGGCTGCTCGCCCACGAGATGGAGCGGCGCGGGATCACCGTGACGGACCGCGAGGTTCAGGAAGCCGCACGCTACGCGCCGCCGCCGGACTTCTACAACGCGGAAGCCTTCCAGACCAATGGCCAGTTCGATCTGGAGAAGTACCACCGCTTCCTCGGCTCCGGCCAGGCGGACCCGCAGCTGCTGCGCGATCTCGAGTCGTACTATCGGCGCGTGATCCCGCGCAGCAAGCTGTTCCAGGAGATCACCGGCTCGGTGGTGGTGACGGACGGCGAGCTCTGGCGTCGCTACCGGGAGGAGCACGAGACGGCCTCCGTCCGCTACATCGCCCTGGACCCGCAGGCGCTCGTCCCGGCTTCGGCCGTGACGGTCGACGACGGGGACATCGCCAGCTACTACAATGCGCACCGGAGCGATTTCGAGCGGCCCGCGCGGGCGCAGGTCAAGGTTGCGTCGATCAGCAAGACGCCGACTCCGGCGGACACCGCGGCGGCGCTGGCCCACGCCCGGGAAGTGCGCCAGGAGATCGAGAACGGCGGCGACTTCGCGCAGGTGGCGAGCCGGGAGAGCCAGGACCAGGGGTCGGCCGCGCAGGGCGGCGCCCTCGGCACGATCCAGAAGGGGCAGACGGTGCCCCCGTTCGACGAGGCCGTGTGGAGCGCCCCGGTCGGCAAGATCACGGAGCCCGTGCTCTCGCCGTTCGGCTACCACCTGATCCGCGTGGACAGCCGGAGCGCCGATTCGGCCAAGGTCGATCACATCCTCATCCCGATCGAGCGCACGCCGGACAGCGAGGACTCCCTCCTCGCCCGCGTCGACTCCCTCGAGTCCACGGTCGGCCGCATGACACTCGAGTCCGCCGCGCAGGAGCTCGGGCTCCAGCTCCGGACCACCGAGCTCACCCCGGTCCTCCCCACGCTGCCCGGCGTCGGCGACGTGAGCGAGGGTGTGAACTGGGTCTTCGATGACGCGCCGCCGGTCGGCGACGTCAGCCCGATTTTCGAGAACCAGAGCCGGTTCTACGTCATGGAGCTGGTGGACCGCCAGGACAAGCGCCCCCTCACCCTCGAGGAGGCAACCCCGTCGATCCGCGGCATTCTCCTTCGGCAGGCGCGCCATGAGCGAACCCGCGACATCGGCCGCCAGGTCGTGGACCGCCTCACCGGCGGCGCTTCCCTCGAGGACGCTGCCGCCAGCGTGGGCGCGGAGGCGAGGACGGCCGGGCCTTTCACCCGCGACGACTACGTGCCCGGAATCGGCTCGAGCAACGCCGTCATCGGCGCCGCCTTCGGACTGGAGACCGGCCAGACGAGCGGGCTCCTGGAGACCGAACAGGCATTCTACGTCATCCAGGTGACGAGCCGCACGGCGGCGGACCGCGCTGCATGGCAGGAGCAGCTGCCCCAGCAGCGGCAGCAGGTGGTCAGCACCATCCGGAGCCAGCGCCTCGACGAGTTCCTCAGTGCGCTCCGCGACAACGCCACCGTCGTGGACAACCGCGAGAAGGTCCTCAATGCGGCCGACGACGCGGCCGCCTGACCTCCGGCGCGGCTAGCGCTCCAGGGCCGCCGGCCGCGCGGGCGATCGACCCGGACCCCCGTGACGTACGGAAGCCCTCCCCGGGCGGCCGGCTGCCCGGGGAGGGCTGGGTCCTGCGATCGACTCCTTCGAGGGGTGGCTCCCACCCGCCTTTCGGGCGGTGGCAGCCGTTCCATGCCCCTCGGGGGCCGACCCGCTACTCGGTCTTGGTCTGGGCGGGGTCGGCCTTCGTGCTCTCGACCTCGCGCGCCTGCGCTGGCTCTTCCGGCCGGCGCGGCGCTTCGGAGCGCGGCAGCTCACGGTTCGTGTTCATGGCGGAGCGGGTGAACTCCCCCTCCATGTCCCGAACCGAGCTCTTGAACTCCCGGATCCCCTTCCCGAGGGCGCCGCCGATCTCCGGTAGCCTGCGGGCCCCGAAGACCAAGAGGAGGACGGCCAGGATCAGGATCACTTCCCAGATGCCGACGCTACCACCGAAGGGCATGGCTGCTCACCTTTCTACTAGAACCACCACGAACGCATCACCAACCAGATGACCAGTACACCGATCACGCTCAATGCGTTCACATTCAGCACCAGCGGCCCGATCACGAAGGCGATGGCGACCAGGTCGACCCCGAGAGGGCCGATGGAAGCGGACACCGAGGTAGTCAGGAACTCCCGGCCGGCACTGTCTGGAAGGTAGCGGATCGCCAGCTTCGTGAACAGCGCACCGAGGAACAGCCCGATGAGAATCGCCCACACGAGTCGGGGGACGGCCCTGCGTCGCGCTCCACCCAGCATCATGCCCTCTTTCTCGAGCCCGGAACGGGGTACGGCCCGTCGATCGCCGAAGGCATTCAACGCCTCCGCTCCACGACGTAGGTGATGGCCGCTCTCAGCGCGGCGGCGCTGGCGGAATCCGGCACCTCTTCCAGCGCCTCGGCCGCCCGGTCGCCGAACTCATCGGCGCGGGCGCGGGCGACGTCGAGGCCGCCGTGCCGACCGGCGAGGTCGATGACGCGGCGGATGCCGTCATCGCCCGGAACGGGGTCGGCGAAGAAGGCCTGGACCTCGTGCCGTGCGCCGGCATCCATCTCGCGCATGGCAGCGATGAGCGGGAGGGTCATCTTGTGCTCCCGTAGATCGTGCCCCGTGGGCTTTCCCGTGGCTTCCTCCGTGGCGGTGTAGTCGAGGAGGTCGTCGGCGATCTGGAAAGCCATGCCCACGAAGTGGCCGTAGCGGGCGAGCGGCTCGCGGTACCGCTGGTCGCCGGCCATGGCGCCCAGCTCGCATGCCGCGGACATGAGTGAGGCCGTCTTGGAGCGGATGAGCCGGAAATAGTCCTCTTCGGTGAAGCCGAGCGCGTCCGCGGACACCAGCTGCCGCATCTCCCCCACGCTCATCTCGTTGGCGGCCCCCGCCAGCACCACGATGAGCTCCGTGCGTCCGAACGCGGCCAGCTCGCTGACGGCGCGGCTGTAGAGGTAGTCGCCCATGATGATGGCCGACTGGTGGTTCCACAGCGCGTTCACCGTGGGCATCCCGCGCCGCAGCACCGAATGGTCCACGGCGTCGTCGTGCACGAGAGTGGCGAGGTGGACCAGCTCCACGACCGCCCCCAGCGTGGGGGCACGCTCGTGTCCACCGTCCCCGACCCGGTTCGCCAGAAGCAGGAGCGTGGGGCGGAACAGCTTTCCGCGCGCCAGCGCCAGGTAGTCGCTGACCTCCTGGATGGGCGGGAAGTCGGAGAGCACGATGCGGCGGATCTCGTCGCTCACCACGTCCAGCGCGGGGGCGACCGGCGCCTGGATCTGCGGGAGTCGCGGCCGCACGGTTCCGGCAGTCGCCGCTTCGCCGCTCACAGCCGCGCCACGCGGTCGGGCACGTCGGCGAACCCGTCGTCGATGTCGAGGATCCGGCCGTACGCCTCGCGCGCCTCGGCACGCTGTCCCAGCTCCTCGTGGCACTGGCCGAGGTGGTAGTAGACGCCTAGCAGCTCCCGCTCGTCGCTCCTCGGCACCTGCAGTGCCCGGTCGAACACGTTCAGCGCGATGTTGAACTGGCGCTTCAACATGAAGCACTGGCCCAGCTCTTCGTACACCTTCAGCCGCTCCTCGCCCCCCGTCAACGCCGTCTGGAACTCGGCGATGGCCTCGTCCACCAGCCCCATCTCCTTGAACGCCAGCCCCAGGTCGTAATGGTCACCCGCATCGTCCCCGCCCGCGCCGTCGCTCGACCGCTCGCGGAACTGCGACAGCATCGCCGCCACGTTCGGGTCTCCGCCGGCCGCTTCCCCCGCCAGCGCCGCCGCCCGCTCCTCGGGACCCATTTCCCGCAGCACCGCGGACAGGTCCACGGTCTCGTCGTCGCCGGCATCGCCGCCGTCGCCCAGCGCGTCCAGCGCCGCCGCATTGTCGGGGTCCAGGTCGAGGACACGCTCGTACATGGCCCTCGCCTTCGTCTCCGATCCCAGCCTCGCCAGCGCGTCCCCCAGCTCGAGGAACGCCGACACCATCACGTCCGGCTCTCCCAGCTTCGACGCCAGCTCCACCCGCTGCTGCAGCGCGGCCACGTCGTTGGGGTCGTGTCGGATGATCTCCGCGACCACCTGCAGCGCCGCCTGCAACGCTTCGGAGCCCGGGTTCGCGGCCAGCACGATGTTGAGCTCCTTCAACGCCTCCGGCGCCAGCCCCCGGCCCACCAGCTCACGGGCCCGGTCCAGCACCGCGTCCAGGTCTACCTCCGCTTCCCAGTACGACGGCTCCCCCTGCCCCGTCACCTCGCCGAAGCTGAGGTCCAGCATCCCGACGTCCAGGAGCGGCTCCTCGTCGCCGGGCTCCGGCTCCTCCAGCACGTCGGCCAGGTCCAGCAGCTCGTCATCAGCCGGCTCGCCCGCCCCCGCGTCTCCGACCGGTTCCTCCCGCACGGCCTCCACCCGATGCTCCGGTGGGCCGGCGACGAACGGCTCGCCCGCATGCTCGCGCGGCTCCGCCTCCCCGGTCGCTTGCGGCGCTTCCGGCTCCTCGACGGACTCGGCCTCCAGCATGTCCCCCGGCGCTCCCGAAGAGAGCGGGAGCGGCTCGGCGGGCTCCTCTGGCGCTTCCGCTTCCTCTTCCTCCGGCTCCGGGCTCGTGGCTTCGTAGCCCGTGTCCATGAGCGGGAGCGGCTGTTCCGGCTCCTCCAGCTCTTCCGGCTCTTCCGGCTCCTCCTCCTCCTCCTCCTCCTCGCCTTGCTCCGGCTCCTCCACGATGGCTTCGTAGCCGGTGTCCAGGAGCGGGAGCGGCTCCGGCTCCTCCTCCTCCTCCTCCTCCTCCACATCGGGGCCCGTGGTCTCGAGCCCGGGCAGCGGCTCGGGCCGCATTCCCGGCCAGTCGGCGCCGGGTCCCCTCCGGTGCGTCTCCAGACCATCGAGGCCCCCGGGAGCGCGCGCGGGCGGAACGTAAGGCTGTTCGAAATCGGCGGGAGCATCGGCCCCCGCTGCCGCGCCGCTCGCGCCATCGCGCAGGGCGAACGATGGATCGAGGTCCCTGGCCTCGCCGGCGACGCGCTCCGCGGCCGAGCGATCCCCGCGCGCGGACCACGTGGCGTGGGCTTTCCGCAGCTGGTCCAGCGCGTCATCGCGTCGGCCGCGACCGGCCAGCTGGCGGGCGAGGATCTCGCGCACGTCCGGGTCGTCGGACATGTCGGCGAACTCCTCGAGGCCGGTGAAGGCCGCTTCCTCGTTCCCGGCCTGGAGCTGCCGATTCGAATACTCGAGGACCCAGCGGCGGGCGTCGGGGAGGAATCCCTGCTCGGCGGAGAGGCGGCTGAGCTTGAGGTAGATGTGGGCGCGGTTGGGCCTGTGGCGCAGCGCCTTGTTGCAGAGGGCTATGGCGTTGTTGTAGAACCCGGAGTCGGCGTACTTGTCCGCCGCTTCCTCGTAGTACGTCACCGCCTCATCGGTCTGCCCGATACGCAGGTACAGATCGCCCACGCGGTTGTAGAGAGCGAGCTCCACTTCCGCGTCGTCGGCCCGCTCCTCGGAATCGAGCGCTGTCCGGTAGGCCTCGATGGCGGCCTTCCAGTCCTCCTTCTGCTCGAGCTTCCGAGCCCGCTCCTTCAGCTTGGCGACCGATGTCATTCAATCTCGATCGTAGGATGCACTCGAAACGCCGACCAGCCTTGCGGCCTGCCGGGTCAATGGCTCTGCCTCCGAACGAGCAACCGGGGGAAGCCCGTTGTCCGCCCACCCGGACCGGGGAACTCCCACGATCCGGCCCAGCGCGCGTCGTCGTCGCAAGAGGGACTCCCGGTGAACCGGGGAGGAGCCGGGCGAGCGCTTCACGGCTGCCGGGCCCGGCCCTCGCGCACGCACTGGACCGTGTCGGACAGCCGCGTCATCATGGCACGGAAGATACTCCCGCGCGCGACGTGGAACAAGCGCTCAAGCCACCTCCCGGCCGCGCTTCCAGAGCCGTCGCGCCAGGCGGATTCCGTAGCGGTACGGGATCTCCCGGTAGTCGGACGCGTCCCAGAGCACCAGGTCGGCGGGAGCGCCGACGTCCACGGTGCCCGCCCCTGGCGGGAGCCGGAGCGCGCGAGCGCCGCCGTGCGTGGCCGCGACGAGCGCCTCCAGGGGGTCCATGCCCATCTGCGAGCAGGCGACGGTGGTGACCAGGGGAAGACCGGGCGAAGGCGAGGATCCGGGATTGAAGTCCGTCGCCAGCGCCAGGGTGGCGCCGGCATCCAGCAGCTTTCGGGCGGGAGCGTAGTGTTTCCTGCCGAGGAAGAAGAGCGTTCCCGGGAGCAGCGTGGCGACGGTGTCGGAGCCGGCCAGCGCCTCGATGCCCGCGTCGCTGACCCGGCCCAGGTGGTCGGCGGAGGCGGCGCCCAGCTCGACGGCCAGCTCGGCGCCGCCGGACGCTTCCAGCTCGTCGGCGTGGACCTTCGGCGTGAGACCGTGATCGAGGCCGGCTTCCAGGATCCGCCGACTCTGGCGGGCGTCGAACACGCCGGGCTCCATGAACACGTCGCAGAAGCGGGCCAGCCCCGCGCTCGCCACTTCCGGGATCATCTCGGTGGCGACGAGCTCGACATAGTCGTCCTTTCTGTCCCGGTACTCGGGCGGAGCCTCGTGGCCGCCGAGGAAGGTGGCGACGAGGTCCAGCGGCCCCTCCTCGTCCAGCCGGCGGATCACGCGCAGCATCTTCAGCTCGTCCTCCACCGTGAGGCCGTAGCCGCTCTTCACTTCCAGCGTGGTGGTGCCCAGGGCGAGCACGTCCCGCAGCCGCTCGCGCGTCAGCGCCACCAGCTCGTCCTCGCTTCGTTCGCGAAGGTCCCGCACCGACGCGTTGATCCCGCCGCCGCGCCGCGCGATCTCCATGTATGGCACGCCTCTGCATCGGAGCGCGTACTCGTCCGCGCGCCACCGGCCGAAGACGGCGTGGCTGTGTGAGTCCACGAGGCCGGGCGTGAGCACGCCGTTTTCGCAGTCCACCCGCTCCGCGTGAGGGTTCGAGGACGCCAGCTCGGCTTCCGGCCCCACGGCCACGATCGCGTTGCCGGCCACGGCGACGCTCGCGCGCGCCAGCACCTCGGTTTCCGCCGCGGCGCGGCAGGTCACCACCTGCGCCGCGTTCACGAACAGCTTCGTCGCGGCCCCCGCGTCGGTCATCGCCACAGCCCCACCAGCTCGCCACCCCTCACCAGCGACTCCGCGGCTTCGATGTCCGGGCCCATCACCCGGTCCCGGTCCAGCGGCGGAACACGCTGGCGCAGCTTCCGGTACGCGGCATCCACGCCCCTTCCCGGGCGCAGGGGCTTGAGGAACTCCAGCCCCTGCGCCGCGGCGAGGAGCTCGAGCGCCACCACGGTCTCGAGCAGGGCCACGGCGTCGCGTGCCTGGCGCGCGGCAGTCATGCCCATGGAGACATGGTCCTCCTTGTCCGCGTCGGTCGGGATCGAGTCCACCGAGGCGGGCGACGCGAGCTGCTTCATCTCGCTCACCAGGCTGGCCGCCACGATCTGCGGCATCATGAACCCGGAGTTGGTTCCCGGCTCGCGGACCAGGAACGCCGGCAGACCGGAGCGGTCGGGGTCCACCAGGCGCGCCAGGCGCCGCTCGCTGATGGACGCCAGGTCCGCGCACGCCATGGCCACCAGGTCCAAGACCTGCGCAACCGGCTGGCCGTGGAAGTTCCCGCCGCTCAGGATACGGCCGTCTTCCGGGAAGATGAGCGGGTTGTCCGTCGCGCTGTTCGCCTCCACCTCCAGCACCTGCCTGGCGTACGTGAACGCCTGCCTCGCGGCTCCGTGCACCTGAGGCATGCAGCGCAGCGAGTACGCGTCCTGGACACGGGGATCATTGTCCCGGTGCGACTCCCGGATCTCCGAGTCCCGGAGCAGCCCCCGCAGCCGGGCCGCGCTCTCCGCCTGACCGGGCTGGGGCCGCGCCCGCTGGATCGCTTCGTCGAACGGGGTCGGCGTGCCCCGGAGCGCTTCCAGCGTCATCGCCCCCGCCACTTCCGCGGCTTCCACAGCCCGCTCGGCGGCGAGCAGCGCCAGCGCTCCCACGCCCGTCATCGCCTGCGTGCCGTTGTTGAGCGCCAGCCCTTCCTTCGCCTGCAGCTGGAGCGGCTCGATCCCGGCGCGGGACATGGCCTCGCCGGCCGCCCGCCTCCGGCCTTCCACCACCACCTCCCCCTCCCCCATGAGCGCGAGGGCGATGTGGGAGAGCGGAGCCAGGTCGCCCGACGCCCCCACGCTGCCGCGGCTGGGAACCACCGGGTGGATGCGGGCGTTCAGGAGGTCCAGCAGCCGCTCGACGACCACTTCCCGGACCCCGGAGTGGCCCAGCGCCAGCACGTTCGCCCGCAGCAGCATGATCGCGCGGACCTCCGGCTCCGGGAGCGGAGGCCCCACGCCCGCGGCATGGCTCCGGATCAGGTTGCGCTGCAGCTCGACGATGCGGTCCGGCGGGATCACCACCTCGGCCAGCGCGCCGAAGCCGGTGGTCAGGCCATAGACCACCCGGTTCTCCTCCAGCGCCCGCTCCACCACACCCCTGGCCGCCCGGATGGCCGCGCGAGCGTTTTCCGACAGACGGACCTCGACCGTGTCTTCGCGCGCCACTCGCTCGACGTCCTCGAGGCGGAGACCGCCTCCCTGCAATTCGAGTGTGTCCATGGGGGGCGAAGGTAAGGGACCGGCCCTTGGCCCGGCCAGTCGCCAGGCCCCGGCCGTGGCGCCTTCCCGTGTCCGTGACCGGCCGCGAGCACGTCGGACTCGGCTGCCGGCGCTATTGCGGTGTCTGCCGGGTGACGTCGGTGTGCTGGTTGTAGTCCACCTTCAGGTCCGGGTTGTCCCGGAGCTGGACGCGGAAGGTCATGGAGAAGTTGCCGTTCTGCGCCTTGGTGAAGTCGAAGTTCGCCTGCCAGCGGTGGAGGTCTCGGGTCAGTGTGAGGATGTGGTCGGCGAAGCCGTGGTCGGTGAACGAGTAGCTGGTGCGCCAGCTCACGCTCCAGTGCTCGGTGGGCTGGAACGACACGTTCCCCTGGAGCATTCTGGCTTTCCTGCGAAAAACCCAGGAGGCTGGGACGCGTCCGGCTGAGCGAGTAGTTGAGCTGTGCACGCCAGCCGCCGACGGGCCCGCCGCCCTGGAACCCGGCCCTTCCACTGGTGCCGCCCGGCATGATCGCGCCCACGCTCCCGCCCAGGTCTTCCGCCGCCGGAGACTCCTCCTCCACCGGCTCCTCCTCCCCCTTCTCCTGCACGGCCGCCGACCCGCCGGCCAGACCGAGGAAGCGGAATAGCCAGAAATTGTCGTCGATGGAAAACGATGCGTTCATGGCGGTGAGGAACGGGCTGAAGTGCCGCGTTGCCGTGGTCCCGTCGGTCAGCGTCTCGCCGCCTTCGAACAGGTCGTGGGTGAAGCTGACCGTGAGGTTCTTCAGCAGGTCGGAGTGCAGCGAGTTCGTCACCTGGTCCGTGACGAACGCGGGGCGCCCCTCCCTCGCCGCGACGAAATCGTACGTGAACGGCCCGCTCGTGTTCAGCGCCAGGAGCATGACCTTGCTCGCCGATGGCAGCCGCCGCGGCTCGCCCGCCGCGCCCGTGCTGTCCGCGGCGGCCGTATCGGCGGCCATGGTGTCGCTCTCCGCCACCTTGGCTTCGAACGTCTGGTTGAAGGAGAGCGTGAGCGTGTTCGCCTCCCTCAGGTTGGACACCCCGAACACCGAGTCCTGCTGCTGGGTGGAGTTGAGGGCGGGCCGGTACTGCCAGGTCAGGGAGGGCGAGATCTTGTGCCGGATCCGGCTGAAGCCCGCGAAGCCCGGCCAGAAGCCGTACAGGTCCGTGCGCAGCGTCGCTCCGGTCGAGATCTGCATCGGCCGGGACACGAAACCGGCCGCGGTGAGCGTGTCGCGCACCTGCTCACCGGAGAGCGACAGCGAGGGTGTGATCTGGGTCCCGGTCCACAGCTTCTGCTGGTACCCGATGCTGCTCTGCCACTGGAGGCGCTGAGACGAGAACGCCGGCAGCGTATCCGACGGGTTGCCGAGCGTGTCCGTCTCGGTGAACACGGGCGGCTTCACCCCCACCGACGCGTCCTGGTAGTCGATGCTCTGACTCACCGACAGGTTGCCGAAGGAGAAGCTCTGGTTGGCCCGCGCGCTCACCGTCTCCTGGTCGCGGATGTTCCGCCCCGGCAGCGTGGCTTCCAGCACGTCCACCAGCTGGCGAGTGGCGCTCGCGCTCCCGTTCCACGACAGGCTGAGCGTGCCATCCGCGTTGCTGTACAGCGTCTTCGGGTTCACCGAGACCGAGAACGACGGCAGGGTGGTGGTCTGCTTTTCCGTGTTCAGGTCCTTCGCGTTCTGGTAGCCCAGCGAGCTGGAGCCCCAGGAGAAGCTGCGGCGCACGCCCGCGTTGAGCTTGATCTGCCGGTTCAGCTCCGTCGGGTCGAAGGAGTTCTGGCGGACGAACTGCGTGCTGCTCGCGTAGTCGCCCGCCACCGTGACGTTGGTCCGCTCGTCCGGCTGCCAGCTGTTGTTCGTGTGGAGCGTGAACTCGCGCCCGCCCCCACCTGTCTCGCCCTGCCGCCAGAACTCCTTGCCCTGCAGGTTCCCGTCGAGAAACTGTCGGAGCACCTTGTAGCTGACGCCGGCCTGAAGGGCGGTGTAGTTGCTGGCGAACCAGTCGAACGTGGTCTGGGCGCTCAGGTAGTCGTTGATCGCCCAGTAGAAGCCTAGATTCGATATGTGGCGGTTGTACCCCTGGCCGTTGCGCACGATGTCGTTCACACCGAACTGCGGCACGAGGAGCCCGCTCTTCCGGTCCCGCTTCATGCTCTGGACCATCCAGGGCAGCCAGAACACGGGCACGTCCTCGAACTTCAGCGTGACGTTGCGGGCCACCATCACCTGGTCCTGCACCATCTTCAGGGAGCGCGCTTCGAAGACGTAGTGCGGCTGCGGCAGGTCGCACGAAGTGAACTCCGCCTTTCGTCCGTACAGCTCCTTTTCCGGGCCGCCCGTCAGCACGTACACCCGGTTCTCCGCACCCCGGACATACCAGGTCGCGCCCTGTTCGAACTTCGTCGTCGCCCCCGAGGCCATCCCGATGTCGCGGTTGATGTCGTAGCACACCCGGTTGCTCTCCACCGGTTCGGCCTCCCCCTCCCCCTGCAGCACCGGCTTTCCGTAGCCGCACACGATCCCCGTGTCCCCCGCGTAGACCAGCACGGAGTCCGTGGAAAGCGAGCTCCCCTCCCGTGCCACGTTCGATTTCCCGGTCAGGCGCAGCCGATTGCTGTCTGCCTGGAAGACCGCGGCCTCCCCCGTGTACTCCGTCGTCACGTACCCCGGGAGCGCCGCCAGCGCGCCGAGCACCGAGTCGGCCGGGACGACGGCGGTTCGGGGCTCCGCATTGCCGGCGGGGAAGACCACGACCGTGTCGCCGGCCAGGGTGTCCACGGGCGAGGGCCGGACCGCCGTCGGGCGCGCACCGGGCGGGGCCAGCGTGTCGGCGCCCACCGTGTCGACGGCCAGCGTGTCCGCGGCGGCCGTGTCCGGCTGGATCGGCGTCGTGGGCAGCGCACGGAGCCTTGCGAGCGCCCGCTCACGGACGGTGAGGACCGTGTCCGTCCTGGCGGTGTCCGGCTGCTGAGCCCGGAGCGGCAGCGGTCCGAGCGCCGTCGCCGCGACGCCCAGCAGCAGCGCCGGCAGCGCGCCGCGGCTGCGCACCCACCGAGGCGTCAGACGCCGGGCCACGTCTCCGCCTCGTCTTCCGACCGCTCCGCTTCTTCGCGGGCCCGCCGCTTCGCCCGCCGGCGCTCCACCTCCTTCGCCAGCACGATGCTGACCTCGTAGAGGAGGATGAGCGGGATCATCATGAAGAGGGTGAGGACGATGACGTCGCCGGGCGTGACGACGCTGGCGACCACCGTGATGATCACCACCGCCCAGCGCCGTCCGCGCCTCAGCATGCTCGAGTGCACGATGCCCAGCACCGAGAGCACCAGGATGACCACGGGCAGCTCGAACACGATGCCGAACGCCAGCACCGTCCGCACCACCACGGTCATGTACGGCCCGATGGTGATGTTCTGCTCCAGGCTCTGCTGCTGGAACCCGGCGAAGAACTCGAACATGAGCGGCAGCGCCACGAAGTACGCGAGTGCCATCCCGCCCACGAAGAGGAAGAAACCCATGACGAACGCGGGGATGAGCGCGCGCTTCTCGTGGGGGTGGAGCGCCGGGGCGAGGAAGATCCAGAACTGGTAGACCACGGCGGGAGACGCCAGCACCACGCCGACGGCGAGCGTGAGCTTGAGCGTGACCATGAACGGATCGGCCGGCGACAGGTACGCCAGCTTGCCGTTGCCGAGAAGCGGCCGAACCGGGCGGATGAGGAGGCCCAGGACGTCCAGGCGCGTCACCAGGAACCAGCCGATCACCGTGCAGATGGCCACCGCCAGGAGACTCCACAGGATGCGCCAGCGCAGCTCCTCGAGGTGCGACAGGAACGGCATCTCGTCCGAGACGCCGGGACGCCGGACGAATCCGAAGCTCGCGTCGCTCAGAGCGGCAGCTCCTCCTGCGTCTTCTGACGCTCCAGCCGCGCTCTCGCCTCGGTCAGGTCCTCGAGCTCCTCCACGAACTCATCGATGTCCTGGAAGTTCCGGTACACCGACGCGAAGCGGACGTAGGCGACGTAATCCTTCTCTCTCAACTGCCCCATCACCATCTCCCCCAGCTCCCCCGTAGACACCTGGTCCCGCTCCCCCAGCGCGTCTTCGGCGGCGTCCACCATCGCCTCCACCTCCGCCTCCGTGATCGGCCGCTTCACGCACGGCAGCCGGATCGAGCGCAGCAGCTTCTCCCGGTCGAACTCCTCCACCGTCCCGTCCCGTTTGATCACCTGCAGCGGCCGCTCCTCCACCACTTCGTACGTGGTGAAGCGGCCGCTGCACGCCAGGCACTCCCGGCGACGCCGGACCGCCCGACCCTCGCGGCTCGTCCGCGAGTCCACGACCCGGTCCTCCGTCTCGTGGCAGTATGGACAGCGCATGCTTCTCCGTCCGCTTTCATGACGACGGCGCCCGGCGGGAGAGCGACTCCGCCGGGCGCCCCGATCTGGCTCGTCCCGCTCCGATTCGATTTTCCCGCTTTCCTACGCCCCGGCGCGCGGCCCTGTTCCATCTGCAAGGCGCGGAGGCTGCAGAGAGCTGCCTCTCACGCGCAGGCGCGAAGAGCGCGGAGCGCTGCTTCCTCCGCTACTGCAGCCTGGCCAGCGCCTCCTCGGCCATCCTTCGCGCATCCGAGCCGGGATAGCCGGAGATCACGCGCTGGTAGTATTGACGGGCCTTGGACGTGCTGCCCCGCTCCTCCGCCACCACCCCGGCGCGGTAAAGCGCCCGCGGCGCCGCGTCGGAGCTCTGGTAGCGCTCGACCACGCGCTCGAACGCCTTCAGCGCCTGGTCGTACGACTTCTCCATCACGTACGTCTCCCCAATCTGCCGCTGGGCGTCCGCCGCCACTGGATCGGTCGGGAAGCTGTCCACGACCATCTGGAACGCGTTCCTTGCCGTCTTGGCGTTTCCGCGGTCGATCTGCTCGAGGCCGATCTCGTAGAACTGCCGGGCCATCCCGGCCGCCGCAGCGCTGCCGCCCGCGGCCTGCCCATCCGCCGAGCCTGGGCTTGCGGCTCCGCCTTCGGGGACGATCCCGGCCTGGCCGACCTGGTTGACGGCGGAGGTCAGCTGCTGGTCCAGCTGATTGAGCCGGATCTGCACCTGGCTCGTCAGCTCGCCCACCTGCACGAGCTGGTCGTTCAATCCCTGGAGCTGGCTCGCCAGCTCGCCCCGCACGTTCAGCAGCCGCTCGGTGGTGAGCGTCAGCGAGTCCAGGATCTCCCGGTTCTGCATCTGGAGCAGACGGAAGATCGAATCCTGCCTCGCCTCCACTCGCGCCATGTCGGTCCGCATGTCCCGCACGTCCCGCTTGGTCGCGCACCCGCCGGCGAGCGCGGCCAGCGCAAGCACCGGCACCGCCCGCGCGAGGAGACGGAGGCGGACGCGGGGTGCCCCGCGTCCGCCCGCCGCTCGAAGTCGCATCATCGCCCTCACATACCCGGGTTCTGCAGCTGGTCGCCGCCGGCGACGATGGTGAACTCGTCACGCCGATTCTGCGCCCACGCCTGCTCGTTCGACTCGTTCACCAGCGGCCGGTCTTCGCCGAAGCTCACCGTCTCGAGCCGATTCGCGTCGATCCCGTAGCCCACCAGGAAGTCCTTGGCCGCCTCGGCGCGACGTTGCCCCAGCGCGAGGTTGTACTCGATCGAGCCGCGCTCGTCCGCGTGCCCTGCGATCCGCAGCCGCACCTCGGGGTTCGCCCGCATCACCGCCAGCTTCTGCATCAGCGTCTGCTGCGCGTCCGAGCGGATCGCCGACTTGTCGTAGTCGAAGTGGATCATCTGCTGCAGGATGTCGCGCGCAGCCGCCGTCGCGCGTTCCGTCCGCGCCCGCTCCGCCGCCGCGGCATCCTCTGCCGCGCGACGCGCCGCCTCGAGGCTGTCGGCCCTCGCCTGCGCGCGCCGCGCCGCGTCGATGCTGTCCTGACGGGCGATCTCCTCCGGCGTCGGCCCTTCCGGACCCTTCTTCGAGCAGCCGGTCGCCACGCCAGCCAGCGTCATCGCGGCGAGCGTCATGGCAATCGTCAGACGGTGCTTCATCGCATTCCTCTCTGTTCGGGTTCCACTCGGGTGATTGTCGCTACCGCTTCGATCAGGGAGCCGCCGTCAGCGCCGACGCCTGCTCCAGTACCGGAGACCACGAGGGCATCCGGTAACGTCCGCCCGTCACCAGGGGGCGGATCCTCCCGGTGACAAGGTCTATAACATACAAGCCCATGCCATCCTCGCGCACCCCGCTGAACACGATGTGGCGGCCGTCCGGCCCCCAGCTCGGGTCCTCGCTGCGACCCTCGCTCGTGATCTGCTGCACCGCGCCCCCCGGCCGCCGCGCGTCCGCCACCATGATCTGGAAGACGCCGCCCCGGGAACGACCGTGGAAGACGAGCTGCGAGCTCTTCGGCGACCACTCGGGCGACGTGTAGTAGCCCGACCCGCCGCTCTCGAAAGGCGTGATGAGGACGGCGTCGCCTCCGTCCGCCGGCATGGTGAAGATGTGCGGGGCGCCCAGCCGGTCGCTCTGGAAAACGATCTGGCGCCCGTCCGGCGAGTACGACGGGTGCATGTCGATCTTGGATCGCCGGCTGAGCCGACGCAGGCAGCAGTTCCGCCGGACGTCGTAGTCCTCGATCTCCATGCCGCGATCGATCCACAACGCCATGGCCATGTGGGTCCCATCGGGGGAATAGGCCGGCGTCTGCGCCAGGCTGCCGCGTTCCGTGACCGTGCGCGTGGCCCCCGTCGCCAGGTTCCGCTCCACGATCCGATAATGACCCGCGTAGTCGCCGGCGCTGTACGCCAGCCGCTTTCCGTCCGCCGACCAGTCCGGGGAGTAGAGCATCGGGGCCGACTGGAGCCGCTGCAGGTTCTCGCCGTCCGAGTCCACGAGCAGGAGCTCGTACGTCTGGTCGGACAGCTGGTACGTGAGCGCGATGCGACTCGCCGCGTCCCCCGGCTCCCCCGTGGCCCAGCGCACCACCTCATCGCTCGCCGCGTGCACGGCCATCCGGAAGCCCGCCGCGTCCATGGCCGGCAGGTGGAACATCCGGATCTCCTTCACGGCCCCGTAAACGACGTCGTGCAGCGCCAGTCGCACGCCGTAGCCGCCCGCCTCGTCCCGCTCCATCGTCCCCGTGACGAGGTAGACCACGTTCAGGGAATTCCACGCCGGGTAGTTCCCCGGGTTGTCCTGGAGCTGCTCGGGGATCGTGAACATCATCTGGAACCGGTCGGAATAGTCCAGGTCCCGCTGCACGATCCGGTGCACCTCTTCCAGCGCCGGGCCGACGTCCTGTCCGGTGAACGCCGGCACCGCGAGCCGGGGCCGGTAGCGCGTCTCGTAGGTCAGCTTCAGCTGCACGCCCTTCGGCATGGCCGTGTCCGGCCGCTGCGCCGCCGCGGCCAGCGGCCACGCGGCAAGGGCGAGGAGCCCCGCCGCCAGCCATCGCACGAGTCCCGCCGCCTGGCCCCGCCGTCCCGCGCCCCGCTCGTTTCGTTCGATCACTGCCTCGCCCGCGTCCCGGGTTTCTGTGTTCCTCATCAATGCGCTGGCTCGACCTCCAGCTGGATCGGCAGCACGTCCGCCGCGTACCCGTCCGGGAGGGGTCCGAACGCCTTCCGGTTCGAAGCCGCCTCGATCGCGCCCATCACCCGGAAGTCGAACACCGGGTTCCCCGAGCGCCGCAACGGGCGGACGTTCCGCACCGACCCGTCCGACGTGATCTCGAAGTAGATCAGCATCTGCGGCTGGGTTGGATCGTCCCACCGGAGATAGCGGTGAATCTGGATGATCACATTCTCCAGGTAATCCGGGAAGGGGAAATCCTTCCCTTCCGTGGCCACGTTCAGCCCCTGGCCACTCACGTCGGCAGGCGGCGCCTCCGGCTTCGGCTCCGACGTCTCCGTCTCCGGCCGCTTCTCGACCTTCGGCTTCGGCTCTTCCCTTTTCTTCGCCGGCTCCGGCGGCGGCTTCTTCTCCGGCGTCGCTTCCGGCTTCGGCTCCACCTTCGGCGGCGGCTTTTCCGGCTCCGGCTCGGGCTCGGTCTCGACCACCGCCGGCGCCGGCTTCGCCACCGCGGCGGGCGGAGCCGAGACCAGGTGGATCTTCACGGTCTCGAACTCGATCGGCTCCGGTAGCCGAGCCACGACGAGCACCGGTACCAGCACCGCCACGTGCAGCAGCACCGAGATCCCTACCGGCTTCGCCCCCGGACGACGGTCGCTCACCGCGCCGACTCCCTCCCGCTCACTCGCCGCCGCGCCGCTCCCGCGGCGGGCTCTCCAGCACGAGGTTCACTTCCGCGACGTCCAGCTGCCGCAGCAGCGAGAACAGCTGCATCACCTCGCCGTACGCCACGCTCCGGTCCGCCCGCACGAACACCGGCTCTCCCGCGTTGTCCTGCATGTACTGGGGGAAGAACTGGAGGAACTCCTCGCGCGACGCCATGGGCGCGTCGTCGAGGTAGATCTTGCCGTCCGCCGCCATGCTCACGATCACCCCCTCGCCCTGCGTGATCGGCCCCGCTTCCGCCCGCGGCAGCTCCACCTCCACCCCGCCCTGGAGGATCGGCGCCGTGATGATGAAGATCACCAGCAGCGTGAACGCCACGTCCACCAGGCTCGTGACGTTGATGTCCGCGGTGAGCGGCAGCGACGCCCGGCCGCTCGAGCTCGAGGCACGCCACATCAGGGGGCGCCTCCGGCGGCGGGCCAGGCGCGTTGCGGCGCCGCAGGGGGGCGCGGCCGCGTCGCGGCCGCGCAGAGGGGCTCGCGGCGTTCGCAGAGGGGCTCGCTGCGCTCGCAGAGGGGCTCGCTGCGCTCGCAGAGGGGCTCGCTGCGCTCGCAGAGGGGCTCGCTTCGCTCGCAGAGGGGCTCGCTGCGCTCGCAGAGGGGCTCGCTGCGCTCGCAGAGGGGCTCGCTGCGCTCGCAGAGGGGCTCGCTTCGCTCGCAGAGGGGCTCGGCTGCGCCTCGCAGAGGGGCTCGCTGCGCTCGCAGGGGCGCTCGGCTGCGCCTCGCGGTGGGGCTCGCTGCGCTCGCCCTGCGAGGCCGCAAGGCCGAGCCTGCCTGCGAGGCCGCAAGGCGGCCGAGCCCCTCTGCGAGGCCGAAGGCCGAGCCCCTCTGCGAGGCCGAAAGCCGAGCCCCTCTGCGAGGCCGCAGGCCGAGCCCCTCTGCGAGGCCGCAGGCCGAGCCCCTCTGCGAGGCCGCAGGCCGAGCCCCTCTGCGAGGCCGCAGGCCGAGCCCCTCTGCGAGGCCGCGAAGCGGCCGAGCCCCCCTCAAAGCAGTCGCTCCTTCGCGAGAGTCCCGAATGAACTCCGACGCGAAGCCTTCGAGCTCGCCGCCGAACGCGTTGAGCCGGCTCACGAACAGGTTGTAGCCGATCACGGCCGGAATGGCGGCGGTGAGGCCGGCTACCGTGGTCACGAGCGCTTCGGCCACGCCCGGCGCGACGGCGCCAATGTTTGCGCTCCCGACGGCGCTGATGCCGAGAAAGGCGTTCATGACGCCGATCACGGTGCCGAGCAGGCCGAGGAGAGGGGAGACCGAGCCGACCACGGCCAGCCAGGGCAGGCCGGCGGCGAGGGTGTCGCGCTCGTCGGCCTGGGATTTCTCCAGCACCAGCCAGAGCGCCTGCAGCTGCGACTCGCTCAGGCCTTCGCTCGCCTTCTCTTCACCGGTCAGCGTGCCAGGCCGAAGCTCGTCGAAGAAGGTGAGGCCCTGCCGGAACACGCTCGTGTACGGGGACTCCGGGAGGCGGGTGAGCGTCCGGTACGCGTCGCGCAGCCGCTGCGTCTTCTCGATGACGGCGAGGAAGCGCACTCCCTGGCGCCGCAGCTTCCGGAACTGCCCCCACTTCCAGAACATGACCGCCCAGCTCGCTAGGGAGAACACCGCCAGCACCACGAGGATGATCTGCGTCGAGATCGTCCCGCCCAGGATCATCTCCAGGGGCCCTTGCATGCCGGGCCTCGCCTGTGCCATCAGGTTCACCGGCTCACCGTCTCCCGTTCGAGGTATTCCAGCGTTCGACGCAGCCCGTCGCGGAGTTCCGTCCGGGGCGACCACCCGGCCGCCTCCAGCTTCGAAATGTCCAGCGACGAGTGCAGCAGCTCGCCCGGGCGCGCCGCCGCGTGCTCCACATCCACATCCCGTTCACCCGCGGCCATGATCTCGGCCGCCAGCGTGTTCACGGACGTCTCGATCCCGGTCCCCACGTTGTAGGCGCGCGTGTCCAGATCGGTTCCCACCGGCCCGACCGGCAGTGAGGCCGCGACCAGGTTGGCGGCCACGACGTCGCCCACGAACACGTAGTCGCGCGTCTGCTCCCCGTCTCCGAAGACGGTGAGCGGGCGCCCGCCCAGGATCCGAGTCCCGAAGATCGCCACCACTCCGGCCTCCCCGTGCGGGTCCTGACGGGGACCGTACACGTTCGAGTAGCGGAGCGCCACATACTCCAGGCTGTGGACCCGGGCGTAGTAGTACAGATACTGCTCCCCCGCCAGCTTCGTCACGCCGTACGGGGACGCAGGCAGCTTCGGCGCGGTTTCCGGTGTCGGCCGGACGTCGGGCTCCCCGTACACCACGCCGCCCGAGCTGATGTAGACCACGCGGCTGCGGTGCCGGCGAGCGTTCTCCAGCACGTTCAGGAGCCCATCCACGTTCGTGCGCGCGTCCCGGCGCGGATCGGCCACGCTGACGCGAACGTCGATCTGGGCCGCGTGGTGGGCCACCACGTCGAAGCGGATCCGGTCGAAGAGCTCGCTCAGCCCCTCGTCGCCGATCGCCATGCGGTGGAACTCCGCACCGCCGGGGAGATTCGACTCCCGACCGCTGGACAGGTCGTCCACGATCCAGACCCGGTCTCCCTCCGCCAGGAACGCGTCCGCCACGTGGCTACCGATGAATCCCGCCCCGCCTGTCACCAGCACGTTACGACCCATGCCACTCCTCTCTCGGATGGTCTGCGCCCGTCCGCCGCGACCCTCCCGGGCGCGGTCCGGCGCGGCGACGAGGTGTCCGGATCTCGAATGTGCGACGGCGGCCCACCGCCTCCGGGAAGCGGCGGCCGCCGTGCAGCCTGCCCCGGTCCTTCAAATCCTCATGGCATCTTGCGGACCCGGCGGACCTGCATGCCGTCCTCCAGCTCCGGGACCACCACCTGGTCCACCTTCACCGTGGCCGACGCCTCGGAGACGTGGACCACGCGCAGCACGCCGACCGTCTGCGCCGGCAGCGTCTCGCTGTCGTGCCCGTATACCCCGACGCCGCCTGCGCGCGACGCCCGCGAGGGGACGTACGCCACGAACTCGTCGCCGACGCTGACCCCGTCGCGCGAGCCGAGGTCGATGAAGCCGAGGTCGGTCGGGCCGTACAGCACCTGTCGGTCCACGAACCGGACCAGGTGGCCTTCCAGGTCGCCGCCCCCTTCCACGGGCTCCGGCGCCTCGGCGAGGAAGTCCGGGAACATCTCGAGGGGAATCACCAGCTGACCCCGCTCCACCGGGTCGAACTGCGCGTCCAGGCGCGTCTCCATGACTTCGTCATCCAGCCGGAGCACCTGCACGATCCCCGCCGGGATCATCGCCCGGCCCCCGAGCACCTGCTCGCCCACGTTCACCACCAGCAGCCGGTCGCCCATCCGCGGGCGCGCCGACGAGGCGTACGAGACGTAGAGCAGGTCCTTCGGATGCGCCGTCGAGATGATCCCGGAGACGTCCCCCATCTGACGCTGCGGCCGGATCACCTGGCCATACGGGGTCAGCGCCTCCGGGTCCGCCACGAAGGGCGCGGTGGCGTACTCCGCCGGGGTCACGGGGATCCGGCGCATCGTCGGATCGCCCAGGACCGTCGGATTCGACCGCTGCATGGGCGGCGGCGGAAGCCGGTAGAACACGGTCCGCAGCGGCTGCTCGCGAACCCTCGCCACCGGCCGAACCTCGGCCACGGTGGCGTCCCGCGCCACCGACTCGTACAGCCCCGGGATGACCAGCACCTCGCGCGGGTAGATCCAGTGCGGATCCTCCACCACCGACGTGTTCGCCCGGTAGATGATCGGCCACCGGAACGCGTCGTGGAAATAGAATCCCGCGAGGTCCCAGAGCGTGTCCCCCTTCTTCACCACGTGCTCCCGCGCCAGCTTCTCCGGCGCCGTGTCCGGCCGCACCGGCGCTCCCGACGGTTCCTGTGCCTTCAGCGGGAGCACGACCAGCAGCCCGACGAGGCTCACGGTCACCAGTTTCATGGTGGCCCTCCTTCCAGAGCAGGTCCTCTTCGCGTGCGGGCCGCACAGATGTCTCCCTGGGGATACGGCTGTGACCGGATCGCCCCGGGCGGCATCCTCTACGGTGGGGAGAACAGGGCAAAGCTAGGCGAGCGCGGGGACGGTGTCAACGCACATGAATGGCGCGGGCTGACGGGGAAGCCATTGAAATGCAGCCACATTCGACCCGGGCCTCACCGGCCGGGCTGCCCGGCCTCACCGCATCGCCCGCTTCAGGACGAGCGCGTCCTCCCGCGGCCACGTGTAGTAGTTCCGCCGCCGCCCGACCTCCTCGAAGCCGTGCCGTGTGTAGAGGCTGCGCGCATTTGCATTCGACACCCGCACTTCCAGGAAGACCTCCCGCACCCCGCGCTCGGCCACGCACTCGAACACGGCCGCCAGCAGGCGCGCGCCGATCCCCTGCCGACGGTTCCCTTCCGCCACCGCGATGTCCCCGAGCTCGGCCTGGTCCAGCACGATCCACAGCGCCGCGTACCCCACGATGTCGTCTCCCCGCTCCGCCACGAACAGGTGGGCGTCCTCGCGACGCAGGAGCGCGAGGAACGTACCGAGCGTCCACGGCACCGTGAAGGACGCCCGCTCGATGCTCATGACGTCCCCCAGGTCCCGCTCCGTCATGCGACGGACCACGATCTCCCCGACGCTGGCCATCTAGCCGCGCACCCCCCTCTCCGCGCTCGACCTCCGCACGTAGTCCGGCTCCCATGCGGCGACGTCGTCCACTTCGCCGGCGGACCGATGCGATGCCGCCAGCCAGAGCAGCGCCGACGCCCGCGGGAATGCCGCCGGCAAGCCGACGCGAGCGCCCACGGACCGCAGCGCCGCTGCGTACTTCACCGCCCCGTCGCCCACGTACAGGACCTCGCCGCCCCTGCCCAGCGCCGCCGGGCCGAAGCGCTGCGCGGGCCCGACGGCGGGCTCGAGCAGCACCGTCAGCTCTTCTTCGCCGACGCGCCACGCGCCCGCATAGCACTCGCCCCGGCGCGCGTCGAGCAGCGCGCAGACCGGCCCGTTCCACGGCACGCCCGCCGCCAGCGCCAGCAGGCTCGAGTAGGCGACCAGCGGGACATCCAGCGCCGTCGCGAGCCCCTTGGCCGTGGCCCCGGCCACCCTCACTCCCGTGAACGAACCGGGTCCCGCGCCCACGACCACCTCGCCGATCTCGGCGCGCGATACACCGGCCAGCCCCAGCGCCGCCTCCAGCGCCGGCAGCACCTTCTCCGCGTGCCGGGACTGGATCCCGATCGCCACTTCCGCGAGCACCCGCTCGTCCCGCCCCACCGCCACGCTTCCCACCGCCGTGGCCGTCTCGATCGCCACACTGATCATCCCCGCCTCCTCCTCGCCGGCCCCACCCGACGAGCCCGGGTCCGGTCCCGGAAGGGGCACCACGTCCGCCGCATCCCCCACCCGCTCCACCGTGATCCGCCGCAGACCGCCAGGCTTCGCGCCCCGGGGCCCGTGCGTGCCCGCGTCCGTGCCCGCGTCCGTGCCCGCGTCCGTGCCCGGCCACGGGCCCGCTCCCGATTCCGACGCCCGCGCGAAGCTCAGACTCACCTCCCAGCGGTCCGGCGCCAGCAGCGACTCCGCCCGGTCCGGCCACTCGATCAGCACGATCTCTCCGCCGTCACCCAGCTCCTGCCAGCCCAGCTCCCACACGTCCTCCGGGTCCTCCAGCCGGTACAGGTCCAGGTGATGCACCCTCAACCCCCCGCTCGCCTCGTAGCTGAAAAGGAGGTTGTACGTGGGCGACGGCATTGGCTGCGCGACGCCCGCCCCGCGTGCCACCGCGCGCGCCAGCACCGACTTCCCCGCGCCCAGCGGCCCGCGCAGCGCCACCACCAGTGGCAGGCGGATCTCCCCGGCCACCGCCGCTTCCCCGATGCGACGACCCCAGCCCTCCACCCCCGCTTCGTCGAGGATGTCGGATCGCACCCCCTCCGGATGGCGCTCAGCCACGACCGCGTCCCCGGGGCCCGATCCGTTCGGTGCGTCGCCTGCGTTCTCCCATCCGATTCTCCGGAACTGCTGATCCCTCGGACCGCCCACGCCTCCAACATAGCCGACGGCGGCCGCCAGATGGAGATCTCACGACCGCCTTCTCATCCTCGCCCCCGACGGGAGCGGTGTTGCGTCCGCGCAACCCGTGCGCGAGTTTAATTTCAACCGGCGTCACACGATCGTCACACCATCGCCCCGCCCGCTCTGACGTCCCGCCCTTTTCCGCGGGTCGCAAGATGTCCCTCGCCGCAGAGGTGGCGGTGTGCAGACGCTGATCCTTCGGCTGCTGGGCTCGCCACGCGTCCTGGCGGACGGGGGCCGGGAGATCCCCGGCATCCTCGGCAGCGCGAAGATCATGGCGCTGTTCGCGTACCTGGCCACGGCGCCCCCGGGCACGCCCCGACGTCGCGAGCTCATCACGGCGCTGCTGTGGCCCGAGCGGAACCGCCACCACGCGCGGCACGCCCTGCGCCAGCTCCTCACCCGTGTTCGTCACGCGGCCGGCAGCGACGTGCTGGCGTGCGACACGGAGGAGACGCTGTGCCTTTCGCCCGCCGGCTGCTGGGCGGACACGTCCGCCCTGGAGGAAGCGCTGGCGGGTGACCGCCCCGGGGATGTGGTCGGATTCTACACCGGGCCTTTCCTCGACGGGTTCCACCTATCCGAGTCGCCGGAGTTCGAGCGCTGGACCGACGAGACCCGGCAGCGGTACGAGCGTGCGGTGCTGGACGCCGTCGGCCGCCTGATCGCCGACGCCCGCGCCGACGGGGACCGCCACGCGGAGGCGCGGTGGCTGGGGCGATTGCTCGAGATCGATCCGTTCAGCGAGCCCCGCAGCGAGCGGCTGGTGGCGCTGCTCCTGGAGACGGGCGAGCGCGGACGAGCGCTTGCGGAACGGGACCGGCTGCGTCGTCGTGTGGAGGGCGACCTCGGGCTTACACTCCAGGTCGAGCCGATCCCGCCCGAGCCCGGGGCCGGCCTCTTCCCGGGCACGGGCCGGGGCAGTGGAGCCCGCGGCACGCCTCCCGGCCCGCTCACCGCCGGCGAGGAGGTGCGGCGCGGGCTCTACCACTTCCGGCGCTGGCGCGTCGAGGCCATTGAGCGCGCCCTCGCCCACTTCACCCGGGCCACCGCCCTCGACCCGGACTCCCCCTCGGCGCACGCCGGCACCGCCCTGGCCTACTGCGTCCTCGGCCACTTCGCACACCTCCCGCCGGAGATCGCGTTTCCGCGCGGGGAAGCCGCCGCGCGCCGGGCGCTCGCCCTGGAGCCGGACCTCCCCGAGGCCCACGTGGCCCTCGGCATGAAAGCCCACGTGTACGACCGCCGAGTGGACGACGCGCTCGAACGGCTCCACCACGCCCGCGACGTCGCGCCGCACCTCCCCTTCGCCCACTGGGGCATCGGCCTCGTCCACGCCAGCCTCCAGCAGCACGACGAGGCCCGCGCTTCCATCCGGCGCGCCCGCCTCCTCGACCCGGTCTCGATTCCCATCGGCACCGGCGAGGCCTGGGTCCACATCGGCGCCGGCGACATCGACCGCGCCGAACGCCACGTCTGGGATACTCTCGAGCTCGACCCCGACGCCCCCCAGGCACTCTGGCAGCTCGGCATGCTCCGCGAGCTCCAGGGCAACCCCGCCGAGGCCGCCGTCCACCTCCGCCGCGCCCTCGACGTCTCCCCCGCCAACCCCTTCATGCTGGCTTCGCTCGGGCACGTCCTCGCCCGCGCCGGCGACGACCACGGCAGCCTCAGGATCCTCCACCGCCTCCTCAACGCCACGCAGCGTGGACACTACGTCCCACCCTTCGCCCTCGCCATGGTCCACGCCGGCCGCGGCGAGATCGATGACGCCCGCGCCGCGCTCCAGCGCGCCCTCGCCGAGCACGATGGCCTCGTCGCCTTCCTCCGACCCTGGCCCTTCACACGCTGCCTCCAGGCCCAGCCCTGGTTCCCCGACCTCGCCGCTTCCCTCTTCCTCGATCGCCCCGGCGCCCTCGCCTGACCCTCCTCCCGCGGATCTCTCTCCAGCTGGAGAGAATCACCACTCCCGCGTAATCCTCACAAACCATTGCGACACAACATCTTAGCGGTACATTTTGCCCGCCCTGGTTCGCTCCACCTGGAGACATTCTCGACCACGACACCCCGGCCCTCCAACCCGCCTCCGCAGCCCCCCGCCACCCCGTGCCACCCCCCGCCACCCCCCGGCCCGCCGCCCCGGCCGCCCGCCAAGTCAGCTCGCCCGGTCCGCCCGCCCGGCCAGCCCGCCCGCGTCCACCCGCCCGCGTCTGCCCGCCCGATCTCCCGCCCGGTCCGCTCACCCGGCCCGCCGCCCCGGCCGCCCGCCAAGTCAGCTCGCCCGGTCCGCCCGCCCGGCCAGCCCCCCCGGCCAGCCCTCCCGGCCAGCCAGCTCCGGCGGCCCGTCGGCGCGTGACGGCCGCGTGACGGCCCCGGAATACATTGCGCCCATTCCCCCGTTCCGGGGAAGCGAGCCGTGCGGGACAGCCCCGGAACCGCCTGACCTCCCATTCCCAGATCAGGAGGCGTTGTGACCAGACTGTCCGGCTTTATCGGACGCCGCGCGGTCCAGCCATCGGACCGGATCCTGAGCGACCTCGCGGCCGACACCGGCCGGGGTCATATCCTGCACCAGAAGCTGGCCGCGAACCGGGAGCGGAACTGGCTGCTGGCGCTGACGCTGCACGGGTGCGAGAAGCTGCGCATCGGCGCGCCGCTGTCGCAGGCGGAGGAAGTGATCGTCGACGCGCTGATGGCGAGCGGGCTTGGCGAGGCGAAGCTGAAGGACCAGGGTCGCCTGTACGCCGAGATGGACCGGGACGTCCGGGAGACGTTCTTCCCCGGCATGTTCGGGGTTCTGAAGTCGGATGAGGCGGTGACGTTCAAGGAGATGGCGGAGTGGCTCCAGCCCGTCCAGGAGGGGCTCCTGGCAAAGGAGAACACGCTGATCCTGGACGCCGGCGCGATTCTGGCCGGCCCGCTCACGCTCTCCGACCGGCCCGTGCTCCCGCCCTCCGTCCTGGCAGGCTTCGGGTGCGGCCTCACGGTCGCCGCCGACCACGGCCGCCACTCGCGTCCGACCATGAAGTGCGTGGTCAAGGCCACCTGCTTCAAGTGCGACGACGAGACCGGGTGGGACCTGGCGGGCGCGGACGAGCCGTACTGGGTGTTCGGTGCCGTGGACGTCGGCGGGAAACACCCATCCACGCTCCGGAGCCGCGTCTTCCCCGACGTGGACACGGGCGAGTTCCGCCGCTTCACCCCGGGCGAAGGGCGCATCTGGGGCCCGGGCGGTGCGCCCATGGAGCTGCCGCCCACCCTCGCCGTCGTCGTCTCGCTCTGGGAGCACGTCGGCGGCACGCTGGAGGAGATGGACGCGGTCGCGCAGGGCGTTTTCGCCGCCACCGCCCGCTACCTCTCCGCCCTCCGGCGCGCCGGCGCCCCCATCGCCGTGGTCGCCGGTGCCGGCTCGCTCATCACGTGGCTCGGCACCTTCCTCAACGAGGACTACATCGCCGACCACACCTTCATCCTGGGACGGAGCGTCCTCGAGCACGCCGTGAAGGCCGGCGACGGCGAGGCCCGCTTCCGCCAGCGCTTCTCCGATGGCGACGGCGACTACGTCCTGGAGCTCGCCGTCACCCGCAGCCCCTGGATCAGCGAGGGCACCGAGATCTAGGGCGATGCCGGCCCGGCGGCGCTGTCCGCCGGGCCCCGACACCGACGACCCACAGACCACTTCGAAGAGGAATCTCCTCATGCGACGACCCGCATTGCTCCTTGTCCTGGCAGCCTCGTTCGGACTCGGCACCGCCTGCTCCGATGCCACCGGCCCCGAACCCGCACTCTACCCCGATGGCGCGCGCGCCGGCATCACCGACGCCCTGCACCAGGATGCCGGCGTGACCGGCAACCCCCACTTCTTCTGGCTCGCGCCCATGGTGTCCGTCGATCCGGCCGCGTCCTTCGGGCTGTTCGATCCCGACGCGGATCCGAGGTTGACGATCATCTGCCAGGCGGCAACCGGCGGCGAGACATGCGAAGGCGCCCCGAGCCCGATCGCCACGTACACGGTCGGGAATGGCATCCTCGTCCAGGACGGCCAGTACCATCTCCAGTTCGACACCAAGGCGGTATTCGGTACCGCCGAGGCGCCGTATACGCTCCGGACCTCCGTCGCGGACGGCGCCCAGGTCACCTACCGGATCATCATCACCCTCGATGGCGACGACGGGGCGTTCGAGCTGGGCTACGCCGACTTCCAGCTGGCCGAGAGCGGCAAGGACATCAAGAACCTGTCCAGCGACGACATGATCGGCCTGAAGGACGGCCGGATGCTGCCCATCAAGTTCCGCATCGACGTCGCGGCATACGAGTACGACGTCGCCAACGGGCTCCTCGCGTTCCACGGCAACGGCGGCTATCCCGACCCCGATCTGTGTTTGACCAACTGCGCGGTGGAACAGGTGGACCCCGGGACGGGCGGCGACTTCTTCCTCTTCGACCCGCGGGCCGGCTTCAACACCACCGGCGTGCGGTTCCAGCCCGGCGACCTGCCCGGGCTCGGCGAGGGCGCGGAGTACACGCTCGTCATCGACCAGCGGTTCACGGACGACGAGATCGACGACGGCTACACCTGCTACTACGACGCCGATCTCGCCCAGTGGGACTGCTACCGCTACCTGCTATTCCCGGATCCCGGGCAGTTCACCAACCCGGTCCTCGTCGGCATCTGCGACTACAGCGCGCTCCTGAACGACAGCCCGGAGAGCCTGCAGATCGGCAAGGCGGACTACGTGGTCGGGGCGCCGTCCATCCTGACGCTTCTCACACCAGTCGATGCCACCGATCTGCTCAGCTGCGCGCCGGCGGCGGTCGGTGCCCTGACCTCGTTCCGCTCCACCCTCCGCCTCGCCTTCGACTGGCTGGTCCCGCCCGCCTACGCGCAACGCACCACGCGCGTGGTCGGCGGCATGGCCAACGACTTCAGCGACCTCTTCCTGACGCCGTACGAAGAGGTCGGGTCCGACCTGCCCGGCACGATCATCTTCGAGGCGGAGAACCCGGACAACAGCGCAGCGTCGACCTGTTCGCCCTGACGCCGGGCGGAACGGCGGAATTGCTGGTGTCGGACGCCACGGACGATCGGGACGGAGTGGTCTTGGACGGTTCGCTCGCGTGGAGCGCTCACGCCGCCTACGTGACCGGCGCGGAGCCCTCGGCGACTCTGGGCGTGATGAGTCTCGCATCGAAGGAGACGTCCACCCTGAATACGAACGGGGTCGTCCCCATCGAGCCCGACTGGCGTCCGTCGGGCGGTCTCATCGCCTATGCTGCGCCGCCCTACATCGTTTCACCGCTGAACTTCGACATCTACACGGTTCCGGTGTTCGGGTACGACCAGTCGGAGTCCGACGTGCGGGTCACTGATGGGGCCGAGCTGACCACGAACCCCTGCACCAGCCTCAGCCCGGCGTGGTCTCCGGACGGGTCCGCGCTGGCGTACACCACCGACTGCGGCGGCTCCTGGAAGATCGTGATCCTCGAATACTTCAGCACGGAGTTCCAGACGCCCACCGAGTACATCGTCGGCGCCCACGAACCCAGGTCGCTCGCCTGGCTCGGAAACGGCCACATCGTGTACGAGGCGAACTTCCACCTCTACGTAATGGACGTGTCGGACGGGTCATACACGCCGCTCACGCCTGCCTCCGACACGTCCGTCGAGGTTTCCGACCCGGTGGTCTCGCCGGACGGCAACTGGATCGCGTTCGCATACATCCAGGGCGCCGGCCGAGCGATCTGGGCGTTCGAGGTTCCGGACCTGGCGAGCTGGGCGCAGGTGGTGGGTGCGGAGGGCAGCTTCGTTGTCGGAGCCGGAGTCCTGGGTGCTGGTGACGGACGAGGCAGTCCTCCCGCGCCCCACGGACTGGATTCCCGCGCCAACGGGGCTGCAATGACCATCTAGAACCGGCTTCCCCTTCACCCCGGGACCACCATGGGCATGTTCGAGCGCATGAAGGAGCGGCGTCTCTTCCAGATCGTGGCGGCGTACCTGGCGGCCGGCTGGATCGGCCTGGAGGTGTTCGACCAGCTCGTGGACCGCGAGGTGCTGCCGCGGGTGGTCTACACGATCGCCCTGGCCTGGTTTGCGGCCGGGATCGTGGTGGCGGTCCTGGTGGGGTGGTACCACGGGGAGAAGGGGAAGCAGAAGGCGCCGGTGCAGGAGATCGTCACCATCGCGGTGGTGGCGCTGGCGGTTCTCGGGTTCAGCGGCTCGTCGGCTTACGACTACTGGTCGCAGCGTCGGGCGCTCGCGGCCGCGGAGGCGTCGGCGCTGGACCTGGGCCGCGTCGCCGTCCCTTACTTCGTCGACCTGTCGGCCGCCGGTGAGCTGCGCCCGGTGGCCGATGGGCTGACGGAGTCGCTCATCGACGAGCTCTCGGAGGTCTCCGGTCTGGACGTGCTCTCCCGCAACGCCGTAGCGCCGTACCGCGAGGCCCGTGTGCCGCTGGACAGCGTCGGGCGTGCGCTGAAGGCGGGGACGGTGGTGGACGGCGCGGTGGAGAAGGTGGGCGACGACGTGCGCGTCGTCGTCCGGCTGGTGGACGGCCAGAGCGGCGTGGAGTTCGACCGCGCGGTGCTGGAGCGGCCGGCCGCCGAGCTGCTGGCGGCGAGGGATGCGGTGGCGGAGGAGACGGCGCGGCTGCTGCGCGGGCTGCTCGGCCACCAGGTGCAGCTGCGGCACACCAAGCGGCAGACGGAGAGCCTGGCCGCGTGGACGCTGTACCAGCGCGCGGAGTTCGAGCGGAAGCAGGCGGAGGACGCCCTGCTCGAGGGCGACGCCGGGGCCATGGCCACCGCGTTCGGCCGCGCCGACTCGCTCCTCGTGCAGGCTCAGCTGCTCGACCCCGCCTGGCCGGAGCCCGCGGTGCTGCGGGGCCTCGTCGCGTTCCGGCGCTCCCGGCTCGGCACGGACCTGGACGACATGGAGGCGTGGGTGGATCGCGGCCTCGAGCGCGTGCAGGTGGCGCTCGACCTGGACCCGAACGACGCCCGCGCGCTGGAAGTGCGCGGCACGCTGAAGTACTGGCACTGGCTCATGGGGGTCGTCCCCGAGCGCGACGAGAGCGACGCGCTGTTCCGCAGCGCCCGCGCGGACCTGGAGCGCGCCGTGGACATCGACGATCGCCTGGCCAGCGCGTACGCCTGCCTCAGCCACCTCTACCTGAACGCCCCGGACCTCACCGCCGCCGTCCTGGCCGGCCGCAAGGCGTACGAGGAGGACGCCTACCTGGCCGATGCGGACCTGGTGATCTGGCGCATCGCCAGCGCGTCGCTCAACCTCGGGCAGTACCGGGAGATGGCCCGCTGGTGCGACACCGGGCGCGAGCGCTTCCCCGGCAACTACCGGTTCGTCGCCTGCCAGCTCCTCGCCATGAACACCGACGCCGTGGAGCCCGACGTCCCCGCCGCCTGGGACCTCCTGGCCGCCCTCGACTCCCTCGCCCCCGTGAACCAGCGGGACTGGGAGGTCGCCCGCGCGCGCCTCGCCATCGGCGGCATTCTCGCCCGCGCCGACCTGCCCGACAGCGCCCGCGCCGTCCTCGCCCGGGCCCACGCGCGGATCACCGAGCAGGTGGACCCGACCCGGGACCTGCTCCTGCTGGAGGGCGAGATGTGGAGCCGCCTCGGCGACGACGACCACGCCATCGACCTCCTGAAGCACTACGCCGCGGCCAACCCCGGCACGGACTTCGGGGAGCAGGGCTGGTGGACGAAGCTCAGGGGCCACCCCAGGTGGAGGGAGGTGGCGGCGGGGGGCTGAGCGATCGCGGTCCCTGAAGGGTAGCTCCGGGTCCGCGTCGTCTCCATCCTGGTTTTCCCGGACGCCGCGACGAGGCGCCTGGCGCACCGATGCAGCCGACGGGAACGGCCGGGCGGGGACGCGGAGGAGGATGATGGGGGTGGCCCATGGAAAGTGGCCCGCCAAGCCATGGCCGTGCCCCGGATTCAGCGGCATTCTCGCCCTGCCCACACCGTCGCTTCCTCACCGGCACGCTGCCATGCCCGCGACCCGGTTCGAGTTCGAGAAGCTGCAGGTGCACGCGCGCTCCCTGGATCTGCTCGGGCTCGTGCGGGAGGTCTGCGCTCAGCTCCCCCGTGGCTGCGCGGACCTGCGCGACCAGGCGCTCCGCTCCGCCCGCTCCGTGCACCTCAACATCGCGGAAGGCGCCGGCAAGTACCGGCCGGGCGCGAAAGCGGAACGGTACGTGACCGCCCGAGCCTCCGCGAACGAATGCGCCGCAGCCCTGACGGAGATCCGGCTTTTCGATCTGGCGGACCGGAAGAAAGTGGACGAGGCGCTGGTCATGGCGGACAGGGTGTGCGCCATGCTCACTGCTCTCCTCCGCCGGTGGGACCCGGTGGAGTGAACCAACCGCCCGGAAGCCGCACCGTAGTTTCCTCGTCCCGGTCCGCCTCCACGTCCGCGTCCGGCAGTTCCCGTAGGTAAGGCCAGTGCGGCGGGCGCTTCCGCGCGATGACGGGACTACGTCACGGCAGTTTCAGGCGCTTTCCTTTCATCTGCGGGAAAACCCGGACGGCGAACGGGGAGGAGGACGGGGACGGGGACCCGGGGAGGCGGCGGCCGCCTCATGCGCCCAGCTTGGCCTTCACGTCGTACAGCTCGTCCCTCAGCTGCGCGGCCCGTTCGAAGTCCATGGCCACGGCGGCCTGCTTCATCTGCTCCTCCAGGATCTTCGCCCACTGCTCCAGATCCACTTCGTCCGCGTAGCTCGGCTTCGGCTCCGCCACCTTCGCGGCGCGATCGAAGCGGGCGTCGGCCACGCGCGTGCTCAGCATCATCTGCTCGACGCTCTTCACGATGCTCTGCGGCGTGATCCCGTGCTCCTGGTTGTACGCCTCCTGCACGACGCGACGGCGGTCGGTCTCCTCGATCGCCTCCTTCATCGACCGGGTGACCCGGTCCGCGTACATGATGGCCGTGCCGCCCACGTTCCTCGCCGCGCGGCCCACGGTCTGGATGAGCGAGCGGGCGTCGCGCAGGAAACCCTCCTTGTCCGCGTCCAGGATGGCGACCAGGCTCACTTCCGGCAGGTCCAGCCCCTCCCGCAGCAGGTTGATCCCCACCAGCACGTCGAAGCGACCCAGCCGCAGGTCGCGCAGGATCTCAATGCGCTCGATGGCGTCGATGTCCGCGTGCATGTAGCGCACGCGCACCCCCACCTGCTGGAGGTAGTCCGTCAGGTCTTCCGCCATCCGCTTCGTGAGCGTGGTCACCAGCACCCGCTCGCCCTTCGTCTCCCGCTCCCGGATCTCCGCCAGAAGGTCGTCGATCTGACCCTTCACCGGCCGCACCTGGATCACCGGGTCCACCAGCCCCGTGGGTCGGATCAGCTGCTCGACCACCACGCCGCCGCTCTTCTCCAGCTCGTAGTCGCCAGGCGTCGCGCTGACGTAGATGATCCTGTCCAGCAGCCCCTCCCACTCGTCGAACCGGAGGGGGCGGTTGTCCAGCGCGCTGGGAAGCCGGAAGCCGTACTCGACCAGCGTCGTCTTGCGGGCGCGGTCGCCGTTGTACATCCCGCGGATCTGCGGCAGGCTCTGGTGGCTCTCGTCCAGGATCACCAGGAAGTCGTCCGGGAAGTAGTCGTACAGGCACGCCGGACGCTCCCCCTCCGCCCGCCCGGTGAGGTGGCGCGAGTAGTTCTCGATCCCGGGGCACGTCCCGATCTCGAGCATCATCTCGACATTGAAGTTCGTGCGCTGCTCGAGCCGCTGCGCCTCCAGCAGCTTCCCCGCCGCCCGCAGCGCCAGCAGCCGCTCTTCCAGCTCGATCTTGATCAGGTCCACCGCCCGGATGATCCGGCTGCGGTCCGTGACGAAGTGCGTGGCCGGGTAGATCGCCGCCCGGTCCATCCGGACGATCGTCTCCCCCGTGAGCGGGTCGAAGCGCGTGATCCGCTCCACCTCGTCGCCCCACAGCTCGATCCGGATCGCCTGCTCCTCGTAGGCCGGGTAGATCTCCACCACGTCGCCCCTCACCCGGAACACGCCGCGCGTGAACTCGAAGTCGTTCCTCGCGTACTGGATCCGGACCAGCCCCTCCAGGATCTCGCGCCGCCCGATCGCCTGCCCCACCTCCACCATCAGCATCAGCTCGCGGTACTGACGCGGGTCCCCCAGGCCGTAGATGCTGCTCACGCTGGCGACGATCACCACGTCCTCCCGCTCCATCAGCGCGCTCGTCGCCCGCAGACGCAGACGCTCGATGTCCTCGTTGATGCTCGCGTCCTTCTCGATGTACGTGTCGCTCGCCGCTACGTACGCCTCCGGCTGGTAGTAGTCGTAGTAGCTGATGAAGAACTCGACCGCGTTCTTCGGCAAGAACTGCTTCAGCTCGCCGTACAGCTGCGCCGCCAGCGTCTTGTTGTGGCTCATCACCAGCGTGGGACGGCCGTACTCGGCGATGACGTTCGCCATCGTCACCGTCTTCCCGGAACCGGTCACGCCCAGCAGCGTCTGGAACGGATCGCCGCGCCGGAGCCCCGCCGTCAGCTCCGCCACCGCCTGCGGCTGGTCGCCCTGGAGCGGGAACGGGAGCTGGAGATCGAATGTGCCCATGAGGAGCGAAGATACACCGAAGGCACCCGCGAGTTCTAGTGCGGGCGTTTCCGGCCCTTCCCGCTGGCGAAGAAGGTCGTCCCGCCCCGCTATCGGCGCGGCCCGGACGTTGCACTACAATGGGGTTCAGCGGCGGCGGAGCCCGGCGATTCCAGAGCAGTCAGCGGAAAGGGACAGCCCGATTTTCCGGGGAAAAGCACCACCCATCAACGCCGGCGGGGGGCCTGGAGCGGGCGTCGCCGGGCTCCCGCTGTCGTATTCTTGTCTCTTCCAATGATGCAGGCGTGCCACACCCGGTCGGGGCGTTGCCCGCCGAGAGTGTGTGCCGTACCATCCCCTCTTGGTTGGCATCAACGCTCGTTTCGCCCGATGGGCGGGCGCGCGTCGCGGGTCTCCCGTTCATCGCTTTCACGCCACTTCCCCTCCAGACCGTGACCACTCCCTATCTTTCCCGCGAGCTTCGCGTGTCCACCCGTCTGGCGCGCGCGGCTGGCGCTGCGGCGATGAGGCTCTATGGCGACGTGAAAGCGCGTTCGAAGCCTGGCGGCTCGCCGGTAACGGAAGCGGACCACGCGGCGAACGCGGTGATCGTGGGCGGTCTCAGGGCGGCATTTCCCAAGGACGCGATCCTGTCCGAGGAGTCGCGGGACGATCGGAGCCGGCTGAGCGCGGACCGGGTGTGGGTGGTGGACCCGCTGGACGGCACGAAGGAGTTCCTGGCGCAGAACGGGGAGTTCTCCATCATGATCGGGCTGGTGGAGTCGGGCGAAGCGGTGCTGGGCGTGGTGTACCAGCCGGATGGCGACGCGCTCTTCGCGGCCGCGCGGGGGCAGGGGGCCTGGGTGGAGCGGCAGGGGGAGCGTCGTACGCTGGGTCGGGCGGCGGCCCACCTGGGTTCGCTTCGGATGGTGGGCTCGCGCTCCCACGCGGACCCCGTGGTGGAGGAGATCCGGGAGCGGCTCGGGGTACGCGACGTCGCCCAGAGCGGCTCGGTGGGGATCAAGTGCGCCCTCATCGCCGACGACCGCCAGGACGTCTACGTGCATCCCGTGCCGTACCTCAAGGAGTGGGACACGTGCGCGCCGGAAGTCATCCTGCGGGAGGCCGGCGGCGCGGTGACGGACTGTCTGGGCGAGCGGCTGCACTACAACAAGCCGGACCCGAACCAGCCGGACGGCATCCTGGCCACTGCGCCGGGGATCCACGCCGCGGTGCTGGCGGTGGTGGCTCCGCTGTACCGTGGATCGAACGAGAAATTGAACCTCTGAACGACGGGAAATAGCGGGCACATGCCTAAATCGAAGCACATCTACTGGACGAAAGGCCGCGTGACGCGGGACCAGCGGGAAGCGGTGCAGGGACATCGCGGCGTCACGCTGTGGCTGACAGGTCTGAGCGGGTCGGGGAAGAGCACGCTGGCCATGGCGCTGGAGGAGCAGCTGTTCCGCCGCGGGTGCCGGACGTACGTGCTGGATGGGGACAACATCCGGCACGGCCTGAACCGCGACCTCGGCTTCAGCCCGGCGGACCGGACGGAAAACATCCGCCGGATCGGCGAGGTGGCGAAGCTGTTCGCGGACTCGGGGACCGTGGTGCTGACGGCGTTCATCTCGCCCTATCGCGAGGACCGGGACAACGTTCGGGCGATCATGGCGGAGGGGGACTTCATCGAGGTCTACGTGGAAGCCCCGCTGGAGGTGTGCGAGGAGAGGGATCCCAAGGGCCTCTACAGGAAGGCGCGGGCGGGCGAGATCGCGGAGTTCACGGGCATCTCGGCGCCGTACGAGGAGCCGGCGAGCCCGGAGGTGGCCGTTCACACCACGGACCTGTCTGTGGAGGAGTGCGTGGAGCAGATCGTGGGCTACCTGGAGTCCAACGGCTACCTGGTCCCGGAGCCCGAGCCTGCGGCGGGCTGAGCCCGCCGGCTGCCGATGAGCGGCGACGCCTGGATCACGCTCGCCGTGGTCGCCGCCGTGGTCGTGGTGCTGGCCCGTGACCTGTTCGCCCCGTCGTTGACGCTGCTGAGCGGCGTGGTGGCGCTGCTGATCACCGGAGTGGTGACGCCGCAGCAAGCGTTCAGCGGCTTCGCCAACCCCGCCCCGATCACGGTCGCCGCCCTCTTCATCCTGGCGGCCGCGGTGGAGAAGACGGGGGCGCTCCAGCCGCTGGTGAACGCCGTGCTGGGTCAGTCCGACGGCGAGCGGCGGGTGCTCGGCCGCATCGTCGGGCCCGCGGCGGCGGCGTCGGCGTTCCTGAACAACACCCCGCTGGTGGCCATGTTCGCGCCCCAGATCGCCGGGTGGGCGGAGCGGCATCGGGAGTCGGCGTCCCGGTTCCTGATGCCGCTCTCCTTCGCGTCGATCCTCGGGGGGATGGTCACCCTGATCGGAACCTCCACGAACCTCGTGGTCTCCGGTCTCCTGCAGGCCCGGGGACAGGCCCCGCTCGGCATGTTCGAGCTCACCCCGATCGGGCTGCCGGTGGCGCTCATCGGCCTCGGGCTCATCGTCCTCCTGGCGCCTGCGCTCCTCCCGCCGCGCCGCTCGCCCATGGCGCAGGCAGCGGAGGAAGTGCGCGAGTTCGCCGTCAACATGGACGTGGTGGACGGCGGGTCCGTGGACGGCCGCACCGTGGAGGCCGCCGCGCTCCGCAACCTGCGCGGGCTGTTCCTTGTGGAGATCCGCAGGGAGCGCGAGCTGATCTCCCCGGTGACGCCGCAGACCGTCCTGCACGGCGGTGACCGGCTCACGTTCGTGGGGCAGGCGGAGGACGTGGTGGAGCTGCAGCGCAGTCGCGGGCTGGTGTCCGCCGAGCAGGACCACCTGGAGCTGTTCGACAGTCCCGACCACACCTTCTTCGAGGTGGTGCTGGGCGAAGCCTCCCCGCTGGTCGGACACACGCTGAAGGAATCCGAGTTCCGGGGTCGCTACCAGGCGGCGGTCCTTGCCATCCACCGCGCCGGGCACCGCGTCCGCGACAAGCTGGGCCGGGTCCCGCTGAAAGTCGGCGACACACTCCTCCTCCTGGCGGACCCCGGGTTCCGGGATCGCTGGCGGAACCGAAGCGACTTCCTCCTCGTCTCACGGCTGGGCGGCTCCCCTCCCATCACCAGCCGGCAGGCGTGGATCGTGGGCGCGGTGGCGGCAGCCATCGTGGTGGCGGCCGCAACCGGCGTGATGCCCGTGCTCAACGCGGCCCTCCTCGGCGCCCTCGCCCTGCTCGCGCTGCGCGTCCTCACCCCGGCGGAGGCGAGAGACGCGGTGGACCTCGACGTCATCTTCGTCATCGCCGCCGCGTTCGGCCTCGCCGCCGCCATGGACGGGTCCGGACTCGCCGACATCCTGGCCCGCGGGATCGTCTCCTCGCTTGGCGCCGCCGGCCCCACGGGAGCGCTGCTCGGCGTCGTGCTGGCGACGGTGCTCCTGACGGAGCTGATCACGAACAACGCGGCCGCGGTGGTCCTGTTCCCGATCGGGTACACGGCGGCCGTGGACGTGGGCGCCGACCCGCGCGGCTTCGCCATCGCCGTCGCGCTGGCAGCATCCGCCTCCTTCCTCACGCCGATCGGCTACCAGACCAACACCATGGTGTACGGCGCCGGCGGCTACCGCTTCTCCGACTACGCGCGCCTGGGCGCGCCGCTCACGGCGATGGTGGTGGCCCTGGTCGTCTGGCTGGTCTCGGCGCTCTACCTCCCCTAGGTTGCGCCCCTCTCCGGAACCGTTCCTCGTCATCGAAGCCCATGACCATTGAGCCGTATGGTGGGACCCTCGTCGACCGCCGTCTTTCCGGCGACGACGCCGCAGCCCTTCGCGACCGCGCCACGACGCTTCCCCGCGTCCGCCTTTCGGACGTTGCCCTCTCCGACCTCTACCTCGTCGCCGTAGGCGGCTTCAGTCCGCTGACGGGATTCATGGGGCAGGCCGCGTACGAACGCGTCCTCGACGACATGACGCTTCAGAACGGCCTCCCCTGGTCCATTCCCGTCACGCTGTCGGTGGAGGATCCGTCCGGCTTCGGACCGGGCGACGAGGTCGCGCTCGTCGCCCCGGACGGCGAGCTGGCCGCGGTGATGAGCGTCGAGGATGTCTACGGCTGGGACCGTGAGCGGGAGGCCGCGGCGGTTTACGGGACGACGGACCGGGAGCACCCCGGCGTCGCCCGGCTGGACGCGCGCGGCGACCACCTCGTGGCCGGGCCGATCACCTACTTCCACGAGCGCGACATCACGGGTTTCCCCGCGCGCAACCTCACACCCGCCGAGACGCGCGCCGAGTTCGACCGGCGGGGTTGGAAGACCGTGGTCGCTTTCCAGACCCGGAACCCGGTGCACCGTGCGCACGAGTACCTGCAGAAGTCGGCGCTGGAGATGGTGGACGGCCTGCTGCTCCACCCGCTGGTGGGCGACACCAAGAAGGACGACATCCCGGCCGACGTCCGCATGGCGTGCTACGACACCCTCCTGGAGCACTACTATCCGCGGGACCGCGTGGTGCTGAGCGTGCTCCCCGCGGCAATGCGCTACGCCGGGCCGCGCGAAGCCATCTTCCACGCCATCATGCGCCGCAACTACGGCTGTACGCACTTCATCGTCGGCCGCGACCACGCGGGCGTGGGTAATTACTACGGCACGTACGACGCGCAGGCGATCTTCGACCGGGTGGACACGGAGAAGCTGGGAATCCAGCCGCTCAAGTTCGAGCACGCCATGTACTGCACGCGCTGCGAGCAGATGGTCTCGCGCAAGACGTGCCCGCACGGCAGGGACGCGCACGTCTTCCTGTCCGGGACGAAAGTCCGCGAGATGCTGGCGCGGGGGGAGCGCCCGCCGAAGGAGTTCACGCGCCCCGAAGTGGCGGACGTGCTCGTCGAGGCGTTCGGCGAGTAGGCGCGGCACCGCGGCAGGTGGCTCGCGCGGCAGCGGGGTGCCCCGCCCCGCGCAGCGGCGCCGGGTATCGACCCGCGACCTGCCTACGCCTCCAGGTCGCTCTCCGCGAAATGCTCCCGCCGCTCGACGCTGAGCACGCCCTTCACGCCGCGGATGGCGCGCACCACCTTCTTCAGGTGGGCCAGGTTCTCGACCTCCACCACGAAAGAGCCGTTCATGCCGCCCTCGACGCCGTGGATCTCGGCACTCGAGATGTTGGTGGCGGTGTTGGTGACGGCGGTGGCGATGTCGCCGAGGAGGCCGCGGCGGTCGTCGCCTTCGACGATGAGGCGAACGAAGAAGCGGTCACCCGCCTCGGCTTTCCACTCGATCTCGACCCGCCGCTCGGGGTGCTCGGACAGGTTGAGGACGTTCGGGCAGTCCTTGCGGTGGATGCTGATGCCCCGGCCGCGGGTGATGTAGCCGATCACGTTGTCGCCCGGAACGGGCTGGCAGCACTGTGAGTAGCGGACCATGAGGTTCTCGAGCCCCTGGATCCGCACGGCGTTGCTGGCGCCCCGGACCCGGTCCACCAGCCGCTCGAAAGCGCTGGGCTGCCGCTCGGTGACGGTGACGTCCTCTTCCGGGAACATTTCCTTCAGGATCGCGCTCAGCCCCACGTCGCCCCGACCGAGTCCCGCCAGCACGTGCTCGAAGCTGGGCAGCCCGAGCGCGTCGGCCGTGCTCGTGCGCGCCGCCTCGTCCGGCTTGCCCGTTCGCCGCTTCTTGAGCTCCCGGTCCAGGATCTCGCGCCCCAGCTTCAGCGAGCTGTCGAACTCCTCCTGCCGGATCCACTGCCGGATCTTCTGCCGGGCGCGCGCGGTCTTGACGAAGCCTAGCCAGTCGCGCGACGGACGCTGCCGCTCGTCCGTCATGATCTCCACCGTGTCGCCGTTCTTCAGCTCGCGGCTGAGCGGGGTGATGCGCCCGTTCAGGCGTGCGCCCGAGCAGCGGAGCCCCACTTCGGTGTGGACCGCGAAGGCGAAGTCGATGGGCGTTGCCCCCTTGGGCAGCTGCTTCACGTCGCCCTTGGGCGTGAAGACGAAGATCTCGTCCTGGAACAGGTCGATCCGGAGGAACTCCATGAACTCGTCCGGCTCGCGCGTGTCCTGCTGCCACTCCAGCACCTGGCGGAACCAGGTCAGGGTGTCGTCCACCTCGTCACCCTGGGTGGGCGTGGCCCGCCCTTCCTTGTACTTCCAGTGCGCCGCGATCCCGTACTCCGCGGTGCGGTGCATCTCGCCGGTCCGGATCTGGATCTCGTACAGGCGCCCGCCGGGCCCGAAGATGGTGGTGTGGAGCGAGCGGTACATGTTCGACTTGGGCGTGGCGATGTAGTCGTGGAAGCGCTCCTGGAGCGGCGTCCACTGGTTGTGGATGATCCCAAGCGCGTGATAGCAGTTGGCCACGCTGTCCGTGATCACCCGGATCGCCATGAGGTCGTAGATCTCCTCGTACGGCCGGTCCCGGTGCTCCATCTTCCGGTAGATCGACCAGAGGTGCTTCGGGCGACCATAGACCTCGCACGGGATGCCCGCCTTGCGCAGCTCATCCGCGAGCGGGCGACGCAGCGCTTCCACCCACTGCTCCCGCTCCGCACGACGGTCCTTCACCTTCTTCACCAGGTCCCGGTACCCTTCCGTTTCCAGGTGCTTGAAGGCCAGGTCCTCCAGCTCCCACTTGATCTGCGCCATCCCCAGGCGGTGGGCGAGCGGAGCGTAGATCTCGCGCGTCTCCAGCGCGATCCGGCGGCGCTTGTCCGGACGCAGGTGGTCCAGCGTCCGCATGTTGTGCAGCCGGTCGACCAGCTTGATGAGGATCACGCGCGCGTCGCTCGCCATGCTGAGCAGCAGCTTCCGGTAGTTCTCCACCTGCTGCTCGGTCGACGAGCGGAACTCCACCTTCCCGATCTTCGTGACCCCATCCACCACGCGGGCGATCTCGTCGCCGAACTTCGAGCGCACGTCGTCGAGCGTGCGCGATGTGTCCTCCACCGTGTCGTGGATAAGCCCGGCGGCCACCGAGACCGTGTCCAGGTGCAGCTCCGCCAGGATGCGGGAGACCTCCGTCGTGTGGACGATGAACGACTCGCCGCTCGCCCGCTTCTGGCCCCGGTGCGCGTCCTCCGCGAACACGTAGGCGTCGGCGATCAGCGGGATGTCCAGACGCTCCCGGAACGGCTCCACGGCGTCCCGCAGCCGCTGCGGAAGGCGCTCCAGTGCCTCCGCCACGCGCGCCTCGGCGTCCCCGTCGGGTGAAGCGACACCGCCCTCGCCGTCTCCGCTCGCGGGCGTGCGTCGGCTCTCCGCCGATGCCGTGGGATTCATGGGTCCTCCGGACAGTGATTCCCGCCGGGCGCCTTCCGACCGGCGGTGGGCCGAACTTTGCTACACCGGATTTCGATGCCGGTTCGGGGCCCTGCTGTGAAGCTACGGATGCACTCCCCGGGCCGCCAGCGGGCCGACCCCTGCTCGGGGGAGCCCCGCTGTGGTCAACCCCTATGCGAAACGACTGGACGCCCGCGTATGTCGATCCCGAACGTCGCGATCGAAGAGCTGCACCTGGCGCGCTTCCGCATGCTCCTGCGGGCTGCCCGCCGCGCACCGGGCCGCGCCACGCCCATCGTGCTCTCCCTTTGCGCGCTCGCAGTGTCCGCCGGAGGCGTGCGGGCGCAGGAGCCCACGGGCCTGACCAACCCGCCGCCGGCGCTGCAGGGCGGCGAGGGCGCTCGCCTGCGGCAGCAGCTCCTCGGGTCCGGGCGAACGCCGGACCAGCTCCGGCAGCAGCTCGCGTCCAGGGGTTACGATCCCTCGATCCTCGATCCGTACCTGGACCCGGACATCCCTGCCCCGCCCACGCCCGGGGCGGACGTCCTCGCCGCGCTCCGGGCACTGAACATCCGTCCTGCCGCCGACACCACGGCGCCCGCGCCGACTCCGAAGCCGGCCCCGGACACCGCCGCGCCGCCGCCACGGCGCACGGACCTCCTCATGCCGGACTCATTGCCGATGGAGAGGGAGTACGGTGTCCGGGTGTTCGGGCTGCGCACGTTCGCGCGAGAGGGCAACGAGTTCGAGCCGCTCTCGATGGGGCCCGTGCCTCCGGACTACCGCGTGGGCCCCGGCGACGAGCTGGTGGTGATCCTGACCGGTGATGTGGAGAGGTCCTACACGCTTCCAGTGAGCCGCGAGGGGCTCGTCGTCATCCCGCAGGTCGGGCAGGTGTGGGTGAACGGCCTCACGCTGGCCGACCTGCGCGAACGCCTCCGCTCTGCGCTCGCCCGCTCGTACTCCGGCATCACCGCGGAGCCGCAGCCCACCGCGCACGTCGAAGTGGCGCTCGGCCGGCTGCGGTCGAACCAGCTCTTTCTCACCGGCGAGGTGATGCGTCCCGGGTCCTACATGGGGAGCCCTGTCGCTTCCGTTCTCAACGCCCTCTACCTCGCCGGCGGCCCGCGGCCGGAAGGGAGCTTCCGGTCCGTGCGCGTCATGCGTGGCGGGAAGCTGGTCGGGCAGGTCGACCTGTACGGCTATCTCACCCGAGGGGAGGACGTGAGCCGCGCGGTGCTCCAGCCGGGCGATGTCATCTTCGTTCCCGTCCACGGTCCGCAGGTGGCGGTGAAGGGCGAGGTGGTGCGCCCGGCCCTGTACGAGCTGATCCCTGGCGAGACGCTGCTGGATGTCCTCCAGTTCGCGGGCGGCCTCACCGCCCCGGCCGCGACGGGCCGGGCCACGGTCACCCGGATCCTGCCGCCGTCGCAGCGCACGCAGCCGGGCATCGATCGGACAGTGGTGGAGGTCGACCTGGCGGCGGTCCTGGGCGGGAAGGCCCCCGCGCCCGTGCTGGAAGACGGCGATGAGCTGAGGATCTTCCGCGTCCGCTCCGAGGTGAGGAACGTGGTCACGGTGGCCGGTGCGGTCTGGAAGGACTGCGCTCCGCGACTGCCTGCCGAGCCGCCCGACACCGCGCCACCCACGGCGCCCTCGGCGCGCCCGGACAGTGCGGGCTTCCCGCCCGTGATGCCCGACTCGGCCACGCGCCAGCTCTGCACAGTGGCGTTCCGGCCCGGCATGCGGGCGTGGGACGCCATCGAGGCCGTGGAGGGGCTGCGCCCGGACGCGTACCGCCCGCGCGGCCAGATCGTGCGCCTCGACCCCTCCGACTCCACGCTCCACGTGGTCCCGTTCTCCCTCGCCACCCGCGATGGCGTGCCCGTGGAGAACCCGCAGCTGGAGGAGCACGACGCCATCCGGGTATTCTCGCGCACGGACTTCCGCGACTCGCTGGCGGTCCAGATCACGGGCGAGGTGCGGCGGGGACCGCGGCTCCAGGTCCCCTATCACGAGGGCATGACGCTCGCCGACCTCGTCCTGCAGGCGGGCGGGCTCACCCCCGACGCGGACCTGACGGTCGAGATCTCGCGTCGTCCCGACCCCGCCGAGCGCGCCGCCGGGAAGCTCGCCGAGACCGTCACCGTTCAGCTCGGCCCCTCCGCGATCGTCTCCGAACCGGCGATCCGCGCCCATGGCGGAGCCCAGCCCGGTGCCGAAACGGGAGCACTGCGTTCCGCGGACACCGTCCGGCTCGAGCCCCACGACCACGTGTTCGTGCGCCGGATGGCGAACCTGGAGCCGGAGCGGACGGTCTCGCTGCAGGGCGAAGTGCGCTACCCGGGCAGTTATGCGCTGCGCTCGAAGGACGAGCGGCTGTCGGAGCTGGTGCAGCGCGCGGGCGGGCTCACGCGCACGGCGTTCCCCCGGGGCTTTCAGCTCTACAGGGACAGCAGCCTGGTCAACGTGGACCTGGAGGAGGCGCTCGAGCACCCCGGATCGCCCGCCGACCTGATCATCCTCCCCGGCGACTCCATGAACGTGGCCGAGTACAACCCGGTGGTGGTGGTCCAGGGCGCCGTGAACTCGCCCGCCTCCGTGCTCTACCGCGAGGGCGCCGGGCTGGACTACTACGTCTCCAGCGCGGGGGGATACGCGCGCCACGCCGACCGCGACAACGTGTACGTCCGCTACGCCAACGGGCAGGGCTCCGTTCGCGAGCGGATCCTGGTGTTCAAGCGACGACCCGTCCCCGCGCCCGGCAGCACGGTGACCGTGCCGCTGGTTCCCGAGGACGACCGCCCCGATGTCCGCGGCCTGGTGGGCGATGTGATCCAGATCGCCACCAGCGTCGGAACGCTCCTGCTGCTGATCTCGCGGCTTTGACGCCGTCCCGGTCCGAGGTCGGGCAGCGGGAGGCGGATGGGCACCCGATCAGGCCGCCGCCGACAGGAGCCCTGCTTCCACGAACGAGAGGTAGCGGCCATCGCCGATGATCACGTGGTCCAGCACGGGGATGCCGACCAGCCGCCCCGCCTCCGCCAGCTGCGCCGTCACCTGCCGGTCCTCCGCCGACGGTCCCGGGTCCCCCGACGGGTGGTTGTGAACCAGCACCACCGCCGCGGCCGTCTCGACGATCGCTTCCCGGAACACCTCCCGCGGGTGCACCACCGACCCGTCCAGCACCCCCCGCGACACCGTGACTTCCCGCACCACCGCGTGCTGCGTGTTCAGCAGCAGAACCCGGAACTCCTCGTGCGAGAGGTCGCGCATGGTCGGCGCGCACCGCTCGTACACGTCGCGCGGACCCGAGATGCGCCCTCGCTCCGCCGGCCCCTCCTGAGCCAGGCGACGTCCCAGCTCCAGCGCGGCCGACAGCCTGGCCGACACCGCCCCGCCCACCCCCGGCACCCGCTCCAGCGTCGCTGGCGCCAGCGACGCCAGGCGGCGGAGCGACCCGTCCGCCACGCGCACCAGCTCGGCGGCCACATCCACCGCCGTCCGTGCCCCGCCGCCACCCCCCGCCCCGACGGTCCCTCGCTTGCCGCCCGTCCCGCTCCCCACCAGGATGGCCAGGAGCTCACGCACGGATAATGCACCGGGTCCCGCCGACCGCAGCCGCTCCCGCGGACGTTCCGGGGCCGGCCACTCGCGGATCACCGCCACGGGGAGGACCGCTTGAGCATCGTGGGCATCGCTGCCGCCGCGCTGATGTTCCTCTGCATCCTGCTCATCCCTCTCGGCTGGCCCGGCCTCTGGATCATGGTCGGGATCGTCGCCCTCGGCGGCCTCCTCGGTGCCGTGGGCTGGGCCGTCATCCTCGCCGTCGTCCTGCTCGCCGCCGCCGCCGAGCTCCTCGAGTTCCTCATTGTCCGGAACATGAGCGCCCGGTACGGCGGCTCCCCCGCGGCCTTCTGGGGCGCCATCGCCGGCGGCACCGCCGGCGTCTTCGTGGGCGTGCCCGTCCCCGTCGTCGGCCCGGTCGTGGCCGGCGTGCTCGGCTCATTCGTCGGCGCCGCCGCGGTGGCCCTGTACGAGTCCCGGGACGTGGCCGCCGCGTCCCGGGTCGGCTGGGGCGTCGTGCTGGCCCGCGCCGTCGCCGCTTTCGTCAAGATCGCCGCTGCCCTGGTCATCCTGGTGGTCGGCGGCACCGCCTGGATCGTGCGGTAGTCAGCGGGGCGCGTCCATAGCCGGACCGGACGAGCCAAGCCGTGGCTGGGGGGAGCGCCTACGCGGTGTACAACCCTTCCCTGCGGATGATCGCGGCGACCGGGTCCGGGACCAGGAACCGGATCGGCTCGCCGGAACGGACGCGCCGGCGGATGTCGGTGGAGGAGACCTCGAGGGTGGGAACGGTGACGTGGGCGACGCGGCGGCCGGGGAGATCCGGCACCGCCTGACCTTCGCGGGCGAACAGCGCGAGCGTGGCCAGCTCCGCGACGGCGTCGGGCTCCCGCCAGGTATCGAACTCGCCGGCCTGGTCGGCGCCCATGGCGAGGAACAGCCTCACGGTGGCGCCGTGGCGCTCCCGCAGCGTCCGGAGCGTGTCCACCGTGTACGAAGCGCCCCCCCGCCGCAGCTCCACGTTGCTGACCTCGAAACGGCGGTCGTCGCCCACGGCAGCGCGCAGCATCTCGAGCCGCACGTCGCCCGGAGAAACCTCCCGGTCCTGCTTGTGGGGTGGCACGGCCGCGGGCACCAGCAGCAGCCGGTCGAGGCGCAGCTGCGCGTGGATCTCCTGCGCGGCGACCAGGTGCCCCAGGTGCGGCGGGTCGAACGTGCCGCCGAAGACGCCAACCTTCATGGCCGCCTCGTCACGTGGGCCGTAGCGCGTTCACGTGCCCTGTCCGGAAGTGGACGTTTCCGTGGATCCCGCGTCAGGCGCCCGCTCCGTGGCACTTCTTGTACTTCTTGCCGCTGCCGCACGGGCACGGGTCGTTGCGGCCCACCTTGTCGCCCACGGTGACCGGCTCGGGCCTGCGCGCCTCGCCGTCGCCGCGGTTGGTGACCGTGCCGCGCAGGGCGCTCCCACCCGCGGGCGCGTACGGGTCAGGGGCCGAGGCGGCCCGCCGCTGCCCGGCATCCACGCCGGTGGCTCCGGCCGCGTACCCGGCGCCACGCCCGGTGCCGGCGATGGCCTGGCCGTCGCCCATGCCGATCCCGGTGCCCTGGCGGCCGCCCGGCGTGTCCCCGGGGCCGGAGAGCGTGAGCCTCTTCGGCAGCTCCACGCGCGGCATGGGCCGCGGCGCGAGCTGGGCGCGGAAGACGAGGCCGCTGACCTTCTTGCGGATGTCGCCCATGAGGCCCACGAACATCTCGTAGGCTTCCTGCTTGTACTCGATGAGCGGGTCCTTCTGGCCCCAGCCGCGGAATCCGATGCTGGCCTTCAGGTGGTCCAGGTCGTACAGGTGGTCGCGCCACTGCTCGTCGATCACGCTCAGCAGGATCCAGCTCAGGATCCGCTCCTCGTGCTCGCCGAACTCCCGGAACTTGCTCTTCAGCGCTTCCCGCGTCTTCCCCAGGACCAGCTCTTCCACCCCCTCGGGCGACCCGAAGCCGTGCGCCGGATCGTTCTCCTGCGGCAGCTCCGGCACCACCAGGAAGCTCTCCAGCGCCAGCCGCTGGCGGAGTCCGGACAGGTCCCACTCCTCCGGCCGCTCATCGGACGGAGTGAACTCGGCGACGTTCTCCCGCACCGCCGCCTCCGTCATGTCCCGGATCTCGCCCTTCAGGTCCTCGCCGCCCTCGAGGGCGAACAGCCGCAGGTCGTAGATCACCTCGCGCTGCTGGTTCATGACATCGTCGTAGTCCAGCAGGCGCTTGCGGGCTTCGAAGTTCTGCATCTCGACCCGGCGCTGCGCCCGCTCGATCGACTTGGTCACCATGCCGTGCGTGATGACCTCGCCCTCCTGGAGCCCCAGCTTCTCCATGATCCCGGCCACGCGGTCGGACATGAAGAGCCGCATGAGGTCGTCCTCGAGCGACAGGTAGAACTGGCTGGCACCCGGGTCGCCCTGGCGCCCCGCGCGCCCGCGCAGCTGCCGATCGATGCGCCGGCGACTCGTGCCGGCTGGAGCCCAGGATGTGGAGACCACCGAGCTCCAGCTGCCCGCTCGTCGCCCGCCTTCTCGATGTCGAACCACCGGTTCGGGTCCGTCGGCACGAGCTCGGCCGGATCGAGCCCCCTCGCCCTCGCCCAGCCCACGGTGCGCGACTCCGTCACGCCCCTGCCCAGCTTGATGTCGGTGCCGCGGCCGGCCATGTTCGTCGCGATGGTCACCGTCCCCGGCTGACCCGCCTCGGCGACGATCCTCGCCTCCTGCTCGTGGTACTTCGCGTTCAGCACGTTGTGCGGGATGCCCCGGCGCTTGAGCATCCGGCTCAGCGTCTCCGACACGTCCACGTTCACCGTGCCGACGAGGACCGGCAGCTCCAGCTTGTGGAGCCGGTCGATCTCGTCCATGAGCGCGTTGTACTTCTCCCGCTTGGTGCTTGTAGATCAGGTCGTGGCGGTCGTCCCGGATCGACCGGACGGTTGGTCGGAATGACCATCACGTCCAGCTTGTAGATCTGGTGGAACTCGCCCTCTTCCGTCTCGGCGGTTCCCGTCATCCCGGCCAGCTTGTCGTACATCCGGAAGTAGTTCTGGATCGTGATCGTGGCCAGGGTCTGCGTCTCCCCCTGCACGCTCACGCTCTCCTTCGCCTCCACCGCCTGGTGCAGCCCGTCGCTCCACCGCCGCCCCGCCATCTTCCGGCCTGTGAACTCGTCGACGATGATGACCTGCGCGCCCTCGATGATGTACTGCTCGTCCTTGTTGAAGAGCGTGTACGCCTTCAGCAGCTGGTGGATCGCGTGGATCTTCTGGCTCTTGTCCGCGAACTCCTTCTCCAGCGCCTTGATCCGGTCCCGCTTCTCGTCGACGCCCAGATCCTCGTCCTTCTCCACCCGCCCGATCTCGACGCTGATGTCCGGCACCAGGAACGCGTCCGGATCGTTCGGGCTCAGCTCGTCCAGACCCCGGTCCGAGAGGTGCACGTTGTGCCCCTTCTCGTCCATGGCGTAGTACATGCATCTCGTCCACCTCGTGCAGCGTCTTCTCCCGCATGAACGCCGCTTCCGTCTGCTGCACGAGCTTCTGCAGGCCCGGGTCGTCCGCGAACAGCTTCAGCAGCCGCTTGTTCTTCGGCGTGCCCCGCTTCGCGGCCAGCAGGTTCTGCCCCGCCGCCTCCATGTCCCCGTCCGCGATCGCCTTCTCCGCCTCGGCGATCAGCTCGCTGACCACCTTCGTCTGCTTGCGGTGCAGCGCGTTCGACCATGGGGTTGTAGCGCGCGTACACCGTCGCTCTGCTCCTGCCCCACCGGACCGCTGATGATCAGCGGGGTCCGGGCCTCGTCGATCAGGATCGAGTCCACCTCGTCGATGATCGCGTACGCATGCTGGCGCTGGACCCGCTGCTCCAGCGTGTGCACCATGTTGTCGCGCAGGTAGTCGAAGCCGAACTCGTTGTTGGTCCCGTACGTGATGTCCGCGTGGTAGGCCGCGCGCCGCTCCGGCGTACCCGGCTCGTGGAGGTCGATCACGTCCACGGTCAGGCCGAGGTACTTGTAGACCGTCCCCATCCACTCGGCGTCGCGCTGCGCCAGGTAGGTGTTCACCGTCACCAGGTGCGCGCCCCGCCCCGCCAGCGCGTTCAGGTACAGCGGCATCGTGGCGACCAGCGTCTTCCCCTCACCCGTCGCCATCTCCGCCACTTCGCCCCGGTGCAGCGCGATCCCGCCGATGAGCTGCACGTCGTAGGGGACCATGTCCCATGTCCCCTTCGTGCCCGTGAACTCGATATCACGGCCCAGCAGGCGACGCGTGGCTTCCTTCACCGTCGCGAACGCTTCCGGCAGCAGCTCCTCCAGAACCGCTTCCGTGGTCGCCTTCAGCTCGTCCTCGAGCGCGTTGATCTCCCGCGACAGGCGCTCCCGCTCACCGGACTCCTCCGCGTGCCGCTTCTCCTCCCGCAGCTGCTCCAGCTGGTCCTTGTGCGCCTGCGTCCGCTCCGAGAGGATCCCACGGAACTTCTCCGTCTGCCCCTTCAGCTCCTCCTCGGACAGGGCCTGGAGCCGGTCCACGATCGCGTTGATCTCCGCCACCAGCGGCTGGAATTTCTTCGCCTCTCGCTCGTAGCGTGAGCCGAAGATCTTCTCGACGATTTCCTTTAAAGCCAATTTGTTCGCCCTCGCGCGTGCGATGCCCTTAGTGTCACAGTCCTTCTGCTACCCGGTCCTGCCGGGATCGATCCGAACCTGTAAGCGTACGCCGGCGCCCCCGCCCCGCGCCACCCCGGCCACCGCCCGCCCCCGGACCACGCCGCCGGGCCGGCCTCCCTCTGGCATCATCCGCCGGAATGCGCAATCATACCGCCCGTTAACGTTTTTTCCCCCGCCCGACGAGAAGGCAAGGTGACGTGCAGCGAAGCCGAAGGCCGGGGCGCGCCCCCTTCCGCGCCAGCGCGGTGCTGCTGCTGACGGGGCTGCTGTCCCTGCCTGCGGGCGGCTGCGCGGTCGACCTGCTGGCCGAACGCGCAGCGCCGCTCCCGGCCGACACCACCTCCCTCGCCCGGCTGATCAACGACTACCGCGCCAGCCTCGGGCTGCCCGGGATTCCGGTCTCCCCTTCGCTCACGGCGGTGGCGGAGGCCCACGTCAGGGACCTGGAGGAGAACCGGCCGGACCGCGGCGAGTGCAACCTCCACAGCTGGTCGGACCGGGGGAGCTGGACGCCGTGCTGCTACACGGAGGACGGCAGTCACGCTCCGATCATGTGGAGCAAGCCGGCCGAGATCACCGGAGGCGTCTACCAGGGCGAGGGCTACGAGATCGCCGCGTGGGAGACCCCGGCCATGTCGACCGGGCAGGCATTCGCCATGTGGAAGCAGAGCGCCGAGCACAGGGCCGTGATCCTGAACGAAGGGAGGTGGGTCGCCCCCTGGCGCGCCCTCGGCGTGGCCGTGTCCCCGCACTACGCCGTCGCCTGGTTCGGCAGCGACCCCGACCCCGCGATTCAGTAGCCGACCCCGGCCGGGCGCCCCCCGTGCTTTCGTGGCGAGTCCGCGTATCCGCGTTCCCGTCCGTCGCTTCCCGCCGTTCGCATCTTCCTCGACCGCGGGTTGTACCCTCCCCCACTCCGCGCTATTGTTTCCGCTCGGCCCCCGGGGCCGATCCAGCGCCCCGCACCAGGACCGGGCAATCGCGCGGCGTCACCGCTGTACACACCAGCTGGCAGATGAACTTTCGGCTCCCGCTGCTCGTCACCGTCCTCCTCCCGCTCGTGTGGGCGCCTCCGCGCGCGTCCGCACAGGCGACACCGGACAGCGCCGAGCCCGGAGCGTCGTCTGCCTCGCCGGCCATGGACACCACGGCGGCCGACCAGCTGCTGCGGCCGGGCGACGTGGTGCAGCTCAGGATCTGGCGCGAGCCCGACCTGTCGGGGGAGTACCAGGTGGATGAGACGGGGACGGCGGTGTTCCCGCTCCTGGGCGCGATGCGGGTGACGGAGTTGTCGCCGGCGGCGCTCAAGGAGCAGCTGGTGTCCGGCTACGGCGAGTACCTCCGGGATCCGGCCGTCGACGTCACACTGCTCCGGCGCGTGAACGTGCTCGGCTCGGTCGCGCGGCCGGGGCTGTACCGCGTGGACCCGACCATGACCGTGGCGGACGCCATCGCGATGGCCGGCGGCGCCACGCCCGCGGGCAACCCGGACAGGGTGCAGCTGCTGCGGGACGGCGAGGTCCTGACGGCGACGCTGAGCCGCCGCACCCGGATCGCCGAGCTCCCCGTCCGCTCCGGCGACCAGTTCTACGTGCCGGAGCGCAGCTGGCTCGCCCGCAACTCGAACATCGTGGCCGCCGCCATCACCGGCAGCGTCAGCCTGGTGATCGCGCTCATCATCTCGCACTGACCATGGACTCCCGACCCACGGCTCCCGGCAACGGCCGGCCCGACGACGAGATCGAGCTGCGCGAGATCTGGAACATCCTGCGCCGCAATCGCTGGATCATCGCAGGGTGCATCGCGCTCGCGGGCGTTCTTGGCGTGGCGTACACGCTCCTCGCCACGCCCATCTACGAGGCTTCCACTTCGATCCGGATCGACGAGGAGGAGCAGTCCCAGGTGGCCATGCTCGACATCCTCAGCTCCATCGCCCGCGGGAGCCAGGTCGAAACGGAGATGGAGGTGCTCCGCAGCCGCGTCGTGGCCGAGGATGTGGCGGACTCCCTCGGCCTGCGCGTGGTCCTGCAAGCGCCCATGCGTACGCCGCGCGAGCGGGTCCTGAGCATGGTGAGCGCCACACGCGCGCCGCTGAAGACCGAGGAGGACGCGGAGTACGAGGCCCGGAAGAGGGATGACGGCCGCTTCGTCGTCCGGAACACCACCACCGGCGAGGACGTGGGCACGTACGCCGTCGGCGAGCGGATTCCGCTGGATGCGGCGGAGGTGGTGCTCGCCCCCGGAGCCGCGGACGAGGACGAGGTCCGCTTCGCCGTCCGGTCGTTCGAGGCCACGGTCGCCGGGCTGCGAGACGCGCTCACCGTGACGCGGCCGAACCAGGACGCGAACGTGGTTGAAGTCCACTATCAGAGCTCCGACCGCGGGCTCGCCCGCGACGTCCCCAACGCCCTCGCCCGCACGTTCATCGCGCGCCGCAACCAGGTCCAGAAGACCGAGACGCGCAGCACCGTGGCGTTCCTGCGCGACCAGATCGGCCAGCTCTCGGTCCAGCTCGCGGGCGCGGAGGATGCACTCCGCGATTTCCGCGAGCGGCAGCAGGTGGTGTCGCTGGAAGACGAGGCCAGCGCGCAGGTCCAGCGCCTGGCCGAGATGCAGGGCCAGCGGGACGAGCTCGAATGCCGAGCGCGCGGCCCTCCAGACCCTCATGGACGAGATCCGCACGGCGACGGCGGCGAACCCGGAAGACCCCGCGCCCTACCGGCGTCTGATCGCGTTCCCGTCGCTGCTGCGCAACCAGGCGACGACCGAGCTGCTGCGGTCACTCAACGAGGCCGAGAACGCGCGCGCCGAGCTGACGAAGCGCTTCAACACGAAGCACCCGGACGTGCTCACGCTGACGGGGCGGATCCATGACCTGGAAGTCCAGCTCCGGGCGATCGCGTCCACGTACCTCGAGGGTGTGACCAACCAGGTGCGGTCGCTGGACGCCACGCTCGCCCGTTTCGGAACCCAGCTCGAGCAGATCCCGGCCAAGGAGGTCCAGTTCGCGCGTCTCAAGCGGCAGACGTCGGTGCTCGAGCAGATCTACACGCTCCTCCAGACGCGGCTGAAGGAGGCGGAGATCGCCGAGGCCGTGGAGGACCCGAGCGTCCGGGTGGTGGATCCGGCCATCCGGCCGCAGGAGCCCATCAAGCCGCGCGGGATGCTGAACGTGGCGCTGGCGCTCGTTCTCGGTGGGATCGTCGGCGTCGGAGTCGCCTTCATCCGGGAGTACTCCGACACCACGGTGCATACGCGCGAGGACGTCGCGGAGGCCACGGGCGCGCCCGTTCTCGGGATCATCCCCACCATCCGCTGGGACGGCGTGCACAGCCGGATGCGCCGCAACGGGGGCCGGACGCGCACGCCCGGTGTCGCGGCGACGGGGCTGGAGCAGCGGCTCGTCACCGGACACGATCCCAGCAACCCCGTCTCGGAGGCGTACCGGTCGCTGCGCACGAACATCACGTTCCTGCGGCCGGACCACGCGCCCCGGACGCTGGTGTTCAGCAGCCCGACGCCGGGCGAAGGCAAGTCGACGAGCGCGGCCAACTTCGCCATCACGCTGGCGCAGCAGGGCCGCAGCGTGCTTCTCGTCGACGCGGACCTGCGACGCGGCGTGCTCAGCGCCGTGTTCGGCCTGCCGCGGGAGCCCGGCCTTTCAAACGTCCTGCTCGGGGCGGTGTCCGCGGAGCAAGCGGCCCGGACCGTGGACCTCGGAGACAGCGGCGCCATCGACCTGCTGAGCTCCGGGACCATCCCTCCGAACCCCGCCGAGCTGCTGGGATCGACGAACATGCGCACGCTCCTGGCTGCGCTCACGGAGCGCTACGACGCCGTCATCCTCGATTCGCCGCCCCTCAACCTCGTCACCGACGCCGCGGTCCTGGGCACCAACACCGATGGCGTGGTCCTCGTCGCCCGCGCCTCCGTCACGCCGAAGCAGGCGCTCAGCTTCGCCAGCGAGCAGATCCGGAACGTGCGCGCGACGCTGCTCGGCTCCGTGCTCAACGACGTCGACTACCGGCGCGACGCCAAGTACTACGGCGGGTACGGCTCCTACGGCTACGCCTACCAGCACTACTACGGCGGGCAGGAGGAGGAAGGCGAGAAGGTCCGGGTGTGACGCCGGGCGATGTCGCCCTCGCGCCCGCCCTCGCGCGCGCCCGGACGGTGGCTCGCCGATCCGCCGCCGTCAGCCTTCCGTCCTGTCGAACAGGAAGTCCGCCTGGATGAGGCGGCCGCTCCGATCCCGGATCGGGTTGTGGATGCCCCGCGGGACGTAGCCGCGGGCGACGAGCCACTCCTCCACCTCTCCGGCCAGCGCCTGCCCCTCGTACAGCTCCACGTACGAGCACTCCACGTACACCCACTGGAAGCGGTCCAGCAGGTCCTCGCACCCCCGCAGCGCCTCCAGCTCGTAGCCCTGCACGTCGAGCTTGAGGAGGGCGGGCGTCTCCATGGCGGCATCCAGGTACTCGCCGAGGGGAGCCACGCGCACGCCCACGGTGCGGATCTCGTCGGTGCCCGGGAACAACTCGCGCTGAGCGCGCCCGATCGGGAGGAGCGACGAGGAGTCGTCGCGGCGTGAGACGTGGAGGGTGCCCGCGCCCGACCGTGGCGCGATCGCCGCGTCCTCGATGCGCGTCCGCGCGTCGCCGCGGAACACGACCCTGAACACGGAAGCGGCGCCGGACAGCGGCTCGAACGACACGATCCGCGCATCCGGCCACACGCGCCGCGCCACGAGTGCGAACTGGCCCCGGTTCGCGCCGATGTCCACCACCGTCCGCAGCTCCCCCAGCCGTCGGAGGATCGGGAAGTGCTCGACGGCCGCGGCCACGCGGTGGCGCAGGAGGGCGCGCCGCCACGGCGCAGTGACCAGGACGCGCACGGCCTTGCGTCCCTTCGTCAGCAGGCGGGTGGCCATGGCGCTATGGGCGCGGGGCCGTGGGCGTCGCTTGCCGCGTCGTCCGACCCGCGGACCCGTGCGGCGCCTCGGGAGCGACCGGCCCGCGCCCGCGCCGGTGCCGGTCCACCGCCGCTTCGTACGCGGCGTCCAGCTCCCCGACCACGGCGCTCCAGGTGTAGCGCTCTCGAACGAGGGCGCGCCCCGCTTCACCCATCCGGCTCCTCCTTCCGTCGTCGTCGAGGAGGGAGTCGAGCGCGTGTGCCAGCTCCGGGGCGCCGCCGACCACCAGCCCCGCGCCTGCGCTTCGGATGGCGGGGTGGATGTCCACGTGGCCGGAAACCACGACAGGAAGCCGGCACGCCATGGCTTCCACCACCGTCATGCCGAAATTCTCGGTATGGGACGGCAGCGCGAAGACGTCGGCGTCGACGTACGCCTGCACCACGTCCTCGCCATCGAGTGGGCCCACGAAACGCACGCTGCCCTGGAGCTCCCGGGCACGGACCCACTCGATCACGTCGCGGCCGTGTCCGTCGTTGTCGGGGCCGGCGATCACGAGCTGGGCACGGCTGCCTTCCCCCCGCACCCTGGAGAACGCATCGATCAGGATCTCCAGCCCCTTCTTCGGGTGCAAACGGCCGAGAAACAGAACCACGGGGGCTTCGCCGAGCTGCCATCGCGCACGCAGGCGGCCGCGCTCGGGCAGCTCGGCGAAGCGGTCCCATTCCACTCCGTTCGGCACCACGAAGGAAGGAGTGGTGGCGGGGACCAGTGCAGCCTTCTCCCTCTCGGCTTCCGCCGTGAAGTGGATGGCGGCCGCGCCCTTGAGGTCAGGCAGGTCGAACAGCCGCTCGTGGAGGCGCTTGAGCACGAGGCTCAGGGAGCTCCGCTGGTACAGGAACGGATCGAGCGAGCCGTGGGGCCGCACGATGTAGGGAACCCCGTGCCTGCGCGCCTGGTAGGCCGCGTACGTGGGAGGAAACCTGTAGAGGCCGTGGATGTGCACGAGGTCGAAGCCCCGGGTCTCACGCTCGAGGAACACCCCCAGCGACCGCGATACCTTGAGCGGACGGAAAACGACGCCCCCGTAGAGCACGCCCACGCGCGACCCGGGGAGCGTGTCCCAGCCGCTCGCCCGGTATACGCCCCTGGGATAGTCGGCGTTGGTGGTGGCGATGACGACGCTGTGCCCGGCGCGCTCCTGGGCCCGGGCGAGACCAGTGAGCACCTGCGACGGCCCGCCATAGCGGGGCGACAGGCTCTCCTGGACGTGCAGGATCCTCATCGGCGACTCCCGCTGACCCGGCCGCGCGCGCGCTTCCGGCTCTCGAGATAGCGGACGGCGCTCAGGTCCTCCACTTCGTTGGCCACGGTCATGGCGCTCTGCGCCAGCTCGACCCGTCGCGAGGGCTCCGCCATGCCCGAGCGATCGAGCGTCGAGGACCGGGCCGCCTTCTCCAGGTAGTCCTCGAGACTCTTGTAGTGATAGTGGTTGATCCACGCTTCCCGGGCGACCGGCCGGGCCGCCATGCTCCCGAACGCGCGGCTCCCGTCCTCGCGCACCGCGCACGCCGCCCCGCGATAGTAGAAGTTGTGCGAGTTGCGGTTTCTCGTGACGCGCTCGGGTCGGACGAACACCTTGAAATGCCTGTTCGGCTCTCGGCTCCGACGCGTGTACGCCTCGATCACCCTCCCCGGCGGCCTGCGCTCGTGTCCCGCCGACCCGTACTGGTACCAGTGCAGCGCGACGCCCGGCGCGTCCGGGAACCCGGCCAGGAACTCCGGCACGGACCGCCCGTCCCGCACCACGACGAACTCGTCGGCATCGAGGAATCCGACCCATTCGAACCGGCCGCGAGCGCGCGCGATGCAGTCGTGCTCCGCCCCCGGGGACGCGGGCGAGAACGGCCAGCCGATGAGCGTCACGCGCTCGGGCTCCGGAAAGCGATCCAGGACGCCGGCGTAGTCGTCCTCGCTGAAGTTGTCATACATGAAGAAGTGGTCGACGCCGGCGGCGCGATGGTACTCGAGCCACTCGCCGAGGAACGGCGCTTCGTCCCGGAAGCGAAGGCAGAGTGCGACGCGACCCCTCGGGGGTCCGGCGCGAACGTCCTCCCCCCACCGCCCGGGAAGCAACGCGTTCACGACGTTCGGCACCATGTACGCGGCGGCGCCCACCCAGCTGAGCTTCCGCACGTGGTACCGGACGCGGAGCAGACTGCTCCGGAGCGATCCACTCATCGCACGCCGTCCACGCGCACGCCGCCCCTGGCTGGCGCCGCCGCACGTAGCTGCGTCACGCGAGCTCCCCCAGGAGCGCCAGGGCCCACTGGCGACGACCGTCGCCCCGCCGCGCTCGCGCCGCGGGAGCGACCCAGTCCATCACCGGCACGTTGAAGCCGGTCTTCGCCCGGCGCTGCTGCTCGGGTGGTAGCGGCAGGCGCGGCGTCCGGAAGAGATCGCCCTTCCCGAGCGGGGCGGGACGGGCACGGTTGAGGGAGACCACCGCGTCCCACACGCCCCGGTCCACGAACGGGGTGCGGATCTCCAGCGAGTGCGCCATCCCTGCCCAGTCGGTGTCCCGCAAGAGGCAGTTCCGCAGGTAGACCTCCTGCTCGAGCGCCATCACCTGCTCGTACGGCGAGTCGATCCCCTGGACCACTTCGTCCAGGGTGCGGCCCAGGTCCAGCTCCGCCAGGCCGGCGGCCGCCAGGTCGGGGTCGACGATGCGCCCCAGCTCCCACGGCATGTACACCGCGCGACGCAGCAGGTACGCTCCGGGCACGGTGCCTCCGTACTCGAGCAGACCGGCGTACTTCGGGGAGGGCAGACGCCCGGACAGCGGCGCGATGGCCTTCCGCAGACCGCGTCCGAGCCGGCGCGGCACCGCTCGCGTCGCCCGAGCGAGGCCCGGAACCTCTCGGAAGGAGCCGTAGCCCCCGAACGCCTCGTCGGCGCCGACGCCCGACAGGGCGACCTTCAGGCCGACTCGCGCGGCCGCCGCGCTCACGAAGTACGTGTTGATGCCGTCGACGGTGGGCTGGTCCATTGCCTCCACGATGCGGTCGCGCTCGGCCTCGAAGTCCGCTCGCCCGAACGTGACCACCTCGTGCGGGCACCCGTACCGCGCGGCCACGGCGCCCGCGCGGGCCCCCTCGTCCTGGCTCGTGTCCGCGTGCTCGGCGAAGCGCACTGTAACCGATTGCAGGGTAGCGGGGTCCGCGCATTCCTGCGTGAGCGCGCACAGCGTCCCCGAGTCGACGCCGGCGGAAAGGAAGAGACCCACGGGAACGTCCGACAGGAGGTGATGCTCGACGCTGTCCAGCAGCGCTTCGGGCAGTGGCCGCGCCGGCGGTTCGCACTGGCGGTCTCGACGGACGGCGTCGGACGGGCGGTGATACCTCCGGAGGGAAATCCTCCCCGACCTGTCCACCAGGATCGTCGACCCCGCCGGGACTGCCTTGATGCGGCGATGCCACGTGAACGGCTCCGTGACGTAGCCCCAGATGAGGAACGAGGCGAGCCCCGCCGGGTCGACCGTGCCATCCACGCCTCCCGCCACCAGGGCCTTGACCTGCGATGCGAACCGCAGCTCGCCCGCGTCGAGAGAGTAGTAGAGCGGCTTGATGCCGAATGCATCACGAGCGAGGAGGAGGGCTGAACGGCGCTCGTCCCACAGGGCGAACGCGAACATCCCGCGCAAACGTTTCACGAAATCGGGGCCTTCCAGCGCGTACAGGTGGAGCAGGGTCTCGGTGTCGCTTCCGCTGACGTAGCGGGTCCCTCGCGACTCGCACCACTGGCGCAGCTCCGGGTGGTTGTAGATCTCCCCGTTGAAGACGACGCAGGATACACCATCGGCGGAGCGCATCGGCTGGGCACCCCGGTCCGAAGGGTCCAGCACCGCGAGCCGGGTATGAGCCAACCCCACCCCACCGCCCGGGCGGATCCACGCACCCTCCCCATCCGGACCCCGGACGCGCATGGCCTCGCGCATCCGGAGGAGCGCCTCGCCGTCCACGGGGGCCCGCCCGCGGCTCACGATCCCGGAGATGCCGCACATCAGGTGGCCCGGCCGCGCTTGGCGGACGCCGCCTCGCCGATCTCCTCGAGGACCGCGGCGCGCACGTCATCCACGGTGATGGCGCGGATGCACGCTTTCCGCCTCTCGACGCATCGATCCAGGCCGCACCCCTGGCATGGCATCGGCCGGTACAGCACCCGGTGGCCGTCGCCGTAGGGGAACCACTCCCCCGGCAGGTTGCGGGAGCTGAACACCGCCACGACCGGGGTGCCGACGGCGGCGGCCATGTGCATGGGCCCGCTGTCGTGCCCGATGAACAGCCGGCAGCGCGAAAGGACGGCGGCGGACACGCGGACGGGCAGGGTGCCGCACAGGTTGAGGGAAGGCCCCGCCCAGCTCGCGAGCACCCGGTCGCACCTCTCCCGCTCGTCGGCGGAGCCGACCGCCACCAGTCCCCAGCGCAGCCTGGCCGAGAGTGATCCGAGCAGCTCCGACCAGTTCGCGTCCCCCCAGTCCTTCACGTCCACCTTGGCGCCGATGCTCACGCCGAGCACGGGAACATCCTCTGGCAACCGGCCCAGCGCGCGCCGGGCTGCCTCGTGCTCGGCTCCGGACAGGGCGAGGTCGTACGAGCCCGGGTCGTCCCAGCGGGCGTCCCCAAGCGCCGACACGCACCGCGCCAGCCTCGCCCCCTCGCGTTCGTACAGGCTCGGATCGAGCGCGCGGACGCGCTGACGCTCCCGCCCGACGGGCAGACCCACGATGCGCGGGATGCCGCACAGCCTGAAGAAGGCGGCGTCGCGGAGCGCGGCCAGCCGTCCCCGGGGCTCCGCCAGGTAGACGAGCGTGCGCGGACGCAGCCGTCGGATGCTCCTCCGCAGACGCAGCAGCTCGCGCGCGCTGCGCGTCGCGAGCGGGTAGTCGAGGAAGCCGTGGACCAGGCCGGTTCCACCCACGACCTCCGAGATGGCGGCGGCCTTGCCGCCTTCGCTGCGGTTGGTGAGGACCCACCGCTCGGCGTCGGGGAACGCCCGGGCGACCAGCCGCAGCGCCGGCAGCGCCACGATCGTGTCGCCGAGCGACCCGAGCCGATACACGAGAACCCGGCTCCCCCTCATGCGCCTACGACCACCCGCCGGACCGCACCGGCCTGGCTCCCCGCACCCGTACCCGGAACGCCTGGGCGATGAGCCAGAACACGATTCCGTAGAGGGGGAAACTCCGGAGCGCGGCACCGAAGTACTGGCCGAAGTCCCCCTGCGCGGCGTAGACGACCACGAACGCGGAGAAGAAGAAGATGCCGTAGACGTTGCCGTACAGCTGCCACCCGAGCTTCTTCACGACGAGGAAGAACAGGAGGAAGGTGAGGAACGGGATCACGAGCACGCCGGGGATCCCGTAGGCGGCGTAGGCCTGGCCGGCGAGGGGGAGCGTCGGGAACTTCCCCCCTTCCGCGTCGATCAGGCCGTAGCCGACGAGGGTATTGAAGGCCTCGTTGTAGCGTGGCTTCTGCGGGTACAACGAGCTCGGCACCAGGCGAGCGATCGCCGGCCAGATCGCCGCGCCGCCGCGGACACCCTGTCGCCTCACCTCGGCCACCACGGGGTCGATCTGCTGCACGGATGCGTACCGGCCGACGATCATCTGACCGGTCCCTCCGCCCCCGAAGTAGTCGTAGTACCCGTGCTGGAACTGCCCCGCGGCGAGCTGCTCGAAGCGGTCCAGCTCCGAGGTGCCCTTCAGCAGGTCGCTCCCGCTTGTGGCGACGAGCTGGATGCGCCGCTCGAGGTCGACCTCGTGCTGGCCCAGCGCCCGAAGGGCGTGGATTGCGGGCGCCACGACGACGACGAACGCCGCGGTCCCACCGGAGAGTGCGATCGCCGATCGCAGCGTGAGGCCGCGGCGATAGAACAGGAGCGTAGCGAAGTAGCTGATGACCGGCAGCGCGGCCGCCGCCTTGCTGTTGTCGAGCAGGCCTGCCAGCGTCGTCACGGCCAGGATCAGGCCCAGTCGGATGTCGAAGCTGGTACGCCGCCCGCTCCGTTCAAGCAGGGCGCCCGTTCGGGCGACCACGGCCATCAGCATGAGGTTGCGGAACAGGGCCAGGCCGCCGAAGCCGCTGCCCGAGGGATCCTGGAGGTGTCGGTTCGCGAGCCACGACGCCGCGCCGAGCGCGAGCGAGATCCAGGACAGGAAGAAGAGGAAACGGACGTCGGAGGTCGGCTCGAAGATCGGCCGTCCGAGGTGGACCTTCTTCACCAGCAGGAGAGCCGCGACCAGGCCCAGCGTGGAAGCGGCGACGGCGGCGAACGAGCCGATAGGGTCGTGGAGGTACGATTCGAGCGGCTGGCCGAGCGCCGTCTTCGCCGCCACGGCCACGACCACGTTGCCGAGCACGTAGAACAGCGACACCCATGCGCCCAGGTTCCCGGCGCCGATCAGCCCGAACACCAGCAGGCCGGCGACCGCGGTGAGCACGGCCATGAGGACCACGGCGAGCGAGCTCCCGAGAAGCAGCTGGACGGCACCGGCCGCGGCCATGAGCAGGGCGAGCCCGGCGCCGAGGCGCCGCGCATTGAGGCGCAGCGTCGGCCGTCCCTGTTCCCGGATCACGACGTCTCGCATCCCGCCGCCTCGCCTATTCCTCGTACCCGGCCAGAGACAGCGCGCGCCGCGACACCTCCATGAACGTCCGCCACGCGGCGCCGCCTCGATACGCCTCCCACTGTCCTACCGCCCCGCTCCGGTAGAAGCGCGCGTTCCGCCGTCGCGTCCCGCCGGACTCGGCATCCTCTCGCTGACGCGCTTTCTCCAGGCCCGCCATCCGCACGGCATGACCGATGGCATCGGGCTCGGCCGGCACGCCGAGGAACCGCGCGATCTCCCGGACCTTCGGCTCGGTGCCGGCCCTCAGGTCCTCGAACCGCACCACCAGCATGTCGGCGCCGAGCTTCTCCCGCCCCTTCGTGAGCCACCCCTCGACGTGGTCGTGCCAGCGGGCGCCGTAGCCACGCCGGAGATAGAGTTCGAGCCACGTCTCGAAGGGCATGTCGATGCCTTCCCGGGCGGTGGTGTAGTGGTAGTAGCTGACCACGACGTCCCGCCCATCGCGGACGAGGTAAGCCACACGCCGCAGGTCACGGCGGTACCCGCAATGCGAGTGGACCAGCCGCGGCCCCCGCATTCGGGCGATGTGCGGCAGCCTCCGTCCGCTCACCCCTGGGATCATGCGATTGAAGACATCGAACTCGAACCCCGCCGCCGGATCGATGATCGCGGCGAGGATGGCCCGTACCCACGTGCTGCCGGAGCGCGGGTACGACACCAGGAAGCGATCCGAGGCGCGCGTTCGCAGTAGCGCATGGGCGACCGGCAGTGCCACGCGCGCGCGTACCGGCCGGGTGAGCCGGGAGACGTGGTCTACCAGCGCCATGGCCACCCGGCCAGGCTGCACGCTGCGGTGCAGCGATCAGGTCCTTCGGAATCGTGGACGCGTCGCATGCAGGAGCGGCTGAGGGTTCAGTGAGCGCAGGATGGCCTCCCCGGCCGAGAGCTCGAGGAAGCGGGACGCGGCGAACAGGCCGTAGACCCCGAGTGCGGCGTCGGCGACGAACATCGCGAGCCCCGCGTCGGCCAGTGCGCCGTCGAGCTCCAGGAACGCGACCGCGAGCCCGAGCCCCGCCAGCGATGCGAGAACGTAGAACGACGCCATGCGGACGTGGTGGTTGGCAGCCTTCAACACCGTCAGCCCGGCGTACCAGAGGACGCCGGCCGAAGCGGACAGGAGGAGCCACGCGAAGAGCCGTCCGTCCATGGCAACGCGGTGGTCCGTCCACATGGCCAGCAGCGCCGGCCCGAACAGCGCCAGGAAGGCGGCGGAAGCCGTGGCGAGCCACAGGCCGGCCCGGAGCACGTGCACGAACAGCCGGCCCATCAGCTTCCGATCGTGCTCGCCCCACGCGGCGGCGAGCTCGGGCTCCGCCGCCTGGGAGATGGACAGGACCAGCTGGAACACGACCCGGGTGAGCGTCCGGAGGGTGGAGAACACGACCACCGCGATCGGTCCCAGGATCGCGCCGATCACCACCACCATTCCCTGGATGTTCAACGCCTGTGCGAACGGGATCGCCACATTGGCCAGCGCCGGACGGAACAGCCGGCGCAGCTCCGCCCCCGTGGCTTTCGCGAATCCGAAGCGGAGCCAGCGGTGCCGCCGGAACATGACCACCGCTGCGGCGGGCGTTCCGGCGAGCCGAACGCCCAGGAAGGCCGCAGCGGCTGTGACCGGGCCTCCCCCGCCGAGGGCGACCACCCAGATCGCCAGGTACTGCATCAGCCTTACCCCGCTGCTGAGGGCGACGTGCAGGGCGTTCTCTCCGCTCGCGCGGAATCCGGCGTGGGTGACACCGTTGGGCAGTCGCGCGAAGACTTCCGCCGCCAGGAAGAAGAGCACGAGGCTGGCAGAGCGCCCGTCGAGCTGGTCGAAGCCGAACCAGCGCCCCACGGGGACGCGCATCAGCAGGAGACCGCTGAAGCACAGACCGGCCGTGGCAATGGCGTAAACCAGAGCCGACAGGCTCTGGAACACCACCAGCGCCCGGTCCCGCTCCTGCCGCGCGGCGAGCGCCGTCATATCGTTGCCCGCGGACTGGGAGAAGCCCAGGTCCGTCATGGACAGGTAGGCCGGGATCGCGAACAGCACGAGCCACTCGCCGTAGAGCTGGGCCCCCCAGGCCTTCAGGAGAACGGGCACTCCCACGAGCTGGATCACCACCGTGACCATCTGGTTGGAGACGTTGGCGCCCAGGTTCTGGGCCAGCCTCATCCGGAGCCGCGCCCGCTCGAACGTCATGCGCTGATCGGCATCCGCGGGCGGGCGAGCCCGCGTCGCCCCGGCCCCATGGCGGGTAAGAGGAGGTCTTCGAAGCGGCTGCAGATCCGGTCGATGTCGAACTGTCGCTCGGCGAACGCTCGAGCGTTGAGGCCGGCTTCCCGCCGCCGCACCGGGTCGGCCGCCAGCGCCGCGGCCGCCCGCACGAACGCCTCCGCATCATCGGGGGCCACGACCACGCCGGCTCCGGCCTCGCGGACGGTGCGGGATGCCTGGTTCCCCGGTGGAAGGGCCGCCACCACCGCCCTTCCCGCGCACAGGTACGTCAGCACCTTCGACGGCACAGCGTAGGCGCCCGCGTCGGCCTCGAGCAGGGCGAGGAGGACGTCGCCCGTGGCCAGAACCTGGGGGAGGAGGTCGAACGGCTGGAAGTCGTGGAACAGCATCCCGTCGAGGCCGTGGGCGCGCGCCCGCCGCCGGAGCTGGTCCACGGCCGGACCTTCGGACACGACGACGACGCGCACGTCCGGATCGTCCCGCACCGCCAGCGCCAAGTGCAGCAGCATCTCCGGATTGTGCTTCAGGCCGAGGGTGCCCGCGTACAGGAGGTTGGTGGTGCGGTCGAGGCCGTGGGCACGGGCCCAGTCGTTGTCCTTCCCGAGCACGGGGAAGTCGTCGAGGGGCGCCCAGTTCGGGATCACGGTGGCGACGGTGCGGGCGCGTGGAGGGATCGCGGCGCGGAATTCGTCGGTGATGAGGACGATGGCGTCGCTGGCCGAGAGGATCCGTCGCTCCAGGCGCCTGTAGTGCCACGCCACGGGCTCGCCGAGGACCGGCAGCCTGCGGCGGAGGACCCTGGTCACGCCTTCCCCGAACGCGTCCTGCATCCAGAAGACGAAGCGGACCCCCTCCCCCGCGCAGAAGCGCTGGAGCCTCGCCTGCGCGTCGAGGGGGGTGTTCGCGGACAGCACGACGTCCGGCTCGAACCGGCGGACGCGCGCCACCAGGCGTTTCCCGTACTCGACCTCCTGGCGCCGTCGCCGGACGAAGGAGTACTTGGCCACCTGCTCCGGCAGGGTGACCGCATCGACGGAGAACGCTGCCGGGTCACTGTCGCGCGGCTCCACCGGTCCCCGGGGCGTATGCGTGGAGCCGGAGTACAGGTGCAGCACGTGGTGGCCGCGTCCCGCCAGCTCGCGGCTGAGCTGGACCTGGAACGGGTGCCCCGCGTAGTCGTGGACGACGATCCTCAAGGGCTCAGCCCGCCTCGACGAGGGTGTCCGTGACCTGCGCCGCCACCCAGGCGTACGTCCGCTCCAGCCCTTCCCGGAGACGGACTCGCGGCTCCCACCCCAGCTTCTCGCGCGCGAGGTCGTTGTTTGATTTTCGGCCGCGGACGCCGAGCGGGCCGGGGACGTGCCGGATCGTCTGCTCCTTGCCGGCGATCTCCATGACCATTCGGGCGAGCTGGTTGATGGAGACCATCTCTTCCGAGCCGATGTTGACGGGGGCGGCGAAGTCGGAGGCGACGAGGCGGCGGACGCCTTCGAGGCAGTCGTCGATGTAGAGGAAGCTGCGGGTCTGCTCGCCGTCACCCCACATCTCGATCTCGCCGCCGTCGGGCGTCTCGGCGACCTTGCGGCAGAAGGCGGCGGGGGCCTTCTCGCGCCCGTCGCCCCAGGAGCCGTACGGTCCGAAGACGTTGTGGAAGCGTGCGATCCTCACGTCCATGCCGTAGTTGCGGGCGAACGCCAGGTAGAGCCGCTCGCTGAACAGCTTCTCCCAGCCGTAGTCGCTGTCCGGCGAGGCGGGGTACGCCATGTCCTCGCTCAGGCCTGGGTTGGCGGTGTCGGTCTGCGCGTGCTCCGGGTACATGCACGCGGAGGAGGAGTAGAACACCTTGCGCACGCCGGCCACGTGCGCGGCCTCGATCACATTGAGGTTGATGAGCGCGGAGTTGTGCATGATGTCGGCGTCGTGCTCGCCCGAGAAGACGAAGCCGGCGCCGCCCATGTCGGCGGCGAACTGGTACACCTCGTCGAAGGGGCGATCGATCACGGCGCGGCACAGGTGCGGGTCGCGGAGGTCGCCCACCACGAACCGGTCGGCGCCCGTGTCCATGAACTCGTGCTGCTTGATGTCCACGCCCACGACCCGGTACCCCTCGGCCTCGAGGCGGCGGACCATGTGGCCGCCTACGAAGCCGCCGGCGCCACAGACCAGCGCGGTCCTTCTTCCGCTCATCGAGGGGTCTCCCGTCATCGTCCTGGCGTGCTTGCCGGCCCGCTCAATGCGCGCCGCGCAGGATTCGCGGAAGCGTCATCGCCAGGATCTTGAGGTCCAGGAGGACCGACCACCCGTCCACGTACGCCATGTCCAGCTCGGCGCGCTCCGGGTAGCAGACCTCGCTCCGACCGTTGACCTGCCACCACCCGGTGATCCCGGGCCTCACCGCCAGGAACGTGTGCGCCTCCTCGCCGTATTCCCGGATCTCGTCCGGCACGATGGGGCGGGGCCCGACCAGCGACATGTCCCCCTTGAGGACGTTGAAGAGCTGAGGCAGCTCGTCCAGGCTGGTGCGCCGGATGACGCGGCCGAGCCGCGAGATGCGCGGGTCCTCCGCCGCGGGCAGCTTGTAGTCGTTGTCCAGGTACTTCCGGTGCAGCACCTCGTCGTCCCGGAGCAGCGCTTCCGCGTCCGGACGCATGCTCCGGAACTTGTAGATCGTGAACGGCCGGCCCCCCACGCCGAGGCGCGTCTGCCGGAACAGGACGGGACGACCCTCGAGGCGGACGGCCAGGGCCGTCGCCATCCAGAACGGGGCGAGGAGGAGGAGGGCGGCGAACGACCCGGCGAGGTCGAGCACCCGCTTCGACAGCAGCTGGACCAGGTGGAGCCTGGGGACACGCAGCTCCAGCACCGGCCAACCGAAGAGGGTCCGGCTCCCGAACCGGGCCGGGAGCGCCGTCACGGTGGAGGGGACCATGCTGACCGCGGCGCCGTGGGCGAAGGACTCGGCCACGAGCTGCTGGAACGTCGCCGGCCGGAGCCGGGATGACACGATGACGCTGCGCACGTCGTGCGCCTCCATCAGCGCGCGCAGCTCCGAGAGGGTGCCGATCGCGGTCGGGTCGGCCACGGAGTCGACGGACAGGTGACCGATCACCCGGACATCGTCGGTGCGCCCGGCGCGGAAGCGCTCCACCAGCTCGCGGGCGTCCTCGCGCGCACCCACGACGAGCGCGTTCTTCACGCCGATCCCCCGGCGGTAGAGCGCGCGCACGAAGCGCGAGAGCGACCAGCGGACCGCGATCAGGCTGGCAGCGAGGAAGCCGCCGAGGAACAGGGCGGGCGTCCATGCGGGTCGCAGGTCGGGCTCGGCGTACCCGGTCACGACGAGGATGGCGAACGAGAGCAGGAGCCCCGCGCACACGCGTTCGGGGTTCCACGCCCGACGGATGGGACCGTACGTCCGCGCTGCGATCTGGCCGGTCAGCACGAGAGCGACGAGCAACGGGAGCGGGGCGAGCGCCGTGCCGGAAGGTGGCGCGAGGGCCCGGGCGACGAGCGCCGCACCGAGCGCGGTCGCGAGGGCATCCGCGCCAAGGAGCAGACCGGCGCGGGCGGCTCGCCTCCGGACATCGCTGCCGAGCCGCCGGCCCAGCAGGTCCCGGTGACGCCGCAACTCGCGGCCGAGCCGGGGCGTTGTCGGCCCAGGCCGCTCCGTCTCCCTGATTCGCAGTACTGTGTTCATGTGCGTGCGCGATCGATTGCGGGACCCGGCGCTACGGCTCGAACGAGACGCGCGGGAAGAACAGGCGGGCGGTGATCGCCGCGGTGGCGCGAGACCAATCGTCGGCCTTCTCGCCTTCGGCGTTGGCGTTCAGCTCCAGGCCGCCCCACGGCCGCCAGGCGACGTCGACACGGACACCCCGGCTCGCCCCTTCCCGCTCGGGTGCGTACAGGTTCTCCGGACCCCGGTGTCGGACGAACGCGTCGCCCGACAGGCGCACCCGGGCGCCGAGGAGATCCGCGTCCCCATACGCTCGCCACTCCGTTCCTTCGCCGCCGAGTGGATGCCCGAGAGGCGCACCTCCTGCGGACCACCCGGCCGGGAACGAGCCGTGTCGGTACCACGGCGGGTTGCTGCAGCAGTGGCCCGCGAATGCCGCGCGCTCCATCCCCGCCGACAGCCAGGTTGCGCCCGGCCAGGCGGGGAGCAGCATGCCCACCACCCGTCCGGGCACCTGCCACCATGCCCCGGCGCTGTCCTCCGCTCCCCACTCGAAATAGACCGAGAGCGGGATCGGAAGTGGAGGACGGTAGCGCAGATCCACCGAGACCACCTGGTCCTCGACCCGGCTGTCCACGCCGTCGTGCTTCCCGACCAGCATGTACGCCAGCGCCCGCAGCGTGAGCGGGGGGTTCCCTTCTCCACCCATCAGCGCCGCCCGGGTGACGCCGATGGAAAGCCGCGGATGCGGGTGGACCGTGCCCCTGGCGGTCCAGAACCACGGGTGTGCCACGTCGCCGTTGCGAGCGGCGCGGGCGAGCGTCGTCTCGAACCCGACCGGTCCCAGCGCGCCGAACACCCATGGCAGACGGAGCGGCTCCGCGAGGAACATGCCGCCACCGTCGAATGCGGCCGCCCCGGAGAGCACGATTCCCCCACCACGACCGGCCCGGTACGCAGGCGCCCGCCGCCCCGCCCATAGCCCGACCGTCGCCACCCTCGCCTGCACATCGCCGCTCTCCACCCCGGCCGACCCGGCGGCCCACCGCGGCGACAGTGAGACGGACATGTGCGGGAACACCGCGGCCGCCAGCTCGACGTCCATTAGGCCGTCCGCCCGGTCCGGAACCGGCGCGGCCCCCGACCAGCCGTTGGCGGTGTTCTTCCCCGTGGACACCACGCCCTCCCTCAAGCCCGCCCCTCCCGCCATGCTGCCCCCGAGGAGGGCCGCGCCTTCGGCCCGCTGCTGCTCCAGCGCACTCACCGTGACCGGGAACTCTTCGGCGAAGCGGGCGAGGTACTGTCCGGCGATGGCCGCAACAGCCCCGTGGCCGGCTTCGGCCGCGAATTCGAGCGCCAGGGCCGCCTCCCCTCTCGTCAGCGCGCCGGTTGCCGGGTCGTATCCCGGCGGTGCGGCCCCCATCGCGTCCAGGCGGCGCAGCGCGTCCAAGGCCCAGTGGTGGACGGGAAGAAACGGAGACGCGAAGCGCCCGGCATCGTCCCGGACCTGGGCCCCGGCGGGCGCAGGAACGGACCCGGCGAGAACGAGCGCCAGGGCGACGAATGCTGAGATAGGAAGCTGCATCTCCGCTCGCTCTCCCGAATGGCGTCGGGCCGGGGAACAGCGCCCTCGCACCCCGGACGCGCCTCCGGCCTCTCGGTCACAGGGCGCTTCCGATGCAGCCCGGGACTCTCCCAGGCGCTCGCCTCGCGGCTGGCCTGGTTCGAGGGAATCCCGCGCGGGATGGCGGGCTCCCGTTTCGACAAGAGCGCAAGGTAGCAGGAATGGCGCGGCCGTTCAAACCCGCCGGTACCCGGCGCCGCGTCACGCCGTCGCCACTGGCGGCTCCCCGCGGGCGGCCGCTGCGCCGTTCCGCTACACGGGAACGGCGCGACATGAGACACATTGCGCCAGCCCGGGCCACCGGCCGTTCCACGCCGTCGTCGCAAGTGAAAGCGGGACCGCGTGTTCAGGCGTAACGGCGAGGCCACCCTCGCGCGGGCGCGTTTCCCGCACCACCTGGCGCGCGTGGCGGCCGATGATGGCCGCCGCCCCTTCCGAAAAGGGCACCCCGGTCGCGAGGCCGGTCCGCAAAGCCACGGGTCTCCCATGCGGAGGCGGCCGGGCTACCGAAGAGGGTGCTGCCGGCGCCTGCCGGCGAGACCCGCTTCTCGGAGAGAGGAAGCATGAGGAGACTACCGATCCTCCCGCTCATCGTCGTGCTGGCGGCGTGCGGGGAAACGACGGACCTGCCCGATAGCCTTGTGGTGCCGGACGGCGCCGCGCTGGCGTCGGCGAGGCAGGGCAAGCTGGAAACGCCGGCGGGGCCCACGGTGGACTGCCCTGCGGCCGGCCAGGACGAGGGGTGGTGCACGGCGGGCTGGGGGGCGGTGGACGGCGCCGACGCCTACGAGATGGTGATCCAGGGCGCGGGCGGAACGCAGCGGGTGGAGACGCCCGCGACGTCCGCCACGTTCGAGGAGCCGTGGTCCGCCAACGACTGGTGCGTGAAGGTGAGGGCGCTGGCGCCGGTCGGCCAGGGCGACAACTCGAGCCAGTACTCGGACTGCGTGGGCGTGGATGGCGAGGTGGTGGCGGAGGTGTGCGGGGCGACGGAAGCCCCGCTGCTGACCATCGTCGCGCCGGCGCCGTTCCCGTTCGAGATCGAGCGGAAGGACTACAACCTCAACCAGAACAGCATCCTGGATCTCGCGTTCTCGGGGACGGTGGACTGGAAAGGCGACGACTCGGGCCTGACCACCTCGCTCACCTACGCCGTGGACGACGAGTATGACACGACGGCGTCCCCCCCGTACACGGCCATGGACGTGGCCACGGCCGCCGTGGCGGCGCTGTCGGGGGCCGGCTGGTCCCAGACGCTGGCGCTCGCGGCGTACAAGCTCGGCGGTGACGACGACGGGCATTCGTACGTGGTGACGGTCACCGCGACGAACTGCTTCGACAGCACGGTGTGGACGGGCACGGTGGTGTTCGACCATGACAGCGGCAACGGCAACCCCAACGCGAGCGGAAAGAACAGGTAGGAGACTGCGCGCCCATCCTCTCTCCCCGGGGGCGTAAACCAGCATGGCGGGGCGGTCCGTTGTCGGGCCGCCCCGCCGCTGCATCCTTCCGTTCCCTTCGACTCTTCGACCCTTCGAGCCCTTCGTGTCACGCCTCCGGGTGGAGGGGAAGTCCCGGAAGCGCCTCCCCGGGCACGTCCGCCAGGAGAGGCGCCCCCGCGTCCTTGTCCGAAAGGACCGGCTCCGTGATGGGCCACTCGATGCCGATGTCGGGGTCGTCCCAGCGGATGGCGCGGTCGGCTTCGGGGACGTAGGGGCGTGTGCACTTGTAGGCGAAGACGGCGAGGTCGGAGAGTGCCACGTATCCGTGGGCGAACCCTTCCGGGATCCACATCTGGTGGCCGTTCCCGGCGGACAGGACCTCCCCGACCCAGCGCCCGAAGGTGGGGGAACCACGGCGCAGGTCCACGGCCACGTCGAAGGCCTCGCCGTGGAGCACCATGACCAGCTTGCCCTGCGGCTCAGGCCACTGGTAGTGCAGCCCCCGGAGGACGCCCCGGCGGGAGACTGCGGCATTGTCCTGGACGAACGTTCCGGGGATTCCGTGCTCGGCGTAGCGCTCCAGCCGCCAGGTCTCGAGGAAGGACCCGCGGTCGTCGCGGAAGACGCGCGGCCGGAGGAGCCTGACGCCGTCCAGCGCCAGATCGGTCACGTCCATCGGGCCGGCCGCTCCAGGATGCCGAGCAGGTACTCGCCGTAGCCGCTGCTGCGGAGCGGCTCCGCGAGCGCGCGCAGACCCCCGGCGTCGATCCAGCCCATGCGGTATGCGATCTCCTCGGGCACCGCCACCTTCAACCCCTGGCGGGCCTCGATGGTCTCGATGAATGCGGACGCGTCCTGCAACGATGCGTGCGTGCCGGTGTCGAGCCAGGCGAAGCCGCGCCCGAGGACTTCCATGCGCAGCGCCCGGTGCCGGAGGTAGTGCAGGTTCACGTCGGTGATCTCGTACTCCCCGCGCGCCGACTTCTCCAGCCCGGCCGCGATCTCCACCACCCGATTGTCGTAGAAATAGAGCCCGGTCACCGCGTAGCTCGACCGGGGCGACGCGGGCTTCTCCTCGATCCCGACCACTTCCCCGCCCTCGCCCAGCTCCGCCACGCCGTAGCGCTCCGGGTCGTGGACGTAGTAGCCGAAGATGGTGGCGCCGTGCTCACGGGCTGCTGCGGAGCGGAGGATGCGGCTGAGGCCGTGGCCGTAGAAGATGTTGTCGCCCAGGATGAGGGCGACGGGGTCGTCGCCGATGAAGTCCCGTCCGATGGTGAACGCCTGCGCGAGCCCGTCCGGCGCCGGCTGCTCGGCGAAGGAGAAGGAGAGCCCCCAGTCGCCGCCATCGCCCAGGAGCGCACGGAAGCGGGGAAGGTCGTCGGGCGTGGAGATGACGAGGATGTCCCGGATCCCGGCCAGCATGAGCGTGGACAGCGGGTAGTAGACCATCGGCTTGTCGAACACGGGGAGGAGCTGCTTGCTCACCACCCGCGTGATCGGGTACAGCCGTGTGCCCGATCCGCCCGCCAGGATGATCCCCTTCCTCGCCATCAGCGCACCTCCGCGGACAGCCCGAGTCGCTCGCCCCGGTACTCGCCCGAGCGGATCCGCTCCCACCACCACCGGTTCTCGAGGTACCAGGCGACGGTCTGCCGCAGCCCCGCCTCGAAGCTGCGCTGTGGCCGCCAGCCGAGCTTCACTTCCGCCTCGGCCGGGTCGATGGCGTAGCGGAGGTCGTGTCCGGGCCGGTCCTCCACGAACCGGATCAGGCGACGCCGGGGCCCCGCCGGCTCCTCGCCCGCCAGCTCGTCCACCAGATCGCAGATCCGCTCCACCACGTCCAGGTTACGACGCTCGCCATGTCCGCCGAACAGGTAAGTGGCGCCCGGCTGGCCGTGCTCCAGCGCCAGGAGCAGGGCGGCGGCGTGGTCGTCCACGTGCAGCCAGTCCCGGACGTTCTCGCCCCGTCCGTAGACGGGCAGCTCCTGCCCCTCGAGCGCGCGCAGGATCATGAGCGGGATGAGCTTCTCGGGGAACTGGAACGGGCCGTAGTTGTTGGAGCAGTTGGTGACCAGCGTGGGCAGCCCGAAGGTCCGCTGCCACGCCCGGGCCAGGTGGTCGGAGCCCGCCTTGGTCGCGGAGTACGGCGAGCTGGGGTCGTACGGGGTGTCCGGGGCGAATCTACCCTCCGCCCCCAGCGACCCGAAGACCTCGTCCGTGGACACGTGCACGAACCGGAAGCCCGCGCGGCCGTCATCGTCGAGCCGGAGCCAGTGGCGCCTCGCCTCCTCCAGCATCACGTAGGTGCCGTACACGTTCGTCTCGATGAACGCACCGGGCGCATCGATGGAGCGGTCCACGTGCGACTCCGCGGCCAGGTGCAGCACCGCGTCAGGGCGATGGCGCTCGAACACTCCGCGCACCGCTTCCCGGTCCCGGATGTCCGCCCGCTCGAACGCGTACCGGTCGCTCCGCTCCACGTCCCGCAGCGAGTCCGGGTTGGCCGCGTACGTGAGCGCGTCCAGGTTCACCACCAACCCATGCCGCGTCTCCTGGATCAGCCGGCGGACCACCGAAGAGCCGATGAAGCCCGCGCCGCCGGTGACGAGGAGGGTCCGGGGAGGTGTGTCGGTCATCGTGTTCCCGTGTTCGCGCGCTGCCATCCTTCGACGAAGACGGAAACGTACGCGCTGAGACGCGTCACGTACACGGCGGCAGGACGGACGATCGACGCACCCGGAACCGCCGGTCACCGGCGCGTGAACGCCCCACGGCCTCACGGCGATGCCGTTTCAGGCGCTGCGGGCGCGTTCTCGCAGGTACGTGCCCAGCGCCTCCCGCCACGGCGGCAGCGGGCCGATGTGCTCGGTGGTCCGGCCGGTGTGCAGGACGCTGAACCTGGGCCGTCGGGCGGCGGCGGGGTACTCGTCGCCGGTGATGGGCTGGAGCTCGGCGTGGATCCCTGCGCGCGTCACGATCTCCCGGGCGAAGTCGAGCCAGCTGGCGGTCCCCTCGTTGGTCACGTGCCAGGTCCCGGCGGGGGCATCGCAGTCCAGGAGGGCGAGGATGGCCCGGGCGAGATCGGGCGCGTAGGTGGGCGCCATCACCGCGTCGCTCACCACCCGCAGGTCCTGCCGCTCCCGTGCCAGCCGGAGCACGGTCTCGACGAAATTCCCGCCACCGCCTTCCCGGGCGGCCGCGACGCCGAACACGGACGACGTCCGCACGACCAGCGTGCCGTCCGGGTGCGCGCGCCTGGCCAGCGCCTCGCCCGCCAGCTTCGATGCCCCGTACACGTTGATCGGGCCAGGCGGGGCTTCGGGGAGGTAGGGGGTTTCGCTCTCCCCATCGAACACGTAGTCGGTGCTCACCTGCACCAGCCGCCGTCCGCCCGCGGCGCACGCGCGCGCGATCTCTTCCGCGGCGTAGGCGTTTACGCGGAAGGCGGCTTCGGCGTCGCGCTCGGCCGCGTCCACCGCCGTGTAGGCGCCGCAGTTCACGCACGCGTCGAAGTCGAGGGCCCCGATGGTCGGGCGGATGGCGCGCGTGTCGCCCAGGTCGAGGTCCGGACGGCTCAGGGCCAGGACGCGGTGCCCGGCGGCCTCGGCCGCGCCCGCGACCTCGCGGCCGAGCTGACCGCTGGCGCCGATGACGATGATCCCCCGAGCGTTCCGGTTCATGCCTTGCCGCCGGCGCCCTCCGCGTGAAAATGTGGGGTGCCTTCTCCGGTACCCTGCTCGCCTGCGTCTAGGCGGCGGTCCTTCCCAGCGCCCGGGCTTCCGGACTGTCCGGGTACTGCGACCGGAGCTGCTGCACGGCCTGGTCGTGCTCGTCCTGGTAGTCCAGGATGTCGTAGATCCGGATCAGGCGGGCGAGCGCTTTGGGCGCGTGCTCGGTCTGCGGGTATTGCTTGACCACCACGTCGAAGTAGATGACGGCGGAGTCGTACGCCCGGCGGTGGAAGTACCACTCGCCGCCCTCGTAGACCTTGGCCGCCAGCTTCTCCTGCATGTTCGCGACGATCTCGCGCGCCTGATCGGCGTGGCTGCTGTCGGGGAAGTAGTTGATCAGCGCCTGGCAGTGGTCGATGGCGGCGCGCGTGTACTCCTGGTCGAGCTGCGGATCGGGTGACAGCTCCTCGTAGGCGCGGCAGGCCATGAAGCGAGCGTCGTCGGCCAGATCGGTGCGGCCGAGGTCGCCGGCGAGGCGGGTGAACTCACCCGCGGCGCTGACGTACTGGTGGTCGTTGAAGTACGCTTCGCCCGTGTAGTAGCGGGCCTGGTGGACGCGGGGATCCGTGCCGCCGACCGTGATGTACTGGCCGAAGAAGCGGATGGCCTTGTCCCAGTGCCTGGCGTTGTACGCGTCCACGCCCTTGAGCCAGAGCTCCTCGGGCGTCATCTGCGTCAGAGGCGGCGCTTTGGGGCCGCATGCGGCGCTCAGCGCTGCCACGGCCGCCAGCAGGGGCCAGAGGGCGCGCCGCGGGCCCCTGCCCATCAACCCGAACTTTCTCTTCACGTCTCCCGCTTCCCGTCGATGATGTCCAGCAGGTGCTCGGCCAGGGGGAACGCGCACGTGAACCCGGGCGAGACCGCATTGAGCACGTGCAGCGAGCGGTCGTCGGCCTCGTACACGAAATCGTCCACGAGTTTCCACGTCCGCGTGTCCACCAGCTGCGCGCGGATCCCGGGACGCAGCGGCTCCCACCTCCGCGCCGGGGGCAACCCCCGCGCCAGCGTCCCCGCTTCCGCCACCAGCGCCCGGCGAGAATGCCGCCGGATCTCCTTCACCGCAAGGCGGCGCAGCCCCGAATTATGGGGGGAAGTCAGGAGAAAGCCCAGCCTCCACGCGTTCACCACCGCCTCACCGGCGGCCAGGTGAGTCGTCCGGTACTGCTCCTTCCCGAGCACGGGCGTGGCCGTCGGACCGATCCAGACGTCGCCGTTCACCGCCACGGTGAAATGGACACCGAGGAACGGGTATCGGAGGTCGGGGACAGGATAGATGTGCCGGCGGAGCTGCACCGGCGCCGCCGCGCGCAGGTACCGTCCCTTGAACGGGAGGATGCGGTAGCCTTCGCCGAAGCCGAACCAGCCGGCGACGCGGTCGGCGTATGCGCCCGCGGCGTTGACGACGTACCCGGCCGACCAGCGCTCGCGGCGAGTGCGCACCCCGTCTCCGTCCCCGCCCCCGACCACCTCCTCGCCCGTGCGGAGCTCGACGCCCAGCGCCCGGGAATCGTCGGCCAGGGCGCGGACCACGGCGCCCGGGTCCAAGGACGAGGTCGCCGGCGAGAAGAGGGCGCGGCCGCGGACGCGGGCGGCGGGATCGAGCTGGCGCGCGGCCTGCTCGTCCACCTCCTCGAGAGCGACGCCGTTGCCGCGCCCGCGCCGGAGCAGCTCCTGGAGCCCTTCCTGCTCTGCATCGTCGCGGGCGACGACGAGCTTGCCGCAGCGGTTGATCGGCAGCCCTCGCTCCGTGCAGTACTCGGTCAGCCGACGGTTCCCTTCCCGGGCGAAGCGCGCTTTCAGCGAGCCGGCCGGATAGTAGAGACCGGCGTGGAGGACGCCGCTGTTCCGGCCGCTGGCGTGGCGCGCGACGTCTTCCTCCTTCTCGAGGAGCACGACGTGGCTGCCGGGGTTCCGGCGGGCGGCTTCGAGCGCGACGGCGATGCCGACGATCCCCCCGCCGATGACGAGGAAATCCGCCGTTCTCATGGCTAGCGTGGAACCGGAGGGGCGGTGTCCGCGGGCTGGGGCCCGAAGCGGATCGCGTCGATGCGCTCCTGCGCACGCTCGACCAGCTGACCGGTGCGGGCGGGGCTCCGCTCGAGGACCTCGCGGTACGAGGCCAGGGCGTCCTGGAAGCGGCCGGTGGCGTACAGGATCTCTCCGCGCTCGAACCACGCCTGGTCGAGCAGGTTCTCCGGCTCTCCGAGGCGGATCATCGTGTCCAGGTGCTGGAGCGCCTCCTGCGCATCGCCCGCGTCTCTCGCCTGCTGCGCCAGCCGGAAGGAGCAGTTCCCCGTGTGCCACGTGGCCTCCCCGAGACGGGAGCGCTGCGCCTGGTCGCGGGCCGCCTGGAGCCGGAACGCGCGATAGTAGTCCAGGGCGATGTCGCAGCTGTCCCGGTTCTCCTCGAGCAGCCCGATCTCGTACAGCACCGGCATTGCGGAGTCGGGCGGGAGCGTGGTCAACGCGCGGGCGTAGTAGTCGAGCGCGCGCTCCGGCTCGCCGTGGTCACGGTAGAAGCGCGCGACGGCGAGCGCGGCGCCGGGGAGGTGGAGGCCGGGCATGACGGCGAGGGCGGCGTCGACGGCGGACGCGGCGCCGAAGTCGTCCTGTCGACGGAGGGCGCGGCGGGCGACGGCGAGGTAGTCGTACGCGGCCTGCGAGCCGGAGGCCGGCTCCGCGCTCACCAGCTCGGCGTAGACGTCGCGCGCGTCGTCGAGGCGGTTGGCGCGGGCGTAGGCGTGGGCGAGCCGGGCGCGCGAATCTGCATCGCCGTGCCGGGCGACGGCCAGGCGGTATTCGACCATGGCGGCGTCGAAGCTGGAGTCGGCCCACAGGCGGTCACCGCGGGCGATGGCGGACTCGTTGTCGCCACACGCCCAGAGCGCCAGAAGCAGCACGGCCAGCAGTAGCCGGACGGCGGGGTTGCGAAGCATCCGCCTCACCGCTCCCGTGGCTCAGCCAACGCCGCCCGCATGCTCCTCCGTGGGCTGTTCCAGGAGGCACAGGAACGCGCGCAGCTGCGGGCTCTCCGGCTGAAGGACGCGACACTCCTCCCACTCCGCGCGCGCGCCGTCGGCGTCGCCGAGACGGAGGAGCGCGAGGCCGAGATTGAGGCGGGCGCGGAAGAAGGTGGGCGCCGCCTCCAGCGCCCGCTCGAACTCGGTCCTCGCGCTCCCGGCATCCCCGACCTGAAGGAGCGCCTCGCCGAGGCGGTTCCGGATGTCCGGGAAGGTGGGGCGGAGCGCCAGCGCGCGCCTGAACTCCTCGGCGGCGTCGGCGGGCGCGCGCGCGGCCATGTAGAGGTCGCCGACGGCAGCGTGGGCGTTGGCGATCCGGGCGGACACGGACGCGGCGAAGCGGCCGCCCACCCTCGCCTCCGCGTCGGCCGCGTGTTCGAACGCCTCGGTGGCCTCGTCGAAGCGGCCGAGCTCGTTGAGGGTGATGGCGCGGTTGAGGTGGGCCTCGACGTAGTGCGGGTTGGCCTCGACGGCGCGGTCGAACTCCGCGACGGCGTCCTCGGTCTGCCCCATCATGCTGAGGCAGATGCCGAGCATGTGGTGAACGTCCGCGAAGTGCGGGTAGTTTTCCACCACCTCCCGCAGATCCGCCAGGGCGGCCACATAGTCGCGCCGCTCGATGGCGCTCCTCGCCCTCTGGATCAGCGGATGCGCACCGTTGCTCATGGCGTGCAACGTAGTCGTTCGCCACCCCGGCATCAACGCCGCGGCGGAGCGCTCAGACGGGGACGCGCTTCCCGGTCTGCGTCACGCCCCGGCGCCCCACGCTCCAGTAGTCGAACCCGAGGCTCTCCATCCTCTCCGGGTTGAAGAGGTTTCGTCCGTCGAGCACCACCGGCGACGTGAGCAGGTTGCGCATCCGTTCGAAGTCCGGGCGGCGGTACGGCTGCCACTCGGTGAGGATGAGCAGCGCGTCCGCCTGGTGGAGCGCGTCGTAGTTGCTCTGGGTGAACAGGACGCGATCGCCGAACCAGCGGCGTGCGTTGTCCATCGCTTCCGGGTCGTGCGCCTGGACGCGCGCTCCGCGCTCCAGGAGCCCCTCGATGACGACGAGCGAGGTGGCTTCTCTCATGTCGTCGGTGCCGGCTTTGAAGGCCATGCCCCAGATGCCGAAGGTTCGCCCGGAGAGGTCGGCACCGAAGCGCTCTTCCACGGCGTCGAGGATCAGGCGCTTCTGCCCCGCGTTCAGCGCCTCCACCGCGTCCAGGATGCCCGAGTCCACGCCGTGCTCCTGCAGCGTTCGGATGAGCGCCTTCACGTCCTTCGGGAAGCAGCTCCCGCCGTAGCCCACGCCGGCGAAGAGGAAGGAGGAGCCGATGCGGTCGTCGGTGCCCACGCCCTGGCGCACCTTGTCCACGTCGGCGCCCACGGCGGCACACAGGCGCGAGACCATGTTCATGAAGGAGATGCGCGTGGCCAGCATGGCGTTGGCCGCGTACTTGGTGATCTCCGCGGAGGCGATGTCCATGAAGATCACCGGGTTCCCCGTGCGGACGAACGGCGCGTACAGCTCTCCCAGCGCCTGCCTGGCGACTTCCGAGTCCACGCCGATGACGACGCGATCCGGCTTCATGAAGTCGTCCACCGCGGCGCCCTCCTTGAGGAACTCCGGGTTGGAGCAGACGTGCACCGCGTGTTGCGTCTCCGCCTCGATCGCGGCCCGGACCTTCGCCGCCGTGCCGACCGGGACCGTGCTCTTGGTGGTCACCACCTTCTCCCCGTTCATGTGCCGCCCGATGACGGAGGCCACGTCGAGCACGTGCTGGAGGTCGGCGCTGCCGTCCTCGCCTTCGGGCGTGCCCACCGCGATGAAGATGATGTCCGACTCCCGGACGGCGTGGGGTAGGTCGGTGGTGAAGGTGAGGCGCCCCTCTTCGAGGTTGCGCGTTACCAGGGTGCCCAGCCCTGGCTCGTAGATGGGGACCTCGCCCGCGGCGAGCATGGCGACCTTGCGCTCATCGATGTCCGCGCAGATCACGTCGTTCCCCATTTCCGCCAGCCCGGCGCCCACCACGAGGCCGACGTACCCGGTCCCGATCACCGAAACGTGCATTGTATTCCGTGTTCGAGGTTTCTACGCCCGGGTCACGGCCCGGATCACTTCGTCCTGCTGCGCTTCCGCCAGCTCCGGATACACTGGCAAGGAAAGTACCTGCTCGCACGCCCGCTCGGACACGGGGAAGTCGCCGGTGCCGTATCCCAGCGCGCGGAAGCACTCCTGCAAGTGGAGGGGGACCGGGTAGTAGATGCCCGCCCCCACGCCGGCTGCGTCGAGCGCCGCCTTCACCGCGCCCCGGTCGTCGCAGCGGATCGTGTACTGATTGTACACGTGGCGGTTCCGGTCCAGCGTGACCGGGGGGCGTATCCCGTCGGCGCCGGCCAACGCCGCATCGTAGCGGGCCGCGTGCGCGCGCCTGGCCTCCGTCCACCGGTCCAGGTGCGGCAGCTTGGCCAGGAGGACGGCCGCCTGGATCGCATCCAGCCGCGAGTTGGTCCCCACCATCTCGTGGTGGTACATCTGCCGACCGCCGTGCACGCGCAGCTTGCGGAGCCGGTCCGCAAGCGCTCCGTCGCGGGTGGTCATGAGGCCGCCGTCCCCGAAGCCCCCCAGGTTCTTGGTCGGGAAGAAGGAGAAGGCGCCCGCAGTGCCGAGCGAGCCGGCCGCGCGCCACTCGTCGTCCACGCGCTGCGCGGCGTCGATGGACTGCGCGGCGTCCTCCACGACCGCCAGCCCGTGCCGCTCCGCGAGCGCGAGGATGGGCGGCATGACGGCCATCTGCCCGAACAGGTGGACGACCACGATGGCGCGGGTGCGCGGCGTGAGCGCAGCCTCGATCGTGTCCGCCGTGAGGTTGAACGTCCCGCCGTCGATGTCGGCGAAGACCGGGCGGAGTCCTGCGTTCCACACCGCGCCCGCCGTGGCGAAGAAGGTGAAGGCCGGAACCACCACCTCGTCTCCCGGGTCGAGCTGCAGCCCTTTCAGCGCGAGCAGGATCGCGTCCGTGCCGCTGGCGCAGCCCACGGCGTGGGGGACGCCCACGCGCTCGGCGAGCTCCGCCTCGAGCCGCTCCACCGGCTCGCCCAGGATGAATCGCTGCGACTGCACCACCGCCGCCACTGCCGCATCCAGCTCTCCCGACATGCTCCGGTATTGCGCCTGCAGGTCCAGCAGGGGAACGCTCACTGCAGCCTCGCATGGTTGAACGTCATCGTATGCTTTTCCTTTGTTCCGGCGACCCGTAGGTTGCCTCCGGACCACGTCTCGCTTTGCCTTGTCACCCGGGAAGCGAGTCGTGCCGTCCTGGTAAAATGGGAACCGTGCTCCGGCGAGATTCTATGGCTGAACGCGTCCTCGTGACAGGCGCAGCGGGTTTCATCGGCAGCCTCCTCACCGAGCGGCTCCTGGACGAAGGCGCCCGTGTCATCGGCGTGGACAACTTCGATCCATTCTACTCTCCGGCCGAGAAGCGTGAAAACCTGGCGCGTGCGCTGGCCAACCCGGCCTTCTCGCTGCTGGAGGCCGACTGCGCGGAGCTCGAGGCTCTCGAGTCGGCGCTGGAGGGCGAGGGCATCGACGTGGTGGTGCACCTGGCCGCGAAGGCGGGGGTGCGTCCGTCCATCGAGGACCCGATGGCCTACGCGCGCTCGAACCTGACGGCCACGCAGTCGATCCTGGAGCTGATGCGGCGGCGGGAGATCACCCGGCTCGTGTTCGGCGGCTCCTCCTCGGTGTACGGCAACAACCCGAAAGTCCCGTTCTCGGAGGACGACCCGGTAGAGCGCCCGATCTCACCCTACGCCGCCACCAAGCGCGCGGGCGAGCTCCTCTGCCACGCGTACCACCATCTGCACGGCATCGGCGTGCTGTCGCTCCGCTTCTTCACGGTCTACGGCCCCCGCCAGCGGCCGGACCTGGCCATCCGCAAGTTCGCGACGCGCATGCTGTTGGGGAAGCCGATCCCCGTGTTCGGCGACGGCACCACGGAGCGGGATTACACGTGGGTGGACGACATCCTGGAGGGCGTGGTGGCGGCGGTGGACCGAACGCGGACGCACCCGGACGAGTTCGAGATCATCAACCTGGGCGAGAGCCGCACCACGGAGCTGCGTCGGCTGATCGAGCTCCTGGCGGACGCGCTGGGCGTGAAGCCGGAGATCGAGCGGCTCCCGATGCAGCCGGGCGACGTGCGCCGCACTTACGCGGACGTGACGAAGGCCCGGAAGCTGCTCGGCTACGACCCCTCCGTGCCGGTGGAGGAGGGGATCCCGCGCTTCGTCGCATGGCTGAAGGAGAACCGGGAGACGAGGGTGGCGGTGGGTCGGTGAGCACGCGAGGCACGAGCCCGCGAAGGCACGATCACACGAAGGGGCACGAAGGATGGGCAAACCATGCGCGTTCTGATCACGGGGGCGGCGGGGTTCCTCGGCTCCCACCTGTGCGACCGGTTCATCGCCGGGGGCCACCGGGTGCTCGGCATGGACAACTTCATCACCGGTCACCCGGACAACCTCGGTCACCTCTTCGGCCATCCCCGCTTCGCGTTCGTGGAGTACAACGTGGTGGACTACATCCACGTGAACGGTGACCTGGACGGTGTGCTCCACTTCGCCAGCCCTGCGAGCCCGGTGGACTACCTGGAGATGCCGATCCCCACACTGAAGGTGGGAAGCCTCGGCACGCACAAGACGCTCGGCCTGGCGAAAGCCAAGGGGGCCCGCTACCTCCTTGCCTCCACGTCCGAAGTGTACGGGGACCCGCTGGTCCACCCCCAGACCGAGACGTACTGGGGGAACGTGAACCCGATCGGCCCGCGTGGCGTGTACGACGAGGCGAAGCGCTTCGCGGAGGCCATGACCATGGCCTACCACCGCTTCCACGGCGTCGACACCCGCATCGTCCGGATCTTCAACACGTACGGCCCACGCATGCGTCCGGGCGACGGGCGAGTGGTGTCCAACTTCATCGTCCAGGCGCTGCGCGGCGAGCCGCTCACCGTCTACGGCGACGGTTCCCAGACACGCTCCTTCTGCTACGTCGACGACGAGGTGGACGGGATCTACCGGCTGTTCATGTCCGAGGTCACGGACCCCGTGAACGTCGGCAACCCGGGCGAGTTCACGATCCTGGAGCTGGCGGAGAAGGTCATCGAGCTGACCGGCAGCCGCTCGAGCATCGAGCACCTTCCCCTCCCCGAGGACGACCCTACGGTCCGCCGCCCCGACATCACGCGCGCCCGGGAGGCGCTGTCGTGGGAGCCGAGCGTGGATCTGGCCGAGGGGCTCCAGAAGACCATCCCTCACTTCCGCTCCCTGGTGGAGGAGAGGGGCGCCGTCGCCCGCGTGCTGGACTAGGGTGGGCGGCGCGGCCTGCGCCGGGTCGAGGCCGCGATGAAGCGCAGGCGGTTCCTCGGCGTGCTGGCCGCAGCCGCGACCGTCCGGGACGCCGGCTGGTGGCGGGGCGTGGCCGGCCGGTCCGGCGGCGAGCTCCGCGGGCGGTCGTCGCCGCCCTCGTTCCGCCCGGAGTGGTGGGGCGCACGGGGCGTCGCCGGTGGATCGCCGGACGACACCGAGGCGGTGCGTCGCGCGCTTCGCGCGGCCTACGATGCCGGGGGTGGGCAGGTCGCGCTGGAGCCCGGCCGGGTGTACGTGGTCACCACCCTCCCCCTCTTCCCCGGCATCACCATCGAGGGGAACGGGGCTACGCTGCTGCGGAAGCCCGAGAGCGTGGGCAAGTGGACGCGGATCCTGAACGCCCTGCATCCGGCGGGCGTGCGGTGGCGGGGGGCCGGGGACAGCCCGCTCACCGTGATCCGCAGGCTCCGCGTGGACGGGAATCGCGACCGCCAGTCCCGCTGGAAAGGCGGGCACGACCTGGAGCAGGCGCACTGCATCTTCCTTTCTGCCGACGGCTCGCGCGGCGGGCGGCTGCGGGTGCTGGTGGATCGCTGCGCCACCGTGAACAACGTGGCGGACGGGCTGAGCATCCACTCGGATGTGGACGTGGAAGTCCGTGACCACTACGCCGAGGACTGCTTCCGCGGCGGGATCACCGTGCTCGCGGGACCCTCGACGACCCGGGTGGACGGCTACCAGGCCAGGGGTCGCGAGCGGGCCACGGCAGTGCACATCGAGGTGGAGGGAAACCACCGTGCGGACGTCTCCTTCAGCCACTGCCGCCTGGAACGCGGGCTGATCGTGATCCCGGGGCGCGCCAGCGTGACGCGGCTCCACGACGTGGTGATGGAGGCGCCTCCCTACTACTTCACCGGCTGGTCGGCCAACGGCAGCCGGACCGGCCGGGTCCTGGTGACCGACTCCGTTCTCCCCGGCTCGGCGATCCAGCCCGGGGCGGGGCGAGCTTCCGCGGCGTTCCACCCGGCGAACCTGGAGTTCCGCAACGTGACCTTCCGGATCGCGAAGCCGGCCGGCACGGAGCGCCGTGCGTTCTGCGGCATGCTCGTGGAATGGCATCGGAGCCGGCGCGGCCAGGGTCTGCGGCTCGAGGACTGCCGTTTCGAGGTGGATCGCGATTCGTTCGACGGCTCGGAGCGGGTCTTCGGAATCCACTCGAACCCGGATCGCGACGGGTGGGAGACCGCGGGCACCCTGGAGCGAGTCCGGTTCGGCCCCGGCCTGGACTGGGCGCTGCACGTCGACCGGGGCGGGACGTGGCGGCTGCGGGACGTGACCAGCCTGGCGCGAGGGCTGGTGCGCTGGAAGTGGTCGCGCGAGCGCTACCTGGACCTGGAGCTCGCAGCCGTCGACCACCTCGGGGCCGGCGATTTCCTCCGCAACGCCACCGGCGGGTTCGATGCCCACAACCGGATCGCCTGCCGTGACATCGAGATGCCGGAGCGCCAGGACCGGCTGGGCGGGCGCACCGTCGGGGCGCGCATCGAGGGCGCACGCACGATCCTCGTGGACGCGAGCCCCGTCGGGCGGGCGGTGCCGGGGCTGAGAGGCGACGTGTGCCTGCTGCGCACACCCGCCGGCGATCGGCGCTGGGTTGCGGCGTCCAGCAGCACGACCGCCGCCGAGTGGCGCGCGCTGTCCGGCTGAGCCGGCGGCTGGAGCTCAGCGGGCGGCCGAGGCGGCCGAGGCGGCCCGGACGATCCCGACCACCCGGTCGAGGTCCCTCCGCTCGAGGCTGGAGCCGGACGGGAGGCACAGCCCGCGCTCGAACAGCCGCTCCGCCACGGCGCCGCCCACGTGTTCGCAGCCGCTGAACACCGGCTGGAGGTGCATGGGCTTCCACACCGGACGTGCCTCGATATTCTCCGCTTCCAGCGCCCGGCGGACGGTCTCCCGGTCCGTTCCGAACGACGTCGGGTCGATGGTCAGGGTGGTGAGCCAGCGGGTGTGCGTCCCCCATTCCGCCTCCGGCATGAACGCGATGCCGGGCAGGTCGCCGAGCGCCGCCCGGTAGGCGTCGAAGTTCGCGCGCCTGGCGCGGACACGGTCCGGAAGCGCGCGCAGCTGGGCCCGCCCGATCCCCGCCAGCACGTTGCTGAGCCGGTAATTGAACCCGAGCTCCGAGTGCTCGTAGTGGGGCGCCGGGTCACGCGACTGCGTGGCCAGCTTGCGCGCGTGCTCCGCCAGCGACTGGTCGCCCGTGACCAGCATGCCGCCACCCGAAGTGGTGATGATCTTGTTCCCGTTGAACGAGAACACGCCCGCGCGGCCGAAGCTCCCCGGGGGTCGGCCGCGGTAGGCGGCGCCCAGCGCCTCCGCCGCGTCCTCGACCAGCGCGATGCCGTGGCGGCTGCACAGCGCGACGATGGGGTCCAGGTCCGCGCACTGCCCGTACAGGTGCACCACGACCACCGCCCGCGGCGGCCGGCCGCGCCGCACGCGCTCCTCCACGGCTTCCGCCAGCAGCGCCGGGTCCACGTTCCAGGAGCGGGGCTCCGAGTCCACGAAGACCGGCGCCGCCCCGAGGTAGCGGACCGGGAATACGCTGGCCGCGAACGTGAGGGTGGAGACCAGGACCTCGTCGCCGGGCCCCACGCCGGCGAGCCGCAGCGCCAGGTGGAGGGCAGCGGTGCCGGAGCTCACGGCAACGGCGAACGGCGCGTCCACTGCCGCGGCGAACTCGCGCTCGAAGGCGTCCACGTGCGGACCCAGCGGCGCCACCCAGTTGCTCTCGAGCGCCTCCGACACCATGGCCGCCTCCTGGCCGGTGAGGTGTGGTGGCGACAGGTAGAGACGGGGACGAGGGTCGCTCACGCCGCTTCGTGCCAACCCGGGGGCCGTTCCTTGATGGGGCGAGCCGGCACCCCCACCGCGGTGACGTTGGCCGGGATGTCGCGGGCGACCACGGCGCCGGCGCCGACCACGCTCCATGCCCCGACGCGCGTCCCCTGGACCAGGCTGCTGCCCGTGCCGATGTCGCACCCCTCCTCCAGGACGACGTGGCCCGAGATCGCCACCCCCGGGGCAACGGTGACGAAGTCCCCGATGCGGGCGTCGTGGCCGACCGTGCAGGCCAGGTTCAGGAGGGCGAACGCCCCCACCGTGATCTGGCTGGTCAGGATGTTCCCCGCCGTGACCAGCGCCCCCTCACCGAGCTCGAGATACGGGGTCCGAACCACGGTCGGGTGGACCAGGGCCGGGAAGGCGGCGGCGTGTGGGCGGAGGGCGCGGAGCAGCCTGAAGCGCACCGCGGGGCTGCCGACGCCGAACGCGACGTCGTGCGTGCCGGACCGCTCGGCCAGCCATTCCTGACCGCCCAGAACCTCGAGGTCATCCACGGTCCTGCCCGCCGCGGCCGGATCGTCATCGATGAAACCGGCCAGCTCCCATGTCGCGCGCTGCGCGTTGATGTCGCGGACCAGGGCGGCGATCTCGCGACCGAGGCCTCCGGCGCCGACGATCACGAGCGGCTTCACGACGAGCCTCCCGGCGAGCGTCGCCGCGCCGCCGGGCCGGAGCCGCGGAACTCCCTCATGGTCGCCTCCCCGGGGTGCGCGATGCCTCGCCCCGTGACCACCTGCCCCGCGGTGAGCGCGAGGATCTTCAGGTCCAGCCAGGTGGAGCGATGATCGACATACCAGACGTCGAGGCGGAACTTCTCGTCCCACGTGAGAGCGTTGCGGCCACGCACCTGCGCCAGCCCGGTCAGCCCGGGCCGGACCTCGTGACGCCTCGCCTGCTCCGGGGTGTAGCGCGGGAGGTAGTCCATCAGCAGGGGACGGGGCCCCACCAGGCTCATGTCGCCGCGCAGCACATTCGCCAGCTCCGGGAGCTCGTCCAGGCTCGTGGCCCGCAGCACCCGCCCCAGCGGTGTCAGCCGCTCCGCATCCGTGCGGGCGCGCTCCTCTCCATCCCGCGGCTCGCGCATCGTTCGGAACTTGTACAGGACGAAGGGGCGGCCGTGGAGCCCCGGGCGGCGCTGCCGGAAGAGCACGGGAGTCCCGAGGCGAACGCGGACCAGGAGCGCGACGGCCGCCAGCAGCGGGGACGTGAGCACGAGGGCCGCGCCGGCGCCGATCAGGTCCATGGCCCGCTTCACGAGACCTGTCGACGCCGCACCCATCGGATCGGCAGGCTGAGGTCCGCGAGCGTATCGCGCCGCAGCGCCTGATACTCCGCGTACTCCGAGCCGCCCTGATGGCGTCCTCGCCGGAACAGCTCGAGCAGGAACGCCACGAGCACGCCCAGCACGAGCCCGAGCACCAGTCCCAGGACCGCCATCGGAACGAGCGGAACGGGGCGGTCGCGGACCGCGGACCCGGCGGGCGGCTCCAGGATCCGGACCTGGGGCAGATCGTGGAGCTGCTCCATCCGCGACTGTTCGAGCGAGCGAGCGAGCGAGAGCACGAATTCCTGCTGTACCTGCACCCGGCGCTGGAGATTGTCGTGCTCGAGCAGCAGGTCCGGGGATGAGGCGAACGCGCGGTTGCGACGCATGAAAGCCGCGAGCGCCGTCTCCGCCGCGTCCAGGTTTCCTTGCGCGTCCTGCAGCCGCTCCGCGATGAAATCCGCTTCGGCCGAAGCCTGCACGCGCTGCGCGTCTCGGTTGTACTGGCGCACGGCCTCGATGATGTTCGCCACGACCTGCTCGGAGAGATCGGGGGCCATCGTGGTGGCCTGCACGGTCACGAAGCCCGTGGGCTTGGAGACCTCCGCCTTCACGGATTTCGCGAGCCGGGCCGCCGCCCGCCGTCTCGCCGCCTCCGGCTTGGCGCTCTCGATCCCGTACAGCTGCACCAGCGTGCCCGAGACCGTGTCCTCGTCCAGCGTGGCGACGTACGGCCGGGCCACCACCACCCTCAGCAGCGGCGTGGAGGAAGCCAGGGATGCGAAGAAATCCGGAGACGGCCCGCTCCGGCTGCTGCTGCCGACCCCGAGCTGTCGAGCGAAACTGGAAAGGTCCGAGGTGGAGCTGGTCGGCTGCGTGGTGGCGAACGTCGCGCTGGCGGTGTAGCGCTCGTCGCCGTAGGCGAGGACGGCGCGTGCGGCGAGAAGCAGCATCAGTCCGATCCCCGCGCCCAGGATCAGCCGGCGGCGACGGAGGACGACGTTGATGAGCTCGAGCGTGCTGATGCGGTCGTCAGCGGCGGCGTCCGGAACCGCGAGTGGCTGGCGCTCCGGGAACGGCGGGTGGTCGTTCATCCTTCCAGCTGCTGTCAGTGCTCGGGCCGGGGCGGCGGCGCGGCCGTCCCGGCTCTGCGGGCCCGAGGCCCGCGGAGCCGCTGGATCCGGGGATCCGGGGCGGTCGGCAGGCCCGCCGATGCAAGATCAGAGCCCCATCAGGTCGAGGAGACGGGCATTGACGGCCCGGCCGTCGAAGCGCTGTTCGGCCAGCCGACGACTGGCGCAGCCCATGGAGCGGATGCGCGCCGGCTCGTCCACGAGGGCGAGGATCGCGTCCACGAGCGGCCGGAGGGCGCGCGGCTCGATCAGCAACCCGTTCTCCCCGTGCGAGACCGTCTCCCGACACCCAGGAGAATCAGTGGTCACCACCGCCCGCCCCATGCTCATCGCTTCCAGGATGCTGCGGGGCAGCCCCTCCCGATAATAGCTGGGGAGGACGAGGACGCTGGAGCGCTCGATCTCCGCTCGCACGTCCTCCACGCTTCCGCCGTACTCGACTCCCCCGTCCCGCTCCCAGGCCGACACCTCTTCCCGCGTGATCTGGTGGGCCACCGGGTCGATCGGGCCGATCATGCGGAAGCGCGCTTCGGGGTGGAGCGTGCGGACCCGCCTGGCGGCTTCCGCGAAGAGGCGCGCCCCCTTTTCCGGCACCATCCGCCCGATGAACAGGAAGCGTGGAGGCTCCGGCCAGCGCGGCACGAATCCATAGTGTTCCAGGTCCACGCCGATGCCCGGCAGCACCGTGGTCCTGGCCTGCGCCGCCACGACGCGCCGGTGCCGGAACTCGGCCTCGTCGTCCGGGTTGAGGAAGAACACGCGGTCCGCGAGCCGCAGCGCACCGCGATACAGGGTCCGGAGCGTCACCGCGAGCAGTCGGTCGCGCGGCGAGCGGCCCGAATAGCTGCGACCGAGCCCCTCGATCATGGCGAAACGCCGGTGTACGCCGGCGGACGCCGCGCCGGCCAGACCATAGATCACCGGTTTCGCCATGCTGGCGAAGAAGACATCGGGACGCAGGTCGCGGCAGAGGCTCCCTACCTGGGAGAGCGTGCGGAGATCCGCGAGCGGTCGTACAGCGGAGCGGCTCATGGCGACCGGGTGGAACTCGACCCCCCATTCGGCCAGCTTCGCACCCGGCCCGGCACCGTCCGTCGGCGCGGCGGCGAACACGCGGTGCCCGCGCTCCGCCATGGCCCGGAGCAGCGGCCCGCGAAAGATCAGGAGCCCCTTCGACGTGTTGCCGAGGACGAGGACGGCCGCCATCACGCCTCCCTTGCCATCGCCCCGAGGCGAACGCGATCCACCGCGCTCCGGGCGGCCTCGAACCCCGCGAGGTCGCCGGGGTCCGGGGCGGCGGAGCGTCGGCGGACCAGGTAGTCGTCCATGCCGAGGAGGAACCCGGCGCGGTACGTCCACAGCTTCGCCTCGGCGGCCGCCATGCGGCGCATCGCCTGCAGCGGAGCGCGCCGGAACCGCTTGCCGTACATGAGCTGCTCGCAGCGCAGTCCGGTGATCGCCTTGTCGCGGGCGAACGAGTCGTGCTCGGCGTAGGCGTAGCCGAGACCGTAGAGTGTGGCGAACGGTCGGTCGAGGACCACCTGGAGCAGGAAGTCCGTGTCCTGGCCGCGGATGAGGCGGGGATCGTACGACGCCTCGGTCGCCCCGTCGATGCGCAGCATGGCGGTGACCGGAGCGATGGGCGGGGGCGCGAGCCGGGTCCACGGCTCGCGGACGACCGCGTCGTGGCGGGGCTGGCCGCGCCCCCGCACGCCCGTGATGTCTCCGCTGCGGCCCGTAACCGCCATTCCCACGCCCACGGCCGCCACGTCCGGGTGGGCCGTCATGAACGCCACCTGCCTCCGCAGCTTGGAGGGGTAGATCCAGTCGTCCGCGTCGAGAAAGGCGAGGAGCGGGCCGCGGACGCGGTCCAGGGCCACCTGCCGCGCCACTGGGCGGCCGCGGTTCCGTGCGAGCCGGACGACCCGGATCCGGGGGTCCCCGAACCGCTCCACCACGCGGTCGGGCCGATCCTCCGACCCGTCGTCCACCAGCACGCACTCCCAGCGCTCGTACTCCTGCGCCACCAGCGATGCGAGCGCCGCCGGGAGCGTGGCGGCGGCATTGTGGCACGGGAGCATGACCGACACCAGCGGGTCACCCATGCGCACCGGCCCGGACCGGCTCGGCCCGCTCCAGGGCGCGCAGGCGCTTCCGCTCGCGTCGGAAGGCGCGGAGCGAGACGGCATGCAGCAGCGCCGGGAGCAGGGGAATGCACACCGCGGAGGCGAGGGTCGGGCGGACACCGGCCCGGCGCGCACGCCGGAACAGGTCCCACGGGCTGCGGGGGCGGAAGCGCACCGGTGAGTACATCGAGCGCGTGAGCCCTGAGTACCGGTCGGGCCTGTAGTGGCTCAGCTGCGCGAGTCCCCGCCCCACCCGCATCGCCTTCGCCACGAGCGACGCGATCCCGATCCGCGCGGGATGCCTCAGCTCCAGCGGCTCTAAGAACGCCTGCTCCATGCCGGCGGCGTGGACACGCTGGCCGAATTCCCGGTCGCCGCCCGACTCGAGCCGGGCGTCGAACGCGCCCACCTGCTCGACGAGCCGGCGGCGCACCGTGAGGCACGCGGCGCCCGAGTAGTGCTGGCGCTCGAAATAGCGCCGCATCTGGAACGCGTAGAGGCGCTCGTACGTCGCGGCGACCGTATTCACCTCCGCTTCGACCCGCACACCGTAGGCGACGTAGTCGACGCCCGGGTGACGATCCAGGAAACGGGCGAGCTCCGCCAGGAACGACGGAGGGGCTCTCATGTCCGCGTCGATGAAGCAGAGGATCTCTCCCGACGCCACCTCGATGCCGCGATTGCGGGCCGCATAGGACCCGGTGCGGTGCTCGCACACCACGCGGACCCTCCCGGGGTGATGCCGCTCGTAGCCGCGCGCTACGGCCAGGGTGTCGTCGCTGGACCCGTTGTCCACCACGACGATTTCCCACGGCTCGGGAGGGTGCGTCTGGGCCAGCAGCGACTCGACGGTGTCGCGCACGCCTGCGGGGTCGTCGAGGACCGGGATGATGACGCTGATTCCGCAGGGCTCCGCGCGCTCACCGGTCATGCTGCCCTCGCTTCCGGCCCGGGCGAGGCGAGCACGTGCGCCGCGGCGATCAGGGACATGACCAGCCACCAGTGCCGCTGATAGAGCGCCTCGATCCCTACCGACAGGACGCACATGGCCGTGAACGCCAGCACGAGCCCGAGCACGATGGGCCGCTCGTCGGCAGGAGCGGCCCGGTACGCGCTGACGCCGGCCCAGATGAACCACGCGGCGAAGCCGGTGAACACGATCAGTCCCACGAGGCCCATCTCCGCCATGATCCAGAGCGGCGTGTTGTGGATGATCCAGCCGTACTGGTCGGCGAAGTACCCGAGGCCGGTTCCCAGGATGGGGCTGGCGGCGAAATCGTGCAGCGCCACATCGATGTACTCGAGCCGGGCCTCGATCTGGGCGCCGCGCGTGGCCATGGCCACGATCACCCGGATGTATTGTGTGCCCACGACCGCAAGCATGGCTCCGACGGCGAGCACCCCGGCCGCCCCGGCCTTCAGCGCCAGCCGCAGGTCGACGAGCGAGACGAGGCCGATGACTGCCGCCAGCGCGAGCCAGGCGGAGCGGGAGAAGGTGAGGATCACGCCGACCACGAGCGCAGTCGCACACAGCCGTCCCGGCCAGCCCCCGAGGAGCGGCCGCCGCCCCGAGTTGCCGGCCAGGAGTATGGCCATGGTCAGGACGAGCAGCCCGCCGAAGGCGTTCGGGTCCACGAGCATCCCGGAGACCCGACCGGTGTAGTCGTTGAGCCCTGCCACGGCGGGCCCGCCCAGCCGCTGCACGGTGAAGGCGATCACGGCCACGAGCGCCTGGACGGCCACGCCGACCACCAGCAGCCGCAGCAGCCACCGGATCCGGCCCCAGCCGACGGCTATGCTCGAGAACACCGCGTAGCCGAGGAAGAGGATCGCGAGGCCCACCACCTTGTTCACCAGCGTGTACCGGCTGACGGAGGCGTCATGCAGCGCCGTCACCACGGTCCCGACAATGAACGTCATCGGAACGAGGAAGTGCCACGGGCTGAGTGCTCGCAGGGGAATCCGGAGCCGGCCGGTGCCAACGTACACCACCAGGAGCACGGCGAGCAGCGCGTCGGACGGAGCGACCCGGAACGATCCGCTGAGCCGGAGCTGGACGGGAAGAAGGAGGACGTAGCCGGCAAGGAGGAACCCGAGCACCGGTCCCGCGCCGACGTTCAGGCGTGCGCCGGCCGCGAGGCCGTTCGGGCTTCGGCCAGCAGCGCCCGCATCGGCGCCGGCGATGCTCACCGCGCCTCCAGCGGCACGCGCCCCCGGAGGCCGTGCAGCTCGGCGGCGAAACGGGCGTAGTTCACCGGGGCGCTGTATCGCCTTGCCCAGAGCGCGCGCCCATCGGCGGCGCGGAATCGGTCCTCGCTGCGCACGGCCCGCAGTGCGCTGGCCACCTCGGATCCCGCTGGCGCGGACGACATGAGGACGCCGGCTCCGTCCGCGACGATTTCCGGAATCCCGCCCACCGCCGGTGCCACCACGGGGATCCCGAAGCTCAGCGCCTCCATGATGGAAACGGGCGCTCCCTCCGACTCGCTCACGTTCACGAACACGTCGACCGGGTGGCGTCGGTAGTAGCGGAGGACTCGATCCCGTGGCAGCTGACCGTGGAACGTCGCCCGAACCGTCGCAGGGAGCGTGCTGCGCGCCCGCGCGATGATCCCTGCGCCGGACTCGCCGTCCCCCAGGTGGTCCCACTCGACCCTCAGGTTCGGGTGCCCCCGTCCCAGGATGGCGAGCGCATCCACCAGCCGCTCCAGGCGCTTCACGGGCCGGATCGCCGAGCAGGAGACCACGCGGAACCGACCGTCCTCCGAGCGGGCGGTCACGAATCCGGGATCCGGGACACCGAGGCGCCGCGTCTCCACTCGATCCGTCGCTGCGGGGTAGCGGGCGGTCAGGTAGCGGCAACCGTGGTCCGAAACCGTGAACACCCGGTCGATCCCCATCACCGTGGCGAGCTGGAACGGCTGGATCGGCGGGTCCGTCCGCTCGTGGTAGAGGTCGAAGCCATGGGCCCGCGCCACCACCGCGATCCCCGGGAAGAACCGTCGCGACCGGACCAGGGCCGCGGCCTCCGTGTGCAGCCAGTACGCGTACGCCACGGCCGTTTCCGCCGCGAGCCGCCGCTGGTTCCTCCGCAGCCACTGCTGCACGCGGAGCGTCCCCGCCGCGTGTTCCAGCACCCGTCGGGTGGCGCCTCGCCGCCGCAACGCGCCAGCGTGCCGCACGATCTGCTCGTACGTCCCCCGCCACCGGAGGAGCCGAAGCACCGTCCTGGCGGCGGTCCTCCGCCCGTGCAGCGCGGCCAGGCTGCCATCCACGCGGACGTTCTCCGGCAGGGATCGGCGCGTCCCCGGGGTGCCGCGCGGCACGATCACGACGCTGGGGAACCGGGCGGCGAGATAGGCGATCTCGTCCTCCAGGTACGGCTCCCCGTTGCCGAACGGGAACTCCGCAGTGAACAGCAGCAGGCCGTCACCCATGGGCGAGCCGCTCCTGAAGCCTCCGCTTCACCCCCGCCGCCGCGCGATAGAGCCGCCCCGGCACGAGCGACATCAGCAGGTAGCCGTACGACGGGAGGCTCAGCGGCGAGATCCGCGCGGCCACCCATCCCAGCCGCCTCGCCCCTTCCGCGTCCCAGTGCCTGCTCGTCAGATGGCGGCGGATGCTGTAGTACAGGTACCGGTGCGCCACGCCTACCTCTTCCATCTCCCGCCGGTACCGGTGGAAGAAGAGATCCCTGGCACGCAGGTTCTCGGCCAGGTCCCGGGACCGCCGATCGCAGCGGAGAATGGTCGTGCCAGCGAACGAGCGGCTCGGCCACGAACTCCACCGGGAAGCGACGCGCGATCCGAACCCAGTAGTCCAGGTCCTCCATGGCCGGGAGTGTCGGGTCGAATCCGCCCACCTCGTCCCAAACCCGTCTCCGGATCATGACGGATGAGCCTCCGCCGAGGAGGACGTTCTCGAGGAGCAGCGCCGTCATGACCATGCCCCTGTGGGCGGGCCGGATCTCCTCCCTCCCATCGGTCTCGGTTACCCGCTCGATCCCGGTATACACCAGCCCCGTACCCGGTCCGGCGTTCCGGAAGCGGTCGAGCTGGGCCTCCAGCTTGCCGGCGAGCCACTCGTCGTCGGAGTCGAGGAAGGCGAAGAATCTGCCGCGGGCGAGACGCATGCCTTCGTTGCGGGCGGCGCCGGCTCCCCCGTTGCGATCGAGCCGCACGTACCGGATCCTCGGATCCCGGCGCGTGGCCAGACGCGCGGCCGTGTCATCCGTGGACGCGTCGTCCACCACCACCAGCTCGAAATCCCCGAAGCTCTGGGCGAGCACGCTGTCCACGGCCCTGACCAGGAGCTCGGCGCGCTCGTGGGTCGGGATGATGACCGTGACGACGGGCGGGCCGCCCGCTTCGTCGACGCCCGTGTTCACATCGCTCATCGCCGCTCCCGGTGCAGGCGCCGGCTCGCGACCGCGATCGGGTCTCGCAGGAGACGGGGGACGCGTCGTGCGGTGGCGAGGGCGCCATCCACGAGTCGGAGCCCGACGCGCAGCGGGCGGGGCCCCGCATGGATCCGGGCCCGCCCCTCGAGCGCGCGGGCGAGCTCATCGTCTCCAGGGGGGACGAGCCGGCGGAGGTCGTCGTACGCCATGCCCAGGGCCTGGCGGTACGCGTCGAGCGTACCGTCGCGGGCGAGGATGCGGGCGACACGGTCGAGCACGCGCATGCGGGAGCGGAGGCCTTCCTGGCTGTTCCGGCGGGCGCTGACCGAGGCCCCGCCGGCGCGGGCGCGCCGGTAGAAAGCGGCGCCGGCTTCCGTTCGAACGAGCGGGACTCCGCTCGCGAGAGCGCGCATCATCATGTCGCCGTCCTGGTTCGCGACCAGCGCCTCGTCCCACGGGCCGATCCGCTCGAACGCGTCGCGCGACCACAGCACCGCGCACGGCGGGCAGTACCAGCCGGACAGCCACGCCCGCAGCAGGTCCTCGCCGTGCCGGAGCGAGCGCACGGAAGCGGGAGCCGGAGTCCAGCCGCCGGCCGGATCCGGCTCCAGGCGGAGCCAGCGGCACGCGGCGAGGCCCGCGGGGGCCTCCGCCAGGGCGTCCACCAGCGCGCGCAGCGTCCCCGGGCCGAGCACGTCATCGGCGTCCAGGAAGATCAACGCTTCTCCCGTGGCCGCCGCGGCGCCGCGGTTTCGCGCCTTCGGAGCGCCGCCCCGCGCCAGCTCGAGGACGCGCACGGGCTGGCCGAAGGCCCTCGCGATGGCAGCGCTGCCATCGGTGGAAGCATCGTCGGCGACGATGATCTCGTGGGCGGCGTGCCCCTGACGCAGCACGGACACGATGGTGTCGCCCAGGTGCTCCTCGCCGTCGTGGCACGGGATCACCACGGAAACCCTGGGGTCGTTCATGGCGCGAGGGGCCGGGCCGGTGAAGCCGCGTCATCCTCCCGCTCGAGCCGGTCCAGGAGCCGGGACAGTCGACCGGGATCGAGCGCGAGCGGCCGCCAGGGCGCCGGGGCCGCTCCCACGGGCTCGCCCCACAGCAGCCAGTAGGGGTGGCTCGTGGCCGCGCTCAGCCCGTAGAAGTTCGGGCATGGGAACTCCGGATCGAGCACCTCGATCACGTGGGCACCGGCAGGGCAGAAGAGCGTGTTCGTCAGTCCGGCCCCGTGGGTCCCGAACACGACCCGCGCCTCCGCCATCAGCCGTACCTGGGCATCGAGCGTCAGCTCTTCCATGAGGACGTACTCGAAGCCACGGTCCCTGAGCACCGGCCACACCGCGTCCTCGTCGTGCAGCCGCCGGCCGCGGGAACGCGCGCGGCTGATGTAGATCCGGCGCTCCGGGTTCACGGCATCCGACGGACGGAAGGCCTCCCGCTGGCGCGCGAGCCAGCGGACCGGGAAGACGTCCATTCCGACCACCGTGAGCTCGTCGACCTCCAGGATCGCGCCAGCGTCGTGGTGCTGCATCCGCTCGGGCTCGAGCCCCAGGCGGCGCAGCGTGGGCACGATCATGTCCCGATACGGGTGATGCCCCTGGACGTGGCTGCTGCGACCGGGGAACATGCCGTCGTCGGGTGGGAGCAGGATGTCGTCTGCAAGTCCGTGCTCCTGCAGCAGGAGGACCTTCGGCAGGTGCGCCCGGAGCCAGATCGAAAAGTTCATGTACGACGGCTGGAGCACCCATGACGCCCGCCGGATTCGCCGGATCGGCCGGTCGGACGTGAAGATGCCGGCGTGCGCCGGCCGGAACGTCTCGCCGGGAAACGACAGGCGCCGACCGTCGGAGGTGAGGACGGCGAAGTATCGGTTGTTCCGACCCCGGGCCGTCCAGGTCGCGATCCGGGCGCCCGGCACCGTGGCGATGTACGTGGGCGGCACGGCCCGGTCGGGGACGTCGTGGAGCGACAGTCCCCAGGCCCTTCTCTCCCGCGGCAGCGCCTCCCTCTCCGCGATGTTCCTCGGAAGGGCCGCCGGGCGGCGCCCGGCCGGCTCCACGACCGTGTACGAGCCACGGCCCGTGCGCGACACGTGCCGGCCGGGCGTCTCGCGAGGGACCCAGCGATACCCGAAGCGCTCCGGGTGGATGCCGGAATGTCGGACGAGCCGATTCATGCCGGCATTCAGCAGACGCCGCCACGAAGGCCGGGAGCTCAGCGCGTCCGCCACCATGACCTCCGTCTGGCGGGGATCTGCTCCGCCGACCACGCTTCCAGGAGCGACCGGCAAGCGAAGAGGGCGTCGCCGTAGATGAGCACGCCCGGCGGCGTGGCCGGTGTACCGTCGCCCTCCCGTGGACGGCGGGGGGAACGACACTGGTTGTAGACGCCCAGGAGATAGCAGTCGAAGCGGTTGAGGAAGCGAACGAAGTCGCCGAGACGGGGAAGCTCGGCCGCGCCCTGGCCGAACCCGACCTCCACCTGGATCGCGCGGATTCGCCCCTCCGAAAGCGCGCGGGTCGCCCCCTTCAGCACTTCGAGATCGTGGCCTTCGGTGTCCACCTTCAGCAGGTCCACCGTGGAAATGCCTTCGGCCTCCAGGAACCCGTCCAGCGTGACCAGCTCGATCTCCTCCGAGCGCGTAGCCGAGCCGAAGCCGGGGTGCAGCGAGTTCCGCGTCGCCTGCTCGTTGATGAAGATCTCCGCGGTCCCCGGTGCGGAGCCGAGACCCAGGGGGTAACAGCGAACGGAGGCGAGGTGGCGCGTGTTGCGGACGAGCTCACGGTAGGTCGACTCCACCGGCTCGAGGGAGTAGATGCTCGCGTCCGGATACGCAGCCGCAAGGCGAACTGCGCTCCGGCCGTCGTTCGCACCCGCATCGACGATCACCGTCGCGCCCGCTCCGAGACTGCGCAGCGCCGCCAGCGCCTCCACGCTGCCGCTCACCGCCCGGGTGACGCGCACGCCGAGCGACCCTTCCACTCTCTTCCTGGCCGAGCGGAGAAGCGACCACCGCACCCCTCGCCGGCGCCTCACGATCCCTCCGCTCGCTGCGGTTCCAGCCAGCTCTCGCGCACCGCCTGGATCTCCAGTGGGGAATAGAAGTGCCGGGAGTAGCGCGAGCCGCACATGGCGTCCACGTACTCGGCGGGGAGCGTGACTTCGGCCTTGAATCGGTCGTAGGTGTCACGATAGACCTTCCGCTCACCGACGTTGTCTCGAAGCATGTGCAGCTCCGGCAGGTCGAGGAACTCGCGAATCGCCTGGAGCTTCACGTCGTCGGGGCACTCGAGTCTCAGGAGGAGGAGGTCCACGTTGCCCTTCGACAGCCTCAGGTGGCCCGCAGCCGGGAAGGGCGCCGAATACACGTCGATGCCGAAGAAGCGGTTCGTGTTGCGATCGAACCACTCGAGCGGGACGGAGTGGTCGAGGTTGGACAGGAACATCCGCCGGAGCTCCGCCACGGAGAAGTCGGAGTCCGCGAAGCGAACGCCTGTGACGCGATCGAAGACCTGGAAGAACGTGGACACGTTCCGCGCGATCGGCTCGCGCGCGAGCGAGATCACCTTCAACGGGAGCCCTCGCTCCACGGTCCGCCGGTACAGGTCGCGGACGCGCCAGTCCTCGTGGTCCGGGAACCTGTGCGCCTTGAGCACGACGCCTGGCCATGCCGCGGCCACGGTCCTGTGGGTCGACGTGGATCCCACTTTCCCCATGTGGTGGACGAGCACGGGTGTCGCGCGCCTCAAGCGGCGCCGGTAGTGCGTCCACTGCGCCGCGATGACGGCGGGGTGCGCGGCCCGGAGCCCCGCCCGCTTGAGCGGGATCGGGAGCGCGCGCTTGAAGCGTGTCGCCCCCGCCCGGATCCACCCCGTGCCGACCGCGCTCATCGGGAACGCTCCACGTGATCGAGGAGCCCGGGGTGGCGTTCGTCGAGACAGGCGCTCACGGCGGGCGTGAAATGCTTCCGCCACTGCCCCGCTTTCGGGTTGCGGATGTGCGCGGTTCGCCGGGCCTGCCGACGAGCCGAGTTGCGCCAGGCCAGGAAACCGGCCGCCTCGCGCTCGGGGTACGACACGCCATAGAACGAGAACATCCGACGGAACACCGCGCGCTCGTTGCCGAGCACGTCCTCGTAGTGGAACGTCCGGACGCGGGGATGCGACGCGGGCCACTCCCGCATCGAGCGGAAATGGCCGCCGCGGAACTCCACCTCGGCCATGAGCCCCTTCTCCCTGGGGAGGCGCTGGAGATAGCCCGAATACGACTCCCCCGGCCGCATGCCCGACGGAATCGTGCCATTCACGATCCGCCAGTCCTCGGGGGAGGGATCGACCACGGTGCTCCACGCTTCGGTTCCGTTGCGGTGATAGAAGTAGCCGGAGACGACCAGGTCTCGCGGATCGCGGATGAAGCGGCTGATCCGGACGTCGTCGCCGAGGCGCTCCAGGTCGAGAGCATGGTTGTTCACGGAGAGCGCTCGGTAGCGTCCGAGATTCTCGTAGAAATGGTCCAGGCGGCTGTGGAAGTGACGGTATCCTGCGGGGCGCCGCAGGACGTGCCGGTCCAGCGGCCTGCGGAACCGGGAGTTGCAGATCGCCCCCATCACCCGCTGGTAGTAGACGGTGAGGCACTTGTGATAGGAGCAGTGCACGATCGTCACGACGGGAGCCTCCTCCGGCTCAGCACCCGCTCGTAGAACCCGGCTGTCTGTTCGGCCACCCGCGGGAGGCTCCAGTGCTCGGACGAATGGCGACGATTCGCCTCCCCCTGTCCCTCCGCCACGAGGTCAACGGCATGCTGCAGGGCCCGTGCGAGCGCCTCCGGGTCGCCGGGCACGAAGCGAGGGTTCCCCGTCTCCGCGAGCACTTCCCCCACCACTCCCGAATCGGGACCGACCACGACCTTCCCGAACATGAAGCCCAGGGGCACGCTGCCGGAGTTGAGCACTGCGTAGCGCGGAATCACGACGACGTCCGCCGCGCTCACCCACTGGCATACCTCGTCGTTGGGGATGTGCGAGCCGAGCCGGGTGCGCACGCGCGGATGCCACTTGAGGACGGCGAGGCGCCACCACCGCCGCAGGATTCCGCGCGGCGGCCGCGCGCGCCCGGCGATGATCAGCTGCTTGCGCGGGTGCTTCAACCCGCGGAACCCGTCGAGCAGCAGCACCAGCTCCCGGTCGTGGCGGAGCTTCCCGAGCGACAGGCAGACGAAAGCGTCCTGGCGCACGCCCAGCACCGCGCGCGCCTCTTCCTGGTCCCATCGTTTCCGGAACGAGCGACCGTACACCGGGAGCGGAATGACCGCCGCGGGCGTGTCACGCAACGCCGGGAAGCGGTGTTGGAAGGCCTCGACCGAGGCCTCTCCGAAGTGGATCAGCCCGTCGATCTCGTCGTAAACGGCGCGGAACAGGGCGTCGAACTGCTCGCTCTCGCGGTAGTGGACGCCCCAGTTGTGGGCCGTGGCGATCAGGCATGCGTGCCTCTTCCACGCTCGAAGCCGGCTCGACAGCCGCCGCACCGCGTCGCCGTCCGGCTCCTGCCAGCGGAAGAATGCTTCGGGCCAGTGGACCGCGACCACGTCGGGCGTCGTGGAGGTCGGGCGTTCCAGGTCGGCGTCCCAGAATCGATCCAGCGAGACGTCGACCGCGTCGATGTCGGGCCGGGAGCGCAACGCCGCGGCCAGATCGTGGATGAGGGCGGCGTCGGGCGCGTGGAAGGGGATGAGGACCCTCATCGCCCAACCTCGAAGTGGGTGCGCAGGCGCTCCTCCGAGGCGCGGAGTGCGTCCCGGATGCGCGCCCGCTCGGCCGCCTCGAAGAGGGTGGAGAACCTGGAGCCATCCGCGTTGCGGAGGTGCCCGCTCACCCCGCTCTTCCATGGCTCGCGGGCCAGCCCCAGGCCGGCCGTCGAGTCGGCGCGGCGGTGCACGAGGTCGGCCGCGAGCTCGATGCCCATGAACTGGCTCATCTCCCGAAGGGCGGTATCGGGATCCGTCGCCAGCACCTCGTAGGAGAGCAGCAGGTGCCGCGGATCGGTCCGCCGGCGGAAGCTGATCCGTACGCCTTCCAGCCAGCGCTGGACACATGCATCGACAGGCCGGGGACCGCCCCATTGATCCGGGTACCGTCGCGTGACGTCGTAGAGCGAAGCCACCACGTCCTCGCCGCGGCGCAGCAGGTGGATGAACCGTGCATCCGGGACGAAACGCTCGATGGTGGGAATGAAATGCAGATGGCGGGGGGTCTTCTCGACCCACGCGGCAGCGCCCGCTTCCGCCGCCATGCGGTCGAGCAGCGCGACGAACAGGCGCGCTCTCGAGCGGGCGAGCGGAAGGGTGCGGGGGAGCCCGTCGGCAAGGTCCTGACGGCCCGCGTCGCGCAGGAAGTCGCGGAGTCTCGAGACCGAAGCCCGGGACGAGAGCCCGGTTTGGCGGAGGATGCCGTGGGGCCGCAGGTCCACGAAGAAATGGGACTCGGGAAACGACTGGATCCGCGGATGAGCGGCCAGGATGCTCTGCAGCAGTGTCGTTCCCGAGCGCGGAATCCCGACGATGAAGAAGCGCCGCATCAGCCCTCCTATCGGCGTGTGCGAGCGCCGGCGCCGACCAGGGCGCGGAACGACTCGCTCGCGCCCATGAGGTCATCGTAGGTGCCGGCAGCGGCGAGCCGGCCGTCCTGGAGGAGGAAGATCCGGTCGCAATCCTGAACGGTGGTCAGCCGGTGGGCGACCAGGACCATGGTCTTCCGCCCCGAGAGCTCGTGGATGGCCTCCATGACCGCGTTCTCGGTCACGTTGTCCAGCGCGCTGGTCGCCTCATCCATGATGAGGACGTCCGGGTCGTCATAGAGGGCGCGAGCGATGCCGACCCGCTGGCGCTGCCCGCCCGACAGCCGGACGCCCCGGTCTCCGACGACCGTGTCGTACGCGGCCGGCAGGGTCTGCACGAACTCGTCCAGGTGCGCGATCCTGGCCGCGCGGACCATTCTAGCATCGTCGATCTCGCGCTCGGGTATGCCGAAGGCGATGTTGCGCCGTATCGTGTTGTCCGCGAGGAAGATCTGCTGTGGCACGTAGCCGATCCGGCGACGCCAGGAGAAGAGCCTGTCGCCGGTTACGGGGACCCCATCCACCAGGATGTCGCCTCCGCTCGGCTGGTAGAGACCCAGGAGGAGATCCGCCAGCGTGGTCTTCCCGGCGCCGGTGTGTCCGACCAGGCCGACCGTGCTGTTGCGCGGGATCGACATGGATATGCTCTTCAGCGCGGGGGCCGGCGCGCCGGGGTATGTGAACGTGAGCCCCCTGACTTCTATGTGCCGCTCGAATCGGACGCCTCCCGAAACCGCACGCGCTGCGTCTTCCCCTTCCTCCAGCAGCCCCTCCCGTTCGTCCGAGAGGCGCTCCCCCACCAGGTCGGCGTACAGGTCGTCGAGCGCCGCGGTGTTGAAGCGGGCCTTCGTCAGCGAGGAGAACATGACCTGAAAGGCCGGCATCAGCCGGTACGCCGCGAACGCGTACAGGGTGACCACCGGCAGGACCTGGCCCAGGTCCTGGTAGGACCGGAGCAGATACAGGACGATCACCAGGATGCCGCCGAACGCCACGGTTTCGAGCGCGAACTTCGGGATCTGACTGACCACCGTGTTGGACGCGTTGGCGCGCGCGAAGCGGTCCGACGGCCCTTCGAACTCCCGCAGGAAGGTCGCCTCGCGCCCCAGCACCTTGACGTCCTTGATGCCGCCGAACGCCTCGTTGGCGGCGCGGTAGCGCTCCGTGTTCGACTTCAGGCGCTGCTGTCCCAGGGCGGTCTGCCGACGGCGCACCGCGATGTAGACGCCTCCGTACAGGGAGGCGGTCAGGGCGGCGACGAGCAGGGCGAGGGCGACGTCCACCCAGAGCAGGAGGGCGAGCAGGAAGAGCGTGACCAGGAGCTTTGCGAACAGGTCCGCCAGCGGAGCCACCACCCCGTTGACCACCGCGGAGACCTCGGAAAGGACGTTCTTCGCCAGCTTCGAGGAGTTGCGGTCGAGGTAGAACGCGTAGGACTGGTCGAGGTAGGTCTTCAGGAGCTCACAGGACAGCTCGTGATTGAGGCCGTACTGGAAGCGCGCCACCATCCAGGCGTTGAACGCGCTCAACCCGTTGCTGACCGCGATCACGGCGAGCGTCAGCACGCCGAGGGCGGAGAGGAACGCCCTGTGGCTGGTGAAGCCGAAGGTCGTGTAGCCCCACGAGAGCCAGCGGTTCGTCTCCACCACCGCCGGATTCGCCACCACGGCCATGAACGGCATGATCGAGGCGACGCCCGCGACCGACACCAGCCCCATGAGGACGGTGCTCAGGAAGACGCCCAGGAGCTCCAGGCGCTTTCTCCGGCTGAGGAGCGCGTAGCTCTTCTTGATGACTTCCATGCCCGTGCGACGTCCGGGATGCGCGCGATGACCGGTCCGCCCGGCCGACGACCGGTCCACCCGGCCCGTGCTGAGGCAGATGTGATTCCGCCTCCACGGGGCGTCCCACGCGAGGGCCGTGCCGCTCCGCCGGCGAGCACGAACGGCAGGCGGGCACGCGACCGGCGGCTCGCTCCGGAGAGGAGCTGGCTGGCCCCGATGTTGCCCGGCCTGCGGCGGCACTGGCGGCGCCGCGATCTCGCGGCCAGAGACGCGGAACTGGAATGCCTGATGACGACCGGCCGACGGCTATTCGCATGACGACGTCCCGCTGGCTCCGTGAGCGCGCGCGCCGGATCCCGCTCGCGCTCGTGCTCCTGGCGCTGCTTCCCGGCCCGATCGCCGCCCAGGACGCCACGCGAGCGCGCGCAACGCTCCCGCGTCCGCTGTGCGCCCGCGCCGGCGAGGCCTGGGCCCCGTCGATCGCCTCGCCCATGGACGAGCTCGTACGCCTCGCGGAGATCACCGGCTGTCTTCGTCCGCGGCCGCGGACCCTCCGGCGGCCCGGCAGTGAGCAGCGGGGCACCGCCGGCTGGGTGCACCTGCGCGGGACCCTGGAAACCCGGCTGTTCCCGGTGGACGCGGAGCTGCTGGAGCGGACCACCTACCCGGACGACCGGAACAACGGCGCGCTGTGGGCCGGCCGCGGTCTCAACGGGCTGGCCCGCATCGGCGCCGGTATCCGCCTGGGCCCCCTCACCGTGGTAGCCAGGCCGGAGCTCCTCTACCAGCAGAACCGGGACTTCGACCGGCCCGAGCAGCCGCGGGTCGGGATCTCGCCGTACGCGGACCCGGTCTACGGAAGCGTGATCGATCTCCCCGCTCGCTTCGGACCGGACCCGTTCACCCGTCTCGTCCCGGGCGACAGCTACGCGCGCGTGGACGTGGGCTGGGCCACGGCGGGCGTTTCCACGGAGAGCCTCTGGCGAGGACCCGCGCTGCGCTACCCGATCATCCTGAGCAACACGGCGGGCGGGTTCCCGCACGCGTTCTTCGGCACGTCCCGGGGCGTGGACATCTGGATCGGGCGGCTGCAGGCGGAGCTCGTGTGGGGACGTCTGACGGAATCGCCGTACTTCGACCAAGACCCCGGCAACGACCGGAACGACCTGGTGAACTGGGCCGTCGACTTCTCGCCTCGCCCGTTCCCGGGGCTCACCCTTGGCGTGACCCGCAGCTACATGTACGCCCCGACCGGGAACGGACTCGGGGATGCGTGGAAGACGGTGACAAGCTTCGTCGGCGCCGGGAACCGGCCGGGGAACGACCTCACCTCCCTGTACGGCCGCTGGGTGTTCCGGGAGGCGGGCGCCGAGGTGTACGGCGAGTGGGCCCGCGATGACCGCTTCCTCGACTGGAACGAGCTCCTCCAGGAGCCGGACCACTCGCAGGCGTACACGGTCGGCTTCCAGAAGGTGACCGGCATGAGCGAACGCCTGGCGCTGCGCGTCCACGGCGAGCTGGTGGCGCTCCAGGAGAAGGGGGAGCTGCGCACCGGCAGCCGCCCGATCCCGGTCTACTACATCCACGCCGCAGTCCGACAGGGCTACACCTACCGCGGTCAGCTCCTGGGTGCAGGGATCGGCCCCGGCGGCGACGCCCAGTTCCTCGCCCTCGATGCGCTCTTCGATGCGGGCTCGGCCACCGGCACCGGGGGCGCGTTCGTGGAGCGCGTACGGCGCCGCGATCTCGCCGCCCCCGCCATTGCCGCGCGACGCTGGTCCCCGTACGAGCACGACACGGAGATCATCGGCGGCATCCGGGGGCTGGTGTTCGTCCGCGACTTCAGGATCACGGGGGAGGTGGCGCGCAGCTTTCGCTACAACCGCGACTTCCTCCGCGACGACCACAACTGGACGATCGGGCTGAGCCTCTCCTGGCTCCCCGGCCACGCTCGCGCCTCGCCGTGACGCTTCCCTGCCTCCGCTGCCCGGTCCCCGTGGCCGCGGTCGCCGCCGTGGCCGCCGCCCTGGTCGGCTGCGAGCGGCGACCCGTCGCGCCCGAGCTGTCGCCCGCCCACCGCTTCATTGAGGTCGCGGCCGGCGACAGCCACACGTGCGCCGTGACCGCCGACGCCGGCACGTTCTGCTGGGGAAACGTGGCCAACGGGCGCCTCGGCCACGCGGGCGGTAGCGACGTGGCCGGGTGCGACGGCCGCACCTGCGACACTCCGGTGCGGCTGGAGGAGGACCTCCCCTTCACCGTCCTGGCGACCGGCGAGGCCCACACGTGCGGGATCGCCTGGGGACGGCCCTACTGCTGGGGGCAGGACCGCTTCGGGCAGCTGGGGGATGGAGGCCGCCTCATCTACCGCTGCGCCGACTACGAGCCGTTCCTGTGCAGCGTCCAGCCCGTCCCCGCCGAGGTGGGCTACGATTTCGTCGCGGTCACGGCGGCCCGCGACCACACGTGCGGGCTGGCAGCGGACGGCCGCGCATACTGCTGGGGGTGGAACCTCGCCGGGCAGCTCGGCACCGGCACGAAGGACGACGAGCCCCACTCGCTGCCGTCGCCGGTGGCCGGCGACCTGCACTTCACCGCCATCTCCACGGGCACCGGACACACCTGCGCGGTGACGGCGGACGGCGCCGCATACTGCTGGGGGAGCGGGGTCATCGGCCGGCTGGGCACGGGCACGGACCGGGACTCCTTCACCCCCGCGCCGGTCGCGGGCGGTCACCGCTACACGAGCATTGTGGCCGCGGGCGAGCACACGTGCGGCCTGGCGGTGGACGGAACCGTTTACTGCTGGGGCTGGGGCAACGACGGCCGCCTCGGGGCCGGGAACAACGGCACGCGCTACGCCCCGCAGGTCACGCTCATGCCCGAGCCGGCCGTGGCTGTGAGTGCCGCCGCCGACCACACGTGCGCCATCGCCGGTAGCGGTCAGCTCTACTGCTGGGGGAACAACGACGCCGGGCAGCTCGGGATCGGCAGCTGGAACGACGAGTCGTCGCCGCGTCCCGTCCCGCTTCCGGGGCGCGTCCTCGAGGTCACCGCCGGCGCGAAGCACACGTGTGCCATAACGCAGGAGGAGCGCCTCTTCTGCTGGGGAAGCAACAGGTACGGTCAGGTGGGCGACGGGACCGGCATCGACCGCAACACCCCGGTGCCCGTCAGCCCGTAGCGGGCGACGCCCCGCTCGCCGCCGTCATCCGACGAGCGGACGCTCGCGCGCCGCGCGCTCCACCCGACGCCAGGCGCGTTCGAGCGCGTCCGCCCAGGACGCCGGCATGCGCAGCGCCAGCCTGGCCGCGCGTGGCTTCCACCACCACGGGTCCAGGCGCGAAGCCCGGGCCAGGGACTCCAGCGCCGCGTCCCGCGATCCGTCGGCGGCGTGGTGGCGGCCGAGGACGAAGTGGGTCCCGGCAAGCAGCGGGTCGCGCACGGCCGCGATCGCCCGGTAGCGTCGGGCGAGCCGGGGGATGAAGGCCAGGTGGTCGCCGGCCCAGCGGGTGGGGTCCGCCGAGTAGTTCGCCCCCGTCACGTGGTGGCGGGCGCACCAGCCGTCGCGGCACGGGGCGTGGCGGAACGGGACGCCCTCCGCCAGCAGCCGGAGCACCAGCTCGGTGTCGTCGGCTCCGCCGGTCAGCGACTCGTCGAAGCCGCCGTGCCGCCGGAGCACGGCGCGAGGGGCCAGGAGCGTGATGAGCGGGAGCGTGTTGCCGTGGCGGATGAAGGTGCGGATCGCGGCGTCGCCGCCGGCTTCCAGCGCCCGGATCGCGGCCCGCGGCGGCCTGAGCCGCGGCCGCTCCCCGGTCACGTCCACGAGAAGCCGGCCGAAAACCACCACTCCCGCCTCGGGCTCGGTGCCACCCTCCTGGCCGGCGCCGCCGTCCTCGCTGGCCGCGCCGGGCACCGGCCGTCCGCCTCCGGTTGCCGGCCGGACGCCGCGCCCCGCGCCACGCGAAGCCACCACCCTCCATTGGCGCTCCAGCTTGTCCGGCGCCCACTCGTCGTCCTGGTCGAGGAATCCGACCCACGGCTGCGTCGCGGCACCCAGGCCTGTGTTCCGGGCTGCCGGGATGCCGCGGTTCTCCTCGTGCCGCAGCGTGGTCAGCCCCGGGAGGGAGGGAAGCGCGGATGGATTCAGCGGCTCCGGAGAGCCGTCATCCACGACCACTACCTGCGCGGGCGGCCGCGTCTGACGCGCCAGAGACGCCAGCGCGCGGCCCACGGTCTCTGCCCCGCCGTAGTACGGGATCACGACGCTCACCGGGACGGGTGACGAGGCCACGGCGCTCACCGCGGCTCCAGCTCGGACCGCACCACCCGATACGCCATGCGCAGCCGCTCGGCTTGGTGCGCCCAGGCGTAGCGCTCCTCCACGCGGCGCCGCCCGCGCCGGCCCATGCTGCGCGCCTCCTCCGGGTGATCCGCCAGCCACCCGATACGGTCGGCGAAGTCGTGCACGTCGCCGGGGCGGGCGTAGAGCGCTGCATCCGCGGCCGCCCGGCGCCCTTCGGTGCGGTCGTACTGCACGACCGGGATCCCGAGCGCCATGTACTCCAGCGTCTTTACATGGGTCATGCGATCGCTCGCCGTCGTGGCCGGCGCCGGGACCACGCCGATCCGGCACTCCGAGAGAAGGCGGATCGCTTCCGGCTGGGGGAGCGCTCCGGTGAACTCGACGTGGCGCTCGAGTCCCAGCTCCCTCGCCAGCGCTTCCTTCTCCGCCCGAAGCGGGCCGCCGCCGACCACCCTGAAGCGCAGGTCGTCGCGGCCGCGTCCGTGCACCAGGTGCGCCGCGGCGAGGAGCAGCTCGTCGATCCCGTACTGGGTGTCGATGTGGCCGATGTAGCCCACCAGGCACGGCGGGTCGCCGGCCCCGGCGGGCGGCCACCTCGGCTCCGGGAAGGCGGCCAGGTCCGGGCCGTTCATGACCACGTGCACGCGGTCCGGCGCCTTCCCGCCACGCCACACCGCCACCTCCCTGAACGACTCGTTGGTGCTGAGCACGCGGTCGGCCACGCGGAACGTGAGCCGCTCCGCCAGCGCGAGGACGGGTCGGAGCCAGCGGCTGCGCGGGAACTTCCAGGCGAACAGCTCGGGGGAGAGGTCGGTGATGGTCGAACACCACCCGCACGCCGTGCCTCAGCTTGTACCACCCGGCGACCAGGAAGAGCAGGTCCGGCGGATTGCAGATCTGGACCACGTCGAAGCCACGCTCCCTCCAGATCCGACGCGCCAGCCGCGCCTCGTGGAAGAGAGCGCTGGAGTACTCCCGAACGTAGTCCAGCCTGGAGCTTCGCTCCGGCGGCATTGGGTGCCGGTGGACGTCGATCCCGTCGATCCTGTGGCGGCCGGCCGGGTAGCCCTCGCGGGCCGGCGAGATCACGCTCACCTCCCAGCCGGCGTCCCGGAGCGTTCGCGCCTCCTTCCACACCCGGACGTCGTACGGCACCGGGAGGTTCTCCACGATGATCAGGAGCCGGCCGGTCCGCGGATCCGGGCCGCTCATCGCGACACCCGCAGGGCGAGGAAGAGCGTGGAGCGCTCGGCTGCGGAAAGGAGCACGCGCCACGCGACCACGGCCATGAGGAGCAGCATCCCGGCCACGGCGGCCAGTCGCGCGAGCGGCGCCCCCGGCCACGCCGACACGGCGGCCGTGGCCAGCGCGAGGGCGCCCACCCACCCCGCGGCCGGTCGGAGAGACGGCGCGATGACGGAGGGGCGGATCAGGCCCACCCGCACGGCCGCGACGAACAGCAGCACCGCGTCCACGAACATCCGCAGCGCCCACGCGGCCGCCGCTCCGGTCACGCCCCAGCGCGCGGCCAGGAGCCAGAGAACCGGAAGGTAGACCGGGAGCTCCGCCAGGTGCAGCTTCGCCGGCACGTCAGGGCGGCCGGCTGCCGGGAGCAGCACCGCGGGCACGTACGCAAGGACGTTGGCCGCCATCCCGACGGTGAAGAGGCGGAGCGCCGGAGCCGCGCGCGCGGCGAACGCCTCGCCCAGCCACAGCGTCAGGACATCGCCGGCCAGGAACCCGAGGACCACGAGCGCGGGACCCGCGACCATGAGCAGGAACTTCAGCACGCCCGCCACCAGCCGCTCGGTCTCCCCCTCCCGACCGGCGCCGGCGGTTGCGCTGAGCGCGGGGAAGAGCGTCGACGCCACGCTGGACGGCAGAATGGCCAGCCGGAGGATGAGCTCGTGCGGGGCTGCGTAGTAACCCACGGCCTCGACGCTGCGGAGCGCGCCCACCACGAACCGGTCCACGTAGACCAGCACCGGGCTGACCACCCCCGAGACCGTCACCCAGCCGCCGAACCCGAGCAGTGCGCGGAGGTCGGCGCCCCTGACCTCGACCCCCCGGAGCACGGAAGGGAACGCGCGCAGCGCAGCCGCGGCGTACACGACCAGCGCGACCGCCCGCACCGACAGCAGCACGGCGACGATCGTGGACAGCGGCCACCCGGCCAGCACGCCCACCATCGGGACCAGGAAGTTCGCCGTGCCCACCGGGATCTTCACCGCGTTGATCACGCCGAAGCTCTGCTTCGCTTCCAGCAGGCCGCGAAACGTGTTGGTCACCATGATCACCGGGGTGACCGCGGCCACGAACCGGAAGCTCCTGCGCGCTTCCCCGGCGAGCGCCGCGGGGATGTCGAGGAACCGGCCAACGAGGGCAGGCGTCGCGGCGACCAGCGCCGCGGCGGCCGCCAGTCCGAGCGCCAGCTGCAGCGCCGCCGCGATGCGTGCGCTGGCCGCCACGGTGCGCAGGTCCCCCGTCGCCAGCGCCTCGGCCGCGAACTTGGTGGTGGCGCGCCCGAGCCCCAGGTCGAGCAGAGCCATGTAGCCCAGCATCACCCAGATGAGCGACAGGAGCCCGAAGCCGCCCGTTCCGAGCCCGTTGACGACGACGGGCACCGCCACCAGCGCCACCACCAGCGGGACTGCCAGCCCGCCCAGGTTCAGCACCGCGTTTCGCGCCACCAGCGGGGCGAGATCGGGCATCGCCTCCAGGGAAGAGCCCGGGCCGGTCGGCCGCGATCGGGTCGCGCGCCTTCGGCTCACGTTGCCTCCCCCGCCACGCGCCGGTACACGGACAGCACCCTCGCCGCCACGCTGCCGGCGTCCATGCGCAGGTCAATGAGCCGCTGCCGCCCGACCCCGGCCACACGCTGGCGCGCGGCCGACGGCTGCCCGCCCTCCGGCTCCGGCTCCGCGCCGAGCTCGAGCGCCCGCACCAGGGCGCGCGCCAGCGACCCGGGGTCCCGCCCGGCCACCGCGCAGCCGGGGACGCCGGCGACCGCGTGCGCGACGTCGCCCACGTCCACGGAGGCGATGGGCACGCCGCACGCCACCGCCTCCTTCGCCACCGACCCCGCTCCCTCGTAACGCGACGTCAGCAGCACGGCGTCCGCGGCGCACAGGTGATGCGGGACGTCCTCCGGTCGGACGCCGCCGAGGGTGGCCGGCCGGACACGCTCGCGCCACCGGGGTGGGAGGACGCCCAGCGTCGCCCGGAACAGGGCGTGGTCCTTGACCGGGCGGGCGGGATCGCCCGGAAATAGCACCACCACGCCGTCCGGATCGACGCCGATCCTGTCGCGGGCCGCGTGCCGGCTCGCGGGCCGGAACGCGTCCAGGTCCACCCCGCACGGGATCACCTCACCGTCCCCACCATCCAGCCGCCGCAGCCGTGCCGAGACGTAGATCCGCGCGGCGGCCCGGGACACGCCGAAGCGAGAGATCCGCCGCTGCCACCGGATATTGAGGTCGCTCCCATGCAGCGTCACCACCACCGGCGCGTCTCGCTGGGTCGCGGCCACGGCGCCGGTGAGGCCGTAGTGGGCGTGGACCAGGTCGTACGCACCGCTTCGCAGCCGGCGACGGAGCCGCGTCACCGCGCGCCCGTACTCCAGACGCCCCCGGCGCCCGTCGATCTGCATGAGCTCCAGCGTCCACTCCGGCGCGGCGAGGCGGACATCCTCGACCTGCCGGGACACGAAGGTGCCGCGCGCCGGGTCCCCGGCCGTGGGCCACATGTTCGTGAGCACGAGCGCCCGCGGCCCCCCGTCACCGCGCATGGGCTGGCGTGGTCGGTGCCTGCTCCGGACCCGCACCGGCCGCTTCCCGCGTGGCGCGGTCCCCCAGCGCCGCGACCAGGGCGACCAGCGAGAGGAAGAGGATCCCGAGCCGGGCGTGGAGCACGAGGTTGTTCGTGAAGTCCTGGACCATGAACGCGAGCGTCCCGACGAGCAGTCCCTGGTATACGATCGCGTGCCGGCTCCGGGTCAGAACGCGACGGTGCCGGAGGAGGAGCCGGAGCACGCCCGCCAGCAGCAGGGCGAAGAACACCACGCCGAAGATCCCCTTCTGGACGCCCACCGTGAGCATCGACGCGTGCGCCACCGCGCCCGCGATGCCGAATGGCGTGTCCCTGTACGCCGTGCTGGAGAGGAACGCCTCCACCATCCGCCTCTCGCTGCCGAAGCCGAACCAGAAATGGTCGCGCAGCATGGCCACGCCGGCGGAGTAGGTCAGGAGGCGGTCGACCACCCGCTCGCCGATCCGGGTGAGCTTCTCCTGGAGGAACGGGTTGGCCGCCAGCACCCCGGCGAAGACGACCAGGAACACGCCCGCGCCCGCGAAGAGCCGCCGCAGCGGCACCCGCAGCAGGAACACGCCCGCCACGGTCCCTGCCACGAGCAGGGCGAGCACGGATCCCAGGGTGAGCGACAGGAGGAGCGCGACGATCTCCAGGGAGAACGCCAGAAGGAGCGTCCCCCGCCAGCCGCCCTCGCGCGGAGCGAGCGCCAGCGCCAGCGTGGGCACGGACGTGAGCGCCATGAACGCGCCCAGGTAGTTGAACGTGAAGAACGTGCCGGAGGCCCGGTTGTATCCATAGAGCTGGTAGTAGTCCAGCCCCAGTGAGTAGGTCACGATGCTGTACAGGGCTTCCAGGAACGCGCCGACCAGGATGGCCCCGAGCATCACGCGCCAGCCCCGCTCCGTGCCCGCGTACAGGTAGACGAGCACGGACACCAGCCCGAACGCCACGATCTTCAGGAGCGCCGAGAGGATGTCGGCGGGGGCGCTCACGCCGTTCGCCACCAGCGACAGCACGCTCACGACCGCGAGCCCCCCGAGCGGCGCCAGCACCGGAGAGAGCGCGCGCACCCCCTCCGGGAAGCGGCGAGGCGAGGCGCCGATCGTGGCCAGGCCCACCGCGAGCGCGCCGAGAGTGAGCGTCTCCCCCCCGTTCAGGCCCCCCACCACGTCGCCCGTGCTGACGAGCGGCAGAACGAGAAGGTAGAACGCCAGACCGTAAAGGGGGCGGGCGAGAAACACCAGGAGTGCGGGGAGCGCCACGGCGAGCCCCACCACCGCAGCCTCCTGTCGCCCGGGGCCGAGCCGGCCCAGCGCGACGACGGCCCAAGCCACCAGCACGACGGCCAGGGCGACGGCGGCCCGGCGGACGAGCACGCTCTCGCTCGCTGGGCCGGGGCGCGGTCCGGCATTCGTCCGCTCCAGGGCCCCTGCGCTCACGGCCTCAGCCGATCCGCCGCGACAGCTGATCGGTCACGTAGTCCACCGACTCCGGCTCCAGATGCGGGTACATCGGGAGCGAGAGCACTTCGGCCGCGGCTCGCTCCGTCTCGCACAGCGGGCCCCATCCCCGCCCGTCGCCCACGTACGGCGCCTGCTGGTGGACCGCCACCGGATAGTGCAGCCCGGTGCGGACACCCGCGTCCTCCAGCGCGGCGCGCAGGCCGTCGCGCGCCGGGGAGCGCACCACGTACAGGTGGTAGACGTGCCGCGCCTCCGGCCGCTCCTCCGGCAGCCGCAGGGGCGTGCCCCGAAGTCCCTCGGCATAGCGCCGGGCGAGGCGGCGCCTCGCCTCGTTCCACTCCGTCAGCCGCCGGAGCTTCAGGTCCAGCACCGCCGCCTGGAGCGTGTCCAGGCGCGCGTTCCCGCCATCCTCTCGAACATGAACGAACTTCTCCGACTGGCCGTGGTCACGCAGCCGTCGGGCCCGCTCCGCAACCGCCGCCGAGTCCGTCACGACCGCGCCGGCCTCTCCGATCGCCCCGAGGTTCTTGCCGGGGTAGAAGGAGAAGGCGGCGGCATCCCCCATTGCGCCGCACGCCCGCTCGCGCCCGTCCGGGAAACGGTACGTGGCGCCGTGGGCCTGCGCCGCATCCTCCACCACCGCCAGGCCATGCTCGCGGGCCAGCGCCAGGAGCGGCGCCATGTCGGCGCTCTGGCCGTAGAGGTGCACGGGGAGAAGCGCGGCCACGCGCCGCCCGGTGGTCTCGTGGATCATGGTGCCCCCGGGCTCCCGGTGACACCCGTCGCGCAGGAGCGCCTCCACCGCCAGGGGGTCCATGGTCATCGGCCCGGGCTCAACGTCCACGAAAAGCGGGACCGCCCCGGTCTGCACCACGGCTTCCGCGGTGGCGAAGAAGGTATGCGACACCGTGATCACGGCATCGCCCGCCCCCACGCCCACGGCCTGGAGCGCGATGCGGACCGCATCCGTCCCGGTGCCCACGCCCACGCCGGCCCGAACGCCCAGGAAGCGGGCAAAATCGTCCTCGAACCGCTCCACGTCCTCGCCACCAACGAACGCGGAGGAGTCCAGGATGCGGGACACGGCCTCCTCGATCTCCGCCCGCAGCTCAGCGTGCTGGGGGCGGAGGTCGACGAACGGGACATCCCGGCGGACCGGGTCCAGGAGCGTGCTCATTGGCGAAGCTCCTCAGGCTGCCGACAGCGAACCGGCCACCGAAACCGGGCCGCCGGAGTCGTGGATCGAGCGCTCCGCCGCTTCCAGGATGCGCACCACACGGAGCCCGTCCTTCCCCGGAACCATCAGCTCGGAGCGGCCGCGGATCGCGTCCACGACGTTCTCCACCTCCAGCGCCAGCGCCTCGCGTGAGTCGAGCTGTGGCACCCGCATGTCCCCGGTCCGGTAGCTCACGAGCGGCTTGTACGCCCGCTCCGTGGGATCGCTGGCCTCGTCCAGGAAGGAGACGCCCCGGTCGTAGACCCGGACCTTCTCGCTCGGCTCCATGTCGTCGTAGACCAGCATCTTCTGGCTGCCGCCCACGATCGTGCGACGGATCTTCGCGGGCGCCAGCCAGTTGACGTGGACATGGCCGAGGAAGGAGTTGCCGTACCGGACTGTGAGATACGCGATGTTCTCCGTCGGACTGCGGCCGTGGGACATGGCCACGGCCGACACTTCCCGGGGAAGCCGCCCCGTGAGGTGGTCCATGATCGAGACATTGTGCGGCGCCAGGTCCCAGAGCACGTTCACATCGTGCTGGAACACCCCGAGGTTGATCCGCACCGAATCGAAATAGTACAGCTCACCGAGCTCCCCGGCGTCCACCAGCTGTTTGATCTTCTGCACCGCCCCTGTGAAGATGAACGTGTGGTCCACGGCCAGCAGCAGCCCCGCCTCTTCGGCCATGGCGCACAGCTCCTCCGCCTGCTCCGTGCAGACGGTGAGGGGCTTCATGACCAGCACGTGCTTTCCCTGCTCCAGCGCCTTGCGCGCCAGCTCGTAATGGGTCCACACCGGCGTGGCGATCACCACCAGGTCGATGTCCGGGTCGCCCAGGACCACGTCCGCGTCGTCGGTCACGCGCGGCACCTGGTACGTCCGGCCGACCTTCAGCGCCCGCTTCTGGATCACGTCGCCCACTGCGGCGACCCTCGCCTCGGCGTGATGCGCGAAGTTGCGCGCCAGGTTCGGGCCCCAGTACCCGCAGCCGAGGATGCCGACGTCGATCATGGCCGCCCCCCGATCACACTGCCTCCCCCGTGTTCCGCAGCAGCACTGGCACGGTTCGCGCCAGGATCCGGAGGTCCAGCCCCAGGCTCCACGTCCGGATGTACTCCAGATCCAGCTCAACCATGGTCCGGTAGCTCAGCCTGTTGCGGCCGGAGACCTGCCACAGCCCGGTGAGCCCCGGGCGGCAGGAGAGGCGCCGGTACTGCTCCTTGTCGTACGCCTCCACCTCGTACGGCAGGGGCGGGCGCGGCCCCACCAGGCTCATCTCCCCGCGCAGCACGTTCACCAGCTGCGGCAGCTCGTCCATCGAGGTCCGGCGCAGCCACCGCCCCACCGGCGTCACCCGCTCGTCGGCGACGAGCTTGTAGACGCCCTCTCCGTGGGTGGACTCCTCCTCGCCCGTCACCAGTCCGCGCACGTACTCGCGGTGCGGGTCCTGGTCGCAGCCGTACCGCATTCGAGCGGAACTTCAGCATGGTGAACAGCAGCCCGTCGCAGCCGACCCGCGCCTGCCGGAAGAGCACCGGCCCCGATGATGTCAGCTTGATCAGGAGCGCGATGACGAGCGCCGCGGGGAGCGTCACCAGCGAGAGCAGCGCGGCGCCCACCACGTCGAGCACGCGCTTGGCTGTGGAGACCGCAACCGGAGGCGGCGCGGCGGGAAGCGCCAGCGGGAAGTACCGTGCGCCAGACCCGACCGGGAGCGGCGTCGCCATCAGCTCCTCACCGCTTTCCCGCTCGCTTCACGGACGCGCGCGCGCACCGGCCGCGCGGGGTTCCCCACCACCGTGGCGCCGGAAGGGACGTCACGCGTCACCACCGCGCCCGCGCCCACCATCGCGTTCTCCCCGATCTCGACCCCGGGCAGGATCACGGCGCCCGAGCCGATGGACGCGCCGCGCCGGACGAGCGTTCCCTCGAGGCGCCAGTCCCCCTCCTCCTGGACGTCCCCATCGGCGCTGGTGGCGCGTGGATAGCGGTCGTTGATGAAGCAGACGTGGTGGCCCACGAACACCTCGTCCTCCAGCGTCACGCCTTCGCAGATGAAGGTGTGGCTCTCGATCTTGCACCGCCGGCCCACCGCGACGCCTTTCTGGATCTCGACGAAAGTGCCGATGCGGGTACCGTCCCCGATCCGACACCCGTAGAGGTTGACGAAGGCGCGGATCGCCACATCACGACCGAGCTCCACGTCCGGCGCGATCCGGCTCAGCTCGCTCATCGCAGCTCCTCTCCATCCCCATTGTCCGCCACTGTCCCCGCGGGCACCCGCCCCGGCGAACCCCGCCGCAGGCGGCGCAGGACGGAGGCGGGCGCGAGGCGGCCGAGCGTGTCCCGCGTCGCCATGGTCAGCTCTCGGTACTCCTCGGGCCGCTCGCGCCGGGCTCGCGCCAGCATCTCGCTCGCCATCAGGAAGCAGACGGCCAGCGCGAGGCCGGCAAGCACGCCCAGGAGAGCGTTGACCAGCGGCTTCGGCGAGACTTTCAGCGCCGTGCCCTGCGGCCCGTCCACCACGGTGATCACGGGCGTATTGCGCACCGCCTCGACGCGCGCCTGCTCCAGCGCCTGGGCGCGGGACGAGCGGATCTGCTGGAGGAACGAGACCCGCCGTTGCAGCCGGTCGTACTCCAGCCGCGTGTCCGGGGCTCCGGAGTAGCGGCGGTTGCTCGCGACGAACGCTTCCAGGGAATCCTCCGCCCCTCTCAGGTCCCGCTCGGCCTGCTCGACTCGCCCCTCCAGGAACCGCCGCTCCTCCAGCGCGCGCGATTGCCGCCGCTCGAGGTTGAAGCGGTTCACCAGCGCCAGCATGCGCAAGTTCAAGGCCTCTGCCAGCGCCGGCCACGGCGCCAGGGTCCTGAGCCCCACGAGGTTCGCGGTGGGCTTGGGGATCACCGCGATGTCGTTCTCCCTCAACCTCAGCACGCCGTTCTGGAGCCGCTCGGCCGGCGAGTCTCCGTCGATGCGGTAGAGCGAGAGAAGGTCGCCACGCAGCGTGTCCGCGCCTTGCCGGATCGGGAACTCGTACTGCGTCCGGACCACCGCGCGCAGGAGCTCGTTCGAGCGCAGCAGCTCCGCGTAGAATGCCAGCGACTCGCCCTGCGACGTCGGCGGCGTGAGCCCGAACTCCGCGGCCAGCCCCGCCATCTCGGATGGCATTTGGCTTTCCGTCTCCGGCATGAAGCGGGACTCGGCTGCGTAGCGCTTCGCCACCACCAGCGAGATGACCAGCGCAGCGACCCCCACCGCCAGCGGGAACCCGACCAGGAGCCGCAGCCGTCGCAGCCCCAGGGTGAGAAGGCCCAGCATGTTCACGGACCGCTGCTCCTCCGGGGTCGGCATTCCACCGTTCGTCGCCGTCGTCGCGGCCCTCCCGGGCGGGCGGCCCCTCCCCGGCGCGTCGCTCATTGCAGCTGGTTGATCGCCAGCAGGAGCGTGGCCGTGACGCTCGCCAGAGACAGCGTTCGGGACAGGAAGGCGTCCCAGTTGAATCCCTGCCGCTCCCTCGCCGGCAGGGTCGGGATCTGGATCGTGCTCCCCGGGCTCACCGACGGCGCCCGCCGGAACAGGAGCACCACGTCGTTGGCGCTCGCCCGCTCGCCGTTCTGATAGGTGACCGTGACACGGTCGCGGTCGGCCAGCTCACCGTAGCCGCCCGCCTGCTGGATGTAGTAGTCCACGCTTCTGCCCGCCTGATACAGGACGCGGGACTCGAAGCGCACCGCACCCACCACCAGAACCGTTGGATCGTACGTCGGCACCTGGAGGCTGTCCCCGGCCTCCAGCACCAGGTTCACCGGACCGCCGCCCGGACCGAGCGCTTCCATCGCGTCCACCGCGACCAGCTTTCCACCGCGAACCACCCGGATTCCGGGGACGTAACCGTCCCGTGTCAGCCCCCCCGCGCGCCGGAGCACGTCGCTCAGGCGCTCGCTGCGCCGCGACAGCACGTATTCGCCGGGGAAGCGCACCTCCCCGGTCACCGTCACGGTTTGCGGGGCCCGGTGGCCCGGCGCCTTGCGGATGAAGACCCGGTCCCCGTGCTGCAGCCGGAATTCCGATGGGTCGGGCCGCCACGCGGGCATTCCCCGCTCCGGCGTCGCCGCGGCGTCGAGGGCCGGCCCGCCGGCGAGGGGTACGTTCAGGACCACCGCGGCCGTATCCGTGAGCGCCGTGTCGGCGGGGGCCCGGGCCACCTCCGCGCTGGTCGTGAACGCCCCGTCCGTGAACCCGCCCGCCGTCAGGATCAGGTCCTCGAGCGTCATCCCCCCGGCCAGCGAATACGTCCCCGGGTTCTTCACGTACCCGGCGATGTGGACGTAGCGCGGGGTCCGCAGGTGCTCCCGGCTGTAGATCACCACCGAGTCCCGGTCCGCGAGGGCGGCGTCGGGAATGGCGCCGTCGTCCTCCGGCCCCGTCAGCGCGACGCTGATCAGGCGCCGCTCCCCCGTGGACTCCACCAGGCGGAAGATGTGTGCGCGCGCCACGTACGCGCTCTCGTCCAGGCCGTCCGCGCGCGACAGCAGCTGCCGTAGCGTCAGCCCCGGCGACCACTCGTACGTGCCCGGCCGGCGCACATCGCCCGTCAGGTCCACCCGGTCCCGCCGCTCGGACGAGATCGCGAACACCTCCACCACGTCGCCCGCCCGGACCGGGACGGGCTGCGCGTCTCCGGACAGCAGACCGGCGACGTCGACATCGACCAGAACCCGGTCGGCGCCGGGGCGGCGCTCGGCCGGCGGGAGGATACGGTCCACCTGGACGCGACGGACCACGGCGTCCGGCTTGAAGCCACCCGCGTAGCCCAGCAGGTCCCGAAGCTGCTCGCCTTCCTTCAGCTCGTAGATCGCCGGCCGCTGCACCTCGCCCCGCACGGCCGCACGCGGGCCCGCGAGCGGAACGTAGATCCGGTCGCCCTGCTCCAGCCGGATGTCGTTGCGGCTGTCCCCGGAAATGAGGTAGTCGTACAGGTCGATGGTCCCCACGATCCGCCCGCCCCGCCACACCTCGACGTTCCGGAAGCTGCCGCCTCGCTTCGGGCCACCCGCCTGGTAGAGTGCGTTGAACACCGTGGCCACCGCGCTGACCTGGTACGCTCCCGGTCGCTCCACCTCCCCCACCAGGTAGACCTGGTTCGTGCGCAGCCGGCCCAGCGAAACCTGGAAGTGGACGGTCGGATCCGGGCCGCGCACCCCGGCGTACACCTCGCCCAGCGCCTGACCCAGCGCGGTCTCCAGCTGTCCGACCGACATCCCGTTCACCGCGATCTGCCCCACGTCCGGGACCACGATGTAGCCCTGCCGGTTCACTTCCAGGCTGTACGCGGACTCCACGCCGCCCGTGAGCACCAGCAGGACCTCGTCACCGGGACCGAGCCGATAGCTCTCGTCCACCGGGCCGTAGAGCACCGGCTCGAACTCCGTGGTGGCCCGCGAGAACAGGTCCCGCCCGAACATCGGCAGCTCGCTGCTGTCCCCCCGGGCCGCCACCGTCGTATCCACCGCGGCGGAATCGGACACTCCGGCGCCGCCCAGCGGCCCCGGCTGCACCCTCGGGGCCCGCTTGATCTGGTCCAGCGCGCGCGGGAAACGATCGGCGTCGCTCCCGGTGGGGACCGGGCCCGTCCCCTCCAGCGCGTCGTAGTACGGGTCCACCATGGACGGGTCGTAGCCGAGCTGGAGCAGTCGCGCCTTCGCCTCCGACCGCGTCAGCCCCGAATCGCGGACCCGCTGGAGCATCTCCTCCTGCGACACCGGGTGCCCCAGCCGCTGCTCGGCCTGGCGGCGGGCCGCGGCCGTGTCCGGCTGCTGTCCTGCCAGCGGTCCTGCGGCGACCGCGGCAAGCGCGAACGCCAGCGCCATCCCTCGAAGCGACGGCGGCAAGCGCGGCACCGGCGCCCATGCGTCGCGCACGGCTGGCGCGGGTGCACCGCCGCGCCACCCTGTGCCCTGGGCCCTTCGCGGCACGGAGCGCATGATCAGTTCGGTAGTTCCGGGAATTCCGCGCTCATGGCCAGGGCGCCGTTGCCGCGCGTGCCGTTGGGCCTCGGCTCCCGGAGCCCGGAAAAGATACCGCGCAGCTCCTTCTCCACCACCCCTGCGTGGCCGTTGGAGAGGGCGCGGTCCCACCGGTTCAGCAGCGGCCGGATGTCCGGAGTGCTCGCGCGACACGAGGTCAGCAGGCGGACCTTGGCGATGCTCGTCTCCTGCATCGACTCGTCCGGCGCTGCCAGCTCCTCGTGCATCTTCTCTCCCGGGCGCAGCCCCGTGAACCGGTACGTCTCCCCCATCCGCGGCGAGATGCCGGAGAGCCGGAGAACGTTCTGCGCCAGCTCCACGATCTTGACCGGCTCACCCATGTCCAGCATGGCGATGTGGCCGCGGAAATCCGGGAGCAGGGAAGCCTGCAGGATCAGCTGGACCGCTTCCGGGATGGTCATGAAATAGCGGGTGACCTCCGGGTGCGTGACCGTGAGCGGCTTGGAGGACGCCACCTGGCGACGGAAGATGGGGAGCACGCTGCCCCGGCTCCCGAGCACGTTGCCGAAGCGGACTGCGCCAAAGGCGGTGTCCGGGAAGTGGTCCTGCATGTGAAGGATGGTCAGCTCCGCCAGCCGTTTCGTGGAGCCCATCACGTTCGCCGGGCGCACCGCCTTGTCCGTGCTCACGAGGACGAACTTCTCCGCCCCGTGACGACCCGCCGCCTCCGCCACGATCGCCGTGCCCAGCACGTTGTTCTTCACGGCCTGCTCGACGTTCACCTCCATGAGCGGCACGTGCTTGTACGCCGCCGCGTGGAAGACCCGATCGGGGGTTTGTCGATGGAACACCCGCTCGATCTGGGCGTCGTCGGTGATGTCCCCGATCACGGCCACCAGATCCAGCTCCGGGTATGACTCCCTCAACTCCATCTGCAGGAAGAACAGATCCGTCTCCGACTGGTCCAGGACCACCAGGCGCTCGGGGCGGTAGAGCGCGCACTGCCGCGCCAGCTCCGACCCGATCGAGCCGGCCGCGCCCGTGATCATCACGCACCGGCCTTCGAGGTCCGCGCTCAGCTCGGGCAGCTCGAGCTGGATCGGGTCCCGCCCCAGCAGGTCCTCCACCTGCAGGTCGCGCAGCTGGTTCAGCCCCACCCTCCCTTCCAGCACTTCCGAGATCCCGGGAAGCACCTTGAACGGCACGTGCGTCTCCTCGCACTGCGCCACCAGGCGACGCAGCTCCTTCGGCTCCGCCGACGGGATCGCCAGGATGATCTCGTCCACCCGCTCCGCCTTCACGATCGCCCCGAGGTCCTCGGTCCCCCCCAGCACCTCCACGCCCTGGATCTGACACCCCCACTTCAACGAATCGTCGTCCACGAAGCCCACGAGATTGAACCCGGTCGGATAACGCCGAATCTCCCTCGCCAGCACGTTCCCCGCTTCCCCCGCGCCCACCAGCAGCGCCCGCCTCACCGGACGCTCGCCGTTCACCGACCGCGCGCGCCGTACCCGCTCGAACCCCACACGGTACGTCAGCCACAGTCCCGCGGTGGCGTACGAGCTCACGACCCATTCGATCAGCAGGACCGAGCGCGGGATCAGGACGGGCGGAGGCAGCAGCTCGCGGAGCACCAGCAGCATCGCGCTCCCGGTGCTCATCGCGACGATCAGCCGCACGGCGTCCGCCGTGCCGACGAAGCGCCACCTTCCGCTCGAGAGCCGGAACACACGGGCCAGCGCGATGCGGACGGCCATCACCGCCGGGAGCGTCAGCATGAGCGAGCGGGCATGCCTCGGCGCGAGGGCGAAGTCGAAACGCAGGAGGAACGCGACGGTGTAGCCCACGGCGGCAAGCGTTCCGTACAGGGCGTAGGCGAGGGGGCGACGTCGTCTGTAGAGACGGAGGTAGAGCCGTTCCAGAGGGGTCATTCGGTGCTGTCTATTCCTGCCAACATCGTCACGGGGCTCGCCTTGTCCGCAGTGCTTCGGCACCGCTCCGGCTGGCGAGGCCAACGCAAGATCGGAGCCTGTTCGGGGCGACACGACTCGCGCGGGGAGGACGTCGGGCCGGCGACGACTCCGCCGCTGGCCACGTCGGCAGGGCTTCTAGAAGCGGTAACCGAGCGTGATGGCGAAGTCGTGCTCCGCCCACCCGTCGCCGTTCTCGTAGCGCCCGCGCAGCCCGAGCTCCGGGCCCGGGGCACGTGTGAACCGGAGGTCGAGCATGGCACCGGCGCTGCGGCCGGTCCGCGAAGGCGCGTACAGGTTCTCGATCCCCCGGTCCCGCAGGATGGCGCTGAGCGTCCCGACCAGCCACGGCGCAGGGATGGCGTCCGTCCACGCGCGCCACTCCCACCCCTCGCCGCCCAGGGGGTGCCCGAGTGGCTTGCGGTCGTCCGTCCACCCCCCCTCGAAGCCACGGTGGCGGTACCACCAGGGGTTGCCGCAGCAGCGCGGCGCGAACGACGCCCGCTCGACGCCGACGGCAAGCGCCGGCACACCGGGCACAGTCCCCAGGTAAGCGCCGGCGATCACGCCCGGGACCTTGCGCCATGACCCGGCGGTGTCCTCCAACCCCCATTCCAGGTAGAGCGAGACGGGAAGTGGCCCCAGCGGCGGCCGGTAACGGAAGTCGAAGGAGGCGATCTGGTTGTCCTGCCGGTTGACCACGCTGTGCTTGCCGATCAGGACCTGCAGCAGCTGCGTGAACCGCGTCGACAGGTCGCTGCCCTCCGTGGCGACCATGGCGGCGCGCTCCACCGCCACCTGGAACCGGGGGTGGGGAGAAACCGACGCGCGCAGCGTCCACAGCCACGGGTGCGGGTACGGCGCCACTTCGTGCAGCTGGAACAGACCGGTCTCCGCGTGGACCGCGCCCAGGTGCCGGAACACCCACGGGAGCCGGAACGCCCCCGCTTCCAGCCCGGCGCCGTCGAGCGGAACGCGGCCGCCGATGATCAGCGACCCCTGGCCATATCCGAAGCGAAGTTGCCGCCGGCCGGCCCACACCCGTGCGACGCCCCGGGACGCCCCCACGTAGCCCTCCACCAGGCCGGCCCCTTCGGACGTCGCCCGTGCGCTGACGCGAACCGCGAAGCCCGGCCCGAGCGCGGACACATCGGCGAAGCCAAGCGGGCTCCGGAGCGGCGCGCGCGCTTGCGGCGGCGTCAGGTTCGGCGGGACCTCCGGCTCGGGCGGCCATCCTACGGCGGTGAGCACCGTGCCCCCACGATCGGCGTAGCCGGCGCTCAGGACGGCGCCGTCGGCGGCCCACGCCCGGCGCGGCATTCCGCGCGCTGCCCGGCACGAGGCCGCGAACTCCGCGCAGAATCGCTCGCGGTATCTGCGCACCACCGCCAGAACGGGCGGAGCGGCTGAAGTGGAGGAGTCGGCGGCGAGAAGCGCGAGGGCCAGCTGCCCGCGCGTGCCGGCGCCGCCCGAAGGGTCGAGGTCGCGCCCGAGCAGGCCGAGGGCGTCCAGGCGCCGTTCCAGCGCCTCCTGCCAGGACCCCGATTCGAGGAACGGGGTGGCCCCGGGGTTCTTCTTCCCCTGCGCCCGTGCCGGTACGGCGCACGCCAAGACGACCAGGAGGGCGGAGCCGACTCCCCGGACCGCCGTCGTGGCGCGCCTCCGGAGCCGGGGCCGGTGGGCCATGCGACCGCGCCGCGGGTTAGCCGCGGCCGGCGGTCACCTCCGCCCGCTCGGAAAGCTGCATTCGCTGTCCTGCGCTGCGGGAGCGCGGGAACGGGTTCGGACCGCTGAGCCGGACCACGTTGTCTCCCGCCAGCCCGACCGTGGCGTTCCGGGTGTCCACGACGAGCGCCGCCTTCCGGACCACACGAGCATAATCGATGGTGCTGTGGTCGGTGATGATGACCACGGCGTCGGCCGCTGCGAGCTCCTCGTCGGTGCAATCCACGCCCGTGCGGACGATCCCGTCCTCGATCAGCTCCGGGACGAACGGGTCGTGGTAGCGCACGTCGGCGCCCTCGGCGTCCAGCATCTCCATCACGTCGATCGCCGGGCTCTCACGGACGTCGCCGATGTCCTTCTTGTAGGAAACCCCAAGCACCAGTACCCGGCTCCCCAGCACCGGCTTCCGATGCTCGTTCAGCGCCCGCCCGGATCTTGTTCATCACGAACTCCGGCATCTCGGCGTTGATCTCGCTCGCCGCCTCGATCATCCGCGTCCTGTAGTTCAGCGTCTTCATCTTCCACGACAGGTACTGCGGGTCGAGAGGGATGCAGTGCCCGCCGATCCCGGGACCGGGCGTGAACTTCATGAAGCCGAACGGCTTCGTGGCCGCCGCTTCGATCACTTCCCACACGTCCACGTCGAGCCGATCGGCCACCTGCGCCATCTCGTTCGCGAGCGCGATGTTGATCGCTCGGAACGTGTTCTCCATCAGCTTGGTCAGCTCGGCCGCCTCCGTGGACGCCACCGGGACGATCGTCTCCAGCACTGACCCGTACGCCTTCGTGCCCAGGAACGCGCACGCGGGCGTGATCCCGCCGATCACCTTCGGCGTGTTCGGCACCTGCCACACCTTGTTCCCCGGGTCGACCCGCTCGGGACTGAAGCAGAGGAACACGTCCTCGCCCACCTTCAGCCCCGTCTCCTCCATCATCGGCAGCAGCACCTCCCGTGTCGTGCCTGGATACGTGGTGGACTCCAGGATGATGAGCTGGCCGGGTCGCAGCGCACCGCAAACGGCCTGGGCCGCCGACATGATGTAGCTGACGTCGGGATCCCGCGTCTTCGACAGCGGCGTCGGCACGGCGATCGACACCACGTCGCACTCCTTGAGCCGCGACGCGTCCGTGGTCGCCTCGAACAGGCCCCGCTCCCGCATCGCCATCACGACGTGCGGCTCCACGTCCTCCACGTGCGACGTCCCCGCGTTCAACACCTCCACCACACGCGGCGAGATGTCGTAGCCGAGCACCGGATAGCCTGCGCCCGCGATGGCCACGGAGAGCGGCAGGCCGACGTACCCGAGACCGATCACGCCGAAGCGGGCTTCGCGCGCTTCCAAACGGCGGATCAGCGCCTCTCCGGTCGCGGAAAGGGGAGGACGCTTCGGGTCGGCCGCTCTGGTCTCGGTGTTCGCCATAGGGGGTCTTCGATTCTCCACGGGAGCGCGCAGGCGCCAGGCTCCGCCACTCCATTTGGGTTCCGCAGGCAACGCGCAGAGCGGGATCCGAATTTGGTCTTCTCCGCCGCGCCGCCGCAAGCGACGTCGCCACAACGGACGCCGCCGCAACGAAAATCCCCGGTGCCAGCGAAGGCACCGGGGACATGATGCTCGGCCGTCTCCGGACTCAGCCGGCCTTGCGAATCTTGCCGGCGGAGATGCAGCGCGTGCAGACCCGCACCCGCTGCGGCCCGTCCTCCGTCTGGATCCGTACCCGCTGCAGGTTCGGCAGCCACCGGCGACGCGTCTTGTTGTTCGCGTGGCTCACGTTGTTGCCGTAGATCGGCTTCTTGCCGCACACATAGCACTCGCGCGCCATTCTATCGCTCCTTCCGCGCCCTCAGCGCTCGCCCTGCGAGCCAGGGGCTGCGCCACCCGCCGAGCCGGGGCTCGTCCGCGACGCCTGGATGTTGCTCACCTGTAGATAGTAGTCGGCGAAGTCCGCCTGCATCCGCTCGCCGTCGCCCGTGAATTCGCCCTGGTCCGCCCACGCCCCGGAAACCGAGTCCGACATCGCCTGCATCGTCCCCGTCAGCGTGTAGCTCGCGCCCGGCTGCACCTTCGTGCCCGCCGCCGCGGCCGAGTCGACTCGCACCAGGATCGGCACCTGGCTCGACTGGTTCCCCAGCTCGCCCCAGAAGATCCGCGGGCCCAGCGACCCGGTGATCTGCACGCCGGCCACCCGGATCACCTGACCCGCGTACCGGCCCTTGTTCGTCTTGAGCGAGTCCTTCGGCACGGCCGTGAACGCCAGCCCGCCCTCGCCGCCACCTGCGGCCGCGGTGTCCGCCTCCACCACCGGGACCGAGGTAGGCTCGCTCGTCGTGCCGAGCCACGTCAGGAACCCGCCGACGACCACGAGCGCCAGAATCATCCAGAGCCACGTCAGCGAACGCCCCGCAGGCTTCCTCGCCTCATCCGCCATCGGTCTACTCCACTAGTTCGATGATCGCCACGTCGGCCGCATCACCAGCGCGATGACCCATCTTCACGACTCGCGTGTACCCGCCGGGCCGCTCCGCGTATCGCGGGCCGATCTCCTCGAACAGCCGGCTCAGCGCCTCGCCATCGTGGATCTTCCGGGCTACCACCCGGCGCGCATGCAGGTCACCCCGCTTCGCCTTCGTGATCAGCGGCTCGGCAAACTGGCGCAATTCCTTCGCCTTCGCCACCGTCGTCTCCACACGGCCGTGCTTGAACAGCGACGTGGCCATGTTGCGGAGCATCATGCGCCGGTGCTCCGCCGTGCGGTTCAGGTGGCGACCCTTCTTGCGGTGTCTCATTGCTGCTCCTTACGCCTCCCCCTCGGCCACCGCGGCCTCTTCACCGGCGGACTCCGCGTTCTCGTCCACCAGGTAAAGATCCCCGTCCTCCCCCTCCTCCAGCTGCATCCCGAAGTGGAGGTTGTGCTGCGCCAGGAACTGCCGGATCTCCTCCAGCGACTTCACGCCGAAGTTGTCGATGTCGAGCATCTGGTCCTCGGTCCGACGCACCAGGTGGCCCAGCGTGATGATGTTCTCCTTCTTCAGCGAGTTCACGCTCCGCACGCTCAGCTCGGCCAGGTCCTCGATCGGCCGCTCGAACAGGTCCCGTAGCGCTTTCGGCACCGGCACCGCCCCCGGCACCGGCGGCTCGGACTCGCCGGCATCCGCGAACTTCAGCATGTACTCCAGGTGTCGCCGCGCCAGCTCCGCCGCGTAGGCCACCGCATCCTCCGGCGCCACGCTGCCGTTCGTCTCGATGTGCAGCGTCAGCCGGTCGAAGTCCGTGCGCTGACCCACACGCGTCTCTTCCACGGTGAAGTTCGCCCGCAGCACCGGGTTGTAGATCGAGTCGATCCGCACCAGGTCCACCGGGCTACCCTTCGGCGCTTCATGGCTGTCGGCCGCCACGAAGCCGCGCCCCTTGTTCACGTACAGCTCCAGGTGGACCTCCTTGTCCTCCTGCAGTGTGAACAGGTGATGATCCGGCTCCAGGATCTCCACCGAGGCCGGCGGCTCGATCGCACCCGCCACTACCGGCCCCGCGGCCGATGCCCGCAATTCCAGCCTCGCCTCGTCCACATCCGGGTCCAGCTTCAGCACCAGCGTCTTCAGGTTCTGGATGATCTGGTGCACGTCCTCCGCAACGCCCGCCACCGTCTGGTGCTCGTGCACCACTCCGTCCATCCGGAACGCCCACACCGCCGCCCCCGGCAGCGACGACAGAAGGATTCGCCGCACCGAGTTCCCCAGCGTCTGTCCGAACCCGCGCTCGAGCGGCGCCATGATGAACTGCGCCGTCTTCTCGTCCTCGGAGCGGTCGATCACTTCCACACGCTGCGGCACGACCAATCCCGTGAGATCTAGCTCCACATCTCCTCCTTGCAGTCCGACCCGGCCGACGGGGCCCGCGCACCGCCGGTGCCCGGGCCCCGTGACCTGGTTCCTGGTTTACTTCGAGTAGAGCTCCACGATCAGCTGCTCCTGCACCGGGAGCGGGATCTCCGCACGCGTCGGACGCTCCAGCATCCGCCCCGTCCGTGTCCCCTCGTCCAGCGCCAGCCAGCTCACCGTGTCCGGCCGCGTCTTCGACTCCAGTGCCACCTGCACCGGCACCAGGTCACGGGATCCACCCTTCAGCCGCACCTCGTCCCCCGCCTGCACCTGGTAGCTCGGCACGTCCACCGGCCGACCGTTCACCTCCACGTGCCGGTGCCGCACCAGCTGCCTCGCCTGCGCCCGGCTCCCCGCGAACCCCAGACGATAGACGACATTGTCAAGCCGCTGCTCCAGACCCACCAGCAGGTTCTCACCCGTCAGCCCGGTCTGCGTCGCCGCCCGCTTGAACAGGTTGCGGAAATACCGCTCGCCCACGCCGTACATCCGCTTCACCTTCTGCTTCTCACGAAGCTGAAGCGCGTAATCGCTCACCTTGCGACGACGCGCCTGCGTAACCCCGTGCTGACCCGGCGGGTAGCTCCGCCGCTCCACCGGGCATTTCTCCGTGTAGCACTTCGTGCCCTTGAGGAAGAGCTTCCGCCCCTCCCGCCGGCACAGCTTGCACACCGGCCCCGTATAACGACCCATTGACCGTCTCGCTCCTGTTCCCGTTCGGTTCCTCGGCTTCTTCCCCCCTGGACGGCTCGGCGGTTTACGCCCCGTGCGACCTGCTGGCGGCCCTACACCCGCCCCGGCGGCCCTACACCCGCCCCGGCGGCCCTACACCCGCCCTGGCGGCCCTACACTCGCCCTGGCGGCCCTACACCCGCCGCTTCTTTGGCGGCCGGCAGCCGTTGTGCGGGATCGGCGTGATGTCCCGGATCGAGCGTACCTGCAGACCCGCGGCGCTCAGCGCCTGGATCGCCGACTCGCGTCCGCTCCCCGGACCCTGCACCCGCACGTGCACCCGACGCACGCCCAGGTTGAACGCCTCCCGCCCCACCTGCTCCGCCGATACCGTGGCCGCGAACGGCGTGGACTTCTTGGACCCCTTGAAGCCCGCCTTGCCCGCGCTCCCCCACGTCACCACGTCGCCGTTCATGTTCGTGATCGTGATGAGCGTGTTGTTGAACGTGGCCTTGATATAGGCCATGCCCTCGGACTCGACCTGCTTCTTCGCCCGCTTCGTCCGCGCCTTCTTCGGTTTCGCCATGTTCCGCTTTCAGTCTCAGCTGTCGTCGTGTGTCCACGCGGCCCCGCGGCCGCAGTATCGCGCCCGGGACCCGTTCCGTTCGACCCCCGGCTCGTGCGACCCGCCTACTTCCGCGCCGCCTTCTTCTTGCCCGCGATCGCCCGGCGCGGACCCTTGTGCGTGCGCGCGTTCGTGTGCGTCCGCTGGCCCCGCACCGGCAGCCCCCGCCGATGGCGCAGCCCGCGGTAGCACCCGATGTCCATCAGACGCTTGATGTTCATCGAGACCTCGCTCCGCAGCGCGCCCTCGACCTTGTACTGGCTCTCGATCACCCGGCGCAGCCGGTTGACCTCCTCGTCGCTCAGGTCCTGCACCCGACGATCCGGATCCACCGCCGTGCCCTCCAGGATCTTTCTCGCCGTCGAGTCACCCATGCCGTAGATGTACGTCAGCGCTACCTCGATCCGCTTGTTCCGCGGAAGGTCGACTCCTGCGATACGTGCCATGGTTCCCTACCCCTGCCGCTGCTTGTGCCGAGGGTTCTTCTTGCAGATGATCCGGACTACGCCGCGCCGCCGGACCACCCTGCAGTGCTCGCACATCGGCTTCACGCTCGTTCGCACCTTCATGCGGACACCCCTTCGTTTTATTCGACAGCTTTGAAGTATAGCGACCACAGCCCCGCCCAACAACCCCGCCCCCGGGACGCTGCACCACCGCCCGGCGGGCCGCCCCAGCGCCCTGCCCCACGCCCCACAGGGCACGTCCGCGCCTCCCGACAACGCCGACCCCACCCCGGCCCCACGCAACGCCGCAGGCGGCGGCCGCCTACGCCCCCGTCAGGATCCGCGGCCCGTCCTCCGTCACCGCCACGGTGTGCTCGAAATGCGCACTCCACCGCTGGTCCACCGTGACCACGGTCCACCGGTCCGGGAGCGTTCGCACGCTGGCGGTCCCCAGGTTGACCATCGGCTCGATGGCGATGACCAGTCCTTCCTCGAGCCTGGCGCCGCGCCCGGGACTCCCGAAGTTCGGCACCTGCGGGTCCTCGTGCGGCTCGCGACCTATGCCGTGCCCCACCAGCTCGCGGACGACGCCGTAACCGGCGCCTTCGGCCCTGTTCTGGATCGCGTGCGCCGATGTCGCCCAGCCGGTTGCCCGGCCTTGCCTGCGCGATCCCGAGCGCGAGCGCCTCCTCCGTGACTTCCAGGAGGCGACCCGTCTCCTGGTCGATCTCGCCGACGGGGAACGTCATGGCCGAGTCGGCGAACCAGCCGTCGAGTTTCACGCCCACGTCCACGCTGATGATGTCGCCCTCGTCCAGGCGGCGGTACGGGCTCGGGATGCCGTGGACCACCTCGTGGTTCACGGACGCGCACACGCTCGCCGGGAAGCCGTAGAGCCCCTTGAAAGCCGGCTCGGCGCCGTCGTGTCCTCGAATGAACTCCTCCGAGAACGCGTCGATCTCGGCCGTGCTCACGCCCGCCTGCACGCGCTCCGGAAGCATGTCGAACAGCTGTGCGATGATGCGACCCGCGCGCGCGATGGCTTCGATCTCTTCCGGCTTCTTCAGTCTGATCATGCCACCGTGAGGACGCCTCGATGGCGCCCTGGACGGCGTCGACGGGCCTCTGCCCGTCCACGACCTCGATCGCCACGCCGCGATCGCGATAGTAGTCGATCACCGGACGGGTCTGTCGCCGGTAGACCGCCAGCCGGTTGGCCACGGTCTCCTCGTTGTCGTCCGCGCGCTGCACGAGCGTGGCCCCGCACCGGTCGCAGATGCCTTCCTTCGACGGCGGGTCGAAGTAGACGTTGTAGACCGCCTTGCACTCCGGGCAGGAGCGCCGGCCGCTGATGCGCTGCACCAGGACGTCGTCCGGCGCCTCGAGCACCACCACCGCGTCGAGCCCCAGCGCCATCTCGTCCATCATGACGTCCAGGCGCTCCGCCTGCGCCACGTTGCGCGGAAAGCCGTCGAAGATGAAGCCGTCCCGGGCGGCCGCGATGACTTCCTTGACCAGGCCGAGGATGACGTCGTCGGGCACCAGCTCGCCCGCGTCCATGTACTTCTTCGCCTCCTTGCCGAGATCCGTGCCGCGGCGCACGGCGTCGCGCAGCAGGTCCCCGGTGGCGATCTGGGTCAGGTTGTGCCGCTTGGCCAGGAGGTCGCCCTGGGTGCCCTTACCGACACCCGGCGCTCCGAGAAGGATCAGACGCATGTCTCTACCCCATGTAGCGCTGACGCCCACGGAACCGGACACGCCCCTTCTTCATGAACCCTTCGTAGTGACGGAGAAGCAGGTGCTGCTGCATCTGCTGCACCGTATCCAGCCCGACGCCCACCACGATCAGCAGGCACGTGCCGCCGAAATAGAAGAGTTGGATGTTGAACAGGTCGAAGATCCAGAACGGGACCATCGCGATCAGCGCCAGGAAGATCGCGCCCGGAAGCGTGATCCGGCTGAGCACGCGATCGATGTACTCCGCCGTGCGCGCCCCGGGCTTCACGCCCGGGATGAACGCACCCTGCTTCTTCAGGTTCTCCGCCAGGTCCACCGGATTGAAGATGATGGCCGTGTAGAAGTAGGTGAAGAACAGGATGAGCAGCCCGTACGATACGTAGTATACAGGGCTGCCCGGCTGGAAGGTCTGCGAAAGACTGCGCAGCCATCCGATGTTGCTGAACGCCGCTACCGTGCCCGGCACGATGATGATGGACTGGGCGAAGATGATCGGCATCACGCCGGCGGAGTTGATGCGCAGCGGAATGAAGCTCTTCTGCCCCTCGCGGATGCGCCCCCGGCCCATCACCTTTCGCGGGATCTGCACCGGCATCTTCCGCGCGGCCATGGTCATGGCCACCACGGCGGCCACGATGGCGATCATCACCGCCAGCAGCACGACCACGATGATCGGGCTGATCACGCCCGAGACCATGGCGTCCCACGTCCGCACCGTGGCGCTCGGGAAGCCGTCGATGATCGAGAAGAAGATCAGCAGGATCATCCGTTGCCGATCCCCTGCTCGGTGATCTGCTCGCCCAGCCACATCACGAAGATGGCGCCCGTGGTCAGCACCAGCATGGTGCTGATCATGAACGCCCACCCCGAGGTCGTCACGGCGCCGGGGATGCCCTGGAGGAAGACGGAGTAGCCGTAGCCCTGGGCCGCGGCCAGCACCACCGTCGCGTAGCGCGTCCACTGCGTTAGCTTCTTCCGCCCCTCCTCCCCCTCCTTCTGCATCTTCTCGATGGTGGGGAAGACGGCCGCGAGCAGCTGGAACATGATGCTCGCGGAGATGTAGGGCATGATGCCCAGCGCGAAGACCGTCGCCCGTCGGAGCGCCCCGCCCACGAACATGTCGTAGACGCCGAAGAGCGTCCCCTGGAGCTGCCCCAGCTGCGCCTCCAGAGCCCGCACATCGATCCCCGGCGACGTGACGTGCGCGCCGAAGCGGTAGACCAGCAGCACGCCGAGCGTGAAGAGGATCTTCTTCTTCAGCTCCGGGATCCGGAACAGGTTCGCGACCGGATTGGCCATCCCGCTATTCCTCCAGGAGCTCGACGCTGCCGCCCGCGTCCTCGATCTTCTTCCGGGCGCCCGCGCTGAACGCGTGCGCCTTCACGGTCACCTTCCTCTCCAGCTCGCCCTTCCCCAGCACCTTCACCGGCCGCCCCTTCCCGAGGTCCACCAGTCCCTGCTCGTGCAGGATCTCCGGCGTGATGGTCTCGGCGTCGATACGACCGAAATCCTTCACGTTCACGATCTCGTACTCGTTGGCCTTGTGGCTCGTGAAGCCGCGCTTCGGGATGCGCCGCTGCAGCGGCATCTGGCCGCCCTCGAACCAGGCCGGCATGCCGTGGTGCCCGGTCCGCGCCTTCTGTCCCTTGTGGCCGTTGCCCGACGTCTTCCCCGTTCCCGAGCCGGGACCGCGCCCGAGCCGCTTGCGGGAACGATGGGCGCCTTTCGGCCGCCGCAGATTATGCAGATCCGACATCGATCCTACTCCTCGCCTTCCAGCGCTTCGACCTCGACCAGGTGGCGGACCTGGAAGATCATCCCCCGGATCGCCGCATTGTCGTCTTTCACCACCGTCTGCTGGTGACGCCGCAGCCCCAGCGCATCCAGCGTCGCCCGGTGCTTTGCCGGCCGCCCGTTGCGGCTCCGGACCTGCGTGATCCGCAGCTTCCCCGCGCTCTCGTTAGCCATGCCGCACCTCCAGATCCGCCACCGCCACGCCGCGCTCGCTGGCCACCTGCTCCGCCGTCACCATGGTGTCCAGCCCGCGCATGGTGGCCCGCGCCGTGTTCACCGGGTTGTTCGACCCCAGGCTCTTCGTCAGCACGTCGGTGTACCCGGCCGCCTCGAGCACCGCGCGCACGGCACCGCCGGCGATCACGCCGGTCCCCGGGCCCGCCGGCTTGAGCAGCACCCTGGCCGCGCCCACCCGGCCCACGATCTCGTGCGGAACGGTGCCCTCGATCATGGGCACGTGCTCCATGGCCTTGCGCGCCTGGTCCATCCCCTTGCGGATGGCCTCGGCCACCTCGTTGGCCTTGCCGAGGGCGATCCCGACCTTCCCCTTCTTGTCGCCCACTGCCACGAGCGCACTGAAGGAGAAGCGGCGGCCGCCCTTCACCACCTTCGCGACGCGGTTGATGTGGATCACGGTCTCCGTGAGATCGGATTCCTGCCGCCCCCGGCGACCGCCTCGATTGTCTCTCGCCATCCTCGCGTCTCCTTAGAACTTCAGGCCGCCTTCGCGGGCGCCTTCGGCGAAGGCCGCCACGCGGCCGTGATAGAGGTAGCCGCCCCGGTCGAACACCACGGTCTCGATCCCGGCTTCCTTCGCCAGGGTCGCGATCCGCTTGCCCGCCTCGTGGCTCAGCTTCGTCTTGTCGATCTCGGCCTCGCCGCGCAACGCCCTCAGCTCCGGCCCGGTCGTGGACACGCCCATCAGGACGCGTCCGCTCCGATCGTCCACGATCTGCCCGTGCATGTGCTTGAGCGACCGGTGAACCACCAGGCGCGGCCGCTCCGCCGAGCCTTCGACCTTGCGCCGGACCCGCTGATGACGACGCACACGCTGCGTCTCTCGTCGGCTCGTCTTCTGTCTTCCCGCCATGGCTGACCTCTATGCGCCCGTCTTGCCCGCCTTGCGGCGGACCTGTTCACCCTGGTAGCGGATGCCCTTGCCCTTGTACGGCTCGGGCGGCCGCACGGCCCGCAGCTCCGCCGCGACCTGGCCGACCTTCTGCTTGTCGATCCCTTCCACCACGATCGTCGTCTGGTTCGGCGTGGTGATCGTGATCCCTTCCGGCTCCGGGTACTGCACGTCGTGCGAGTACCCGACGTTGAGCACCAGCGTGCCCCCACGCTTGTCCGCGCGGTAGCCCACGCCCACGATCTCGAGCCCCTTCCGGAACCCGGCCGTCACGCCCTGCACCATGTTCGCCACCAGCGCCCGCGTCAGGCCGTGATACGCGCGGTGCCGCTTGCTGTCCGCTGCCCGCGTCACCACGACCCGCCCATCCTCGATCGACACTCCGACCTCGGGACGGATGTGCTGCTCCAGCTCACCCTTCGGACCCTTCACGCGCACCACGCTCCCGTCCACCGTCACTTCCACGCCCTTCGGGAGCTCGATCGGCGCCTTCCCGATTCTCGACATCGTCCCCCCTACCAGAGCGCGGCGAGGATCTCGCCGCCGACGTTCTGCGCACGCGCCTCGCGGTCACTCATCACCCCGCGCGAGGTGGAAACGATGGCCATGCCCAGGCCGTTGCGGACCCGCGGCAGGCCGCCCACGCCCGCATACTGCCGCCGGCCCGGCCGCGACATCCGCTGGATGTCCCGGATCACAGACTGCCCTTCGTGATACTTGAGATAGATCCGCAGCACCCCGTGGCGCCCGTCATCCAGGACCTTGAAGTCGTGGATGAAGGAGTTCTCCTTGAGGATGCGCGCGATCTCCGCCTTCAGCTTCGACACCGGCATGTCCACGCGTCGATGGCCCGCTCGCGATGCGTTGCGGACCCGCGCCAGCATGTCGGCGATAGGGTCTGTCATCATGTTCGTTCACCTGCTCCTATAGTATCCGGCCGTCCGCTCTCGCGTGCCGGACTTGTAGAAGTTCGAAATCCGAAGCTCGAACTTCGAATCTCGCTCACCAGCTCGCCTTGCGAACCCCGGGGATCTCGCCTTTCAGCGCCATCTCCCGGAAACAGATCCGGCATATGCCGAACTTCCGGTAGTACGCCCGCGCGCGGCCACACCGGTTGCACCGGTTGTTCTGCCGCACCGAGTACTTGAGCCGCTTCGGGTTCCGCTGCTTCTCCAACTGTGACTTGCGTGCCATGCGCTCCCCTATTCCTCCGCCGGGCCGGCGATGTCCTCACCCCCGACCACGACCGGCGTGCCGCCCCGGAAGGGCAGCCCCATTTCGCGCAGGAGCGCGAACGCCTCGTCGTCCTTGTCGGTGCTGGTGACCAGCACGATGTCCATGCCATGCATGGTTTCCACCTTGTCGTACTCGATCTCCGGGAAGATCAGCTGCTCCTTCACGCCCATCGTGTAGTTGCCCCGGCCGTCGAACGCGCGCGTCGGCAGCCCGCGGAAGTCGCGGATCCGCGGCATCGCCACGTTGACCAGGCGATCCAGGAACTCGTACATGCGCTGCCGCCGGAGCGTGACCTTCGCCCCCACGGGCATGTTCTCGCGCAGCCCGAAGTTCGAGATGGACTTCCGGGCCTTCGTCACCACGGGCTTCTGACCGGTGATCTGCCCCAGCTCGTCCACCACCACGTCCAGCAGCTTCGGGTTTCTCGCCGCCTCGCCCATGCCGACGTTGAGCACGATCTTCTCGAGCCGCGGGACGCGGTACGGGTTGTCGAACTCGAACTCGTCCATGAGCCGCGGCGTGACCCGCTCCTCGTAATGCTTCTGCAGTCTCGGCTTCATTGCTCTCGAGCTCTCCTCAGTCCTGCGCCTTCGGGATCGGATTCCCGCTCTTCGCCGAGATCCGCTCCTTCGTCCCGTCGTCCTCCACGCGGTATCGAACGCGCGTCGGCTCGCCTGTGCTCGGGTCGATGAGCAGCACGTTGGACGCGTGGATCGGCTCCTCGTACTCCATGATCCCGCCCTCGGGATTCTGCTCCGTCGGGCGCGCGTGGTGCTTGCGGATGTTCACTCCCTCCACCACGATCCGGTTCTCCTTCGGCAGCACCCGCAGCACGGTCCCCTCCGTTCCGGCGAAGTTGCCCCGGATCACCTTCACCCGGTCTCCCCGCCGGACGCCCATCTTGCCTGCCTTCTTCTTGCCCCCGGTCGCCCGGTGCATCCCCGGCATGAAACGCGGCATCAGATCACCTCCGGGGCCAGCGACACGATCTTCATGAAGCGCTTCTCGCGGAGCTCCCGGCCCACGGGGCCGAAGATGCGCGTCGCGCGCGGCTCGCCGGCGTCGTTGATGATCACGGCCGCGTTGTCGTCGAACCGGATGTAGCTGCCATCCTTGCGACGCATTTCCTTCGCCGTGCGCACCACCACCGCCTTCGCCACTTCCCCCTTCTTCACCGTGCCATCGGGCAGCGCGTCCTTCACCGCCACCACGATGACGTCGCCCACGCGGGCGTAACGCCGCCGCGAGCCGCCGAGCACGCGTATGCACTTCGCCTGCTTGGCGCCGCTGTTGTCGGCGATCCGGACCATCGACTCCTGCTGGATCATCGTTGCCTCACTTCGCCCGCGCCACGATTTCGACCACACGCCAGCGCTTGGTCTTCGACATCGGCCGCGTCTCCATGATCCGCACCTTGTCCCCCGTCCGGGCCTGGTTCTCCTCGTCGTGGGCGTGGAACTTCTTCGTCCTGAGAACCTGTTTGCCGTAGATCGGGTGCGCGCTGCGGCGCTCCACGGCGACCACGACCGTCTTGTTCATCCGGTCGCCGACGACCACGCCGATCCGCGTCTTGCGGTTGTTCCGTGTGTTCTCCGCCATCTCAGCCATCTCAGCCCTCCGCCTTCTCGAGCTCGCGCTCCCGCATGATGGTCTTCATGCGCGCAATGTCGCGACGGAGCGTGCGCACGAGCATCGGGTTCTCGAGCAGCTGTGTGGCGCTGCGGAAGCGCAGACGGAACAGCTCCTCCTGTGCCTCCGTGATCTTCTCCTCGATGTCGGGATCCGCCAGATCCCGGATCTCCTCCGGCCTCACGCCTCACCTCCGTGCTGCGAACGGATCACGAACCGGCTCTTCACGGGCAGCTTTGCCGAGGCCAGCTCGAACGCCCGGCGCGCTACGTTCTCCGGCACGCCCTCGAGCTCGAACATCATCCGCCCCGGCTTCACCACCGCCACCCAGTACTCCGGATTCCCCTTCCCCTTCCCCATGCGGGTCTCCGCCGGCTTCTTCGTCACCGGCTTGTCGGGGAAGATTCGGATCCAGACCTTGCCGCCCCGCTTGATGTGGCGCGTCATCGCCACACGGGCCGCCTCGATCTGCCGGTTCGTCACCCAACCGGGATCCGTGCTCTGAAGGCCATAGTCGCCGAACGCGACCGTGTTCCCGCGATGGGCCATACCGCGCGTGTGGCCTTTCATCTGCTTCCGGTACTTCACTCTCTTCGGCGCCAGCATCTCTCTACCTCAGCCCTTCCTCAAGCCGTCGAGTAGGTGCGACCACGCGGCGTCTCCATCACTTCACCCTTGAAGATCCAGACCTTCACGCCGATGGTCCCATACGTCGTCTTCGCCGTCGACCGCGCGTAATCGATGTCGGCCCGGAGCGTGTGCAGCGGGACCCGCCCCTCGTGGTACCCTTCCGTCCGCGCGATCTCGGCCCCGCCCAGGCGGCCGCCGCACTGGATCTTGATCCCTTCCGCCCCGCTCCGCATGGCGCTCTGCACCGCCCGCTTCATGGCCCGGCGGAAGCTGATCCGCTGCGTGAGCTGGTGCGCGACGTTGTCCGCCACAAGCTGCGCGTCGATCTCCGGCCGCTTGATCTCCTCCACGTTGATGGAGACCTCGCTCTTGGTCAGGTGCGCCAGCTCGTCGCGGAGCTTGTCGACTTCGCTCCCCTGCTTGCCGATCACCACGCCCGGCCGCGCCGTGTGTACGGTCACCACGATCTTCTGCGGCTTGCGTTCGATCTCGACTTCCGCCACCGCCGCGTGTGCCAGCCGCCGGTGCAGGTACTTCCGGATCGTCTCGTCTTCCCGCAGCAGTCCGTCGAAATTCCGCTCCGCGTACCAGCGGCTCTTCCACGGCTTGATCACGCCGAGGCGGAAGCCCCGGGGGTGTGTCTTCTGACCCATCTTACTCCTTCGTGTCCACGACGACGGTCACGTGCGCGGTGGGCCGACGGATCGGCGCCGGCCGACCCATGGCCGCCGCCCTCCACCGCTTGTAGTACGGCCCCTCGTCCACGAACGCCTCCTTCACGTACAGCTCGTCCACGTCCACGAGCTCGCCCGCCCGCTCCGCCTTGTGACGAGCATTCGCCACCGCGCTGCGCAGCGTCTTGTCGATCGCCGTCGCCGACCGCTTCTTCGTGAACTGCAGCACCGCGTACGCGTCGTTCACGCTGCGCCCGCGGATCAGATCCACCACGAGCCGCATCTTGCGCGGACTCTGCCGGATGTCCCGGGAAATCGCCTTCGCTTCCATCACATCCTCGACCGCTTGTCGGCCAGCCGCCCGCCATGACCGCGGAACAGCCGGGTCGGCGCGAACTCGCCGAGCTTGTGCCCGACCATGTTCTCCGTGATGTAGACCGGGATGAACTTGTTGCCGTTGTGCACCGCCAGCGTGTGCCCCACGAACTCCGGGGAGATCGTGGACGCCCTCGCCCACGTCTTGACCACCCGCTTCTCGTTGCGCGAGTTCATCTTCTCGACCTTCAGGAGAAGCTTGTCATCGATGTACGGGCCCTTCTTGATGGAACGTGACATTGGCTCTCCTACTTCGTCGACTTCCCGCGCTTGCGACCGCGCACGATGTACTTGCTGGACTCCTTCTTCCGCTTCCGCGTCTTCTTCCCCTCGGGCTTCCCCCAGGGCGACGTGGGCGGACGACCACCGCTCGAGCGCCCCTCGCCACCACCCAGCGGATGGTCCACCGGGTTCATGGCCACGCCCCGCACCTTCGGACGACGACCCCGCCAGCGCGACGCGCCCGCCTTCCCCAGCACCTGGAGCTCGTGGTCCGTGTTCCCCACCTGACCGAGCGTGGCCATGCAGTTGCGCCGCACCATCCGCACTTCCGTGGACGGCAGGCGCAGCGTCACGAACTCGCCCTCCTTCGCCATCACCTGGGCGCCCGAGCCCGCGCTGCGGACGACCTGCGCACCCTTGCCCGGCTTCAGCTCCACGCAGTGCACTGTGCTGCCCAGCGGAATCTCCCCCAGCGGGAGCGCGTTCCCGACCCGCGGGTCCGAGCCCGGTCCGCTCACGATCGTCGCCCCCTGCTCCAGCCCCACCGGGTGCAGGATGTAGCGCTTCTCGCCGTCGGCGTAGTGGATCAGCGCGATGTGCGCGGTGCGGTTCGGATCGTATTCGATCTCCGCAACACGCCCGGGCACCCCATGCTTGTCCCGCTTGAAGTCGATCTTGCGATAGCGACGCTTGTGGCCGCCACCCCGCCGTCGCATGGTCACGTGGCCGTGGTGGTTGCGCCCGCCCTTCTTCCGCACGGGCTCCGTCAGCGACCGCTCGGGCTCGCTCCGTGTGACCACGTCGCCGGTGGCGGTGACGGACCGGAAGCGGGTGCCGGGCGTGATCGCCTTGAACTTCTTGATCGGCATCAGATCCCCTCGTACACGTCGATGCGCTCGCCCTCGGCGAGCTTCACGATCGCCTTCTTGAAGCCGGCGCGGCGGCCCACGTTCCGGCCGACGCGCCGCGTCTTGCCGCGGTACCGCATGGTGCGCACGGACTTCACCTTCACGTCGAACAGCTGCTCGACGGCCCGGCGGATGTCGATCTTGTTCGCATCCGTGGCCACGATGAAGGTGAACGCATCCTGCTCATCGGCCATGACGGTGCTGCGCTCCGTCACCACTGGACGGACGATCACGTCGCGGGCATCACGCATGGGCCACCTCCACGGCGCGTTCCAGCGCCCCGTCCTCGATGATCACCGTGTCGGCCCAGAGCACGTCGTAGGTCGTCTCCTCGCCGAACGGGGCCACCTGGACACCCTGGAGGTTGCGCGCGGACTTCCACACCATGGGCTTGTGGCCATCGGTCAGGAGCAGGACGTTGCCGATGATCTCGGCGCCGCCGAGCATGCGGACGATCGCCTTCGTCTTCGGTGCGTCCAGGTCCAACGCCTGGAGCACGAGCAGCCGCCCGTCCAGTGCCCGCGCGTTGTACGCCGAGCGGCGCGCCAGCCACTTCAGCTTCTTCGGCACGGCTTCCTTGTAGTTCCGCCCGGGCCTCGGTCCGAACACGTTGCCGCCGCCGCGCCACTGGGCCGAGCGAATGCTCCCCTGGCGGGCGCGGCCGGTGCCCTTCTGGCGCCACGGCTTGTGGTTCCCGCCGCTCACGTCCGCGCGGGTCTTGGTGGACGCGGTGGCCTGGCGCTGATTGGCCAGGTACGCCTTCACCGCCTGCCACATCGCCGGCTCGTGGACCACGCCGTCGAACAGCGACTCGGGAAGATCCCGCTCGCCTTCGCGCGCACCCTCGATGGTGATGATTGGTGCCTTCATCCTCGTTTGCTCCCGTCCCGCTTACTGCAGACGGATCAGCACGGTGGCGTTCCTCGCCCCCGGTACCGAGCCGCGCAGAAAGATCAGGTTGCGTTCCGCGTCCACGCGCTCCACCCGCAGGTTCCGGATGGTGTGCCGCGCGTTGCCCATCTGGCCGGGCAGCTTCTTCCCCTTGATCACGCGCGACGGATTCGTCCCCGGCCCGATGGACCCGGGATTGCGCGACATGGGATGGCCGTGGCCGCCGGGACGGCCGCCGAAGCCGTGCCGCTTGACCACGCCCTGGAAGCCCCGGCCCTTGGTGGTCCCGGTCACCTTGACCCGCTGGCCCACCTCGAACTGCTCGACCGTCATCTCCTGACCGGCCTCGTAGTCGCTGGCGTTGTCCACCCGCAACTCGCGCAGCACCACCGGCGCGGCATCCAGCCCGGCCTTCGCTGCGTGTCCGCGCGTCGCGCTGGTGGAGTGCTTCTCCTTGCGCGCGTCGAACCCGAGCTGGATCGCCTCGTAGCCATCCGTCGCCTCGGTCTTCACCTGGACCACCGGGCAGGGACCCGCCTGGATCACCGTAACCGGGATCGCCGCGCCTTCATCGTCGAACAGCTGGGTCATGCCCAGCTTGCGACCAATCAATCCAGCCATGACCTCAGTCCACCTTGATTTCGACGTCCACGCCCGCCGGAAGATCCAGCTTGGTCAGCGCGTCGATCGTCTGGGGCCGTGAGTCGAAAATGTCGATGACGCGCTTGTGCGTCCGCTGCTCGAACTGCTCGCGGCTCTTCTTGTCGATGTGCGGCGAGCGCAGCACCGTCCAGCGCTGGATGCGCGTCGGCAGCGGGATCGGCCCGCTCACACGCGCCCCCGTCTTCTCCGCCGTGCGAACGATGTCGGAAGCCGTCTGATCGATCACCGCGTGATCGTACGCCTTCAGCCTGATCCGGATCTTGTCCTGCGCCATTGCGTTCTCCGCCCTTACTCGATGACTTCGGTGACGACGCCGGCGCCCACCGTGCGGCCGCCCTCGCGGATCGCGAAGCGCAGCTCGGTTTCCATCGCGATGGGGATGATCAGCTCCACCTCCATCTGCACGTTGTCCCCCGGCATCACCATCTCCACTCCCTCCGGCAGCTGCGCAGAGCCCGTCACGTCCGTGGTCCGGAAGTAGAACTGCGGCCGGTACCCGTTGAAGAACGGCGTGTGGCGCCCACCCTCTTCCTTCGTGAGCACGTACACCTCCGCCTTGAACTTCGTGTGCGGCGTGATCGAGCCCGGCTTCGCCAGCACCATTCCGCGCTCGATCTCGTCCTTGCCCACGCCCCGCAGCAGCAGCCCCACGTTGTCCCCCGCCACCCCCTCGTCCAGCAGCTTCCGGAACATCTCCACCCCGGTCACCACCGTCTTCTTCGCAGCCCCCAGCCCCACCATCTCCACTTCCTCGCCCACCTTGATCTTCCCCCGCTCGATCCGACCCGTCGCCACCGTCCCCCGGCCCGTGATGCTGAACACGTCCTCCACCGGCATCAGGAACGGCTTGTCCGTGTCCCGCTCCGGCTCCGGGATCCAGCTGTCGATCGCTTCCATCAGCTCGTCGATCGACTTCGCCCACTCGCTCTTCGGGTCCTCCAGCGCCTTCAGCGCTGAGCCCCGGATCACCGGCGTCTCATCCCCCGGAAACTCGTACTCGCTCAGAAGCTCCCGAACCTCCAGCTCCACCAGCTCGATCAGCTCCTCGTCATCCACCATGTCCACCTTGTTCAGGTAGACCACCACGTACGGCACGTTCACCTGCCGCGCCAGCAGAATGTGCTCGCGCGTCTGCGGCATCGGCCCGTCCGCCGCGCTCACCACCAGGATCGCTCCGTCCATCTGCGCCGCGCCCGTGATCATGTTCTTCACGTAGTCCGCGTGTCCCGGGCAGTCCACGTGCGCGTAGTGCCGACGCTCCGTCTGGTACTCCACGTGCGCCGTCGCGATCGTGATCCCGCGCTCGCGCTCTTCCGGCGCCTTGTCGATGTTGTCGAACGACACGTACTCCGCCAGACCCTTCTCCGCCTGCACTTCCGTGATCGCGGCCGTCAGCGTCGTCTTCCCATGATCCACGTGCCCGATCGTTCCCACGTTCACGTGCGGCTTCGTCCGCTGGAACTTCGCCTTGCCCATCGCTTCCCTCGCTTATCCGTTGACCTGGGAGATGATCTCTTCGGCCTTCGACTTCGGCACTTCCTCGTATCGAGAGAACTGCATTGACGATACAGCCCGGCCCTGCGTGATCGAGCGCAGCGTGGTCGAGTACCCGAACATCTCGGCCAGTGGCACGCTCGCCCCGATCACCTGCGCCTGCGCCCGCTGCGTCATCCCGCCGATCTTGCCGCGGCGGCTCGAGAGATCGCCCATCACGTCGCCCATGTACTCACCGGGGGTCACCACCTCCACGTCCATGACAGGCTCGAGCAGCACGGCGCCCGCCCGCTTCACGCCCTCCTTCAGAGCCATGGAGCCGGCGATCTTGAACGCCATCTCGCTGGAGTCCACGTCGTGGTAGGAGCCGTCCACCAGTTCCACCTTGATGTCGATCAGGGGGTAGCCCGCCAGTACACCGTTGGCCATGGCCTCCTTCATCCCCTGCTCCGCCGGACCGATGTACTCGCGGGGGATCGATCCGCCCACGATCTTGTCCTCGAACACGAAACCGGCACCGGGTTCGCTCGGCCCGATGTTGATCACCACGTGACCGTACTGGCCGCGCCCGCCCGTCTGCCGGACGAACTTCCCTTCCACGGCGCGCGCGCTCTTGCGGATGGTCTCACGGTACGCCACCTGCGGCCGCCCGATGTTCGCGTCCACCCGGAACTCCCGACGCAGCCGGTCCACGATGATCTCCAGGTGCAGCTCGCCCATGCCGGAGATGATCGTCTGCCCCGTCTCCTCGTCGGTATGCACCCGGAACGACGGGTCCTCTTCCGCCAGCTTCTGCAGCCCCTGGCCCAGCTTGTCCTGGTCCGCCTTCGTCTTCGGCTCGATGGCCAGGTCGATCACCGGCTCCGGGAACTTCATCGCCTCCAGGATGATCGGCTCGTCCGCATCGCACAGCGTGTCGCCCGTGCGCACGTTCTTAACCCCGATCGCCGCCGCGATGTCACCGGCATAGACCTCTTCGCGCTCCTCACGGTGGTTCGCGTGCATCTGCAGCAGCCGACCCACACGCTCGCGCTTGTCCTGCGTCGAGTTGTAGACGTACGACCCCGCCGGCAGCGACCCCGAGTAGACGCGGAAGAACGTGAGCTTCCCCACGTACGGATCCGTCATGATCTTGAAGGCGAGCGCCGCGAACGGGGCGTCATCCTCCGGCTTGCGCGTGTCGAACGTCTCATCGTGGTGCGGGAGGTGGCCCCTGATCGGCGGCACGTCCAGCGGCGACGGCAGGTAGTCCACCACCGCGTCCAGCAGCTGCTGGACGCCCTTGTTCTTGAACGCAGAGCCGCACAGCACCGGCACGATCCCGTTGGCGCCGGTGGCCTTGCGCACCGCACGCCGGATCTCCGACTCCGTCAGCTCCTCACCCTCCAGGTACCTCTCCATGAGCTCGTCATCGAACTCGAGCGCCGCCTCCACCAGCTCGCGGCGCAGCGTCTCCACCTGCCCCTTCAGCGACTCCGGCACCGGGCCCTCTTCCCACTTCGCGCCCAGCGTCTCGTCGTCGTAGACCAGCTCCTTGCGACCGATGATGTCCACCAGACCCGTGAACATCTCACCCTCGCCCAGCGGGATCTGGACCGGGAACGCCCGCGCCCCCAGTCGATCCTTGATCATCCCCACCACGTGCATGAAGTCCGCGCCCACCCGGTCCATCTTGTTGACGAACGCGATGCGCGGCACACCGTAGCGGTCCGCCTGGCGCCACACTGTCTCCGACTGCGGCTCCACCCCGCCGACCGCGCAGAACACCGCGACCGACCCGTCCAGCACGCGCAGGCTCCGCTCCACCTCGATGGTGAAGTCCACGTGGCCGGGGGTGTCGATGATGTTGATCCGGTACTCGTCGCCCAGCCGCTTCCAGTGCGCCGTCGTCGCCGCCGACGTGATCGTGATCCCCCGCTCCTGCTCCTGCTCCATCCAGTCCATGGTCGCGGCGCCTTCGTGCACCTCGCCCATGCGGTGCACCCGGCCCGTGTAGAACAGGATGCGCTCCGTCGTCGTCGTCTTACCGGCATCGATGTGCGCCATGATGCCGATGTTCCGAAGCTTCGGTAGCGGTGTCAGCCTTGGCATGCTCTAAGACTCGATATCCCGATGTTCAGGTCCCCGGATTTCAGCAGTCCGCGGGCGAGGCCATGCTGCTAGGCCCGCCCGCGTTCGCCGCATCGCCTCGCTCCTGCGCTGCGAGGTTGCGACCCTCCCAGATTGTCCTTCTCCGACCGCCCCCTCACCCCTCCGGGAGACTCTCGATCCGAGAACCAGCTCCTTCTACCAGCGGTAGTGCGCGAACGCCTTGTTCGCTTCCGCCATGCGGTGCGTATCGTCCTTCTTCTTCACCGCGCTTCCCTCGTTCCGGCTCGCCGACAGCAGCTCCGCCGCAAGGCGCTCCGCCATCGTCTTCTCCGTGCGCTGGCGGCTGAACTGGATCAGCCACCGCATCCCGAGCGCCGTCCGGCGCTCCGGCCGCACTTCCACCGGGACCTGGTACGTGGCACCGCCTACCCGCCGGCTCTTCACCTCGACGGCCGGCTTCACGTTGTTCAGCCCCTGCTCGAAAACCTTGAAGGCCGGCTGACCGGTCTTCTCCTCGATCACCCGCATGGCTTCGTAGAAGATCCGCTCCGACACGGACTTCTTCCCGTCCACCATCAGGTTGTTGATGAACTTCGTGGCCACGTCGGACCCGTACTTCGGATCCTCCGGCACCTGCCGCCTGACCGCGCTCGTACGTCGGCTCATCTTACCTCGGCCTCTTCGCGCCGTACTTCGATCGGCTCTTGCGCCGGTCCTGCACCCCACTCGCGTCCAGCGTACCGCGGATGATGTGGTAGCGGACGCCCGGAAGGTCCTTCACACGACCACCCCGGATCAGCACGATCGAGTGCTCCTGGAGGTTGTGCCCCTCCCCGGGGATGTACGCGGTCACCTCGTACCCGTTCGTGAGCCGCACGCGCGCGACCTTGCGGAGCGCGGAGTTCGGCTTCTTCGGCGTGGTCGTGTACACGCGTGTGCACACCCCGCGGCGCTGCGGGTTCCCCTGGAGCGCGGGCGCCTTGTCGGCCTTCCCGACCTCCCTGCGACCCTTGCGCACGAGCTGATTGATCGTCGGCATTCGCTTCCGTTTTCCCCGCCATTCGCTTCCGATAAAAAGTGCGGGAGCCGGAGCCCCCGCCGCGTCCGCCTCAATCGCAGGCGGGACAGACTTGCAAAGGTAAAGGGCGGCTCTGGAAGTGTCAACACCCGGCCCGCCAGCCCGGCCAGGCGCCGGAGCGGGGCGGGGCCTGGCTTCGGCGGCACGCTCTCCGGAACTGCGTGACACGAAGGGCTCGAAGGGTCGAAGGGCTCGAAGGAGGGCGCCGCGTGCGAGGGTGATGTCGTCGCGGCCACTCCGGCCAGGGGACAACCCTGGTGGTTTGCCCGGCGGTCTCCCGGGCGGCGAACCCGCCCGACCCGGCCGCTCACTTCGAGCCCTTCGACCCTTCGAGCCCTTCGTGTCAGGCCTTTCCCCGGGGCGCTGGCGAAGCGACGAACCCGCCACGGCCGGCATGGCCGACCGCGGCGGGTTGGTCTCCCCGCACTCCCTGCGTGGCGGCCGTTCCCGCCCCGCCCGCGGGTTCCCTTCGATCGCTTCCTACTTCGTCCCGATCTCCGCGCCCTCCAGCTCGGCCGAGCGACGCAGCTGTGCGAACGGGTCCGCCTCGCGCTCGAGCATGTCCGCCTCGTCGCGGCCCATGGGCTCGTCCACGAGGAATTCGATGTCGTGGTACCGGTAGATTCCGCTGCCCGCTGGAATCAGGTGCCCGATGATGATGTTCTCCTTCAGCCCGATGAGGTCGTCGCGGGCGCCGCGCACTGCGGCGTCGGTCAGTACGCGCGTCGTCTCCTGGAAGGAGGCGGCGCTGATGAAGGAGGCCGTGGTGAGGCTCGCCTTCGTGATCCCGAGCAGCAGCGGCTCGCTCCGGGCGGGGGTGCCGCCCTTGGCGATCATCTGCTGATTGGTCTCGCGGAACGAGCCGCGGTCCACGTGCTCTCCCTCGAGGTACTCGGTCTCGCCGGGGTCGGTGATCTTGACCTTCTGCAGCATCTGCCGGACGATCGCCCCGATGTGCTTGTCGTTGATCTTCACGCCCTGGAGCCGGTAGACCTCCTGCACCTCGTTGAGCAGGTACTCCTGCACCGCGCGCGGGCCCTTGATCTTCAGGATGTCGTGCGGGTTCACCGGGCCCTCGCTGAGGCGGTCCCCGGCTCGCACGTGGTCGCCCTCGTGCACGCGCAGGTGCTTGCCGACGGGCACCTCGTAAACGCGCTCGTCACCCGACTCCGGCGTGACGAAGACCTCGCGCTTGCCGCGCTTGATGTCACCGAATCGGATGCTCCCGTCGATTTCGGTGATCACGGCCGGGTCCTTCGGTCGGCGAGCCTCGAACAGCTCTGCCACGCGTGGCAGGCCGCCCGTGATGTCGCGGGTCTTGTAGACGTCGCGGCTGATCTTGGCCAGGGTCGCGCCGGGCTCCACCGGCTCCGCGTCGCGCACGGTGAGCTGCGCGCCCACCGGCACGATGAACTCGCGCAGCTTGTTCCCCTTCGAGTCCATGATCGCGATGGTCGGGTGCAGCTTCTTCTCCCGGTCCTCGATGATCACCAGCTGACGGCGGCCCGTGGACTCGTCCAGCTCCTCGCGTACGGTGACCTCGTCCACGATGTCCACGAACTTCACCTTCCCCTGCTGGTCGGCCACGATCGGCTCGGAGTAGGGGTCCCAGCTGAACAGCATGTCGCCGGCTTCCACCTGGTCGCCGGACTCGATGGCGAGCGTGGCGCCGTACGGCACGGTGAGGCGGCTGCGCGTGGCCCCCTCGCCGGTCTTCATCACGATCTCGCCCTCTCGGCTCGTCACCACCTTCTGCGCTTCGGGCGTGGTTACGTACGTGATTCGCTCGAACTCCACGTTGCCGTCCACCTTCGACTTGCGCTGCGTCTGCGCGGCGATGCGCGACGCCGTGCCGCCGATGTGGAACGTGCGCAGCGTCAGCTGCGTCCCGGGCTCGCCGATGCTCTGCGCCGCCAGGATCCCCACAGCCTCGCCCAGGTCCACCGGCTTCATGGTGGCCAGGTTGCGGCCATAGCACTGCCGGCACACGCCGCGGCGCGACTCGCACGTGAGAACGCTGCGGATGCGGACACTCTGGATCCCGGCGTCCTCGATGGCGTCGGCGGCCTCCTCCTCGATGAGCTCGCCCGCGTTCACGACCTCCTCGCCGTCGATCGGGTCGACGATGTCTTCCAGCGCCACGGTGCCGACGATGCGGTCCTTCAGCGGCTCGATGATGTCCTCGCCCTCCTTCAGCGCGGTCATCTCGATCCCCAGCACGGTGCCGCAATCCTCCTCCGTGATCGTGACGTCCTGCGCCACGTCCACCAGGCGACGCGTCAGGTATCCCGCGTCCGCCGTCTTCAGAGCCGTGTCCGCCAGACCCTTCCGGGCTCCGTGCGTGGAGATGAAGTACTCCAGCACCGTCAGCCCTTCCCGGAAGTTCGACTTGATCGGGCTCTCGATGATCTCGCCGATCCCGCCCGTCAGCTTCTTCTGCGGCTTCGCCATGAGCCCGCGCATGCCGGCCAGCTGCCGCATCTGGTCGCGGTTACCACGCGCGCCCGAGTTCATCATCATGAACACCGGGTTGAACCCCTCGTTGGCACGCTCCAGCCGCCGCACCATGGCGTCCGCGACGTCGTTGTTCGCGTGCGTCCAGGTGTCGATGACCTTGTTGTAGCGCTCGCCGTTGGAGATCACGCCGTTCTGGTACGCCCGCGTGAAGCGCGCCACTTCCTCGTCGGCGTCGGCGAGGATCTCCTCCTTCTCCTGCGGGATCTGGAGATCGACCAGCCCGACGGAGATCCCGCCCATCGTGGAGTAGCGGAACCCGAACTCCTTCAGCGCGTCCAGGAACTCCACTGTCGGGCCCAGGCCCACGTCGCGGTACGACTGCGCGATGATCTCGCCCAGCTCGCGCTTGCCCATGGTCTGGTTCCAGTAGCCCATGGCTTCCGGGACCACCGAGTTGAAGATCACGCGCCCGACCGTGGTCCGGACCCACTTCCCGCGGCGCGCCTCGTCGTCGTCCATCTCCTCGTCGGGGGAGCGCCGATCCACCCAGAACCAGCACGGCGAATGGAACATCACGTGCTCGAGCGCCAGCGCGGCGTCGGCCTCGGAGAAACGGCCGAAGCGCGGCGCCTTCTCGAACAGCGTGTCCAGCCCGCGCTGCGCCTTGTCGCGCCGCTCCTTGCTCACGTTCGGCTGCGACAGCTCCGCTTCCGCGTCCGCGATCTCGATCGGCGGCTTGGTCAGATAGTACGACCCGATGACCATGTCCTGCGTCGGGCTCGCGATCGGGCGACCGCTCGACGGCATCAGGATGTTGTTGCTGCTCAGCATCAGCACCCTCGCCTCCAGCTGCGCCTCGAAGCTCAGCGGGAGGTGCACCGCCATCTGGTCGCCGTCGAAGTCGGCGTTGAACGCCGCGCACACCAGCGGGTGGATCCGGATCGCCTTCCCCTCGACCAGCACCGGCTCGAACGCCTGGATGCCCAGGCGGTGCAGCGTCGGCGCGCGGTTCAGCAGCACCGGGTGGTCCTTGATGATCTCTTCCAGGACCTCGTAGACCTTCGGATCGTCGCGTTCGACGATCTTCTTGGCCCGCTTCACCGTCTCCGCCTCGCCGTGCTTCTCCAGCTCCCGGATGATGAACGGCTTGAACAGCTCCACGGCCATCGCCTTGGGCAGGCCGCACTGGTGCAGCTTCAGCTCCGGGCCCACCACGATCACCGAGCGGCCCGAATAGTCCACTCGCTTCCCCAGCAGGTTCTGACGGAACCGCCCCTGCTTCCCCTTCAGCATGTCGGACAGCGACTTGAGCGGACGCTTGCCGCGGCCGCGGATCGCCTTGCTCCGCCGGCCGTTGTCGAACAGCGCGTCCACGGCTTCCTGGAGCATGCGCTTCTCGTTCCGGAGGATCACCTCCGGCGCGCGCATGTCCATGAGCTTCTTCAACCGGTTGTTCCGGTTGATGACGCGGCGGTACAGGTCGTTCAGGTCGCTCGTGGCGAACCGACCCCCGTCCAGCGGCACCAGCGGACGCAGGTCCGGCGGGATGACCGGGACGACGTCCATGACCATCCACTCCGGCCGGTTCCGCTGCTCGGGCGAGGCGCCGGAGTTCCGGATGGCGTCCACCACCTTGAGCCGCTTGAGCTTCTGCTTCTTCCGGTGCTGACTGGTTTCGGTCGCGACCTCCGTCCGCAGCCAGTCCGCCAGGCGGTCGAGCCCCCGACCATCCGCGTTCATGACGTCCACGTCACGGGTCGGATTGTCCAGCTTCTTCAGCAGCGTGCGGACCGCCTCGGCCCCGATCTCGGCCTTGAACTCCGAGTCCTCCTCCTCGCGCGCCTTCACGCGCAGGTCGTAGTACTCGTCCTCATCCAGCAGCTGCATGTACTCCACGTCCTGCCGGCTCGGGACGGTGACCACGTACGAGGCGTAGTAGATCACCTTCTCCAGGTCGCGCAGCGTCATGCCCAGCAGGTAGCCCAGCTGGCTCGGCAGGGTCTTGAAGAACCAGAATGTGCACCACGGGCACGGCCAGTTCGATGTGGCCCATCCGCTCGCGCCGCACCTTCGACAGCGTCACCTCGACGCCGCACTTGTCGCAGACGTGACCCCGAAAGCGGATCCGCTTGAACTTGCCGCAGTGGCACTCCCAGTCCTTCACCGGTCCGAAGATCCGCTCGCAGAACAGGCCATCCCGCTCCGGCTTGAACGACCGGTAGTTGATCGTCTCGGGCTTGGTCACCTCACCGTACGACCAGCTCCGGATCTCCTCGGGCGAGGCGATCTTGATCTGGATGAAGTCGAAGTCACTCGACCGCGGATCCCGAGAACGCGGAAAATCGATCATTCAGTCTTCTCCCTTTACTCTTCGCGGCCCAGCGTGACCGACAGCCCGAGCGACTGGAGCTCCTTAACGAGCACGTTGAAGGACTCCGGGATGCCCGGCTCCGGCAGATTCTCTCCCTTGACGATCGCCTCGTAGACCCTCGACCGGCCCGACACGTCGTCGGATTTCACGGTGAGCATCTCCTGCAGCGTGTGCGCGGCGCCGTACGCTTCCAGCGCCCACACCTCCATCTCCCCGAAGCGCTGACCGCCGAACTGCGCCTTGCCCGCCAGCGGCTGCTGCGTCACCAGCGAGTACGGGCCGATGCTGCGCGCGTGGATCTTGTCGTCCACGAGGTGGCTCAGCTTCAGCATGTAGATCGAGCCCACCGTGACCGGGTGCTCGAACCTGTGGCCGCCGCGGCCGTCACGCAGCCAGATCTTTCCCGCCGGCAGCATCCCGGCGCGGATCACCATCTCCCTGACGGCCTCGTCCAGCCCCTCCAGGCTGGTACGCTTGCGCGACAGCGCGTGCACGGCCGGGAAGGCGTCGGCCACCTTCTGGTCCTTGCGCCCGGCCAGCTCCGTGGCCGCAGCCACCAGGTACTCCTTGAAATCGTTCAGCTTCGCCAGCACCGGCTTCGGCGCGCCCGCCGCGTACGCCTCCAGCGGCTGCCCGAGCCCGATCTCGTTCGGGTCCGCACCGTTCGTTGCGCCAGCCCCCTGGCCTTCGACTCGTGGCGACGCCTGGATGGCGTGCACCAGCGCCAGCAGCTCGTCCTGCCCGAACACCGGCGGCTCGGTCTCCTTCACCCCCAGCGTGCCGTGGGCCCAGAGCACGCCGGCCAGCTTCAACAGCGCGCCGATCTCGTCCTCCGTCGCGCCCTGGAACACGGGTGTCTTCGCCTCGAAGCCGAGCAGCTCGCACACCCAGCCGAGGTGCGTCTCCAGGATCTGCCCCACGTTCATCCGGCTCGGCACACCGAGCGGGTTCAGCACGATCTCCACCGGCCGCCCGTCCGGCATGAACGGCATGTCCTCCTCCGGCACGATCCGGGCGATGATCCCCTTGTTCCCGTGCCGCCCGGCCATCTTGTCGCCCACGCTGATCTTGCGCTTCTCGGCCAGGTACACCTTCACCAGCTGCACCACGCCGGGCGACAGCTCGTCCGGCTGGAAGACCTTGTCGATCTGCTCCTCGGTCTTCTCCCGCACTTTCTCGATCCGGCTCTTCGCCGCGTCGATCAGGCGACGGATCCGCTCGTTGGCGCTCTTGTTCTGCACCTTCAGCGTGGTCATGTCGACCGCGTTGAAGTCCACGTCCTCGAGCAGCTTCGACACCAGCTTCGTCCCCTCGTCCATCAGCGGCTCCACCGTGCCCTTCTTCAGCATCAGGGCGACGGTGTTCCCCTTCAGCAGCTCGCGCAGCTCCTCGTCCCTCGCCTCCGCGATCCGCTGGATCTCCTCCCGCTCCAGCGTGCGCAGCTGCCCGATCCGCTCGCCTCGCTCCTTTTCCAGCAGCGGATCGTCGATCCGGCGGCTGAAGATCTTCACGTCGATCACGTCGCCGGTCATCCCCGGCGGCACCTTCAGCGAGCTGTCCTTCACGTCCTTCGCCTTCTCACCGAAGATCGCCGTCAGCAGCTTCTCCTCCGGCGACAGCTCCGTCTCGCCCTTCGGCGTGATCTTTCCGACCAGGATGTCCCCCGACTTCACGCGCGCCCCGATCCGCACGATGCCGCGCTCGTCCAGGCTGACCAGGCTCTCCTCGGCCACGTTCGGGATCTCGCGCGTGATCTCCTCCATCCCGCGCTTCGTGTCCCGTACCTGGAGCTCCAGCTCCTGGATGTGGATGGACGTGTAGACGTCGTCCTTCACCAGCTTCTCGCTGATGACGATGGCGTCCTCGAAGTTGTGCCCGTACCAGGGCATGAACGCCACCACCACGTTCTGTCCCAGCGCCAGTTCGCCGTGGTCCGTGCTCGGACCATCCGCGATGATGTGGCCGGCGTCCACCACCTGCCCCTTGTGCACAAGCGGGCGCTGGTTGATGGCCGTGTCCTGGTTCGTGCGCCAGAACTTCTTCAGCCTGTAGCGGTCGAACTGCGCCAGCTTCGCCAGCGGCTCGTCGCTCGAGCCCGGCTTCACAGCCCCCGTGTCGATGATGATGTGGTCGGCCGTCACCTCCACCACGTGGCCGCCCCGGCGCGCCAGGATCACGGCGCCCGAGTCCCGCGCCACCTTCTCCTCCAGCCCGGTCCCCACCAGCGGGGTCTTCGGGAACAGGAGCGGCACGGCCTGGCGCTGCATGTTCGATCCCATCAGGGCGCGGTTCGCGTCGTCGTGCTCCAGGAACGGGATCAGCGCCGCGGCCACCGAGACCAGCTGGTCCGGCGCCACGTCCATGTAGTCGATGTCCGCCGGCTTCAGCAGCGGGTAGTCATCCCGCCACCGGGAAAGCACGAACTCGTTGGCGAACGTCCCGTCCTCTGTCAGCGGCGCGTTGGCCTGCGCGATCTTGGAGTCCTCCTCCGCCAGCGCGTCCAGCCACTCGATCTCGTCCGTGACCTTCCCGTTCGTCACCTTCCGATACGGCGTTTCCACGAACCCGAGCTCGTTGATGCGCGAGAACGTGGTCATGCTCGTCATCAGCCCGATGTTCGGACCTTCGGGCGTCTCGATCGGGCACATCCGGCCGTAGTGCGAGTAATGCACGTCCCGTACTTCGAACCCGGCCCGCTCTCGTGTCAGACCGCCCGGCCCCAGCGCCGAAAGACGCCGCTTGTGCGTCATCTCGGCCAGCGGGTTGGTCTGGTCCATGAACTGGCTCAGCTGGCTGGAGCCGAAGAACGCCTGGATCACCGCGCTCACCGTCCGGGCGTTCACCAGGTCGTCGATGTTGATCTTCTCGACATCCGTGGTGATGCTCATCCGCTCCTTCACCAGCCGCGCCATGCGCGAGAGCCCCACGGAGAACTGGTTCGCGATCAGCTCGCCCACCGTACGCACCCGGCGGTTGCCCAGGTGGTCGATGTCGTCGATGTAGCCCCGCCCCTCCGTCAGCTCGATGAGGTAGCGGATGATCGCGATGAAGTCCTCCTGCGTGAGGACCGTGTGGTTGCGCGGAAGGTTCAGCTTCAGCCGCTGGTTGATCTTGTAGCGGCCCACCCGTCCCAGGTCGTAGCGCTTGGGATTGAAGAAGATCCGCTCGATCGCCTCCCGCGCCGTCTCCATGTTGGGCGGGTCGCCCGGCCGCAACAGGGAGTAGATGGCCGTGAGCGCGCTCTTCTCGTCGTCGGTCGGGTCCTTGCGCAGCGTGTTCTTCAGCAGCGGGCTCTCCCCGCGGCTGGTCCCGGTCTTCCCCGACGTGAAGATCACCGCCTTCTCGATCTCCGCCCGCTGGAGCCGGTCCAGCAGCTCCTCGGTCAGCTCCTCGGCGATCTCCCCCAGCACCTCGCCCGAGTCCGGGTCCACCACCTCATCGGCCAGCTGCGCGCCCACCACCTCGCGCCGGCTCCCCTCGTCCGTGTAGGCGCCGACCTCGATCTCCTTCGTCTCCATGAAGAGACGGAGGATGTCCACGTCATGGCCGTACCCGAACGCCCGCAACAGCGCCGTGGCCGGGAACTTCTTCTTCTTGTCGATGTGCACGTAGATGACATCGTGGATGTCGATCGTGAACTCGACCCAGGAGCCCCGGAACGGTATGATGCGCGAGCTGAACAGCCGCGACCCGTTCGGGTCGATGGTCTCCTCGAAGACCACGCCGGGGGAGCGGTGCAGCTGGCTGACGATGACCCGCTCGGCGCCGTTGATGATGAACGTGCCCAGCTCCGTCAGCAGCGGCAGCTCGCCCAGGTAGACTTCCTTCTCGATGATGTCGCGCGGCCGTGGCTCCTCCCCTGCCTCCACGTCCTCCCACACCACCAGCCGGAGCGTGGCCTTCAGCGGGGCGGAGTACGTCATGTCCCGCTCGATGCACTCCTCGACCGTGTACTTCGGCTCACCCAGGCTGTAGGCCACGAACTCCAGCGAGAGCTTGTCGTTCACATCCGCGATCGGGAAAATCTCGCTGAACACGCGCTCGAGCCCCACGTCCTTGCGGTCATCCGCGGAAACGTCGGGCTGGAGCAGCGACTCGAACGCCTTCACCTGAACATCCAGCAGGTTGGGCATGGCCATCGGCCGCGCCAGCTTCTCGAAGCTGACGACCGGAAGCTTTCCGTTCATCCTGGTAGCCAAGACGGACCCCTCCTCAAGCACTCGCGGTCCGGTGCCCAAGCGCAGAAAGCCCCGGCCACCCCTTCAGGGGGGCGGGGTCGCTCGGTCGGACCTGAATTGTAGGTTTGTTCGAACCCAAGAGCATTAATGCCTCGTTCGCAGCCGAAGGACCGGTGCCGTGCGTCGTCCCGCGAAGGCGGATCGAGCGGCGTCGGCCACCACCCGATCCGCCCGGGGAACTTGCAGGCCCGGCTACTTCAGCTCGACCGTGGCGCCCTGCTCCTCCAGCTTCGCCTTGATCTGCTGGGCCTCCTCCTTCGACACGGCTTCCTTCACCGTGCTCGGAGCGCCGTCCACCAGGTCCTTGGCTTCCTTCAGCCCCAGGCTCGTGACCTCACGGACCACCTTGATCACCTGGATCTTCTTGCCACCGATATCGGTCAGGACGACGTCGAACTCGTCCTTCTCCTCGGCCGCCTCGGCCGGAGCCCCGCCCGCCGGGGCGCCCGCCGCCGGCGCCGCCATCATGGCGGTCACGCCGAACTTCTCCTTGAACGCGTCGACGAACTCCGCCAGCTCCATGACGGTCATGTTGCCGATGGCGTCGAGCAGCTCTTCCTTGTTGGCCATGTTCCTTCTTCCCGTTCCTAGGTTAAGCGCCTTCCCGCTCGGCGCGGAGCGCCTCGAGCAGACCCACCATTTCGCTCAGCTTCGCCTGCATGAGGAAGACGAGCTGTGACAGCGGGGCCTGCATGGCGCCCGCCAGTTCCGCCAGGAGCATGTCCCGCGGTGGCAGCCTGGCCAGGCGCCCCACCTGCTCGGCGCTCACCCGCTGCCGTTCGACCACGCCGACCTTCACGGACGGACGGTCGTCGTTCTCCTTCGCGAAGTCGTTCAGCACCCTCGCCGCGAGGACGGCATCCTCGACGCCGATCACCACGCCCGTCGGGCCCTTGAAGAACTCCGCGATGTCCGGCACCTCGAGCCCCGCCAGGGCCCGCAGCGCCAGCGTATTCTTCACCACCAGGTACTCCACGCCCTCCGCCCGCATGCGGGCGCGGAGCGTCGTCATCTTCTTGACGTTGAGCCCGGTGAAGTCCGTGAGGTAGAAAGCCTTGGCCGCATCCAGCTTCCCGGCCAGCTCCTCCACCACCGCCTGCTTCCGTCCCGTTCCGCTGCTCATGCCGCCACCCGCCGATAGAGGTTCGGGTCGATTCCCACGCCCGGCCCCATGGTGCTCGAGACCGTCACGCTGCGGACGTAGGCGCCCTTCGCCGCCGCCGGCTTCGCGCGCTGGATCACGTCCATCACCGCCCCCATGTTCTCCGCCAGCTGCTCGATGCTGAACGACACCTTCCCGATGGGGATGTGGACGTTCCCGGTCCGGTCGACGCGGAACTCGATCTTCCCCGCCTTGATCTCCCGCACCGCCTTCTCCACGTCCATGGTCACCGTCCCCGCCTTCGGAGTCGGCATCAGGCCCCGGGGGCCGAGCACGCGGCCCAGCTGCCCCACCTGGCCCATGACGTTCGGCGCCGCCACCACCACGTCGAAGTCGAGCCACCCTTCCTTGATCCGGGCGACGTGCTCCATCCCCACGTAATCTGCGCCCGCCGCCTCCCCCGCCTCCGCCTGTGCGCCCTCGGCCAGCACCAGGACCCGCACCGTCTTCCCGGTCCCGTGCGGGAGCACCACCGTGCCCCGGACGATCTGGTCCGCGTGCCGCGGGTCCACGCCCAGACGCACCGAGACCTCCACGGTCTCGTCGAACTTGGCGAACGCGTTCTCCTTCACCAGCTCCAGCGCTCGCTCCGGCTCCTCGAACTTGATGCCCTTCGGCAGGAGCGATGCCGCGCGTCGATAGTTCTTCCCGTGCTTTGGCATCAGTCCACCACCGTGAGTCCCATGGAACGCGCGGTACCCTCGATCATCCGCATCGCGCTCTCCACGCTCGCCGCATTCAGGTCCGGCATCTTGAGCGTCGCGATCTCCCGCACCTGCGAGCGCTTCACCAGGCCCACCTTGTCCCGCTGCGGGACCGCCGACCCCTTCGCCACTTTCGCCGCCTGCCGGAGCAGGAACGCCGCCGGCGGGGTCTTGGTGATGAAGCTGAACGACCGGTCCGCGAACACCGTGATCTCCACGGGGATGACCGTCCCGGCCTGCTGCTGCGTGCGGGCGTTGAACTGCTTGCAGAACTCCATGATGTTCACGCCGTGCTGGCCCAGGGCGGGCCCCACCGGCGGCGCGGGGTTCGCCTGCGCCCCCGGGATCTGCAGCTTGATGAACCCAATCTGCTTCTTGGCCATGTTGCGCCTCGCTCCCGTGAATGTCTCGGCCGTGGTTGCGCCAGGGAGCGCCCAAGCTCCCACAGCCGTCCCCTGCGTGTCCTCCTGCCTGCTGCCGCTTCCTGTTCCCGCTTCCCGCTGCTCGGGCGACGCACGCGCCGCGTACGGCGCCCTAGTACCCCTTCAGCTGCGTGTAGTCCAGCTCCACCGAGGTCGGGCGACCGAACAGGCTCACCTCGACCTTCACCTTCCCTTTGTCGTGATAGACTTCCTGCACCGTGCCGCTGAAATCCTTGAACGGCCCGTCCGTCACCTCCACCACCTGCTCCGCGTGGAACGGGACCTGCTCGTGCTGCTCCTCCTCCTGCAGCTCCGGCTCGACACCCAGGATCTTCCGCATCTCCTCCTCGTGCAGCGGCTGCGGCTCCGCGCCTCCGCCCACGAACTTGATCACGCCCTGGATGTTGTTGATCACGTGCATGGTGCGCTGGTTGTAGAGCATCTTCACCAGCACGTACCCGGGGTAGAGGCGCCGCGTAACCTGCACCCGCTTGCCGTTGCGGATCTCGGTCACGTCCTGGGTCGGAACCAGCGCCTCCTGGATCTGCTTCTCCTCGGGCTCCTCGCCGGCCTCTTCCGAGATCCGGATGTCGATGAGCTTCTTGACCTTGTTCTCGTGCCCCGAGTAGGTCTGTATGGCGTACCAGCGCGCCTCTTCCGTCATCTCACCCCGCGAACACGCTCAGAATCGCCTGTAGCACGCCGCGCGCGGCCACGTCCATCACCCAGATGATCGCCGACACGATCGTGACGAACACCAGCACGACGAAGGTGGAGTTGCGCAGCTGCGGAACGTCCGGCCACGTCACCTTCTTCATTTCGTCCACCGTGTCGTCCACGAAACGACGGACGCCGGCCATCGAAGCCATGGCTACTTCGTTTCCTTGTGGACGGTGTGGGTGTTGCACCGCCGGCAGTACTTCTTCGTTTCCTGCCGCTCCGGGTGCAGCCGCTTGTTCTTCGTCGTGTGGTAGTTCCGCTCCTGGCACTCCGTGCAGGAGAGAATGATCTTGTCGCGCGGCATTCTTTCTCTACCTTCGTTGCATCTTTTTGGGGCCGAGCCTGGAGCTTACTCCGGCCAGCCCGGAAAGTTCCGGGTACCAGGAACAGGGTCCTCGACGCGCAACGGCTTGGCGGTGCGGGGACGCCGGCTCTCGGCCCTCGGTTCTACTCGATGACTTCGGTGACGACGCCGGCGCCCACCGTGCGGCCGCCCTCGCGGATCGCGAAGCGCAGCTCGGTTTCCATCGCGATGGGGATGATCAGCTCCACCTCCATCTGCACGTTGTCCCCCGGCATCACCATCTCCACTCCCTCCGGCAGCTGCGCAGAGCCCGTCACGTCCGTGGTCCGGAAGTAGAACTGCGGCCGGTACCCGTTGAAGAACGGCGTGTGGCGCCCACCCTCTTCCTTCGTGAGCACGTACACCTCCGCCTTGAACTTCGTGTGCGGCGTGATCGAGCCCGGCTTCGCCAGCACCATTCCGCGCTCGATCTCGTCCTTGCCCACGCCCCGCAGCAGCAGCCCCACGTTGTCCCCCGCCACCCCCTCGTCCAGCAGCTTCCGGAACATCTCCACCCCGGTCACCACCGTCTTCTTCGCAGCCCCCAGCCCCACCATCTCCACTTCCTCGCCCACCTTGATCTTCCCCCGCTCGATCCGACCCGTCGCCACCGTCCCCCGGCCCGTGATGCTGAACACGTCCTCCACCGGCATCAGGAACGGCTTGTCCGTGTCCCGCTCCGGCTCCGGGATCCAGCTGTCGATCGCTTCCATCAGCTCGTCGATCGACTTCGCCCACTCGCTCTTCGGGTCCTCCAGCGCCTTCAGCGCTGAGCCCCGGATCACCGGCGTCTCGTCCCCCGGAAACTCGTACTCGCTCAGAAGCTCCCGAACCTCCAGCTCCACCAGCTCGATCAGCTCCTCGTCATCCACCATGTCCACCTTGTTCAGGTAGACCACCACGTACGGCACGTTCACCTGCCGCGCCAGCAGAATGTGCTCGCGCGTCTGCGGCATCGGCCCGTCCGCCGCGCTCACCACCAGGATCGCTCCGTCCATCTGCGCCGCGCCCGTGATCATGTTCTTCACGTAGTCCGCGTGTCCCGGGCAGTCCACGTGCGCGTAGTGCCGACGCTCCGTCTGGTACTCCACGTGCGCCGTCGCGATCGTGATCCCGCGCTCGCGCTCTTCCGGCGCCTTGTCGATGTTGTCGAACGACACGTACTCCGCCAGACCCTTCTCCGCCTGCACTTCCGTGATCGCGGCCGTCAGCGTCGTCTTCCCATGATCCACGTGCCCGATCGTTCCCACGTTCACGTGCGGCTTCGTCCGCTGGAACTTCGCCTTGCCCATCGCTTCCCTCGAGGTGGTGTCGGTTCAGTTTCGCTTCTGTCCATGCGATCAGCAGCCGACGTCGGCCCGCCCCGGGCCATTGCCGGCTGGCTGCTGGTCGCGAACAACGAGCTCGCGGCGGGGATTGAACCCGCGACCTCTTCCTTACCAAGGAAGCGCTCTACCACTGAGCTACGCGAGCAATTGCGCGCTCGGCGCCCGGCGGTGGCCGGGTCGCCCTGTCCCCTGACGCCTGTCGCGGCACGGACGCGTCCCGGCCTTGAGCCGTGCGGCGCGTCCGTCGAGCCGTTCACCGGAGATCCGGCAACGGCGGACCGGGGCGAACCCCGGCCGTGGAGACAGATCGGTAGTATACAATTGGCTGGTGGGGGTGTCAACACCGCGCGCCTGCTCGCCGAACGGCCCCTCCAGGGGGGCGCGCAGCCGCACCTGAACCCCGGGAAATCGCCTGGTCTCGACGCTCTCTTTCCGCCCGTCACGGATCGGGTCAGGCGAGGTGGATCGTGCTGCAGGGAGCGTTCGGTGCTCTGCTGGTGTACGTTGACCGTGGAATCCGACTTGCTGGCACGCGGGTCGGCTGACGGACATGGAGAGTGAGCCGCATGCAGACACGAGCGCGAGGGGGTGCGCCATTCCTGTGGTCGGGGGTGGTGGTTGTGGGACTGGCCCTGCTGGGCGGGTGCGATTCGGGGACGGGGCCGGTCGTCGCTCCGCCCGCGCCGGAGGACGTATCGGCGTCGCCGGTGTCGATGACGTCGATCCAGGTGTCGTGGACGCTGCCTTCGGGCGCGGGGGCGGACGCGTTCGTGCTGCAACGGGCGCAGGACTCGAGGGCGTACGTGCCGCTGGACACCGTGGCGGGCGATGTCCGGGTGTACGTGGACACGGCGCTGACGGCGGATACGGAGTACCGGTACCGGGTCGAGGCGTGCAACGGGACGCTGTGTTCGCAGTACACCTCGTCGGAATCCGCGCGAACGTACGCGGAGCTGGCCATCACGACGGACTCCCTTCCCTTCGCGGTCGTCGGGTATCCGTACTCGGTGGCGGTGCACGGCGTCGGCGGTGACGGCTCGTACTCCTGGCGGGTGAGCGCGGGCTCACTGCCGGCCGGGCTGGCGTTGAATGATGCGGAGTCGCCCACCCCCGAGCCGCACGGGGCGATCATCTCGGGCACGCCGCAGACCGCGCAGACGGCGGTGTTCACCGTGGAGCTGGAAAGCGGCGACGAGCAGCTGGCGCATCGCGGATACGTGATCAAGGTGCTGGCGGCGCCGGCGCCCGTGGCGGTGAAGACGCTCGTGCTTCCGCCGGTCATGGAGGGCGGCCTGTACGAGGTCAGTCTCGCGGCCAGCGGCGGGATCGGCAGCGACTACGCCTGGTCGCTGGTGAGCGGATCGCTCCCCGCGGGCCTGTCGCTCGGTCCGGGCGGGACGATCACCGGGACCGCCGCGGTGGCGGACACCGCCACGTTCACCGTGCGGGCGACGAGCGCCGGTGAGAGCGGGGAAGCCACGTTCACCATCGCCGTGGTGCCGAACCGGACCACGAGCTACGAGATCACCCCGTACCCAGTGGTCCCGATCCCGGCCAACATCCGGCCGCACGTGGATTCGGCAGTGGCGCGGTGGGACGAGGTGCTCACGGGCGACGTCCCGGCCGACACCATCCCGGCGGGCTTTTTCGATCCGAGCTACTGCGGCGGGTTCGGCGACGCGGCGAACGGGACCACGGTGGAAGACGTGCTGGTGCTCATCAACATCGCGCCGATCGACGGCGCGGGGCAGGTCCTCGGACAGGCGGGCCCGTGCGCGCTGCGGGGCGGCAGCAGCCTGCCGGTGGCCGGGATCCTGACGCTCGACGTCGCCGACCTGGAACCGCTGGTGGGGACCGGCACGCTCACCGACATCATCTTCCACGAGATCGGCCATATCCTGGGCTTCGGCACCCTCTGGACGCGGCTCAACCTGATCAACGGTGAGGGCGGCCCCACGCCTACCTACACGGGCCAGCAGGGCGTGTCGCAGTACCACGTTCTGGGCCGTACCGGGAACGTCCCGCTCGAGACCACCGGCGGAGAGGGGACACGGGACGCGCACTGGAGCGAGGCCGTGTTCAACCGGGAGATCATGACGGGGTACGTCGAACAGACGGGCGTCTTCGAGCCGCTCAGCAAGGTGACGATCGCGTCCTTCGCCGACCTGGGCTACGCGGTGAACCTGGCGGCGGCCGACCCCTTCAGCCTCGCCGCCGGCGCGCGCGCCGGGGCCGCGGAGGAGCGGCCGAAGCTCGGGCGTGACCTGCTCTACATGGGGCCGGTGATGGTGCTCGGGAAGAACGGACGCGCCGAGACGATCCAGCTGCGATGACGCCGAGCAAGGAGAGTCGAATGAGGATACCGCCACCGGGGGCGAGGGCCGCCGGCGCAGCCGGGGCCCTGGCGATGGTCACCATCCTGGGCGCGTGCGCGAGCGCGCAGCACGATCTGTCCGCGCAGGACCTGGCCGGCTGCTACTACTTCGAGCGCTCGCCCACCGCGGACTCTCTCAACCTGCCGTGGGGAGTTCGCCTTTCGGACCAGCCGCTCGAGGGGTGGCCTGCCATGGCGCAGCGCCAGGCCCGGCAGGCGGCCACGCTCACGCCCGACGGAGACCAGGACTTCCCGTTCGCCTACTGGCTCGTCGCCGAATCCGACTCGGTCGAGATCGGCCATCCCGGCGGGGGCGCCCTCGTGGTCCGGGTGGCGCTGGACGGCCAGCGGATGGCGGGGACCGTGCGCGCCGCGGGCGATGCCCTGCAGCCCGGCGCCATCGTCACCTCCCGCGCCCCGCGCGCCGTGGCGCTGAAGCACGCCCTCTGTCCGGAGCAGTGACCCGCCCCGGAACCGTCACTCCGCGTCGGCGGGATCCTCGACGTCCCAGGAGAGCGTGATCTCGGCCGAGGACGTGTCGACCAGCGCCCCGTGACGCCCGGGATGCCCGCGCATGCGCTGGCAGCTCACGTTGTCCAGCAGCGGGTGCGGTCGGGCGCAGAGCGCCTCTCCCACCTCGTCGCCCAGGGTTTCGATGGCCCCGGATCGGCCTCCGGGACCCGCCTCGTGGAGTTCCATCCCATCCGCCGGTTCGAAGGAAGCGCGGGCCGTAGTGTATAACGGCCGGGGGCGGCCCCGCCAGCGGCGGCGGCGCGGGGACCCGGACCCTCCCGCCCGCCCACCTCGCCCGAGGATGAGGGAAGCCCCGGCAGCTGCTATTGCGCCGGGGCTTCTCTGACCCACAAGAGCGGGAGACGGGACTCGAACCCGCGACCCTCAGCTTGGAAGGCTGATGCTCTAGCCAACTGAGCTACTCCCGCCTGGAACTCTCCCGGCGGAACCACGCCGGACCCGGGCCTGCCCTGCCGAATTCCGCCGTGAGGCGGCGAGCAGGATGGGAACGTCGCTTCCACGGGCGCTCGGGTCAAGTGAACGCCGGTGTCCCATGGTCCCGGCAACGGCCGGCTCCTCGAGCCCTGACGACGACGAGCGTGGAACCGCGAGGGCGGGTCCCGGAAACGGGCCCTTCCAGGCACGTGGCCGCGGCCTCGACCCGGGGCGGCTCCGCTCAGCGGTCGATGGTGAGGGGGGAGGGCGTGCGGCGGGGCAGCGCCTGCCCCGCCTCGCCAGCGCGGACTAGCGCGTTTCGGAACAGCGGCGGCCCCAGAAGCTGGTTCACGGCGATGATCGCCACGATGATGGTGGCCATGGCGGGCCCGACCTCGGGGAAGCGCTCGCGGATCAGGTTGGCGATGCCCAGCGTGACGCCGGCCATGGCGATGAACCCGGTCCACGCGTGTCGCTCCATGGCGCTGCCGGCGCCGGCGAGCCTCGCGCCCGCGGCCGTGCTCAGCCACAGGCTCAGCACCCGTGCAACGAGCAGGACGAGGGCGATCTTCCAAACGTGGGCGAGCGCCACGATGTCCAGGTTGGCGCCGGCCAGGGCGAAGAACAGGGCATAGATCGGCAGGGAGTTCTTCTCCAGGGCCGCCACCAGCCCGGCGCCCTCGGCCGAGAAGTTCTGCACCGTGAAGCCGGCGGCCATCGACAGGAGGATGTACTCGAGCCCGGCGGCCTCGGCGAGCTCGACGGAAAGGAAGCCCGCGGCGAGGACCAGGAGCACCTGCTGCTGGGGCGCCCGACGCAGCACCAGGCTGATGGTGAACCCGAACAGGGTGCCGATGGCCAGCGAAAGCCCGATGGCCATGGCCACGGCCTCCAGCGCGTGCACGTCGAAGTGGCTTCCCGGGCGGGCGATCATGACGGCAAGCGGGATCATCAGCGCGGTCAGCATGAGGATGATCACGTCCTTGATCACGGTGACGCCGAGCACCACGTCGGTCATCGCCCCGCTGGCCTTCTCCTCGGTGATGACCGCGATGGTCGTGGCGGGCGACTTCGCCACGGCCACCAGCCCGAAGAGCAGCGCGGCGGCGAGCGCGAGGCGCGGCGGCCGACCGTCGAGGAAGTCGAACAGCCCGCGCCCCACGAAGACCGTGGCTGCCGTGACGCCGAAGACGATCAGGAGCTGTGAGACGGTGATCAGCCCGATGCTCCGCATACGGGTCCTCACCGTGCGCATCCGGAGCTCGCCGCCGGCGGAGAGGGCGATCAGGCTCAGGGCGATCTCGTTCAAAATGTCCAGCCGTCGAATCGAGACCGCGTCGATGATGCCCGCCACCTGCGGACCGACGACGATGCCGATCAGGATGTAGCCGGTGATCTGCGGCAGCGCGACGCCGCGGACCACCCGACCCGCGAGGAAGGAGACGATCAGGAGGAAGCCGAGCCGCATCGTGGTCCCGGCCGGTCCGGGGTCGCCCGGGATGCGCACCAGCAGGCAGGCCACGCCGATCATGACGCTCAGCGTGAGCACGCGTCCGATCAGCCAGGGTCTGCCGCTCCGGCGCGTCGTCCGCAGGTCACGCATGGCCTCTCCCGGTGGTCAGGCAAGTTGCCCCACCCGGGCCGCGCGGGCAATCGGCAGGTGACCTCCAGGACCAGGCCGCTTCGCCACATTGCGACCATCCCTCGGCGTGAACGGCGGCACCCCGGCGCGGGTCGGGAACGGCCGCGGCGTCCGCCACCCGTCGATTGTCCTCTTCGGATGACATGGATTGTAGTAGAACGGGGACGCGTCCCGCGCCTCGCGGACAGCTTTTCGCGGAATGACGCGGAATTCACGGAGGCACATTGGTTGCACGCGCCGAAGTCGGCACACCGGACCGCCGCAAGCGAGGCCTCCACCAGGTCCACCGGCGGCCGAGGTCCGAGATCGCGGAGGTGAAGATGCTGCACCGCTCGCCGAGATGGATCCCCCTGGTAGGGCTCATCGCCTCGATTCCGCTTCTGACGGTCCTTCCGACGCGCACCCTTGCCCAGGACTTCCTGTTCCGGCGCCCCTCGCTGACGTTCACGGTGTGGGGCGGATACGCGCTCCCGCGTGAGTCCAGCGATGTGTTCGACTTCACGCGCGAGAACCTCACGGTGGAGCGCGGCGACTTCCGCTCCGGGACGTTCGGTGGCGAGCTGGCGTGGCGGGCCTCGGAGCGGGTGGACGTGGCGGCGGGCGTGGAATACGCGCAGGCGTCGCGCCCGTCGGAGTTCCGGCACTGGGTGGACACGAACGGCCTGCCGATCGAGCAGATGACGAAGCTGGCGCGCACGCCTCTGACGCTGACGGTAAAGGGCTACCTCTTCCCGCGGGGGCGCAGCATCAGCAGGTACGCGTGGGTCCCGCGCGCGTGGTCGCCGTACGTGGGTGCGGGCGGCGGCTGGGTGTGGTACGACTTCGAGCAGAGCGGGGATTTCGTGGATTTCGATGACCTCGGGATCTTCACGGATCACCTGACGGCTCGCGGGATGGGGCCGGAAGGGCACGTGCTTGCGGGCGCAGAGCTCTCGCTGTCGGCACGGCTTCTCATGAAGGTCGAGTACCGGTATGCGTGGGCGACGGCGACGTTGAAGGGAACGGACTTCGTGGGCTTCGACCCCATTGACCTGTCCGGCTCGCGGGCGGTGGTGGGTCTCGCAGTTCGCATGTAGAGGGAGGACGATCATGACGGCACGGCATGGAGGGTTCGGAGCGGCGTTCGCCGCGCCGGCGCTGGGACTGCTGGTCGGCGTGGCGTTCACGCCGGCTAGCGCGATGGCGCAGGCGGTGGATGGCCGCTGGCTGCCGTTCGTGGGCTGCTGGCAGCCCGAGGAGGACGGGGAAGACGCCGACGGCCTGTGCGTGCTGCCGACGGCGGACGGTGTGCGTCTGGTGACGGTCAGGGGGACCGACGTGGTCGACTCGCGCACCCTCAGCGCCGATCGGGAGTCGATCGTGCGGCGGGATGGGTGCGGCGTCGTGGAGCGGGCGGACTTCTCGGACAATCTGGCGCGCGTGTACGTCCACAGCCGGCAGGAATGTGGTGCGGGCGTGCGTGAGTTCACCGGCATCCTCGCGATGGCGTCGCCCACGGAGCTGTTGGAGGTGCGCACTGTCTCATCGGACGCTCAGGACGCCGCGGTGGTGAAGCGCTACCAGGGGACGTCGGCGTCGCTGGCCACCGACGCAGGGCTCGCAGACCCGAGCCAGGGTCGCGCGAGCGCCATCGAATCGGCGCGGATGTCGGCGTCGGCGACGCTCTCGGTGGACGACATCATCGAAGCGGCCGATGCCGTCGACGCCGAGGCGGTGAAGGCGCTGATCGCCGAGCGCAACCAGCCACTCGGCTTCGAGGCCGAGGACCTGGTCCGGCTGGCCGACGCTGGCGTTCCGGAAGACGTCATCGACGTGGCCGTGGCCGTGAGCTACCCCGACCACTTCGAGGTGGCCAGCATCGACCGGGAAGGCGCCTACCGCTACGGCCGATACGGTCCGTACGGCCGCGACTCCTACTACCCGGTCGGGTACTGGCGGATCGGCTACGGCTGGGGCTTCGGCCTCGCGTTCCCGTACTACTACGACCCGTTCTGGGGCTATCGGGGCTACTACGGCTATCCCGGCTACTACGGATACGGCTACGGCGGCTACTACCGCTGGCCACGGGGCGGCATCGTGGTCGTGAGGCCGAGCGATGGCCATCCCGACCTCGGCCGCGGACGTGCCGTGAAGGGCCGCGGCTACACGCGGCCCGGCTCGGGCACGAGCGGCAAGCCGCCGGCGGTGCGCCGGCCCTCCGGAGGGTCGAGCGGCGGAGCGGTCCGCTCAGGGTCGTCGTCCACGCGCCATGCCAAGCCCCGCCCCAACGGCGGCGGCACCGTGAACCGGCAGGCCCGCGCGCCCACCCCGGTCCACGTCAAGGCGCCGAGCCGCGGCTCCTCCATACCGCGCCACGCAAGGCCGCGTCCCGGCGGAGGAAGCGGACAGTAGGCGGGACCAGGCCCGCCCATGCTCGAGCGGCCGGCCCCTGGGCAGGGGTCGGCCGCTCGTTCTCGCCCCGGCGGACGCCCGAAGCCCGACGGATGGTCGGGGGCGGCGGGCGCGGGGCGGCGGCGGAGCCGGCGGACCGCGCCGCGCAGTCCGCTGAGCTGGAGCTTCCAGCCTGGGGTCAGGCCCTCAGGCTGAAGGGCGGGTACTCGTCCGTAAGCAGCAGCATGTACGCCTCCACGCGCACGCTCCAGGCGAACACGCCGAGTGCGAAGCCGTAGAGGCCTTCGGGGTAGCGCCTCGTGAAGAGGATGACGACCCACGCGAGCGCCGTGGTGAAGGCCCATGCAATGCTGAGCAGCCAGAGCACCAACATGTGCGGCAGCGCAAGGAAGAAACGGAACGCCACGGTGAGGCGGTCCCTGGGCCCCGACGGCAATGGCAGGTCCACCTCCGCCGGATACGGTGCATCGCCGAACGGCGGGTACTCGTCGCGCAGGAGGGTCATGTACGCGATGGCGCGGACGCGCCAGCGAAGATAGAAGGCGGCGAACCGGCGCAGGCTCTCGGGATAGGCGCCAGCCAGGAGGATGGCGAACCAGGCAGCGATGGCCGCGAGTGTCGCGACGCATCCCACGAGGCCGGCCGACCCGTAGCCGAAGTGCCAGTTGGAGTCGGAACTCCAGTCCACGGAGAAGATCACCGCCACCGGCCCGCCCACCAGGATGAGGTGAGGCAGGGCGAAGAAGAAGCGGAACGCGGCAGTCAGCCGGTTGCGCTGCTCGGTCTGGGCGGGAACGCGGACAGCCACCGGGTAGTCGGCGGTCCGGTCCTGGGTATCGGCGAACTCCATCATCGCGCTCCCTTCTCGGGTGGACGGATGCCTCGCCTGCGGGGGAGACCCTTCGTCTACGTTGCCACGACGGCGCAGCTTCACACAATGTCGGCGTCCCGTCCGCGGCGTCCCGGCCGCCGCCGTTCTCTTGTGTCCATCCACGCCTCTGCCTATTCGTTGACCCAGGGACCGCGCCCCTCGGCCCTCCGGCGAAGCGACACCCACCACCTTCAGGGACCGGAGCACGGCCATGCGGCGCACCGTCCGATTCACCCTCAACGGCCGACCCACGGAGATCGATGTGGATCCGGGGCGCCGCCTCCTCTGGGTCCTCCGCACCGACCTCGGACTCACCGGCACCAAGTACGGCTGTGGCGAAAGCCATTGCGCCGCCTGCACCGTGCTGGTGAACGGGAGCCCGGTGCGCTCGTGCATCATGCCGGTGACCGGAGTGGACGGCGCGGAGATCCTCACCATCGAGGGGCTGGCCGCCGACGGCGAGCTGCACCCGGTCCAGCAGGCGTTCGTGGACCACGACGCGCTCCAGTGCGGGTACTGCACGCCCGGGATGATCATGGGAGCGGTGGCGCTGCTGCGGCAGACGCCGGACCCGACGGACGAGCAGATCCGGGCGGGGCTCGAGCCGCACCTCTGCCGTTGCGGCACCCATGTCCGGGTGGTGCAGGCCGTCCGCACCGCCGCGCGTGCGATGAAGGGAGGTGCGTCGTGAGCACCATGGACCGGCGGGAGTTCGTGGCCGTCCTGGGCGGCGGCCTCACGGTGCTGTTCTCCGTGGACGTCTCCGACCTCCTCGCTGCGCTGCCGGCAGATCAGCAGCGCGGCTACCCGACCGACCTGAACGCGTACCTGCGCATCGGCGAGGATGGCCGGGTGTCCCTGTTCACGGGGAAGATCGAGATGGGCCAGGGCGTGAACACATCGCTGCCGCAGATGCTGGCCGAGGAGCTCGACGTCCCGCTCGCCGCGATTGACGCCGTCATGGGCGACACCGACCTGTGCCCCTGGGACATGGGCACCTTCGGCTCCATGACCACCCGCTTCTTCGGGCCCCCGCTACGCCGGGCCGGCGCCGAGGCGAGGAGCGCGCTGCTGGAGCTGGCGAGCGAGCGGCTGGGCGCCCCCGTCGCCCGGCTCGACACGCGTGACGGCCGCATCTTCGACACGCGCGATCCGTCCAGCTCCGTCGGGTACGGCGAGCTGGTCCGCGGTCGCAGGCTGGAGCGGACGGCGACCGCACAGGGCGTCGCCACGGAAGGCCAGGCCCCGACCGCCGTCCCGCTCCAGCCGATGGCGGAGCACACCGTGTGCGGCGTGCCGACGCGGCGCGTGGACGGCCGGGACAAGGTCACGGGCGACGCCCTGTACGCGGGCGACGTCCGCCTCCCCGACATGCTCTACGCCAGCGCGCTCCGGCCGCCCGTCCACGGCGCAAAGCTGCTGGACGTGGATGTGAGCGGTGCCGAGGCTGTGGAGGGTTCCCGCGTCGTCCGCGACGGCGACCTGGTCGCCGTGCTGCACCCGCTGCCGGACGCGGCCATGGACGCGGCCGCACGGCTGGAGGCGCGCTGGGACGAGCCGGAGGCGACCGTGGACAACGCGTCCATCTTCGAGCACCTCGCCGCGTCGGCACCGGCCGCGCAGCTGGTCGCAGAGGAGGGGAGCGTGGCTGAGGGCCGGCGGCTCGGGTCGCGTCGCGTGGAGAACACGTACTACAACCACTTCGTGGCGCACGCGCCCATGGAGCCGCACACGGCCGTCGCGCGCGTGGACGACGACGGCGCCACGGTCTGGGCATCGACCCAGACCCCCTTCCCTTGCCGCGACCAGGTGGCCGAAGCGCTGGGCGTGCCGGCCGACAAGGTGCGTGTGATCACGCCCTACGTCGGCGGCGGCTTCGGCGGCAAGACGTACAACCGGCAGGCCGTGGAAGCGGCCAGGCTGTCGAAGCTCGCCGGACGGCCGGTACAGGTCATGTGGTCGCGGCGCGAGGAGTTCTTCTACGACCGCTTCCGCCCGGCGGCCGTTGTGAAGGCCGCAGCGGCCCTCGACGACGCGGGCAGCCCCGTGCTCTGGGAGCTGGACACGCTGTACGCCGGCAGCGGGGGCGCCGAGCCGGCGTACCGGTTCCCGCACGTGCGCGTGACGTCCGCGGGCGGATGGCAGCGACAGGGGCAGGGTCAGCCGCTGGCCGTGGGGCCGTGGCGGGCGCCCGGCGCCAACACCAACACGTTCGCCGCGGAGTCCCAGATCGATGCGCTGGCCGCGCTCGCGGGGAGGGACCCGGTGAGCTTCCGCCTCGACCACCTGGCCGATCCCCGCGCCGTGCGGGCGCTGCGCTCCGCCGCAGAGCGCTTCGGCGGCGAATTCGCGCCCGCGCCGTCCGGGCGCGGTGTGGGTGTGGCGGCGGCGCTGGAGGTCGGGACGTGGGTCGCCGCGGTCGCGCAGGTGGCCGTGGACCGGCCGAGCGGCCGCGTGCGCGTGGAGCGGATCGTCGTCGCCCAGGACATGGGCGAGGTGATCAACCCCGAAGGCGCGACCATGCAGGTGGAAAGCTGCATCACCATGGGCCTCGGCTACGCTTTGGCCGAGGAGGTTCGCTTCCGCGGCGGCGCGGTCCTGGACCAGAACTTCGGCACCTACCACCTGCCCCGCTTTTCCTGGGTACCGGAGATCGAGGTCATCCTCGTGGACAACCCCGACCTCTCCCCCCAGGGCGGAGGCGAGCCCGCCATCACCATCATGGGCGCCGTCATCGCCAACGCCATCCACGACGCGACCGGGGCGAGGCTCACCACGCTGCCGATGACCCCGGGGCGGGTGCGGGCGGCGGTGGCGGCGGTGTAGCGAGCGATGCCCACGAAGCGCGGCAGCGCGCCGCAGGGCCATCGGGCCTTCGGTCCGGATTACGCCGAGGAAGCGCGCCTCGGGGACGGCACCCGCGTGCTCCTGCGGCCGCTCCGGCCGGACGACGCCGATCTCCTCCGGGCGGGCTTCTCCCGCCTCTCGCCCGCGTCGCGCTACAGCCGGTTCTTCACCCAGAAAGCAGAGCTCTCCGACGCGGAGGTGGCGGCCCTCACCCGCGCCGGCGGCGGCGACCACTTCGTCCTGGGCGCGGCCTGGCTGGACGACGAAGGGCGGGAGATCGAAGGGCTGGGCGTGGCCCGCTTCCTCCGCACCGCCGAGGACCCGACCGTGGCGGAAGCGGCGGTCACGGTGATCGATGCGGCGCAGGGCCGCGGTCTCGGAACGCTGCTGCTGGCGCGCCTGGCCGCGGCGGCCCGGGAGCGGGGCATCCGCCATTTCAGCGGGGATGTGCTCGCCAGCAACCAGCCGATCCGGCGGCTCGTGGAGACGCACGCGGGGGCGGTGGAGCTGGAGGAGGAGAGCGGTGTCCTGCGAGTGGTGGTGGAGCTCCCGCCGGACGTCGCGGAAGAGAAGACCGGCGGCGGCCGCGGCCTCCTGCACGATCTTCTGTCGCTGGCGGCCCGGGGACTCATCGAGCTGCGGCTGAGCGAGCGGCTCGTTCACATTCTGGCGGTGAGGCGACCATGGAACCGATCTGGATCGAGCACTACGAGCCGGAAGTCCCGCCCCGACTGGACCTGGAAGCGAAGACGGTGGTGGACTACCTGGATGAGGCCGCGGAACGGTGGGGCTCCGGGCTCGCGGTTACGCTCAAGGGGAAGACCCTCACATGGGTGCAGCTGAAGGACCAGGTGGACCGCTTCGCTACGGGGCTGGCGACGCTCGGGGTGACGAGGGACAGCCGCGTCGCCCTCTGGCTCCCCAACCTGCCGCAGATGGTCATCGCCTACTTCGCCACGCTGCGCCTCGGCGCGCAGGTGGTGAACACCAACCCCCTCTACGTCGAGCGGGAGGTCGAGCACCAGTTCAACGACGCGGGCGTGAGCGTGGTGGTCACGCTCGACTACCTGTGGTGGAACCGGCTCCGCGGGATCCGCGAGAAGACGGGGGTCCGCCACGTCATCGTCACCTCGATCCCCGACTACCTCCCCTTCCCGCTCAACCTGCTCGCGCCGCTGAAGCTGAAGAAGACCGGGCAGTACGTGAAGGTGCCGAAGGAGGAGGGTGTCCACTTCTTCAAGGACGTCGTCGCCGGCAATCCGCCGTCGCCGCCCACGGTGGACATTCCGCTGGACCACGTGGCCGTGCTCCAGTACACGGGCGGGACCACGGGCGTGTCGAAAGGCGCCATGCTCACGCACGGCAACCTGTCGGCGAACGCGCAGCAGTGCCGCGCCTGGTTCCCGTCGCTCGAAGCCGGCGGGGAGACGCTGCTGGCGTGCCTGCCGTACTTCCACGTGTTCGGCATGACCGTGTCCATGCTCTGGCCCGTGGTCCACGGCGCCCACATCGTGCTCGCCCCCAACCCGCGCGACATCAAGGACCTGGTGAAGAGCATCACCCGCTACAGGGTCACCATCTTCCCGGCCGTGCCCGCGCTCTTCCTCGCCATCAACGAGTACCCGGGCGTCGAGAAGCTCGACCTCTCCAGCATCAAGGGGTGCTTCTCCGGCTCCGCGCCGCTCCCCGTGGAGGTGCTCCAGCGCTTCGAGGAGCTGACGGGCGGGAAGATCACCGAGGGCTTCGGCCTCACCGAGACATCGCCCGTCACCCACGTCAACCCGCTCTACGGGCTCCGGAAGGTCGGCTCCGTGGGCATCCCGGTGGCGAACACGAACATGAAGGTCGTGGACGTGGAGACCGGCGAGACGGAGCTGCCGCTGGGCGAGGAAGGGGAGCTCTGCCTGCGCGGCCCGCAGGTCATGGTCGGCTACTGGAACCGCCCCGATGAAACCGCCGCCACGCTCCGCGACGGCTGGCTCTTCACCGGCGACCTCGCCCGCGTCGACGACGACGGCTACACCTTCATCGTCGGCCGCAAGAAGGACATGATCGATGCGTCCGGCTACAACGTCTATCCCGACGAGGTCGACCAGGTGCTCTACGCCCACCCCGCCGTGCTCGAGGCCGCCACCATCGGAGTCCCCGACCCGCGGCGAGGCGAGACGGTGAAGTCGTTCGTGGTCCTCAAGCCCGGGCACGACGCCACCGAGGAGGCCATCCTCGCCTACTGCCGCGAGCAGCTCGCACCCTTCAAGGTGCCACGCTCCATCGAGTTCCTGTTTGAGCTCCCCAAGAGCTCCATGATGAAGATCCTGCGACGGGAGCTGCGGGAACGGGAGATCGCAAAGGAGAAGGCGCCTGCCTGAGGCGACGGGGCTGACGTCGCCGGTGAGCCGCCCGGAGCCGATCGCGCCCGTGTTCGTCGCCCCGGCGCAATGCGCCCCATTCCGCTATTGAGCACCTCGCCCCGGCGAGGCTAGCGTGCGGACGGGAGGTGCGCACATGCCCGCACGCGAGGAGCAGAACGACGGCGGCCGGCGGGGTCCAGGTGGAACAAGCGGTCTGAAGGGTTCGGTTCACTCCCGATGTCAGGATCCGGTCAGGATTTCTGGCCGATTCGGCCGAAATCGAGGACTTCCGGAGCCATCCACTCCCCGGCAGGTCAGGGTGCGGTCAGGGTGCGGTCAGGGTCGCGGCTCAGATTCCATGTGCGGGCATGACCCCGCGCACGGAACCGACACCCTGCGGCACGCGAAGGTGCGCGCCTGCCACCCCGGAGGTCCTCATGGCTGGAACGACTTCTCTGCTCCGCCCCGCACGGGTCGGAGTGCTTCTTCTGACTACCCTGGCCCTGGCATGCCAGGACCGGGATCCGACCAGCCTGCTGGGACCCGACGGTCCGGCCATGCAGGTCGCCAGCGCACCCGTGGTGAACAGCGTCGCGGATCCCGGCGATGGGACGTGCGACGACACCGAGTGCACGCTGCGGGAGGCGATCGCCTTCGCGTCCGCGGGCGCGGAGATCACGTTCGATCCCGCCCTGACGGCCACCGGCACGAGAATGCTCAACCTGGCGTCAAGCGCCCTGTCGATCGGCAGGAGCCTCACCATCACCGGACCGGGTGCCAACAAGGTGATCATCAGAGCGCCCGGCTCCCCGACGTGTGGCCCAGGTGTTCAGCGTATCGACGGGGACGGTTTCGATCTCGGGACTCGGCATCACCAACGGCTACCACTACTATGGCGGCGGCGTCTTCGTCGGCGCCGGGGCGACGGTCACGCTCGACGCGTGCGCCGTCACCGTGAACACCGCCATCTATTCCGGGGGCGGGATCGAAAACCGGGGAACGCTGACGGTCACGAACAGCGAGATTGCCGTCAATCAGGGTGGGACCCTCGGTGCCGGTGGGATCAACAACCAGGCCGGGGCCGTCCTCACCGTCGCGAACAGCACCATAGCAGGTAACCAGGCGTTGCTCGGTGCGGGGATCGAGAACAGAGGGACGCTCATCGTCACGAACAGCACGATCAGCGACAACACGGCGACCGCAACAGGCGCCGGGCTCTCCATCGATGCCGGCACGTTGACGATGGTGAACAGCACCGTGACCGGGAACCAGGCCGCGAGCTATGGTGGCGGGATCAAGATCGCCTCGAGCGACGCGCGCATCATCCTCAGCACGATCACCGGGAACCGCGGGGGCACCTCCGCGGCGGTCGGGGGCGGGGGGATCTACTCCACCCAGAGCGGGTCGACGCAGACCTACGTGAAGGGCAGCGTCATCTGGGGCAACACGCTCTCGGACGGCAGCACGGCGAACGACGTGGCGGCGAGCAGCTCCAGCGGCTTCTCGAGCCTGGGCTACAATCTCGTCGGAGCGGCCGGCGCCAACGTGAATTTCACGGCCAATTTCATCTCCACCGGAGACCAGACGGGGGTCGCCAGCGCCGGCCTGGGCGCGCTGACCGTGGACGGCGGATCGACGGCGACGTACGCGCTGCTCCCGGGCAGCCCGGCGCTCGACCAGATCCCCGCCGCCAGCTGCACGGACCACACGGGTGCGGCCGTCAGCACCGACCAGCGTGGGATCACGCGGCCGCAGGGCACCGCCTGCGACGTGGGGGCGTACGAGAAGGTGGTGATCATGGCCCAGGATCCCGGCGCGCCCGTGGTGAACACGCGCGCGGACCACTCCGACGGATCCTGCGACACGGGCGACTGCACGCTGCGCGAGGCGATCTCGTACGCCAGCAGCGGCGCCACCATCACGTTCGCCGTCACCGGTGACATCGATCTCGCGTCGACGCTGATCATCAACAAATCGCTGATCATCCGCGGACCCGGGGCCGAGAGCCTTTCTCTGCGGGGTCAGAATTCCTATCGAGTGTTCGAGATCTACAACTTTACCGAGGCGATTGTCGTCGAGTTGCACGGGATGACTGTACGCGACGGGCGTACAACCGGTGTTAACGGTGGTGGAATGAACATCAGCTACGCCACCGCGCTCCTGGACAGGCATGGTCGTCAGAGACAACACCGTTACGGGTGGCAGCAACGTCTCCCTCTTCGGGGCAGGCATCAGCGTCTTCCAAGCGAACGTCACCGTGCGGAACAGCACGATCACGGGCAACTCGTTTTCCGGAGATGCCGGGATCCAGGATGGCGGTGGGATCAGCTTCAGCTATGGGACCTTGATGGTGGAGAACAGCGCCATCAGCGGGAACAGTGCGCATGGCGGAGGCGGAATCCGCGTCTCGAATGGCGTGGCGACGGTGCGGAATTCCACCGTGAGCGGGAACAGCGGCTCGTGGCTCGGTGGTGGAGTTTACATCTCAGACGGGACGCTGAACGTCGAATTCAGCACGGTGGCGGGGAATTCCGCGTACACGGGGGGTGGCGTATACGCTGAAGGGGGCGCGACCGTGCTCTCGGCGGCCCTCCTGGCGGACAATACCTGCGTTACTACGGATTCGAATGCGAAACCAGACCTTGGGGATCCCAGTGGGCGCGTCACGGCTACCTACACGTTGATCGAGAGCGCGTCGGGTCATTCGTTCACCGACGGCGCCAACGGGAACATCGTCGGCGTTGACCCGGGGCTCGGGCCGTTGGCCGACAACGGCGGCTTCACGTGGACCCACGCCCTCGCCACGGAGAGCGCGGCAATCGACCAGATACCCTCTGGCACCATCGGCTGTGGTAGCACCGTCGACACCGACCAGCGCGGCGTGAGCCGGCCACAGGGTGACGCGTGCGACATTGGCGCGTACGAGACGGCGGCCCTCCCCACGCCGGACTTCACCTTCAACCTCTCGACGCTGCCGGCGAAGACGTACGGCGACGCGGCGTTCAGCGTGGCGGGCTTCGCGAGCAGCACCAACAGTACCGGGGCGATCACGTTCGCGCTGGGCGCGAGCAGCGCCGGTTGCTCGGTGACCTCCGCGGGCGAGGTGACGATCACCGGGGCGGCGGTGGATCCCGCATCCTGTGTGATCACAGCGTCGCTGGCGGCGGATGGGACCTACGCGGCCGCGGGGCCGATCTCGCAGAGCTTCAACATCGCGAAGGCGTCCACCACGGTCAGCATCAACAACGTGCCATCGAGCGCCACGGTCGGCGGGACCTTCACGCCGACGTACACGTCTCTGAGTGACGGGACGAAGTCCACGACCTCGAGCACGACCGGCGTCTGCACCGTGAGCGGCGGTGTCGTTAGCTACATCGCCACTGGCACCTGCACGGTGGTGGCGCACGTGGCCGCGGGAACGAACTGGCTCGCGGCCGACGGCGCGCCGCAGAGTTTCACAGTGTCGTCGCCGTCCCCGATCACGCCGAACTTCACTTTCAACCTCCCCGCTCTGTCGAAGACATACGGGGACGGGCCGTTCAGCGTGGCCGGATACACGAACAGCACCAACAGCACTGGCGCCATCACGTTCGCCGTGGGCAGCAGCAGCGCCGGTTGCTCGGTGACCTCCGCGGGCCAGGTGACGATCACCGGCGCGGCAGTCGGCGACGCGTACTGCATGATCGAAGCGTCGCTGGCGGCGGCCGGCGTCTACACCGCCGCGGGTCCGATCTCGCAGAGCTTCCACATCGCGAAGGCCACGCCCGTGCAGGTCGTGATCCAAGTACTGCCGTTGGGTGCTCAGGTCGGCGGCGGGTTCCCGGCGACGGTCGAGACGGACGGAGACGGGGCGACATCGGTGACGTCGAGCACTCTGACCGTCTGCACGGCGAGCGGCCTTGATGTGAGCTACATCGCCGCCGGGACCTGCACCCTCGTGGCGCACGTGGCGGAGGGCCCCAACTTCACCTCGGCCGACGGCGGTCCCCAGAGCTTCGTGGTGTCCCCGGCCGCGCCGATCGCCCCGAACTTCACCTTCAACCTCGGCACGCTGTCGGCGAAGACGTACGGTGACGCGCCGTTCAGCGTGGCGGGCCCGCCTTATGTGAGCACGAACAGCACGGGGGCCGTGACGTTCGCCCTCGGGGCGGGCAGCGGCTGCTCCGTGACCTCCGCGGGTGAGGTGACGATCACCGGGGCGGCGGTGGATCCCGCATCCTGTGTGATCACAGCGTCGCTGGCGGCGGATGGGACCTACGCGGCCGCGGGGCCGATCTCGCAGAGCTTCCAGATCGCGAAGGCGGCGTTGACCGTGACGGCCAAGAACCAGACCATCACCTACCTCGATCCCACGCCGACTTTCGGCGTTGGCTACAGCACCTTCGCAGGATCGGAGGACTCGACAGCGCTCGGTGGGAGCCTCGTCTACACGTTCGCGGGGACCGGCGGGACGAGCTACGGCTCCTCGACGACGCCGCCCACGAACGCGGGCACGTACTCCATCACGCCGAGCGGCCTCACCTCGGCCAACTACAGCTTCAGCTACGTGGCCGGGACGTTCACGATCAACAAGGCCGTGCCGGACCTGGCCTTCGCCCCGGGGACGCCGAGCAGCGGCACGGTGGGCGGCGGCTTCACGCCCACGGTCGAGGCGGACGGCGACGGGGCCACCTCGGTGAGTTCGAGCACCACCGGCATCTGCACGGTGAATGGGACGAGCGGTTACGTGAGCTACATCGCCGCCGGGACCTGCACGCTCACCGCGCACGTGGCAGAAGGCAGCAACTACCTGGCGGCGAACGCGGTCCCCCGGGACATCACCGTGTCCCCGGCCGCGCCGATCACCCCGGACTTCACCTTCGATCTCTCGATACTGCCGGCGAAGACGTACGGTGACGCGCCGTTCAGCGTGGCCGGATACACCAGCAGCAACAGCACGGGGGCCATCACCTTCGCCCTGGACACGAGCAGCACCGGCTGCTCGGTCACCGGCGGGATGGTGACGATCACGGGTGCGGCGGTGGATCCGAGCCACTGCATCATCGTAGCGTCGCAGGCCGCGGTCGGCGGCTATACGTCCGCCGGTCCGCTCTCGCAGAGCTTCAACATCGCGAAGGCGTCCACCACGGTCAGCATCAACAACGTGCCGTCGAGCGCCACGGTCGGCGGGACCTTCATGCCGACGTACACGTCTCCGAGTGACGGGACCAAGTCCACGACCTCGAGCACGACCGGCGTCTGCACCGTGAGCGGCGGTGTCGTGAGCTTCGATGCCGCGGGCACGTGCACGCTGGTGGCGCACGTGGCCGCGGGGACGGAATACCTGGCCGCCGACGGAAATGAGCAGAGCTTCGAGGTCACCGGGGGCGGGTCGCCCGTGTTCGGCAGCAGCTGCACGTACAGGGCTCACCCGCGCAGCGGTCAGCTCCAGGTCAAGATCGCGTGGGAGAACGCGGACCCTGGCGTGAGCCTGATCCAGATCCAGAACGGGGTGAGCGTCACGAAGGAGCTGACGCCCGCGGCCACCGGGACGTGGAGCGTGAACCTGAGGGGGGAAGGCGGGACGGTCTCGTACAGGCTGTTCGGCGCCGAGAGCAAGAAGGCTACGCCGGCGCCGCTGATGGACATGACGGTCTGCACGGCTGAGGATTCGCCTGTCGACTGACCGCTGACACCTCGCGGCGGGCCGCTCCGGCGAGCCCGCCACGAGGGACCGGCCGTTTCGAACTGCCCGGGCAACGGGACAGGGGAGGTGTGCGCCCCTGTCCCGTTGCTCTTGTCGTGCGTGGAGGGTATCGTGGAGGTTCACCCGCGCGGAGGAAGTCGACGTCCCCGTCCGCGCGGCCGTTCCAGTGCGTGATCTGGTGCTTCGACTCCGGACGTTCGGATCCCCCGACCTCCGCACGGCACAAGGCGGAAGCGTCGGCTTCGTGCTGGCTCAGCCGAGGAGCCTGGCCCTCCTGGTCTATCTCCTCCTTGCCCGTCCCCGGGGCTTCGTTCGCCGTGATACCCTGTGCGCCCTCTTCTGGCCGGACAGCGACGACGAGCACGCCCGTGGCGCCCTGAGCCAGGCGCTCACCCGCATCCGGCGGGCGGCGGGCCCGGAGATCCTGGAGCTGCGGGGGAAGAATGACGTCCGTGTGGCGCCGGGTGCCATCGCCTGCGACGTCCTGGCGTTCGAGGACGCCATCGCCGCGGGCGATCACGGTACCGCGCTCGACCTTTACGCCGGCCCGTTCCTGTCCGGGTTCCACGCGAGCGGGGCGGCGGGGTTCGAAGCGTGGGCCGGGACGGAGCGGGACCGGCTCCGCTCCGCGGCCGCGAACGCTGCCCGGGAGGCGGCGTACGCCCACATCTCGAGCGGTCGTCTGCCGGAGGCCGCGCAGACGGCAATCCGGGCGCTGCGACTGGCGCCGGAGAGCGAGGCCGCGGCGGACGAGCTGATCCGGGCCCTCGCGGCCGCCGGGGACCGCGCGGGCGCGCTCGGCGTCTACGAGTCGTGGGCCGTTGAGCTGGCTCGGGAGCTCGAGCTGGAGCCGTCGCCGGAGCTGGTCGCCCTCGCGCAAACGCTCCACGATGCTCCAGCCGAGCCGCGGCCAGCTCGGGAACCCGCCGAGGTGGCGTCGATCACCTCCGGCGACACCGGCGCACGCGCGCCCGCGGATCACTCCCTGCGCGAATCATCTCGCCCGGCAACCGCACCAAACCGCGCCCGACGCCGCCCCTCCGGCTTTCGCGACCGGTTGGTCGTGGGCGGTGTGGCCGCCGTGATTCTCGTTCTGACCGGCTGGGGGATCCTACGTGCCAGCCGGCTGTCGTCCGCCATCGCGGTGGAGGCCAGTGGCCGCGTCACCTCCCCCCTCGCCCGGGGCGACTGGCTGCTCGTGTCGGATTTCGACATGCCCGGGGCCGATACGGCTCTCGCCCTCGCGTTCCAGACCCTGCTCGTCCGGGATGTGGGCTCCGCCGGCTACACCAGCGTGGTGGGCGGTCTCGGCGCGTTCACCCGTCGCGGGCTGGAGGACGTGCTCGGGCGCATGCGCCTGCCGCGTGACACGCGCGTCGACGCGGCGCTCGCGTGTCAGATCGCCGAGCGTGAGGGAGCGGCGGGTGTGCTGGCCGGCCGGATCCTGCCAGTCGGCAACGACTACGTCCTGGCGGTTTCGATCCTCGCGGGGCCTGGCTGCGAGGAGCGGATCCGGGCCAGCACGGTGGCGGGTTTCGACCAGCTGTCGGCGGCGGTGACGGCGCTTTCACGGGAGCTACGCGAGCGGCTGGGCGAGTCGAGGGCCAGCATCCGGAGCAGTCCGCCGCTCCCGCCGATCACCAGCGCGCGCATCGATGCGCTGCGGGCGATGTCGCACTACCTGTCGGCCGGTCAGCTCTGGCACGACCCGGCGCACGGCGACGAGCCGCTGCTGGAGGCGATCCGGATCGAGCCCGACTTCGCGTTCGCCCACTTCGTCCTGGCCGTCCACTACCAGCGTCTGGGTCGCTTCGACCTCGCCGTCCCGCACATGCTGCGCGCGTACGAGCTGCGAGACGAGCTCCCGCGTGACGGGCAGCTCGGAATGGAAGCGCTGTACCAGCGCTACATCGCCTCGGACCTGACAGCCGCGGCGGCGGCAGCCGGGGCCGCGCTGGCGGAGTATCCGCCCACGGCTGACGCTTCCATGCCGTTCCTTGCGGACGTCGCCCTCTGGCAGGGCGGCTGGGAACGGGCGCTGGATGTCTCGCTCCAGCACCTCCGGACCAACCCCACCGGAATCGCCGCGGATTTCTCGCTCGCCCGCGGCGGCGCGGCGGCGTGGGCGCTGGGGCGCACCGCACTGGCCGACAGCCTCTACCGCGTCCGGGCGCTCACGGCCACCCGCGCCGGTCTGGAGCTCGATCCGGCGGCCGTGCTCCTGCACCACCTCCTGCACCGCAGCTGGCAAGGCGCCGAGGCCTTCTGCGCGGGCCGGCCGACCTACGACGGCTGTCCCTACGTCTACCTCGCCCGCGGTAAGCTCGCCGCCGCCGGCCGCGGACTGCAGGCCGTGCTCGCGGACACCGGCCGGGGCCATCCGTGGGACCGGGCCGCGGCGGTGGCAGCGGTGGCCCACGTCGCCACGCTCACCGGTCAGCCGGATCGCGCCTGGACCCTGCTCCAGCGCGCCGCCCCGGCCATGCCCGACACCGGCATCGCCCGGGCGCCCATGCACCTGAGCAGGTTTCTCATATGCGCGGCCGCCGCCGAGATCGGGCGCAGCCGGGAGCTGGCTGCGTGCGCCGCCGAAGGCGAGGATCCCGCCCGCTGGGATGCCGACCCTTCGTTCACGGTTCTCCTGCGCAGCGGCGCCTGGAGCCGCCGCCTGCTCGCGGTCCGTTCGCTCGAGCGCGGTGACCCGGCGAGCGCCATAGCGCAGGAGAGGGAAGCGGTCCGCAGCAACTTCGGCAACCACGTGCTGGCGGATCACCTGATCCAGGCCCTGGCCTTCGACGGCCTCCAGCGCCCCGACTCCGCCCTGGCCCAGTACATGGAAGCGGCGAGGATCGAACGGGACGGCGCCTTCCCGAACGCCGCCGGTATTCTCTTCCCCCTCGCCCCCGTCTACCGCCGGATCGGCGAGCTCGCGGAGCAGTCCGCCGACACGGTCACCGCCATCCGCTACTACGACGCGTTCGCGGAGCTCTGGGCGGAAGCAGACCCCGTCCTCCAACCGCAGGTGCGCGCCGTCCGGTCCCACATCGACCGCCTGCTCGGGAACGGCTAGACCGACCGTTATGGCAAACGGCCCCATGCGCCGGACCCCCGCCGTCACCGTCCGCCGGATAGCGCGGTTGACCCGTGGACCCGGCGGATCGAGATTCCTGGCCTTCGCCGGGTTAGCTCAGTTGGCAGAGCAGCTGATTTGTAATCAGCAGGTCGGGGGTTCGAGTCCCCCACCCGGCTTCCCCCGACACTCTGTACTGATCCGCCCCTGCACGTCCACGCGCGGCACGGCTTCAGGCGTCCCTTCACCGCCGTGCTTCTGGAAGAAGCAGTCGCCAGCCACCCGGTCCACGCTGATGATCCGCACGCCTGCCACATCCAGGATCCTGGAGCGCGGAGGCATGGCAAGCGTCCCGGACGCGCTAGGGCAGTCCGCCCGTGTCGGGCGGCTCGGCATCGGCCTGCGGGTTCCGCACCGCCGGGCCGGCCCTCGGCTCCGCGGCACCGGGCCGCGGGCGCTCGGAGCCGACTGTCGCAGACCCGCCTTCGGGGAGGACCGCCAGGTACGTCTGCATGCCGAGCCGGGAGTGGTCGCCCCGATCGGTGTCGAGGGGGCAGTAGACCGTGTACGTCCCGGGGCGCAGGTCCACGTCCAGGGCGGCCCAGCCGCCGGGCGGGATGGTGTCCGTCTGCCACTCGCCGCCACCGCCCTGCACCGCCAGGACGTGCTTCAGCTCACCGATGTTCCTGGCGCGGAAATGCCGGATCCCGGGCGGGACGGTGTCCCTGGCCAGGCGCACGTTCCACTCGGTCAGCGTGACGGTCAGGCCCGCACTGGAGTCCGCCGGCGTGGCCGCGGCCGGGAGCGTGTCCCGCATGGTCTGATTCGGCTGCCAGCCCTCGTTGTCCCGGCTGCTGTCGCAGCCGGCGAGCGCCACCGCCGCGAGGAGCAGAGCCCCTCCGATCCCGCCGATCCGTCGCACGCCCGCCTCCCTGCACAGGTCCGAAGTCGGTGCGGCGAAGGCGCAAGGGGCGTTCCCGTCAGCAGTCAGTCCGCCGGCTTCCAGCGCGGCCCCTGCGGCGTGTCCTCCAGGATCACGCCCATGGCGGCGATCTCGTCGCGGATGGCGTCCGCGCGGGCGAAGTCGCGGTCCTTCCTGGCCTGCTGGCGATCCGCGATGAGGCCCTCGACGCGCGCGACCAGCGCCTCCGCAGGGCCTTCGCGGCGGTCGGCGAGCTCGAGGATTCCCAGCACGTCGTCCATCGACGACAGCGCGGAGCTGGCCCGCTCCAGCGCGTCAGGCGCGACGGCCCCGACCCCGTCCAGGGCGGCATTCACCTGGCGGATGAACGTGAACAGCGCGGCCAGGGCGGCGGGCGTGTTCAGGTCGTCATCGAGCCCGGCCTCGAAGCCGGCCACGGCTGCGTCGGCCAGAGCCGGCAGCCCGGCATCCGGGAGCCGGACGGCTGCACTGTCGTCGCCGGCCCCGCTTGCCGCCAGGGCCGCGTCGGTCAGCCGATCGCGGAAATCCAGGATCCGGCGGGTGGCGGCGCGGGCGTCGTCCAGCGCGTCGTAGGAGAAGCGGAGCTCCTTGCGATAGTGGGCGGAGACGAGGAGGTAGCGGAGCGCGACGGGAGGGTAGCCGGCGTCCAGGATGTCGGTGACCCGGACGACGTTGCCGAGGGACTTGGACATCTTCTCGGTGTCCATCATGAGGTGACGGGCGTGCAGCCAGTATCGCACGAACGGGCGGCCGGTGGCGCCCTCGGACTGCGCGATCTCGTCCTCGTGGTGCGGGAAGACGAGGTCCTCGCCGCCGGTGTGGATGTCGAAGGTCTCGCCCAGGTGCGCCATGCTCATGGCGGAGCACTCCAGGTGCCATCCCGGGCGACCCTCGCCCCACGGCGACGCCCAGGCCGCGCCGACCTCCCGGTCCACTTCCTTGGCCGCCTTCCAGAGCGCGAAGTCGCGGGCATCGGCCTTCTCGTACTCGTCCGTGGCCACGCGTTCGCCCTGGCGCACCTCGTCGAGCGGGATGCGCGACAGCTTGCCGTAGCCGCCGAACGAGGAGATGTCGTAGTAGACCGACCCGTCGTCTGCGCGGTAGGCGTGGCCGTTCTCCACCAGCCGCTCCACCAGCCCCCGCATGGCGTCGAGGCTGGCGGTGGCGCGGGGATACACATCGGCCGGCCGCACGCCGAGGCGCTCGAGCTCCTTCATGAAGCCGTCGATGTAGGGCGTCGTGTACTCGGCGATCGGCACGCCCGCGGCGCGGGCGTTGGCGATGATCTTGTCGTCCACGTCCGTCAGGTTCATGACGTAGCGCACGTCGTACCCCTTCCACTCCAGGTAGCGGTGGAGGAGGTCGTCGAACAGGAACGTGCGGTAGTTCCCCACGTGCGGGAGCTGGTAGACCGTCGGGCCGCAGGCGTAGAGGCCGACTCGCCCTTCGTGGAGCGGCGCGAAGGGCTCGACTGCGCGGGTGAGGGTGTTGTAGAACCGCAGGGCCATCGGAATCCGTGTGTTCCGGGTCGGGTTAGCTGTTGCCGCGCTCCGCCGCGGCCCTGGCCAGGCCGGGATTCTGCTCGCCCTCGGTGCCCCAGTAGAGCGTGCGGTGCGGGAACGGGATCTCGATCCCCTCGTCGTCGAGACGGTTCTTGATCCGGCGCCGGAACTGTCGCGCCACGTCCCACTGCTTGAGGGGGAGTGTCTTGAACATCACGCGGATGACCACGGCCGAGTCGTCGAAGCGCTCGACCCCGGGGACCGTGGGCTCCTCCACGATGAGCGGCGCCCAGTCGGCGTCCTTCCACATCCGGATCGCTTCGTCGCGCATGACCTCCATGACGCGGTCGACGTCCTCCTTGTAGGCGACGCCGATCTCCAGCACCGCGCGCGACCAGTTCTTGGTCAGGTTGCTCAGCATCTCGACCGAGCCGTTCGGGATGATGTGCACCACGCCGTTGACGTCGCGTAGCACCATGGTGCGGAGCGTCATCTTCTCGACCATGCCGGCCGTGTCGCCCACGCGCACCACGTCGCCCACCGCGAACTGGCCTTCCACGAGCATGAAGCCGCCGGCGATGAGGTCCTTGACGAGCGTCTGGGCACCGAAGGAGAAGGCCAGGCCGAGCACGCCGACGCCGGCGAGGAGGGGACCGATCTCGATGAAGGTGCCGAGGATCATCAGCGCGGCGAGGACCGCGATGGTGATGAGCCCGACGTTGTTCAGCAGGCTCGCCATGGTCTGGGCGCGCTGCTCGCGCAGCCGCTTGCGGACCATGTCCGGCTCGTCCACTTCGCGCTGCAGCCGCCGGGTGAACACCTTCAGCAGGCGGTAGGCGATGTACGCCAGGAGCAGGATGAAAGCGACCCGGACGAAGTCCGCCACCAGCTCCGGCCAGTTCACCAGTGCACGGAGCCCGTGCGCCTTCGCGGCCTCGAAACGGGCGGCGACGGTGTCCACGATCTGCCCGACACCCTTCGACAAGCCGATGGTGTCGCCCGTCCGGGCTTGCTGCAGGGCCAGGATGCTGCCGAGGAGCCCGACCATCTACCTCAGGATCCGGATCTGCGACACGCGCCAGCCGTCGCGCTCCCGCACCAGTCCGAGGAAAACGGTGTGGCGCTCGGGTGCGACGGCGCCCGCGGGTCGGAGCATCCAGCGCAGCTCGGCGAACGCGCGGTCGTCCACGCCGGCCACCCGCTCGCTCATCCCGGGGATCACCGACACGGTCTCCTGGTTGGCGAACACGCCGCGGAGCGCGGCGGAAAGCTTGCGTCCGGTGATCAATCCGATCGGCTCACCCTCGATCTCGAGCTCGATCCCCGCGCTGGCGCCGTACTCGGCCAGGGCGGCGGCATCCCCGCGCTGCCACAGCGTGGAGAAGCGATGGAGCATCGGCCCGATGGGGTCCTGGGCCGACAGCGCCGCAGGGGAGGCGGCGAGCACGAGGGCGGCCACCAGCGCTCGGGTCATACGGCGACGTCGGATTCCCGGGCTCCGGCCACTTCGGCCATGATCGTCCGCACCACCGCCGCCGGGTCTTCCGCCTCGTAGACCGGCCGGCCCACGACCAGGTAGTCGCTCCCGGATTTCACCGCCTCCGTGGGCGTGGCGATCCGCGCCTGGTCGCCCGAGACCTCTCCCGTCAGCCGGATCCCCGGGGTGACCACCACGAACGCCGCCCCGTGTTTCCGCTTCAGCGTCTCCACCTCCAGCGCGGATGAGACGACGCCGTCCAGCCCGGCATCGGCGGCCAGCGCCGCCAGCCGGCCGACGTCGTCGCGCAGCGAGCGCAGCTCCTTGCCCCAGACCTCCTCCACGTCCGCCGCGGTGACGGACGTGAGCAGCGTCACGCCCAGGAGCAGTGGCGCCCCCTCCTCCCCGGGGCTCACCACCTCCCGTGCGGCCTCCAGCATGGCGCGGCCGCCCGAGGCGTGCAGGGTCAGCATCTCCACGCCCAACTCCCGAGCCGCCGCGACCGCGCGGGCCACGGTGTGCGGGATGTCGTGGTACTTGAGGTCGAGGAACACGCGCTTGCCCCGGTCCTTCAGCTCCTGCACGAGCGCCGGCCCCTCACGCGTGAAGAGCTGGGCGCCCACCTTGTAGTACTCCGAAGAATCACCCAGCCGTTCCACGAGGCCGAGCGCTTCGCCAGCCGTGGGCAGGTCGAGGGCGATGATAAGGCTCTTCATCGATCGTCTCGCTGATCGTCCAGACGCCCGGTCCCGATGAGCGTCCGCACGTGGGAGATGCCGTGTCTGCGGCCGTATCGCCGCAGTTCTCTCAATACCCGTTCCGCTGTGCGCGGGTCCGCGAATGTAGCGGTTCCGAGGGCGACGAGGGATGCCCCCGCGAGCAGGTACTGTACCGCGTCCTCCCCCGTCCGGATACCACCCACACCGATGATGGGGACATCGACGCGCTGGCGCACGCTCCACACCGCGTGCACCCCCATGGGCAGGATCCCCGGCCCGCTCACCCCCCCGGTCCCCGCCCCGAGCACCGAGCGTCGGGTCTCCAGGTCGAACAGGAGACCCGGGAACGTGTTGATGAGCGTCAGCCCATCCGCCCCCGCCGTCACCGCCGCTTCGGCGGTCCCGGCGATGTCGGGGAGGTTGGGCGCCAGCTTCACCACCAGCGGCCGCCGGGTGCGCGCGCGCACCGCGGCCACCACCTCGTGCAGCAGCTCACGGCGGGCGCAGAACGCCGCGCCGCCCTCCTTCACGTTGGGGCACGACACGTTCAGCTCGTAGCCGAGGAACCCCTCTTCCCCGTCCAGACCGTCCACCACGGCCACGTAGTCCTCCACCACCCCCCCGGCGACGTTCACCAGCACGTGCGCGGCGCGCAGTCGGTCGCGCAGCCAGGGAAGCTTCTCCGCACGGAACGCGTCGAGCCCCACATTGGCGAGCCCGACCGAGTTCAGCATCCCCGACCAGTATTCCGCGGCGCGCAGCGCCGGGTTGCCCACGCGAGGTTCGGGCGTCACGGCTTTCGTGACCAGGCCGCCCAGGGCGTCGAGATCCAGGATCCGATCGAGCTCCTGGCCGTACCCGGCCGTCCCGCTGGCGAGGAGCACGGGGTTCTGGAACCGGGCGCCGAAGACGTCCTGGTCGAGGTTCACGCCCGGCTCACGGGCTCGCGCCCGTCCAGAGGCCGTCGTATTCGCGGAAGAAGTCGTCCACCGCGTCCGCCACCCCGTTGGCGAGCTTGACCTGGAAGGAGCCGGAGCCCAGCAGGCGCTCCTCCGCGGGGTTCGAGATGAACGCCAGCTCCACCAGCACCGCCGGCATGAAGGCCCCTACCAGGACGCGAAAGCCGGCCTGCTTCACGCCGCGGTCGTCCCCGTCCTGGAACGGCGCGAACTCTTTCTGAACCAGTCCCGCGAGGGCGTGGGAGGCGCGGATGTAGAAGTCGTTGCGCAGGTTGTTCAGGATCAGCGAGAGGTCGTCCGTTTCGGTGACGGTATGGCCGGGTGTCTCGTACTCCACGGCCGAGTTCTCCATTTCGGCGACGCGGCGCTCGTCCTCGGTGCGGGCAGTCGAGAGGAAGAAGGTCTCGAACCCTTTCACTCGCCGGTCGCGGAAGTTGTTCGCATGGATGGAGATGAACAATCCCGGACGGCCGCCCCGCCAGCCGTTCGCCAGGTGCGGTCGCTGCGCCAGCGGGATCAGCGTGTCCGTCGTGCGGGTCAGGCGCACCTCGTACCCGCGCTCCACCAGGACCTTCGCAAGCCGCTTCGACACCTGCAGGACGACGTCCTTCTCCTTCAGCCCGCTCGGCCCGACGGCGCCCGAGTCGTCGCCGCCGTGGCCGGGGTCGATCACCACCAGGGGCGAGGGCGATGCACGGGCGGGGACCGCCGTATCCGCGGCCGCCTTCGAAGGCGGCCGGGAGGCCTGCTGGCGCCTGAGCTCGAGGCGCCCGGCGTCGTAGACGATGCGGTCGCCGTGGCTCCGCGGGAGCCATTCGGCGAAGAGCTGGTGCGGGAGGTAGAGCACCCCGCCCTCGCGGTACACCGGCTGCACGAGCTGCCAGGGCGTGCCGCCCGCCGTGAAGAACGGGGATCCGAGGTGGAAGAGGAGCGTGTCGGCGTCGAACACGACGCGCACGCCGTCGGGGGTGGGATCCACGCGGGCGCCGACGGCCCGGAGCACCCAGGCCGGATAGGCGGGGTACCCGCGGTGCATGCCGACGGAGACTTTGACGGGGTCGCCGTCGCCGCGCACCTCGAGGGGAGGCGGCAGGGTCTGCGCCCGCGCCGTCGCCGCGAGGGACAGGAGCAGGGGCAGCAGCGCCGGCCAGAGTCGCGATCGCATCAGCGCTGCCCCAGCTCGCGTTCCATCTCCCGTTGGTGCGTCCGGCGCTTCAGCGTCTCGCGCTTGTCGTGGAGCTTCTTCCCGCGGGCCAGGGCGAGCTCGATCTTCGCCAGGCCGCGCCGGAAGTACAGCTCGAGCGGGACCAGGGCCAGCCCCTTCTCCTGCACGGCGCCCACGAGGCGGCGGATTTCGGGGGCCCTGAGGAGCAGCTTCCGCGGGCGAGTCGGGTCCGCGTTCCAGCGGGATGCCGGGTCGTACGGGGTGACGTGCATGCCGTAGAGCCAGACCTCGCCGCCGTCGACGCGTGCGAACGCCTCCGAAAGGCTGGCGCGTCCCTCCCGGATGGACTTCACCTCGGGACCCCGGAGCACGAGCCCTGCCTCGTACGTCTCCAGGATCTCGAACTCGTGGCGCGCCTTCTTGTTGCGCACCACCACCTTCTTCCCGTCCGGTCGTCCGTTCGGCATCCGGCTAATCTAGCGGGATCGGGATTCGAGGACGAGCGAGCCAGACGCGACCACGACGACGCCTCTCATCCGAGCCGCTCCTTCTGGCGCCGCCGCGTCCGCTGCATGGAAACGACCTGTGCCACCTCACCGCCGAGGATGAACACGATGGCGCTGTAATAGATCCACAGCACCAGGATGATGAAGGTGGCGATGTTCCCCCACGCGGAGCGGTAGTCTGCGACGTTGGTGACGTACCAGCTGAAGGCGTACTTGAGCGCTTCGCCCAGGCACGCCGTGAAGGTGGCCGCGATGAGGGCGGTGCTCCACCGGATCCGCCGGGGCGGGAGGTAGCGGTAGACGAGGAAGAACATGACCCAGATGGTGAGGAACGCCACCAGCTGCGGCCACCACTCGCGGGCGATGCTCACCACCAGGATCGCGGCCGGATCGATGCGGAGCCCGCGCGAGACGAACTGCGCGCCCAGGCGGAGGCCCAGGGTGAGCGACACGTTGAGGGCGAAGAGCGTCCCTGCGGCGAACACCATCCTGATGTCGAACAGCTTTCCCGAGATGATGCTGCGGCCTTCGGCGATGTCGAAGATCTCGCGCAGGACGGTGCGGAGGGTCCCCACGAGCCGGGTGGCGACCCAGAGGAAGAACAGCGTGCCGACGCTCAGGATGCCCGTGCTCTTCGCCGCCAGCGCGTCCAGGATCGGCTTGACGTTCAGGTTCACCGCGGTCGGGATGGTGCGCGACAGGTAGTTCAGGAGCGTCTGCTCGGCGTCCGCGCCCTGGAAGCGCAGCACGGTCCCCGCGATGCCGACAATGGCGATGGCGAGCGGCAGAAAAGCCACCAGCACGTTGAACGCGATGGCGCCGGCCAGGAAGAAGACGTTGTCCTGCTCGCCCTTGCGCCAGACGCCGCGAGCCAGATCGCGCGCACCCCCGCCGAACCGCTCGAGCCAGGAGCGCTGGACGCGGGGCCGGGGGGGCGCCGGCGGCGGCTCCTCGATCCCGAGACCGGCCCCGGAGACGCGCGCCTCCCGTCCGGCGACCTGTCCGGCGCCTTCCGGGTCGGCCGGCTCCGCCTTCGGCTCAGACCCGTCCTCAGCGTTCGCGTTCCCGGCCGATTCCGCCATCCGTCAGCGGATCAGGCTTCGGTCGGCTCGTCCGAGGCGCCCCCTTCGGCATCGAGCTCGACCTCCAGCTCCATCTCCATCTCCTCGACGCCGGTGGCGGCGGAGGTGGAGGTGGCACGGGCAGCGTCGTAGCCGGAGCGGAACGCGGCCGTGGACTCGCGTACGCGCCGCTCCATGTCGTCGCGGGACTTGCGGGCCGCGGCACGGCCTGCGTCCACGGCCTGCCGGGCGTCTTCGAGGCCATCCTCGAACTGGCGGCGCACGTCGCCGACTGCGCCGGAGACGGTCTCCTGGACGTCGCGCATCCGTCCCTCGAGATCGTCGCGCACGCGGTTCATGCTGTCGCCCAGCTCCCGGCGCGTCTCGCGCCCGGACTTGGGAGCGAAGAGAAGCGCGGCCCCGGCGCCCAGGAGCAGCCCCCAGACGAAGGTGCCGAAGCTGCCGCTGTGGTGCTCGATGATGATGTAGCCGTCGTCGTGGTCGGCCATGGTACCTCCTGTGGTGGCTTCGCGGTCGGGCGCCCGATCACTTCACGGCGTCCGTCACGGTGTCCTTCAGCTTCTTCTGCGTGCAACCGAGGATGCTCGCGGCCTTCTTCACATTGCCGTTCGTGAACGCGAGCGTCTTGAGCATCATGATGCGCGCGGCCTCCTCCAGGCTGGAGCCCACCGAGATCCGCGCCTCGCGCTCGGCGAGCGCCGTCTGGCGAGGGCGCAGGTCGTCGACCTCGATCCGGTCCTCCTTCGCCAGGATCACGGCCCGCTCGATCGCGTTCTTCAGCTCGCGAACGTTCCCCGGCCAGGCATAGGTCTGGATGTATTCCAGCGCGCCCTCGCTGAAACCGGCGACCTCCTTGCCGTGCTCCTCGGCGTAGCGCTGGAGGAATTCCTGCGCCAGCAGCTTGAGGTCGGGCCCGCGGTCCCGCAGCGGAGGGAGCGTGAGCGGGATCACGGCCAGGCGGTGGTAAAGATCTTCGCGCAGGTCCCCATCCGCCAGCGCCTTCTCCACGTCCTTGTTCGTGGCCGCGATCACCCTGATGTCGACGTTGATCTCCTTCTTGCCGCCCAGGCGACGGAACGCCCGCTGCTCCAGCGCGCGCAGGAACTTCACCTGCACGTCCGGCTCCATCTCCGCCACCTCGTCGAGGAACAGCGTGCCGCCGTCGGCGAGCTCGAATGCGCCCGGCTTCTCGTTCGTCGCCCCGGTGAACGCGCCCTTCTCGTGCCCGAACAGCTCGTTCTCCAGGATCTCGCGGGGGAACGCGCCGCAGTTCAGGGCGATGAACGGCCCCTTCTTCCGGCCCGACTTCTGGTGCATGGCCCGGGCGACGAGCTCCTTCCCGGTCCCGCTCTCGCCGATGATGAGAACGCTGACGTTCGAGGGCGCCACGGCCTCGATGACCGTGAAGATCTCTCGCATCTCTTCCGACTGCCCGATCATGTCCTCGTACTTCGTGAGGCTCTCGAGCTTCTTCTGGAGCTGCAGGTTGGCGTTCCGGACCTCGTACTTCTCCAGCGCTTTCGGGATCAGCGCCTTCAGGCGCTCCAGGTCCAGCGGCTTCTTCAGGTAGTCGTAGGCACCGTGCCGCATCGCCTCCACGGCCGAGTCGACCGACGCGTCTCCCGTGATCATGATGAACTCGCTGTCGATCCCGGACTCCCGCATCTTCGCGAACAGCTCCAGGCCGTCCAGCTTCGGCATCTTCAGATCGGCGAGCACCAGCCCGAACTCGTTCGACTGGACCTTCTCCCACGCCTCCTCCCCGTCCTTCGCCATGTCGGCGTCGTATCCTTCGTCGGACAGGATCATCTGGAGGCCTTCGGCCACGTTCTTCTCGTCGTCCGCGATCAGGACCCTCGATCCGGGCATATCCTTGGTATCCTTGTGGTTGGATCACGAGAGAGCGCACCGGTGCCCGTCAAGGTACCGGCGCGCGAGACAACGGGTCAAGCAGATCCGGACCGGGGCAGCGACACGGTTGCGACAGTCCCCTCGCCCGCGCGACCGGCTTCGAGTCGGAGCCAGCCGCCCGCCTTCCGGACCAGCCGGTGACATATGGCAAGTCCCAGGCCCGCGCGCCCCTCGCGGGGCGTGGCGGATCGCTCGGGCGGCTCGCCCGCCAGCTCCGCCGCGACGCCGGGGCCGGTATCGGACACCATGATCCGGACGCCCTCACGCGTCGGCTCGACCCGCGTGGCCACTCGCCCCCCTTCCGGTGTGGCGTCGATGGCGTTGTCCACCAGGTTCAGGATCACCAGCGCGAGCTCCTCCGCGGGCATGTCCACCAGGGCACCGCCGCCCGGCCGGTGCTCGTAATCCACCTTGCGGACGCGAGTGCGTGCGCCGAGCACGGGAAGCAGCTCCTCGAACACGATGTCCGCGTCCGTGCGGGGCCGGGGTGGCCATGGCCGCACCAGGCGGAGCAGTGAGTCGACGAGTGCATGGACCCGGTGGAGCTCGGACTCCACCGCGGCAGCGCGCTGGACCACGGCCCCGGCATTGGGGCCCCCGGCGCGCCGCTTCACCAGCTCCAGGTTGATGACCATGGCGTGGAGCGGATTCTTGATCTCGTGGGCGAGGTCGTCGGCCCAGCGCGACACCAGGTCCATACGGTTGCTGCGCAGCTCCAGCCACTCGCGCTCAGCCATGAACCTCCGAGCGCACGCGCCCCCAGTGCGGTTCTGACAGCCACCCCGCCACCGCCGGGAGCACCCGCGTCAGCCGACCACCCAGCGCGGGTCGGGCGCGGGGATATCCGCCGCCTCCGCGCCCGGGCGTCCCATCTGCCCGTACGTGAGCTTCTTTCCCAGCTCCACTCCCGGCTGGTCGAGGGGGTCGATGCCGTAGAGCACGCCCGCATACACCGTCGCGATCTGGAGCATCATGAGCAGCTCGCCCACGGCGTGGGCGTCCACGCGCGGGAGCGAGATGGTCATGTTCATGCGACCCCGCTCCGCCAGCGCCGCGGCGGTGGCCCTCCGCTCCGCGTCCAGCAGCCCACCCAGCGTGTGGCCACCGAGGTATCCGAGCGCCGGGATGTCGCCGTAGAGCACCGGGATCTCCACATCCCGGTCCCGCTCGCCCACGGCCAGGAAGGTCACCGTCTTGTCGAACGGACCCTCCATGTAGAGCTGCACCTGCGAGTGCTGGTCGGTGGCGCCCAGCGCCTTCACGGGCGTCGGTCCGACGAAAACCTCCTCGCCCCCGCGGGCGTGCCGCTTCCCCAGGCTCTCCGCCCACAGCTGCCGGAACCAGTCCGCCACCGAGTACAGCCGGTCGCTGTACGGCATCATGACGTGAATGCGGGCGTTCCCCCCGGTGTCCGCAAGCCACTGGAGAATGGCGAACAGGCCGGCCGGATTCGCCGACAGGTCGTCGGTGCGGCAGCGCTCCGCCATGTCACGGGCACCCGCGAGCAGCGCGTCGATGTCGATTCCGACCAGCGCGGCCGGGAGCAGCCCCACCGCCGAGAGCACGCTGAAGCGCCCGCCGACGTTCGGCGGCACCGGGAAGGTGGGGACGCCCTCCTCGCGCGCGAGGTCACGAAGCACGCCCTTCTCCGGGTCGGTCGTGAAAACCAGGTGCCGCCCGATCGCCCCCTCGTCCTTCAGCAGCGGCGAGAGCCGGTGCCGGACCACCAGGTACTGCGACATCGTCTCTGCCGTCGTCCCCGACTTGCTCACCACGTCGAAGAGCGTGCGCCCCAGATCCAGCCGTTCCAGCAGAGACGCCACCGTCTCGGGGTCCACGTTGTCCAGAACGTACAGGCGGGGCAGGTGATCGCGAGCCTCGTCCGCCCGCGCGTTCCAGTCCGGCGCGTGCAGCGCGTGCAGCAGCGCCGTCGCCCCGAGCGCAGACCCGCCGATCCCGAGCACGACCACGTTTTCGGAGAAGCCGCCCACGCGGTCGGCGTACACCTGGATCTCCGCCGCGAGCTCCGCCTGCTCCGGCAACTCGAAGAAGCCCAGCTCCCCGGCCACCCGGCGAGACTCCACGTCCGCGTGCGCCTCGCGGAACCGGTCCGCCGCCCCCTCCAGCGCGTCCGGCGACACCCCGCGCCCGCCCAGCCGCGGCGACATCATGTTCCCGTAGTCCAGCGACACCCGCTGTTGATCAGTCATGACTGTAGAGTATTCCGTTCCCGGGCGGCGAACCAGCCCGCGTAGCGCCCGCGGGGCTCGGCCCGGCGTGCCCCGGGGCCGGCTCCGGCGTGCCCCGGCCGGCTCCGGCTGCCCCCGGGCCGGCTCCGGCGTGCCCCAGGGCCGGCTCCGGCGTGCCCCAGGGCCGGCTCCGGCGTGCCCCCGGCCGGCCGGGCATCTCTCATCCGGGGGATTCTCTCCAGGTGGAGAGATCCCGCGCGACCCAGGATTCCGTAACTGGTTGCCAGAAATCAGGTTGCACCGTCCAGGTGCCCCGACGGTCTCTCCGGGTGGAGAGGTCTCCCGCGAGGGACACGCGTGTCCCCGCAAGTCGCCGGCCGGGCGGTGCGAACGCGCCCCTCCGCGAGCGCGCCGGCCGGCAGACCGTCCTGGCCGCGGGCCGGCAGACCGTCCCGGCCGCGGGCCGGCAGACCGTCCCGGCCGCCGGCCGGCAGACCGTCCCGGCCGCGGGCCGGTGGTGGCCGGAGTCTCCCTCGCCGGCTCAGGCGGGGAATTCCACCGTGAGGCCGTCGTAGGCGGGGCGTACATCGTCGGGGAGGCCGCGCTCGAGCTCGGTGTGCAGGACGCGGTGGGTGAGGTGCGTGAGGTAGGTGCGCTCCGCGCCGATCTCGTGGGCCAGCTCCACGGCTTCCTCGACGTTGAGGTGCGTGGGATGGGGGTTGCCGAACCAGAGCGCGTTGAGCACCAGCGTGTGCACCCCCCCGAGCGCGTCGCGGGTGCCGGGGCCGAGGGTCTTGGCGTCGGTGATGTAGCCGAGGCCGCCGACGCGGAACCCGAACACGGTCATGGGCCCATGCTCGACGGGGAGCGCACGGAACTCGAACGGTCCGACCTCCACGTCCTCCAGGGCGTCGAAGGAGCGGAGCCGGAGCTCGGGCTTGGTGGTGCCGCTGGGCGGGCGGAAGTCGCTGAAGATGTAGCCGAACCGCTGTTTCAGGATGTGGCGGCACTCGGTGCCGGCGAACACGTCCAGGCGCCGCCTCCGGTGGGCCGAGATCGCGCGCAGGTCGTCCACGCCGTGGATGTGGTCGGCGTGACAGTGTGTGACCCAGACCGCATCCACGGCGCCGACGCCCGCCCCGGTGAGCTGGAGGCGCAGCTCCACGGGGGTGTCGACGAGCACGGTGCCCCGTTCGTCGTGAACGAGCACGGCGTGACGGGTGCGTCGGTCGCGAGGATCATCGGACGTGCAGGTGGGGCAGCGGCAGCCGATGACGGGGATGCCGAAGGAGGTGCCGGTGCCCAGAAACGTGAGCTTCACAGCGATTCGATGCGGAGCAGGTTGGTGGAGCCCACGGTCATGAAGAACGGCACGCCGGCGGTGACGGGGACGCGGTCGCCGGACCGGGCGAGCCCCATGTCGAGGATGCTCTGGCGGGCGCAGGCGAAGATCTCTTCGTAGCTAGGCTCGCCATCGATGCGACAGAGGACGGGTCGCACGCCCCAGACCAGCCCCAGCTGCCGATACACCTTCAAGTTGTTGCACACTCCGACCACGGGCACCGGCGGCCGATAGCTCGAGACCAGGCGAGAGGTGAAGCCGCTGCGCGTGAGCGTGATGATGAGCGGCGCGCGCAGGAGGCGCACGGCCTCGACGGTGGCTGCTGCAATGGCGTGCTCGGTGCGCGTGGCGCCCGAGCGGAGCCGGTTGACCACGGGGACATCGTACTTGGGTCCGTTCGCGAACGCCGGCGTCTGCTCGATGGCGCGGCCGATCCGGACCATGGCCTCCACGGCCAGGACGGGGTGCTTCCCCATGGCCGTCTCGCCGGACAGCATCACCGCGTCAGTCCCGTCGAACAGCGCGTTCGCCACGTCGCTGGCTTCGGCGCGCGTGGGACGCTCGTTCTCGATCATGGACTCGAGCATCTGCGTGGCCGTGATCACGGGGCGCGCGTGCAGGTTGGCGGACTGGATGATCCGCTTCTGCGCCACCGGCACCTGCTCGAAGGGGAGCTCGACGCCCAGGTCACCGCGGGCCACCATGACGGCGTCGGATCGCTCGAGGATCTCGTCGAGATGCTCCAGCGCCACATCCTTCTCGATCTTGGCCACCACCAGGATGTCGTCCGGTATCAGCGAACGGAGCTCGTCCAGGTCGCCGGGCCGCTGGACGAAGGAGAGGCCGATGAAGTCCACACCCTCCTCCACGGCCATGGCCAGGTCGGTGCGGTCCTTGGCCGTGAGCGCGGGGGTGCTGACCCGCACCCCCGGGAGATTGATCCCCTTCTTCGGCAGCAGCAGCCCGCCTCGCAGGACGGTCGCGCGCACACGCGGCGGCTCGCTGGCCACCACCGACAGCTCCAGCTTGCCGTCGTCGAGGAGGATCCGGTGCTTCGGCGAAAGGTCGTCCGCCAGACGTGGATAGGTGGTGGGGATCTCGTCGCCCGTGGCCTCGTCCTCCGGCGCGAGCACGACGGTATCCCCCTCCGTCAGGTTGACCGCGGCGCGCATCGCGCCCACGCGGATCTTCGGGCCCGCCAGGTCGGCGAGCACGGCGATGGGAACGTCCAGCACCGTCGCGACCTCGCGCACCCACCCGATCACCTGCCGGTGCTCGTCGTGTTCGCCGTGGGCCATGTTGATCCGGATCACGTTGGCCCCGGCCCGGCAAATCGCCTCGATCTTCTCCCGCGACGCCGTAGCCGGTCCCACCGTCGCCACGACCTTCGTCCTCAGTGCGTCGGTCATCCGTCGCTCCACACCACCTCGCCGCCGACCACCGTGACCACGGCGCGCATCTCCAGGAGCGCCTCGGGCTCCACCGAAAGGGGATCCCGATCCCAGGCGACGAGGTCGGCGAACGTCCCCGGGTCGAGCCGCCCCTGCCGCGCATCTCCCGCCGCACGGGCCGCGCCGGTGGTGTAGCCCGCCAGCGCCCGGACAGGCGACAGGCGCTCCTCCGCGAACCACCCACCGCCCGGCTCACCGGCAAGGTCGCGGCGAGAGACGGCGGCGTACAGCCCCTGGCGGGGATCGGGCGGCTCGACGGGGGCATCCGAGCCGAAGGCCAGCGTGGCGCCCGCGACCTCGAGCGAGCGGAACGGGTACGCGTCGCCTGCCCGGGGGCCCCAGTGGCGGTCGGCGGCGCGCCAGTCGGTCATGAGGTGCGATGGCTGGACGGAGCAAACCACGCTGCGCAGCGCCGGGTGCGGCGACGGGCCCAGGCGGTCTCGCCGCACGAGTTGCGCGTGCTCGATCCGGTGCGGCACTCGCCCGGTGAGCGCGGCGCCGTCGGCGTGGAGGACGTCGAGTGCCAGGTCCGTGGCCGCGTCTCCGATGGCGTGCACGGTCGTGGCGAGCCCTGCGGCGGAGCCCCGGCGGACCGCATCGCGGAACTCGTCCGGCGGGAGCGTGGACATGCCGCGGTCAGCGGTCGTTCCCTCGTACGGCTCGCGCATCCAGGCCGTACGGGAGCCGAGCGCCCCGTCGAGGAACATCTTCACGCCGCCGATGCGCAGCCAGGGACCGCCGAAGCCGCTGCGGAGCCCGAGCCGGATGGCATCGTCCAGCTTCGCGAGCGGCAGGTGCTGGAGCACGCGCAGGCGGAGCTGGTCCGCGGCGCGAAGATCCTCCAGCAGCCCGAGCGACTCGGGCTCCACCGTGTGCACCCCGCTCACGCCGACGCGGTGCAGCGCGCGCTGCCCCTCCAGCAGCGCGGCCCGGCGCTCTTCCGCCGCAGGCGCCGGGGCGGCGCCGGTGAGGAGGGGAACGGCGTTGTCCCGGAGCACGCCCGTCGGCTCACCGTCCGGGTCCCGCTCGATCCGGCCCCCGGCCGGCTCGGGCGTGTCGCGGGTGACCCCGGCAGCGCGCAGCGCGACGGTGCTGGCCCAGGCGGAGTGCATGTCGTGGCTGTGCAGCAGGACCGGCCTTCCGGGCAGCGCCTCGTCCAGGTGCCGCCGGTGGGGCGACGCGCCCCAGCGGTGCGGGTCCCACCCCCGCCCCACCACCCAGCCGCTCCCCGAGCCGCGCCCGGCGTGCTCCGCCACGCGATGCGCGGCCGCCTCGGCAGAATCCGTGGTCGTCAGATCGACGGCGAGTCGGGAGAGCGCCCATTCCACCAGGTGGACGTGGGCGTCGGTCAGCCCGGGCGTGAGGGTGAGGCCGGGGAGATCGAGGCGCCGGGCGCCGCCGGCCAGAGGCTCGAGATCGGCGGCGGCGCCGATCGCCACCACCCGGTCTGCGCGCACGAGAACCGCGTCGGCGGAAGGGGCGCGGGCGCCCGGCCGGGCGTGCACGCGGTCGACCGTGATCAGGAGCATCGGCTGGGAATCGGTGGCCATCGCCGTGAGCGAGCGTTCCGGGAGCCAGCGGTCGGGCGCGGTGGAAAACCGGGGCGTCAGACCGTACCTTGTCGCGACCCTGCGCGGGAGCGGCGCGATCTCGGGCGCAATGGTACCAGCGCCGTCGGACGCGCGCAAACCGGCAGATTCCTTGCACCGCGACCTCCGGATGCGGCTGATCGGAACCATACGCGAGCTCGAAGCACTGGCGAAACGCCTGTCGGGCGAGACGCTCGTGGCTGCGGACACGGAGGCGGCGGGCTACCACCGCTATCTGGACACGCTGTGTCTGGTCCAGCTCTCCACCCGCGACGAGACGTGGCTGGTGGACACCGTGGCGCTCGGCTCGCTCAACCCGCTGGCCGACGTCTTCGAGGACCCGGGCGTGGAGATCGTCTTTCACGACGCCGACTACGACCTGCGCCTCCTCGACCGCGATTTCGGCATCCACGTCGCCGGGCTGTTCGACACGAAGATCGCCGCCCGCTTCCTGGGCGAGCGCTCATTCGGGCTGGCCAAGCTGCTCGAGGACGAGCTCGGGGTCGCGCTGGAGAAGAAGTACCAGCGCGCGGACTGGGCGCGGCGGCCGCTCCCGGACGAGATGCTGGAGTACGCCGCCATGGACACGCGCTACCTCCCGCAGCTGCGGGACGCGCTGCGGGCGAGGCTCATCGAGATGCGCCGCCTCGAGTGGGCGGAAGAGGAGTTCGGCATCACGGAGAAGACCCGCTGGGAGCCGCCCGACGATGCCGGCACGACGTTCCTGCGTCTGAAGGGCACCCGCGATCTCGATCGTCGCGGCCTCGCCGTGCTTCGCGAGCTGTACCGGTGGCGCGAGGCGGTGGCGGAGGAGCGGGACGTGGCTTCGTTCCGCGTCCTGAACAACGAGGCGCTGGTGGACGTGGCTCGCGAGATGCCGCGGACCGGCAAGGAGCTGGCGAACGTGCCGCGGCTGTCGACGTCCAACGCGCGGCGCTACGGCGAGGCCATGATGACCGCCGTGGACCGCGCCCGCGCCATGCCGGAGGGAGATCTGCCCGAGCGGCCGCGGCCGCCGCGTCGCCCGGCGCGGGATCCCGAGTTCGACCGGCAGGTGGACCGGCTGAAGGACGTGCGTGATCGGGAAGCGGAGCGGCTGGGGCTGGAGCGCGGCTTCCTCATGCCCCGATCCCAGCTGGAGTCGCTGGCGCGGGAGAGGCCGACGTCGCTCAATGCCCTGGCGCGGGTCGACACTATTCGCAGGTGGCAGGTCGAGGCTCTCGGGGGCGCCCTCCTCGAGGGGCTGCACGAGAACGGAACGAACGAGAACTAGAACGCGGAGGTCACATGGGCGCGGACATCGTCGAGCGCGACGACATCTCGGTCTACCTGGTCGCGGGGGTGCCGAAAAGCTTCAAGCGGAAGCTGCAGAAGTTCGTGGAGCAGGAGGCGAAGGAGGATGGCGATGTCTACATGCTCGACGACGAGCTGTCGGAGTGGGTGATCTCCCGCATCCGAAACGAGAAGCGGGGCGGGCGCGACCGGACCCCCGCATCCGCTGCGCTCTGGCGGGCCTATGCCGCCCTGAGCGCTGCTCGCTACCACCTCCAGCACTCGCCGGAAGAGGAGGGGCGTGTGCGCAGTCTGCGCAACCAGGTTGAGGAGATCTGGCGGGAGCTCAGCCCCATGTTCGACGAACAGGGAGAGCCCGAGCCGGAAGGATGAGCGGCTATGCGGCCGGTCCCTCCCGCTCCGGGTCGAAGCCGAACGTGTAGTAGTCGCTCGGGCGACCCGCGACCGACTCCACCGCCTCGTCCAGGCGCGCCAGCGTCTCCGCGTCCTCCGCCGCGCCCTCCGCTGCCGAACGGATCGACCTGAGCAGCTCGCGCACGTCGTCGGGGCGCAGCAGCACGTACGATCTCGGGTCCTCCGCCTCGCCTCGGCGGTGCACCACCAGCTCCACCCGATCGCCTCCGGACGACAGCTTCCAGACGTCGTTCGTCTTCTTCAGCAGCTTGTCCGACGTCTTCACTTCCGCGTGCACCGACTTCACCAGGCGCTTCACGTCGCGCTCCGCACCCTCGTCCCGCCGCTGTCCGAAACGCCGACCCAACTCGAGCGGATCACGGTCGTCCGCACGGGACGCCGCCCGGTTCATGAGCCCGCCGACCTGGGCGTAGATCCCCAGCACGAGGGGCACGGGGTCGATCACGATCCGCATTGCCAGTGTCTCCTTGTTCCGCCGATCCGTTTCCGCCGCCGCTCCTCCGAGGGGGCCGCCCCACAGTGTTGCGGCCGCGGCCGCGCACGTCCAGTCCCGCCGGGGTGGCGCCGGTTCCGCCCGGGCCGCATCTTGCCCGCGCCAGGCGGTACCGGACGCGCCGGGCCGCGTTGCGACCATCCTTCCAGGAGCAGCATGAACCGTACACCCGCCCTCGTCGTCGCGCTGGCCGCCGCATCGCTCGCGGCGTGCAAGGACGTGGGACTGGACACGAACATCCCCGTGGAGGAAGCGGCGACGCGGCCGCAGTCGGACCTGGTGGCCGCCGTCCACGCGCCCCCGCAGCCGTCCGTGCAGCCGATGGTCATCGACGGGCGCCGCTGGGTCGCGTCCGGGTTCCCGCTGGCGCTCGACGAAGACGAGCTCCAGGCCATCGGGGCAGTGAACGGCGCCACCGTGTACGCGCGCAAGTGGGACCGCCCGCCGTACGACGCGGTGTTCACTCTCGCACCGCCCTCCGTGGCCTCGGCGGGGACGACCAGGCTGGAGGAGACTGTACAGCCCCGGCGCTGGCTCTCCTACGCCCCCGTCGACGGGAGGACTGGTCCGGTTCCGGGCGCCCCCGGCCGCTGATCAGCCGGCGTCGACGCCGGTCTCGCGCTCCAGGGCCGCGCGGGACACGGCGCGGTGCGAGCCGTGCCACACCACCTCGCCGGCGCGCAGCACCAGCGCCTGGGGCGACTCGTGGCGGACGCCGAGCCGGTCCTCCAACGCGCGGGACAATGCTCGATCCCGCACCACGTCCACCTCGTACAGCGGGATGTCGGGGTGGTCCTCCATGAACGACCGGACCTCGCGCAGCGCCATGGCCGATACGCCGCACAGCGGGCTGTGCTTGTAGATCACGGCGATGGGATCGCCGAGCACCCGTTCGAGCTCCGCCGCCTTCGTCAGCCGCATCGCATCACCCCCAGAACGACCTCCTCGCGCTACTCCCCGATGTCGAACAGGATGCTGTCGGGCTTCGACGAGGGAGCCGCCTCGCCTTCCGTCGCTTCGGCGGACGGCCGGTGTTCGCGGGGCGCGGCTGGCGGGAGCGCCGGGTCTTCCTGCCGGCGGGCGAGCAGGCGCTCCAGGAACCGCTGCTGGTCCTGCAGGTCGTCCACGCGGGCCTCGAGGCGCGTGAGCGCGCCCTCGATGCGCTCCAGCTCGGCGCGTCCCTGGCCGCCGTCCCGCGGCGGCTCCAGCGACCGGGGGCTGCGACCGATCCACTGGAGTCCCCGGACGAGCACCAGGACCCCGGCCACGATCGTGAAGATGAACATCATGAATCCGATCACGTTTCCTCCGGCGCTGCGGCCCGCTCCCGGGATGGGATCGAGCGGGCCCTAGAACAGCTTGCCGCCGAGGGACGGCTCCTTGTCCGTGCGCGTCCCCAGCTTCACGAACGTCGCGATCCTCGCCGTGCCCTCCGCGTGCAGCGTCTCGTGCACCCGCCGGATCGCGTCCAGGACGTCGCCCAGCTCGCCCTCCATGTTGGTGCCGTTGGCGTGCAGCTCCACGTGGAGCCCGGAGTCGACGAGGACCTGGTGCGCGCGCTTCACCTCGCGGCGCACGGACACGCCCGCTCCGATGGGAATGACCTGGACTTCAGCCGTGGCTTTCACCCTTCTTCAGGCGACGGGCGGCGCCAGGAGCACCATCCCGACCAGCGGCGCCTTCCCGCCCCCGGGATCCTGGTCCTGCTTCGGCGTCGGATCCCGGTCGGGGCCCGTCGAGGACTTGCATGCCGTGAATCCCGCACCGAGCACGAGCGCCATGGCCACGACGAGGCTTCGCTTCATTCTGGCACCTCCGTGCGGAGCACGAGGCTGCAGCACGTCACCCCCGCCTCCGCCTTCGCGAGTTCCGATACGTCCAATGCAACCTGATTGGATACACCCGCCGCGGCAATGCGTTCGGCCGTACGGGGATGCGCGGCGGGAACCAGCACTGCGTCGCCGATCCGGAGCACGTTGGCGGCCAGCGGCTCGCGCTCGGCCACAGGGATCGTGTCGAAGCCCGGGAACGCCCCCCGCTCCACCCACGCGGGGTTCAGCACCAGCACCCCGTCCGCCACGGCCGTCACCGCGGTCTTCAGGTGCAGACAGCCCCGCACGGTGACGCGCCGCACCTGGTAGCCCAGCGGTTCCAGAATGGCCGCGAGCTGCCGTGCGCCCTCGAGGTCGGTGCGCGCGGACGCGCCGACGAAAACGCGCTTCCCCGCAACCAGCACGTCGCCGCCGTCGAGGCGCGCTGGCTCTTCGATGCAGCGGACCGGCCGGTGCGGCCGCAGCATCTCCGCCATCCCGACCACCTCGCCGCGGCGGGACGCCGCGCCGGGGCGCGTGACCACCGCCACACCGTCCAGCACCACGGCAACGTCCTCGACGAAGACGCCGTCCGGGTGGTCCGGAAGGTCGGGGAGCCGCACGACCTGGCAGCCGAGGCCGCGAAGCGCCGCCTCGTACGCCTCGTGCTGGGCCGCCGCCCGCTCGACGTCGATCGGCGCCCGGGCCAGGTGCGTCAGCTCGCATTCCACCAGCCGCGGCCCGACCGCCCGCGTGAACGCGATCCAGCGGGACGCCTCGCCCGGATCTCCGGCGCTCATTCTCCCCTCCTGTACACGCTGATCGTGGCGTCACCCACCCGATGACGCTCGGCGGAGCCCGGGAGGTGGTGCTCGGCGGCGTGCTCCACCGCCAGCACGGACGCGAACGGCACGTCCAGCCAGCGCTCCACCAGCCGATCGGTCTGCCTCGAGCCGTACGGGGGGTCGGCCAGGGCCAGGTCGTAGGAGCGGGGTGAAAGGATGAAGGCGAAGCGGAGCGCGTCGCGCGTGAAGACCCGCGTCCGCGGCGTAGCCCGGACCGTGGCGATGTTCGCCTTCAGCGCGTGCAGCGTGGCCGGGTTGTTCTCGACGAAGTCCACGCTCGCCGCTCCTCGCGACAGCGCCTCCAGCCCCACGGCCCCCGTGCCGGCGTAGAGCTCCAGCGCCCGGGCTCCCGGGAGGTCGGGCTCCAGGAGTCGAATCCAGCGGTCGCGCACTTCTTCGGCCGTGGGGCGCACGCGGCCACCCGGGGACGTGAGGTCCGTCCCCGCCCACTCCCCGGCGACGATCCTCACCGGGAGCGGAGTCCGGCGCGGTGCAGCGAGAGCGCGGTTTGCAGCCGCTCGCGGGCTTCGATCTCCGTCTCGCCGGTGGCGACGCAGCCGGGGAACGCCTCGGCGTGGGCGGAGAAGCCGTTGCGAGTGGCCTCGACGACGACCGTGGCGTCCGCGTCGGGATCCGAGGGCGGGGCCGTGCCTTCCGCCCGCGCCCTTGCCCCGTCGGCGGCCCGCGCGCCGAGCTCATGCGTGTGGCCCACCCAGACGGTGACCACCCCGTCACGCTCGGCGTGAACGTACTGGCGGCAGGCGCCGTCCGTATCCCCGAGGTACCAGCCGTCGTCCTTCAGGCTCTTGAGCAGGTGTCTCCCTTCCATCCCGTCAATATAGGGGACGGCAGTCGGTGGGAGCGAGCCGCGCGCGAGCGAGCGGGCGCCAGACCCCGCGCGCCGATCAGGGTGCGAAGGCGAGGAAGCTCAGCTTCTCCTCCCGCTCCTCCACGTGCTGGAGCGACCAGCGGTTGGAGAAGAGGACGAGCGGGCGCTCCTTGGCGTCGAACACCAGCAAGCGCCCCTCCCCCCGGCCCACGCGCCGGATCTCGGCTTCCGGTCCCTCGACCCAGCGGGCCAGCTGGTAGCCGAGTCGGTCCAGCCTCGCCTCCGCCCCGTACTCGTGCAGCAGGCGATGCAGGAGGACGTCGAACTGGAGCAGCCCGACGGCACCCACGATCGGCGTGTGGCCGGCCTGGATGTCCTCGTAGAACACCTGCGCCGCACCCTCCTCGCTCAGCTGCCGCAGCCCGGTGTCCAGCTGCTTCCGGCGCAGCGGGTCCGCCACGCGGATGCGGGCGAAGTGTTCCGGGCTGAAGCGCGGGATCCCGGTGAAGCGGATGTCGCCGTTCGCCGAGAGCGTGTCGCCGATGCGGAGCGAGCCCCGGTCGTGGATTCCGACCACGTCGCCCGGCCACGCCTCCTCGACGGCCGTTCGGTCCTGCGCCATGAACTGCTGCGGCCACGCCAGCCGTACCGTGTCGCCGCTGCGCGTGTTCTTCACCTGCATTCCCGGCTCGAAGCGCCCGCTGCAGATGCGGACGAACGCGATCCGGTCCCGGTGCTTCGGGTCCATGTTCGCCTGGATCTTGAAGACGAAGCCGGTGAAACCGTCGTGGCGGGGGCCGATCTCCTCGCCCACCTCCACTTCGCGCGGCGAGGGCGGCGGCGAGAACTCGAGGAAGTGCCGGAGCAGCGGCTCGACGCCGAAGTTGGTGAGTGCGCTGCCGAAGAACGTGGGGGACAGCGCGCCGGAGCGGACCGCTTCGGGATCGAAGGAGGCGCCCGCGAGGTCGATGAGGTCGAGCTCCTCGCGCACTCCGGCGAGGACGGCATCGCCGACGCGCTCACGCACCTCGGGGTCGTCCAGACCGCCCTCGATCACCGCGGCCTGCCGGGCGCCGTGGTCCCCGCCGCTCTCGAACAGGCGGACGGCGTCCTCCATGCGGTCGTAGACCCCGAGGAAATCGTTCCCGCGCGTGATCGGCCAGGTGACGGGGAAGCAGCGGATGCCCAGCTCGGCCTCCACGTCGTCGATGAGCTGGAGCGGGTTCTCCCCGGCGCGGTCGCACTTGTTCACGAACGTGAAGATCGGGATCCGGCGCAGCTTGCAGACGTCGAACAGCTTGCGCGTCTGCTCCTCCACACCGCGCCGGTTGTCCAGCAGCATGATGGCGCTGTCCGCCGCAACCAGCGTGCGGTAGGTGTCCTCGGAGAAATCCTGGTGGCCGGGCGTGTCGAGCAGGTTGATCCGGTAGCCCTGGTAGTCGAACTGGAGCACGCTCGACGTCACGCTGATCCCCCGCTCCTTCTCCAGCTCCATCCAGTCGCTGGTGGCGTGGCGCGCGGCGCGCCTCGCCTTGACGGACCCCGCCAGATGGATGGCGCCGCCGTACAGCAGCAGCTTCTCCGTGAGCGTGGTCTTGCCCGCGTCCGGATGGCTGATGATGGCGAACGTACGCCGGCGCGCGACCTGCTTCTCGAGTGCGGACATCATAGCCCTGGATGGTCGCGGAAATGGCGCCCGGGATCAAGCGCCGGCACGGATGTGAAGGGTGGCAGGGCGCCCGGTGCTCAGTGGCCGCCGACGCGGATGCTGAGCCTCAGCGTGGTCGCCACCGGGATGCCGTCATGGAGGCGGGGCTCGTACTCCCAGTCGCGTGGATACTCGACCAGGTACTGGTCGATCGCGTGATAGCCGGTCGGCTGCGGCAGCTGAACGTCCATCACGCGCCCCTGGTCGTCGAGGCGGATCAGCACGTCGAAGCGCTGTCCGCGCGCCTCCAGGTACTCCAGGTACTCCCGGCTGGTAAGCAAGGGGCGCCGGACTCCGGGGAGCCGCCGTACGGGGTACGCCTCGCACACGACCGACGGGAGGATCGCATCCACATGCCCGCCCACCATGCGGAGCCGAACGCCCGCGCCCTCCCGCCAGCGCTCCACGAGCGCGGCCCGGAGGAGGCGCAGGAGCTCCGCCGCGTTCACCGTCGGCACGTTGGACGACAGCAGCTGGACCCAGTCGAGCTCGCCGTCCCCGGTGTATCGCACGGAAACCACCACCGTATCCGCCGGCGCGGACCCGAGCCCCCAGAGCGCTATGCTCCCCGCGGTCCCCGGGCGCGCGATGTCACTGAACGCGAGGTCCTGGACCCTGGAGTCCGTGTGGTCGCACCGGCGCCCCGTGATCCCCGGGAACGCGTAGCTGTCCGGGACCGGCTGTTCCCCGGAGCGTCCTCGCGCGCCACACCCCGCGGAGGCGGCGGCGAGGGCGGCGATCCCGGCCAGGACCGCACTCCGGGCCGTCCGCCGGGCGCACGACTTGCATCTTCCACCACGGTTCATCGCCATACCCTATGGTGGCGGAGTGAGCGTCGGCATTCAAGGCCGACGACGCCGGGGGCCAGGGCGGCAGCGCAAACGTATGGGTTGCGAGCACGGCGAGACTGGACTAGGCTGAATGAGCCGATTGCGGAGGCGGCACGCTGGCTCCGGCGTCGCCGCACGAAGCACGATCCTTGCGACGCATCCCCGCGACAGTTCACCCGCAGCTCACACAACCCACAGCCCACAGGTACGGATCACATCATGGCGCGAGAGACCGGTACAGTCGTGCGTTTCATGGACGACAAGGGATACGGCTTCATCCAGCCCGACAGGGGAGGCAAGGACGTGTTCGTGCACCATTCCTCCATTGAGGGCAGCGGGTTCAAGTCCCTCGCGCAGGGTGAGCGCGTGGAGTACGAGCTGGTGCAGGACCCGAAGGGTCCGCGGGCCGAGGGCGTGACGCGGCTGGAAGAGGCCTGAGCCTTCCGATCGCCCGCCGGCCACGTCGGCGGGCCATTTCACATCCGCTGCCCCTCCCCGTTCCGCTGGCGCCTGCACGGGCGTGGCGCGTGCGGCGGCAGCGATCCGTCTTCCACCGGGCGCCGGCCCCTTTGAGGTTCCGAGCGTGCGGGGGCGTGCGACCTCAGCCGATCAGCGTGGCCACCGCCACGGCATGGCACACGCTCCCGGCCAGGACGAACAGGTGCCAGACGGCGTGGGCGTACGGCACGCGGCGGCTATGGTAGAAGGGGGTCCCGGCCGTGTACGCCACGCCGCCCGCCACCAGCCACGCCAGGGTGACCGGCCCGAGGCTGCGCGTCAGCGGCCCGATGGCGATGAGCACGAGCCAGCCCATGCCCACGTAGACCGCCGTGGACAGGAGCCTGAAGCGGCCGGTGTACACCAGCTTCATGCCCACGCCGGCCACGGCCAGCCCCCAGATCACGCCGAACAGGCTCCAGCCCCAGCCGCCCCGCAGCGCGATGAGGGTGAACGGCGTGTACGTCCCGGCGATGAGCAGGTAGATGGCCGCGTGGTCGAGCACCTTGAGGCGCTCCTTACGGAGCGGCGAGCGGGAGGTGTGGTACAGCGTCGACGCGGTGTAGAGGGCGAGCAGCGTCGCCGCGAAGACCGAAACGCCCACCACCTGCCACGCGTCCCCGTGGAGCGCGGCGAAGACGATGAGCAGCGCGCCGCCTGCCACGCTCGCCGCCACGCCCACGCCGTGCGTCCAGGCGTTCGCCATCTCCTCGCCCTCAGCTCCCCGCACACCCTCGGTCATGCCCCGCCTCCCGTGACGATCGCACACGCGTTTCCCGACCCGGAATAGTAGCACCCCGTCGCCTCCCGGGAGAGGGCGGTCCCCGGCGGCGTCCCGGCATCTCGAGCAGAGTGCGGCGAGACGGTCCCGTCGCGGCCGGCGCCCAAGCCTCCGGGGGAAGCCGACGCCCGGGGTTGGCCTCCCGGCCGCGGGGGCATACGGTGCCTTGGAGGAAGGACGTACGGCCGGCGGCCGTGCGCACGCCGCCGGCTTTCCGAGCGGGCCGGCCGCGCTGCAGACCCACCGCTCGGAGGAGAACGGGACAATGGCGGAGATCGTCTACGAGCGGGAAAACGAGCGCGTGATCGTGGCGATGCAGGACGGCGAGGAGGTCGCCCGCATCGTCGAGGTGCCCGGCACGAACGTCACGAGCTTCCGGATGAAGGACGGGAGCAGGCGCGGCGACCGGGTCGCCGACGTGGCAGAGGCAAAGAAGCGGATCGAGAGCTATCTCGGCTGAGCGGAGTCATCGGCCCCCGGCCTCCGGGGGCCAGGCTCGCCTCTCCGGGTCCGCCTCTCAGCCGGCGTCCTGGGTGATCGTGTCCACCGCGCGCCAGCAGTACCACGCGACGGCGCTCCGCCACGGCCGGTAGCCCACGCCGATCCACGCCATCTCCAGCGGCGACGGCGGCTCCGCCAGTCCCAGCACGCGCGCGATCCCGGCGCGGACCCCCAGGTCCCCGACGGGCCAGACGTCGGGCCGGACCAGGTCGAAAAGCAGGTACATGTGGGCAGTCCAGGGCCCGATCCCCTTCACCCGGACCAGGCGCTCCACCACTTTCTCGTCCGTCAGCGACGCCAGGTCGTGCAGCGGTACCTCACCGGACACCGCTTTCGCCGCAAGGTCCCGGATCGCCCGCATCTTCGCACCCGAGAGGCCGGCGCCGCGCAGCGTACCGTCGTCCGCCGAGAGCACGTTCTCGGGCGTCACCTCACCCGCCAGCGCCGCCACGAAGCGCCCGTGCACGGTCCGGGCGGCGGCGCCCGCCAGCTGCTGATAGACGATCGCGGCGGCCAGCGCCTGGAAGGCCTCGCCGCGACTCGGCCGCAGGCGCACTGGCCCTACCCGCTCCACCAGCGGCCCGAACGACGGGTCGGCACGCAGCCGCTCGGTCGCTTCCGGCCACACCACCCGCTCCGGCGGACGTGCCGGACTCGCCCCGGTCTCCGTCGAAGCCACAGTCGCGTTCTCGTTCTCTGTTCCGCTCATTCGCCGTCGGGACCGGGGGTCACGCGATTTCGTCTCGAGCCGAGGGCCGAAGATGGCGGCACCCACGGCGCGGCCGCAATCGGGGCGGCCCGGGTGGGCCCGGAGCCGTGCAGAGAGAGACCCGGAACGCTCCGCTCGCCGGCTACCCGGGGCTGCGGGTTTGCCGCCTCGTCGCCCCGGCCGCATCTTCCCGCTCCGACCTGACACAACCCGAGGACACGCTCGAGAGGAACCATGCGACACCGTCTCGTCCCCTTTGCGGCGCTCGCCGGCGCCGCGCTCTTCGCCGCGTGCGGCAGCGCGGGAGCACCCGCCGTCGCCGCGCCGACGCCCGTCGGGCCCACAACGACCCGGTACGCCCCGGACTCTCTGACCAGCGCGGACTACGAGCGCGCGGAGCAGTTCCTCCAGCCGACCGTGCAGGACGAGGTGTTCGGCGCGCGCGTCTCTCCCAGTTGGCTGGATGACGGCCGCTTCTGGTACCGGACCACCACGCCGGACGGCGAGCAGGTGGTGCTGGTCACGCCGTCCAGCGGGGAGGTGGAGCGGCTGGCGGGCGACGACCCCCGGGCGAAGGCGCTGATGCCGGCGGACACGGGCTGGACGGCGAGCGAGGAGGGGAAAGCGTGGCTGCGGAACGCCGTCGTCTCCCCCGACCGGAAGTGGGGCGCATTCATCCGGGGCCATGACCTCTGGGTGCGCGACCTCGCCACGCACGAGGACCACCGGCTGACCACGGACGGCCAGGAAGACTACGGCTACGCCACCAACAATGCGGGATGGGTGCGAAGCGACAGGCCCGTGCTCCGCTGGTCGCCGGACTCCAAGCACATCGCCACGTTCCGTCACGACGCCCGCGGCGTTGGCCGCATGTACGTCACCCACACGCGCGCCGGGCACCCCGAGCTGGACTCGTGGCGCTATCCCCTCCCGGAAGACACGGTGATCTTCCGCATCGAGCGGCTGGTCGTCGACGTGAGCGACCCGGCGTCGCCGGAGATCATCCGCTTCAAGATGCCGCCCGACCCGCACCGCTCCTCGGTGTGCGACCACGTCTACTGCAACGGCACGTTCGCCGACCTGGAGTGGACGCCGGACAGCCGACGGGTGGCCTTCGTGTCCACCTCCCGAGACCACCAGCACGCCACCCTGCGCGTAGCGGATGCCGCCACGGGGGAGGTCCGGACCGTGCTCGAGGAAACGTCGCCCACGTTCCTCGAGACCGGCTACGACGACTGGAACTGGCGACTGCTCCCCGACAGCCACGAGCTGATCTGGTACTCCCGGCGCGACGACTGGGGCAGGCTCTTCCTGTACGACCTGGATACCGGGTCTCTGAAGCACCCCATCGGACCCGGCCACTACAACGTGCTCGACGTGCTGCGCGTTGATCCGGACAGCCGCACGGTCTGGTTCGTCGGCAACGGCGGCCAGGTGGGAAACCCCTACTTCACCGATTTCTATCGCGTCAGCCTCGACGGCGGTCCGCCGGCACTGCTCACCCCGGACAGCGCCAACCACGACGTCTCGCTGTCGCCGGACGGACGCTGGTTCGTGGACACGTATTCGACCCCGACCACGGCCCCGGTCACGGTCCTGCGCGACGCCGCCGACGGCCACGTCGTGGCACAGCTCGAGACAGCGGACATCTCGCGCCTGCTGGCCACGGGCTGGCAGCCGCCGATGCCGTTCACGGTGAAGGCGAGGGACGGGAAGACGGACCTGTACGGGCTGCTGTTCCGTCCAACGAGCTTCGATCCGTCGAAGCGGTACCCGGTGATCAACTACGTCTACCCGGGCCCGCAGAGCGGGAGCGTGAGCACGTGGGGGTGGAGCGGCGCGCGCCGCGACCACCAGTCGCTGGCGGAGCTCGGCTTCGTGGTGGTCGCCCTGAACGCCATGGGCGGGCCGATGCGCACCCAGTCGTTCCAGGCGGCCTACTATGGGGACATGGGTGACAACGGGCTCCCGGACCAGATCGCGGGCATCCGGCAGCTGGCCGAGCGCTACTCCTGGATGGACCTGGACCGGGTCGGGATCTGGGGCCACTCCGGCGGCGGCTTCGCGTCCACGGACGCCATGCTGCGCTACCCCGACTTCTACAAGGTGGCGGTGAGCGAGGCGGGCAACCACGACAACAGGATGTACGAGGACGACTGGGGCGAGAAGTGGCAGGGGCTGCTGCGCGATCTGGGGAACGGGAAGACCAGCTACGACAACCAGGCCAACCAGCTGCTCGCGAACAACCTGAAGGGGAAGCTGCTCCTCGCCCACGGCGCGGTGGACGACAACGTGCCGTACTACAACACACTGCTCGTCGTGCAGGCGCTGATCGACGCGAACAAGGACTTCGACCTCATCCTCTTCCCGGACCAGCGGCACGGATTCGCCATGACGCCGTACATGATCCGGCGGCGGTGGGACTACTTCGTGAAGAACCTGCTCGGCGCGCAGCCGCCCGCGGGGTACGCGATCGCGCCGCAGCGGTAGCCGCGGAGCGCGCCGGGGCGTACGGAACGGGGCCGCCCGATGGCAGGTCCCGCTTCGAAGAAAGGTGCCATGGCAGAAGCAGGCGAAGGACGCATCCCCACCCGGGGGGTGGAGGTGTCGCTCCCCGGGTGGGTCCTGGAGGTGGTGCCGGCGAACGCGGTGCTCGCATCGCTCGAAGATCGCATGCGGCTGGTGATCGAGCTGTCGCGCGAGAACGTGCTCCGCCGGGCGGGCGGTCCGTTCGCCGCCGCCGTTTTCGAGCGGGACAGCGGCAGGCTCGTGAGCGTGGGGCTGAACAGCGTGGAGCGGCTCAGGAACTCGGCGCTTCACGCCGAGATGACCGCGCTCATGTTCGCCCAGCAGCGCCTGGGCACGTTCACGCTGGCGGCGGAGGGCCTGCCTGCCCACGAGCTGGTGTCGTCGTGCGCTCCGTGCGCCATGTGCCTCGGCGCGGTGCTGTGGAGCGGGGTCCGCCGCCTGGCGTGGGGCGCCGGGCGCGAGGACGCCCTGCGCCTTCAGTTCGACGAAGGGCCGGTCTTCCCGGAATCGATCCGGTACGTGGAGGAGCGCGGGATCGAGATGGTGCCTGGCGTCCTGCGCGACGAAGCGCGCGCCGTGCTCCAGCTCTACGCCAGCCGGGGCGGGCTCATCTACAACGGCTAGCGCCCGGAACGGTCAGGGGGCGATGACACCGTAGAGGCGGGGGAGGTCCTGGACCGTCACGATCCCCAACAGCCGCTCCGTCGGCAGCCCGTTCGCCGTGACGAGGACCGCTTCCAGCCGGCGCCCGCGCTCGGTGGCCCCGGTGAACAGCCGGACCACGTCCGCCACCAGTCGATCCCGCGACACCAGCTCGAACCGCTTCACGCCGTTCCCGTACTCGAGCACGGCGCGGACCGGCTCCTCGTGAAGCGTGTCGAGCGGCCCGGCCAGCTTCGTGGCGATCCAGCGGGCGATGGCGTGCGCGGTGAGGAGGCCGACCAGCTCGTCGCCGGAGTAGACGGGAAGCCGCGTGAATCCGCCCTTCACCATGCGCTGGGCCGCCTCCCCGATCGGGTCCTCCGCCGAGCAGGTGACCACGGGATGCGACATGGTGCCGTCGATGCGCGGCGGATCGGTGAGCAGCGCGACGATCACCTCCAGCCGCTCCACCGTCGCGACGTGCGGCTCCGCGATCACGTACCCGCCGCCGCGGTCGTGCACGATTGCGTTCCGGAGATCCGCGAACTCGAGGAGGTCCTCCTCCACGGAGCGCACCACTGCGCTCCGCTTCGCCGCCTGCCTGACCGTCCAGCGGAACGAGTCCTTCGACGACGTCCCCAGCATCCGCTTGAGCGCGTCCTCCGCCTGCGCGAACGAGACCAGAAAGCGATCGGAATTCGTTACGGCCACGGCCACCTCACGGTCGTTTCTGCGAGCGACCCGGCAACATACGACGCCCCGCGCCGCCAGTCACGGCACTTTGAGCCCGCGCCACGCCGCCTCACCGGACTCGACGAACAGGACGACCCGACCCCCGCGGAAAGCCGGGCGGAGCCGCTTCCCGACATCGACGAGCCCCTGGTGCACGGGCGCTCCCGTGGCGAGCACCCTCACCTCATCCACGCCGCGGGCGTGCACCTCCTCGACCGTGCGAAGGCCCGTGAAGGGGTCGGGCCAGGGCCAGCCCCGGCGGTGGACCACGCGGCCATCTTCGCCGCCCGCCCGCAGGACCACGGCGGCGAGCGCGCCGATGATGCCGTCCTCGGTTCCACCGAGCCCCTCGAGGTGAATGCCGTGGCTCCCGGCCAGCTCCCTCGCCGCTCCCTGTGTGATCGGCTCGCTCTGGCAGCGGCGGCCGTAAGCCGCCAGCGTCCGACCGCGGCTGGCCGGGCCCGCTGCCGGCGGAGTGTGGCGTCCGCGTCGGCGGAAACAGGCGGGCGTGCGCGACGGCGAGCCCGGGATCACTGCCCGGAGGCGCGAACGCCAGGATCTCGGCACGCAGGAAGGCCAGCAGGCCGTGGAGGGGCGAGTCGACAGCCTCCGCCATCGGCAGCGCGGCGGACGGGCCGACGGGCAGCGCCCGGGCCATCTCCGCGGACACCCGGACGCCGATCGAGGCGCTGCCGTTCTGGCTCGTGAACGGGATCCGCGGGTCCTTCAGCAGCTGATGCCGGAGCACCACGTCGGCGATGAACCCATGCGGAAGCGCGTCGGCGATGCGGCGCGCGAGCTGGTTGGTCCCCGGCGAGCCCACGACGTCGGTGTCGTCCAGGCCGATGAGGAGGTCGGGCCCGGCGGCCGGCCCCATCTCACCTGCGCTGGCGGCCCTACTCAATCGGCTTGAGCCCCGCCAGGATCGCGTCGCGCCGCGGCTCCAGGAACGGGGGCAGGACAACCTTCTCGCCCAGTGTGTCGGGGTTCTCGTCCACGGCGAAGCCGGGTCCGTCGGTGGCGATCTCGAAGAGGACGCCGTTCGGCTCGCGGAAATAGAGGCTGCGGAACCAGAAGCGGTCCACCGGGCCGCTGTTCGGGACGCCCAGCTCGCCGAGCCGCTCCACCCACGCCTCGTACTCGTCCTCGTCGGGAGTGCGGAACGCCACGTGGTGGACGCCGCCGGCGCCCTGGCGCGCGGGCTGGAGATCGGGCTGCACCGCCACGTGCAGCTCCCCCTGCGGGCCGTCGGCGGCCATGCGGAAGACGTGCACCCCGCCAGGGCCGTAAACCGGGTCGTCATACTCCCTGACCGCGTTCATGCCGAGAACCTCGGTGAGGATGATGTCCGTGGGCTGCAGCGTGGGGGCGCTCATGACAATCGGCCCGAGGCCGCGGATCTGGTGCTCCTGCGGCACCGGGCACCCGTCCCAGTACGACGGCGGATCGCCCTCGCCGCCGTCCTCGATCAGCGACAGCCGCTGCCCCTCGGGGTCCTCGAAGTCGATGGTGGCGCGGCCGTCACGCTCCACGATCCCGGCGTGCGCAACTCCGCTCCCGTCCAGGCGCTCGAGCCACCATTCCAGCGAGGTGCGGTCGGCCACCCGCATGTGCGTCCTCACCAGGCTGCGCGTGCCCCGTCGCTCGGGGGGGACGGGCCAGTCGAAAAACGTGATGTCCGTGCCCGGACGCCCTTCGCCGTCGGCGTAGAAGAGGTGGTACGCGGAGACGTCGTCCTGGTTGACGCTCCGCTTGACCAGGCGCAGGCCGAGAACGCGCGTGTAGAAGCGGTGGTTCTCCCGGACATCGGCGGTGATCGCGGTCAGGTGGTGAACGCCGTGCAGCTCCATCGAGATCCTCTCCCGTCACGGATTCCGGCGAGGGCGTCGGTCGCGCCCGGGGTCTTCTGCTCCAGGCTCATCCGTCCCGGCTGGGGCATCGGCCCCGCTACCTCGCTCGCCTCTCCACCGCACGCCGATGTGGAACCAGGCGAGGGCGCTCACGCCGCCCGCCACGAGCCCGGCGGCAGCGTACGTCCAGACGGCCTGCGAGAACCAGGCCGGGAACGGCCGCGCGCCCGCCATTGCGTGGAGCCCGGCGGCCCTGGTGGCGCCGCGCACGACGAAGGCGATGGCGTTGGCAGCCGCGCCGCCGAGGAGGAAGGCAAGGTGCAGGCGAACGCCGCGTCGGCCGATGCGGAGCGCCACGTCCAGCAGCGGACCGGTGAGGAGCAAGCTGGTCAGCGCCCCCGGACCCGGAAGGTGGAAGCCCATGAAGCCGAAGGCGACGACCCCCGCCGCCGCGCCCGCGCCCATGACCGACCCGGCCGCCCGTCGCGGCACGAGCGCGAGCCCGAGCGCCACGGGGAACACTGCGAAAACGATGTGGTGCCCGGGCACGCGCAGCCCGAGGTGTACGAAGGTGGTGAGCGCCGCGGCGCAGATCCCGAGACCGAGCAGCGTGGCGAGCTCCGCCGCCCGCACGCGGTGGCGCCCCGCCAGCGTGGGGACGCGGGACTGCCCGAGCAGGACCTCATCGAGCGTGAGGAAGCGCTGCATGCCCGGGCCGGCCGTCACCATCGGACGCGCGCTCCAACGTAGAGCGTCCGGGTCGCCCGGGGAGAGCCGTACTCCTCCTCGTACCCCACGTCGAACAGGTTGTCCGCGCCGGCGTAGACCGCCGCGTTCTGCCAGGACAGGTCCTGCACGAGCCGGAGGCCCACGATCGTGTAGTCGGGGAGCTGCCCCTTCTCCACCGGCTCCTGGCGGGAGTAATAGTACTGACCTGCGACGCGGCTCGCGGTGGCGGTGGCGGCGAAGCCGAACGGGAAGGCGTAGCCCGTCTCCAGCGTGGCGTGGTGACGCGGCCGGTACTGGAGCTCCTGCCGTCCCGCGCCTGCGGACGCGTCCACGGCGTCCATGAACGTGTACCCGCCCCGCAGCGTGAGCGCGTCCGTTGGCCGCGCCTCGGCGGCCAGCTCGACGCCGGTGAACCGGTAGCGCTGGAAGTTCGCGAACGGCTCGTTCCGCGACGGGCGCTCGATGAAGTCGTGGATCGTCATCCTGTACACTGTCACGTCCACCATCACCCGACGCAACTGCTGGTGCACACCCGCCTCCACCACGTCGGACCGCTCCGTGCCCAGGGTCGGGTTCCCCGCCACCTCGTCGTACAGCTGCCGGATCGTCGGGAACCGGAACTTGCGCGACGCCGCCACCCTCAGCCGCGTGCTGGAGGAAGCGTCGAAGCTGACCGCCGCCATCAAGCCGTCCGCGCCGGTGGTCCCCTCCTCCCGCGGCGCGGTGTCGGCGGCGGCATCACGCCGCAGCCAGTGGTGCATGTAGCCGGCCACGATCCCGAGACGGTCCGTGGGCCGGACCTGGTACTCGAGCGCCGTGCCGTAGCGGGCGAGCGTTCGATCGTCGTGGAAGGAGCGCATTTCCCACGTGCGGTCGCGGCCGGAGCCGACCGCCGCATTGCGCACCCGCAGGTGCAGCGTCCAGGCGTCGCGCTGCGCGGACAGACCGAGGGTCAGCCGCCCCAGCCGACCCGCCTTCGACGCCGCCTGCACGCCCACGCCCGTGAGCCGCGTGCGCGTGTGGGAATCGTAGCTGCCCCGCGCCTCCATGGAGCTGTACGTGGAGTCGTCGTAGCGCGCCTCGTGCAGGTCCAGGCCGTTCACGTAAGCCCAGGAACGGAGCCGCGGCCCGCCCGGCGAGCCCAGCGAGGCCGCCATCTGCGCGTAGCCGTCGTCGCGCGCCTCCACCCGGTCGTACGTCGGGCTGCGCGCGAACCGGTCTTCCGGATCGGCCTGCACTTCCGGCGGGATCCCGTACTCGCCCCGGCTCACCCCGGCGGCCAGCCCGAGCTGCACTCCCGCGGCCGGCGACGCCGTCACCAGCGCCATCCCGTTCGCTCTCTTCCTGTCACTGTTGCCCCGTACCCCCTCCTCACCTGGCGAGCCGGCCGCGGGAGACCCGGTCAGCGAGGGAAAGCCGTTCACGGAGGCGATGCTGCCCGAGGCGAACACCGACACGTGCTCCGTGCCCGTCCCCGCGCGTACCGAGGCCAGCCCCCCATCCACCTCACGGGCTTCGGCCGAGGCTTCTCCCGACAGGCGCCGCCCCCCTGAGCGTGTGATGACGTTGATCGTTCCCGCCAGGCCGCCCTCCCCGTACAGCACCGAGCCCGTGCCGGTGGTCACCTTGATGCGCTCGATCTCCTCGGTCGGGATGAACGCCGGATCGAACTGGCCGTCGTACGTCGAGTTCAGCGGGATCCCGTTCAGCAGAAGCAGCACGTGCCGCGAGCGGAGACCCCGCAGGTCGACTCGCGGCACTCCCTGGCCTCCGGTGCGGACCTCCAGCCCAGGCACCAGCAGGAGCGCTTCGTCCAGCGTCCTCGCCCCGGTCGCCTCGATCTCGCGCGCCGTGATCACCCGGACCGTTGCCGCGGCTTCCGACACCGGGCGCTCCACGCTGGCCACGATCTCCCCCAGGCGGTACGCAGCGGCGGAGCTGTCCGCCGCGGCGGCGTCCGACCGGACCGTGTCCACGCCCCCGGTGTCGGCCGGGACCGTCGTCGCCCATGGCGAGGCCTGGAGGCTCGACGGCGGGATCGGGAATGCCGCCGGCGCGGGGCTGGAAGAGATGGCCGGGGCGAGGGCGACAATGAGGGAGAGAGCTCTCACGTGCGCTGCTTTCGTGCTGCCGGGAACCGGGACCGTGATGAAGAGCGCCAGGGCGGTGATTTGTCAACGTTCCCCGGGGCACCGGCGGCGCTCGCGCGGACTGGCGGAGACACGCGGCGGCGGCTAGGCTCCCCCGGACGCGGAGCCGAGACGATCGTGGAGGTGTGTTTGAGCGCTGGGGGCGGCGGCGAGAAATCCCGGCGGGAGATGACGTTCCTGCTGGCCGGTCCCGAGCGACGCGTGCTGCAGGCGATCGCTCGCCGTCTCCCCAGCTGGCTGACCTCGGACCAGCTGACGGTCGTCGGGGTGATCGGCGCGGTGGGCGTCACCGCGAGCTACGCACTCTCGGAGCTCAGCCCCGGGTGGCTGTGGCTGGCGACCGGGATGCTGGTGGTGAACTGGTTCGGGGACAGCCTCGATGGCACCGTCGCCCGCCTCCGGCATCGCGAGCGACCGAAGTACGGCTACTACATCGACCACGCCGTCGACGCGGTGACCACGGCCCTCATCGCGGGCGGGATGGGACTCTCGCCCTTCATCTCCCTCTGGGTGTCGCTTCTGCTGGTGATCGTCTACCTGATGCTCTCCATCAACGTGTACCTGGAGTCGGCGGTGTACGGGGTCTTCAACATCTCGTACGGTCGCTTCGGCCCCACCGAAGGGCGCATCGGCATGGCGATCGTCAACACGGGGCTCTACTTCGCCGTGATCAACGGCCTTTCCCCCACGGCCATCAAGCCGTTCGCCAACCCGATCGTCACGTCGGGCATCGGCATCATGTTCCTGATGCTCCTGGTCCGCTTCGCCCGCAACCTCCGCGTCCTCGGCGCCCGCGAGCCCCTCAGCCGCTGACGCGGCCGGCCGGTCGCGCGAGGGTCGGCGGGACCCGATATTGACCACACACAGTCGACGCGAGGAACGGTCATGAGCGAGCGGGATCCGGAGCGGAAGATCGAGGCTGGAGCCGTGGCGGACGGCGGCATGGGACGGAGGGCGTTCGTACGGGCCGCCGCGGCCGGCGCAGCGGCCCTGACCGCGGGCGGGCTCCTCCCCGGGCGCGCTCGCGCGGCCCCGGCCGGCCTTTCGGGCTCGGCTCGCTCCGGCGGCTGGCTTCGTGCCGCCCCAGCGCCGGAGCCGTGGGGGAGCCTCGTCCCCATCGCCGACGACACCTGGGCCGTGGTCTCCACTCCGCTCGCCGACAGCCCGGACGCCCGGCGAACGGTGTGCAACGGCGGCCTGGTCGCGGGGCGGGACGCGGTCCTGGCCGTGGAAGGGTTCGGGACCCCGGCGGGCGCCGCGTGGCTGGCCGAGGAGGCAGAGCGGCGGGTGGGCCGTCGCCCGACCCATGTCGTGCTCACTCACTACCACGCCGACCATACGAGCGGAACCGTGGGCTACGTGCGCGATGGGGCGCCGCCCACCATGATCGCCACCCGGACCACCCGGCGACTCACCGCGGGGCACGAGGAGGCGCTGCCCGACGACGCCACGTCGGCCACGCCCGTACTCCTTCCCGACCACCTCCTGCCGGACCAGGGCGACCCCGTGGAGCTGGACCTCGGCGGCCGCACGGTTCGCCTGGTCGGCCGGGAAGGCCACACGCCCAGCGACCTGGTGATCGAGCTCGCCGATGCCCCCGTGATCTTCACCGGCGACCTGGTCTGGATGGGGATGTTCCCCAATTACGTCGACGCGATCCCGTCCCGGCTCTCGCGCCACGTGCGCGCGCTCCGGGCGCAGAACGCGGAGACGTACGTCTCCGGTCACGGCACGCTGGCCACACCGGAGGACCTGGACCGATACATCGCACTCCTGGACCACGTGGAGGCCGCCGCGCGCCGGGCCATCGAAAGCGGGCGACCGGTCGAGCAGGCGGCCGCCGACTACACCGTCCCCGCCTCCCTCGGCGAGTGGCACATGTTCTCGCGGCGGTACCCGGAGATGGCGTTCAGGGCCTGGTCCCGCGAGCTCGCGGACTGAAGCCGGAAGCGGCAACGGGCTCAGGCGCCGCGACGAGGCGGCGCGGGCGACGCCGGCCGCGTCCGCCGGGGCGGCCCGGGCGGCGCCACCGGCCTCGCGGGCTTTGGCGCAGCCGGTGCCCGCCCGTTCCCCTTCCGCCTGCTCTTCCGACCCATGGCCCCTCCTACCGCACCATCGTCAGCAGCATCTTGAACCGCTGCTCCGCCTTCACCGCATGCGGCCGGTTGGCCGGGAGGATCATCCCCTCCCCCGCCGCCACGCTGTGCCAGTCCTCGCCGATGCGGATCCTAGCCTCGCCGTCGATGACGTGGAGCAGCGCGGCGAACGGTGTCGTGTGCTCGCTCAGCTCCTCGCCTTCGGCGAACGCGAACGCCGTCGTGTTTCCCCCCTTCTCCGCCACCAACTTCCGGCTCACGACCGAACCCTCCTGGTAGGCGACGAGGTCGACCATCGGCGTCGGCGATTCGAGCACTGCCATCACTTCCCTCCGGATGTATCGCTGGTCGGAACGCACTCCCGCATGATGCCACCTTCACTCCGGCCGGGGCAATTCCTGCGCCCCCCTCCCTGCACACGCCCTGGTTCCACCGCTAGATTCCCGCCGCCATGATTTCCGTTTCCAACCTGTCGAAGTCGTTCGGCGCACAGACGCTGTTCGAGCGGGCCAGCTTCCAGCTGAACCCGGGCCAGCGGTACGGCCTGGTCGGCGCCAACGGCTCCGGGAAGACCACCCTGCTGCGCATCCTTTCGGGCGACGAGGAGCCGTCGTCCGGCTCCGTCGCCATCCCGTCGCGCGCCGATCTGGGCGTGCTCCGGCAGGACCAGTTCCTCTACGAGGACGAGGAGATCCTGGGCGTGGCCATGCGCGGGAACGCGGAGCTGTGGCAAGCGCTGGTGGAGAAGGAGCGGCTTCTGGCCAGGGCGGCCGAACATTTCGACGCGAAGCGGTACGGCCATCTCGAGGAGACCATCGAGCGGCACGACGGCTACGCCGCCGAGGCCCGCGCGGCCGAGATCCTCGAGGGGCTCGGGATCCCGGCCGAGGTCCATCGTCGCCCGCTCTCCACGCTCTCGGGTGGCTTCAAGCTGCGCGTCCTGCTCGCGCAGGCGCTGTCCGGGAAGCCGGACGCGCTGCTCCTGGACGAGCCGACGAACCACCTCGACATCGTGTCCATCCGCTGGCTGGAGAAGTTCCTGCGGGACTTCGCCGGCCCGGTGCTGGTGATCTCGCACGACCACCGCTTCCTGGACAACGTGGCCACGCACGTCCTCGACGTCGACTACCGCACGGTCACGCCCTACCCGGGCAACTACACCGACTTCGTGGAGCTGAAGCAGGAGGAGCGCGAGCGGCGCGAGAAGGAGATCGAATCGCGCGAGAAGGAGATCGCTCACCACCAGCAGTTCGTCGACCGATTCCGCGCCAAAGCGAGCAAGGCGAGGCAGGCTCAGAGCAAGATCCGGCTGATCGAGAAGAGGACGGAGGAGCTCGAGCCGCTCCCGCCGTCGTCGCGTCGCTACCCGACCTTCCGATTCCACCCCCGGCGTCCGAGCGGGCGGGATGTTCTGGAGGCGAGGGGGATCGAAAAGTCATTCGGTGAGAACCGGGTGCTCCATGGCGTCGACCTCCAGGTCCGGCGAGGTGACCGGCTGGCCATCATAGGCCCGAACGGGATCGGCAAGTCCACGCTGCTGAAGATCCTGGTGGGCGAGATGGAGGCCGACGCGGGTCAGGTGGAATGGGGGTACGCGGCGCAGCCCGGCTACTTCGCGCAGGACCACCACGAACAGCTGGGCCAGGAGTCGATCACGGCGGAGCAGTGGATCGCGCACCACGCGCCCGGGCTCACCACCACCTATTTGCGCGGCTCGCTGGGCATGCTGCTGTTCTCGGGCGACGAGGCGGAGAAGCGCCTGTCCGCGCTTTCGGGCGGCGAGGCGGCGCGCCTGGTCTTCTGCCGGCTCGCCCTGGACCGCCCCAACGTCCTGGTGCTCGACGAGCCCACGAACCACCTGGACATGGAGTCCATCGAAGCGCTGGTGGACGGGCTCCGGGCGTTCGACGGGACCCTCATGCTGGTCTCCCACGACCGCTGGTTCGTCGGCCAGCTCGCCAATCGCATCGTCGAGATCTCCGCCGCCGGGATCCGCGACTACCGCGGCACGTACGAGGAGTACGTGCACGCCCTCGGCGATGACCACCTGGACGCCGATGCGGTGCTGGAGAAGGCACGCTCCGGCAAGCGGAAGGAGAAGGCGGCGCGCTCGAACGACGGCGCGGAGGAACCGTCCCGGCCGGCGACCTCGGAGCCTCGTCGGCCGCCGCTCAACCCCTTCAAGCTGGCGCTGCGCCGTGACGAGCTGACGGGCAAGATAGACGCCGCCGAGTCACGCCTGACCGAGATCCAGCGCGCGTTCACCGACCCGGGGCTCTACGGCGCCGACCGTGTTGAAGTGATCCGCTCCCTGGAGCAGGAGCGCGAAACGCTGGGCGCCGAGCTGGAGGCGCTGATGGAGGCATGGGAAGAGGTGGAGCAGCAATTGGAGGAAGCAGCGCGCTGAAGCTCCGCCGTGGCCCAGCGGGTCGCGGCGGCTGGCGGCGCCGGTCGGGCCGGTCGGCGAGCCGTCAGCTCCAGCGCGCGGCCGCCGCGGCGAGGAGGCGTCGGGGCTCCAGCCGCGCGAGGCGGAGCGGCGACGAAGCGGGTCGACGGACGTCGCATGGAGCGGGTCGCGGGTCGCCCAGCGGGTCCAGGAACCACACGCCGGTCCCCGCCAGCGGGTCCGCGGGCTCGCGATCATCCACCCAGACGGCCCGCAGCGGACGACGCCGGTCCGGCCGCACGGCGCCGAGCCCGGCCGCCTCGACCACGCCCGCCATGGCCGCCGCGAGCATTCCCCGCCAGATCCTGCGCCGCCTCACGTCTGCCCCCCGGCTGTCTGGATGTCTCGTCTCGAGAAAGCTAACCCGGCCCGGCCCACGGGACAGGTGCCCGGGCCCGGGGACCTCGCCTCACAGCCGCGCGATGGCCACGAAGTGGCACACGCTCCCGCCCAGCACGAACAGGTGCCAGACCACGTGGGCGTACGGCACCCGGTCCAGGTGGTAGAGGAGCGTGCCCGCCGTGTAGATCAGGCCGCCCGCGAGCAGCCAGGCGAGGGTCACCGCGCCCAGCCGTTGGACGAGCGGGAGCCCCATCGCCAGGCCGAGCCACGACATACCCAGGTACATGGCCGTGGAGACCCGCGGGTAGCGGTCCAGGAAGTTCAGCTTGTAGGCGACGCCGCCCAGCGCCAGCGCCCACATCCCCACCAGCACGCTCCACCCCCACGGCTCCCTCAGCCGCAGCAGAAGGAAGGGCGTGTACGTCCCGGCGATCAGCAGGTAGATCGCCGAATGGTCCACCACCCGCAGCGTCTCCTTCAGGCCGCGCGACCGCACGGCGTGGTAGAGCGTCGAGGCCGTGTAGAGGAGCACCAGCGTCACACCGTAGATGGCGAACGCCACCAGGCGCCACCGGTCCCCCGTGGTCACCGCCCGGCCGATCAGGTAGCCCGCCCCGGCTGCCGCGATCAGCGCGCCCGCACCGTGAGTCGCGCTGTGGAAGACCTCTTCCCGCTCCGTGTAGAAACCGTCCATCCTCTGCTCCTGCCGCGCCTTCTTGCAACGGCGGGGCCACGGCCCGGGCAATACGCCGTCCTAGGAGCAGCCGGCGCAGGGCCCGACGCTTCACCCCGGGGAGCAGCCGCCGGGTACGCCGAAACCGCAGCGCCGCCGGCATCGTACGGCACGGGGACGGCGCCGTTGCCGCCGTGCGACCCGAAGAAGACAGGAGCTCGTCATGCCATCCCCGATTCGTCGCCTGTGCCCCGTCTGCCTGGCGCTGCCTCTACTCCTTGCGCCGCTCCCCGGGGCCGCCCAGGGAATCAAGCTCGCCATCGGTGACGTGGGCCTCGGGATCGGGCCCGTCCCCCGCATTGACGGCCTCCGGATCAACTTCCGCGACGACTATCGGCTCGACCGCGTGCGCGGCATCAACGCCACGATCTGGACGCCCTACGAGGACGTCGACGGCTCCGTTCAGGGCGTCGCGCTGGGACTCCCGCTGACCGGTGCGAAGGACATCGAGGGGCTCGCCCTCGGCGCCGGCATCGCAGCCTTCGACGCTTTCCACGGCATTGCGCTGGCCCCGATCGGAATGGGCGCCGGCGAGGAGATCAGCGGAATCGTCCTCGCCGGCGTCGGTGCGGGGACCGGCGGAGACATGAAGGGCATCCTGGCCGGCGGCATCGGTGTGGGCGCAGGCGGGGACATCACCGGGCTCATGGTGGGCGGCATCGGTGCCGGGAGCGGCGGCGAGATCCGGGGCATCGCGCTCGGCGGCGTGGGCGTCGGCGCGGGCGAGGGGGCCACCGGGCTCATCGCGGGCGGCGTGGGCGCCGGAAGCGGCGGAGACCTCAACGGAATCGCGCTGGGCGGCGTCGGCGTCGGCGCGGGCGGTGATCTGACCGGACTCGCGGTCGGTGGTGTGGGCGTGGGCAGCGGTGGCTCGATTCACGGGATCGCCCTCTCGGCCGGTGGGATCGGTGCCGGCGAGGATCTCGTGGGCGTGGCCGTGGCCGGACTCGGACTCGGCGCGGGAGGCGAGCTGCGGGGTCTGGCCGTGGCCGGCCTCGGCGTGGGCGCGCCGGAGATCAACGGGCTCGTGATTTCCGGGATCGGCGCAGGCGGCGAGTCCATCCACGGCGTCGTGCTCGCCCCGGCATACTTCCGGTTGGTAGAAGGCGGCGAGCTCCACGGCGCGGTGGTCAGCGCATACAACGACATTCGCGGCGAGCAGCACGGGCTCTCCATCGGGATCGTCAACATCACGGAAGAACTCCACGGTCTCCAGCTCGGCCTGGTGAACATCGCCCGCAACAAGGAGCACTTCCGCTTCCTGCCGCTCGCCAACTATCACCCCTGAGCCAGGACGACCACCTCTCCCCCGCGCCGCGCCTGCCCGCGGGGGCGCCGGCCCGCGGGCGGCGCCTGCCGCCTGCCGCGAGCGGCGGCCGACCCTCCGACGTTTCGACGGCACGAAGCTGGCCGCGATGGTATGTTGTCGGCATCGAGTCACCTGGCCGGGAGCGCCGTGGAGATACCCGACGGATTTCCGGACGTCCGCTTCTTCTCCCTGGAGGAAGCGAACCGCACGCTGCCGTACGTGCGCAGCGTGGTGGAGGACATCGTGGAGGAGTACCGCCAGGTCGAGCCGCTGCTCACCTGGCTGAAGGCGCTTCCCGCGGAAGCCCGCGATGGCGCGCGGGCGAAGCAGGTCAAGGCGGAAGTGGCGGCGCGCGCGGAGTCCCTGGACGACCTCGTGCAGGAGCTGCACCGGGTCGGCTGCCAGTTCAAGGGGTTCCGCGAGGGGCTCGTGGACTGGCTGAGCCTGTACTCGGGGCGACCGGTGCTCCTCTGCTGGAAGCTGGGCGAGTCCGAGATCGGACACTGGCACCAGCTCGATGCCGGCTTCCTCGGGCGCCAGCAAATCCTGGATACGCAGCGGGAGGCGTTCCAATCCACCCCCGCGGGCGGCGGCCGCTGACGACGTGCACGCTCCGACGCTCCCCGGGCGCACGCGGCGGCTGAGCGCGGCCGGCGGCAGGTAGCGACATGGACGCGCTGACGCTGGGCGAGCGCACCCCGCGGATCGGACCCGCCGATGCGGCGCTCGCGCTCCGGCGGCTGTGGGGGCTCGAGGGGGAGATCTCGACGCTTCCCGGCGAGCGCGACCGGAACTTCGTCCTGGCGCGTCCGGACGGCGCCCGCTGGGTGCTGAAGGTGTCCCGCCTGGGCGAGGACCGCGCGCTCCTCGAGGCCCAGAACGCCATGGTCCACCGGCTGGCGGAGCGAGCGCGTCCCTTCCTCTTCCCGCTCGTGGTGCCTTCTCTCGCCGGGCTGGAGATCGAGACGCTGGAAGCGGGCGACGCCCGCCACCTGGCCCGCGTGGTCCGCTGGATCCCCGGGCGCCCGCTGGCCCGGCTGGACCGGCGCCCGCCGTCGCTGCTGCGGGAAGTGGGACGGCTGCTCGGCACGGTGGATCGCGCCCTGGACGGACTCGAGCTCACCGCCCTTCGTCGCGACTTCTACTGGGACGTGCGCGGAGGTCCGGCGCTGGTCGCCGAGCACGCCGCGGCCCTCCCGCCAGACCGTCGCGCCCTGCTGCTGCGCCGCGTCGAGGCGGCGGGCGAAGCGCTTTCGTCGAGGCTGGAGCGGCTCCGGATCGGCCTCCTCCACGGAGACGGGAACGACTGGAACGTGCTCGTGACGGCCAGCGATCGGCCCGAAGAGTCAGCAGAGCCGGACCGGGTGAGCGGACTGCTGGACTTCGGCGACGCGGTGTACTCCTGGCTCCCGGCCGAGGCGGCGGTTGGCGCCGCGTACGCCATGATGGGCCAGCCCGACCCCGTCGCGGCCGCGGCGGCCGTGGTGGCCGGGTACCAGGCATCGAACCCGCTGACCCGGCCAGAGCTCGAGGTGGTCTGGGCGCTGGCGGGCCTGCGCCTGGCCATGTCCGTGACCATCGCCGCGCTCCAGCACGGGCAGCGTCCCGACGACGCGTATCTTTCGGTGAGCGAAGCGGCCGCCTGGTCGCTGCTCGAAGCCATGGACGTCATTCACCCGGCGCTGGCGACGGAGCGGATCATGGAGAGCGCGGACAGCGCGGACACCCCGGACATCCTCCAGCGACGCCGGCGGCACATCGGACCGTCGCTGAGCGTCTCGTACCGCCGACCTCTGCACATTGTGCGGGGATGGATGCAGCACCTGTACGACGCCGATGGCGCCGAATACCTGGACTGCGTCAACAACGTGGCCCACGTGGGCCACTCGCATCCGCGCGTCGTCGAGGCACTGTCCACCCAGGCCGCCGTCCTCAACACCAACACCCGCTACCTGCACGAGAATCTCGTGCGCTACGCGGAGCAGCTCGCCGCGACGCTGCCCGACCCGCTCTCTGTCTGCTTCTTCGTGAATTCCGGCAGCGAGGCCAACGAGCTCGCCCTCCGCCTCGCCCGCGCGTTCACCGGACGTCGCGACGCAGTGGTCCTGGACGCCGCCTACCACGGCAACACCAACGCCGCCATCGAGCTGAGTCCCTACAAGTTCGATGGCCCCGCCGGAGGGGGCGCACCGCCGTGGGTCCACGTGGCCCCCCTGCCCGACCCGTACCGCGGCCTCCACCGCGCACCACACCCCCGGCTCGGCGACGCGTACGCCGCCGATGTCGCTGCCGCGGTCGAGCGCGCGGAGGCGAGCGGAGGGATCGCCGCCTTCTTCGCCGAATCGCTGGCCAGCTGTGGCGGTCAGATCGAGTATCCGGCAGGCTTCCTCCCCGCCGCGTACGCCGCGGTCCGCGCCGCCGGCGGCGTCTGTGTGGCAGACGAGGTCCAGGTCGGATTCGGACGCGTGGGAAGCCACTTCTGGGGATTCCAGACCCAGGGCGACGACGTCGTCCCCGACATCGTCACCCTCGGCAAGCCCATCGGAAACGGGCACCCGCTCGGCGCCGTGGTCACCACCGCGGCCATCGCGGCGGCCTTCGACCGTGGCATGGAGTACTTCAACACGTTCGGCGGAAACCCCGTGAGCTGCGCCGTGGGGCTCGCCGTCCTGGACGTCATTCACGACGACGGGCTCCAGGAGCACGCCGCCCACGTCGGCGAGCGCTTCCTCACCGACCTCCGCCGACTGGCCGCCGACCACCCGGCCATCGGCGACGTGCGCGGCCGTGGCCTCTTCCTCGGGGTCGAGATCGTGGTCGACCCCGAGCGGCGCACGCCCGACGCTCGCCTCGCCGCGGACGTGGTCGAAGCCATGCGCGACCGGGGGATCCTCCTCAGCACCGACGGCCCCGACGCCAACGTCATCAAGATCAAGCCGCCCCTCCCCTTCACCGCCGCCGATGCCGAGCGAGTGGCGTCAGCGCTGGACGAAGTCGTCACCCGCCTCTCGCGTTGAGGAGACATTCGCCACCGCTATTGGCGCGCGGCACTGGATTGGCGACATTCTCGCTCTGATCTTTCATGTTTCGCCCGCTCGCCGGCCGGGCCCCACCCGCTCCCCGGGCGCACGCCGGCGCGGCTTCGGACCGCCCACTCCGAACGATAGAGAGCGCATGCGCGACCAGCGTCCCGGACGACGAATTCCCTCCATCATGCGGAGCCGGGCGGCGCTCGGTGCGGCCGAGCGATCGGCGCTCCGCGTGGCGGGGCTGTTCGCGTTGTTCGGTTCGCTGTGGATCCTGCTTTCGGACCGCGTGGTGGAGCGGGGCTGGATGCTGGGCTACCATCCGGCGACGCTCCAGACGGCGAAGGGGATCGTTTTCGTGGTGCTGTCGGCGGTGCTGATCTTCGAGGTGGCGCGGCGTGCGTATCGCGCGCTGGCGGCGAGCGAGCAGCGTCGGGCCGAAGCTCAGCGGATCTCCCACACTGGCGACTGGCAGCTCGACGCGCGGACGGGGGAGGTCGTGTGGTCCGACGAGCTGTATCGGATCTTCGGTCTCGACCCGCGCCGGACGCGCGTGGACGTCGACACGTTTCGCGACGCCGTCCACCCGGATGACCGCGCCCTGGTAGCGGAGGTGGTGCAGGGTGCGCTCGCGGATGGCGAGCCGTACCAGGTGGAGCACCGCATCGTGCGCCCGGACGGCAGCATCCGGTACGTGCACGCCCGTGGGGAAGTGTGGCGGCGGCCGGACGGCACGGTCGGGGGGCTCCTCGGGAGCGTGCACGACATGACGGAGCGGCGGGAGGCGGAGGAGCGGTTCCGCCTGATGGTCGAGGGCAGCGAGGAAGTCTTCTTCTTCGAGCACGACAGCGCCGGCCGCTTCACCTACCTCTCGCCGTCGGTGAGCCGGGTGCTCGGCTACGAGCCGGAGACTCTGCTGGGGCGCCCGTACCACGTTCTTCTCATGGACGAATACGAGCCCTCGTCGGACCTGACCGCGCTCGCGCTCGCGACGGGGGAGCGGCAGCCGGCGTACCGGCTGGCGGTTTCCCACGCCTCCGGTCGCCGGCTCGTGCTGGAGATCGTCGAGCGACCGATCCAGACGGGCCCGGACAGCCGGGGCCTCCAGGGGCTGGCCCGGGACGTCACCGACCGGGAGTCGTCAGACGTGATGCTGCGTCGCCGGCTGGAAGTGGAAGCGGCGCTCGCGCGGATCTCCTCGCACCTGGCGACGGGCAAGGCGGACGCGGCGGACCGGGTGGTCGCCGAGGTGGGGCGGCTGCTGGGCGTCGACTGCGCGAGCATCCACCTGCTGCTGGGGGACACGAAGCGGCTCGAGCGCGGATACGAGTGGTGTGCTCCGGGCGTGGAGCTCCCGACCTCGGAGCCGGAGGAGCCGGGGCCGTGGCAGCTGGCGGAGCTGGAGGAAGGATCCGAGATCCGGATCGAGGACGTCGCACAGCTCCCGCCGGACACGGTGGAGCGCGTTCGGCTGGAGGCGAGGGGGATCCGGAGCGCGGTGGCCATGCCGCTCACCGGTCAGGACGGTACGCTCGGCTTCATCGCGCTCTATGGCCTCTCCCCGAGACGGTGGCTGGACGAGGACGTGCAGACGTTGCGTGTGGTGGGCCGCATGACCGCGACTGAGCTGGAGCGGCACCGCGCCGAGGAGCGGCTGCGGCTCCTGTCTCGCGCCGTGGACCAGAGCCCCGCGTCCATCGTCATGACCGACCCGAGCGGCGACATCGTCTACGTCAATCCGAAGTTCTCTGCGGTCACCGGCTACGCCCGGGACGAGGTGCTGGGGCGTAATCCCCGGCTCCTCCAATCCGGTCATCAAAGCGCCGCCTTCTACCGTGACATGTGGAAGACCATCACGTCGGGCCGCGAATGGCGGGGCGAGATCCAGAACCGGCGCAAGGACGGCCAGCTCTTCTGGGAGGTCGCCGCCATCTCGCCGGTGCTTTCCTCGTCCGGTGAGATCACGCACTACGTGGCCGTGAAGGAGGACGTGACCGAGAGCCGGCTGCTCCAGCGGAAGTTCGAGCAGGTGCAGAAGATGGATGCGGTGGGCCGGCTCGCCGGCGGGCTGGCCCACGATTTCAACAACGTGCTCACGGCGATCCGCGGGCACGCGGACCTCGTCCTGGACCGGCTCCCGAGCGACGACGCCCGGCGCGCGGACATGGAGGAGATCGTCAACGCGTCCGACCGGGCCGCGGGCGTGATCCGGCAGCTCCTCCACTTCAGCAGCCAGGGAGGCACGCACCCGGCGGTTGTGGAACTGGGCGAGGTGGCGCGCGAGCTGCACCGCATGCTGGACAGGCTGCTGGGGGACGAGGTGGTGCTGGAGGTGGACGTGCCGGCGGAGCCGTGCCCGATCCACGCGGACCGGGGCCAGATCGAGCAGGTGCTGATCAACCTGGCGATCAACGCCCGGGATGCCATGCCCGATGGCGGCGCCCTCCGGATCACCGTGGAGCGCGTCGACGTCGAGGACGATCCGGAGAGCGACCGCGCCGAGCTGCGCGCGGGCGACTCCGTGCGGGTCACGGTGGCGGACACAGGCAGCGGCATGTCCGAGGAGGTCCAGCGCCACGTGTTCGAGCCTTTCTTCACCACCAAGGAGCCGGGCAAGGGGAGCGGCCTCGGCCTGGCCACGGCATTCGGGATGGTGCAGCAGAACCGCGGCCACATTGGGTTCCGGAGCGAAGATGGCCGGGGGACGACCTTCACGCTCCACTTCCCCGCGCTTCCGTCTCCGGCTCTCGCGGTCGCCTCGGGGGCGAGCGCAGAACGGGGCGGCGTTCCGCAGGGCGGGGGCGACGAGGTGGTGCTGGTGGTTGAGGACGAGCCGGCCGTGAGGGCCGTGGTCCGTCGCGTGCTCCTGCGCCTGGGCTACACCGTGCTCGAAGCCGGTGATGGCCCGGAAGCCGAGCGCACCTCGGCTGCCCACGGGGGCCCGATCCACCTGCTGCTGACGGACGTGGTGATGCCCGGGATCCGGGGCCCCGAGGTGGCGCGACGGCTCCGGTCCGCCCGGCCCGAGCTCGGCGTCATCCTCATGAGCGGCCACACGTTCGACGAGGCGGCCGACCCGGCCTCGCTCGTCGATGGCGCCTTCTTCCTCGCCAAGCCGTTCACCGCCGAGGTGCTGGCCGCGACCGTCCGGGCCGCGATCGACGGAGTCCCGGGCGACTCGCCCGCCGGCAAGCCCCGCTAGGCGTCGGCCACGTCATGGGGTCCGGCCCGCCGGGTCCGGCCCGCCGGGGTCGCGGCCGACGGGGGACAGCCGACTTGCTCCCGCGCTGATCCGGCCGCATCCTGGATGCGACTGACGCCGGCCGGATCCACCGGACGGCCGGTCTCAGCCCGCCGTCCAGCCCCGGCCGCTCCTGTCCACGCAGAGAGAGGAGTCGCCATGAGCACCGTCGCCCCGGCCCCACCCACATCCGCCGCCCTGGCTCTCCTGGGCGATCTCTTCAGCGAGGCGCACGTCCCTGGTTTCGCAGTCCGGCTCTGGGACGGCACCGTGTGGACGCCGGAAGGAGCCGCGGAGGCGGCGTTCACGCTCGTGATCCGGTCGCCGGGCGCGCTGCGCCGGATGCTCGTAGCCGGGGACGAAGCGCGGCTGGTCGAGGCGTACCTGGCCGACGAGATCGGCATCGAGGGCGACATCTTCGCGGTGCCATCGGTGGGCAAGGCGATCCTCCACAGGCAGCTTGGCGTCCGGGACCGCGCGCGCCTGGCTTTGCGGGTCCTGCGGCTCCCGCGGAGCAGACGGAGCGCGCCTGGCAATGGGACCCCGGACGCGACGCCGCGAACGCCGGAGCTGCGCGGTGACCTGCATACGGTGGCGCGCGACAGGGCGGCCGTAACGCACCACTACGACGTGTCCAACCGGTTCTACTCGCTGTTTTTGGATCCGAGGATGGTCTACAGCTGCGCCGCGTTCCGGGACGCGGACGAGCCGCTGGAATCCGCGCAGCTCAGGAAGATCGACCTGATCTGCCGCAAGCTCCGCATCCGGCCGGGCGATCGGATGCTCGACATCGGGTGCGGCTGGGGCGCCCTCGTCATACACGCCGCCCGCGAGTACGGTGCCCGCCCGCTGGGCATCACGCTCAGCCAGCGCCAGGCGGAGCTCGCGCGCGAGCGAGTCCGGGAGGCCGGCCTCGACGACCGCTGCACCGTCGAGGTGCGGGACTGGCGCACCCTGGACCAGCCGGAGGCGTTCGACCGCGTCGCCAGCGTCGGGATGTTCGAGCACGTCGGGAGGGAGCGGGCGCCGGCCTACTTCGCCGCGATCCACCGCCTGCTCCGCCCGGGCGGGAGCTATCTCCACCACGCGATCACGGCCAACCCGCTGCGGGGCTCGGCAATCGGCGACACGCTCTCCAGTCGCTACGTGTTCCCCGACCACGAGCTGGTGCCGGTGGGGGAAACGGTTCGTTTTGCGGAGAACGCGGGGTTCGACGTGCGCGACGTGGAAAACCTGCGGGAGCATTACGCCCTAACGCTCCGCCGCTGGGTGGCGGGGCTGGAGGAGAACCACGAAGAGGCCGCGGCCGAGGCGGGCGAGGCGACGTGGCGCGCCTGGCACCTGGTATTCGCTGGCGCGGCGCTCGAGTTCGAGGCGGGACGCCAGGCGCTGGCCCAGGTGCTCATGGCGAAGCCCCATCCCGACGGGCACAGCGAAGTCCCGCTCGGCCGCTGGGACTGGTACGAAGGGGACTGAGGGGGCGCGGCAGGATCCCTCCGGCTACGGCGCCTCTCCGGAGCGGCGGGCGTCGCGGGCGGCAGCGATGGCCCGCCGCACCTCCCGCGGGCCGAGGTCGAGCGCGTCCCCGATCCGGTCCAGCAGCCGGCTCTCCTGCCTGTGCAGGTCGCCGTCGGCGGTACAGACCAGATAGGCCGCCTCCACGAGGCTGCGGCGGGTGCGCGGGGGCACCAGTCCGCTCAGCCGTTCCAGGCGAGGCATTGGGTCCCCCCACTCGGTGCGGGCACTGCCCAGCAGCTGCGCGACCTCGGGGTCGGTCAGGTCTCTTCCCGTGTACCGCCGCAGGATCGCTCCGGCCGCCTCTTTCTCCACCTCCCGCACGGCCGCGTCGGAGAGAATGACCGCCGCAACGATGGACACCAGCGCCACCTCGTCCTCGGCGAAGCATCCGGATCCCTGAGTGGGCGACGCGAGCGCGGCCGCGTCGAAGGCATGGCCGCAATAGTCGCACGTGAGGAACACGGTCGGCCCGCCCATCCGGAAGAGCGGGCGCCCGAGGATCGAGATCCGCCGCTGGAGCCTGGTGCGGTGGCACGGCCGCTCGACGCCGCAGGTCGGACAGGAGAACCGCTCCGCGCTGTCGCCTTCGCGACGCCAGACGGTGCCCATCAGCTCGCGAGCGCTGCGACTGGCCATGCCGGACAACCTGTCCGACGCTGGTGCGCGCGTCCAGGGTCTTGCTACCCGGTGGCTCCTCCGTAGTGCGGAACTCGAACCGGGGCAGTAGAGTACGACCGCCGTGCCGCGGCTCGAGGCCGCGGTGCGCAGTCGCACGCGCCCGACGCCGGCGCGCCCGGTACCCTGAGGATGCATCCATGTCGCGAATACGATCGCTGCTGATCCCGTTTGCGCTGCTGGTGGGCGCCTGTGCCCCCGCTGCGCCCCCTGCCTCGCCACCGCCTGCGGGCCCGAGCGCCGCGGCTCCGGCTGCCGCGCCGGCCTCGCAGTCGACGCGGGAGAACCCGTTCTTCGAGCCGAGCCCGCTGCCCTTCCAGGCGCCGCGGTTCGACCTCATCCGCGACGCCGACTACAGGCCGGCGCTCGAGGAGGGGATGGCTCGCCACCTGACGGAGGTGGAGGCCGTCGCGAACCAGACCGCGGGGCCCACGTTCGACAACACCATTGTGGCGCTGGAACGATCGGGTGCGCTGCTCGACCGGGTCCAGCGGGTCTTCTACTCCATCACGTCAGCCAACACCGATGACACGCTCCAGGCGGTGATGACGGAGGAGGCGCCCAGGCTGGCCGCGCACAGAGACGCCATCTACCTGAACGGCAAGCTGTTCGACCGCATCCGGACGCTCCATGACCAGCGCGAGTCCCTCGGCCTCGACGCCGAACAGGGGCGCCTGGTGGACCAGTACTACAAGGACTTCGTTCGGTCCGGCGCACAGCTCTCCGAAGCGCAGAAGGACACGCTGAGGGCGTTGAACCAGGAAGAGTCGAAACTGTCCACGGAGTTCCAGAACCGCCTCCTCGCCGGCACGAAGAACGGGGCCCTGGTGGTGCGCGACCGCGCGCAGCTCGACGGCTTGAGCGATGCCGAGATCGCCGCCGCGGCCAGCGCGGCCGAGCAGCGCGGCCTGGACGGCGCGTGGGTGCTGCCGCTCCAGAACACGACGCAGCAGCCGGCGCAGGCGTCGCTGCAGGATCGTTCGGTGCGCCAGCGGCTGTTCGAGGCGTCGACACGACGGACGGAGCAGGGAGACGCGAACGACACCCGGTCGCTCGTGCAGCGGCTGGCGCAGGAGCGGGCCGAGCGAGCCAGGCTGCTCGGGTATGCCGACTACGCGGCCTACGTCCTCGACTCCCAGATGGCGAAGACCCCGGACGCGGCCATTGGCCTGATGGAGCGGCTGGTGCCAGCGGCCACCGCCAAGGCGAAGCGGGAAGCCGCCGACATGCAGGCGCTGATCGACCGGCAGGGCGGCGGCTTCGAGCTCCAGCCGTGGGACTGGCAGTACTACTCCGAGCAGGTGCGGAAGGCGAAGTACGACCTGGACGAGTCACAGATCAAGCCGTACTTCGAGCTGAACCGCGTGCTCGAGGACGGCGTCTTCTACGCCGCCAACAAGCTCTATGGCATCACGTTCAGGGAGCGCCACGACATCCCGGTTTACGCTCCAGACGTGCGGGTCTTCGAGGTGTTCAACGCGGACGGCTCACCGCTGGCGCTCTTCTACTGCGACTACTTCAAGCGCGACAACAAGAGCGGCGGGGCGTGGATGGACGCATTCGTGGGGCAGTCGAAGCTGCTGGGCACCCGGCCGGCGGTGTTCAACGTGGCGAATTTCGCCAAGCCTGCGCCGGGCCAGCCCGCGCTTCTGAGCTACGACGACGTGACCACCATGTTCCACGAGTTCGGCCACGCGCTCCACGGCATGTTCTCGGACGTGACCTATCCCACGCTCTCGGGGACCAACGTCCCTCGCGACTTCGTGGAGTTCCCGTCCCAGTTCAACGAAAACTGGGCGATGGAGCCGGAGGTCTTCGCCCACTACGCGCGCCATTACCAGACGGGCGAACCGATGCCACAGGCGATCCTGGACAAGATCAGGAAGGCCGGCACGTTCAATCAGGGCTTCGCCACCACGGAATACCTGGAGGCGGCCCTGCTGGACATGGCGTGGCACACGCTCCCCGCGAACACACCGCAGCAGGATGTGGACGCGTTCGAAGCCAAGGCGCTGGAGGATGCGGGCTTCGACGTGCCGCAGGTCCCGCCGCGCTACCGGACCACGTACTTCGCCCACATCTGGGAGGGCGGCTACGCGGCCGGGTACTACGCCTACATCTGGAGCGAGGTTCTGGACCACGACGCGTTCGCCTGGTTCAAGGAGAACGGCGGCCTCACCCGTGAGAACGGGCAGCGTTACCGCGACATGATCCTGTCCAGGGGCGGGACCGAGGAGGCGGGCCCCATGTACCGCGCCTTCCGCGGCCGCGATCCGAGCATCGAGCCGCTGCTCGAGGCCCGCGGTCTTCAGACCACGGCCGCCGACCAGACGAACTGACGGGGGCGAGCGCGGCTCCGCGCTGCGTGACCACCGAAACCACGAGAGCCCCCGGCCGCCGGAGCTGGCGACCGGGGGCTCCGATCATTCCGGGCCCGGGCGCGGCGACCCGCCGACCCGGCCAGGGAACGTGCCCGGAACGCGCGGATTACTAGTGCTCCAGGCGCGCCACCAGCCAGTCGGCGAGCGCACCGAGCAGCTCGGGGCTCGGGCGGCGGCTCGGCAGCAACGCGTAGCCGGCGGGGTCGCCGCTGGGATCCGGCAGCATGAGGTGGTCGAGGTCCGGGAAATGTCTCACCGTCACATCCGGGTTGCCGCCCGCCCGGAAAGCCGTGGCCAGGGCGTCCGCCTGCTCCGGCGTGATCTGGCGGTCGGTCCCTCCCTGCAGGATGAGCACGGGGGTTTCTTTCACCTCGCGGGCGGTGCGGAGCGGGTCGTAGTCCAGGAAGAAGGCGAGCCATGGCTGCCTCGCCGCGACCTCCTCCAGCTGCCGCGCTGCCGACGACATGGCCGAGTCGCGGGCTGCCGGCGGGATGGCAGGATCGTGCTCGACAGCCCAGCGCTGCTGATAGCGGATGATCTCCCGCCCCGTCTGCGCCGGCCCTGCGATCAGCGCAATGGCCGCGATCTCCGTATCGCTCGCCGCGACCATGGGCGCGATCAGCCCGCCCTCGCTGTGGCCAACCAGCCCGAGCCGGTCCGGGTCGATCCCCGTCTGCGCGCCCAGCCAGCCGAGCGCCGCATGGATGTCCTGGGCGAAGTCGGCGCTGGTGGCGCTGGTCGCATCGCCTCCGGACGCGCCATAGCCGCGGTCGTCGAGCCGGAGCACCGCGATCCCCCGACGGGAGAGTGTGTCGGCGATGTCGCGAAACGGTCGGTAGCCGGCGATCGTCGGGATCGCCTCGTCCCGGTCCTGCGATCCCGAGCCGGTGATGAGCACCACCGCCGGGAACGGACCCTTCCCCTCGGGACGCGTGAGCGTGCCGCCCAGCTCGAACCCCGCGGGCGTGGGCACGCGCACATTGTCCGCCGTGTACGGCGCCCCCCCGGGCGCGGAGTAGTCGGGCGGCACCATTGTGATCGGCGCCAGGTGCGCCCCCTCCACCCGTTCGATCGTGAGGTTCTGCGATGGCACGCTGCCCGACAGGATGCGGCCGTCGGGGGAGAAGCGGAGGCGGATCGCAGTGCCCCCGAGCGTCACGGCCACCGAGTCGTTCGGCCCCCAGGCAACGGTGGCGGGGGCGGTCTGTCCGCCCTGGATGAAGAAGAGCGGGACGGCCACGGTGTCGCCGCCCATGGCCCGCGCGTGGCGGAGCACCTCCTCGATCATGGCGAACGACGGGTTCAGGTACGGCACGGCGTCCGCACGCGTCGACACCCGCTGCGCGGGCGTGCCCGCGGGAATGGAGAACGTGACCACGGCCGTGTCGCCGGTCATGACGATCCTCGCCTGATTGCCGGGTGAGGAGTCCGGCGGCGTGCCCGGCCGCCAGGCCGTCAGTGTGAGCGCCCGGATCGTGGCCCCGGGCCCCTCGTCCGCCCGGATCACCAGGCGACCCAACGCGCGCCCGGTGAGCTCCGTTTCCAGCCGACCGGCGCTGCGCGACAGGTTCTCCACCGCGAACGTGTCCCGCCCCAGCTGCATGACGAACGCCGCCCGCTCCTCCCCCTGCGCCGAGAGCGACGCCGCGCTCCAGGCCAGCATTCCCAGCGCACCCGCTGCCATCGCTCGCATCACGACGCCTCCCAGTTGGAATCCGGCGACACCGTCGGCGCCCGGTCGCGCCCGCCTCCCGGCCGCCGGGGTCGACGCTGCCCGTACGCACCGCGGCGCCACCGCCTTCGCGCCGATCAGCGTTCGTCCGCCGACGGCCCGTAGATGGCGGGGACGGGGATGCCCAGCAGACGAAGGTAGACGGTCAGCTGCGCCCGGTGGTGGATCAGGTGGCTCAGGTGCATGCGCGCGGCCGTGCGCCTGCTCGCGCTGTAGAGCACCACGTCGCCGGAGCGAAGCGTCCAGGTGGCGTCGAGCGGATCGTGGCCGGTGACCTCCTGCAGCGCCTCGCGGCTCGAGCTCGCCCCCTCGTCCAGCATCGCGAGCAGCTTGTCCGTCGGCTCGAACGTGTATCGGAAGTCGTGCTCCGCGAAATCGAAATCGGTGTCCCGGAGCGTGAGGCCGACCCACGCCGCGAGCCACGTCGTCAGCTGGGCCAGGTGGCCAAGGGGGAAGGACCGCTCGTGCGGCTTCCACTCGCCTTTCTCCGTGGGCACCCGCTCGATCAGCCTGCGGGTGGCCTCCATCTCCCGGTCGAACTCGTCCAGCGGGATCACGGGCTCGCCCATGGGCGCCTCCTGAGGTTCGGGTAGCCGATCAATCTAGGGACGCACGGCGCGACAGCGAAGGCGAGCGCGGGAAGGCCGATGACCTTCGTCGGCTTGCGAGTGCACCGGGCGGCCGCCCGCACCCTCGCGCGGGAGCCGCCCGAGCGCCGGCGTCAGGTCACGGAAGCCGCTCTGAAGGCGGCGATCGGCGCATGCTGCCGGCGATGCCGATGATGGCCAGCCCGGCCACGACGATGACGCCGATGGTGATCCATATGTTCGGCACGCCCACCATGGCAGCGGCCCAGGCGAGGCCGCCGATGAGGACGATGAAACCGACGATGTAGAGCGCTGTAGCCATGGGAACCCCCTCCTTTCCGGCGCAGAATGGGCAAGGAGGGTGCCACGGTACGGGTCGCCTACACTTCCGCCAGCGCCTGCTCCAGGTCCTCGATGAGGTCCCGGGCGTCCTCGATCCCGACGGCGTAGCGGACCAGCCCGTCCGTGAAGCCGGCCGCCGCGCGCGCCTCCGGGGACATGGAGGCGTGGGTCATGGACGCGGGGTGCTCGATGAGCGTCTCCACGCCCCCGAGCGAGACGGCCAGCGTCGCCAGCTTCACGCTGTCCATGAGCTTCCGGCCGGCCTTCAGCCCCCCCTTCACCTCGAACGCGATCATCGAGCCGGATCCGCGCATCTGCCGCTTCGCGAGATCGTGCTGGGGGTGCGAGGGGAGCCCGATGTAGCGGACCCACGCCACCTTCGGGTGGGATTCGAGCCAGCAGGCGATCTCCATGGCGCCCTGCTGCGCGCGCTCCATGCGGATCCCCAGCGTCTTCAGCCCGCGCAGGACGAGGAACGCCTGATGCGGGTCCATGTTCCCGCCCAGGTTCACCATGACGTCCCGGAGCTTCGCCACGACGTCCTTCTCCCTCGCCACCAGAATCCCGCCCACCACGTCCGCGTGACCGTTGATGAACTTGGTCACGGAGTGGAGCACGATATCGGCGCCGAGCGCGATCGGGTTCTGGAGGTACGGGCTGGCGAACGTATTGTCGACCGCGAGCAGGGCGCCGGCCGCGTGGGCGATCTCCGCCGCCCCCGCGATGTCCGTCACGTGCATCGCAGGGTTGGACGGCGACTCCACGTACACCAGGCGTGTCTCCGGGCGGACTGCGGCGCGCAGGTTGTCCAGGTCGGACGTGTCCACGAACGAGCCGGAGACGCCGAAGCGGGAGAAGTGCTTGTCGATCACCACGCGGCTCGGCCCATACACCGAGGCGGTGCTCACCAGGTGCGCGCCCTGGCCCAGCAGCGCCATGTAGAGCGTGCTCACGGCCGCCATGCCGGAGGCCGTGGCGATCCCGCCGGCCCCACCTTCCAGCTCCGCCACACCCTCTTCCAGCGCCCTGATGGTGGGGTTTCCGAGGCGCGTGTAGATGAACCCCTCGTCCTCACCCGCGAACAGCGCGGCCCCGTGGACCGCGTTCCGGAACGCGAACGTGGAGCTCTGATAGATCGGGACATTCACCGCGCCCGTGGCGTCCGGATGATACGTCCCGTGGACCAGCTTGCTGTTGATGCCCAGCTCCCCCGTGCTCATCGAGCAGACCTCCCCCAGTGGTGCACATGGCCGCGCCCGTCATCGGACGCCGCCGCGACCGTGGCCGGGGGCTTCGGTCGGCCGTGCTCGCGCCGGAAGATGACGGCGCGGGGAACCCGTGGCAACCGGGCGGCGAGCCGGCGGAGGGAGCGGAGAACCTCGGAATACGCGAAGCCGCGGAAAGCTATCTCCGGGCTCTGAAGCGGATGGCGGTGCCGCCGCCGGGCGCGAGCTTCAGCGTCAGGCGGGTGGTGGCGCCGACGTCGTGGCGGGTGATGCTCACCGGCAGCGGGTTGCTCAGCCAGTCGGCGTCGGGGCCGTCGGCATAGATCTCGGCCACGTACTGCCTCCCTGGATCCAGGAAGTCGAGCGGGATCTCGAACGCGCGCGCGTCCTCATCGGTGACCGCGCCCAGGTACCAGTCGGGCCCGCCCCGTTCCTGTCGTGCGACGACGACGTAGTCGCCGATCTTCCCCTTGAGGACCCTGGTCCGCTCCCAGTTCACGGGCACGTCCTTGATGAACTGGAATGCGGGATTCCCTTCGTAGTTCTTGGGCAGGTCCGCGGCCATCTGGAGCGGCGAGAACAGGACGACGTAGTCGGCGAGCTGCTTCGCCAACGTGGTCCGGACCCGGGATTCCTCCGGCTTGCGGGGCGTGCCGTTCGCCGACTGGATCAGTATGTCGAAGATGCCCGGGGTGTAGTCCATCGGCCCGGCGTGCATGCGGGTGAAGAAGAGGATCGTCTCGTGCTCCGGCGGGTTGCCGCCCTCTCCGCCCCACGCGTTGTACTCCTGACCGCGGGCGCCCTCCCGGGTCATCATGTTGGGCCAGGTCCGGCGCTCGCCCGTATCCTTGATCGGCTCGTGAACGTCCAGCATGATGTGGTGCCGCGCCGCGGCCTCGACCACCCTCCTCCAGTGCCGCACCATGTACTGCCCATGGTGGGCGTTCCCCTCCTTCGTGAGGTCCCCGACGTAGCCGGTCTTGATGGCGTGGATGCCCAGCGACTCGTACAGCGTGTAGGCATCCTCGAGCTGACGCTCGTAGTTCTCGATGCCCATGGACGTCTCGTTGTGGGCGATCACCGCAACGCCCTTCTGCCGCGCGTACTTCGCGATCCCCTTCAGGTCGTAGTCCGGATAGGGCTGCGTGAACGAGAAGCTGTCCGCGTTGGCGATCCAGTCGCCGTTCCACCCCCTGTTCCACCCCTCCGCGAGCACGCCGCCGAAACCGTTCTTCGCCGCGAAGTCGATGTAGCGCTCCATGTTGGCGGTGGTCGCGCCGTGCTTGGGCCCCTCGCTCCACGTGTTGACGTTGATGTGCATCCCCCACCAGATCCCGATGTACTTCATCGGCTCGATCCAGCTGGTGTCGTCGATCCTGCTGGGCGGGTTCAGGTTGAGCGCCATCACCGAGGGCTCCAGGTCCTCGACCCGGTCCGCCATCTCGATCGTCCGCCACGGACTCACCAGCGGCGCGTCCCCCCGCACTTTCACGCTGTCCGCCCACGGTGCCAGCGACGCGGTGAGCGTGCGGGTGTTGGTGCCCTGGAGATTCATCGCCGCATAGTCCTCCAGGTCGGCCTCATGAATCACCACGTAGACCCCGTTCTGCATCTCGACCGTGAGGGGCGTGTGGACCAGGGGCAGTCGGCTGACGGGCGACTCGGAGTAGAGGAACTCGTAGCGGTTCCACAGCCCGGCGGGGATCCACCAGGCGTGGCCGTCGAGAGCGAAGGCGAACTCCGTGAGCTCGTCCATCATCTCGTACGGACCGAAGCCGGGCTGGGCCGGGACGTCGTAGCGGAAAGCGACGCCATTGTCGAAAGCGCGGAACACGACATTGAAGTGGCGCCCGGGCGAGGCGGTTTCCCGTACCGTGACGCGGGCTTCGTTGTAGTGGTTGCGAACGTTCGCCACCTGCCCCCAGGGCTGCGTCCACGTCTCGTCCAGGCTGTCCCGCTTCACGCCCACGATCTCCAGGCTGTCGCGCAACGGCAGGACCGTGCGGAACTCGAGCCCGAGGCGCGACGGCATCATGATGTTGCGGCCGTCGCGCTGGACGCTGTAGGAGAGCTTGCCGTCGTGGACCTGGACGGTCACCTGGTTGCGGCCGTCCGGCGATGCGAGCGGGACGGAGGCCTGCGCGGATGCGCGTACGGGGAGGAGCCCCGCACCCGCGGCCACGACCACGAGACATTGGGTCCACCGTCGGGTCGAACGCTGCATGCTTCTCTTCCTGTTCGTCTGGGTCTGGCAACACGCACGCGAGCGAGAGCAAGACCAGCATATGCCGCCGTCGCCTCCACGCGCCAGCCCGGATGGCGCGAACGGCCCCCGGGGGAGCATTGCGCTCCGATCACTGGCCCGCGAGCCTCGCGGTTTCGGGGCGAACCGTGCAAATTGCCCGGGGTTCCCCGTTGGGCAGGCGGACCCCATCCGATTTCCGTCAAGGAGAACCCGCCATGCAGAAGCCGCGCTTGTCGTTCTGGGAGGTCTGGAACATGAGCTTCGGCTTCCTGGGCATCCAGTTCGGCTTCGCTCTCCAGAACGCGAACGTGAGCCGCATCTTCGAGACGCTGGGTGCCCGGGTCGAGAACATCCCGATCCTGTGGATCGCGGCCCCGGTGACGGGGCTGGTGGTGCAGCCCATCGTCGGCTACTTCAGCGACCGCACCTGGAATCGGTTGGGCCGGCGGCGTCCCTACTTCCTGGGTGGCGCCATCCTGGCCTCGCTGGCGCTGGTGGCCATGCCCAACTCGCCCGTTCTGTGGGTGGCGGCGGGCATGCTGTGGATCATGGACGCTTCCATCAACATCTCGATGGAGCCGTTCCGCGCATTCGTGGGCGACAACCTGCCGTCGACGCAGCGAACCATCGGGTTCGCCATGCAGAGCTTCTTCATCGGAATCGGCGCGGTCGTGGCCTCCGTGCTGCCGTATCTGCTCACGCGCTATCTCGGCGTGAGCAACGAAGCGCCGATGCACATGATCCCAGAGTCGGTGCGGCTGTCCTTCTACATTGGCGCCGTGGTGTTCTTCGCCGCGGTTCTGTGGACGGTGGTCCGGTCGCGGGAATACTCGCCGGAGCAGATGGCGTCGTTCGAGGAGAACCGGGCGCGGGAGGGCGTCCTCAGGGATCGCCGAACGTCGCAGGAATACGCAGCGAACGGCGCCCGGCAGGTCACGGTCGGTCTGGCCTGCGTGGCCGTGGGTGTGGCGTTCAGCTACTGGCTCAGCCGGGAGCAGGCCGGCCAGGTCATGATCCTGTCGGCAGGCATAGGCGTCGTGGGGCTGTTGCTCATCGCGGGCGGGTTGATGCAGCGCGGGGGCCGATACGACAACGCCTTCATCACCATCCTGAACGACTTCCAGGACATGCCCCGGACCATGAAACAGCTGGCCTGGGTGCAGTTCTTCTCCTGGTTCGCGCTGTTCGCCATGTGGATCTACACGACACCGGGCGTGACGGCGAACATCTACCACACCGCCGACACGACCTCGGCGCTGTACAACGAGGGGGCGAACTGGGTGGGTGTCGGCTTCGGCGTCTACAACGGCGTGGCGGCCCTGGTTGCGTTCGGGCTGCCCGTGCTCGCGCGCTGGACGAGCCGCAGGATGACGCACGCCATCTGCCTGGTGATCGGCGCGGTGGGGTTCGGATCGATCTTCGTCATCCAGGACCCGCGGCTGCTGTTGGGCTCCATGGTGGGCATCGGCATCGCCTGGGCCAGCATCCTGGCCATGCCGTACGCCATCCTGACGGGGTCGCTGCCGCCGTCGAAGATGGGCTACTACATGGGCGTGTTCAACTACTTCATCGTGATCCCGCAGATCGTGGCGGCTGCCGCGCTCGGCTTCATCGTGGGGAAGTTCTTCCACGGCGAGGCGATCTACGCCCTGCTGGTGGGCGGTGCGTCCCTGGTGCTCGCCGCGGCGCTGACGCTGCGCGTGGAGGATCGGGACGAGACGGCGGCGACGATCGACGATCGATGACCGCCGATCTTCGAAGGCCGGGGGGTCGGTCGGCGAAATCGGTATACTACAGGCGCGCGGCTCCGCGTCTCTGAGAGCGAGAACATGAGACATCCTCGCGAGGATCTGCTCCGCCGGGTGATGGCCAACGCGCTCGGCGCTCTGACCTTCGGACTGGGCGCGGCGTTCCTGGCTGCCTGCAGCGGCAACCCTCCGGGATCGACACCGGAGGCCCTGCCTGCGTGGGCGGCCGATCTGGGCGACCCGTCGGTGTTCTGGAACGACGCCACGGTCTACTTCCTCCTGACCGACCGCTTCCTGGACGGCGACTCGACCAACGACCGCGCCCTCGGCCGGGCGAACGACGGCGCGAAGCTGCGAAGCTTCGAGGGCGGCGACCTGGCGGGCGTGCTGCGCAGGATCGAGGACGGCTATTTCGACAGTCTGGGCGTAGACGTCCTGTGGATGACACCCTTCGAAGAGCAGATCCGGGGCGCCGTGGACGAGGGCGCCGGGAAGACCTACGGCTATCACGGCTACTGGACCCGCGACTGGACGGAAGTGGACCCCGCCCTGGGCACGAAGGCCGACCTGCGTGCAGTCGTCGACGCGGCACACCGCCACGGCATCCGTGTGCTCATGGACGCCGTGGTCAATCACACCGGTCCCGTGACGCCGGAGGATCCCCGGTGGCCCGACAGCTGGGTCCGAACCGGTCCGCGCTGCACGTACCAGGACTTCGCCACCACCGTGGACTGCACGCTGGTGGCCAACCTGCCCGACATCCGTACCGATCGGGACACGCCCGTCGACCTCCCGGGCTGGCTCGTCGACAAATGGCGTGGTGAAGGCCGCCTTGATCGCGAGACGGCTTCCCTGGACTCCTTCTTCCAGCGCACCGGCTACCCTCGCGCGCCCCGCTTCTACGTCATCAAGTGGCTCACCGACTGGGTCCGGGAGCTGGGCTTCGACGGCTATCGGGTGGACACGGCCAAGCATATCGAGGCGGCGGTCAGCGCCGAGCTGAAACATGAAGCGGACCGCGCCTTCACGGACTGGAAGCTTGCGCACCCCGACAAGGTCCTGGACGACCTGCCCTTCTTCATGCTGGGCGAGGTCTATGGCTGGAGCCCGGCGCAGGGTCGGTCGTTCGACTACGGCGACCGCACTGTCGACTTCTTCGACTACGGATACGACGGTCTCATCAACTTCGGGTTCAAGGCCGAGCACGGCTCCCTGGACAGCCTCTACGCCCGGTACTCCGCGTCGCTGTCCGGCCCGCTGGGCGGCGAGGCCATTCTGAACTACCTCAGCTCGCACGACGACGGTTCGCCGTACGACCCGGACCGCAGCCACCCGTTCGAGGCGGGCACCCGCCTGCTGCTGGCCCCGGGCGGCGCACAGATCTACTACGGCGATGAGCTCGCGCGTCCGCTCCACGTGGCCGGCGCGCAGGGCGATGCGAACCTGCGCGGCCTCATGAACTGGGACGACCTGGCACGGGGAGGCCGCACGGCGGAGATCCTGCGGCACTGGCAGAAGCTGGGGCGGTTCCGGCGGGCGCATCCGGCAGTCGGCTCGGGCATGCACCGCGAGCTACAGGCGGAGCCGTACATCTTCAGCCGCACGCTCCAGCTGGACCTGACCACCGACCGCGTGCTGGTGGCGCTGGACCAGCCGACGGGGGCAAAGCGCATTCCTGTCTTCGGCACCTTCCCAGACGGCGCCGAGCTCGAAGACGGCTACACGGGTGCGACCGGCACGGTGCACGCGGACACGCTCGCCCTCACGACGGATCAAGGGCTGGTGCTCCTGAGCCAGCGGCGACAGGGAACGCGGCCGGCCCCCGTCACCGTCTACGTCACGAACAACTACGCGATGCCCATGGAGGTCTACGCCGCAAACGGCAGCACGACCAGCCGACTGGGGACCGCGAGCCCCGGCCTCGGCAGACGCTTCATGTTGCGTGAGTCGCTGATGGCCAGCGGCGGCCAGATCGAATTCCTGGCCGGGACCACGGGCGATGGCTACCAGGTGCGCTCCGGCCCACTGCTGCTGGAGCCCGGCGACACTGTGGACTTCACCATCGCCACCAACCTGGTGGGCAGCCGGGCGACGGTGCGGCAGTAGCGGTAGTGGAAAATGCTGCAGCCCCGCCACCCGGAAGGCGGCGGGGCTGCAGGGAATGCAGATGCTGCGTCCGGGATCAGTAACCCGGATTCTGCGTGAGGTTCGGGTTTGCGATGATCTCGTTCGCAGGTAGCGGATAGAGATCCATGGTCTCGGGAATCGCCTGCCCGTTCGCGGCGCCGCCCTTCCATGCCCACAGGTAGCTGCTTCCCGAGAACAGGCCGAAGCGGATCAGGTCCGTTCGACGCCGTGCTTCGAACAGCAGCTCGCGGGCCCTCGCGTTCAGTATGAACGGTAAGGTCAAATCACCCGCCGTGATGTCATGGGTGGCGTCGCCGAACGCCCGTTCCCGCAAGTCGTTCACGTAGGTCAGCGCCTGGCCCAGGTTCGTGCCGGACCGCACCGCGGCCTCGGCGTAGATCAGATACGCTTCACCCAACCGGAAGATGGGGAAATCGGTGCTGATCATGGTGAGCTGCGAGGCGTTGGTGCCGTCCGAGTTCTTGTTGGTGAACTTCGGCGCAGCGACGCCGTACTTGAAGTCGCCGATCTGGTCCACGGTGACCGTCTGACCGTCCGTCCAGAAGAACGCGCCGCGCGCATCCCCGGGGGTGAACAGGTTGTAGACCTGCTGCTTCAGGCGGTACCCGCCCCAGCAGTAGTCCATGCCGTAGTCGGCCGCCGACATGTTGCCACCGCAGCCGGCGTGGACCAGGAACGTCATCCCGCCCCACGTCTGTGTGCGGCTGCCGTCCTGCGGGGCCGCGAAGATGATCTCAGGCGACAGGTTGTTGTCCGCCGTGAAGTTGTTGCGGAACACCGGGTTCAGGCTGTAGTTGCCCGAGTTGATGACCGCCTCGGCATACGCCAGGGCGTTCGGCCAATCCGGCGTCCCCGTGTAGACGCCCGCGTTCAGGTACAGCTCCGCCAGCAGCATGTTCGCCGCCTGCTGAGTTGCCCGGCCATAGCTGGTCGGCGCCGGCGCGGGCAGCTGGCTCTTGATGTCCTCGAGCTCGCCGACGACGTAGTTGAAGAGGTCGGCCCGCGTCGCCTGCTTCGGCGGTGTCGTGCCCAGGGGGTCGTCCTCCGTCACCAGCGGGATGTTCCCGAAGAGGTCGATCCCGTGCCAGTAGCTGAGCGCTCTCAGGAACCGCGCCTCGGCACGGTACTGGTGCACCTGATCCATGAGATCGCTCTGCCCCCTCGCCGCGAGGGAGTCGTCGACCGTCTGACGCAGGAACTCGTTGGCCAGCATGACCTGGAAGTAGATGCGGTAGTACATGGCGTTGACCATGTTGTTGCTCGCACCCCAGCTGTCCGTGTTCAACGTCGGAAGGCCGGGGTCGTTCCAGCCGATCACTGCCTCGTCGGTCGGCACCTCCTGCAGGTACCAGTACAGCCGCAGGTACTCGCTGAATCCCTCGTCAATGCCCTGGATGTCCGCGTTCCCAGCCGGCCCGCGCTGCCCGGTCACGATGAGCCCGGCGTAGATCCTCGCAAGGAATGCGCGGTACGAGCCCGGGTCCGTGAAGATGTTCGCCGTCGTGACCGTGCTCTTGGGCAGCACCGTCGGGTCCGTGCAGCCGGCCATGCCGGCAGCCAGGAGGACGGCCGCAACCCCGATCTTCAATCTTCTGATGGTCATGTTCCGTCCCCTTCGTTAGAACCGGACGTTCAGGCCAGCGGTGAACGTGCGGGAGCGCGGATAGATGTTGTTGTCGATGCCGTTGAGCCCGGCCGTCGGATCCACGCCGTTGTAACCGGTGATGGTGAATGCGTTCTGCACGGTTCCGAAGATGCGCAACGGCTGGCCACGGTATGAGAAGCCGTAGCCGAGCGAGATGTTGTCCATGCGCAGGAACGACGCGTCCTGGACGTAATAGTCGGAGTAATACTGCGGCACCACGAAGCCCGTCTCCAGGACGGAAGCGTCCAGGTTGGCCGGCATGCCTGCGCCCGTGAGGTTCTGGTAGGCGCCCAGGGAGGACGCCACGTTGTTGTACACGTAGCTGCCCAGGTACGCCCGCAGCGTGAAGCTCACGTCGACCTTGTGGTAGTTGAAGTACGACGAGTGGCCCAGCATCCACTTCGGCGACGGATCGTGGAACGGCCGGCGGTCGGAGTCGTTGATGAGGCCGTCGTTGTTCAGGTCGGCGTAGCTCCCCTCGATCGGGTTGCCGTTGTCGTCGTACAACTGCTCGTACACGAAGAACGACCTGATCGGCGAGCCCGGCTCGAACACCTCGACGTTGTTGCCCACGCCGCCGGAGATGCCGCCGGTCAGGATCTGGGACACGCTCTGGGTCGGATTGATGCTGGTCAGTTCGTTCGTGTTGTGGGACGCCGTGAAATCGGCCGTCCAGCTCAGGCCAGCATCGCCGCCATCCAGGAGCTTGGCATCCAGGCTGACTTCGACGCCCTGGTTCTTCATGCTGCCGATGTTCGTGGTGACGTAATTTGAAAGGTTGGTGCCTGCCGCCACCGGAATGGTGAAGATCAGGTCATTGGTGTTCTTGACGTACCAGTCGATGGAGCCGCTGAAACGCTGGTTCATGAACCCGTAGTCGAGGCCCACGTCCCAGGACTCTGTCGACTCCCAGTGGATGTTGGGATCCACCGCGCTCGGGCGGATCGTCGTGACGAACTCGTCGCCGAACTGGTACTGCGTCAGCGGGTCGCTGTAGGTGTACGTGGAATACTGGAGGTAGTCGCCGAACGCCTGGTTGCCCGTCTTCGCCCACGACGCGCGGAGCTTGAGGTCCGAAAGACCCGCCACGTCCCGCAAGAACGACTCGTTCGAGATCCGCCAGCCGACGGACACCGACGGGAACGTGCCCCACTGGTTGCCGGCGCCGAAGCGCGAGGAGCCGTCGTGACGGAGCGTCGCCGCCAACAGGTAGCGGTCGCTGACGTTGTAGTTGAGCCGGCCGAAGAAGGAGATCAGCTTGTAGTCGGTGATGTTCTGGCCGTTCGCAACGTTGTCGGCCGACGTGATGCCGTTCTCACCCAGAAGGTTGCTGGTCAGACCCGTCCCCGTGTACCAGGTATTGTCTCTGTGCTGCCCCGTGTAGGAGTAGCCGCCCGTCAGGTCGATGGCGCCCGGCACGATGGACAGCGGCGCCGCATAGGTCAGATAACCTTCCAGGACCGAGTTGGCCTCGGTGTTGTTGGTGAGGCTCAGCAGGCCGTGCCGCTCACGGATTTCGGCCGCCAGGTTGTTCGGCACGAAGTCGGTCCGATTCATCTTGCCGACGTCATAGCCGAGATTCAGGTTCGCCTTCAAGCCCGTGACGAAGGGAAACGCGTAGCCCGCCTGCACGTTGCCGACGCTGCGATAGGTCGTCGCGTTGTTCTTGGCGAGGGCGGCGGTAGCAAGCGGATTGGACGGCGAGGCGTTCGTCGTGTTCCAATCCCAGTAGCCGGTCGCGCTCGTGGGATCGAGCACCGGCTGCGTCGGCGCCATGGAGGCCGCGTTCCCGATCACGCCGGAGGGGACCAGCTGGTCCTGCTGGCGGGAACCCTTGACGTTCAGTGTGAGTTTGAAGGCGTCGTCGAACAGACGCTGATCGTAATTCACGCCCAGGGACAACCGGTCCGTCGACGAAGACCTGATCACGCCTGTCTGCTCCGTGTACCCCATCGACAGCCGGTAGGCGTTGGTCTCGCCCGAGCCCGACAGGGCAACGTTGTGCTCCTGCCCGTAGCCGGTTCGGGCGATCTCGTTGAACCAGTCGGTGTTCGCGTTCAGCAACAAGGATGTGCGGGCCGGAGCGTACTCCTGCACCGCCGCCGCGAATTGCTCCGCATTCAGCACATCCGGCAGCCGGGTGACCGCGGAGGCGGACACGGAGCCGTTGTACAGGAGCTGCGGTCCGCCCTGCCCGCGCTTCGTCGTGATGAGGACCACGCCGTTGGCGGCGTTGGCCCCATAGATGGCCGCGGCTGAAGCGTCCTTGAGGACCGTGATGCTCTCGACGTCCTCCGGGTTGAGGAAGTTCAGCGCGTCCCGCCCCGAGGTGGCGATTCCGCCGCCGGCGCCGGTGCCGAGGGGCTGCCCGTCGATGACGTAGAGCGGCTCGCTGCTGGCATTGATGGAGGTGGCGCCGCGAATCCGGACGCTGAGCCCGCCACCCGGCTCGTTGTTGTCCACCACCTGCACGCCCGCGATCTTGCTCTGGATCAGCTTCTGCGGGCTTACAACGGCACCGGTGTTGAACTGCGCCGAGTTGACCTGCTTCACGGAACCGGTGATGTCACCGGCCCGCTGGTGGCCGTAGCCGGTCGCAACGATCTCGCTCAGGCCGATCACCTGGACCGACAACGCCAGGTTCACCACAGCCGTCTCGCCCGCGGCGACCGTGACGGACTGCGTTGTCTCGGCATAGCCGATCATCGTGGTCCGGAGGTTGTACGTGCCGACCGGCACGTTCGTGATGAGGTAGACCCCATCGTCCCGGGTGATCGACCCGCGGTTGGCGATGCTGACCTGGACGCCTGCAAGCGGCTGCTGCGTGGACTCGTCTACGATGCGTCCGCCGACCGCACCTGTAGCCGATTGCGCGTGGAGCGGTGCTGCACCGAGCACCGCCAGGAGCGCACCGATGATGCTGTAGCGTGTTCGTCCCATGGACATCTTCCAAGCTGAGAGTACGACAACCGCCCTGGCCAGCCAGCGACCCGGGGCGAGGGGAGAACCGTGTCAAACCTGCGAGCCTTGAAATCCGCGTATCCCGCAGGCCAGCCATGCGCGGGTACGGCCCCGGCGTGAAGAGTCGGGTCCTGCCGCTGGTCGCACTGGTGTCTCGACACCCTGACGTGCTGCGTCACGGCTGGTTTCCAGGAGGGAAAGATATATTTCGATAATCTGTGGCGACCATTCTGTCAACAAGATTCGTGGATTCGACACGCATTTCAGCGACCTGGCTGCGAGCCGGTCCCGGGACAACCGGTCACGGAAAACGTGAGGTCGATCCGAGCCGCGGCGCCGGGCAGTCCAGTTGGACATGCGGCCGAAGCGCAGACGCGGGTTCCCCACGGCGATCACTCCGGCCCCGGGTTCGTGTGTCGGAACGGCGTGCGTCGGGGTGGCGCGCTGCTGCCCCGGATCCGGAACCTCTCCGTCCTTTCGTCCAGCGAGGCCACCACGCGCCCTTCCACGAGCAACGCGGCACGCACCGGCCCCTCCGCCGCGATCGGGGCGGCGTAGCGCGGCGATGCAGGCCCCGGCTCGCTACCGTCCGTCGTGAAGCGCACGTCGTACGGCGGCGCCGGCTCCCCGGATCCGGGGCCCTCGGGTGAGCCGGCCGCGGACGGCGACCGCGCCGGTCCGGCCGCCGAGCCCAACGCCTGCATCGGCAGCGCCGCAGCTCCGGCCAGCACCCGCGCCGCTCCCTCCGGCCCGCGAATGATGGAGAGGGCGTAGACTGCGGCGGACTCCATCTCCGGGGGCGTCTCCAGGAGGATGCTGGCGATGCCGGCGTCGCTCGAGAACGGGTCGGTGCCCACCAGCCGCCCGTCGCCCGTGGCGCCGAAGGCCACGTTCTCCCACGCGTCCGGGACCACGGTGCCGGCCGCATCCTCCAGCCGGGCACGGCAGAAGAGCAGGTCCTTTCCGGTGGTGTCCGGCGGGGTCAGGTCGAACGAGACCCCGAGCCGCTCGACCGGGCCGGGCGTCCGCAACGTGTGGCTCGCCGCCGGCCGGCCGTCCATGTAGCCCACCGCCTCCAGCGTCCCGGGCACGAAGTCCCGCGCGTGGAAAGTGAAGGGCGGGTGCGCCAGGTGCCGGCTCTTGCGATCCCGGTCCGGCCCCTGCCGGCCGACCCGCACGCCGTTCAGCCGCAGCTCCACCTGCTCGCAGTTGCTGAACACGCGCACAACCGTCGAGGAAGCAGGCGTCCACTCGCTGGCGATGAACACCATCGGCCCCGAGGCCGCCCGGGCGAGCCGCTCGTGCGGCGAGCGCTGGCTGCGGAAGAACCAGTAGGAATACTTGGGCAGCCGGAACAGGTCCATGCACCCGGACGACTCGATGTCCGGCGCGTAGCCGCGGTTGTAGTCGAACATGACCCACAGCCCGTCGGCGAACGCCGGCGAGGCGAGGTTGTCGTCGTGGGCTTCCTGGAAGTTCGTCGCCTGCTGGAGCATGGCCGCCTCCCCCTGCCACCGGAGCTGGCGGCTGTTGCTCGCGTCGGAAGACAGCGCCGCGTAGTCCTGCTGGTCGAAGCCAGCCGTCATGGCGTAGTACTCCCAGTCCCCGTACTCGCTGACGAGGCACGGCACGTCCTCGATTCCGGCGCAGCCGCCGTGCTGGCGGGCGCGGATGAGGACGTCGTAGCCGCGCACCCAGCCGCAGGTCACCATCTGGTCGCCCGGGTACTCCTCGTGGGCGATGGCCTGGGTCTTCGAGATGAACTCCGGCGGCATGGCCGTCTCGTTCAGCGACACCTCCCACAGCACAACGCAGGGGTGGTTGCGGTCGCGACGGAGCAGCTCCCGGGTGCGCCGGTACTGGAGCTCCGCAAAGGCCGGGTCCTTGCCGAAGTACTGCCACCCCGGGAGGCAGTCCATCACCACCAGCCCCAGCTCGTCGCACGCGTCCATGAAGGCGGGCGCCTGGGGGTAGTGGGACAGCCGGATGTAGTCGAAGCCCGCGTCCTTGATCCGGCGCGCGTCCCGGCGCTGCGCCGCCGCGGGCAGGGCATAGCCCACGTACGGGTACTCCTGGTGCCGGTTCGTCCCCCGGAGGAACATGCGCTCGCCGTTGATCCGGAAGCCGCCATCCACCGAGACCTCGATCCGACGAAGGCCGATGCGCGTCTCTTCGGCGTCGACGACACCCGGCCCGGGACCCGCGGCCAGGACGTCCGAACGGAGCGTGTACAGGCTCGGTTCGGCCGGGCTCCAGAGCCGCGGCGCGTCCACCGTGATCTCCAGGACCACCGCCCTGGCCTCGCCGCTCGCCAGCGTCACCGGCCCCGAAACCGCGCGGGCGGCTTCCTGGTCCCCGTCGTCGACGAGGGTCGTGCGAACGCGGAAGGTGCGGGGATCGTCGTATTCGTTGGCGACGTGGGTCTGGACCCGGACGACGGCGCGCTCGTGGCTCGCCTCAGGGTAGCGGACGAACACGCCGCCGCTGGCGGGCTCGTCGGCCAGGATCGGGTCGGTGATGTGGAGCCGGTCCTTCACCACCAGCCGGACGTACCGGTACAGCCCGCCGTAGGTGTTGAAGTCGAGGAGCGGCAGCGGCTTGGGGCCCGTGATCGGGTTGTCGGCATTGTCCAGGCGCACCGCCAGCAGGGACGTCCGCCCGGGCTGCACCAGGCCGGTGAGGTCCAGCACGAAGGGAAGGAAGCCGCCCGCGTGACCGCCGATCCGCTCTCCGTCCAGGAACGCCTCGGCCACGTTCATGGCCGCCTCGAACTCCAGGTACACCTTCTTCCCGGCCGCCTCAACGGGGATGCGGAGCGGGCGGCGGTACCAGCAGATGCCCTGCCACTGCGCGGTCGGCGACCCCGGCTCGCCGGTGACGAGCGCCTCGATCCTCGCCGTGTGCGGCAGCACCACGGGCTCCCAGGTCCCATCATCGAGCGCGGGCGACGCTGCCCCTTCCGGGTCCCCACGCGTGAACCGCCAGCCCGTGTCCAGACGCGCCGAGCCTCCGCGGGGCGAGGGCGATGCCTGGGGCGACGCCCACGGGCCGGTGACGGTCGCGCTCCCGACCAGCGGGTAGGCCCCGGCGACGGCCATGGCACGGACGAACTCCCGGCGCTTCATTGCGCGTCTCTCGCTCCGGTCATTCCGAAAGGAACCGGTGGACCGTGCGGGAACGGAACGCCTCGCCGGGCCTCAGGATGGTGGATGGGAAGTTCGGGTGGTTCGGCGAATCGGGGAAGTGCTGCGTCTCCAGCGCCACCCCCGCCCTGGGGCCGTAGCGCCGTCCTCCCTTCCCCACCAGTGAGCCGTCGAGGCCGTTGCCGGAGTATAGCTGGAGACCGGGCTCCGTGGTGCGGATCTCGAGCACCCGCCCCGTCCGGGGCTCGGCCAGGCGCGCGGCGAAGCGCAGGCCGTCGTCCCCGGGAGCCCCGAGGACCAGGTTGTGGTCGTACCCCCCGCCGAACCGGAGCTGGTCGTCGTGGTCGAAGATGCGCTCGCCCAGGCGCCGGGGGCTCCGGAAGTCGAACGGCGTCCCCTGCACGGCCCGGACCTCGCCGGTGGGGATCAGCGTCGGGTCCACCGGCGTGAACGTCGCGGCGCCGAGCTTGAGGACGTGGCCCAGCACGTCGGACCCGGCGCCCCCCGCGAGATCGAAGTAGCTGTGGTGTGTGAGGTTCACCGGCGTCGCCCGATCGGCGGCCGCGTGGTAGTCCAGCACCAGCTCATCCGCGGCCGTGAGCGTGTAGCGCACGCGCACGTCGAGCGTGCCCGGATAGCCCTCCTCGCCGTCCGGGCTCGTGTAGCGGAGGACCAGCCCGTCCCCGGCGTCGTCCCGGACCGGCTCCGCCTCCCACGTCACCCGGTCGAAGCCGCGCAGGCCGCCGTGCAGGTGGTGCGGCGGCTCGTTCGCCGCCAGCACGTGGACCCGGCCGTCCAGCTCGAAGCGGGCCCGTGCGATCCGGTTGGCGTAGCGCCCCACGAGCGCGCCAAAGTACGCGGGGTTGGAGTGGTAGTCCGAGGGACGGTCGAAGCCGAGGACCACGTCACCGAGGCGCCCCGCGCGGTCCGGCACCAGCAGCGAGAGCAGGATTCCCCCGAAGTCCGTCACCCGGGCCTCCAGGCCGTGCTCGTTGGTCAGCGTGAAAACGCTCACCGGCTGTCTCTCATGGACGGCTCCCGGGCGAGGAGTGGAGGATGGTGCAGTGTGGATTGCGGAATCCTCGCCCGCAACCTATCACAGTCGCGTCGCGAACCACCATCGGGAACGGAGCCAAGCCATGACTCGCTCGCTCGCCGTCCAGCCACCCGCAGAGAAGGCCGCAATCGGCCGGAAGACCGCCTGCCCCGGCGCCAAGGGCCCGGGCGCCTCCGCCATCGCCATCGGCGCGATCGCGCTGGCGGCGGCCGTGGCGGCGGTGTCTCCCGGACGGCTCACGGCCCAGACCGCCGCCACCGGAGCCGGCGCTTCGGAGCCGGGTGACTGGTGGCGGAGCACGGTCTGCTACGAGGTGTTCGTGCGCTCCTTCCAGGACAGTGATGGCGACGGCGTGGGCGATCTCCGCGGGCTGATCGACCGACTCGACTACATCAACGACGGGGACCCGGCCACGAGCGACGACCTCGGCGCCGGATGCATCTGGCTGATGCCCGTGAACGAGTCGCCCTCGTACCACGGGTACGACGTCACCAACTACTTCGCAGTCAACCGGGACTACGGCACGGAGGCCGACTTCCGCCGGCTCGCCGACGAGGCGCACCGTCGGGGGATCCGGATCCTGTTCGACCTCGTGCTGAACCACACTTCGTCCGAGCACCCGTGGTTCCGCCAGGCGCTCCTGGACCCGGCCTCCGCGTACCACGACTGGTACCGGTGGGCGCCGGCGCCGCAGCCCTCGCCCGGATGGCAGGCCCCCACCTGGCACAGGAACCCGTACCGCGACGAGTTCTATTACGGACTGTTCTGGAGCGGCATGCCGGACCTGGACCTCGCGAACCCGGCCGTGACCGCCGAGGCCGGGCGGATCGCCCGCTTCTGGCTGGACAGCATGGGGGTGGACGGCTTCCGCCTGGACGCCGTCGCCCACTTCTTCGAGGGGGCCGACGGCGAGTGGAAGAGCGTGCCCGCGGTGCACCCGTGGCTGCGCGACTACCAGGACGCCCTCGAAGCCATGGACCCCGCCGTGTTCACCGTGGGCGAGGTCATGGACAGCATCGGCGCCATCCTGGAGTACTACCCGGACCAGCTCGACAGCTACTTCATGTTCGGACTGTCGGACGCCATCCTGGGCGCCGTCCGCTCGGGCTCGAAGAGCACGCTCGAAGCCCAGGTCGGGCGACTCGAGCGCACGATCCCCGACCACCGCTACGCCACGCTGCTGCGCAACCACGACCAGACGCGCACCATGACGGATCTCCACGGCGACGAGCCCCGCGCGCGCCTCGCCGCAACCCTCCTCCTCACGCTCCCCGGCTTCCCGTTCGTCTACTACGGCGAGGAGCTGGGCATGACGGGGGACAAGCGCCGGGGCGACATCCGGCTGCGCACGCCCATGCCCTGGGCGACCCGACCCGGGCTCGGCTTCACCTCCGCCATGCCCTGGGAGCCGCCGCACCCCGACTCGCTCACCGCCAACGTGGAAGCGCAGTCCGACGAACCGGGCTCGCTCCTCAACCACTACCGGGCGCTGATCCACCTCCGCACCGGCAGTGCGGCGCTCGGCCGCGGCGACTTCCTCCCGCTCGACACCGGGAGCGACACGGTCATGGCATTCGTGCGCCGCGCCGGTGACGAGACCGCGCTGGTGGTGGCGAACCTCGGGTCCCGACCGCTGGAATCGGTGCGACTGACCCTGCCCGCGGAAGCGATGGCGCCGGGCCGCTACACGATCTCACCCCTTCTCGGAGCAGGGAATGCGGCCCGGGTGTCCGTCGGCGCCGACGGTCGGGTCGCCGGCCGCTTCCCCGCGGGCGGGGTCGGAGGGCTGGAAGCGGTAGTGTTCCGCGTGGACCCGGAGGGGTGATTCCCGGCCTGGCCGGCTTCAGCGCACGCGCGCATTCCGCAGGATCGCCTCGGCCGTCCTGTCGCCGATGCCGGGGATGTGGGTGATGTCATGCTCGCTGTGGAACTCGCCCCCGAGCTCCTGGTCGCGGTAGCGCACGATCTTCTCCGCCGTTGCCGGGCCGATGCCGAAGACGGTATCGAGCTCCTGGGCCGTGGCGGTGTTCAGGTTCACTCGCCCGGTCCGCCTGCCCCCGCGCCCGGAGGAGCGCGAGTCGCGGCTCGCGGATTCGCGGCTCGCGGACGGGCGCGAGCCGCCCCGGCGACCCTCGCCGCCGACCCACTCGGCGCTGTCGTTCTCCTCTGCCGTCTCGCGGCTGATGAGCTTGTTGAAGCTGCTCTGGCCGCCCGACGAAAGCGTCTCCTGGAAAAGCAGCACGAGGCCGCTGTCGTCGAATTTTTCGAACCACTCCTCCCACGAGATCTCCTCCAGCGAGTCGCCGCCGGAATAGCCCGGGAAGTCGAGCCGGATCAGGCCCGCGTCATCGTCGCTGTGGGTGGAGCGGACGGTGGACGGCTTTCCGTCGCGCTCCTCCACCCACTCCCGGATCCGCTCGTGGTCCATCGTCATGTAGCGTTCGCCCGCCATGCTGCTCCTCCTGCCGCGAAGGTTTCTCCGATTGCGCCCATTGAGCCGCAACCTGTTGGGCTCATGTGAGATAGGTGCAAACGTCTTGCCAATGAAAGGCTACCGCGGGAACCGGGATTACGGCGCCGGCGAGGATCGCTGCGGACTGCTCCCGGCCCCTGCGGGACCCGTCGGCGCCCGATGGGTCGGCCGCCCGGTTGTTCGTGTGCCCCTCGCGAGATAGCATGTGCGGACCGGCCGGAGTCACACCATCCCGTTCTCCATTCCCGACGTGGGAGGCAGCATGCGGCCACTGACGCGCGTTCCCCTGGGCGCGGCGCTCGCGCTCATCATCGCCCTTCCGTCCATCGTGGTGGCGCAGCGGCGGGGCCAGAGCCGTGGCCCGCAGGTGAGCCAGCCGGCGGCCCTCCATTTCGATTATCTCGGGCCGGCGAGCGCGGGCCGGATCGCGGCCGTCGCGGGAGTGCCGGGGCGTCCGTCGACGTTCTACCTGGGCGCGGCGTCGGGCGGGGTGTGGAAGACCGTGGACGGCGGCGAGACGTTCGAGCCGGTTTTCGACGACCAGCCGGTGCAGGCGATCGGCGCGCTGGCAGTGGCGCCGAGCGACCCGGACATCGTGTGGGCGGGGACGGGAGAGGCGTGGGCGATCCGGGACGCCGACATCATGGGCGACGGCGTGTACCGCTCCAAGGATGGCGGGAAGACGTGGCGCCACATGGGCCTGGAGCAAACGGGGCGGATCGGGCGCATCATCGTCCACCCCACGGACGCCGCCACGGTCTTCGTCTGCGCGCTGGGCCGCGCCACGGGGCCACAGCAGGAGCGCGGCGTCTACCGGACGGAGGACGGCGGCGAGCACTGGAGCCGCGTGCTGTTCGTGGACGAGAACACGGGCTGCTCCGGGCTGGCCATGGACCCGACCCGGCCGGAGGTCCTCTTCGCCGGGGCGTGGGACGTGGTCATGCACACCTGGGTCATGCACAGCGGCGGCCCCGGGAGCGGGGTGTACGTCACGCGCGATGGCGGCGACGAGTGGACGCGGATCGACGGTGAGGGGCTGCCGAACCCGCCCGTCGGCAAGATCGACGTTGCCGTGGCGCCGTCGCGGCCCGACCGGGTGTACGCGCTGATCCAGACGGGGTCGCAGGGCTCGCTCTGGCGCTCCGATGACAGCGGGAAGACCTGGGACGTGGTGAGCTGGGACCGGACCCTGATCGGCCGTGCCGGCTATTACATCCGCCTGGCGGTGAATCCGGTGGACGCGGACGAGGTGGTGGTCATGAACAGCAGCTCGCACCGCTCCACGGACGGGGGGAAGACGTTCCCGGAGGAAGCCGGCGGGTGCGGCGACTGCCACGACGTATGGTGGGACATGCTGGACCCCGACCACTGGATCGTCACGGGCGATGGCGGCGCCGGCGTGACGCGCGACCACGGGCGCAACTTCCAGTACGTCCGCCTCCCGATCGGGCAGATGTACCACGTGGCGGTGGACCGCCGCACGCCCTACTGGGTCTACAGCAACCGCCAGGACGACGGCTCGATGCGCGGCCCCAGCAACTCGCCCGTGTCCGTGGACAACGTGCCTTCGTACGCGCCGCCCGACGCGAATCCGCCGCGCCGCGCCGCCATCGAGGGAGAAGACGAGACCTGGGGATACGGCGGTCGTGCGCGGCCCCGGTGGGAAGGGCCGCTGGGCGGCTGCGAGTCCGGGTTCACGCTCCCGGATCCGACGAACCCGGACATCGTCTGGGCCACGTGTTACGCGAACACGGTGACCCGCTACGACGCCCGGACCGGCCTGGCCCGGGGCGTGAGCCCGTGGATCCACACGCTCGACTCGCCGCCGGACGTGCTCAAGTACCGGTGCCACTGGACGCCGCCGCTCGCCATCGACCCGTTCGATCCGGAGACCGTCTACTACGGATGCCAGGTGGTCTTCCGGACGCGGAACCGGGGGCAGAGCTGGGACGTGATCAGCCCGGACCTGTCCACACAGGATCCGTCGCGCATCGCTTTCTCCGGTGGCATTCCCGGGGAGGAGCCGGCGCACGCCACGGGAGACAACCTGGGCCAGTACTACGGGGAGGTGGTCTTCGCGATCGCGCCATCGACGCTCGAGCGCGGGCTGATCTGGGCGGGCACGAACGACGGCCTGATCTGGATCACCCGCAACGGCGGGAAGAACTGGACGAACCTGACGAAGAACGTGGGCGGGCTGCCGGAATGGGGGACGATCCGGCGGATCGAGCCTTCGCACTTCCACGCGGGCACCGCGTACGTGACCGTGGACTGCCATTCATGGACGACCGCGACCCGTACGTGTACCGCACCACCGACTACGGGAAGAGCTGGACGAAGATCAGCGACGGGCTCCCCCACGAACACCCGCTCGATTACGTCATGACTGTTGCCGAGAATCCGAACCGGGAGGGGATGCTGTTCGCGGGGACGGGCCACGGCTTCTACTACTCCATGGACGACGGCGCGAAGTGGACGCAGCTCCAGACCGGGCTGCCGGCCGCGCCGGTAAGCTGGATCGCGGTCGAGCCCGTGTACCACGACCTCGTCGTGTCCACGTACGGGCGCGGGCTGTGGGTCATGCGCGACATCACCCGTCTGGAGCAGAGCGACGCCGTCCCCGCAGACGCCGACGCCTACCTGTTCCGTCCTCGCCCCGGCATCCGCCACGCCCGCAGCGGGACCGCGGAGATCCTGTACCGGGTCGCGCGGATGCCCGACACCGTGGCCGCGGTCCAGGTCCTCGACGCGGCCGGGAAGGTGATCCGAACCATCGAGGCTGCGCCGCGCGCCGGCGTCAACAGCGTCACCTGGGACCTCCGCTACGACGGCCCGAAGCAGCCCGAGCTGCGTACGCTCGCGCCGCTCAACCCGCACATCTGGGAAGGCGCGCGCTTCAAGGGGAAGGAGACGCGGCCCATCATCCACTGGGGGACCGAGGCGCCGCAGCGGCAGGGCCCGCTCGCCGGCCCCGGCGACTACACGGTGCGCGTCGTCGTGGGCGGGGATACGCTGACGCAGCCGCTGCACGTGGTGAAGGACGCGGCCATCCCGGCGTCGGATGACGCGCTGGCAGCCTCCACGGCCGCGCAGCTGCGGGTGCGGGCGGGGATCGACTCGGTGGTCGCCATGACCAACCGGCTCGAGATCATGCGCAGGCAGGTCGAGGACCTCGGGAAGTCGCACGCGCAGGAGGACAGCGTCGCCGCTCCGCTGGCCGCGCTCGACAGCGCGATGATGGACGTGGAGCTCCGTTTCCTCACTCGCGAGGAGCTCAACTCCGACGACAAGTGGTACGTCGAGCAGAACCGGCTCTACCTGCAGTACGTCTGGCTCTCGGCCGACCTCGGCTCTGGCGGCGGTGATGTCCAGGGCGGCGCCGACCACCGGCCCACCGACGCGCAGATGGCATGGCTCCGGTCCCTGGAGTCGGAGCTGGCGTCGGCCACGACGGCGTACCACACACTGATGGACACCACGGTGCCGGCTTTCAACACGCGCATGGAGGGCAAGCTCCCGGCCATCACGCCGAAGGCGCCGGAGCCCGACAGAGCGGCAGAGGAGTCCGGGGGCTGAGCGTCGGCGCCGCAGCCGCCCGGAGCCCGCCGCGACGGTCGAGACTCCGGTCGCCGGCGTACGCCGACGGTCCAGCCGTGCGGCATCAGATGTAGCGGCCCACCGCCATGCCGAGGAGGGCCAGCGTCAGGAGCGCGGTGGCGATTCTGGAGCCCACCTTCATTCGCTTCGCGAGGCGCAGGACCTCCGGCGGCGGCGCGGCGGCGGCGGCCGGCACGGCGGCGGCGGCCGTCGCACCGGCGGCGGCGGCCGGCACGGATGCGGCGCCACCGGCGCCGCCCGCCATCGCGGGGGCCGGAACGCGGCGAGGCGGCGGGGCTCCGGCCAGCGCCGCGAGCGCTTTCGCGGAGCGACCCACCATCCCCCCGCCCACCAGACTGCCGGCCAGAGCGAAGAGGCCGCTCACGGTGTACGTGAGCCCCGGCGTCGAGAGTACCCAGCCACCGTTGAATCCGCCGGAACGCCACTCGTACAGCCAGAGCCCGCTGAGGAGCGTGGTGGTGGAGGCCACGAACATCCAGAAATGCAGCTTCCGAACGGTCGTGATCTGACCCATGACCTGGCCGCCTGCCGGACCGGCGGCCTCGACGCTCGGCCCGACGAACGCTGTCATCATGACCGTGGCGCCGAACCAGAAAGCGCCACCGACGACATGCAGTACACGGAGCAGCTGGAGGAGGCCGGGGTTCATCGGGCGCTCCTCGGGAAGCGAACACGCATGACCATCACCTCACTGTTCGGGTAGGGGCCGCAGAGCCACAGTGACGCGTCCGGCCGCCGGATAGGTTGGCCGGACGGGGCACCAATCTGCGTTGCCCGCCAGCGAAAACGCCAGAATCTCAGGTCGGGCCTGTGCAGCCCGCTGGAGGCGCCAGGACAGCTCCCCGGGGACCCGGAGCGGCGCAGGCGGGTATAAATGCTCTCACTGAATTTCAAGCCGAATCCGCGGCCTGCGATTCCCACGAGCACCCGGAGGACGTATGGCCAGGATCCCCATCGCGAATGCAGACGGCACCCCGACCGACCTGTTCTGGTCGGACCGCAGGGAGCCGGACGCGGCGTTGAAGACCGTGTACCGCGCGCTGTCCGACGGCAGCGTGCAGCGCTCGAAGTCCATGCGCTACAACGTGAAGCGCAAGAAGCTCCAGCGCGTCTGACCGATCGGGCGGGAGCCGCGGCCGTGGCTCCCGCCGATCGATCGTCTGCCCCGGCTGTCGGTGCGGAGCGGACGGCCCACCTGACCGGACACCCTCCCGGACCCCTCGCGCCGCCGCACGCGGTGCTGTAGGCTTGCAGACCCGACTCCCTCCCGGACCATCCACCGGAGCCGAAGCATGGACCGAGCGCACCTCTTGGCCGTGGCCCGCGGCGATGAACCAGCCGACGTCCTCTTCACCCACGGCCATGTGGTGAACGTTCTCACGGACGAGGTGGAGACGGTCGACGTTGCGGTGGCGGACGCTTTCGTGGCGGGGCTCGGCCCTGGCTACGAAGCGGCAGAGACGGTGGACCTCGACGGCGCCTTTCTCGTTCCCGGGCTGATCGACGCCCACGTCCACATCGAGTCGAGCATGGTGGCGCCACCGGAGTTCGCGCGCGCGGTCCTTCCCCGCGGCACGACGACCGTGGTCGCTGACCCGCACGAGATCGCCAACGTCCACGGGCTGAACGGGATGCGGTGGATGCTGGAGGCGAGCGACAGGCTGCCGCTGTCGGTCTTCGTCATGGTCAGCTCGTGCGTCCCCGCCACGCCCATGGCGACGGCCGGCGCCCGCCTCGATGCCGCGACGCTCGCCGGGCTGCTCCACCCGCGCGTGCTCGGACTGGGGGAGGTCATGAACTACCCGGGCGCGATCCACGGCGACCCCGAAATGGCCGCCAAGCTCGACGCGTTCGCGGGCCGACCGGTGGACGGCCACGCCCCGGGCGTGACCGGCAAGGCGCTCAACGCCTACGTGGCCGCCGGGCCGCGCTCGGACCATGAGTGCACCACGCCGGCGGAAGCCGCCGAGAAGCTGCGGCGCGGGCTCTGGGTGTTCCTGCGCCAGGCGACGAACGCCCGCAACCTCCGGGCGCTCCTCCCGGCGCTCACGCCCGGCAACCTCCGGCGCGTGGCTCTGTGCACGGATGACCGGCAGCCGGGCGACCTCCTGGACGAGGGCGGCATCGATGCGATGATCCGCATCGCCGTTTCCGAGGGCCTGGATCCGCTGGAGGCCATCCGCCTGGCGACGCTGAACGCGGCGGACTGCTTCGGCCTGGCGGACCGCGGCGCCATCGCTCCCGGTCGGCGAGCGGACCTCGTGGTGGTGCGCGACCTGGAAGACTTCCGGGCGGCGGCCGTCTACGCCGGCGGCAAGCTCGTGGCCCGCCACGGGGCCATGGTCGCCCCGCTCCCGGACCCGCCTCCCCCCCCGCCACCCTCCATGCACGTCGACTGGGATGCCGTGGACCTGCGCATTCCCGCGGCGACGCCAGAGCCCGGGGTCGGCGCCGGCGCGCCGGGCGGGAGCGGACGGGTGCGGGTGATCCGCGTCGTACCGGACCAGCTGGTCACCCGAGAGGAGCGGCTGGAGCCGACGGTGGTGGATGGGTTCGTGGTGGCGGACCCGGGTCGGGACCTCCTCAAGATCGCGGTGATCGAGCGGCACCACGGCACCGGCCGCGTGGGACTGGGGCTGGTGGCTGGAATGGGGCTGAACGTGGGGGCGATGGCCGGCACGGTGGCTCACGACCACCACAACATCATCGTCGTCGGCGCCACGGACCGGGACATGCTGCGGGCCGCGCAGGCGGTGGCCCGGACGGGTGGCGGGCTCGCCGTCGCCCGGGACGGGATGGTTTTGGCCACGTTGCCGCTGCCCGTGGCGGGACTCATGTCGCTCGCGGGCGTGGAACTGGTGCGGGAGCAGCTCGATGCGGTCGTGGCGGCCGCACGCGCGCTGGGCTCCCCGCTCCACGACCCGTTCATGGCCATGTCGTTCCTCGGGCTGGAAGTGATCCCGTCGCTCAAGATCACTGACCATGGGCTGGTGGACGTGGACGCGTTCCGCCCCGTCGGGCTGTGGTCGTGAGCGACGCCGGCCGCCGCGGCAGCGGTGGCGGTGGAGCAGGCGGCGGGCCGGCGGGTGGCGGCTCAGTCGAGCTGACCCGGGACCTGGGCTTCTGGGACGTCACGCTCATCGGCGTGGGCGCCATGATCGGGGCGGGCATCTTCGTGCTGGTGGGGTCCGCCGCCGGACGCGCGGGGCCGGCGCTGCTCCTGGCGTTCGTGCTGAACGGGATCGTCGCCCTGCTCACGGCCCTGGTCTACGCGGAGCTGGGGAGCGCCATGCCATCGGCGGGCGGGAGCTACGTGTTCATCCGCCAGGCGCTCCCCGGTCCGTTCAGCTTCCTCGCCGGGTCGATGAGCTGGTTCGCCCACTCCGTGGCGGGGAGCCTCTACGCGCTCGGATTCGGCAGCTTTCTGGTGGAGATCCTGCGCGTGGGCGGCCTGGACCTGTCCGCGGCCGGATTCATGGCGGCGCTCCCGCACAACGCGCCGGAGCTCGCCTTCGGCGTGGCCATCGCGCTGGTCTTCTTCTTCATCAACTTCCGGGGCGCCAGCGAGACGGGCGCCGCGGGCCGGTTCGTCACCATGGCGAAGGTGCTGGTGATCTTCCTCTTCGTGGGCGGCGGGCTGCTGGTGCTGCTGCACAATCCGGAGCGGTTGGCGGCGTTCAAGCCGTTCGCGCCCAACGGTTTGGCTGGCGTGTTCCTGGCCATGGGGATCACGTACGTGGCGTTCGAGGGGTTCGAGGTCATCGTCCAGGCGGGGGAGGAGGTGAAGGACCCGAAACGCACGATCCCGAAGGCGGTGGTCACGGCCATGATCATCGTCATTCCCACCTACCTGCTGGTGAGCATCGCGCTGCTGGGCGCCATCGACCCGCCGCCCGGGGAGCCCTCGACGTGGCAGTGGCTGGGGGACGTGAAGGAGCTGGGGCTGGCGCGCGCGGCCGCGCAGGTCATGCCATACGGCAACATCGTGATCCTCCTGGGCGGCCTGCTCTCCACCATGAGCGCCCTCAATGCGACGACGTTCTCCGCCACCCGCGTGAGCTTCGCCATGGGGCGCGACCGCTTCCTCCCCGGCTTCTTCTCACGCATCCACCCGGAGCGGAGGACCCCGCACCTGGCGCTGGCGGGGAGTGGCGCGCTGATCCTGTTCATGCTGGTGGCGCTCCCGCTGGAGGGCGTGGCCGCTTCGGCGTCGCTCATGTTCCTGCTCCTCTTCTTCATGGTGAACGCGTCCTCGGTGTTCATCCGCTGGCGCTACGGCGACAGAATGGCCTACGGGTACGTCACCCCCTTCTTCCCCGCGGTGCCGCTCCTGGCCATAGCGATACAGGCGGTCATCGCGAGCCAAATGCTCCACTTCAGCACGGGGGTGCTGCTCACGGCCGTGGGGTGGCTCGCCGCCGGCGGTGCGGTCTACTTCCTGTACTCGCGACGTCGCGTGCGCGACCTCGAGCCCGTCCCGGTGGTGGTGGCGGAGCGGACCGTGCTGGAGACGTCGGGCAAGCCGCCCGTGGTCCTGCCCATCGCGCGGCCGTACGGTGTGGAAGGGCTGGTGCGCACCGCTGCGGGGATCGCCCGCTCGCTGGACCGCCACGTGCTCCTCCTGCACGTGGTCACGGTTCCCGAGCAGCTACCGATCTCCGCCGGGCTGCGGCTGGTGGAGGAGGGGCGGGAGGAAGTGCGGGGCGTCGCCCGCATGCTGCGCGACCTGGGCGTCGAGGTGGAGCTCGTCGTCCGCCTCGCCCACCGCCCGGCCACGGCCATCATCCGCACCATCGAGACGCGCCGCGCGGACTTCTGCGTGCTCGGCTGGCGCGGCCACACGCGAGGGCGCAACCGCGTGCTCGGGAGCAACCTGGACGCGATCCTGAGGCAGGCGAACTCCAACTTCGTGGTGATCCAGAACGTGGATCGACCCGTTCGACGCGTGCTGTTCCCCGCCTCGAACCCGCTCCAGGCGCAGGTCGCGTTCGCCGTGGGGTACGGCCTTTCCCGCGCCATGGACGCCGAGGTCATCGACGTGGTCACGATCTTCCCGGAGGATACTCACCGGGACACCGTGGAGGAGCGCGTCCTGGAGATGGCGCACGCCGTGGGCGAAGCGGCCGGCGTGGAGCTCGACGCCTGGGAAGAGCCGGTGGAGCTGGACGGGCTCACCGTCCACTTCCGCGCGGAGTACTCCAACGCCCCGGTGGACCGGATCCGGGCCATGAGCCAGGGCTACGACCTCCTGGTCCTGGGCGCCGGCCCGGGTGGCATCGGCGGCCGCCACGTCCTCGGCAAGGTCACGTGGACGCTCGCCCAGAGCGCCCACTGCCCCACCGTCGCCGTCAAGCGGCGCACGGGCGGACTCCACTTCCAGGTCCAGTCCTTCTTCGAATTCTTCCGCGACCAGGCGCAGGCGCCCGCCGAAACCAAGGAAGCCGGTCGGCGGGCTGGCAAGGCCGACGCGCCCGTCCCCGCGGAGCCGCCGGCGGAGGGGGAAGACTGATGCCGCTGGAAGAGCTGAAGAGGGAAGGGCTGCTCCTCCCCGAGCGACACTGGGGCCACCCCCCCCGCCCCACGCTCCGGTCCCGGCTCTCGGTGCTCGGCACGTTCTCCGTCGCCCTGGGCGCCGCGGCCGTCATCTGGTTCGGCGACGGCGGCTGGCTCAGCTTCGTCGGAACGGGGATCTTCCTCGTCGACCTCTTCCTCATCCTGATCACGACGTTCGCCGTGGTGGACGCCCGCGTGGACCGGCTGGAGGCCATGGGGCTCGAAGGCGAGGTGGTGGGTCTGGAAGCGAGCGAGGACGAGGAGCCGGAGGAATGACACGGACCGGGGTCGCGTCACGGCCTCTGCGCCAGGCGCGTTCTCTTTCCGTGAACGCCCCGCTTCGACGCTCCTCCGTTCGGGCCGTCCTGACCGCGCTGGCCGCGCGCTTCGCCGCGGCCATGATCGCGCTCCCCTCCCCCGCCCAGGCGCAGCAGGCCGGGGCTGACGCCGCTGCAGCGGGTGTCCTCGTGCCGCGGCGCGTGACGTCGGCGGACACGACCAGGAGCTACGCCCTGTTCCTTCCGCCCGCGTACGACGGCGCGCGATCGTGGCCGGCGTTGATCCTGATGGACCCGCGCGGCCGGGCGCTGCTGCCGCTCGAGGTGTTCCGCCCCGCGGCTTCGAACCTCGGGTACGTCATCCTCAGCTCGTACGACACCAGCAGTGACCGCCCCACGTCATTCGAGGACAGCGAGGCGGCCGTGGAGGCGATGGTCAACGATGCCGCCGCGACGCTGTCGCTGGATCTCCACCGCCTCTATCTGGTCGGCTTTTCCGGCACCGCGCGGCTGGCGTGGCTCCTCGCCTCCTCCTCGCCCGACCACTTCCCCGCCATTGTCAGCCTCGGTGCGGCGCTCCTTCCCTCCATGCGCCTGGTGCTGGAAGCCGAGGGGAAGCCATTGCCGCCGGCGTTCCTCGGCGCGGGCACGCTCGACTTCAATTACGGTGAGGTGTGGCACGCCGCGGAGATGCTGGACGGCCGGCGCGTCGACCACGCGGTGGTGTCGTACCCGGGGCCGCACGGCTGGCCGCCGGCGTCGGTGGCCGGGGACGCGGTGGAGTGGCTCGAGCTGCTCGCCCAGCGGACGGGCCTCGCGCCGGTCGACTCGTCCTGGGTGCGGGCGCGCTTCAGCGCCGGGCGGGATGCGGCCGCCACGGCCGAGGACGCAGGTCGCCTTCACGACGCGTTCCTCGCCTACTCCCGACTGGCGGCGAGCTTCCAGGGGCTGGACGCGGGGCTCGGTGCCGCGGTCGACTCTGCGGGAGCGGCGGCCGCGCGCCTCGGCCGGGCGCGAGACGTGCGCCGTACCGGGGAGGCGCTGCACCGCTGGATCGACAGGGAGACCCGGGCGCTCGCGAGGGTCGAGGCGGTCACGCGGGCGCTGGAGGGGCGGGACGTGCCGTCGCTTTCCACGTTGGCGCGGGATCTCGACCTGGATGCGCTACACCGCCGGTTGACGGACAGCGACACGCTCGGTGCCCAGGCCGCGGCGCGCTCGCTCGCGCTCGCCTACGTCAACGCGGGTTTCTACATTCCGCGCGCGCTGCTGGCCCGGGGCGACACGGCGGCCGCCGTTCGGTCGCTGGAGCTCGCCCACCGGATCCAGCCCGGTGCGCGCGCTGTCTGCCGCGCCTTCGACGGCGTGGCCGTCCGCAGCGAGCGGGCGTCGAAAGAGATGGCGCGCTTCTGCGCGGGCGGCGACTGAGGAGCTTGCCGCCCCGGCCCACGGACATGGGGCGCCCGCGTCACCGCGCACCCGCGTCGCCGCGGCACCGGCGCAGGATCTCGCGGATCCGCTCGCGGGGACGGTCCAGCCGGGAGGAGCGGAGCGCGTCGCCGAACGGGACCACGAAGCTCCCCGCGTCTTTGCCGCCCCGGTTCATCACGAGGGCCTGCCTGCGGCCGAACGCCAGCATGATGATCGTCCCGGGTGCCGAGGCGTCGACGGGCTGGCGGTCCAGCGACGAGCCGCGGGCGTCGCTGTAGGAAACGACGTCGCCCGCCGAGTCGAGCGTCACCGACACGGAGCGCCTCCCGCCCCCATTGTCATCGGGCCAGCGCAGCCTGAGCACCCGGTCCCCATCGATGGTCACCGGCTGCGCGCACTCCCCCGGCCCCGGGCCTGCCGAGTCGGTCGGTACGGCGAGCGTCACGCTGTCCACCGAAACGGGCCGCACGCGCACGACCTGCGTATCCGTGCCGACGATCCGACGCACGCGCATCTGGACCGGGTCGGCTCCCTTGCGCACCTCCGGCTCCTGCCGCCCGTGCGCGCAGCCGCCCGGCAACAGCACGCCCACCGCCACCAGCCAAACGCCACGCATCCACTTCATGGCCCGTCCTTTCTCGGTACCCCCAGTTCCACGCTCACGGAGAGGCAAGCACCTCGCCGTGCAGCGCCCGCGCCCGCGCCTCCTTGGCGACGGGGCGCGTCCTCCTCACACGGGCCGGGCCGCGACGTAGACCTCGCCGTCCAGGTCGTCCAGCTTCCGGTGCATCCAGCCGCGGGCATCCTGGACGGCCTGGTTGTACACCTGGGGACCGACCGTCTCGAGGAAGAAGTCCAGCACCCGCTCTGCCCGGAAATCGCTCAGCTCCTCGTCGAACTCCTCAAGGTACAGCCCCTGGAGGCTCGCCTTCATCCGCTTCCGCCGCTCCTCGTCCAGAACCACCGGCATCTCGCCCCTCCTTCCGGATCTGCCACCTGCCGCCTGCCGCCAGCCGGCGGCCGCATGCCACCCTGCTGCCTGCTGCCTGCTGCCTGCTGACTGCTGCCTGCTGCCTGCTGCCTGCTGCCTGCTGCCTGCTGCCTGCTGCGGATCAACCTGTCCCTCTCCTGCCCGCGCGCACCACCCCGGTGAATCCGGGAGCCGACGGGCAGCGTTCCCCTGGCCGTCTTCTTGAACGAATGGATCGCGGTACCGGGCGCACTGGGATGGAGGGCGGGCTCAACGAGAGCTACGCCGCGCTCGACCGGCTGCTCGCCAGCCTCTCCTGAGCCTGGGCGGGCTGCGCCTCCCCTGCGCGCATCGCCCCCTTGCTGGTGTGCCGGTTGCGGGTACCTTCACCGGTACGCCAGCGGGGACTCGGAGCCACAGGAGCAGCATAAATGTCGCGTCGCAGGGGACAGGGGCCGCAGCCGCAGATCCGCGGATTCAGGCCCGGCAAGGAGCCGCCTCAGCTGAAGAAACAGCGGGCGAAGCAGCAGTTCGGCGAGGTGAGCGCGACGCAGGAGAAGCTCATCGAGATGTTCGCCGAGCGGACGCCCGACGAGTCCTACCGGATGATGCGGAACTGGCGGGTCGCGTTCCTGAGCGCCGGCATCGTCCTCCTGATCCTCGGGGCGGTGCTGTTCGCCTGGTCGGTGGTCGCCGGCGTCATCGTAGAGGTGATCGCCGGCGCCGTTCTCTTCCTCTGGTGGCGCTTCCACCGCCAGCGTGCGGCGTTCGAAGCGATGGCCGCCACGGTCAGCGGAGGCGGAAAGCGGAAGGGTCAGGCGAAGCGGAAGAAGAAGTAGCGGCCTGACGTCGCGAGACCGCGGGGGCAGCCCGCGGCGCGAGGCCGCGGGTCAGACTTCCGTCCGGTCCACGTAGCACCACCGCCAGGTCTCGCCCGGCTCGAAGCTCTGGACAATGGGGTGGCCGGCGTCGCGGGCGTGCTTGCTCGCGTGGCGGTTCTTCGACGAGTCGCAGCACCCGACGTGGCCACACGTGAGACAGAGGCGGAGGTGAACCCACGCGTCGCCGGTCTCCAGGCACTCCTTGCAGCCGTCACCGCTGGGGGTGACGTCGCGGATCGCGTCTTCGTGTGTGCAGTTCGGCATGGCGGCAATATAGCGCGTGCCGTCATCCGGCGCGTGGACGTGCGGTTGCGCGCCTGGTCCCCGTCCCCGACACTGGCCTCATGATCAGACTCGCCGCCGTTTCCGCCGCCCTGGCCGCCGCGCTGCTCGTGGCCGCGCCGCCCGCCCCGCTCCTCGCCCAGCTCGACGCCCGGGAGCGCCAGATCTCGCGCTACATCCGCGACCACGAGGACGAAGGCATCGATCTCCTCGCCCGGCAGGTGCGCATCGGCAGCGGAACACAGGACACCGCCGGCATCCGCCGTCTTGCCGGGATGATGGGCCCGGAGCTCCGGAGCCTCGGCTTCGGCGTGCGCTGGATCCCGGGCGGCGCCGTGGGGCGCGCCGGCCACCTCGTCGCCGAACGCACCGGGCCCGTCGGCAAGCGCATCCTCCTCATCGGCCACCTCGACACGGCGCTCGAGGGCGAGGGGTGGTTCGAGCGCGACGGCATGACGGCGAGGGGGCCGGGCGTCAACGACATGAAGGGCGGCAACACCGCCATCCTCATGGCGCTGCGGGCGCTCCGGGCGGTCGGCGCGCTGGAAGGGCGGACCATCCGCGTCATCTTCACGGGAGACGAGGAGTCGCCGGGCGAGCCGCTCGCCGATGCCCGGGCTCCGCTGGTGGCGCTGGCCGACTCGAGCGACGTCGCCCTGGAGTTCGAGACTGCCATTTCCGGCGACGAGCACGACTTCGCCAGCACCGCCCGCCGCGGCTCGACCACCTGGCTGCTGGAGGTCGGCGGCCACACGGCGCACTCGTCCGGGATCTTCTCCGGGGAGACGGGCGCCGGGGCCGTGTTCGAGGCCGCCCGCATCCTGGACGCGTTCTACACCGAGCTGAAAGGGGAGGAGTACCTGACGTTCAACCCGGCCGTGATCGTGGGCGGGACGGATGTCGACTACGACCCGGAGACCGTGCGGGGCAGCGCGTCGTCCAAGACGAACATCGTGGCGCAGCGCGTGGTGGTGCACGGCGGCATCCGGACCATCAGCGACGAGCAGCTGGCGAGCGCCCGGCTCCGAATGGAGGCGATCGTCGCCCGGCACCTCCCCGGGACGACCGCCGCGATCACCTTCTTCGACGGCTATCCCGGCATGCCGCCCACGGCCGGGAACCGGCAGCTCCTCTCCCTCTACGACCGGGCAAGCCGCGACCTGGGCTACGGCGCCGTGGTCGAGTTCGACCCGGGCGGCCGCGGCGCCTCCGACCTGTCCTTCGCGGCGGGGCACGTTGCGCTCGGCGCGCTGGGGGGGCTCGGCGTCGAGGGGGAGGGCGCCCACACGCCCGACGAGGACGTGGACCTCGCCTCCATCGCGAAGTCTGCGGAGCGCGCGGCGCTGCTGATCTACAGGCTTCGGTAGCGCCAGGGCGCCGGGAGGGCGGAGGACGTCGGGCACGGCTTCACGCGAGCCCGCGACGGACGCGAACAACGGCGGAGGGGGACGTGGGCAGGAAGCGGAAGCGGAAGAAGGAGAGGCCGGGGCCGGACGCGTCGGCGCCGTCGGCCGTGCCGCGCACGCTTCACTCGGCCATCGTCGCCGACGAGCTGGACCTGCACGGCTCGAGCGCAGACGAGGCCGAGCGCCGGCTGGAGATGTTCCTGGGCCGCGTCGCGGCGAGCGCGCCCGGTGACGTCGTGCGCGTGATCACGGGCCGGGGCCTTGGCTCACCTGGCCAGCCGGTTCTCCAGGGCGTGGTGCGCGACGCGCTGAACGGGTGGCTGGCGCACCGGGTCGCCGAATGGGCCGTCGATCTCGGGAGCGGGGCGTACCTGGTGCGCGTGAAGGGCCGGAGCTGAAGCCGGCAACGGGGCGCGACGCCCGCACGGCGTCGCGCCCCGGCCCCGCGTGGACGCAGGTGCTGGTCGCGGCCTACTTGCCCCCGCCGCCCGCCGCGACCTTCGCGGCCAGCTCGAGCGCGGCGCGCGCGTCCACGACGCCGCCGGTGGCGGAAAGACGGCTGAAGGGCGTGCGTTCGCCGGGCGAGCCGGGGACGTCCACCTGGGTCGAGCCGTACGGCCGAGCGGAGTCCAGGATGACCTGCCGGACCTGCTGCGCGGTCAGCTCCGGGTAGTACGCCATGATGAGCGCGGCGACGCCGGTGACCACCGGCGCGGCGAAGCTGGTGCCGTCGCCCGTCTGGTAGTCGTTTCCCGGTGCGGTGGTCGTGATGGAAACGCCGGGGGCGAAGACGTCCACCTGCTTCTGACCGTAGTTGCTGAACGAGGCGGCCAGCCCTTCGCCGCCGTGCCAGTCCGACGCGCCGACCTCGATCCAGTTCGACGCCTCGCCGCCATCGGCGTAGAAGCGGTTCGGGTAGTTCCCGGCCACCGCCAGGTCCTCGCCCTCGTTGCCGGCCGCGTGGACCAGCAGCACGCCTTTGGACTCCGCGTACCGCACCGCCGCGTCCACCGCCGGCTTCCCGGGGGAGAAGCCCTTGCCGAAGCTCATGTTGATGACATTCGCTCCGTTGTCCACGGCGTAGCGGATGGCGTTGGCGACGTCCTTGTCGCGCTCATCACCGTCCGGGACGGTGCGCACGACCATGATGCGGGCGCTCGGCGCGACCCCGTCCTGGCCGATCCCGTTGCCGCGCACCGCGGCGATGATCCCGGCCACGCCGGTGCCGTGCTCCGCCTCGGGGCCGACCACGTCGGTGTTGCCGTAGTGGCGCTGAGTCAGGTCGGCGTAGTCGTCGCCCACGATTGGGCGCGGGTCGAAGTCGGGGTTGAGCGAGTGCTCCAGCGCGCCCTGCAGACGATCCCGCTCGTTCGCGATCATCTCTGGCGTGATGCCCATGGCCGCGAGCTGGAGGTAGATCGTCTGGGCCTGGCGGACGTCGGAGCGCATCGGCACCAGGGCCCGGACCGCATCCACGGTCAGACTGTCGCCGCCGACCTGGTCCCGGAGCATGTCGGTGGCGCGCTGGGCGGCCGCGCCCACGTTCTGGACCTGCGCCAGCTGCTGCCGGGTCTGCCGGACCTGGGCGTCGAACGCCGAGTCGATCGTCGCGCACGACACGTCTCCGGCCACGACCCGGTCCTCGCCCGCCGGCTGCGCCTGACACGCCGCGTACAGCCGGGTCACCTCGTACGTGTCTTCGTCCACGTCGCCGCCGGCGCCGCCGATGAAGTCCCAGCCGCGCACGTCGTCGACATACCCGTTCCCGTCATCGTCCACCCCGTTCCCCGGCACCTCGCCGGGGTTCGTCCACAGGTTCGCGTGCAGGTCCACGTGCGAAGTGTCGACGCCAGAATCGATCACGCCGACCACGACCGTCCGCTTCGGCTCCTTCCCCGCCAGCGCCCGGTACGCCGCCTCCACCCCGGCACCCGGAGCGTCCCCGGTGGCGTCGGCAAGCCACCAGCCCGCCGGCGCCGACGGCGGAACGGGCGCGGCCGAGGGCGCACCGGGAGACGACGGTGCGGGCGAGGCCTCCGGGACGGGTGTGGGGGCGGTGCCGGCCCGCTGCGTGTCGACGGCGCCGTCGCGGGGCGCGGTCGCCGGGACCGGTGACGCGGGCGGAGGCGCGGAGGTGCACGCGGCCAGGCCGGCCGCGATCAGGAGCGGCAGATGATAGCGCTTCATACGTCAGGGGTGTCGAGGTTGGCGCGGGGCCCGGGTGGCAGCCCGCTCACGACCGGATACCCGCGAGCGGGCCATTGTTGCCGTCTGAGCGGCAGCGGCTGGCGGTGCTTCACCGCTCGAGCGGCGCCGCCTCGGCCGCGGGAGCGGAATCCGGGGCCCGATAATGGACGCCCAGCGCGTGCAGCCGCTCGAGCTGCGCCCGCAGGCGGACGGAGAAGTCGTCCCAGTCGCGGGCCGACGCCGGCGACCATACGACTTCGGCGAGCGCCAGCATCCGCGGCACGGCCATGTACTCCACCTGTTCCGGCGTGGTGATGTACTCGGTCCAGACATTCCCCTGAGCTCCCAGGACGTGGCGAGCGGCATCGCCGCTCAGCGCGGCCGGCACCGGGTCGAACGCGTACACTTTCCGAAGCGGCGTGAAGCCGCCGATGGCCAGCGGCTCGGTCGCGCGGTCGCCCTGGTAGTAGTCGAAGTACAGGTGGCTGGTGGGCGTCATGATCACGTCGTGCCCCGCGAGCGCCGCCTCGATTCCGCCTTCCATTCCGCGCCACGACATGACAGTGGCCGCGGGGGCGAGGCCGCCCTCGAGGATCTCGTCCCAGCCGATCAGCCTGCGGCCGTGGGCGCCCAGGAACCGCTCGATGCGGCGGATGAACCAGCTCTGGAGCTCCGTCTCGCCGGCCAGCCCCTCGCGACGGATCACCGCCTGCGCCGTGTCGCTCCGCTCCCACGCATCCTTCGGCGCTTCGTCTCCGCCGACGTGGATGTACGGCCCCGGGAACAGCTCCATCACCTCCAGTAGCACGTTCTCCAGGAAGGCGAAGGTCGCTTCCTTCGGGCAGAAGATGTCCTCGTAGACCCCCCAGTGCGTGCCGACCTCGTACGGCCCCGGCCCGCACCCCAGTCCGGGGTACGACGCCAGCGCCGCGAGCGCGTGGCCCGGCATCTCGATCTCGGGGATGATGGCGATGTGCCGCGCTGCAGCGTACGCCACGATGTCGCGGACCTGCGCCTGCGTGTAGTAGCCGCCGTACGGCGTCGAGTCTCCAACGAAGGGGTCCGACTCCCGCCCCACCTGCGTCTCCGCGCGCCACGCCCCCACCTCGGTGAGCCGCGGGTACTTCCGGATCTCCAGGCGCCAGCCCTGGTCATCGGTGAGGTGCCAGTGGAACGTGTTGAACTTGTAGAGCGCCAGCAGGTCGATGTACTTCTTGATGAACGGCACCGGGAACACGTGCCGCGCCACGTCCAGGTGCATGCCGCGATACGGGAAGCGCGGCGCGTCCTCGATGATGCCCGCCGCCACGGTCCAGGCCCGGGCCGAGCCCGTCCCCGGCCCGCCCTCCGCGCCGCTTCCCGCCGCCGTTCCTGCCGCTGCCGACCATTCCAGCGACGCGGGTAGCAGCTGCCGCAGCGTCTGCGTGCCCCGGAACAGTCCCGTGGGCGTTGGAGCCGTGAGAGTGACGCCGACCGCGGTAACCTCGAGGCGGTAGGCCTCCGGCGACGGCCAGTCCTCGTCCGCATCCAGTCCCAGAGAGATCGCATGTCCGGCTGCCGCATCCGCGGAGCCGGTCCCGGCCAGGACGGGGAGCGGCAGGCCGGACGCCTCCCGGAGCGGGGCCGCGAACAGATCGGCGATCTGCCGCAGCTCGGCATCCCCGCTGTCGGCCAGGACGATGCGCGTGCCCGCATCCAGTCGGAAGGTGCCTTCCATCGGGATCACGCGTCGGGGCAGCGGGACCACGGGATAGCGGAGGGTCGTCGGCACCGGGCGACCGCCGATCGGGTTGTGGATGCACGCGGTCGCGAACAGGAGGAGGGCCAGCGGCCAGAGACCGCGCCGGGTCCGTTGCGACATTCGCTCCCCTACTTCACCACCGCGTGCTCCTCGCCGCGGGCGAAGTAGAACGTCTTCTGCTTCTGCTCGGGGAAGCGCACGAACTTCATGATGTTCCGCTGGTCCTTGAACAGCTCGAACAGCAGTGTGTTGCGGACGTGGATCTCGCCCACATCCCGCGGCGCCCGGTACTCCACGATGACCCACCAGACGGGTTCCCGGTCGAGCTCGTCCTCGCCGCTCTCCAGCAGTTTCGGATCGAGTGTGACCGCCGGCGCATCCGCCGTCGCACCGGGCACCTCGATCACGAGGTGCTCCCGGATATAGCGCAGGACCAGCGCGTCCGCTTCGGGCCCGGCGTCCAGCGTCATGGCGTCCGCGTTCACCAGCGGACCGAGCGCCTTCTCCAGGTCGTTCGTGAACATGCGGATGCGGCCGGCGACGACGTCGCCCTCGATGGCCATGTCGCCGTAGGCGATGTGGAGGTCGTGCGCGTACCCGGACGGCACGGCCATGTCCTCGCCGCCCGAGACCGCTCCCGGCGCGGCCGCGGGCCGGCCCCCCGACGCCAGAACCGGTGAGCCGAGCAAGAAAACGACGCCGAGCACGAAGCGGAGCATTGCTCCGGCCCTCGAGCTGCCCCGCCTACCGCCGCCCCGCATTCCCCTCCACGGCCTTGGCGGTCCACGTGTTGTTGTCCCGGTCCACGTCCGCGAACGCCTCGTCGGGGTCGAGCACCACGCTCACCAGGTCCTTGTCGGAGAAGAACCCCTCGGTGAACTCCAGCTCGTTCCCGCGCCAGACGTCCACCGGCAGGTCGAAGCGCTGCGTGCTGCCGTCGGTGAAGCTGGCCTGGATCTGGAGCGGCATGATCAGCCCGCCCTTGTTCTCGACGGTGATGCGGTAGTAGTGGCCAGCGGCCGCGTCGCCGCCAAGGAGCTCCTTCGCGTCCTGGGCGCTCACCCCCTTGATGGCCTGGTCGTTGGCGTGCGTGGTGTAGAACCAGCCGCGCCAGAACCACGCCATGTTCTCGCCCGCGCCCTCGTCCATGGAGCGGAAGAAGTCGGCCGGCTGCGGGTGCTTGAACTCCCACGCCTTCGCGTACCCGCTGAACGCCTGGTCGAACGCCTGCTGCCCCAGGATCGTCTCGCGGAGCATGTGCAGCCCCGTGGCCGGCTTGGCGTAGCCGTTGTTGCCGAAGTCCTTGGCGATCAGGTCGGACTCCGTCATGATCGGCTCCTGGTCCGGGTCCCGCATGTAGCCGACGATCGCCGGCGCCGGCCCGCGCTCGCCCGGGAACGTGCAGCTATCGTTCTGCGTCCACTCCTTTCCGCAGTACGTCTTCGCGTAATCCTGCTCACCATAGTACTGGAGGAACGTGTTCAGCCCCTCGTCCATCCACGTCCACTTCCGCTCGTCGCTGGCCACGATCATGGGGAACCAGTTGTGCCCCACCTCGTGCACCGTGACGCTGATCAGCGCCTGCTCGGTGCGGTCCGAGTAGGTCCCGTCCGGCTGGGGCCGGGCGCCGCAGAACGCGATCATGGGGTACTCCATCCCGCCTGCGGGGCCGTTGGCGTTCACCGCCTTCGGGTAGGGGAACTCGAACGCCATGCGGCCGTAGGTCTTGAGCGTCTGGAGCGTGGCCCGCGTGCTCACCTTGTCCCACAGCGGCATGGCGTCGCGCGGGTAGAGGGAGTGGACGCGGATGAGGCGGCCGGCGTCGTCGGCGTAGCGGAAGCCGGCCGCGTCCCACACGTACGTCTTCGAGCTCACCCAGGCGAAGTCGCGGACGTTCTGCGCCTTGAAGTGCCACGTCAGCATCCCCTTCTGCACGGGGCGGCTGGACGGGTCGTCGACTTCGTCGGCGGTGCGGATGAAAACGGGCGTCTCGCTCGTGTACGCGCGCTCGAGCCGCTGGCGCTGCGTGGCGGTCAGCACCTGCTCCGGGTTCTGGAGCAGGCCGGTGCCGTCGACGATGTGGTTCCACGGGACGGTGAGGGTGACGTCGTAGTCGCCGAAGTTGAGGTAGAACTCGCCGCGGCCGAGGAACTGGTCGGTCTGCCAGCCGTTCACGTCGTCGTAGACGGACATGCGGGGGAACCACTGCGACATCTCGTAGATCCACCCGTCGCTCACCAGCTCCTTCCCGCCCCGTCCGCGGTCCGGGATGGCGTAGCTCCAGTCGATCTCGAGCTGCACCTGGCCGCCCGGCTCCAGCGGCTCAGGCAGGTCCACGCGCATGATCGTGTTGTTGATCCGGTGCGGCGCATCCACCAGCCGGCCGCTGCCGGCGACGACCTGCACCCGCTCGATCCGGTCCCCGCCGTCGAACTGGCTCAGCCCCACGTAGCGGCGGAAGCCTTCGCTCACCCGCTCGGGCAGCGCGCCCTGCATCGGGTACGTCCGGCTGTGCTCGATCGAGCGCACGTTCTGATCGAGCTGGAGCCAGAGGAAGGGCAGCGCGTCCGGCGAGTTGTTGTGGTAGGTGATCCGCTCCGTTCCCGTGAGCGCGTGCTTCGCCGTGTCCAGCGTCGCCTCGATGACGTAGTCCGCCTTCTGCTGCCAGTAGGCGTGCCCGGGCGCGCCCGCGGCGTTGCGGTACTCGTTCGGGTCCGGCCACTGCTCGACCGGACGGAACATGGACCTGTTCGTCTTGCTCCCGTCGTCGTGCAGCCAGTGCTGCGCGGCAGCGGGGGCGGGCATGAGCGCTGGCGCGGCCAGCGCGCACATGGCAAGGCGGAAAGCGATACGGCGGAGCGCCGGCGACGGCGAAATGCGCATGGGTTTGTTCCTGGGTTTGTCTGGCGGGGCTGTTCGCCGAAACGGATTGCGCAAATTGGCCGCAGGCGGCGGGGGCGGCAAGGTGATCCTCGCGGGCCGGCTCGTGGAGCGCTGCCAGGCCGGCCCCGATGGACGCGGGCACGGACGGAGCGGCGCCGCGGTGCGCCGGGGTTGCGCTGTCCGGGGGCGGCAACCGGAATTGCCTGCGGGCCGGCCAAACCGCACACGGGGAGTGGACCGACGTGACGGAGCGCATGGGCAGGCGACGAGCGGCTGCAGCCGCCGTCATCGTGGCGGGTGCGGTGGTGGCGGCCTCGCTGGGCGGCGGCGCGGGCGAGGCGGTCCGCGCGGGCACGTGGGCCGGCGCCGGCGGCACGGGCCCCGTCGGCACCGCGGCCCACTACGGCTGGGCGTCGCTCGTCCCCGCCCTCTCGGCGCTGGCGCTGGCGTTCGCCACGCGGGAGGTGGTGAGCGCGCTGGCGTTCGGCATCGTGGTGGGCGGCGTGGTGGTCGGGCGCGCCAACGTCGTCGCCGCGTTCTTCGTCCCGGCGCTGGCGACGGAGTCGTTCGCGGTCATCATCCTGGTCTACTTCTGGGGGCTGGGCGGGCTCATCGGGCTCTGGGGCCGGACGGGCGGTGCGGCGCGGTTCGCGGCGTGGGCCGGTCGTCGCCTGGTGCGGGGGCCGCGCTCGGCCAAGCTGTTCACGTGGGCGTTGGGGCTCGTGATCCACCAGGGCGGGACCATCTCGGCGGTGCTCACGGGGACCACGGCGCGGCCGGTGCTGGAAGGGGCGGCCGTGTCGCACGAGGAGGCGTCGTTCCTGGCCGACACCACGGGGTCGCCCGTTGCGTCGCTGGTCCCGCTGAACGCGTGGCCGCTCTACGTGGCCGGGCTGGTGGCCGGGACCACGCCGCTCCTGGCGACGCAGGGCCAGGCCGTCTCCTTCTTCTTCCGCTCGATTCCCGCCAACTTCTACGCCCTCCTGGTCGTGGCCGCGGCGCTCCTTTTCGCCCTCGAGGTGCTGCCGTGGGAGGGGCGGCGTCTGCGCGCGGCCCGCGAGCGCTCCCGCGCCGGCGGCGGGCTGGACCGCCCCGGCGCCTCGCCGCTGTCGTCCGCCGAGCTCGAGGGTGGGCGCGTTCCCGACGGCTACCGGCCGTCGATCGTGGACTTCCTCCTCCCCCTGGGCGCGCTCCTCGCCGTCGCGGCCTCCGGCGTGGTGCCGCCGCTGGTGCGCGGCGACCTGGGCTCGATCCGGGTGCCCATCGCCGAAGCGTTCCTGCTGGCCGTAGCCGTGGCGTTCCTGCTGGCGCTTCTGCGCGGCATGCGCCTCACCCACGCCGTGGACGGCGTCATCGATGGGATCAAGGGCGTGACCATCGGCGCCGTGGTGCTCGGGCTGGCCGTGACGCTCGGGGAGGTCTCCCGCTCCGTCGGCGCCGCCGCCTACCTGGTGGAGACCACCGCCACCGCCCTGCCGGGCGCCATCCTCCCCGCGGCCCTGTTCGTCGTGTGCATGGCCGCCTCGTTCGCCATCGGCAGCTCGTTCAGCACCTTCGCCGTGGTGTTCCCCCTGGCCATGCCGCTGGCCTGGGCCGTCCACCCGGACCCCACGTTCCTGTCGCTGTGCTTCGGTGCCGTGGTGGGCGGCGCCGTGTTCGGCGACCACTGCTCGCCCCTGAGCGACAGCACCATCCTCGCCTCCCTCTCCACCGGCGCCGACCTCATGGACCACACACTCAGCCAGCTGCCGCTGGGGCTGGCGGCGGCAGCAGCAGCGGCCGTGCTGTACCTGGTGGCCGGGATCGTGGTGGCCTGAGCGGCGGGGCGGCGGGCGGCGAGCGGCGAGGCGGAGCGGCGGAGCGGCGGAGCGGCGGAGCGGCGGAGCGGCGAGCGGCGGGGCGAGCGGCGGCGAGCGGAGCGGCGAGCGGAGCGGCGTCCCTACCCCGGCAGCCGCTCGATCACGAGGCCGAGCGCGACCACGCCCGCCGCGCCGGACAGCAGCAGCGTCCAGCCGCGGCGGGGGACCCTCAGGCTGCCCGTGGCCAGCCCGGCGAGCGCCATGATCGACGCCACGATGGCGATCTGCCCCAGCTCCAGCCCCACGTTGAAAGACAGCAGCGGCAGGACGATGCGCACTTCCGCGCCCAGCGCGGCGCGCAGGAAGGTGGAAAAGCCCAGCCCGTGGATCAGCCCGAAGCAGAGGGCGAGGGCGTACTTGGCTGATCGTGCCCCGGGCGGCTCCAGGGTGTCCGCCGTGGCGGCCCCGGCGGCGGCCACGGCGGTGGCCACGGCGGCGGCCCCGGATCCGCCCGCTCCACCGGCCGCGAAAGCTCGCCGCCGCTCGACGGCTCGCAGCCGGTCGGACCCACGCGCAGGCCTGCGGGCGCGGCCGTCGCGGGCGCGGCCGTCGCTTCGCACGCGGTGCGTGGCCGTCCAGCGCAGCTCCGCGGCGTTGAGGAGGGCGGTTGAGAGGATGGTGAGGGCGATGAGGAGCTCGACCAGGTCGGACGGGACGCGGACCAGGTCCAGCGTCGCCAGGACGAGCGTGATCGTGTGCCCCACCGTGAACGCGGTCACCAGAACCACCACCCGCAGCCACTCCCGCGGCGCGTACACGGCGGTCAGCGCCACCAGGAAGAGGATATGGTCGTAGCCGCGCGGGTCGAGGATGTGCTCGAGACCGAGTCGCAGGTACACCAGGATCTCCGACGACATGGGCGCGGAAGGTAGGGCGCCGCGGCGACGCCCGCCACGCATACGTCCGAGGGGGCTGTCGGCCGGCAAATTGGCCGCAGGCGGCGGGGGCGGGAAGGTGATCCTCGCGGGCCGCCCCCCCGGCCAGGGGGCAAGCGCCGCCCGGGCGCTGTGCGCTCAGCCGGGAGTCCGGGCTACAGCCGCTCGTGCTCAGCCGGTCCGTCCGGCGGCGAGCGCTCCGGCGACCCGGGCGACCACCGCCAGCGGCTCCCTCGTCAGCTGCCCCCACGTCACCCGAACCACGCGCAGGCCGACCGCGGCGAGCGTCGCGTCGCGAAGGCGGTCGCGCTCGAACGCTCGACCGCGGCCGTGATAGGCGCGTCCGTCCACCTCCACCACCAGCCGCGCCGCCCGCCAGAGGAAGTCCACCTCCAGGCCGGCCGCGTGGACGTCGACCTCGAGGCCGGCCACGCGGACGTTGACCTCCGGCCGTGGCAGGCCCGCCGTTCGAACCAGCGCCAGGAACCGCTCTTCCGCCTCCGAGCGGGTCCGGGCCGGCGCGCCTTCGTCCAGCAGGTCGCGCAGGAGTCGTGAACCGGGGCCGCGCGGGTGCCGCTCCAGCAGACGCTGGATACGGCGCTCACGCGTCAGCCCCCGCGCCAGTGCCTCCGCCACCCAACGCTCGAGCTCCCGCGCGCTCGCGACGCCGGCGAGATCGTACAGCGTCCGCTCCGGCGTGGTGACGCGAATCCCCTCCAGCCGGGTCACCTCCTCGCGTCGGAGCGTCCGGATGTGGTGAACCGTGATCCCCGGACGACGGCAGTCGCCGACCGGATCGATCACTTCCGCCTGCGCGGGCCGGGCCCTTCCATCGATCAGCCCCCAGAGCGACGCCCCGCTTCGATGGCTCACCACCGCCGCCGGCCCGCACGCCAGCGCCGCCGCCATCTCCCTCGCCCGCGGCACCTCGACCGGCCCAACCAGGAAGACGCCCCGGTGCACGCGACGCAGCCGCCCACGGGACATCCGCCAGTCCACCAGGTGCGGCGCCACTCCCGCCTCTCCGAGCTGGGCCCGGGTGACCACGCCATGCTGTCGCGCCGCCAACGCCGCGATGACCGCGTCCGCATCCATGCTCCCCTCCTCGCCCAGCAAACCCCCGTTGCCGCGCGCCCGATCGGGGGCCGGCGGGCGTTGTGCCCGTATCGTCCCGCAAACCCCCAAGCCCTCCTCGCCTTCCCTGTCGCCCCGGGCGTCTGCCTCACAGTGGCCGGGAAACGCCCGACTCGCCCCGACCACACGCGCGAGACCGGCGCTTTGCCCGAGCGGGCTGCGCGCGCAGCTGGCGGGCTGGCCGGCTGGCCGGCTGGCCGGCTGGCGGGCGGGCTGGCGGCCCTCCGGCTGGCGTCTGGCGCGGCTGGCGGCTGGCAGCCGGCGGCTGGCGGCTGGCGGCTGGCTTGCGAAATGACGGTGGGTTGCGCGCCGGGGCACCGCCATGGCGGCAGCGGACATCCTGGCGACGGCACCCCGAGCCGGGGCACCGCCATGGCGGCAGCGGACGTCCTGGCGACGGGACTGCCCGCGAAGCAGCGTTATGGCGCGCAAGGAGGCACCCGCGGCCGAAGCAGCGTCAGGGCCCTGAAGGAGGCAGCGCCCGCGAAGCAGCGTCATTGCGCGCAAGGAGGCACCCGCTCGCCGAAGCAGCGTCATGCGCGCGAGGAGGCACCCGTCGCCGAAGCAGCGTCATTGCGCGCGAGGAGGCACCCCTCGCCGAAGCAGCGTCATTGCGCGCGGGGAGGCACCCGGCGCCCAGGGAACGCGAAGGCGCGGCGCGGGTGCCGGGGCGGCCGGCATCCGCGGGGCTCAGCGCTTGGCGACAGCCATGGCGTCGCGGATGGCCCGGACCAGCCGATCGGGCTCGTCGGTGCCCAGCAGGAAGGACCTGCCGTTGCGCATCCGCACGAGCACGGCGTCGCGGCCGCTCACGTTGTACAGCCAGCCGCGCCGGGTCCAGTGGATGCCCCATCCGGCCATGAGCGAGGTGCGCGCGGGCTCGACTGCGTCAATGTCGGCGACGTGGACCGAGCTCCCGAACACGCCGGGGCCGAAGCGCCAGCCGAGCACGCCCGACTGCAAGGTCACGGTGAGGGAGCGGAAGACGATGGCGGCGCCCCCCATCAGCACCAGGCCGGGCAGCGCGGCCCATAGCGCGGGGCGCCCCGCGTCCTCGAGGGGAGCCACGACCAGGGCCGCGGCCATGCCGACCAGCCCGGTGAGGATCGCCGCCACCAGCCAGGTTCCGGTCTGCGTGTGCCGATACATGAGGTCAGCGTGTGGTGTGGTCGTTTGGCCCGCGGCGGCCCGTGGGGCCCGGGCCGCCCGTGGCCGCCGTACGGCCGCCGAGGCGGCACCCTTCACCGTGCGGCCCCGAGGTGGTCGGCCCCACCGCCACGGCTGCCACGACGCCCGCCGCGATATCCCCCGCTACAGCCGCAGCACCACCGACGCCACGGCGTAGTGCAGCCACGCGAACGTGTACACCGGCTCGACGTCCGCGCCGCCCTCCACCATGCGATAGCCCACGCGGACGCTCCAGCGGTCCGCCAGGTCGTAGCCCAGCTTCAGCGATGCGTCCTCGGCCCGCCCCGGGCCGCCCGCGAGGGCATCGATGTCGACGCCGGCCGTCCAGCGCGGGGCGACGCGCCAGTCGCCGGCCAGGTGGAGCAGCGGGACGAAGCCGAGATCGGTCTTCTCGCTCGTCGTCGCGCCCTGCTCCAGCGAGATCACGGCGTCGCGGACCTTCGCGGTGAACCCGATCCACGCCCGCGTCCGCGCGCCTTCGTGGAACCGGTAGCGGTACGTGAGCCTGTACGAATTGAACGTGTACGTCGCCTCCGTGGCCATCCCGGCCGCGTAGTCCTCGCCCGCGAACGAGATCGGCGACGCCGGCACCCCCGTCGCCCGGACGGTCAGCGGGGCCAGCAGCAGTCGCAGGCCGTGTCGCCCGGCGAAGTTCCACGTGACGTACACGCGGCCCGCCGCCCACGGGCCCGCGCCGGCGAGGTCGTAGAGGGAGAACCGGGTGGCGGAGCCGTCGTTCGGGATCTCGACGTCGTTGTAGCTCTGCCAGACCGGGCCGCCCTCCAGCTCGACGGACCAGCGGGGCGACGACGGGGCAGGAGACGCCTGCTCCGCGTCCCCGTCCGGCCTCTCGCCGGCGACGCTCCTGGCGCGGCCGGGGGGCGAACGGTCGGCCGCCGAGCTCTCGGGGCAAGGGATCCTCGTGAGCCGCGCCGTCGCCCGGATGTCGGTGCCGCCGTCGGTGAGGTAGGCCAGCTCACCCGTGAAGTCGGCGGAGCCGCCGTCGCGGTGCGGCGCCGCCCCGGTCCGCCGTCCCGCGCTTTCCGTGTCGGCGGCCCGCGTGCCCAGGAACCAGGCCATCTGGAATCCGGTGCTGAACATGACTTCCAGGGAGTCGGGAGCCGGGGTCTTCCAGCCGTAGTAGGTGATGCGCTTCCCGCGCACGCGGCCCCGCCCGTCCGTCGCCACCAGGAACGGCGACGTGCCGTACGGCCACTGGTACTGCCAGGTGAGCCGCAGGGAGTCCGGGAACCACGCCCCGGTGCGATTCAGGACGAAGCCCGGCTCGCCCCACTCTCCCGTGGTCAGCGCGTAGCACCCCGCTCGCCCGTCCACGGGTCCCGCCGGGTGGTTCTCGGCGGCCTCCACCCGGCGCCACCCGTACGGTCCGACGAGCCACCGGGCCGGCGACGCCGGGCTCGCCCCCGTCCGGAGCACGTACATGGCGCTGGTCCGGTCCACGGGATTCGGCGACGGCGCCAGGCGTGCCTCGGCGAGGAACGGGTTCGCGGAGTGGATGAACAGCCCCGCCGCGTCCAGCGTGTCCGTGGTCTCGTACCCGCCGGGTTCGACCGCGCCGCGCAGCAACAGGAAGTCGTCGCCGTGCTCCAGCAGGATGTCCACCGCCTCGTCCGGCGCCTCGCGGCGCACCGCCACGCCGCCCTGGATCAGCAGCCCGTCCACGACCCGCGCCGCCTGCGCCGAGGCGACGCGGGGTCTCGCCGCCCCGAGACCCGCCACCAGCAGGGCGCCGAGCGCGCCGAGAATGGCCGCCCGCGGGTCCGGCAGGAAGCGCGGCGTGCGGCGAATGAGATCGCGCGACGGCATGGGCGTGTCTCTCATGGCGGCCCGCCGTTCCGCGTCCCCGTCATGCCGGTCCAGTCCGACCGCAGCGCGCCGCACACCACCAGGTCCTCCACTTTCCCGCGGGCCACGACGTGCTGGCGAAGCAGCCCTTCCTCCGGTCGGGCGACGGCCCAGGTCAGCTGGCCTCCGAGTCGGGCCGCGGGCATGGCGCGGATGAACTCCTCCGCCATCCCCTCCTCGTAGGGGTGCGGGATGCGGAGCGTGGTGCCGGCCACCCGGGCGTCGCCCGCGTGCTCCCGCAGCCGCGCGGCGTCGTCCAGCGTGAAGGAGCGCAGCTCGAGGCGCCCGGTGACAAGACGGGGAAGCTCTGGCGCGACAATCGTCGTGGGGTCCATGGCGGAGGGTCCGGTGGGTCTGAAGGGGCTGGTCGGAAAGTAGGTGGCCGGCGGCCGCCGGCACCAGCCCTGTCGGTCGGGCGCGCCCGATCCCGGGCGCCTGCTTCCACCGCCCGCCCCGGCTTGCGGGGGGAAGCCGGTCAGCCGCGGCGAGGGCGAGGCAGGCGAGGCAGGCGGGGCAGCCAGCGGCCGACGCGGGCGCGGTACGCCTCGTATTCGGCGCCGAACGTGCGCTGGAGGGCGCGCTCCTCGTACGCGGTCACGAACAGGTGCGCCGCCAGGAGGAACGCCACGCCGTACGCGGCCAGGACGATGGAGCCGTAGTAGAGCGCAGCCCCGGTGAGCGAGAGGACCGCGCCCACGTACATCGGGTTCCGCACCCAGCGGTACGGCCCCGAGGTCACCAGGCGGCGAGGCGGGTCGAACGGCGCGGGCGTGCCCCGCCCCACCAGCGGGAAGGCCAGGACGCACCACGCGGCGAGCACGGCGCCGATCCCGAGCACGACCAGCCCCGCGACCTGGACCGCGCCGACGTGCGACGGGCGACCGATCCCCGACCACTCGAGCAGCCGAGCGGGAAGGAGCACCAGCAGCGCCGCCACGAACAGCGAGCCGTAGACCAGCGTCCGGAACAGGATCGCCATGCGCCTCTCCTTCATTCGCGTCCCGCGTCCGTGCCCCGCGCGAGCAGCACGGTGAGCGTCGTGGCGCCATCGCTGGCGACGACGATGTCCGCCCGGCCGTCCCCGTTCACGTCCCCGGCAGCGAGGCCCCACGGGCCGTCCGCGATCGCGATGCGCGTGGGGCCGGTCGCGCCCTGGAACGCGCCACCCGCGGCCCCCATGCCCTCGTCGGCGGAGCCCGGGAAGATGGCCAGCTCGGCGCCGGCGTAGCTGGTCACCAGGAGGTCGTCCACGCCGTCGCCCGTGACGTCCGCGGCGACCACCGTGGCCGGTCCCTGCGCGATGGTGAACGGCGAGCCCGGCGCCGGCTCGAACGCCCCGCCCCCCGTCCCGCGCCACACGCCCAGCAGCCCCACCTGCTCGCCGCTGGCCGCCGCCACGTCGGCCACGCCGTCGCCGTCGAAATCGCCCACCGCCACGCTGAAGGGGCGCACGTCCGATGCGTCCAGGCGCGCGCCCGGGGTGAAGCCGCCCCGGCCGTCGCCGAGCTGGACCGCAACGGTGCGCGGGTTCGGCGTGACCACGTCCATGTGGCCGTCCCCGTTCACGTCGGCCAGGGCCATGCCCCGGTACGGGTCGCCGCCGACCGGGACCGGGCGGGCGACCTCGAACGTACCGTCCCCCGCGCCGCGGAACGCGAGCAGGCGCTCCCCCTGCCGGTCGTCCACCACGAAATCGAGGTGACCATCCTCGTCGAGGTCCGCCACCGCCACCGCGTGGGGGTGCGGCTCCAGCTCCACCGGCACGCGCACCTGGCGCCGCGACGCGAGGCCCTGCTCGCCGCCGAACAGGAGCGTGACGTAGTGCGTGTCGTGGTTGGCGACGACCGCGTCCAGCCGACCGTCTCCGTCCAGGTCCCCGACCGCCGCGCACACCGGGTTCTCGCCGGCGGCCAACCGCACCGGCGCCGCGAACCCGCCGCGGCCGTCCCCCCGCAGCACCGTCACGCTCCCTTCGCCCCCCGCCAGGATGTCCACGTGCCCGTCCCCGTCCTCGTCCGCCAGCGTCAGGAGCGACCCCGAGCCGCTGCCCCTGTCGATGCGCCGGATGTCGAACGTCGGCCCCTGCGTCGCGGATGGTGCGGCGCCGCAGGCGGCGAGACCGAGAAGGAGCGTGGGCCGGAGTCGCATGGCTGTCTCCTGTGAGCGGGCGAGCGTCTGGCCGGCTAGTGGATCGTCTCTCCCCGGCGCAGCATTTCCACGAACGTGTCGATCCGGCGCCGCCGGGTTTCCGGCTTCTTCGCGTCGCCGATGCGGTAGAGGATCGAGTAGCGGTTCCGGCTGTCCAGCTCCTCGAAGCGCGCCCGCGCCGCCGGGTGCCGATCGAGCGCAGCCGCCAGGTCCGGCGGGACGGTGATCTCGCTCTGGGGGGCGTACGCGGCGTCCCAGCGGCCGTCCGCCCGCGCCGCCTCCACCGCCGCCAGCCCGGGAGGCCGCATTACTCCCGCCTCGATCAGCCGGAGCGCGGCCTCGCGGTTTCGCCGCGACCACTTGCTGCGGCCGGTGCGGGGCGTGTAGCGCTGGAGCCAGTGCTGCTCATCCAGCGCCGCCGCCTGGCCGTCGATCCACCCGTAGCAGAGCGCCACTCCCAGCGCCTCCTCCCGGCTGACGCTCGGCACGCCGCTCCCCTTCTTCGCCAGCTTCAGCCACAGCCCGGGGGAGCGGTCGTGGTTCGCTTCGAGCCACTGCGCCCAGGCGGCACGGTCGCGGAACGCCATGACGGGGCGGCCATCCTTCCCCTTCACCGGACGATCTCGCCGCCGGTCCCGCCCGCGGGCAGCGCCACGCGGAACTCCGTTCGGCCGGGAACGGACCGCAGCCGCACCGTGCCGTGGTGGCTGCCCACCACGGTCCGAACGATGTCGAGTCCCAGCCCGCGTCCCTCCCCGACCTCCTTGGTGGTGAAGAACGGGTCGAACACGCGCTCCTGCAGCTCCTCGGGGATCCCGGGACCGTCGTCGACGACCCGGACGACGACGTAGCCGCCTTCCACTGTCGCGTCGATCTCGATCCGGCCCGACTCCGCCACGGCGTCGATGGCGTTGTCCACCAGGTGCATCCATACCTGGTTCAGCTCCGACACCGACCCGTCCACCGGCGGCAGGTCCGGCCCGACGCTGAGCTCCAGGGAGGCCCCCTTCAGGGCCGCTTTCGAGCGCATGAGCGTCACGGTATCCGCCAGGTGCTCGGCCAGCCGGATCGGCTCGATCCCGCGCCCGCGGTCCATGTGCGTGTGCTTCTTGACAGCGGCCACGAGCGCGTCGATCCGCTCCGCCGCCGACACGATGTCCGCGGCCAGCGCCCGCAGCTCGCAGTCCGCGGCGAGGTAGCGGAGCACCGAACCGAGCTGCATCCCATCGAACGCGGGAGCGGCGGCCTCGAGCTCGGCCACCGTGATCCCGTGCTCCGCGAGCGGGAACGCGAGTCCCGCTTCGATTCCGCGCTCCCCCAGCCACGCCCCGATCCGGTCCTCCAGCGCCGCTCTCGCCGTGGGCGAGATCCCGTCCGCGACAGACCGCCGCGCCGTCGCCTGCAGCTGCTCCAGCCCTCGCAGTCCGGCTTCTCCGAGACCTGCCGCGCCGAGCTCCCGCGACGCCACCACCAGCTCACGGCGCGCCGCGTCCAGCCCTCTCGCCGCCCGCGCCGCCGCAGACGCCGGGTTGTTCAGCTCGTGCGCGAGCCCGGCGGAGAGCCGGCCGAGCGCCGCCATCTTCTCCTGGCGCTTGTCCTCTGACTTGAACACCCGCACCCGGTCCAGCATCTCGTGCACGCAGATCGCCGTGAGCTCGTAGCAGTGCGTCGCCAGCGCCGGCAGGTCCTCGATCCGCAGGAAAACGAACTCCACCGGACCGTCCGCCACCACGTAGCCCTCCGGGTCCTTCATCCGCGAGTAGGGCAGGAACCCCGTGACGGCGCCCGGCAGGATCTCCCGGATCTCCCGCTCCACACCGCCCCTGGTCATCCGGATGGAGAACCGGCCGGAGACCAGCAGGAAGAGGCCCACGAGCTCGTTGGCGCCCACACCGTGGTAGGTCGCGCCATCCTCCCCGCGCTGAAACTCGGCGTGGTCCAGCAGCCACTGGAGCTGCTCGCGGGGGACTTCGGCCAGCCGCGGAAGCGCGGCGAGACGGTCGATCATGGGCGTCATGTCCGGCGGTGAGCCTCGCGTGGCAGGGTGTGGGGGGAGCATGTGTCGGAGCGTCCTTTCGCGTCAACGGCATCGCGCTTTCCTGCTCTGCCGGGATGGGCGGGATCCGGACTCCTGGAGCGGGCGCGCCGGCGTCGACGCGAGCGCTGGCTACGCCCGGAACGCCGCGGACCGCTCCGCCGCGCGCGCGGCGACCCGGGCGAAATCGTCACGGCCCCTCAGCGCATCGTGGAACGGGCAGAGCCGGCTGTAGTAGTCGTGGGGGTAGAACCCGAGCGTCACGGCCCGATCGAGGAGCGCGACGGCGCGCTCGTGCGCACCGGCCACGGCGTACGACTCGGCCAGGTGAAAGGTGTGGTGGCCGTCCAGCGCCGACTCGTCCACGGTGGCGAGGATCTCGAGCGCCTCTTCGCGCCGCCCGGACACGGCGGCCAGCAGCGCCCGGAGCTGCGCCGTGTAAGGCAGCGCCGCCGCGTTCTCCGCGAGCCGTCCTTCCCGCTCCAGGCGGTCCCGCAGCGTGTCACCCTCGACGAGCGGCATGGTGAACCAGAGCACGCCGTCCGCATCGCCCGAATCGTGGAACGGCAGGATGTTCGGGTGCGTGAGGCTGGCCGCCAGGCGGATCTCGCGCAGGAACCGCTCGCGCCACAGCGCCTCCACCAGCTCCGGGCGGAGCACCTTGAGCGCGACGTCGCGGCCGTGCTTCCCGTCGCGGGCACGGACACGGTCGCCATGCCACCGGCGCCGATGGCGTCGCCGACGGTGTAGCGGCCTGCGAGGGCTGTAGCCAGGGAGACCAGGGCGGGGGGCATGGGTCCGTAGACTATACAGGGCGCCGCGTACCGGGGACAGGGTCTTGTGGCAGAGGCGGCGCCCGCTCGATGGCCGACCAGCCGACCCCCGGCGCCGGGGATCCCGGCCCCGGGACCACTGGGCCAGCGCCGGCCGCGAGCCCTTGCGTCGGCGTCCGGGCCGGGGCATTGTGGCCACAGTACCCCCTGCGCCGCCGCACCGCCCGTCCTCACGCGACGACGCCGCGGTGCGTGCGCCTCCAGGCGCCCGGCCGGGGCTCGGTCGTATCCGACGCTGAACACACCACTCGCTGAATCGAGAGACACATGGACGAACACGGCAGCGACAACGGCGGCGGCTGCCCCGTCGCCCACGGAGAGAACGCGGCCCACATGGCGCAGCACCCGGAAGTCCGCGGAGCATCGAACCGTGACTGGTGGCCCAATCAGCTGAACCTCGGCATCCTCCGGCAGCACTCGCCCCTGACGGATCCGATGGGCGAGGATTTCGACTACCCGGAAGCCTTCCGATCCCTCGACCTCCAGGCGCTCAAGAAGGACCTGTACGACCTGATGACCGACTCGCAGGCGTGGTGGCCGGCCGACTGGGGCCATTACGGCCCGTTCTTCATCCGGATGGCTTGGCACAGCGCGGGCACGTACCGGATCTCCGACGGCCGCGGAGGCGCGTCCTCGGGGACGCAGCGCTTCGCGCCGCTCAACAGCTGGCCCGACAACGCCAACCTGGACAAGGCCAGGCGGCTGCTCTGGCCGGTCAAGAAGAAGTACGGCCGCAAGATCTCGTGGGCCGACCTCATGATCCTCGCCGGCAACTGCGCGCTCGAGTCCATGGGCTTTCAGACGATCGGCTTCGGCGGGGGCCGCGCGGACGTCTGGGAGCCCGAGCAGGACGTCTACTGGGGCAAGGAGACGGAGTGGCTCGGCAACCGGCGCTACGCCGCCGAGCGGAAGCTGGAGAACCCGTTGGCCGCCGTCCAGATGGGGCTGATCTACGTCAACCCCGAAGGGCCGGACGGCGAGCCGGACCCGGTGGCCGCCGCCCACGACATCCGCGAGACGTTCGCGCGCATGGCCATGAACGACGAGGAGACCGTCGCCCTGATCGCCGGCGGTCACACGTTCGGGAAATGCCACGGCGCCGGCGACCCGGCGCTGGTGGCCGCCGAGCCGGAGGGCGCGCCCATCGAGGAGCAGGGGCTGGGGTGGCGGAGCACCCACGGCACGGGCCTGGCCGCCGACACCATCACGAGCGGCCTCGAGGGAGCGTGGACGCCCTCGCCGACCCGGTGGGACAACAGCTTCCTGCACATGCTCTTCGAGTACGACTACGAGCTGACCAAGAGCCCGGCCGGGGCGTGGCAGTGGACCCCGAAGGACGTCGCGGAGACCGACCTCGTGCCGGATGCCCACGACCCGACCACGAAGGTCCCGACCATGATGGCCACCACGGACCTCGCGCTGAAGGAAGACCCGATCTACGAGCCCATCGCCCGGCGCTTCTACGAGAACCCGGACGAGCTCGCGGATGCTTTCGCCAGGGCCTGGTTCAAGCTGACGCACCGGGATATGGGACCACGCGCCCGCTATCTCGGCCCCGAGGTCCCCGGGGAGGTGTTCATCTGGCAGGACCCGGTCCCCGCGCTGGACCACGAGCTGGTGGACGCGGAAGACGTGTCCACCCTCATGGCGAGGATCCTTGAATCGGACCTCACCGTCCCCGAGCTCGTTCGCGTCGCGTGGGCATCCGCCTCCACGTTCCGCGGCAGCGACAAGCGCGGCGGGGCCAATGGCGCCCGCATCCGCCTGGCGCCGCAGAAGGACTGGGAGGTCAACCAGCCCCGCGAGGTCGGGCGGGTGCTCGACACTCTCGACGCCATCCGGAAGGAGTTCAACGACGCCCAGCACGGCAGGAAGATGATCTCCCTCGCCGACATCATCGTCCTGGGCGGCTGTGCGGCCGTGGAGAAGGCCGCGAAGGATGCCGGGCACGACATTGAGGTCCCGTTCACACCCGGGCGTACGGACGCCTCGCCCGAGCAGACCGACGCCGACTCGTTCGACGTGCTCGAGCCGATGGCGGACGGGTTCCGCAACTACGTCAAGGCGGACTACGGCATCTCGGCCGAGGAGCTGCTCGTGGACAGGGCCCAGCTCCTCACCCTGACCGTTCCCGAGATGACGGCGCTCGTGGGCGGCATGCGCGCTCTGGGCGCCAACTGGGACGGGTCCGATCACGGCGTATTCACCCACCGGCCAGGCACCCTCACCAACGACTTCTTCGCCAACCTCCTCGACATGGGGACGGTCTGGAAGAAGGTCTCGGAGGAGGAGAAGCTGTTCGAGGGGCGGGACCGCCACACCGGCGACGTGAAGTGGACCGGCACGCGAGTGGACCTGATCTTCGGCTCGAACTCCGAGCTCCGCGCCGTCGCGGAAGTCTACGCCGGCGACGACGCCAGGGAGGCTTTCGTCCGCGACTTCATCGCCGCCTGGCACAAGGTCATGAACCTCGATCGCTTCGACGTCGTCTGACGCCGCGAAGGCCGGCACGTGTGGCGCTCCGGAGTGGCCCGGAGCGCCACACGCGCATCGAGGACATCCCCGGGACACCCGCGGCACCCCACCCCTGAGCCGGATGCCCGCCCGGCGGCGATGCCCGCATCAATGCCGCCCACGAGCCTTCACCGGACGCCTCCGGCGCGCATGGCCCACGCGAGGACAAGGACGACGAATAGCGCCCCTGTAGCCAGGAGCAGTGCGATGAGAGGCATTGGTGGACCCCACACGAGTCCGGAAAGCCCCGCCGCCAGCACCAGGGATGTCGCCCAGACCGCCCGGAGCCAGCGCGTCCACTCGTGATGCCGAAAGCAGGTGAGGACGGTGACCGCACTCAGGACCCCCCCTGCGATCTGGATCCAGGTCTCCACTCGCTGGCCAACGGTCTCTGCGCGGGGCAGCTGACGGATCCCCCCGTAGAGCGCTCCCCAGGCCAGCGCCGTCAACACGAGCACCGCGGCGCTCAGCACCACCCGCCGAGCGTTGGTCGACTGGATCAACGGCGTGCTCACCGAAGAACCCCTCCACCTCAGCGGCGAGATCATCCGTGGGAACCGTCACGCCCAGCGTGATCTGCGCCTTTCCCTCTCGGCGCGGCCTTCGTGGCGAGCCAGATCGTGTGCTTCCCGCACTCGGGATCCTCCATGGTGTGAGCCTGGACCGCGAAGCCGTTGGCGCTCAGCAGGGACCGGTATTCCGCCGGATCCAGGCTGGCATGGTACAGCGGTTCGCCGTGATACGAACCCATCGCCTCTCCCTCCGACGTCCCGCTCGTGAACAGCAGGGGAGCGCCGGGCAGTGCATGGGCGGCAAAACGTCGAAACATCCTGCGCTGGTCATCCATGTGCAGATGGAAGAAGCTGTCCCAGGCGACAACACCCGCGAACCGGTGGTCGAAGCGTAGGTGCCGCATGTCGCCCACCAGCCACCTGGTCGCCGGAAAGCGAGCGCGGCAGATCTCAACCATACTGGGCGACGAGTCCACCCCGACGATCTCGCATCCACGCTCGATCAGGTAGCGGGCGATCGGCTCACCGACTCCGCAGCCGAGGTCGAGAACCGGCGCCGTCGGATCGACCAATGCCAGGAATCGATCGAGCCATGCTCGCTCCTGAAGCCCACGGCTGCGATCCCGGTCATAGTCGCGAGCGTGGCGTTCATAAAGGTCGATGATGGCCTCGTGGCACACGACGCAGTCTCCTCGCCCCCTACACGCGCGCCGCGGGCTCCCAAAACTCGAACCTGTTTCCCTCCGGATCTCGCACCCAGCCGAAGCGCCCGTACTCGTACGCTTCCACACGACGCTTCCGTGGGCATGAGCGATGCCCGGCGACCCGACGTCCCCGGTAGCGCCGGGTTCGCCGGAGCCGCAGTCTCACAGCCTCAGCACCCAGCGATCCGTCGCAGCGCCTGCACATTCTGGTCCCTCCCCAGTCACTCCTTTCTTGTCAGCACGACATGGGTTGCGCCGGCGGTCGGCACGTGGGTGGTGCACTCATAGCCCAGGGCCGTGAGATCGAGGCCGTACAGGAGATGCTCGCCCGATCCGAGCAACCTCGGCGCGATCGCCACGTGCAGCTCGTCGATGAGCTCCGCTTCGAGGTACTGGCGGACCGTCGCCACGCCGCCTCCGATCTCCACGTCCTTCCCGGCCGCAGCCGCAGTGGCGCGCTCCAGCGCCTCACGGATACCGCCCGTGACGAAGTGGAAGACCGTACCGCCTTCCATCTCGGCCGGCGGGCGGGCATGATGGGTCAGCACGAAGACCGGGCCGTGATAGGGCGGGTTCTTTCCCCACCAGCCGCGCCAGGCGTCGTCCGGCCACGGACCGCGAATCGGGCCGAACATGTTGCGTCCCATTATCCACGCGCCGACGTCCTGCCCGAATCGCGCCGCGAAATCATCATCGACGCCGGTGGTGCCGCCGGTCTTCCCACCCATGCGCTGGAAGGTGCGCGTCGGGATGTACCAGTCGTGCAATTCCTCACCACCCACGCCGAGCGGATCCTCGCGAGTCTGGCGCGGCCCGGCTCCGTAGCCGTCGAGCGAGATCGTGAAATTGTGGACACGTACACGAGTCATCTTTGCCCCCGGGGCAGGGATGTGAAACCGTCTGTCAAGCGCCGTTCCGATCTCCGGGCCTGCCTCGTTCCTGGACAGGAATCCAGATCGTCTCGCTCGCCTCCGGATCATCCGGACGATACGAAGGCCCCAACACTTCGAAAAACTCACGATCTGCCAGCTCGAACTCTGATCTCGGCAGCCAGTCTCCGTAGATGTAACGTACCACATCTCCGAACGCGTCCGCTCGACCGCGGTGGGTGAATACTGCGTACAGCCCACCCGCGAGCCTGTGAGAGTCCATTCCCTGCGGTACCTCCGCTGATGCGTCCACCTCGACCGCCGCCCACTGCTCGAATTTCGATCCCGGAGCGGGCGCCGCTCCCACCGGTTCGTCATAGACGCGCATCGAGATGAAGCTGTCCGATGCTCTGCCTTTTACATCCTTGACCCTTGGCCGAAACTCTTGCCACAGCTCCCGCATCATCGGCTCGGTGAAGCTCATGGGACAATGAATACCTACGACGGCCATGCCGTCCGCCACCTCGATGTGGGGACCGTCGATCATGCCGCCGCTTTCGACACGCGCGTTCCTCTGGTTGGGAATGGCGCTTGACGTTTCCAGGTCGGCGCTAACTTTCGAGCGGGTGCTCCACCTCCGCCCCGGCAGCACGAAGCTCGGCAAGCATGGCGTCCTGATTCCGCATCCGGTGGTTGATCATCAGCCCCGATGACGCTGGAGCGGCGATCGATCGCCGACCAACCAGGCGATCGTCGCCGCACCACCTCGGCGGGGACAATCCCCAACCAACGCTTCCCCACCGCGTCTATCCGTCCCTCCCACGGGCTGTCGCGCGAGCAGCGGACCCGTCCCGCGACCTTCCAGATCGCGCACTTTGGGCAATCTCCACCCAACGATCAACCGACACGCTTCCAACCAGTTCACCGATCGGATCGAGGGCTAGGTCCTCGATCTTGCGGAACCGCACGCATGCCTTACCCATGTTCAGGCGCTTGCCTTCCTTCCGGAAGCCCTCCCTTAGGCGATCCGCGTAGATAGCGCTCCCGTAGACCGGCATCAGGTGAAGCGAGAGATACGACTTCTCCGACGCCAAGGCCACATACCACAACGGATAGCCATTGTACGTATCCGCATACCGGCTCAACGGCACCTGGTAGACCAGCATATTCTTCGCCACCACCTCCTCGTATCCATGGGGCAGGTGTCGCCGAATCAGGGCCCGTACTGCCTCCACGGTCCTCTGCCGGTCACCCGGAAGACTCTCGAGGAATTCCGTCACCGTCGCTGAGGGGTTTCTTCGCATCGCGCCTCCGCTTGATATTTCGGGCGTCGCCAGCCGTCCGCCCTATTCACTTCAGTTACATCGCCACGTCTCCTCCAGCATCCCTCCTTCTCTCCCTTGTCTGACGTCCCATTGGGATTCCAAAGGCACCTTTCGCTCAGCGTTCACAGGCTGGCGACCCGCCACGCCGAAACCTTCAGCGCGCGATCACCTTCGAAACTGCACGAATCTCACCAGAGTCCAGCTAATCGGGGCGGGTTCTCCGGAGTGGCCGCAGGCCGCGCAGGCGCCAACCGTTTGTCTATTGCCGTCACGCCCAACCAGCTTCGAGATGCTGACCGAACGAGCGGTTTCGCTGTTTCTAGAGCAACGCGGCGAACTCATCCACCGACAATCCAGCCTGTCGGATCAGAGCCCGTAACGTTCCCTTCCGAAGTTCTTTGTGGTCCGGAATCGTCAGGCGGCGATGAGGGGGTTCCGCCTGTCTCAGAATGATGTGACTTCCACGCTGGCGATCGACACCGTAGCCAATCCTGCCGAACGCCTTCACTGCCTCGCGTCCCGAGACGACTGGCAGCTCGGCCACCTACACCTCCACGATCTCCTCATGGATCGAGGGAGGCACCGGCTCCTGGTGATCCTCGAGGCTCTCCAGATAACCCGCGATCGCCTCTCGGATGTTGGCGAGCGCCTCCCGCCGCGTATCGCCCTGACTCACACACCCAGGCAGAGCCGGCACCTCAGCCACGAAAAAACCGGCCTCGTCCTGCTCGATCAGCACGCGGTACTTCATTGAGTTCCTCCCGTTGGTAGCCGCCTCAATCTAACGCTTGGGGCGAGCCAACGTGATGGCACTTAACGTTTCCAGGTTGGCGACCCGCCGCGCCGAAAGCTCCAGCGCGCGGCCACCTTCGAAACTGCAATCTCCTCACCAGAGGCCCAGGAACGCCGGCCTTGAACTGCCGATCCCGGACGCCATTGCTTCTCTGCTCCTCAAGGAGCTCGAGTCCGATCGAAACTGTGTTATCGGCCGGCGCCGCCATCGGTCGACGTCGCCACGCTTGGAGGATCAGCTGGGCCGTGCATGAGGTGCCGCCGACTCCACCGAATCACCGTAGTCCTCATCCATCCGGGGAGCTCCCAACTCGACTACTCGATCTACCTCGTCCTGGAAGTCGCTCGAGAACCACGAACGTCGTGACCTCCAGTAATGCTGCATCCCCGGGAACGCCATCAGGGACGACATTGTCGCTCGGAGTCCACTGGCTCCCCAGGCATGTACGCCACGCTGGAGCGAGTAGTGATAGGATGCCTCCCAGACCTTCATGGTCCCGTAGATCGACGAGTACAGCCGGAAGATCTCGGCGGGTCCGAGGTCGGAGGGGTTGCGGAGCCCGCGGAACATGATGTCCGACAGTGTGTCGTTGATTGCCCAGTCTCTGGAAATGTCCGTAACCCTCGCGGACAACTCGTTGTACCTGGACCGTTGTCCCTCGAGAGAGGCGTCCCGCACCTGCGACGCCAAATAGAGCAGGCTCGCGAGGACCCCAAACGCCGCGACGAGCTCGGCAACGGCTTGTATCGCATTCCAGTTCACCAGAGGTAACCTCGCAGTCTACGGTCGCAGGAGATTCGTACTCAACAATATTCTGCGTCGGACCATCCGTCTCTGCGCTGGCCGATAACGTTTCCAGGCTGGCGACCCGCCGCGCCAGGCCTCCCCGGCTCAACAACCTTCGAAACTACATGTCAGTCGGACCGCTCAAGGACGGCTGCGCCGGGTTTCTCCGGAGCGGCCGAAGGCCGCGCAGGCGCCAGCCGTTTATTATACGCCTTGGATTCACAAACTAAGTGCAACGCTCGACTCCGCTCGAAGGAGTGCCGGGGTTGAGATGAGCTGGGACACCCCAGAGCTTCCTGTTTCGACCAAGAAATAGGAGGGGCTCATGGGATATCACCAGCTCACCTCAGGTGAACGACATGCACTCTCGGCGCTCAGAAAACAAGGCTTCAGTCAGGCCGGCATTGCCCGCGCGCTGGACCGAAGTCCGAGCACGATCAGCCGGGAGATCACGCGCAACTCGAGACAGGACCGCGCCTACCGGCCGGCGGTGGCCGACGAGATGACCCGCGGCCGCCGCACGCGATCCCGACGGAACCGACGCTTCCGCGGCGATGACTGGGCCCTGGTCTGTTCGCTGCTCCAGCAGCTGTGGAGCCCCGAGCAGATCACTGGCCGACTCGCCCGGGCGGGCGTGCTCCGCATCAGCCACGAGACCATTTATCGCTACGTCTGGGAGGACCGCCGCAGGGGCGGCCTCCTCTATCAGTACCTGCGCGGCGCGAGGAAGAAGAAGTGGAAGCGCTACCGCAGCTACGACAGCCGCGGCCGTCTTGCCGGCAAGCGTCCCATTTCCGAGCGACCGCCCGGCGCAGAGAACCGCTCGCGCGTGGGCCACCTTGAAGGAGACACGGTCATCGGATCCTCCGACCGCCACTGCGTCCTCACCCTGGTGGACCGGAAGACCGGCTACCTGCTCCTCGGCAAGCTGCGCGGCCGGACCGCCGACGCCACGAACCGGTGCGCCACTTCCCTGATCCGCAACGCCGGCCGCCGCATCCGAACCGTCACCCTCGACAATGGGACCGAGTTCCACGGCTACAAAGCCCTGGAGAAGGCCACCGGCGCCACGGTCTACTTCGCCGCTCCCCACCACTCCTGGGAGCGAGGCACCTGCGAGAACACGAACGGCCTCATCCGGCAGTATCTCCCGAAGCGTCAGAGCATGGCTCGAGTCACCCAGATCCACTGTGACCGGATCGCTGCCGCCCTCAACCACCGACCCCGCAAGCGGCTCGGCTTCCTCACCCCCGCGGAGATATATGAGAATCAGCCCGGATCAACACTATGAACGTTGCACTTCAAAGTTGACTTCAAGCGCCGTGATTGCGCCCCTCTAGACGCTGGGCCTCAGACGCTCGGAGTAGCATCCGATTGCTCTGCGGCCTCGAGTTGCTGTCCAAACGTCAGCCATGTGGGTTCTCTGAACTATGTCCGGTTAATTCTCGAAATTCTGGCCGGCCGGGAGCGTGAGCTAGGCGGCTTCAGAGTCCGGGGTCTCCTCCTGTTTGAGATGGCGGGTGCGGTAGGAGCGGCCGCGGAGCACGAAGTGAGTGCCGCGCTCCAGGAGCCGGTCGAGGATCGCCTCCGCAAGATCGGCATCATGCAGCACCTGACCGAGGGCGGCCAGAGGCTTATTGGTGGTGACGATCATGGGTCGGTGCCTGAGGTAGCGGTCGTTGACCACCCGGTAGAGCACGTTGGCGGCATCGGCGGCATAGCTCTGATAGCCGAGCTCGTCGATGATCAGGACGTGGGGGTGGACGTAGGGTTCGAGCGCCTCGTCCAGCCGTCCCTCCGCGGCCGCGTTGGAGAGGGCGCCGATCAGCTCATCCGCGGTGGTGAATCGGGCCTCGAATCCGTTCTGGATCGCTCGGTAGCCGATGGCTACCCCCATGTGGGTCTTCCCTCGACCCGGCGGGCCGCTGAAGATGGCGCACCGGCCTTCGCTCACCAGCTCCGGCCCCAGCAGCGTGCCGAGCATCTGGAGGCGGACGCTGGTCTGGAAGGTGAAGTCGAATTCCTCGATGGTGCGGAGGAAGGGGAAGCGGGCCTTGCGGACGGACCGGGTGATCCGGGTCTGCGCCCGGTGAGCGATCTCCTCGGCCACCAGCAGCTCGAGGAAGGTGCGGTAGCTCATGCCCTCCTCCTCGGCCCGGATCGCCAGGTCCGCATACAGGCGCCGGATGGTCGGCATGTGGAGGCGCTTGAGCATGGCGTCGAGGTCGTCCAGCGGCACCGGAGTCTTCATGAGGCCACCTCCTTCGCCGCCAGCCCGATCACGTACTCAGCTCCGATCAGCCGCTGGAAGAGCGCGCGCTGGAGCAGGCGGAGGAAGCGCTCCTGGCCGAGCTCCTCGAGCAGGGCGAAGAGGCGCTCCACGTCTCCTTTCCATGTGTGGGGTCGGGCGTGGATGAGCTCCGTCAGGTAGCCCTCTCCTACGGGCCCCAGCTCCAGGATTCGCTCCCGCATGAAGTAGAGGCGCTTCCGTGCACCGGCCACGGCCGCCAGCTGCTCGGCCCGCTGGCCGGGCAGGTAGCTGGTGTTTCCGATCTTTGGAAACCTGGGGTGGGTGGCCTCGAAGCGGGCGCCGGTGGTGACGATCCGGAGCCGGTCCGGGTACAGGTGGAGCGTGGCCGGGATCCCGCACGCACCCGCCGGCATGGCGTAGCGCACGCCCTGGAAGTCCACGAGCGCGGTGGGTCCCACGTGGACAGCGTAACGCAGACCGTACTCGGCCGGCGGGATGGCCAGCGGCTTCATCCGCGCCTGCTCTGCGGTCAGCCGGATCTTGGGGATCTCCTTCGTGGCCCGGGATGGCCGCTCCTCATTCCCCCCGATCAGCCAGTCCAGGAGCTGACGGGGGAGGTCCTGGTCGAGCTCAGCGAAGCGGCGGGCCCGGAAGAAGCTCCGCTTCACCCACCCCACCAGATTCTCCACCGATCCCTTCTGCTGCGGGCTCCTGGGCGTGCACAGCTCGATCGTGAAGCCATAGTCGATGGCGACCTGGGCCAGCGTGGAATTCCAGATCGGCCGGCCCCGGTCGTCGCGGCCCACCACCACCGTCTTCGGATTGTCGAAGACCACCCGGAGCGGCACCCCGCCCGAATGCTCGAAGCCGGCCAGGAGTGCCCGGACGAGTGACTCGATCCGCTCGTCCGGCACGATCACCACCCACACCCACCGCGAGTACTTCAGACGGTACGCCGCGAAGTGAACTCGCTTCTTCCGTCCATCCAGCAGCCGGACGTCGGCCTGACCGAAATCGAACTGGGCGAACTCCCCGGCCACCCCCTCGAACCGCACCATCAGCTCCGCCGGCAGCTTCCCCTTCTCCAACCGGAAGACCCGGTAGAAGGTGCTCTCCGCCAGCTCCGCCCCCTCCTCCCGAAGCTGACGCAGGTATTCCAGGGGTGGAGCCTCGGGATCCTCCGCGATCAGATCCACCAGCCGGCGCTTCACCGCCTCCGGCACCGCGGGACGCCCGATCCCCCGGCGCTTCCTCTCCGCCGCATCGTCTCCCTCCGCCACCGGCGGCTCCTTCGAGATCCGACGGACAGACCGCTCCGAGATCCCCAGCTGCCTCGCGATTTCCGTCTGCTTCTGCCCCGCCTCCAGCAGCGCATGCACCGCATGTCGATCGATCACCCTGAGCATCCTCCCCCGCCTCCATCTGACAGGAACTCCATCCTGCCCGGGACGGGACTACAGTATTCTACGGAGGCTCCTCAGCCGGCCAGATTTTCGAGAGATCAGCGGTCAGAATTCGGGGAACTCACAAGAAGCCGTTGAGATCCCGGACAATGAATTCCCTATTCCCGTAGAACGTGTCACTGATCGGTGCAATGATATCTACCCTTCCTTTGAGGCGCTCGAAGACTTCTGCGACATCCTCAGAGTAGACGTAGAGATCGACGTCCCTGCGCTCGGCGTCACTAGCGCGGCCGCCGGCGTTAAGCATCAACTCACTTGACCCCAGCGAGAGCGCCGCCCACGTCATTTCCCCATCCTCCTCATGCCCTTCCAAGAATCGAAAGCCCACCATTTTGTACCACTCGACCGCCGCACGGACATCAGGCACATGGATCATGGGTACTGCTTTCGTGCTCATGCGCTCGCTTCTCTTCCAAAGACGACCGACCTGCACCTTATCTCATCACCACACCGCAAGCATGGCGTCTAACGTTTCCAGGTTGGCGACCCGCCGCGCCGAAACCTCCAGAGCGCGATCACCATTCGAAGCCACACGAACCTTACCAGCTCCCAGGCGGCCGCGGCGGGTTCTCCGGCGCGGCCGCAGGCCGCGCAGGCGCCAACCGTTTGTTAGGCGCCGCTGCCCTTCTTGGCCGCGTCCTCCTCTGCCTCACGTTGGGATTGCGACCTGAAGAAATCGATGGCCCCGGTGAGTTCTTCCTTCAGCTTCGGCGGAAGGTCTGCCTCTTCCAGCAAACCCAGCGCGACGCCCCGCGCGACCAGGGTACGTTTGTCCAAGCCGGAGTAGACCCCTTCAATCCGCTTCTGCGCATCCATCGAGAAGAACGATATCCGCAGCGACAACTCACTCGCGTCCATGTCCCCGTTCTCCCAGGCATGGAACGGCTCGCGTAGCTGTTCGAGCCCCGCCTCGAGTTCACGCTCATACGCAACCCGAGCCAGATCCCGCATCTGCTTCTTCCTGTACTGCTCCTTCTTGGGCATATGAACCACCAGCAGTGGCGCCTAACGTTTCCAGGTGAGCGACCCGGCGTCCAATTCGCCGGATCGCGCCCCATCTTCTGAATTACCCGCAGCCCTTCCTCCAGCCAACAGGTCATTCGCCGGGTTCCCCGGAGCGACCGCAGGGAGCGCAGGCGCCAACCGTTTGTTATGTGCCGGCGGAGCGCAGCGCCCTTTCAGCCACGACTGCTCCAGCGCTTCGGATTCTGCCGCACGTGGAAGCACGCCGTGACCACAGCTCGGTCCAGCTCCATCAGGTAGAACAACCCGTAGGGGAAATCCGACAGCAAGATCCGTCGTAGGTGCGGAGGGTGCACCAGGGGGTACGCCTCCGGATGTTCTCCGATCCGCTCGAGTGCAGCACGGACGTTCAGCAGAAAGCGATCACCCAGACCTGAGCTCTGCTCTTCGTACCATCCGACTGCTGCCGCGACATCCTGTTCTGCAATGCTGCGAAGGATGACCTTCACAGGTTGTGACGGGAGCGGATCCGTTTCTCAACCTCGTTCCACTCCACGACGTCATCCGGGTTCTCCTGATGCTCCTTCAGCCGCCGATCCAACTCCTCTCGCTGTTCGGGCTTTACCGGCACCGCGTCTGCATCCGCGGCGACGCTGTCCCAGATCTGCTGGACAACGTCGATTCGCTCCGACACCGGCAGTCGCAGAATTTCGGAGAGATCCACGTTCGGCATGAGCACCTCGACAAAGGGGGTATTCCTGCTCCCTCTAATCTAACAACCAGCCGTCGGAGCTGGCACATAACGAAAAAGCATGGCCGACGCGCCCGGCGGCGGAGCGAGCCGCCGCAGGCGGCGACCTCCGCTAGAGGGCGCGTCCAGCCGGCCCAAGCTCTTTCCGTTCAGATCCTCTCGCAACTCCGGCTGGTGTGCGAGCGAAGCGAGCAAACGGCCATGCGGAGTGATCTGATGGCCACTGCCCGTGCCGGCATGGCTATCTACTTGGACGCCGTGCCAACCCGTTCTGTGTACGTGGATTGGATCCCAGAGCGATCTCTAACGACTCCGAAGTCTGCTGCCACAGCTTGGCAACCGCCAGCGACCGCAGCGATCTGCCGCGAAAGGATTGCGGCAGCACCGACTTCATGCCAACCGGCGCCGCTAGGCCAGGGCAACACAACTCCATTGACGCTCACGGAGAGCCCCCTTATTGCGGAAGCAGTACGCGCTCAACGAAGTCTTGGAACTCAGGGGGATATTGGTCGCGATCTTCGGCCCAATACTCAGCGAAGAATGGCAAATCGTACGCGCCACCCCGCCCACCGACGAAAAGGAGCGTGTTCATATCGAGTACGCCCAGCTGAGATTGGAGATACCGGTTCTGCTGGAGCCGCATGATCCCGAGGTAGAACATCTTCAGCTGGAAACGTTGTTCCGGAGTGAGAGTCGCTCCTGTGCTCGCCGCCTCGTAAGCCGTGCGGAGATCGGCATTCTCAACAAGCTGGGCTACTGCTGTGAATGATTGCTCCGAGATAGCCTGTATCGTTGCGCTGCGCACGGCCTCGGTGTTCTGACGGATCTCGAGCGCAACGAATACAAGCGATCCGATGACGCCCAATCCCCCAAGAACCGACCCCACCATTTTCCATTTGGCCTCGCGCTTCTCCATGTCACTCCTGGCGCGGCTGGCATTTCGAAATCAGCCGCCAATGTAGTGTGACGTCCAACTCGCTCTCGACTGCAAACAACGACGGTCAAAGTGCCTGCCGGGCTTCGGACACGTCAAGTTGATTGTCACTCAACATGCTATGCCTACCGAACGATAGTCCGGTCCAAGGTGCTTCCCGGCGAGTTGCCGTTCGGGCAGTGGCTTTCAGATAACGTTTCCAGGTTGGCGACCCCGCCTCCGCGACCTAACCAGGCGCCGCTCCCATCGAGACTACGCTCTCGCTCAACCGGCGCCAGGACGTTAATGCGGGGTTCTCCGGAGCGAGCAAAGCGAGCGCAGGCGCCAACCGTTTGTTATCTGCTGTTGGGCCCTCCTCAGACCAGCCCAGCGCTTCAACGCGCCAACGGGCAGGCATGTCGAGAACTTACTGCTTGCCTTTGCCAGCTTTGTCTTTGGTCTTTTGCTTTTCCGTCTCGATCCTACGCACTTGGTCCTTGGACTTCTTCTTTTGTTCCGTGACCAGCTTCCTCTCCTTGGAACCGCCCTTTTCCGCCATCATTCCTCTCCTCATGGAACTGACACTGAACTCGCGCACCACGAGTACTTCTTTGACGCAACGACTAATTCGAGTCTGAGTGGTCCCTGAATCGGGGCGGGAATGTTGAAGATGATGTTGTCAACAATTGTCTCCCCTGGCTCAATCCAACGATGGTCTTCCAAAATGGGTACAGTTGCAATCCACTCCCATTCGACGACCGTTACTTCATCTGTCTGCTGCGTGCTCGCGCCGTTCGTTGAAAGAACCCGCAACCCAGCGCCCTCTTGCACGAGGGGAACCTTCGACAACCCTACATTGGCTACCGTCACCCTGGCGTCAAGGAATTGCATTCCCACAGCGTCTCTGCGAGATGCGGACACGCTGGCTCCAAGGCGCTCATGAAAGGTGCGGCCACGGAAGAACTTGAAGTAGGTCCATACTGCTCCGATCACGATCGCCAAACTGGTCAGCACGCTCTCAACGCCCCCTGCCCAATCCATCCATGACAATGGCGCTGTTACCTGCGCTGTGTCTTGCGGTAGCACCGTGTTCCTTCCTCTCCGGGCCCAATGGCGGCTAACGTCTCCAGGTTGGCGACCCGCCGCGCCGATACCTCTAGCACGCGATCACCTTCGAAACAGCGGCAGCCTCACCAGCTTCAACACGGTCGCGGCGGGTTCTCCGGAGCGGCCGCAGGCCGCGCAGGCGCCAACCGTTTGTTAACCGCCGTGTTCTGTGTTAGCGGCGGCCGAAAATTCCACAGAATGTGGCGGGCGAAAATGCGACACTCGCTGATCGTCCCTGAGCCGCGCTGAAGCTCTCGCAGGAGGTGCGGCTCCGATCCCACCTTGGCGTCTTCACGCCCACCGTGGAGGCGCCATGCATGGAAGGGAGCAGCGTGTGCTGTTGCGACACTACCTCGAGCAGGGGCTGCCGAAGGCGGCCATTGCCGAGATGCTCGGCGTCGATCGGACCACGATCTATCGGTGGATCCGGAGGGGCCAGTTGGACCGGGATCTGGATCAGGACCCGGTGCGGTACGGGCCGCGGCCTGCGGTGCCGTGGAAGCTCGAGCCGTACAAGGCGATCATCGGACAGCGGCTGAAGGAGTATCCGGAACTCTCGGCCGTGCGGCTCTTCGAGGAGGTGAAGGCCGCCGGCTACGACGGGGGCTACACGCAGGTGAAGGTGTACGTGAGGCAGGTCCGCCCTCGATTGCCGGAGGAGCCGGTGATCCGCTTCGAGACTCCGCCGGGCCGGCAGGCTCAGGTGGACTTCGCGGACTTCAGATTTCCGTGGGGCAAGCGGTATGCGCTTCTGGTCGTGCTCGGCTTCTCCAGACTCCTCTGGGTGCGCTACTTCCCGCGGAAGACCACGGGGGCGCTGTACGAGGGGCTGGAAGCGGCCTTCCGCTTCTTCGGTGGAGTACCGCAGCACCTCCTCTTCGACCAGCTCAAGAACGTGATCCTGGACGATCGGCGGCTGGAAGGAGGTGAGCTCCTGAAGAACGAGGAGTTTCTGCGCTTCGCTGCTCACTGGGGCTTCGACATCCGCGCCTGTAGAGCCTATCGAGCCCGGACGAAAGGCAAGGTCGAGCGGCCGGTGAGCTACGTGCGCCGCAATTTCGTCTACGGCCGCGAGTTTGTCGGGGACGAGGATCTGGACGCTCGCCTCGAGCAGTGGCTGGAGAAAACGGCGAACGTCCGGATCCACGGCACCACAAAGGAACAGCCGGTGGCGCGCTTCGAGAGGGAGCGGGAGCACCTCCTTCCGCTGGCCGAGCGGTCCTACCGCTCGCTGGTCATCCCCATGGAGCGCAAGCAGGAGGTGAGAGATCGGTCGCTCCTCCCCGCGATTGCGGTGCAGCGCCGCTCGCTCTCCACCTACGCCCGCATCGCGGCAGGTGGCCAATGAGAGGGGCCAAGGTGTCCCGTCGTGATCACATCCGGTCCATGCTGGCCGACCTGAAGATGCCGGGGGCCCTGGAGGCCCTGGACTCCATTCTTTCCGCCGTCGATGGTGGCGAGGTCACGCCAAGCGAGGCTATCGAGCAGCTCCTCGGAGCTCAGATCCAACTCCGCAACAACCGACGTCTGCAGGCCGCCATGCGCTCGAGCCGGCTTCCGGCGGTGAAGCTGCTCACCGATTTCGATTTCTCATTCCAGCCCTCGATCAAGCGAGAGCAGATTGAGAGCCTCCACGAACTCGGCTTCATTGAGCGAAAGGAGAACGTGATCTTCCTCGGCCCTCCTGGAGTCGGGAAAACGCACCTGGCCATCAGCCTCGCCATCGCCGCCGCCGAGCACGGGCGTCGCGTCTACTACGGGACCCTGGCAGATCTGATCTCGTCTCTCGAGGAAGCCAAAGCGGCGGGCATGCTCAAGCAACGGATGAGCGTCCTGAGCCACCCCTCGCTCCTGGTGGTGGACGAGATCGGCTACCTCCCGGTCAGCCACACCGGAGCCATGCTCTTCTTCCAGCTCGTGAACCGGCGCTATGAGCGGGCGTCGACGGTCCTGACCTCGAACAAGAGCTTTGAAGAATGGGGCGCCATCTTCGGCGATGAAGTCATGGCCGCGGCGCTGATCGACCGGCTGCTTCACCATTGCCACATTGTCAACATCCGGGGCAACAGCTATCGCCTTCGTCGGCACTCCGAGGTCTGGCAGGCGCTCCACACCCCCGACCTGGAGGAAGAGCCTTCACCCAAACCACGGCGACGTGCCCGTCTGGAGGCTACGACAACCTGAGGGCTCGTCCCCCCTCGAGTGTGGCATTTTCGAGCGCCACATCTGTGCTGTTTTCGTCCGGCATTGACATTCTGCCCGCAGCCTGGCGGACGTCACCTCCGGGCCTGCCAACGCTTCGGATCGCGGCGGGAATGGAAAACGGAGAGTACCACGATCTCTTCCGCGCTCGCTCTGAAGAGAATGGCATATGGGAATCGCCGAACAACGGCCCTCCGGACATCCCGATACAGAATGGGAAATCGGAGAGGATTCCGCTGGATCGCTGAGAAAGCCGCATCGATGACGCGGACGAATTCCGCTCCCAAGCCCAAGGAACGCTCCGAATACCACGCTGCGGCTTCCTCGAGTTCGGCGTCGGCCGCAGGGCGAACAACGAAGCGGCGGCTCACCCGTACTTCTTGTACAACCGCTCCCGGACTTCCTCCCAGGGAATAGCAGAATCCGGGTCCGCTTCATGTTCTGCCAGCCTACGGTCCAGTTCCGCCTTCTGGGCCTCAGTTAATGGATAGGCGTCCGCGTCCGTAGCGATGCTGTCCCACAGGTCCTCCACCAACTGAATCCGCTCAGCGACCGACAGCTTGAGCAGTTCCTCGATTGGTACACTCGACATCCGCAAGCTCCTTCCCTGAAGTCCCTTGCTCCTAATCTGCTACAGAAACGCCGAGTGGAACATGGCGGTTAACGTTTCCGGTTGCCGACCCGGCGGTCCAGCGATCCGAGTGCACAGTAGCTTCAATCCACCGCCGCTTTTCCGAACACGAGTTCGCTAATCCGCCGGGTTCTCCGGAGCGAGCGCAGCGAGCGCAGGCGGCAACCGTGTTGTTAGCCGCTGTGTGCGCCCTGCCCTGCCCTCGCAAACCAAAGCTCCAAGCCCTTCACGAATCTGGGCCTCTTGGGTGGGGTGGGGCAGCCAATCCTCAGAACGAAGCTCTTCCCTTTTCTGCTCGGCCGATTTCGGGCGCAACACCCAAGAGCCTCCTCCGCGCGCATGGCGGCTAACGTTTCTAGGCCGCCGACCCGGCGGCACATCCCTCCATACCGCCTGTCTACCAGTGGTTCAATGCTCTCCTCGAGGGCGGTGCGCTTGACGCCGGGTTCTCCGGAGCTCGCGCAGCGAGCGAAGGCGGCGGCCGTGTGTTAAGCGCCGGAGCTGGCCACGTCCTCAAGCAGTTCGATCGCCTTCCGGGCCGCACGACCGATTGTCCAAACGGCCACGGCCATCCCCCCTGTCCAGACCGCGCGCAGCCCCTACCTGATCCACCCGGTGTCGAAAGAATCGAATCCTGTCAGGCCTATCGTTAACAAGCCCAACGAGGCAATCCCCATCAGCGCCAAGACGTTTCGGCATCCGGTCTGCGACAGTTCGCGACGAGTCAATATTGCCTCCTCCAGATTGCGGGCTCTGGCGCTTAACGTTTCCAGGCTGGCGAACCCGGCGCTCACCATGAACTCACCAGCTCCACAGCCTTCGAAACTACACGAGCCTTCGACTGCTCAGAAACGGTCGCGCCGGGTTTCTCCGGAGCGGCCGCAGTCCGCGGAGGCGCCAGCCGTTTGTTAGGCGCTGCGCGAGCGCCATATCACCTACTTCACGACAAAAGTCACGGGGTCGCTCGTGGGACACTGGTCCTCCCCGCACCTGGTTTGAGCAACGGCCAAGTACGTCCCTCTCGGAGCTTCAGCCTTCCACCGAAGCGTCAGCCGTTCCGTTTCTCCGGGATCGGCGAAATGGTGTTCCGCCAATTCGCACGTGAACGCACCACCTCCGACAATGCGGCTCAACACCGAAAGGCTTGAACCGTCGGGCCTCCGAAGCTGAACGTCTAGGCTGGGCCCGCATTCCACTCCGACTTGAATTCGCCGATCCGTGGGGTTGTGGACGGCTGTGGTGAACACCACCGTGTCTCCGACGCTGACTGATGTTTATCGATGTCAACGCCAACTTCGACGGGCGAATCGACGGCGCTAGTACTTAAACAGGCGGTGCTGCCAATCAGTACGCCCGCAACAACCAGCGCTCGAACGACATCACAGTACATGATCCGCCTCCTCTCGTAGAGCGTGGCGCCTAACGTTTCCAGGTTGGCGACCCGCCGCGCCACTATCTCCAGCGCATGATCACCTTCGAAATCACACGAACCTCACCAGCTTCCAAGCCGCCGCGGCGGGTTCTCCGGAGCGGCCGCAGGCCGCGCAGGCGCCAACCGTTTGTTAGACGGCGTTCCTCCATGAGGGATATCACAAGGCCACGTGAGCCACCATGTCCCCCACCCGCTCTTCCGCGGCTGGACCATTGGGGATCCCCAGCTCTCCTAAGAAGAAATCCGCGAAATCATCTCGTGCTGAGTTGCGCTTGCCCGTGGCGTTCAAGACTCTGGCGACGCTGCTGGTGTACAGATCGCCAAGCTGAACCGGGATGTTCTCCTCGGAGTCAACGGCCGCCAGCCTGTCGACGTACAGCTTTCCCTCCAGCCGCGCCTCACTCGCCTGTCTGAGCGACTCTTCGAGATTCGCCATCAGTAGCTTGTCTCGGCCTACTTCTTCGCGATCCTTGAAGACGCTAAGGCTCCGTGGCAGTGGCGCTCTGTTCGTGGAGTCGTGGTACTCCACCCCTCGGAGAAGCAGATGCTCATACAGGTTAGCAATGGCATCGTCCACTCGCTTGTGGCCTCTTCGCTCGACGCTGATCGAAGTGAATGAAATGGTTGCTGAACGAGCCAGTACCAACGCAGCCACTTCCTTGTAGAAGTCCAACGTAGAGTAGTCGATCTCTCTGAAGTGGAGTTCGGCGGAAATGCCGCGCGCCTTGGCAAGCCTCTCCACCTCTTGGGTCACCTCGATGATCTCCGGACCGTTCAGAAACCAAACGGCTCCAACCACTAAGAAGTTGTCGGTCTTTCCGCTCTCATCGGCATAGGCCGTGTACATTGGGAACGTGGGCCTTTGACTAACCGCCTTTTCCTTTTCCTCCTCCGACAGTGTTCCGCGGTGTTTTCTGACTTCGTCACTCGCCAGGAATAACCTGTACTCGTTCTGAAGCTTGGCTCGGGCTCGGGTAAGCGACGCCGGCCGAGTCAGACGGTAATGTTCTTGAGCTTGACGTACTCCCCTTCGACATGCTCGCCTTCAAACTCACGCCAATAACGTATGTACAGAGCAACATCGGAATCTCTGGCATCCGGGTAATGGTTCAGAACCCATGCAACCCTCTTTTGCAGCGTATCCAGCCGGCTGGCTGACACCGCGGCAAGAACTGCATCACGCTCTTTCTCGAGGTCAGCTTCTTCGGCTTCCTCAATAGCAGCTTCGAGATCGAGCTGGTCAGAATCCGCCATCAGACCTTTCCCGCTCCAAAGGAATGCCGTCTAACGTTTCCAGGTTGGCGACCCGCCGCGCCACAACCTCAGGCGCGCGATCACCTTCGAAACTGCGAACACCTCACCAGCTTCGGCACGGTCGCGGCGGGTTCTCCGGAGCGGCCGCAGGCCGCGCAGGCGCCAACCGTTTGTCATCTGCAGTTGGCTCCCCGTCCGAGGTCCACTCGCCTAGGCAACCTCCGCATCCTCAAAATCCGCGAGCGTCGGCTTTAGCTGGCCCGTCCTGACCAGATCAAGGGCGGCCAAACGACCTTCCATTTCGTCGGCGTTCAGGAGACCACTCCTATAGAGCCGCCGAAGATGGTCCTCAGGACTGCCTGCCCCCTTCCTATTGTTACACTCTCGACAGGCGGCGACCACGTTGGTGTATCCGTTGCCTCCCTCCCGCCGTGCCGTAAGGTGTTCGATCACATGATTCGATCCATCAACCTGCCGAAGGCAATAGAAGCAGCGGCCATCCTCTCGCCGCAGGATAGCCTCGCGATTTGAGGCATTATTGAAAAAGTCCAGATCTTCTAGGCGGGGCCGCTGCTCTTCCCCAACAACTGGGACGACGCCGTCGATATCTGTGAGTTCCCCGAATTCTGACCGCTGATCTCTCGAAAATCTGGCCGGCTGAGGAGCCTCCGTAGAATACTGTAGTCCCGTCCCGGGCAGGATGGAGTTCCTGTCAGATGGAGGCGGGGGAGGATGCTCAGGGTGATCGATCGACATGCGGTGCATGCGCTGCTGGAGGCGGGGCAGAAGCAGACGGAAATCGCGAGGCAGCTGGGGATCTCGGAGCGGTCTGTCCGTCGGATCTCGAAGGAGCCGCCGGTGGCGGAGGGAGACGATGCGGCGGAGAGGAAGCGCCGGGGGATCGGGCGTCCCGCGGTGCCGGAGGCGGTGAAGCGCCGGCTGGTGGATCTGATCGCGGAGGATCCCGAGGCTCCACCCCTGGAATACCTGCGTCAGCTTCGGGAGGAGGGGGCGGAGCTGGCGGAGAGCACCTTCTACCGGGTCTTCCGGTTGGAGAAGGGGAAGCTGCCGGCGGAGCTGATGGTGCGGTTCGAGGGGGTGGCCGGGGAGTTCGCCCAGTTCGATTTCGGTCAGGCCGACGTCCGGCTGCTGGATGGACGGAAGAAGCGAGTTCACTTCGCGGCGTACCGTCTGAAGTACTCGCGGTGGGTGTGGGTGGTGATCGTGCCGGACGAGCGGATCGAGTCACTCGTCCGGGCACTCCTGGCCGGCTTCGAGCATTCGGGCGGGGTGCCGCTCCGGGTGGTCTTCGACAATCCGAAGACGGTGGTGGTGGGCCGCGACGACCGGGGCCGGCCGATCTGGAATTCCACGCTGGCCCAGGTCGCCATCGACTATGGCTTCACGATCGGGCTGTGCACGCCCAGGAGCCCGCAGCAGAAGGGATCGGTGGAGAATCTGGTGGGGTGGGTGAAGCGGAGCTTCTTCCGGGCCCGCCGCTTCGCTGAGCTCGACCAGGACCTCCCCCGTCAGCTCCTGGACTGGCTGATCGGGGGGAATGAGGAGCGGCCATCCCGGGCCACGAAGGAGATCCCCAAGATCCGGCTGACCGCAGAGCAGGCGCGGATGAAGCCGCTGGCCATCCCGCCGGCCGAGTACGGTCTGCGTTACGCTGTCCACGTGGGACCCACCGCGCTCGTGGACTTCCAGGGCGTGCGCTACGCCATGCCGGCGGGTGCGTGCGGGATCCCGGCCACGCTCCACCTGTACCCGGACCGGCTCCGGATCGTCACCACCGGCGCCCGCTTCGAGGCCACCCACCCCAGGTTTCCAAAGATCGGAAACACCAGCTACCTGCCCGGCCAGCGGGCCGAGCAGCTGGCGGCCGTGGCCGGTGCACGGAAGCGCCTCTACTTCATGCGGGAGCGAATCCTGGAGCTGGGGCCCGTAGGAGAGGGCTACCTGACGGAGCTCATCCACGCCCGACCCCACACATGGAAAGGAGACGTGGAGCGCCTCTTCGCCCTGCTCGAGGAGCTCGGCCAGGAGCGCTTCCTCCGCCTGCTCCAGCGCGCGCTCTTCCAGCGGCTGATCGGAGCTGAGTACGTGATCGGGCTGGCGGCGAAGGAGGTGGCCTCATGAAGACTCCGGTGCCGCTGGACGACCTCGACGCCATGCTCAAGCGCCTCCACATGCCGACCATCCGGCGCCTGTATCCGGACCTGGCGATCCGGGCCGAGGAGGAGGGCATGAGCTACCGCACCTTCCTCGAGCTGCTGGTGGCCGAGGAGATCGCTCACCGGGCGCAGACCCGGATCACCCGGTCCGTCCGCAAGGCCCGCTTCCCCTTCCTCCGCACCATTGAGGAATTCGACTTCACCTTCCAGACCAGCGTCCGCCTCCAGATGCTCGGCACGCTGCTGGGGCCGGAGCTGGTGAGCGAAGGCCGGTGCGCCATTTCAGCGGCCCGCCGGGTCGAGGGAAGACCCACATGGGGGTAGCCATCGGCTACCGAGCGATCCAGAACGGATTCGAGGCCCGATTCACCACCGCGGATGAGCTGATCGGCGCCCTCTCCAACGCGGCCACTGAGGGACGGCTGGACGAGGCGCTCGAACCCTACGTCCACCCCCACGTCCTGATCATCGACGAGCTCGGCTATCAGAGCTATGCCGCCGATGCCGCCAACGTGCTCTACCGGGTGGTCAACGACCGCTACCTCAGGCACCGACCCATGATCGTCACCACCAATAAGCCTCTGGCCGCCCTCGGTCAGGTGCTGCATGATGCCGATCTTGCGGAGGCGATCCTCGACCGGCTCCTGGAGCGCGGCACTCACTTCGTGCTCCGCGGCCGCTCCTACCGCACCCGCCATCTCAAACAGGAGGAGACCCCGGACTCTGAAGCCGCCTAGCTCACGCTCCCGGCCGGCCAGAATTTCGAGAATTAACCGGACATAGTTCAGAGAACCCACAATATCACTCGGCAAGAACAGCCGCACCCGCGTTCCTTGCCGTTCTGTACCCAACACCTTGATGCAGCCCTTGGCTTCTAAGGACCTGAGCTTCTCATAGCATGTCCCCTCGGCCATTGCCGTTCCTGCGGTCCCGATTCCCCTCGGCAACTCGTGGCGCGCAGATTTGAAGCCGATTACAGCCTCTGGTTCTCCTCGCAGCACCGTGTTGCGGAACAGGTACGTGTAGAGGGCGTGCTCATAGGTGTCCAGCTTCGGCGCGAGATGATCAGAGATTTCTTCGAGGACGCGCTTGAGGTCCATTCACCCTCCCTCAGTCGTTGAGCCAATTGCAGATAACGTTCCAGGTTGGCGACCCGCCGCGCCACAACCTCCAGTGCGCATCACCTTCGAAACTGCGATCCTCTCACCAGCTTCAACACGGCCGCGGCGGGTTCTCCGGAGCGGCCGCAGGCCGCGCAGGCGCCAACCGTTTGTTAAGCGCAGTTGACGCCCCTTCACTGTCCACCCGCCTAGAATGGCAGGTCATCATCGATCGGCGAACTCGCAGCCTCAGCTTCCTCTTCAGGTATCCGTGTGCCCGTAAGGACCACCAGATCAAGAAGTTCGTCTCGATCCATGAAGATCAGATGTCGGCGCGCCTCTCGGTCCAGGTTCTCCACGATCAGTGATCTCGCTTGCTTCGTTATTTCCCCGCCTGAAATGATGAAGACGTGGTCAAGGAGATGCTTGCGGTTGCTCTCTGGGTCGAAAACCGGGTGGTCTAGCATCATCTCTGCTTGGGCGATGATACCGCTGATATTCTTGGTGACATCCCTTCCAGCGGCGTCGATCTTGTCTCGCTTGACTTGAGCGCCGAAGTAGATGAAGTGACCGGTCGGCAGCTGGAACTTCATCCACAAGTCCTTGCCGAACTCCAGCGATCTGTCCCGGTGCCCTGTCGGACTCACTCGCAGAAAATTCAACTGTCGAAACAACGGTACAAGCAGCTCCTCGATTATCTCGTCTTCCGAAGCTTTCTCGAGAAATTCCTCAGCCTTGCGTCTCTTCTCCAACTCTTCCTTGGTCAGAGGGCGGGACTGGATTTTAAGGTTGGCAGAGGTCGCCTCAGTGTCGCGATTCCTCACATGCGCGCGACGCGACCCGTCGAGGTAAACCTCCAAACCATCCCGAGAGACGACCGCGTTTAGGTCCTTCAGCGCCGCGGACTGATCTAGTTCGGCCCGTTTATAGTCCAGCGGGTCCAGCAGCTCCTGGAGCACTCGAATGATGCCGCCCGGTGGGAGGTGGGGAGTGGAGGCAGGTGCTTTGTTGAGCTCCGTAAGGACCTCTTCGACCCACCACTTCCTAGTCTCACCTTGATGAACGTAATCAAGGTCGCAGTTCCTGAAGAATTCGGTGAGACGGGAGCTGGATCTGTATGGGAAGTGTGACCAGTCATAGCCGCCACCGCCACCGCTAGCACCGCAGATCAGTTCGGCAAGATCACTGATCGTTCTGCTGGACAGCCTCATCCAGCCTCCCTTCGAGTACGCTGCGTCAATTGCGCTTAACGTTTCTTCATCCACCGCCGCTTTTCCGAACACGAGTTCGCTAATCCGCCGGGTTCTCCGGAGCGAGCGCAGCGAGCGCAGGCGGCAACCGTGTTGTTAGCCGCTGTGTGCGCCCTGCCCTGCCCTCGCAAACCAAAGCTCCAAGCCCTTCACAAATCTGGGCCTCTTGGGTGGGGTGGGGCAGCCAATCCTCAGAACGAAGCTCTTCCCTTTCCTGCTCCGCCGATTTCGGGCGCAACACCCAAGAGCCTCCTCCGCGCGCATGGCGGCTAACGTTTCCAGGTTGGCGACCCCGCCTGCCACTGCTTTTCCCGGCGCAGCATCCTTCGAAACTGCCCCGCCCCTTCGACCGGCGCCACGATCTTGATCGCGGGGTTCTCCGGAGGGAGCGAAGCGACCGCAGGCGCCAACCGTTTGTTATGCGGTGTCCGCAAATCCAGGCCTTTCGCTCCGCAAACCGCCTCTCGCTCTTGAACTGCCGATCCCCTCCTGGGTATCATCCGGCCAAGGAGGATCTCATGACCGAACTACTCAAGAAGGCTTTCGACGAAGCGTCCAAGCTCCCCAGCGAGCAGCAGGACGCCATCGCCGCTCTACTCCTGGAGGAGCTCGAGTCCGATCGAAACTGGGATCGGACCTTTGAAAACTCCCAGGACGACTTGGCGAAGCTCGCGAACGAAGCCCTCGCCGAAGACGCACGAGGTGAGACGGAAAACCTCGACCCGTCCAAGCTTTGACCTCCCGCACCACTTCATCTTTTCGGAAGGCCTATTCCTCACTTCCTACCGACGTCCAGGAGCGGGCTCGCGAGGCCTTCGACCTCTTCTCCGCCAATCCGGCTCATCCGAGCCTGCAGTTCAAGCAGGTTCACGCGACCGAGCCGATCTTCTCAGCCCGCATATCGCTCCACTACAGAGCCTTGGCCCGCCGCGCCGACGATGACTGGATCTGGTTCTGGATCGGCTCACACGCCGACTATGACCAACTCTTGAAGCGCCTGTAGCTCTGAAGCGGATGCCGCATAACGTTTCCGGTTGCCGACCCGGCGGTCCAGCGATCCGAGTGCACAGTAGCTTCAATCCACCGCCGCTTTTCCGAACACGAGTTCGCTAATCCGCCGGGTTCTCCGGAGCGAGCGCAGCGAGCGCAGGCGGCAACCGTGTTGTTAGCCGCTGTGTGCGCCCTGCCCTGCCCTCGCAAACCAAAGCTCCAAGCCCTTCACGAATCTGGGCCTCTTGGGTGGGGTGGGGCAGCCAATCCTCAGAACGAAGCTCTTCCCTTTCCTGCTCGGCCGATTTCGGGCGCAACACCCAAGAGCCTCCTCCGCGCGCATGGCGGCTAACGTTTCAGGTGGGCGACCCGGCGTCCGCCCCCTCGATTGCTCGTTTCCCCTCCCCCGTCCGGATACTTCCCGAACTCCGTTCGCTAATCCGCCGGGTACTCCGGAGCTCGCGAAGCGAGCGGAGGCGGCAACCGTGTGTTAAGTGCTGTGCGCGCCTTGCCCTGTCTTCCCTTTCGTTCTAGCTGCTGGGCCTCTCCCCCCTAGCCCTCCCCGGGCGGGGCGGGGCAATCTTAGCTCAGCTCGAGGCCTGGAGCTTTCCTGAACCAGCCGCTGGCGAGCACAGTACCCGCCCGAATGATCCGTTGCGCGCATGGCACTTAACTACTGCGTTACCGAACTCGTGTTCGGTAGGATGTCGGCGGGCCGGATGTTTGCGCCGGTCGTTCGGGAAAGGTCCTTATCAGATTGTCGGAGCCACCCACCCCGGCCGCCTGACCCGAATCATCTCTATTTGGGGCCATTCTTGTTCAGAAGCAATGACCTTGTACAGGGGCTCAGCACGGCCGTTTGCACGGGGCTGATTCGAGCGGCCGACGGCCGCTTCCCCCTCACGCTGCGTCGAGCGGGTTCACGATCCGGGTAAGATCGCCGCGGCTGACGTGGGTGTATATCTGGGTGGTGCGGGGGCTCGTGTGGCCGAGGAGCTCCTGGATGTAGCGGAGGTTGACGCCGGCCTCGAGGAGGTGGGTGGCGAAGCTGTGGCGGAGCGTGTGCACGGTGGCGTGCTTGCGTACGCCGGACCGGACCAGGGCGCGCTCGAAGGTCTTCTGCACGGAGCGTGTCGTCAGGTGGCGGCCGGGGCGGGCACCGGGGAAGATCCAGGCGTCGGCGTCGAGGCGGGCGAGGACGGGGTCGAGGGCGGCGGCCGCGGCATCGGCCAGCAGCGTATAGCGGTCCTTCCTTCCCTTCCCGGCGCGGACCCGGATCAGCCCTCGCCCGGAATCCACGTCGCCGGCGCTGAGGCGTACGACCTCGCCGACGCGGAGTCCGGCGGAGTACGCGAGCATCAGGGCCAGCCGGTGGGTCGGGTTGGCGGGGGCATTGAGGATGCGGCGCACTTCCTCGCGTGAGAGAACGGCGGGGAGCTGGCGCTCCCGCTTCGGGCGGCGGATCGGCTCCAGCGCGAGCGGCCGATCGACGAGCCGGGCCGCGAACTGGATGGCGCTGATCGCCTGGTGCTGGTAGGAGACGGAGCGGTCGTCGGCCTGGAGGCGGAGCAGGTGAGCGCGGACGTGCTCCGTCGACAGCTCGGTCGCGGCCTTCGGGAAAGCTCCGAAGAACCGACGGACGTGGCCGACGTAGTTCTTCCGCGTGCGCGGACTGTATCCCTGGAGCCGGAGCTCTTCCGAGAGGCGCTGGAGGAGCGCCGCCGCCGGATCGGTTCCGCTGCCCCGGCGGAACGGGACGCGGACCAGGTGCATGAGACCGCGGTCGACGCGGAAGCTCGCGTCGGGCGCCCGGAGCAGCGCGTTGAGGGCGTCCTCGGTGCGCGGGAGCAGCCACGCCGATCGGCCCGGGTCCCAGCGCCGGCCCGGTATCGAGCGGATGTGGCCGACCAGCTCCGCGTCGTAGGGGAACCGGACTTCGATCCGCGTTGCCGCGTCCGTGACCCGCACGGCGTCCGTCATGGGGCAACTCTGAGTCGGAGGCCCGGGCATGGCCATGCCGGGATGGGCCGACATACGAAGTCGCCGGTTGCCGCCCCTACATCCCGATCCAGATCCCGACCAGGATGGACGCGATCCCGAGCGCCACGAGCATGGCCCACATCCGGAGCGCGAAGGCGAGCCAGCGCTCGTAGCGCACGCCCGCCGCCGCGAGGACGGCCATGAGGGCGCCGTTGGTGGGGGTGAGGATCTCGCACATGCCGGCGCCGTACTGGAAGGCGAGGATGGCGACGTCGCGGGAGAGGCCGAGCAGGTCGGCGAGGGGGGCGAGGATGGGCATGGTGAGGACGGCCTGGCCGCTCACGCTGGGGACGGGGACGTGGACGGCGGTGTGGACGGCGACCATGCCGATGGCGGCGAGGGCGGGCGGGAGTCCCTGGATGGGCTGGAAGAGGCCGTGGACGATGGTGTCGATCACGCGGCCGTCGTCGAGCACGACGAAGATGGCGCGGGCGAAGCCGATGAGGATGGCGGCGAAGGCCATGGCCCGGAAGCCTTCGATGAACGCTTCGGCGGTGCCGCTGACGCCGAGCCGGCCCACGAGCCCGGCGACCACGCCGAGCAGGAGGAAGAGCGCGGACATCTCGTTGAAGCCCCAGTCGAGCCGCATCACGCCGACGACGTAGATGCCGAACGCGAGCACGGCCAGCGCCAGGATCAGCGCGTGCGCCCCCGTCATCCGGACCTCGTGCGGGGCGACGCCGGGCGTGGACGCCGCCGCGCCGGGAACGTGACCGGGCTCCTCGCGGAGCTGCCGGCCCGGAGCGCGCGAAGCTGCTTCGTCTTCCTCGAGGGGCCCGGAGGGCGGGACGCCCGGGGCGGTTCTGGTCCGACGTGCGTAGCGGGCAGTGCCCCAGCTCCACAGCGCGAGCGCGACCAGGAGGAACGCGGAGCGGAAAGCGGCGTGGTCGAGCAGCGGGACGCCCGCGATCTTCTGTGCGATCCCGACCTGGAACGGGTTGATGGGGCTGAAGGCGGCGCCGACGGACGCGGCGCCCAGGGAGATGGCCACGGCCACGACGGTGTCGAAGCCGAGCCGGGAGGTGAGGAGCAGCAGCACCGGCACCAGCGCGATGAACTCCTCCTGCATGTTCTCGAGCGCGCCCGCCGCGCCGAAAACGTAGCACGCGATGGGGATGACCAGCAGCTCGTGCCGGCCCAGCACACGCACCAGCCGGTCGAACCCGCCATGGAACGCGCCCGTCCGGTCGATCACGGTGAACGCGCCGCCCACCAGGAACACGAGGAAGATGACGTCGCCGGCCGCCTCCATCCCGCGCGGGAGGGCGACGATGGTCTCGAACGGCCCCACCGGATCGGGCGCGACTGCGTGGTAGCTGCCGCTCACGACGACCTGGCGTCCGGTGGCGGGATCCGCCTGGCGGTCGTAGCGGCCGGCCGGCAGCACCCAGGTCATGGCCGCGGCCAGGACCACGCCGATGAAAAGGAGGACGAGGGGGTTCGGGAATCGCTTCAGGGAGGCCTCTCGGAAGGAGGGCTGCGCCAGCGCGGGGCGGCGCGGATGCAGGAGCGGCGCCGTCTCGGGCGGCGCGCATGCAGGACCGGGGCCATCCCGGACCGGCGCCCCGGCAGAGCGGGCCCCGCCTCCGCCCTGCCGTGGAGCCGGGTCGGCGGGGCGGAAGCAGACCCGGGACCGAGACTCTGGACCTCCGCCGGGCCGGGATGCAATACTTTCCTGCGCCGCGTCGGCTGGCGCCGCTGCGAGCTTCACACCTCCGCTCCCGAATCCGCCGCCCTGGCCTTGCCGGGGCCGCCGGCTTCGGGACTCGTGCTTCCACCCTCACGTCCCGTGAGGCCGTTCTCATGAGCAACGACGACATCTCCGCCGCGGCGAGCGCGAAGACCACGACTCCGCCGCGGCGCCGGCAGCGGGGCGACATCCGGGCACCGGGTCTCGAAGGGCTCTCCTGGGCGCCCGAGGACTGCGAGGCTTCGCTCGCCGCGGTCTACGGGCACGTGCAGAGCGACGCGCTGGAGGCGATCCGGTGGTACAGGCGGGCGCGGGTGCCGAAGCGGCGGCTCGCGGTCGCCACCCGGTTCCTCGCCGTCTTCCTGCTGGGCGCGGCGGGAATCCTGCCCCTGGTCGAGGTCGTCGTCGCCCAGATGGGGGGCGGCGCGCCCCACGTGCCGGCGATCTGGGTGTCGATCCTGGTGGCCGTGGGGGCCGGCGCGCTGGGCTTCGACCGGTTCTACGGCGCCTCGAGCGGCTGGATCCGCTACATCCAGAGCGAGCACAGGATCCGGACCACGCTCGAGAACTTCGAGCTGGAATGGGAGGGGGAGCGAGCCCTGAGAGGAGGGCGGGCGCCGACGCCGGACGAAGTGCAGGCGATGCTCGCGCGGGCGAGGGCGTTCGCCACCGCGGTCAACGCCATTGTCGAGGACGAGACGTCCGCGTGGGTGGAGGAGTTCCGCCGCAGCATCACGCAGATCAACGACGCCCTGCGCGCCCGCGCGTCGGAAGCCGACGCCCGGCGGGCCGCCGCGCAGCCGGGGGCCGTGAACCTGACCGTGACCAACGGCGATCAGTGCGACGCCGGCTGGGACGTCACGGTGGACGACGGAGTGGTCGTCCACCAGGCCGGTCAGATGGCCACCCTCCGGGACCTGCCGCCGGGCCTCCACGTGCTGGAGGTGATCGGGAGGATCGGCGCCGCGGAAAGGAGGGCGCAGGTTTCGGCCACCGTGGCCGCCGGCGCGGCCACGGACCAGAAGCTGACCCTCAGCTGAACGGAGGCGGTCGATGAACGGAGTACCGCGTGTGCCGATCGAAGGCGAGTTCCAGCTCGCCGCCGGCGAGGTCCGCGTGTCCGTGGTCGTGGGCGAGATGCAGCAGGGGTACTCCCTCGTGAGCTTCGACGACACCGACGTGGTCGAGGGAGAGAGGATCGAAGAGCACCCGGTCGGCGACCCGGGCGACCTGCGCGGCCGCACCCTCTACACCGACACCACCGTCACGGTCACGAACCCGGCCACCACGCGCACGGCCGTCACCATCATCATGACGCAGGCGGGGCGGACGCAGCAGTATCCGGGCGCGCGCCAGCTGTCGGCGCTCGGCGACACGCTGATCTATGAGGGCACGATCCGGTTCACCGACGGCACGGAAGCCAGCGGCGGCCAGGGTGCCGGCGCCGGAGCCACGGACGGCGGGGGTGGATCATGAGGATGCGGAGCCCGCTCGCCGCCATCGCGCTGCTGCTGTTGGCGGGGGCCCTGCGCGGGCAGAGCGTGCCGTCGGTGGACTCGCTCGTGACGCTGCGGACGCCGCTGTCGCCGGCGTTCGCGCTCATGGGGATCACCCCGGTCGCGGTGGAGCGCCCGTCCACGCCGCGGGCGTTCGCGGCCTCGCTCCTGTCGGCGGCGCAGGGACTGTCGGTGCCGCCGGATGCGTGGGCGCTGGAAGTCGCGCCCTACTGGCTGCGGCCGCACCCGCTGCTGGGCTACCGGGACTACTACGACGCGGGCGTGGTGGCCTCCAGCCTCCGCACGCTGGCGCTCTCGGTGGCCACGTCGCCGCCGGACGCCGCGTCGGACGCGTCCGACCTGGGGCTGGGCCTCCGCTTTCAGCCGGTGGTGGGTCACGAGAGCAGCGGGGCGGAAGCCGCGCGCGCCGGGCTGCGCGCCATCCAGCGCACGATGACGCACCTGAGCGCGGAGCGGCGGAGGGCGGAGCGGCAGGAGCGCCCGTCGCAGGCGGACTCCCTGGGCGGGGAGATCGACCGGCTGGCCGACTCGGCGCGGGCGTGGGTGGACGAGCTCCAGCGCCACCAGGAGCCGGTGGGGTGGAGCGTCGACGTGGCGCTCGCCGCCACGTGGACGTTCCCGACCGCCGCGTTCGGGTCCGGCCGCAACGCCGCGTGGGCGGCCTGGACCACCCTCGGCTACCGGCTCGAGAACCCGCAGTTCCAGGTCCTGGCGCTCGGCCGCTTCATCAACAACACCCGCGCCGCGGACCAGAGTGTGCTGGACGTGGGCGGACGCTGGCTGTGGGACACCGACCGGCTCGTCCTCTCCATCGAAGGCGTGCGCCGCGTGGCGCTCGACGCGAGATCCGGGACCGCTTCCGCCTCCACCCGCTTCCGCTCCAGCGGCCGGCTCGTCGGCCAGGTCGATTACCGGCTGAGCGGGATGACGCACCTGTACGCGTCGTTCGGCCAGGACAACGAGCGGGCCGGAGAGACCCGCTCGCCGCTCCTCGCCGTGGGCGGTATCAGCTTCCAGTTCGGCGGGCTGCCCGCGCTGCTGCTGCCCGACGGGTGACCTCCCGGGGCGACTCCCGGGGCGACTCCCGGGGGTGCGCCGAGAAGAACCTCCACATCTCCCGCGTTGCGTCGATGCCGTGGGTGGTCCGCCCCACCCACGGTGTCCGGGTCCGCCGCACACCCGTTCCTCTCCGCCCACCCTGCCACGAAGTCGCGGACGGCCGGGAACACCGGCTTCGCCGGATTGAAGGGGTCCCGGAGCCGTCCGCCTTCGTACGGGACTCGCGGATCGGCGGTGCGTGGAACGCGATCACGGGGACCGGCCGCGCCGTCGCCGGATTGAAGGGGTCCCGGAGCCGTCCGCCTTCGCATGGGAGCACCGCACCCGAGGCTGCGTCCAGCCGGCAGGCCGCGACGCCGCGGCAGCATCGTCGCTGCACCCGGCGTCGTCGTCGGGCCGCCGGCCCTGCGTCAGGCCGCGCCCGTCACCCGCACTCCGAGTAGCCGCAGCTCAGGCACTTCACGCACCCTTCTGCGAACTGCAGATCACTGCTGCACTCGGGGCAGGTGCCGAGAAAGGAGTCGCCCGGGTCGTAGTAGTCCAGGTTGGCCTGGACCTGGGTCTGCGCAGCCGCCGGCGGCGCCACCCTGGGGGCGACCACGGGGTTCTTGCGAGCGCCGTGGCTTCCGATCGGGAGCTCCTCCTGGATTCCTTCCTTCTCCATCATGTGCGCCTGGAGCACCTGGCCGATGGCGTCGGGGACGCTGAGCACCTTGTTGGGGCCGATGCCGACCGCGCGGTCGCAGGAGATGCCGCGCAGCTGGCCGATGATGTCCAGGAGCGGGATGCCGCTGCGCAGGGCCAGGGAGATGAGCCGGCCGATGGCCTCGGCGTCGGCCATCGCGGCGCCGCCGGCCTTGCCGAGCGTCGTGAAGACCTCGAACGGCCGGCCTTCCTCGTCCTCGTTCACGGTGACGTACATGTCGCCGAGCGGGCTGCGCATCTTGCGCGTGGTGCCCGTGAGCACGTCGGGTCGCTTGCGCTTGCGCAGCCGCTTCTGCTGCTTGATCTCCAGCTCGCGGAGGCGCTCCTCCACCCCCGCCTTCTCGTGCGTGAGCCGGTGGTTCTCCTCGCGCGTGTCGGCGAGGGCGGCCTCGAGGTCCGCCGTCTTGGGCGACGTCGCGGCGCCCGGAGCACCGGCCGCGGCCTCCTTCCCGGTCTTGCCCGTGCTCAGCACCTGCATGGGGCGGGATCCGTCCCGGTACACGGTGACCCCCTTGCAGTGCAGCGCGTGCGCCTTCAGGTAGATCTCCCGCACGTCCTCCTCGCCGGCCTGCTGCGGGAAGTTGCAGGTCTTGCTGATGGCGCTGTCCGTGTGCTCCTGGAAGGCCGCCTGCATGCGGATGTGCCAGTCCGGCGTGACGTCGTGGGACGTCACGAACAGGCGCTGGACGTCGGCCGGGACGTCGTCGAAGTGGATGTGCCCCTCCCCGGCGATGCGCTCCATCAGCCCGTCGCTGTACCACCCGTCCTTCCTCGCCATGCGGACGAAGTCCCCGTTCACGTCCGGCATGAGCGCGCCCGCCTGGTTGCGCATGAAGGCGACCGCGAACAGCGGCTCGATCCCGCCGGAGCAGTCGGCGAAGATGGAGATGGTCCCCGTGGGCGCGACGGTGGTGATGTTCGAGTTGCGCAGCTTCCGCATCGGACGGACGCGCTCCCCGTCCACCCTGGCCGCGGTACGGTCCGGGCCCCAGATGCTGTGCTTCCAGGCCGGGAACGTGCCGCGGACCTCGGCCAGCTTCTCCGACGCGCTCTTCGCCTCGTCGTCCACGAAGCCCATGACCCTGCGGGCGAGCGCGATCGCCTCGTCGCTGTCGTAGGGGACGCCCACGCGGATGAGCAGGTCGGCCCACCCCATGATGCCGAGCCCGATGCGGCGGATCTTCCCGGCCAGCGCCTCGATCTCCGGAAGCGGATAGTTGTTCGCGTCGATCACGTTGTCCAGGAAATGCGTCGCCAGGTGCACCGTGTTGCGGAACGCCTCCCAGTCGATCCGATCATCGATGCCCGCGCCCGCCGCGGCGTCCGTGCGGGCGAACACCCCCACGTTCACGCTCCCCAGGTTGCACACGTCGTACGCCAGCAGCGGCTGCTCCCCGCACGGGTTCGTCGCTTCGTAGCTGCCCAGCTTCGGAACCGGGTTGTACCGGTTCGCCTCATCCACGAAGAACACGCCCGGCTCACCCGTGGCCCACGCGCCGTGGATGATCAGGTCGAAGATCTCGTTCGCGTCCTCCGTCCCCACCACCTCCCCCGTGCGCGGGGTCTTCAGCTCGTACCGCTCCCCGTTCCTCACCGCCTCCATGAAAGCGTCCGTGATGGCGACGCTGATGTTGAAGTTCGTCACCTTCGTCACGTCCGCCTTGCACGTGATGAACTCCCGGATGTCCGGATGGTCCACCCGGAGGATCCCCATGTTCGCGCCCCGCCGCGTCCCGCCCTGCTTCACCACCTCCGTCGAGCCGTCGTACAGCTTCATGAAGCTCACCGGCCCGCTCGCCACCCCCATGGTCGACTTGACCACGTCGTTCTTCGGACGCAGCCGGCTGAACGCGAACCCCGTCCCGCCCCCGCTCTGGTGCACCAGCGCCATCGCACGCAGCGTGTCGTAGATCCCGTTCTTCCCGTTCGACAGCGAATCCTCCACCGGCAGCACGAAGCACGCGCTCAGCTGCCCCAGCGGTCGCCCCGCGTTCATCAGCGTCGGCGAGTTCGGCTCGAACAGCCGCCTCGTCATCAGCCTGTAGAACTCCCGCGCGAGCGCGTCGATCGCACCATCGCTCGCGCCGTACGCACGGTCCGCCTCCGCCACCGTCCGCGCCACCCGCCAGAACATCTGCTCCGGCGCTTCGATCGGCTCGCCTTCCTCGTTCTTCTTGAGGTAGCGCTTGCCCATGATGATTCGGGCGTTCTCGCTCAGCTCCGCCGGCGGCAGGTCCTCGGGCAGGACATCGGCGGGATTCGGAGCATTCTCGGGCTGCGGCGTCATGATGGTCCCTCTGGCAATGATGCGTGCGGGCAAGTGGAAAACTCTGTTCTATCCAGAAGAGCAGCCGGGCGCCGGCCGGCGGCCTCGTGCAGGGTGCGGCGCCGCGGCTTCTCGGCACCGGAATGCCCCACATGTTGTGCGGGGATTCAAGTATGCCACCATATCTTGTGGGTGTCAAGCCTCCGTTTCTGCACAGACTTATACACCGCGGAGGCGCTGGATTTCCCTGCAGTTCGGGCGTTTTCCACAGAGTCCACAGAGGGAGGCCGAACGGCCGAACGGCCGAACTGGCGACCAGCGCGCGGTTCGGGCGTTCGGCGGATCGGGCGTTCGGCTAGGGTTCGTTCTCGCGCGCTTCGCGGTCGCGGCGGCGGGTGACCTTTTCCAGGTGCTCGCGCTCGCGGGACTCCATGGGCAGACGCCCCAGCTCCTCGCGGTCACGGCGCTTGCGCTCGCGGACCTGGTCGCGGCCGCGGGGGTGGGCCTTCTGGCGGCGCTCGGTCTCTTCGGGGGAGACGGGGGCCTCGAGGTCGCGTCGTCGCTCGGCGTCGGCGCGGACCTCCCGGGTGTGCGCCTCTTCCGCCTCACGCTCGGGGTCGCCGCGGGGGGCATCGAAGCGCTCGGCGACATCGGCGGTGCCTTCGGTGCGCGAGCGGCCGCGTTCCAGGGGCTCCGCGTCCGGCCCGACCGTGGCGGTGCCGCGGTCGGTGCGTTCGGACCGGTCGTGACCGCGCGAGCTGGTGCGGTGGCGGGCGTCGTCGTCGCGACCCTGACTCCTCTCGCGATCGTGGCCCGCCTCACGCCCTTCGCGGGCGGGAGAAGTGCGCTCGTCGGGGCTGCCGTGCTGCCCCTCGTTGCGCTCGTGGGCCTGGCGGGCGCGCTCGAGCTCCTTCTCGCGTCCTTCCTGCGACGCGCGCCGGGAAGCCTCCATGGCCTCGTTGGGGGTCCCGGATGGCGTCTGGTTGGCCGGGAGCTGGTCGGGCGACTCGCGTCGGTTGCCCTCCTCGGACTGTCGTCGGGACTTGTAGTCGGTCGAACCGGCCTCGCTGGGGTCGATCCGGTACTGGTCCGGGCGCTTGGGCATGTGACCCTCCCCCTCGTGTGTGATCCACCTAAATAGTTGGCGTGCGGAGAGATAGTGTTACAGGAATCGTGCCCGGCGAGGCGGCCCGGGGCGGGGGCGGGCGGGTCAGAAGCCTGGCCCGAGGGCGAGGTAGAGCGAGCCCGCCGGGGCGTCGGGTCCGAGGGGGAGAGCGTAGCCGGCGCGGAGGCGGGTGGGGGAGCCGTGGAGGAGGCCGAGGTCGATGGCGATCTCGGCGCCCGCCGACGCGAGCGGGGCATCGTCGGGGGCGGAGCAGAAGTGGGTGCCGTCGCCGGCGGGGCACCAGGCGTCGCCGGCATCGGCGAAGATGGCGGCCGAGATGGAGGTGAGGGTGACGCCGAGGAGTGCGGGCGGCGCGTCGCGCATGTGGAGGGGGAACCGGTACTCGGCGGTGGCGGCCCAGGCCCGGGTGCCGGTGCGTGCGTCGATGGGCCAGCCGCGGACAGGGAACGCGTCGTTTGCGGTCGCGCCGCCGAGCACGTCGGATGCGCTGCCGATGCCGTCGTAGCCGCCGACGCCGGTCGGGAGCGCGTGGTCGCCGACGCGCACGAGGCCGGCGGCGCGGGCGGCGAGCACGTGGTCGGCGAAGCCGCCGAGGGGGAGGCCGAGGTAGCCGGCGGCGCGGCCGCGGACCTGGTCGTACGCCTTCTCGCCGGTGTCGGTGAGCCACCACCGCCCCACGGTGCCGGAAAGCGTGACCCCGTCCTCGAGGCTTATGCTCATCGGGTAGGCGCGGGCGCTGGAGAAGCCCGGCCCCGCGGCGATGCCGGCACGAGTGCGGAGCGCGGGAAGGCTGTCGTCGTAGACGCGCAGGTCGCGGGCCTGGTACTCCTGCCCCACGACGTCGGCTGTGGCGCCGAGCCAGGCCGCGCGGCGCCAGCTCCGCCGGAGGAAGAGCGCGCCGAGCGCCGCGCGGTCCTCGCGCAGCAGCACGGCGTCGGCGGGGGTGTCGTTCAGGTATAGCGTGCCCACCGACGACCACTCCCGAGAGGCGCTGACCGAAAGCGTCGGGACGCCGAGGCCGCGGTACGTCCACGCGGCGCTGCCCAGGTTCCGTCCGGTATCGAAGTCGCGGGCCAGCCACGCCGACCACAGGTGCCGCTTCAGCACGTCCCAGCCCTGCGTCTCCAGGCCGAAGAACGTCAGGTCCTTCCCGAACGTGGTGCTCAGCGTGGCGAACGACGGGACCCAGTAGTACGGCCGGACGGTGGCCCACGGCGAGTACGGCCGGGCGGTGGCGGTGTCCGCGCTGGTGAGCGGCGGCCCGGCCGCGCCAGCGGAGCCGGGCGATGCGCCGGCGCCGGCCGCGCCCCGGACGGCGTCCGCTGAGGCGGCCTCGGCGACCGCCGCCGCCGGCGGCGCGAGCAGGCCGCGGCGGAAGCGCAGCGAGGGCTGCGGCGCTGGCTGCCAGGCGGCGGTATCCAGGGCGGCACGCTCGATGTGCCACCCGTCGTAGTGGTAGACCGAGAGGTAGAGGGAGTGGCCGTCGCGGGAGACTTCGGGGTCGAACGCGCCGGTGAGGACGCGGGTGACCCGGCGGACCGGCCCCGCGGGCGCGCCGGCGTCCCAGCCGAGCGCGTAGATTTCGCTGATCCCGGTGCGGTCGGAAGACCAGAGGAGCCACCGTCCGTCGGGTGACCACGCGGGCGAGCGGTCGAGGGCGTCGTCGTCGGTGAGGGGTGTGATGCGGCCGCTGGCGACATCCACTGCCACCAGGTCCTCCCTCCCCCCGGCGTGCCGGGCGACGGCGATGGTGCGGCCGTCCGGGCTCCAGCGCGGCGCGTCGTACGCCTCGCCCGGCGCGGCATCCGCCAGCACGCGGGTGGCGCCCGTGCCGGCGTCGTGGACCACGAGCCGCAGCCCGCCATCGTGATCCTGGATGGCGGCGATCCGGCGGCCGTCCGGTGCCACGTCGGGGCTGGCGAGCCGCTGACCGCGGGTGAGGCGTCGCTCGTGCCCGGACAGGTCGACGTGCCACAGGTCGCTGTAGAGGCGGTAGGGCCCGCGGTAGTCGAGCTGCGCGATGACCAGGCCCGAACCGTCCGGGATCCAGCTCGCGGGGCCGAGAATGCCGCCGAACTGGTTGCGGCGGGAGAGGGTGCCGATGCTCCCCGTCGCCAGATCGAGGATCCGGGTGGCCGGGTCGGAGCGGTAGTCGTCGGTGGCGAAGGCGAGGCGCTGGCCGTCGGGTGAGATACGGGGCGCGACCGCGTACGGGCCGCGTCGCACCAGCGTGTCCATGGGCGTCAGCCCGGCCCCCGCCAGGGTGTCGGCGAGCGCGCGGGCCGCGGCCGTGGCGTGCTCCCGCCAGTCCCGGTAGATGTGGTGGAACGAGGCGCCGAGGGCGTGGCTGGCGACCGGGTCGAAGAAGATGAACGTCGGGAGGATCGCCCCCGTCGTCGCCTGGATGAGCCGGCGCTGGGCGTCGACGCCGTAGCGGTCGGCGATCCACTGCATGAGCTCGCCGCCGTAGATGTAGCTGCGGTTCCCGCCCGGCCACACCGGGCTCGGGGCGCTGACATGGTCCAGGGGCGGGATGCGGTGCTCGAGGGCGGCGGTGCGGACCACCATGTCGTGGTAGCTGCCGAGCACGCGGCCGGCGCCCGTGAGCCGGGACTCGTAGTAGGTGGCCAGCCCCTCCGTGTTCCAGCCTGGCGTGCCGACCACGGGGAAGAGCGGCCACTCGAGGGGCACGCGGCCGAACACGGTGCGCAGCGCGCTTCCCACGGGGCCGGTCCGGTCGAGGTGGAAGACGTGCACCAGCTCGTGCGAGACCACCAGCTCCATCCAGTCGCGCACCCAGTCGAGCCCCGGCATGCTCATCGCCGGGCGCGCGTACACCACGACGCGGTTCGACGTGTAGGGCGTGGCGAAGCCGTTGGTGAAGTCGGCGAAGTCCGTCACGACGACGTCGATCTTCCCCGACGGCGGCTCCGTGAGCTCCCGGCTCAGCACCTCGTACGCCCGCTCCGCCACGTCCCCCGCCTCCCTCGCGAGCGGCTCCAGGCGTGGCTGGAAGGTGACGCGGAAGTGCTCGGTGTCGAGCGTGCGCCACGCGCCGTCCGGCGGCGGGTCCTGGGCCGCGGCAGGGGCGGGTCGCGCCAGGACCGCGAGCGCGCCGGCGAGCGCCAGCCCCGCTGCGAGCGCCGGGAAGCGCCGTGTCATCGGGGGAGGCTGCGCAGCCAGGCCATGATGCCCCGCACGTGGGCCGCGGCGATGCGGCGGCGGACGTCCTCGCGCTTCAGCGCGGCCTCCTGGGCGGGGATCATCATGAACATGTTCTCGGTGAGGATGGCGGGGGCCCATGTGAATCGGGGCTGGTGCAGGTCGGCGCGACCGAAGCCGAGGTCGCGCAGTCCCAGCTCGTCCACGAGCTCGCGCTGGACGTCGCGCGCGAGCACGGCCGAGTTGACGTGGTTGTAGTACACGCTGGTGCCGTTGTTCTCGAACGGGTTCACCCCTTCCGGGAACGCGTTGTTGTGGACGCTGATCCACAGGTCGACGTTCTCGGACCGGGCCAGGTCCGTGCGCTGGACCAGCGAGAGCGTGGCGTCGGCCGTGCGCGTCATGACCACGCGCGCGCCCTCGTCCTCGAGCGCGTCCCGGAGCGCCAGGGCGATCCCCAGATTGGCGTCGGCCTCGGTGAGCCCGGTGGGCCCGCGGGTGGCGCGGTCCTCGCCGCCGTGACCCGGGTCCACCCCCACCACCAGGCCGGCCAGCGGGCGGCCCGGATCGATGGCGGGCGGGCGCTTGAGGCGCAGCACCAGGTCGCCGCCGGAGCCCCAGAAGGTCTCGTATCCCCAGGGGATGGTGGACAGGTGGAGGTCGAGGCGGAACAGCCGGTCGGCGGGCTGGCTCCATTCGCCGCGGATCACGTACGGGTCCAGCCGCCCGTGCTGGAGGAAGTTGACGCGGCTGGTGGCGCCGAAGACGCGCAGCGAGATGGAGCGGTCGCCCTCGGTGACGTCGTAGGGGAGGCGGCGGTCCATGGCCACGTGCACGTCGATGTAGCCGGGCTGCGGGTCCATGCGGACCACGTCCACGCGCGACGCGGGGGGCGGCGTCCCCGGCGGGAGGAGCGTGATGTCCCCCGCCGGCGTCCAGCCGCTCAGGTCGTCGGTGAGCCGGACCCGGTACGTGCCGTTGCGCTCCCCCGTCAGCTCCAGCTCCGTGCCGTTCCGCCACGTGTAGTGGTACGGACCACCGCCCGGCCCGGGCCGGGCGATGACGCGCCCGTCCCCGTTCCGCTCCGGCGGGTCCGCATCCATCGCCCTGCCCACCCGCGGCCGGTCCGGGTCCAGGAGGAGGAGGTTGAGCGGGAGGGGGCGGCGCACGGTGTCGCCCCGGACCACGAGGACCATCGCGGGTGGGACCACGGCGGGGGCACCCGGGAGCGTGCGTGCCGTGGCGGCGGGCCGGGGCTCGCCGGTCAGGGTCGGCCACGCCACCGCCGTGTCCGGACTGACCAGGCGACGGGCGGCGAAGAAGCCGCGATACCACGACAGTCCCAATGTCGGCGCCGACTCCCCGGCCGCACGTTCCGGCCGTCCGGGCTGAACGCCGAAATCGCTCACTTCCAATGCCGCCGCTTCTCGCTCCTCCACCAGCGGTACGCGCGTCCCGTCGGGGAAGCCGATCCAGGCGGTGCCGCCCGCGCTGGCGCGGAAGCCCGCGTCCACGCGCTCGTCCGGCCGGGCCACCCACGCGCCCGCGGGGTAGCCGGAGCCGGCCACGATCAGCGCACTCGCGTTCCGAGACGCCGGGGGCGGCGGCGGGAACACGGGGAGGTCGAGCGTGCGGGCCTCGTCGCCCAGCGTCGCCCGGAGGTGGTAGACCGAGTCGCGCACCGGGACCGGGACGAAGGCGAGGAACGCCCCGTTCGGCGCCACCGGCACGGAGTCCCCGTCGATGGTGAGGCGGGCGCGGCCGTTCCCGGTGGAGCCGAAGATGAAGCTGCGGCCGCGCGTGGCCAGGTGCGCGGAGTCCGGCGGGAACTGCACCTGGAGGTCGAGCGGACCGTTCACGTCGGGGATCGGCGGCAGCTCGGGGGATGGGGCGTGCGGCCCCGGCGTGGGCACGGCTGCGCTGGGGGCGCCCGCCGGGCCTGTGGCGCAGCCGGCGAACGCAGCACTCAGGGCCATGACGAGGGGGACCGCGGTGCGTCGGGTCATGTCGTGCTCGGCTGGGGTCCGGGGTGCGTGGGCGGCTCCGGCAAGGGCGGCGCGATCTGGGGTGAGCCCATGCGTCGCAGCCAGATGAAGCCCACCAGGGCGACCACGAAATTGACGGCGGCCACGGTGTGGCGCAGCAGGACCAGGCCGCCGATCCCGAACATGAGGCCGAACAGGATCATGAGGCCGGCGATCACGCGCAGGATGTCGCGCCCGAGGTTCTGCGCCGGCTGAATCCCGGTGCGCTCGCGCACGACTCGCCAGCCAGGTCCTCCGGGACGGACGCGGGCGTAGAAGCGGTCGAGGATCTCCGGCTTCTCGGGTCGCGTGAGGAACATGATGGGGACCCAGAGCAGGAGCGTGATGCCGGCGGTGACCATGAGGCGGATGCCGAAGTCGTCGATGCGCAGGCTGAGAACGGGGTTGTCGATGGACGTCAGGAACCCGACCACGAACCCGCCCAGCATGGCCGCGAGCTCGGCCCATGCGTTGATGCGCCACCAGTACCAGCGCAGGATGAGCACCAGACCGGGGCCGGTCCCCACGGCCAGGATCAGGCGGTACACGGTGGCCACCGAGGTGGAGTAGAACGCCGCCGTCGCGCCCAGCGCGGTCACGCCCACGCTGGCGATGCGGGCGAACAGCACCAGCTCCTTCTGGGTGGCGTGGGGTCGGGCGAAGCGGGCGTACAGGTCGTTGGTGATGTAGCTGGCGCTCCAGTTGATGAGCGTGGACACGGTGGACATGAAGGCGGCCACCAGCGACGCCACCACCAGACCCAGCACGCCAGCGGGGAGGAAATCGAGCATGAGCCGGGGGTAGCCCAGCTCCCGGTCGCAGCCGGGGTCGGTGATCCCGGCCGCGGAGAGCGAGGCGCACTGGTCGTGCGTGAGCGGCGGGTAGATCACCAGGGCGACGATGGCCACCACCACCCACGGCCACGTCCTCACCACGTAGTTCATGATGTTGAAGAACCACGACGCCCGCTCCGCGTCGTGCTCGTCCTTCACCGCGCTCAGCCGCTGGATGAACTCACCCCCGCCGTCGCTCCGGCGGAACGCCCACCAGAGCACGGCCACGTAGCTGAAGAAGGTGAGGAAGCTGATCCCGGCCGTCTTCGACCAGGCGATGAGCGTGGCGCCGCCGAAGTGGAGCGGGGTGAAGCTGAGTACGTCGAACTCCGTGAGCCGCTGCGCCCTGGCCACCACCTCGTGCAGACCCCCCACGTGCCCCACGGCCACGACGGCCACGATGATGGCGCCCGCGAGCCCGAGAAAGAACTGGAAGAAGTCGGTGGCCGCCACGCCCCACAGACCGGACACGCCGGCGTACGCCAGGACGAACACGCTCACCGCGACCACGCTCCACAGCTTGCCGCTGTCGCCCAGCTGGAGACCGAGGCTGGGGAAGATCTGGAGCGCGTCCACCACCTTCACCATGGCCAGCATGGCGTAGCCGATCCCGATGCTCCCGATCACCACCGCGAACAGGAAGCCCTTCACCGCGCGCAGTGTCGCGGCGGCGCGGCCGCCGTAGCGGATCTCCGTCAGCTCGTTGTCCGTGACGATCTCGGCGCGGCGCCAGAGGCGGGCGAAGACATAGATGAGGATGACGTGGGCGATGGCGTAACCCCACCACTCCCAGTTCCCCGCAACGCCGCGGTTCCCCACCACGCCCGAGACGTACAGGGGCGTATCGATCGAGAACGTCGTGGCGGCCATGGACGTCCCCGCCAGCCACCACGGCAGCGAGCGCCCCCCCACGAAGAAGTCCACCATGCTCCCGGACGCCCGGCGGGCGAGATAGATGCCCAGGGCCATCGTGACCACCAGATAGAAGCCGACAATGGCGAAATCGAGCGTTCCCATCCCGTCTCCTTCCGGCATGCCGGTTGCACCCGCGCCCCCAGCGACCCACCATTCCACGGCCGCACTCATCCAGGAGGCACCGTGCTAGGCGACTACTTCTATCAGCTTGGCCGCACCGTCGGCGGACTCGAGTCGCAGCTTCGAGGCAAGGGCGGTGCCGGCCGCTCTCCGGCCGCAGCAGTGTACGACCTGGACACCGGCCGGGTCCACGACCTCGACCGGGACCCCTTCGACGACGACGACGACGGCGCCGGCTCCGCGGCCGACGCAATGGGCACCGCCCTCGCCGGCGCGGCCACCGCGTGGCTCGCCGCCCGCGTCCTGCGCCCCCGGCCCGTGTCCTGGCCCCGCGTGATCCTCGCCGGCGTAGCCGCGACCGCGCTCGCCGACATCGTCGGCCGCACGCTCGAGGACGGCGGCGCGCCCGGCGAGCTCCCGTTCGCGGCCGACCCGGAGGAGTTCCTCGCGCGCCTGACCGCGGGCGTTGCCGTGGCCGCAGGGTACGCGGCGCTGCTCTATCCGCGCATCCCCGGGCCGCCGCTCTTCCGGGGCCTCGTTTTCGGGGCGCTCGAGGTCGCCGCCGCGCCGCAGGGCGGGCTCGTGCAGATGGCCCGCGACACGCGGGGCATCAAGTTCCCGCTCCAGGCGCTCGCCGCCCCGGTGGACGAGGACGCGGGCGCCCTCTCGCACCTCGCGTTCGGCCTGGGCCTGGGGCTGTTCTACCGCAACGCCCAGAAGCGCCGCGATCGGGACGACGACGAGGACTGAGCGCCGGCGGCGCGCCAGAGCGCCCGGTGACGGGCAGGGCACGAAGGGCGCGCTATGACGCCAGGTAGCCGGCAGGACACGAAGGGCGCGGCGCGCCGCCGGGGAGGTGGGCCGGGGTCGTGCCACTGCTGCGAGCCTGACGCGGCGCGGTCGTGCCGGCGGCGGGGAGCTCCGTGGGGGACGCGGCCGCTTCTCCCGGCGGCAGCACGCCCAGCAGGATGGCGAACGACCCCCCTTCCGTCACGCGGTGCACTTCGCAGAACCGTGCTTCGTGGCGGCGGACGGCCGGAAGCAGGTACACGGGACTGACCGTGTCGATCTCGTCCACCACCACGTACCTCGCCTTCAGCGCTTCCGCCTCCGCCAGAAGGCTGTCCGGGTCGGCCGTGAACGGGTAGTGCCGGCCGGGCGCGCCGGCGAAGTGGTAGAACAGCCGCGGCTTCCGCGAAATCACCACCGCCCCGGACGGGAGCCGGCCGCGCGACCACCGGGCCAGGTCGATGAACGATCGCGGCGCCGGGTCCAGGCACGCCGCCGGGCTCCCGGCGGCGCGGATCCTGGTCCGGCACCCCGCGGCATCGAGGAGGAGCGCGGCGTCCGGCCTCGCCATGAGCGCCAGCAGGATGGTGGTGCCCGCCAGCGCCCAGACCATGCGCACGCGCCGCGAGGGCATGGCCAGGACCGCGGCCGCGGCATACCCCAGCACCAGGGGGAGCAGGGGGAGGAGGAAGCGGTCGGATGCCCACCCGGGCGGCCACACGAGCAGCATCCCCACGTAGAGTGGCACGAACGGCTCCGCGACGCCGGGGCGCGCCAGCCTCGACGCCCACCCGGCGAGCGCCAGCGCGACCATCATCGCCACGGCGACCACGGCCACCGGGCGCTCCACGCCCAGCAGCGTTCGCGGCAGGAGCACCACGCCGTAGGCGAGCGCATTCTCGGACACGCGGCGCACCAGGCCGAGCGCTCCGATGCGCGCGCCTTCCGGCACGTACGGGTTCTCCAGCCACATCTCGGAGACGTACGGCACCGCCGCGCCCCGGCCTCGCAGCCACCAGAGCCCGACCACCACGGCCAGCGCCACCAGCATGGCCGCGACAGCGCGCCAGCGACGGCCGAAAGCCAGCCACAGCGCGGCGGCCGCCACGAGCGGGAGCGCCGCCATCCTCAGCGCCAGCGCGACGAGCGACAGGGCGATCCCCGCGCCGGGACGGTCGCGCTCGAACGCCACGAGCGCGGCCATCACAGCCGCCCAGAACGGCACGTCGGAGAGGATCCGCGGCGAGAGAGCGAGCACGCCCGGCGCGAGCGCGAGGACCAGCCCGGGTGCCCACACGGCGAAGAGCGCGCTGCCGCCCGGGGGCTCCGGGGTCCGGCGCCGTCCGAGCCAGATCACGCTCAGGCCGACCGCGAGGGCGGAGACGGGGAGCATCAGCAGGTTGAGCGCGCGGCCATGGATCCCGGCCGCCATGGCGGCGGCCAGGAAGGCCGGAAAGCCGGGCGGGTACTGCAGGTGGGGTCGGAGCGACGGGTCCCACAGCTCGAGGTAGCGGCCGTGCTCGAGCAGCGAGCGACCGAGCGCGATGTAGGCGGCGTTGTCGCCGCCCGGGTCGAACGTGCCGGTGAAGGCCAGCGTGGCCAGGAGCAGGTGCAGGAGCGCCAGCGCCGCCGCCGCTACCACGAGCCGGTGCCTGCGCGGACCGGACCCGGGAGCCGTCGTCGGGATCGGCGGCCGGCTGGCGGTCAAGGCGGGTCAGGCCTCGCGGCGGGAGTGGCGCGTCAGCCAGTCGGCGGCCGCGCGCTGCATGATCGGCTCGCCGCCCCAGGCCAGGAGCACGTGCGCGCCCGGGGCGTCCTCCGCGATCCGGGGCGGTCCGAAGAGCACCACTGTCGCGCCCAGCGGAGCCGCGATGGCGGAGGCCACCGTCTCCAGCGCCGCCTCGCTCAGCCCGGGGCGCCCCTTGAAGCCGCGGATGTCGGCGAATAGCGCCACCAGCACCGGGCGCTTTCCCGTCGGGGCGGGCACGGCGACGGCGTCGACACCGGCCGCCCGCAGCCCGGCGGCCAGCTCTCCGCGCGGCGCCACGACCGGGAACGGGCCGCCCACGTCGTCGTCCACGACCAGCACTTCCACCGCCGGCGGGCAGGAGGGGCGCCCGCGCACGCGGCGCACCGCCCGGAGCGCGACGTTTCGCGCCCACTCGGCGTCGCCATCGCGACCCCAGAGGCGCGTCGGGTCCGTCTCCGCGGCGCGCGCGCCCGTGCGTTCCGACACGCGCTCTGCCGCGGCCGCCACCCGGGCCGCCGCCCGGGCGATCCGGCCGTCGGGCACGGCGCCGGTCCGCGCCCGCTCCAGCGCTTCCACCACCGCGTCAACGTGCCGGGGATAGAGGAGCGCGTCACAGCCGGCCGCCAGCGCCCGCACCGCCGCGTCCGCCTCCGCCGTCGCGGCGTCCTCGCCACCGCCCAGCACGCCCTCCATGATCAGGGCGTCGGTGACCACCAGGCCATCGAAGCCGAGGCGCCCGCGGAGCAGTCCGGTCAGGATCGGCCGGGAGAGCGTGGCCGCCACGCCGCTGGCGTCCAGCGCAGGGTACGCCACGTGGGCCGTCATCACGGAGTCGACCCCGGCCTCGACGGCAGCACGGAAGGGCGCCAGGTCCTCCGCTCCCAGCACGTCCGCCTCCGCCCGCACCAGCGGGAGCGCCAGGTGGGAGTCGGTGGTGGTCCGGCCGTGTCCCGGGAAGTGCTTCGCGCACGCCAGCGCCCCGCCGTCGCGGCACCCCTCGATCCACGCCCTCACGTGGCGCGACACCGCGTCCGGGTCGCCGCCGAACGACCGGCTGCCCACGATCGGGTTCTCGGGCTCCACGTCCAGATCGGCGACGGGGGCGTACACCCAGTTCACTCCCATGGCCAGCGCTTCCCTCGCCGTCAGCTCGCCGGCCCGCCGCGTCACGACCAGGTCATCCAGCTCTGCCAGTGCTGCCGCCGGCGGCAGCGACGTCGCCCCCGCGAACTGCTGCCCCGCTCCCCGTTCCAGGTCCGCCCCGATCAGCAGCGGGTGCGGGCTCCGCTGCCGGAGCTCCGCCGTCAGCTCGCGAACCGCCGCCGCCGTGCCGCCGAACACGATGAACCCGCCCACGCCGAGCGCCAGTCCGTGCTCGATCGCGTCGCGGTAGCCCTCGAACGACTCGTCGTCGCGGCTCCACCGGATCGCCGGGAACAACAGCCTGGCCGTGTCCCTCATCCGCTCCCCTCCCTGCTCGTGCCTCGGTTCCCCTGGTCCCCTCACCGGCGCGCCCTCCGGGTGCCGCGGATGGATGGTGCTTCGGCGCCGCACGACCCGCCGTCACCGCGGCCCGGCGGGCGTGAGCGAGCCCAGGACCCGCGCGCCGGCCGCACCGGTCACTTCCGGGACGTTGGCCGGCCGACCGGTTCGGTGGGCCCACGCGAGCACCGCGAACGACACCGCCTCCTTCGCTTCCGTCGGGATGCCCAGCACCTCCGCCGTGCGGACCGGCAGCGGCGCCAGCTGCCGGGCGATCATCTCCATGAGCGCGGCGTTCCGGCTCCCGCCGCCGGTCACCACGACTTCGCCGTCCTCACCCGGGTCCGCCCACCGCCTCACCGCGTCGGTGATGCTGCGGGCGGTGAGTGCGGTGAGGGTGGCGACGAGGTCGGCCCAGGCCGCCCTTCGCCCGGGCCGGCGCTCGGCCACCAGCCGCTCCACGAGCGGCCGTCCGAATCGCTCCCGGCCTGTCGACTTCGGGGGCGGCCGGTGGAAGTACGGGTCGTCCAGGAGCGTCGTGAGCAGCGCCCCGTCCACGTTCCCGGCTCTCGCCCACTCGCCGTCGCGGTCGAACGCCTCGGCGCCGCCGCTGGCGAGGGCGACGGCGGCGTCGATGAGCGCGTTCCCCGGCCCCGTGTCGAACGCGACGATCGGGCCATCGTCGCCGTGGGGCGGGAGAAGCGTGAGGTTGGCCATGCCGCCGATGTTCTGGAGCACGCGCGGACGGTCGCCGGCGAACAGGAGCCGGTCCACCCACGGAACCAGCGGAGCGCCCTCGCCCCCCGCGGCGACGTCGCGGCTGCGGAAGTCGCTGACCACGTCCACCCCGGTGCGCTCGGCGATCGTCGCCGGGCAGCCGAGCTGGAGCGTGGCGCCGCGCTCACCCTCGCGGGGCGGCTCGTGCCACATGGTCTGGCCGTGCGACCCCACCAGGTCCAGCTCCCGCGGGGATACGCCCGCCGTCCGGCAGACGCCCAGCACCGCGGCGGCGAACCATTCGCCCAGACGGGCGTGGAGCCGGGCCAGCGCGGCCGCATTGCCCGCGATCATGGCATCGTGGATCTCCTCCCGGCGCGCCGGCGTGAACGGGCGGGTCTCGAAGGCCACGAGCCGCCAGCGGAGGGCGTCGCCCGGACCCTCCTCGAGATCCACGAGCGCCGCGTCGATACCGTCCAGCGACGTCCCCGACATCAGCCCCACCACCTTCATCGCGCCTCCCCTTCCCCGGGCGCCGGCATCACGGGCGCGGTGGCCGGCAGCGGTCGCCCGTCACCCGCGTGATCACGCCGCCGGCCTCGTCCAGGCGGCGGCGGGCTTCCTGGCGGTCCAGCTCCAGGCAGCCCATGACGAGGGCCGTCTTCACGTGGCCGTCCGCCCCCTCCAGCAGCCGCTCCGCCGCCGGGCGGTCGATGCGCAGCGTCTCCATGAGGATGCGCTCCCCGCGATCGCGCAGCTTCTGGCACGTGACCTGGAGGTCCACCATCAGGTTGCCGTAGACCTTGCCGAGCTTCACCATGGCCGCCGTGCTGATGGTGTTCAGCACCATCTTCGTGGCCGTGCCCGCCTTCATGCGCGTCGAGCCGGTAATGACCTCCGGGCCCACCAGCGGCGCGATCACCACGTCGTGCGCCTCGCTCAGCTCCGGCGTAGGATAGGTGCACAGCAGGAAGCCCGTCCTGGCCCCACGCTCCCTCGCCCGCTCCAGCGCGCCATGGACATACGGCGTCGTGCCGGAGCTGGCGATCCCCAGCACGAAGTCGCTCGCGCCCACCTCCCGCTCGTCCATTGCGGCGGCGCCCGCAGCGCGGTCGTCCTCGGCGCCCTCGCTGGCCCGCACGAGCGCCTGGTACCCGCCGGCGATCACGCCCTGCACCAGCGACGGGTCCGTCCCGTACGTGGGGGGCATCTCCGCCGCGTCCAGCACGCCCAGGCGACCCGACGTCCCCGCACCCACGTAGACCAGCCGGCCCCCCGCCCGGAAGCACTCCACGACCAGGTCGATGCAGCGACCGATCTCGCGGCGCTCCTCCGCCACAGCCTGCGCCACCATGCGGTCCTCCGCGTTGATCAGGTCGACGATCTCCAGCGTGGAGAGCGCGTCGATCCGCGCGCTGCGGGGGTTCCGCTGCTCGGTAAGGCGGGCATGCGCCTGGATCTCGGCGCCCGCGCCGCCCCGGGGCTCACCCTCACCCGGGGATGCGGCGTCGCCCGTCGGGTTGCTGTTTTCCGCGTCGTTCCGGTACATTCGGCCGGTCTGAAGGTATCCCTGGCCCCACGCCGATGCGAGACTTCCTCCGCCACGCCCGCAGCTTCCACGCCGACCTGAGCGCGCTCCGCCGCGACATCCACCGCCATCCGGAGCTCTCCTTCCGCGAGAAGCGGACGGCCGGTGTAGCCGCCGACGCCGTGGAGGCGGCCGGCTGGGCGGTCCGGCGAGGCGTGGGCGGGACCGGCGTCGTCGCCGAGATCGGTGGGGGCGGTGGGCCGATCGTCGCCCTGCGCGCGGACATGGACGCGCTGCCGATCTTCGAGCAGAACGACGTCGACTACCGCTCCGGTCACGACGGCGTCATGCACGCCTGTGGCCACGACGCCCACACGGCCATGCTCGTGGGCGCGGCCCGGCTGCTGGCGGCCGCCGCCGACGCGGGCCAGCTGCCGGCCGGCACCGTCCGGCTCCTCTTCCAGCCCGCCGAGGAGAAAGCGGACGCAGAGAATCGGAGCGGGGCGGCGCACCTCGTGGAGTCCGGAGCGATGGACGGCGTCGACGCGGTGTTCGCGCTGCACGTGGCGCCCCACCTCTCGTCCGGCAAGGTCTTCGTCCGCGACGGCGCCATCATGGCCGGGAGCGACACCTTCACCGTCCACGTCCTGGGCAGGGCCAGCCACGGCGCCCGTCCCGACGAAGGGGTCGATGCCGTGGTGCTCGCGGCCCACGTCGTTCTCGCCGCCCAGAATGCGGTCGCGCGCGCCATCTCGCCGGCACGATCCGGCGTGCTGAGCATCGGGACCGTGCGGGGCGGGACGGCGGAGAACGTGCTGGCGGACCGCGTCTCCATGGACGGCACCCTGCGCTACTTCGATCCCGACGTCCGGCGCCGTCTGCGCGCCGGGCTCGAGCGCGCCCTTGCCGTGGCCGACGCCATGGGCGGAGGGCACGAGCTCGAGCTCCGCGACGGCTACCCGCCCACCATCAACGACGCCGCCATGACCGCGCTCGCCGGCGATGCCGCCCGCGAGCTGCTCGGCCCGGACGGCGTTTGGACCGCGTCACCCATGATGGGCACCGAGGACTTCGCGATCCTCCTCCGCCACGCGCCCGGCGCCCTCCTCTGGCTCGGCGCCGCCCCCGCCGACGGCCCCCGCGAGCTCCACAGCGCCACCATGGATCTCGACGAGGACGTCCTCCCACTCGGCGCCGCGGTGCTGGCCGCCTGCGCCGCCCGCGCACTCGGCGCCGGGCGGCCGTGAAGGAGAACGCGGAGCGGCTCAGGCGGCCATCTTCTCGCAAGCCGCGGCGCAGCGGGTGGCGGTCTCGGCCACTCGCTTCATGACCGGATCGTCGAAGCTCCGGCAGTCCTCCACCACTTCGCGGCAGATGTCGCCGCACAGGCCGCACGTCTTCCTGTGATTGGGTGACCCGCGCAGCATGAAGTTGGCAGCCGTCTGACACGCTTCCACGCAGTCGGAGAGGACCCGGATCAGGTGATTGGTGTTCTCCTGCCCGCCGTGGCGGAGTGCATGCCCCGAGGCGGTCAGGCAGACCTGGTGGCAGCGGGTGCATGCGTCGATGCACTCCGCCATCTCCGTGGAGAATTCCTTCCCTGCGGCTTCCACCATGGTGCATCTCCCGGTTGAGGGGGTCGGATCGGTTCACCGGCGACCCGGCCGCAAGCGCCACACCAGCGGCGCAGCCGCGGCGCCGCCGCCCGCCCCGACCGCCGCCGACCTACACCTCGTCGAGCCAGTCCTCGATGAGGGTGCGGGAGAGGGCGAAGGGGGGCGGAATGGTCATGTCGCCGGAAGCGACGGCATCTCGGAGCGCCGGGCGGGTGAGCCAGCGGGCGTCGGCGATCTCGTCGCCCAGCCGGACGTCGCCGGGCTCGACCTCGGTGCGGAAGCCCACCATGAGAGTGTGCGGGAAGGGCCATGGCTGCGAGTAGGCGTAGCGGGTCCGCACCACGCGAAGGCCGACCTCCTCGGCCACTTCCCGGGCGACGGCGGCTTCCAGCGTCTCACCGGGCTCCACGAAGCCCGCGAGGGTGGAAAACCGCCCTTCCGGCCAGGCTGGCTGGCGCAGCAGGAGACAGCGTTCGCCGGCGCAGGGGAGCGTGATGATGGCCGGATCCGTGCGCGGAAAGAGCACAGCCCCGCACGCTTCGGACGTGCACCCGCGCTGATGCCCGGACAGCTCGGGACGCGTAGGCGCGCCGCACGAGCCGCAGTATCTCGCGCGTCCATGCCAGGTGTGCAGCGCCGCGGCGTAGGCATAGAGCGCCGCCAGCTCCGGGTCCAGCCGGGCGGCGAGGGTGCGCAACCCTTCGAAGCGGCCGCCGGTTTCCTCCTCCATGACGCGCGCCTCGGCGTCGTCGCCGGCGGAGCGCGCGGCGTAGAGGACGCCTTCGCGCTCGCCGAGGAAGATCAACGCGGGCTGCCGCACTGAGCGCGGCCCGACCGGTGGCGCGGCGGGAATGTCGTCGTCGCGCAGCAGAACGGGCTCGCCGTCGCGCAGCAGCGCCCGCGCGCCGTACACGGTGAGGACCTGGAGGCTCCCCGGCGGGAGCGTCTGCCCCCTCAGGTGGGCGGCGCGGTCCAGCCGTGCGCCGGGAAGGTGCGGGGGAACGGTTGGAGTGGGTGGAGGCTCGGGTCGGCTCGGCGGGTCGGGGGTCATGCGGCGGGCTCGGCTCACCACCCGGCCGGGGCGAGGCGCGCCCCGATCTGCAGGTTGGAGAAGTGGCCGGTGGTGTCGTCCACCCCCTCCGACTGGTGGAACACCCACCACCGGTTCCACTCGACGAACAGCGCAACCGGGCGCGACACGCGGTACTCGAGGCCGCCGCCGGCGCGCAACGCAAGATCGGGATCCCAGCGGTCCAGCGCGGGGATATGGTACGTCACCGCACCGATCCCGCCGCCCAGATACGTGAAGAAGTCGCCGCCGCCACCCGCGCCGAGCCGTCCGCTGAGCATCGTGGTGAGCACGCCTGCGCGTCCGCTCTCCACCGCGTCCGCCGCGTTGCTGTCGGGCGCGACCTCTTCGGGCCGCAGCTCGTAGCGCGCGGGGGCGTACCCCAGGTCCACTCCCACCACCAGGCTGCGGCCGAAGAGGTGCTGCACGCCCGCGCCCGCCATGAAGCTCGTCCCGAAATCCCAGACCGTCCCGCTCTCGCCGTCGTGCACGGTGGACGGGCTCATGAGCGCGCCGCCCCACGCCGAGACCCAGGTGTTCTGCGCAGCAGCGCGCCCCGGCCCCGCCAGCCCCGCCAGCGCCGCCAGGGCGAAGAGACCGAGCCGGCGGACCACCCGAACCACCCCGCGCCGTGCGACAGCACGAACCCGGGCGCGACCCGGAATCCGAGCACGACCCGGAATCCGAGCACGACCCCGAATCCTGATCCGGGCACGACCCCGGATCCGGGGGCGGCTCCGGATCCGGACACGAAGCGGCGACACCGTCGCCGCACCGGTCACTGGCTCACCGTCTTGGTCACCGTGATCGGCTGGTCCACGCGGACCACGACCTCGGCACCACGAGGGAGGACGGCGTCCACGTCGGAAGTGCCCATGGCGATCGCGGTGCCGGCCGCCGCGCCGATCGCGGCGCCCTTGAGCGTGGACGACGTGTTCTTCCCGAGCACCTGGCCGAGGATCGCCCCGGCCGCCGCGCCCGCGGCGACCTTCCCCGCGGTCTCGGCGGTGCTGGTGCGGTTGCTCCGCTGCACGTCCGCGCGCTCGACGGAGCCCTGCAGCGGGTAGCTCTCGCCGCCGAAGGAGATGGCCTCGAACGCCAGCTTCATTGCGGCCGTCTGCCCCACGCGTGTGGAGGGCGACACCGCCGTCACGCGTCCACGCACGGTGGCGCCGGCCGGGACGATGACGGTGCCGCTGGCGTCGACGATCGGGGCGCTCAGCGTGGCCGTGAACGCGTCGCCTGTCGATGACGTCTTGGTCGACAGCTCATCGTTCATCCGCACGGCGAACGTGGTCCCCACCGGGACCGTGAGCGTCACGGTGCGCGGCTGCGGCGATGGGCGCGGCTCGGGCGAGGGCGTGCGCGGCTGCGTCGTCTGCGGCCGCTGCGTCGCCGGGCGCCGCTGGGGCGTGGGCGACGGCTGCGGCTGACGCTGTGGCGTCGGGTTCTCCGTGGGCGCGACCGCGGTGTCCTCGAACGTGGCCGGCACGCTGTCCCCTCCGAGGGCCACATTCAGATCGCGATCCAGCTCGTCCTGCTCCAGAGCCTGCCGGTCGTTGTTATCCCCGCACGCAAGCGGAGCCGCCAGCAACGGTAGCGATAGTGCCAGTGTGGTGACGATTCTGCCGCGTCGCATGTCCAACCTCCGGGTTCCCGAACGACTTGTACGGGTGTCAGTATCCGGTTAAGCTAGGGGCAAACGACATGCCACCGAAAGGCCGCAGGCCAGCGAACGGGCTGGCTCTGCGGCCTTCTTCAGGATCGGACCGTGCTCCAGCTCAAGCGACTCTACCCCTACATCCGACCGTACAGACGCGGATACGCTTTCGGTCTCTTCCTGGTGGTGGTCGCCAACGTGTTCGCCATCCTCGCACCGCGGCTGGTCGGCCGCGCCATCGACGTGATCGAAGCGGGCTCGCCCCCCATGGACGTGATCCTCCGGTACGCCGGGCTCATCGTGGGGGTGGCCGTGATCGGCGGAGCCGCACGCTACGGGATGCGCGAGCTGCTGAACGGTTACTCCCGCCGTATCGAGACCGACCTGCGCGACCGCTTCTTCCAGCACCTGATGCGCCTCGACGCGACCTTCTACGGCCACTGGCGCACGGGCGACCTGATGAGCCGCGCCACCAACGACATCCTGAGCGTGCGCATGGCCGTGGGCCCCGCCGTCATGTACACGGTGAACACCGTGGTCCTGGGCGCGCTGGCCCTCGCCTTCATGCTCTCCGTCAGCCCGCTCCTCACCGGCCTCGCCCTCATCCCCATGGTGGCGCTCCCCCCTGTCACCCTCTACTTCGGCAAGCTCATCCAGGTCAAGTACGAGGGGATCCAGGCGCACCTGGGCTCGCTCACCACCATGGTGCAGGAGAACCTGGCCGGCGCGCGCATCGTCCGCGCCTACACGCGCGAGGAGGAGCAGGAGCGGGTGTTCGGGTCGCTCAATCGGGAGTACCTGCGGCGCAACGTGGACCTGGTCGTGTCCACGGGCGCGTTCTACCCGTCGCTGTCGTTCATGGCCGGGCTCGGCATGCTCGTGGTGCTTTACGTCGGCGGCCGGCTCGTCATGACCCGAACCATCACCATTGGCGACTTCGTGGCGTTCGGCTTCTACCTGACCATGATGATCTGGCCGATGATCGCCCTCGGGTGGGTGGTCAACCTCTACCAGCGCGGCGCCGCCTCGCTCAACCGCGTGCTGGCCGTGCTCGAGGCGAAGCCCGAAATCGGCGCGTTCGATGCGCTCCCCGGCCACGATGGGGCGGCCGCAGCGCGCGACGGCCAGCCCGGATCCGGGGCCGCGCGTGCCGCTCCGGCCGACGGGGGAGCCGCCGATGCCGGCGTGCGAGGCGCCATCGAGTTCCGCGACGTCCACTTCCACTATCCCGGTACCGAGCGCGACGTGCTGGACGGCGTGTCGTTCACCATCCCCGCGGGCGCGACCGCGGCGCTGGTCGGCCCGACGGGATCGGGGAAGTCCACGATCGTCGCCCTCGTGGCGAGGCTCTACGACCCCACCGCGGGCGAGGTGCTCCTGGACGGCGTCCCACTCCCGGAGCTCCCGCTGTCGCGCGTCCGGACCGCCATCGGACTGGTGCCCCAGGACGCGTTCCTGTTCAGCGAGACCATCGCCGACAACATTGCGCTGGGCATAGACCGCGCCGCGCGCGACGACGTCATGGCGCCCGTGAGGGCCGCCTCTTCCATCGCCCAGCTGGACGAGGCCATCGCCGGGTTCCCGCACGGTTACGAGACCCGGCTGGGCGAGCGCGGCGTCAACCTCTCCGGCGGGCAGCGCCAGCGCACGACGCTGGCCCGCGCCCTGGCCCGCGATCCCCGGATCCTGATTCTCGACGACGCGCTGTCGGCCGTCGACACCCAGACCGAGCGACGCATCCTCCACGGGCTCAAGGACGTGCTCGCCAGGCGCACGTCGCTGATCATCAGCCACCGCGTCACCGCCGTCATGGACGCGGACCTCATCCTGGTCCTCGACGACGGCCGCATCGCCGAGCGCGGGACCCACCAGGAGCTGATCCGCGCCGGCGGCGTCTACGCCACCCTCCTCCGCCGCCAGCTGCTCGAGGAGGACCTGGAGGGCGGCGACGATCAGACACGGGCCGACGCCCTCGCGGCCTCCTCGTCGTGAAGGGAAACGTGCCAGCGATGCCGGATTTCGACCCCACAATCCTGATCGTGGAGGACGACGACCTCCTCCGGGATGCGTTCAAGCTCCTCCTCGAGGACGCCGGCTACCAGGTGCTCGAGGCCGGCCGCGCCAGCGACGCCATCCGCATTGTCGGGGAGCGGCTCCCCGCCCTGGTGGTCCTCGACCTGGGGCTCCCCGACGCCCCGGGGCTCGACGTCGTGCGGACCATGCGCCGCGATCCCGATCTCGAAAGCACGCCCGTGATCGCCCTGACCGGACGCGTGGGCGAGCGAGAGCGGCGAGCGTGCATGGACGCGGGCTGCGACCGCTACATGGCCAAGCCCGTCGCTCCCGCCGACCTCCTCCGCGAGCTCCCGACGCTCCTGCGGCGATGAGCGGCCGTCGGTGGAACGACCCGGAGGCGGGGTGGCTCGCCCGGCTCCGCCGCCGCTTCTATCTGGCATATTACCGGCTGAAGTACCTCCCGTTCGCCCGCGAGCGGCGCAGGCAGCGGGAGCGGAACGAGGAGCGAGGGCGCGGCTTCGTCGCGATCCAGATCGACGCTCTGGCCCACGAGGACCTGGAGCGCGCGCTGACGGCTGGCCATCTCCCCTTCCTCCACCGCCTCATCCAGCGCGACGGCTGGGAGGTACGCCGCTATCCGGCGGGGCTGCCCAGCGCCACGCCCGCCGCGCAGGCCGCCATCTTCCACGGCACCAAGGACCGCATCCCAGCCTTCCGCTTCTACGAGAAGGCGGACCGCCGCGTCCTCATCGGCTCGCAGCAGTCCTCGATGCAGTACATCCGGGACCGGCTCCCCGACCGCGGCATCCTCGACGGCGGCTCCAGCTACGTCAACCTGTACGACGGCGGCGCTGAGCGGGCGGTGTGGACGCTTTCGGACCGGAACCGTCGCACGTTCCTGGCGAACCTGGGCGGCCGTCGCGTGCTTCTCCTGCTCCTGCTCCACCCGATCCGCACGCTGCGCATGGCGGTCGTGGCCGTCCTGGAGTACCTGCGCGAGGAGCGCGACCGGCTCATCAGCCAGTTCCGCGGCCAGGCCACCTATTACTGGTGGTACCTGCCCTTCCTCCACATCGGCACCAACGTGGTGCTGCGCGAGCTGCAGACGCTCGCGATCCTCCTGGACGTTTACACGGGGGTCCCCGCCATCTACAGCACCTACAACGCCTACGACGAGTTCGCCCACCACTTCGGTCCCTCCTCCCGCACCGCGTACAAGAGCCTCCGGGCGCTGGACCGACGGATCAAGGAGATCTTCAAGCTCATCAACCGCCTCCCCGGCCGCCCATACGACGTCTACATCCTGAGCGACCACGGCCAGACGCCCGCCGTGCCCTACCGGATCCGCTACGGCGAAACGCTCGGAGACACGGTCCTGAGCGCAGTCAAGAAGGGCGTTCTGACCATGGCGAACACCGGCGAGTACGGCCCGCCCCGCGAAGCGGTGGAGTTCCTCGTCAGCGAGCTCGAGGGCGTGGCCGCCGGCGCCAGCCCGCCCACCCGCTCCGCCAGCCGCAGCTTCACCCGCTGGATCCGGAAGCACTACCGCGTATTCCCTCTCACCGCGGAAGTGGTCCGTCCCCTCGAGGAGCACCAGCTCGTCCTCACCTACTCCTCGTCTCTCGCCCACGTCTACTGGACCGAGCCGGCCCGCCCCCTCGCGTTCGACGAGATCCGCGAGGACCCGGACCGCCGTGCCCTCTACTATTTCCTGGTCGCGCACAGCGGCATTGGCGTGGTCCTCACCCGCATGCTGGACGGCGTCCACGCCGAGAACGAGCGCGGCCGCGCCCTCGTCACCGCCGGGGGCGAAGTGGAGGTCCTTTCGGGCGACGACCCGCTGGCGATCTACGCCACCGGGGAGCGCGAGCGCCGCGCCATCCTCCACCTGGTCCGCCTCCGCAACGCCGGCGACCTGGTGCTGTTCGGCGCCTACGATCCGGAGCGCGACCTGCAGGTCTGCTTCGACGACCAGGTGGGCGCGCACGGGGCCCTCGGCGGCCGACAGTTCTGGCCGTTCCTGCTGAGCGCCCCCGGCCTCGTCCCGCTCACGTACCCGATCACCGACCCGCTCGACCTCCACCCTCTCCTCGCTCGCTACCCGCTGCGCACGCCCGAGGAAGACGAAACCGACCGTTCCAGGGGGGAGGTCGCCACCGGGTGAGGAGCAGCCGAGATGGCGACGACGGCGGATCGGAGCGGCCGGCTTCCGCTGCGCCCGTGGACCCCGGCCAGGCGGTTCTCCGCGCTGCCCGCGGCTTCGGGCGAGCTGGCGCCTCGCCGCGGCACCGCAGCGCTCAGCGGGGCAAGCCCCGGTACCCGATCATTCTTGTAGACCAGCTTCGCCACCAGGAAATCCGGCGCGTGGAGGCCGGGTATGGGAGCCAGCTCGACGACGTCGGCCGCGACGACCGTCGTCGCCTCGAACACGCGACGCAGGAGCTTCAGGACCGGGTACCACGTCAGGCCGCCGGGCTCGGGCGTGCCGGTGGAGGGAACCAGGCTCGGGTCGAATGCGTCCACGTCGAAGCTGATGTAGACGTCCGGCCCGAGCCGCTCCACGACCCGATCCATCCAGCTCTCGGAGCCGTGGATGTCATCGGCGTAGAAGACGTGCAGGTTCTCCCTCGCCTCGACCAGCTCCGCCTCGTCCGCGGTCAGGGCACGGATCCCCACCGCCACCAGGTCCACGTTCTCGTGCACCCGGTGCATCACCGACGCGTGGCTGTACGCCGTCCCCTCGTACTCGGGGCGCAGGTCCGTGTGCGCGTCGAGCTGGAGCACGCTCAGCCGACGTCCCCGCGCAGCCAGCCGGTCGGCCCACGCGGAGATCGGGGCGCTCGACACGCTGTGCTCCCCACCCAGAAGCACGATGAACCGGTCCTCGCCCGTGTCCAGGAGCCGGTCGTACGCCTGCCGGAGCTCGGCGATCGCTGCTTCCGCGCCCGCCCCCGTGAGCTGGAGCTGGGGGAGTGTCGCGATGCCCATCTCGTACGGCTCGGACCGCAGCTCCTGGTCGTACAGCTCGATGTAGCGCGAGGCCTCCAGGATCGCACCCGGGCCGGCCGCCGTGCCACCGCCGTAGCTGGTCGTGGACTCGTACGGGACCGGCAGGATCACGGCGCGCGCATGCTCGAACTCGCTCGCCTCCTCGTCCAGCCCGAGGAAGTTGTGCGGCAGCTCCCACGCCAGCCTGCGCAGCGACTCCGGCAGGTTCATTACCCCTCCAGCCCATGGTTCCGGATGCACGAGGGGCCCCCGACCGGGAGCCCCTTCATTCCTCTGATTCGGCACCTCGTCAGCCGCAGAAGACCGCGCTCGCCACCGTGGTGACCCAGTGGCCGTCGTCCGGTCCCTGCGCGGCCGCGGCGAAGTTCTGCGTGTGCACGATCTTACCGCCCAGCATCCACTGCTCCTTGCGCGCGTCCCAAGCCGCGTCCGGGTCGAACGGCTCACCCAGCACGGTGGCCAGCATCGACGCCGCCAGGTCCTCCGCGTACTCCCCCGCCTGGTCGGATGTCCGCCCGTTCATGTGGACTTCCGAGATATAGCCGTAGTGATCCCGGTCCTTCGGCAGCGCCAGCCCGATCGACGATGCGATCCGCCGACCCGGCTCGTTCGTCGCCATCTCCGCCAGCACACAGAACAGGATCTGCCCCGGCCGCAGCAGCTGCAGGCCCTCAGCCTTCGGTATGATCTCGCACCTCGGCGGAAAGATGCTCGAGACCCTCACCAGGTTGTAGCTCGCGATCCCCGCGTCCCGCAGCGCTTCCTCGAAACTCGTGAGCTTTTCCTTGGCGTAGCCGACTCCCGTGGTCATGAATCCCTGGGATGGCACGAAGTGCTGCGTCTGGATCGGCATTGACTGTTCCGTCTGTGGCCCCTGTTCTTTGCGGGAAGGTAATGTGGGGGCCGCCGGACGCAAGCAGGGGGCCAGCCAGGAGACGCTCCTTCAGGCGCGACACGCGCGGGCGCCAGACCGCGCTACACCGTCTCGATCGGACAGCTCAGGCCCTTCCACTCCAGCCGCTTTCCCGCGTCCCTGCACTTCGCGCACAGACCATAAATCTCCACCCGGTACCGCTGCGGCGTAAAACCCGCTTCACGCGCCACCCGGTCCTGCACCTCCTTCAACTCTTCCGCCTGGATCTCGGAAACCTCCCCGCACTCCTCACAGATCAAATGCCCGTGCACCGGCATCGCGCCGAACAGATGCTCGTACCGCTTGAACCCCTCCCCGAAATCCCGCTCCGCCACCAGCCCGCTCTTCACCAGCATCTCCATCGTGCGGTAGACCGTCGCCTTCCCGGTCTTCTCCCCGCGCTCCCGCAGCCGCGCCTCGATGTCCTCCACCGACAGGTGCCCCTCGGTCGAGAACACCACTTCCGCCACAGCCTCCCGCTGCTGTGTGACCGGAAGCCCCTGCTCCCTCAGGTACCGTCTGAACAGATGGACGTAGCTCATGGTGCCGCACCCCGTTAATCAATATTCATTATTGATAGCGGATCGCCCGCCGCCACGCAATCGGACGCGGCCCCGGGGCCGAAGCCCCGGGGGGCGAGGAGGCGGCGTCGCGGCGTCGTGATATGGGTCATCCTCCCACCTGGTACCGCCGGCGGCGCGGCGGGTTCATGGCCTCTTCGAGGTGGCGCTCGGCGAGCTCGTGGACCATGGCGAGCCAGCGCGCGAGATCGCCGTCGATCCGGACGGCGCGGGGAGCGGCGCCGAGGTCCTCCTTGAGGCGCTCGACGGCCTCCTCCACCATGCGGCCGAGGCGATCGGCCGGCGCGGATCCGAACTCGTCGAGTCGGAGTCGGGGCTCGGGCGCGTCGGCGGGGGCCGTGTAGTGTGCGGCGAGCACGCGGCGGCGGTCGCCGGCGGGGTCTGCATACGCCGCGACGACCACCACGGACGTTTCGCCGGCCTGGATGCGGCGTGGCGGAAAGAGCCAGACGCGGTCGATGCGCTCGACGCCGACCTCCGCCTCGACGAGAGACAGGAGCCTGAAAAGCGGGGCGTCACGCGTGGCGTCACCGGTCGCGGAGTCCTCGGTGGGGTGACCGGCGCGGTGCTCCGAGTCGGCGGCGGCGAGGGGGTCTATGAGCGGATCGGGGTGGCTCCCTTCCTCCTGGGCCGGTGCTTCGGGGGCGACGGCATCGCCGGTGAGAGCGTGCTCGGCGAGGATGCGGGCGAGGCGCGCGTCGGGGTCCTCGCGTGCGGGGTCCGGCGTCGGCGGCTGGGGGTTGCCGGTGCTCATCCGGCGAGCGGGTCGGGGCCGAGGGTGTCGCGCACGGCACGACGAGTGGCGTCGAGGACGCGGGGGCGGGTCGCCTGGACGGGCCCGCCGACGAGGGCGCCGGCGGCTTTCACGTGGCCTCCGCCGCCGAACTCCCGGGCGATGGCGTTGACGTCCACCTCGCCGTTGGAGCGGAACGAGATCTTGGTCGAGCCGTCGAGCGTCTCGCGGAAGACGAGGGCCACCTCGGTGCCTTCGATGTTGCGAGCGTATTCGGCGACGTCGTCAAGGTCGTCGGCGGTGGCGCCCATCTCGTGGGTGACCTCGCGGGGGATGCTGATCCACGTGATCGGGAGGAGTTCGTCGGTGTCCAGGTGCTCGAGGGCGAGCCGCAGCATGCGGATTCGCTCGAGCGGGACAGTGGCGTGGAGGCGGCGGTACACTCGTTCGGGGTCGATGCCGCGGCGCACGAGGTCGGCTGCGATGCCGTGCGTTCGGGCGGTGGTGTTGGCGAACCGGAACGACCCGGTGTCCGTCTCGATGGCGGCGTACAGTCCCTCGAGCATCGGCTGGCTCCAATCGCGCGCGCCAGCCGTGAGGAACAGGTCGTACACGAGCTCTCCCGTGGCGCACGCGGACGGGTCGCGAACGCCGGGGCCGGCGATGGCGCCCTCGCCCGCGGGGTGGTGGTCGATCACGACGACGGCGTCGTCGCGCACCCCCTTGGCGACGCGACCGATGCGCCCGGTCTCGCCCGTGTCCAGCACCACCAGCAGGTCGGCGCCGCGGACCCGGGCGTCCAGCTCCGTGCCGGGGCGCAGCACCTCCACGCCGTCGGGGAGCATGTACGTGAAACGGTCGGGGAAGGGCGTGGGGTTGGCGATGGAAACGCGCTTGCCCCGGCCGAGCAGCCACGCGGCCAGCGCGGCCTCGGACCCCGCGCCATCGCCGTCGGCGTTGACATGCGTGGTCAACACCACGTCGGTGGCCGCGTCGAGCAGCGGGATCAGCCGGAGCAGCGCCGCACGCCGGCTGGCCGGGAGGGCGAGAATGTCCTGGATCGGAGTTGCCGCCGGATTAGGGTCAGTCACGTGGCAACTCTACCGGAACCCGGGGGTGGCCGGCAAGGTGGCTCAGGGCAGCACCTTGGCCACGGTGGAGGCCACGTGCACGAGGCGCGACGATTCCCGTCCGTGCACGGTGCCCCGCCCGAGGGCGGCAAGGAAGGAGGGGGCGTCGTTGTTGAAGGCGGGGACCTCGACGTACGCGCGGCCCACTTCCGAGAGCGTATGGGCGTCAGAGCCGGCGCCGGTGGGGAGGCCGCGCTGCCGCGCCCAGTCGCTGGCGCGCTCGTTCAGCGACTGGTCGTGCAGCCGCGCGTTGAACCCCTCCACCGCGTCCACGAGATCCTGGATGATGGGGAGGATCCGGCCACCGCCCCCCTTCCCGCCCGCGAACGGGTGCGGGACGTACACCAGCCCGCCCTGCTCGTGGATGCGCTCGCACGTCTCGCGCGCCGGGGTTCCCTTCGGGATCCATTCCGAGAGGTAGAGCCCCACCACGTCCACACCCTCCGCCGTCTTCACCTCCTCGCCCGGGATCACCCGGTCCGGATAGCGGGCGTGCAGGTCCAGCGCGGCCTCGATCTCGTTGTGGTCCGTGATGCAGACGCGCCCGAGCCCCACCTCCAGCGTCCGCTTCACTACCGCATCCGGACGGCTCCGGCAGTCGAACGAGAGCCGGGTGTGCACGTGCATGTCCACGCGGATCGTCCCCGCCGCGGAGGCGCCGCGACGGCCGGACCGTCTCACGATCTCGCGCCACACCCGCCTCGCCGACTCTCCCAGCTCCTCGACCGAGCCCTCGTTCGGGATGATGATGTCGGCCCTTCCGCGCTTCCCCGAGGCCGGCATCTGCGAGCGCATCACCGCCCGGATCTCCTCCCCGGTCAGACCGCGCTCTCTCGCCAGACGGCGCGCGCGCACCTCGGCGGGCGCGTCCACCAGCACGATCATGTCGAACTCGTCCGAGAGCCCGACCTCGAAGAGGAGGGGGATGTCGTGGATCACGATCTCCCGGCCGCGCTCTGCGAGCCGCGCTTCCTCCACTGCTCGCAGACGCCCGACCTCCGGATGGACGATCGCTTCCAGGCGCCGGCGCGCCTGCTCATCGGCGAAGACCAGACGACGCAGTGCCGCGCGGTCCAGCTGCCCGTCCCGGATGACCTGGTCGCCGAACGCTTCGCGCACCCGTTCCAGGCCGGCCGAGCCGGGCTCCACCGCGCGCCGGGCAAGAGCGTCGGCGTCGATCACCGACGCGCCCAGGCGCGACCACTCCCGGGCGACCGACGACTTCCCGCTGGCTACGTTCCCCGTCAGCCCGACCCGGAACACTGCCTACCGCCGGATCATGGGGCGCACCGTCCGTGGGGGGGCGTACCGCATTCCCTGGCGGAGGTCGTCCTCCGTGCCGTAATCCACGTCGGGCCCCGCAGAGACCACGTACAGGCTGTCCCGGCGCTGCTGCACCACGTACGGGAGCCCCCAGGGGTCCAGCCCGTCCTCGCTCAGCCGGCGACCGACCAGGTAGTTGGTGAAATCGTTCGGCCGCGGCGGCGGGGTCCCCCGGTTCCGGTCTGAAGTCATCTTCGAGATGAACTGTCCGATCTCCGACTGCCCCTTGATCTGGCGGACCGGCGTCAGCACTGGCGACATCGGACCTTCGAGCTTGTCGCCGAGCCACACCCGGAACACGTTCAGATGGGGCTCGGCCCGCTGCCGGAGCGGCGGGACCGTGACGGTGGCCAGGCCGAGGAGCAGGATCAGCAGGAATAATCGCTTCATCGCGCTCGCACTCCCGCTCGTCGCGTGCCGTGCATCCGGTTGGCCCACGTCACGTACCGCGCCACTTCTCCCGCCGTCGGCGCGCGTCCTTCTTCCCCGTACGCGGTGTGAAGCCGCCAGAGCAGGTATTCACGCGGCGGCAATGGGAGGAACGGCAATCGACGCCACCAGCCGCGGCTCCGGAACCGCCAGCCGGCACGGACCAGCCCCATCCACACGTGCGGCCGCACCAGCATGGAGGCCAGCAGCCTCGTGGGCGTCGTGGTTTGCACGGTTCGTCTGTGAGGTGATCCGGGGAGGGGACCCGACCATCAAGATACAGAAATCCGTGATTCCGGTCGAGGGATGTGATGGATCACCCCCGGCGGCCGGGTCGCGGCTTCCGCCAACATGGGCTCCCCGGGCCTCGATGTTGCACCGCCCTGGCAGGTCCCGACCGGACGCCCCGGAGGCGCGCGCCCGGCTCCCCTTCGCCACGGCCGCGGCTCCGACAGTTCTGCCGCGGCCCGCGGACGCGCCGGGCAGGCTTGGCTCGGTGGCGAGGCCCGCGCGAGAACGGTTATCTTGCGTTTCTGTCCACTCAACCCGGATGAGCATGGCCACCAGGCAAGCCAGGACGAAGAGCGGAGAAGGCGGCGGGAAGGCCGGTGCGACGACGTCGTCGTCCGGGAACGGGCGTCCCGAGGAGTTGGAGGCGTCGACGCTGCTTTCGCTGTACCGGACCATGTTTGCCGCGCGGCGGACGGACGACAAGGAGATCGGCCTGAAGCGGCAGAACAAGATCTTCTTCCAGATCTCCGGCGCGGGCCACGAGGCGGCGCAGGTGGCGGTGGCGCACTGGCTGCGGCCGGGGAAGGACTGGGCCTACCTGTACTACCGGGACCGGGCGTTGAGCCAGGCGCTCGGGGTGACGCCGTACGAGCAGCTGCTGCAGGCGGTGGGGGCTGAAGTGGACCCGGCGAGCGGTGGACGCCAGAATGCCGTCGCACTGGGGCCACCGGGAGCTGCGTATCGTGAGCACGTCGTCGCCCACGGGGACGCAGTGCCTGCAGGCCGTCGGCACGGCGGAGGGTGCGTGGCGGGCTGGCCTCCTGGAGGAGATGCGGGGTGAGATCGAATCCTTCGAGGACGATGAAGTGGTCCTCTGCACCACCGGCGAGGGCCAGACGTCGGAAGGGGAGTTCTGGGAGGCGCTGAATACGGCGTCGAACCTGAAGCTTCCCGTCGTGTTCCTGGTGGAGGACAACGGGTACGCGATCTCGGTGCCGGTGGAGGTGAACACGGCCGGCGGGAAGATCAGCGCGCTGGTGAAAGGCTTCCCGGACCTGTTCATCCAGGAGTACGACGGCACGGACCTGCCGGAAAGCCTGGAAGCGTCGAGGAAGGCGGTGGAGCACTGCCGGAAGCGGAAGGGGCCGGCGCTGCTGCACGCCCATGTGATCCGGCCGTACTCCCATTCCATGTCCGACGACGAGCGGATGTACAGGACGTCGAAGGAGCGGGAGGCGGAGGCGACGCGGGACCCGCTGGTGACGTTCCGGAAGTACCTGGAGGACGAGGGGATCGCCACGGCGGAGGAGCTGGACACGCTGGAGCAGGAGGTCCGCGACGAGGTGGGCGAAGCAGCGGATCGCGCGCTCGAGCAGCCGCAACCGGCGCCGGAGACGGCGATGAAGTTCCTGTACTCGGAGGAGGTGGACCCGACGTCGGCCGCGTTCGACACTGAGGATTCGCCGGCATTCGAAGGGGACGAGACCACCATGGTGGACCTCCTCAACTCCTGCCTCCGCGACGAGATGGCGCGCGACCCGCGGATCGTGCTCTTCGGCGAGGACGTTGCGGACGCGAGCCGAGAGGACGCGCTCGACGAGTGCAAGGGGAAAGGCGGGGTCTTCAAGGTCACGTGGGGGCTCCAGCAGAAGTTCGGCGGGACGCGCGTGTTCAACTCGCCGCTGGCGGAGGCCAACATCGTGGGCAGGGCCATCGGCATGGCGGTGCGGGGAGTCAAGCCGGTCGTGGAAATCCAGTTCTTCGACTACATCTGGCCGGCGTTCCAGCAGCTGCGCAACGAGCTGGCCACCATGCGCTACCGGAGCGCCGGCAGCTGGGCCGCCCCGGTGGTCGTCCGCGTCACGTACGGCGGCTACCTGAAGGGAGGCGCCATCTACCACAGCCAGACGGGGGAGACGCTGTTCACGCACTCCCCCGGGCTGCGCGTGGTCATGCCGTCCACGGCGCTGGACGCCGCCGGCCTCCTGCGCACGGCCATCCGCTCCGAGGACCCGGTCATCTTCCTCGAGCACAAGCACCTCTACCGGCAGGTGTACAACAAGAGCCCGTATCCGGGGCCCGACTTCATGATCCCGTTCGGGAAGGCGAAGGTGGTGCGGGAAGGGACGGATCTGACGGTCGTGACCTGCGGCGCGGTGGTGAAGCGGTCGCTGGACGCGGCCCGGATGGCGGAGGACCAGGACGGGACCAGCGTGGAGGTGATCGACCTCCGCTCGCTCAACCCGCTGGACATGGAGACCGTCGCCGCCAGCGTGAGGAAAACGAACAAGGTGGTGGTCGCCCACGAGGACAGCCTGAGCTGGGGAATCGGCAGCGAGATCAGCGCCCGCCTCGCCAGTGACCTCTTCGAGTGGCTGGATGGCCCCGTGAAGCGGGTCGCCAGCCTGGACACGTGGGTGGCCTACGCGCCCCAGCTCGAAGCCGCCATCCTCCCGGACGCGGAGAAGGTGCTGGCCGCGATCCGCGAGCTGGCCGCCTACTGACGCCGGGCATGGCCACGCCCCGGGCCCCGGCCTGCTCCGCACGCCTCCTCCTCGGCGCCGCCGTGCTCGCGTCCATCGGCGGCTGCGCCGCCCGCGAAGGCTCGCCGCCCGCCACCGAGGGCCCCCAGCCTGGCGGAGCGGGCGCCGCGTCCGGCTTCGCCGCCGGAGACACCGTGCGCGTCGCGGGCGGGCTCCTGGCCGGGACGAGGTCCAGCGACGCTCGCGTCCGCACCTTCCGCGGCATCCCCTTCGCGGCGCCGCCCGTGGGCGAACTCCGCTGGCGTCCGCCGCAGCCCCCTCCCGCGTGGAGCGGCGTCCGGAACGCCGACCGCTTCGGCCCGCGGTGCATGCAGCGGCCGGTGTTCGGCGACATGGTCTTCCGCTCGAACGGCATGAGCGAGGACTGCCTGTACCTGAACGTCTGGACCTCCGCAGCCGCCGCAGACGCGCGCCTGCCGGTTCTGGTCTACTTCTACGGCGGCGGGATGATCGCGGGGGACGGCTCGGAGCTGCGCTATGATGGGGAGAGCCTCGCCCGGCGGGGGCTGGTCGTCGTCACGACCAACTACCGCCTCGACGTCTTCGGCCTCCTGGCGCACCCCGCGCTCACCGCCGAGTCGACGCGTCACGCTTCAGGCAATTACGCTTTTCTCGACCAGGTGGCAGCGCTCCGCTGGGTCCGGCGCAACATCGCCGCGTTCGGCGGCGACCCGGAGAGGGTGACCATCGGCGGTGAGTCCGCCGGCTCGATCTCCGTGAGCGCGCTCATGACGTCGCCGCTCTCCCGCGACCTCCTGGCGGGCGCCATCGGCGAGAGCGGTGCGATGATCCGACCTACCTCCGCGCCGGTGCCGCTGGCGGACGCCGAGGCGAAGGGCGAGGCGTTCGCGAGGGCCCTGGGGACGACGTCGCTCGCCGAGCTGCGTCGAGTCCCTGCCGACAGCCTGCTGCGAGCCACGGGGCAGCCCGGCGTCGGCGGCTTCCCCCCGGTGGTCGACGGCTTCTTCCTTCCCCGGCCGCCCGCGGAGATCCTGGCATCGGGAGACCAGGCCGCGATCCCGCTGCTCGTGGGGTGGAACACGGAGGAGGGGGGCTGGCGAGCGATCCTCGGGACGGACGAGCCGTCGCCCGCGCGCTACGATTCAGTGGTTCGCCAGGTGCTCGGGGACAGCACCGATGCCCTGCTCCGGCTCCTGCCGGGCGGCACGCCGGAGCAGGTGATGGAGTCGGCCACCTTCCTCGCCGGCGCCCGCTTCATAAGCTTCAGCACGTGGAAATGGGCCCAGCTCCATGGCCGCACGGGCGGGGACGCTCCCGTGTACCGCTACCTGTTCGCGCGCCCGCGTCCGCCCGGCCGCACCGAAGAGGCGCCGCCGCCCGCTCGCGGCGCCGTGCACTCGTCGGAGATCGAGTACGCCCTGGGCAACCTGGCCACGAACGAGGTCTACGCGTGGACGGCGGAGGATCACGCGCTCTCCGAGCTCATGCAGACGTACTTCGCCAACTTCGTGAAGACCGGGGATCCGAACCAGCCGGGCGGAACCGGCCTCCCACGCTGGCCGCGGGCGTTCGCGGGCGACACGGTGCGCGTCATGCGCCTGGACGTGAACGCCGGGGCCGAGCCGGCGCCGCACGACGATGCCTTCCGCTTCCTCGAGCCCTTCTTCCTCCGCGGCGCTCGCTAGCGGCGGCAGGCCGCGGCAGGGAACCCCGGCGCACCCGCCCTCGGCGATGTCCTCGACGCTCCGCTTCCTCCGCGAGTTCCTGGCGCCCCGTCAGCGCGCAGTCGTGGAGGAGGAGACGGTCTACGAACGCGGCGGACAGACGCTTCCCGCAACCGTCTACAGGCCTCGTGCAGCCCGCACGCCGCTGCCCGGGTGGATGACGCTGCACGGGATCACCTATCACGGCCGACATCACGAGTCGCTCCGCCGCCTTGCACGAGCCCTCGCCGCGTCCGGAACGGTCGTCCTTGTCCCCGACATCCCCGAGTGGCGAGCGCTCCACGTGGCGCCCCGGACCACCGTCGACACGATCCGCGCCGCCGTGCTCGCTCTCGACGCCCGCGGCCTCACCGAGCCCGGTCGGATCGGTGTCTTGGGCTTTTCCTTCGGGGCGACGCAGGCGCTCATCGCGGCCTGCGACCCTGCCCTCCACGGACGCATCGCGGGCGTGGCGGCGTGGGGCGGGTACGCGGACATGCTGCGCGTCACGCGCTTCATGTTCCTCGGCGACCACGAGCTGGACGGCGAGGCGCACCACCGGGAGCCCGACCCGTACGGCCGGTGGATCCTGGCCGGGAACTACCTCACGCTCCTGCCCGAGCATCGCGGCGACGCGGCGCTGGCGGACGCGCTGCTGGCGCTGGCACGCCACGCGGGGCGGCACGGGCTGCGCGCGTGGGACCCGGCCATGGACGGGCGCGCGGCCGACCTGCGGGGCACCCTTTCGACCGACCAGCGGGAGGTGTACGGCCTGCTGGCGGCGCCTGCGGGAACCCGGCTGTCGGCGGAGGAGAGGACGCGCGTGGGCACGCTCGTGGATCGCATGGTGGCCGCGGCGCTGGAGACCGAGCCGCTCCTCGACCCGGGACCCTGGCTGCCGCGCGTCACCGTGCCGGTGTTTCTCGCCCACGGCCGCGATGACCGCCTCATCCCCTGGACCGAGATGGTCCGGTTGCGGCGGGCGCTCCCGCCCGGGCGCCTCGCGGGGGGCGGGATCACCTCACTCTTCTCCCACTCCTTCGGCCAGCGACGCTTCCCCTCGCCCCGCACGGTCGTGGAGGCCGTCCGCTTCGTCGGACTGCTCCGTCAGCTGGTGGGACTCGTCTGAGCGAAGATGCCGGCGATCGCGGCGACGCGCGATCACGCTCAACCGGTCCGGACCCCCCTGAGCGCGTCCACGCCACCGATCATGCGCTCCAGGATCCACGCCGTGACGTCCGGGTCGCCAGGGGTCTCCGACATCGGCGGCTTCCCGGCCAGGTCGAGGGTCACCCGGGCCATCGACCGGTGCCCACCGCCCCGTCCCTCCTCCTCCGCCACCGCCCGCGCCAGGTCCCCAGCCCCCATCCCTGCTCCGGCACGCCGGATGTTGACCACCATTCTCGTTTCCGACCAGCCCGCCGGCACCGGACCAGGAGACGCCCTCGATGGTCAGGCAGAAGTCGGCAAGGTTCGGCAGCACGTGGGAGGCGCGGTCGTCCAGCCGCCCCACGTAGGCGACGGCGATGTCGCCCTGCTTGCGCAGCCCCGCCAGCGCGCGGCCGGTGGCGCGCACCCCGTCCTCCGAGAACGCGGGGCGCCCGATCTTGCGCAGCAGCTCCTGGTCCGCGATCCCCTGGAGGAACGCGTACGCCTCCACGTCGGCCCCCGTGGCCCCGCGCCGCAGCACTTCCGTGTCGGTGCGGATGCCGTAAAGGAGCGCCGTCGCCAGGCGCGGGGTGATGCGGCGGACGTCGCCCACGCGCAGGTACTGCGTCACCATGGTGGAGACGGCCCCCATGTCCGTGCGGATGTCCAGGAAGTCGGCCGTGTACCCGTCCCGCGGCGGGTGGTGGTCGACCACGGCGTAGCGAGGACGCGTGGCCGCGGGCGTCGGCTGCGTGTCCACCGTGATCACCCGCTTGAAGCCGTTCAGCTCGGCGTCCGTGACCCGCACCACGCGCAGGTCCAGGAGCTCCGCCATCCGCTGGTTCTCCGGACGCGTCACCTCGCCCAGGCTGATCAGCGGGCTTTCCTCCTCACGGCGGTGCAGGAGCGTGCGCAGCCCCAGCGCGCTCGCCATTCCGTCCGGGTCCGGGTCGCTCTGCACCAGGATCGGCACCACGTTCGTCCCACGGGCGAACGCCCGCAGCGAATGGACTTTCTGTGCCAGGTCGTTTTTCGGCTTCATCGGAAACGCGGCCTCTCCGCCACCCGGTGGCTCGGCCCACCCCGGCGGCGCTGCGCGAGGTCCGGCACGCCCGGCCGGGTCCGCCTCGTGCGATCCATGGTTTCCCTCCGCCGCGGGCACGACTATGTCCCTTCGCCCCCGCGCGGGCAACCCCTTCGCCTCGCGCAACTCTCGATCCATCCGGCGCTGCTCGACCGATTCCGCTCCCACGGCTATCTTTCCCACACGTGACTCCGGCGTGAAGCCCCGACCCGCAACGTGAGCATCCTCTCGAGACTGACCCGCGGTCTCCGCACCGCGAGCCCCCGTGACGCGTCGTCCTCCAACGGCGGCGGCACCATCCCGCGTGAGGCCTTCGAAGGCATCATCGAGATCGCCGCGGACGCCATCATCACCGTCGATGAGGCCTACCGGATCATCCTCTTCAACAGCGGCGCCGAGGACATCTTCGGCTACGCCCGCGAGGAGGTGCTCGGTCAGCCGCTCGGCATCCTGCTCCCGGAGCGCTTCCGCACCCCCCACCGCGAGCACATGCGCGCCTTCGCGGCCGGCCCCCGCGAAGCCAGGCGAATGGGCGAACGGCGCGAGATCTCGGGGCGGCGCCGCGACGGGACCGAGTTCCCCGCGGAAGCCTCCATCTCGCGCCTCACCACACCCGAGGCCACCATCCTGACGGTCGTGCTCCGCGACATCACCGACCGCAAACGAGCCGAGGAGCGCCAGCGCTTCCTCGCCGACGCCAGCGAGGCGCTGGCCCTGTCGCTCGACTACAAGGACACCCTCTCCCGCCTCGCCCGCGTCGGCCTCCCCCACCTCGCCGACTGGTGCGTCGTCGACCTCCTCCACGACGGCCGCCTCGTCCGCGTCGAGGTCGCCCACGCCGACGCCGGCCGCGACGCCGAGGCTCAGATCCTCATGGCCCACCCGCCCGCAACCGGCCGCCATCACCCCGCCCTCACGGTCCTTGAGACCGGCGAGCCGGAGATCATTGCGCAGGTGAGCGACGCCTTCCTTCACGCGATCTCCGCCGACGACGAGCATTACCGCGCCCTCACCGTCCTCGGCCTCCACTCCCTCCTCGTCGTCCCGCTCATGGCGCGCGGCCGCACCCTCGGCGCCTTCTCCCTGGCTTCCGCTTCTCCGACCCGCCACTTCGACAGCGACGACGCCCTCCTCGCCACCGACCTCGCACGACGGGCCGCCATGGCCGTCGACAACGCCCGGCTCTACCGGGAGGCCCGCGACGCCGTCGCCGCCCGCGACGAGGTCCTCGGGGTCGTCTCCCACGACCTGGGCAACCCCCTCAGCGCCATCAGGGTCGCCGCGCGCGTCATCGACCGCGTCCTCGAAGACGACCGCATCGACGCAGCCCACGAGCAGGTCGAGGCCATTCGCGCCGCCGCCATGCAAGCCAACCGGCTCATAGGTGACCTGCTCGAAGTCCGCCGCATCGAGGCCGGCCGCGTCCGCCTGGTCAAACGCCCCGAGGTCGCCAGCAGCCTCCTCGAAGAGACCGTCCGCACGCTCCGCCCCCTCGCCCAGGAGCAGCACGTCGACCTCGCCCTCGTCGCGACCGACCACCTCCCCGAGTTCCTCCGCGTCGACGCCGACCGCATCCGCCAGATCTTCTCCAACCTCGTCGGCAACGCACTCAAGTTCACCCCCGCCGGAGGCTCCATCACCATTGCCGCCCGCGGCACCGATCAGGAGGTCGTCTTCACCGTCGAAGACACCGGTCCCGGAATCCCGGCCGCCGACCTGCCCCGGGTCTTCGATCGATTCTGGCAGGCACGCCAGCATGGGAGCCACGGCCTCGGCCTCGGGCTCGCCATCGCGAAGGGCCTCGCCGAGGCCCACGGAGGACGCATCTTCGTGGAAAGCGATGAGGGGCACGGCTCCCGCTTCTCCTTCACCGTGCCGCTCCAATCCGAAGGGCCCTGACGCTGGATCGCCCCCACGTCACCGCCCCACCCCTCGTCAGGCGCCGGACGTCGCCCCCTTCCGCGTGGTGACACCCAGCACCGTGTACAGCGGGCAGTTCCCCACACCCGCCGTCAGCAGCAGCGCCGCCCCCACCACGTACAGCACCACCGTCAGCACACCCCCGACCACACCTCCCAGCCCCAGCGCCACCGCCACGGCTGCCAGCACCACGCGCGCCACTCTGTCGATGCCCCCCACGTTCGCCTTCATCAATCGCCTCCGTCGAGGTGGTGGATTTGCTGTCACTGCACTACACTATTGCCTTGCGCCCGCCGCGTCAGTCGGGGACAGCGCGGTTCGGGCGTCGGAATGATTGCGTCGGCGGAGTAGGGATTTCCCTTACGTGGCGCCCCGACGGTGTCCCGACTAACCCGCACGCCGCTCGCGTGCTAGATTTCCTGACGTCACAGCTACGCACGGGGAAAGGCGACGATGCCGAAGACGATACGGATTCTCTTGGCCGACGATCACGGGGTCTTACGGGCGGGTCTGAGGGCGCTGCTGGACGCCGAGCCGGACCTCCAGGTCGTAGGAGAGGCGGAGACGGGCGAGGAAGCCATCAAGAAGGTGAAGGAGCTGACGCCCGACATCGTGGTGATGGACCTGTCCATGCCGGGGATGGGGGGGATGGAGGCGACGCGGCGGATCGCGGCGATGGACGCTGGGACGAAGGTGCTGGTGCTGACGATGCACGCCGAAGAGGAGTTCCTGCTGCCGGTGCTGGACGCGGGCGGCAGCGGCTTCGTGCGGAAGACGAGCGCGGATGAGGATCTGACGCACGCGATCCGGACCGTTGCGCGGGACGAGGTGTTCCTGTACCCGAGCGCGGCGAAGCTCCTGCTGGAGCGCTACAAGGATGCGGACGCGGACGAGATGCGTGGTCCGCTGAGCAAGCTGACGGAGCGGGAGCGGGACGTTCTCGCGATGACTGCGGAGGGGTTCAGCTCGAGCGAGATCGGCGAGAAGCTGTTCATCAGCCCGAAGACCGTGGACACGTACCGCAGCCGGATCATGGACAAGCTGCAGCTGAGGCATCGTTCGGAACTGGTGCGGTTCGCGCTCCAGACGGGGCTGCTCCGGGCCGAGCAGTAGAGGCGGGGCGAGGCGCCCGGCCGCTGCCGGGGGATGTCAGCGCGGGGAGAATCAGGCGTCTGGCGTGCCGCCGCGGGCGAAGACGTCGAGAGCGCGGGCCGCGCCCGCCCCCTCCGCGGGAACGATCGCGCGGACCACGGTGCCCTCGCCGGGCGCGCTGGTGAGATCCACCTTCCCTCCCACGTAGCTCGCCCGCTCGCGCATCCCGAAGAGGCCCAGGCCATGCTGATCGTCATGGCTGAGCAGCTGCCGCTCCACATCGAAGCCCACCCCGTTGTCGGACACGGTTGCCACCGCCGTGTCCCCGTCCCGCTTCACGGCGACCCGGATGCGCGTGGCACGGCTGTGCCGCAGCGCGTTCGTGATCGCTTCCTGGACGATGCGGTAGAGCGCCAGCTCGGCTTCGGGCGACTCCAACCGCCCCACCCCGTCGGTGCGCACCTCCACCCGCACCAGCGCGGACTCCGACACGTGCCGCACGTGCGACTCGATGGCCGCCCCCAGCCCCAGCTCGTCCAGCGCCGGCGGCCGCAACCCCTGCGCGTACCGCCGCAGCCCGTCCGCAGCTTCCGCCAGCTCACGACGGACTTCCTCCAGCACCGCTTCCTTCGCTTCCGCATCACCGACGCTGCGCGCGAGGCGGAGCCGCATCAGGATCGCCGCCAGCCGCTGGGACGCGTCGTCGTGGAGCTCCAGCGAGATCCGCCGCCGCTCCTCCTCCGCAGCGTTCAGCGCCCTGGCCGCCACGTCCCGCAGCCGGCGCCTGTAGTCCGAGAGCCGGTCCAGCATGGCGTTGGTCGCTTCCATCAGCCGCCGCATCTCGCGATCGGCCAGCGGTGAGTACGGAACCCGGGCGTCCACCTCACCTTCCTGCACGCGGTCCGCCGTCCGGCGCAGCAGCCGCAGCGGCTCCAGCGCGATCTGGATGATCACGCCGTTCACGGCCACGCTCACCACCGCTCCGGCCACGGCCAGCGCCACCAGCGGGCCCACCGAAGCCCCGGCCCGTCCCAGCTCCACGGCGAGGAGCGTGGCGAGCAGCGAGAACAGCAGCACGATGAAAGCGTTCGCCGCCAGGATCTTGTAGAAGAGAGGTATGGCGAGCAGCCGGTCCAGCAGCCCGCCTTCCCGCTCCAACCCTTTCACCCGGGCCTCCTGGTCATGAACCTTCCGGATTGCGCGTGCGGCCGCGGGTCGACAACCCGCGGCCGCACAGGACCCTAAAATCTATGTCGAGGTCCGATTAATGTCTGTCAGGCGGGGGCCCCAACACGTGTGGGGCCTTCTCCTACTTCACGTTCCGCCCACCGCCTCCTCCGGGGGACCCTCGCCGTCGTACACTACTTCTCCGCCGACGATCGTGAAGAGCACGCGGGCGTCGCGGATCTGGTCCGCGGGGACCGTGGTGATGTCGCGGGAGAGGACGGTGATGTCGGCCAGCTTGCCCGGGGTGAGCGAGCCCTTGAGGTCCTCCTCGAACGCGGCGTAGGCGTTGTTGATGGTGTAGGCGCGGAGCGCCTGGTCACGGGTGAGACGCTGCTCCGGGTCGAAGGGAGTGCCGTCGGGGAGGGTTCGCGAGACGGAAGCCCAGAAGCTGGCGAGCGGGTTGACGTCCTCCACCGGGGCATCGGTGCCGTTGGTGACCACCGCGCCGGATTTCCAGAGGTCCTGCCAGCGGTAGGCGCCGGTGTGGGCGCGCTCGACGCCGATGCGCTTCGGAACCCAGGGGAAGTCGGAGGTGGCGTGGACGGCCTGCATGGAGGCGATCACGCCGAGCTCTGCGAAGCGGGGGAGGTCGGCGGGGTCGAGGTGCTGCGCGTGTTCGATGCGCCAGCGGAGGTCACGCTTGTCCGGGTGCTCGGCCATGACCTTCTCGTAGATGTCCAGCACTTCGCGGTTCGCCCGGTCGCCGATGGCGTGGGTATTCACCTGGAAGTCGTTGGCGATGGCGATCTCGGCGGCCCGGGCCACCTCCTCCACGGGCTCGAGGACGAGGCCGGTGCTGGAAGGCATGTCGGCGTACGGCGCCAGCATCCACGCGCCATGGGAGCCGAGCGCGCCATCGATCTGGCGCTTGATCGAGCGCACCGTCAGGTGGTGGTTCCCCACGCCGATCATCCGGTACTCGGCCAGGTGCGCGGCCATCGTCTCGTTGGACTCGCCGCGAACCATGACGTACAGCCGGATCGGCAGCGTGCCGTCCTCCGCCATCCGGCGGTAGCCGTCGATGACGCGGAACGAGGCACCGGCGTCGTGGAACGTGGTGATGCCCTTCGAAAGCGCTTCACGGGCCGCGAGCCGCACCAGCCGCCGGAACCGGTCCCGCTGCTCCTCGACGGTCAATCCCGCCTCGGACTCCGCCATTGCCGAGGACACGAGCCGCTGCGCGTTCTCCCGCAGCAGGCCGGTGGGGTCACCGGCCGCGTCCGCCACGATCTCGCCTCCGTCCGGCGGGCGCGTCCCCTTGCGGATGCCCGCGAGCTCCAGTGCTTTCGCGTTCACCAGCGACGCGTGTCCGCTGGCGTGCTCCAGGACCACGGGGTTGTCCGGCGAAGCCGCGCTCAGCGCGTGGTGCGTCGGCACGCCGTCCACGGCATCGGCGGGGACGCTGTCCCACTTCTCCTGATGCCAGCCGCGGCCGAGGATCCACTCGCCGGGCTCCGCGGCCAGGGCGGCCTCGCGGACCATGGCGACGATCTCGTCCCAGCTGCGTGCCTTCGTCAGGTCGAGCTCGAGCTGTGCCTCCCCCACGCCCAGGAAGTGGCCGTGGCCTTCGATGAAGCCGGGCATGACAAGGCTGCCGCCGACGTCCAGCACGCGCGTTTCCGGGCCGATGTAGCGCCGGATCTCCGCATCGCTTCCGACCGCCGCGATGCGGTCCCCCTTCACGGCCACGGCTGCCGCAGTGGGCCGGGCCGTGTCCACCGTCGCGACGTGGCCGTTCACGATCACCAGGTCGGCTGGCTCCTCGACCCCCGCGGCGCACGCGCCCAGCGTTGCCACGCAGGCGAAGGCCACCACGGCACCCCGCATCGTCTCGTTCATGACTCTCCTTGCGTAGGCTCCGCCGGCGGCGGAGGTTCACATCCCGGCGAACGCGCTCATCAGGCCGAGCCCCACCAGTCCGTTGAAGATGACGTTCCCGGCCAGCACGGCGGCGAAGACTCCGAGCAGCGGATAGCGCAGGAACGCCAGCGGAATGACCAGAATCTCGTTGGGCGCGGGGACGATCGCCGCGTACAGGAACACCACGAGCAGCGGCAGCCACGGCCGCCGGCGGCGCATCCGCTCGAGTCTCGCCATCCGCCCCCGGAGCCGCGGCGAGAGCGCGTCGCGGGCCGCGTGGCCGATCAGGTAGCCCAGGCAGTCGCCCATCGTCATCCCGAGCGCGATCAGCGTGACGGTCGGCACAGGATCCATACCCACGTCGACGAAGAACGGGAGAAACGCGACGAGGGGGATCGGTACGACCAGGTTGAAGCCGCTGACGACCCCGGCGGCGAGCACGCCCGGATAGCCGAAGCGGACTGCGGCTTCGCGGACGAAGTCGTGCTCCGCGGCGTACAGGTTGACCCACAGGGCTAAGAGCAGGACGGCGGAAAGGAGCGCCAGCTGGAGCCCCAGGCGGAGCGACCAGACCCGACGCGGGCGGAGGTCGTCAGGGTCGCTCAGGCCAGCTCCCACACGCGCTCGAGTGAAACAGCGGCGGCGGCGGCGGACATTGGTCGGGCGAGGTAGTAGCCCTGGGCCGACTTGCATCCGAGGATCCGCGCCATGCGGAACTGTTCGCGGGTTTCAACGCCCTCCGCCACCACTTCCATCTCCAGCTCGTCCGCGAGCGCCACGATGGTGCGGACGATCTCGCTGTTCTCGCCATCCGGGCCGATGGCGCGGATGAAGGACCCATCGATCTTCAAGGTATGGGGCGCGAAGCGATGGAGATAGCTCAGTGACGAGTAGCCGATCCCGAAGTCGTCGATCATGAGGCGAATCCCCAGCTCCCGCAGCGCGTCCATCATGTGAATGGTGGCCTCGGCCTTCTCCATCAGCACGTTCTCCGTGAGCTCCAGGCGCAGCGCCTCCGCAGGCGCCCCTGTCTCCTCGAGCGCGGATCGGAGCTGGTCGATGAGGTCCGCCTGCGAGAGCTGCGTCGCCGAGAGGTTCACTGCCACGTACGGCCCCCGCTCCTCCGGCACCCACCATTCCCGGGCCCGCTGCGCGGCCTGGCGGACCGTCCACCAGCTGATCGGGACGATGAGACCGGTCTCCTCCGCCACCGCCAGGAACTCGTCGGGGCCGAGCAGTCCCCGCTCCGGATGCTGCCACCGGATCAGCGCCTCGTGACCGAGCAGCCGCCCATCCCGCAGGGAAACTATCGGCTGGTAGTGCAGCACGAACTCCTGGCGCTCCACGGCCCGTCGGAGCGCAGTCTCCAGCTCCAGCACGGCCACTGCGTCATCGTGCATGGCGCGGTCGAACACCTCGCTCCGCGCGCGTCCGGCGCTCTTCGCGCGGTACATGGCGATGTCCGCGTCGCGGAGGATCTCCTCCGCGCGCCGGTACTCCGGCGAGCTCACGGCGATCCCCGTGCTGATCGTGGCGTACACCTCACGCCGTCCGGTATGGAACGGGCGGCGCATCGCCTCGTGGATGCGGTCCGCGACCGCCCTGGCCTCGTCCACGGACTCGGTGCCGTCCAGCAGAAGGGCGAACTCGTCGCCGCCCACCCTCGCCACGGTGTCCCCAGGGCGGAGACACGTCTCCAGCCGCCGACCGATCTCCACCAGAAGCAGGTCCCCCGCACCGTGGCCGAGGCTGTCGTTCACTACCTTGAACCGGTCCACGTCCAGGAACAGGACGGCGAAACCGGGCGTGTCCGCCCGCTGTCCCCTCTTCACGAACTGGTTCAGCCGGTCCATGAAAAGCGCGCGGTTGGGGAGGCCGGTGAGCTGGTCGTGGAATGCGTCGTGGAGCAGGCGATCCTCCGCCTCCTTCCGCTCCGTGACGTCGCGGGCGTTCACCACCACGCCGCCGACCGCGGGATGGTGGAGGAGGTTCCTGCCGACCGCCTCCAGCATCCGCCAGCCCCCCTCGTGATCCCGGAACCGCAGCTGGAGGCGCGAGATCATTCCCGGCTGCGTTTCCGCCTGGGCGAACACTTCCTTCACCCGGGGGAGGTCCTCCGGGTGGATGTAGTCGAAAACGGACGTGCCGACCATCTCCTCGGGGGTGAAGCCCAGGACGCGGCCCACCGAGGGGCTCTCGTACGCGATCGTACCGTCGGCGCTCAGGATCGTGATGGTGTCCAGCGCGTTCTCGATGAGCGAGCGGAAATACTCCTCGCTCTCCCGCAGCGCCGCCGTGGAGCGCTTCCGGTCCGTGACGTCCTCTATGATCCCTTCGTATCCGATGATCTCGCCGTCCCGAGCTCGCCGGGCCGTTGCCGTGATCACGCAGTCCAGGACCCGGCCGTCGCGGTCCTTGAGCTGGACTTCGTGGTTGCGCACCGATCCCATCCCCTCGACGGTCCGCTGGAACGCCTCCCGGTCGGCGGGATCCGCGTAGAGCGCGCTGGCATTCTGGCGCAGAAGCTCGCGGCGGCTGTAACCGAAGAGGTCGAGCATCGCCCGGTTCACATCCACGAAGTCGCCGCTGTGGGTCGAGATATAGAGGGCGTGGCGTGACTCTTCGAACAGCCGGCGGTAGCGGCGCTCGCTGTCGATGAGCGCCTCCTGCATCCGCTTCTGCTCGGTGACATCGCGGAAGCTCCAGACTCGCCCGACCACGCGGGCACCGAGGCGCTGCGGAAGAGAGAAGCGTTCGATCACTCGCCCGTCCCGCAAGCGGAGGACGTCGTGCCCCGTCCGCTCGGGGTCGCCGTACAGTGTGCGGACCCGATCGAGAAACGCGGTGGGGTCCTGCAGCTTCTCGATCACGTACTGGAGGGCCAGGTCGTCGTCGCCGGTGGCCAGCACCTCCTCCGGGACGCCCCAGATCTCGGTGAAGCGGCCGTTGTAGCTCACGATCCGGCCATCCCGGTCCACCACGAGCACACCGTCCGTGGTGGAGTCCAGCGCGGCCCGCAGCAGCGATGCGGATTGCTCGAGCCGGTTCCGAACGGTCCTGAGCTCCTCCTCACGGCCGTTCTCGCCGGCAGGATGCATGCTGAGGTCGGGGGCCCCGACCGGGTCCGTGTTCACGCGGCTCTGCGTCTCTTCGTTGTGGCGCGGTTGAGGCGGAAGGACGGAACGACGCTAACGCGCGCTTTCCGCCGCCGCAAGCGCGTCGACGCTCATGTGCCCCCGAGCCGGCGTCGCACCATTGTCCGGGTGGTCCGTCCTGACCGAGGGTGCCGACCGGCCGGACCCTACTCGCCGGCCTCCACCGCCGCGACGCGGGCGAGGCTCGCCCAGTCGAGATCGGCCCACCCGCGCGCCGTGGCGGAGAGGAGGCGGTCGTGGAGGAGGCTGGCCAGCGGGAGCGGCACTTCGGCCCGGTCGGCGGCACCGAGGGCGTAGCGTATGTCCTTGAGGCCGTGCCGGAGGCTGAATCCGGCCGGCTCGTAGCGCTGCGCCTCGATCATGCCGCCGTAGTTCTCGTAGATCGGAGATCGGAACAGGCGTGTCGCGATGGTGCGGAGGAACTCGGCGGTGTCCACGTCGTAGCTGCGCACCAGCGTGAACGCCTCGGCCATGGCCTCGATGGCCGACGCGAGCAGGAAATTGCCCGCGAGCTTCACGACGTTGGCCTGCTCGGGGCGGGGCCCGGCCACGATCACGCCCTGCCCCAGCGTCTCGAAAACCGACGCGCACGCCGCTCTCGCGTCCCCATCACCCGACGTGAGCACCCAGAGCTGTGCCGCTTCCGCCGCCTCGGGCCGTCCGAACACGGGGGCGGCCACGTAGCGCTGGCCGCGGCCTGCGTGCGCCTCGGCGAGTCGTCGCGAGAGCACCGGACTGATGGTGCTCATGCAAGCGTGCACCGCGCCCGCGGGGAGACCGGCGAGGAGCCCGTCGGCGCCGAAGACGACGGCTTCCACCGCGTCGTCGTCGGAGAGCATGGTGATCGCCACGTCCGCCCCGAGCGCGGCTTCCCGCGGCGACGCGGCGACCACGGCGCCTTCCACACCCTCCGCCCGGGACCGTGTGCGGTTCCAGACGGTGAGCGTGTGCCCGCTTCGGGCCAGGTTCGTCGCCATCGGCGCACCCATGCTGCCCACTCCGAGAAACGCCACTCGCATCCGAGTCCTCCGTCGCTCCGGTTCGTCCACCCGTGTCCGGTCTCCGTCATTCGGACCGGCCGCCAGACGCTACTGCCGCTGCCGCAGAACCCGCTGGTGGAACTCGTCGGGCATGTCCCGGATGTCCAGCGGCCGGGACGTGCTGTAGTGGCAGTAGGAGCAGAGCCCCATGTGGGGGACCGGCCCCATGTTCGGCGCGGCCGGGGCCGTCTTTCCCGACACGGCGTAGGCCTCCCGCGTCCGCTCCACGGCGGCGCGCATCAGGCGATCGCTCAGCTCAAGGTTGTGCTCGCCGCCAGCGCGCGCCACCAGGTCGACCATCTGGGTCGCGGACCCGAGCAGCGCGCGGGCGCTGTCCGGAGCGCTCCGCAGCGTCGTCTCGGCCGTGTGGAGATAGCCGCGCGCCGCGTTGAGACGCGACTGCACGCCGCTCATCCACCAGCTCAGCACCTGCGTGTAGCGCTGGTCGTGACACATGCCGCACGCCTGCGCTTCGCCCCGGAGCGGGCCCACAGAGTCGCCCGGTGTGGGCACGTGGCAGGACCGGCACGTCACTCCGGCCAGGAACTTGGCGCTGGGGACCACCTCGCCGTCGGGCGAGACGCCCAGGATGAGCTGCTGTTGCGCCGCGTGCACCCCCTCGTGGCACGTCGAGCAAACGCTGCTCTGGGGCCAAGCCCCCGCTCCCTTCAGCGCCACCCCGTGCTCCTCGCGATGGCAGTCGGAGCAGATGAGGTCGACGGCCGAGCTCATGGCCGCCACGCGGTGCATGTGCTTCTCGTGGCAGGACGTGCAGCTCACGCCATCGTGCAGCGGATGGAGGTCGCGGCCCACCGCCTGCTGGTTGAGGGCTGCAATGTCCGTGTGGCACTCCCGGCAGCGCGCGCTGGCCACGCTCGTTTCCGCCTCCGAGACGTCATAGTGGCAGCGCACACACCCGATCTCCATCCACGGCAGCTTCGAGTGGGAGACCACCACGCCCTGGCTCGTCAGCCTGGAGTGGTCCGGCTGCTGGTGGCACACCCGGCAGTCCTCCGGCGCGCGGCTCGACACCTGCGACAGGTGACACAGGGTGCACGCGTCCACCGAAGCCTGCAGCGGCTCGCCGCCCGCGCTGTGGGTGTGGCATCCCGCGCATGTCGCCTGGACCTCGCCGTTCTGGCCGTGGTCCCGGTGCCCGAACTCCACGGTGGCCACCTGCACCTCAGGCGGGCCGCCGGACTCGTGGCAGCCCGACGCCTTGCACGACCACGCCGGCACGGTCGCCCTGCCGCGCTCGCCCTGCGGCCCCTGGTGGCACGCCCGGCACGCCAGGTCCGCGTGGGGATCCGCGTGCTGCTCCCGGACGGACGCGGCCGCGGTGGCTTCCGCGCGAGCGCCGGCTCCCCTCTCCTGCGACGCACCCGGTCCGCCTTGCTCGCAGCCGGCGAGGAAGGCGGCCAGCGCCAGCGTCAGCGTCAGCAGAAGCTTACCCATGTCATCATTCCGATCAGCAAGAGTCCCAGTCCGAGGGCGAGGAATCCGAGTATGGCGGCCACCAGCGTCTGCCTCCGGCTGGGCGGCGCCGCGGGGGCGTCCGGGGCCTGGTCCGCCCGCGCCGGCTCGCTGGCCCTGGCCTCGATGTGGTCCAGGATGCGCGGGTGCTCCTCTTCCATGTACTCCACCGTCGCCCGCCCCGTGAACATGACGGCGTCGAGCGGGAACTTCTCTGGCCGCAGGTGGACGTTGAAGAAGTGGATGGTGAAGATGAACAGCGTGGCGAGCATCGCCTCATTGCCGTGCACCACCGTGGCCACGTTGAAGAACCAACCCGGCACCAATCCGGCGAACAGCTCGGGGAACCAGAGCATCAGCCCGGTCCCGCCGATGATCGCGACGCCCCAGAACACGGCGAAGTAGTCGAACTTCTCCATGTAGCTGTAGCGAGCGAACTTCGGCCGCGGCCCCAGGCCCAGGAACCAGCGGAACTGGTTCGTGAAGTCGATGATGTCCTGAGGGTGGGGCACGATGGAGTCCGCGCCCCACAGCAGACGACGCCGGTCCGGCGTGCGGATCAGCGCGCGGATCATGTAGAAGAGGTGCGCGGCGAAGTACCCGAACGTGATCGACGCCCCCACCCGGTGCAGGAGCCCGGCCGCGTGCACGCCGCCGAACAGGCGCATGAGCCCGGCCGACCAGGGCGCACAGCTGAAGCGCAGCGGCATCCCCGTGAACACGAGCAGGAAGAACGAGATGATCACTGCGGCGTGAGTGAGCCGGTGATACAGGCGAAAGCGCCAGACGTAGCGGCCGTGGCCTCGCTGCGCCGCGTCCAGCGCCACGTCCTGGCTCGGCAGCCTGTACCCGTGCGGGCTGCTTCCGCGAGCGGCGTCGATGGCGATACGGAGCAGCCACAGCAGCGTGTGCAGCCCGAACATGGCCATTGTCCCGATCAGCAGCCACGTCATGAACTTGTACGCCCAGTACAGCAGAGGATTGCGGCTCCGCTCGTGCGGATTCGCGTGCGGGTCGAACTTCGCGAACGACGATGTCGCGTCCGGATGGCAGCTCCGGCACGTCCCCACCAGGTTGGCAGGGGCGACGGTGGAGCGCGGGTCGCCCTTGCCGTAGATCTGGTGCGCACCATGGCACGCCGCGCAGGTCGCCACGGTCCCGGAGCCCAGCCGCTTGGCCTGCCCGTGGTACGAATCCGCGTACGACTCCGCATACTCCTCGTGGCAGCGCGAGCACGCGGCCACCGCCAGCGCGGGCGCGTTCGGACCGGACGGCCCCGCTGTAGGGTGCGCTCCGTGGCAGGCGGTGCACGTGGGCACCTCGGAATTGCTCAGCTCGACGTCGCCCCGCGCCGCCGCTTCCCGCAGCGCCTGACCGTGCACGTCGGTCTGCCAGGCGGTCGCGATGGAGTCGTGGCACGCGCCGCACGTCCGCGGCTGCGACGCCGGACTCAGCCCCGACTCCGGCAGGTCGGGCGGCATCGCCGCGTGCGGCGCGTGGCATGCGTAGCACGGCGCTTCCCCGGCGTGCGGATCATCCTCGCCCAGGCGTTGCGTCTCGTGGCACGTCACACACTGGCCCACCATGGTCGCCATGGCGGCGCCCGCCACGTCCAGCGCCTCGGGCGGGGCCACGGTGTGGGTCGTGTGGCACTCCGTGCATGCGACTCCGGCCCGCCCCTCCCCCTCGGCGTGCGCGCCCTGACGCCACTTGGCCGCCACCTCCTCGTGGCAGTCCACGCACGTCCGAGACCTCGCCTCGGCCCGGTGCGGGAACCGGTCGAAGCCGGTGTGGCATTGCGAGCACGCGAATCCCGCGTGCGCCGTGCCGTCCAGGAGCGAGTCGGGGACCAGGAGAGCCCGCGCCTCGGAGAGACTGCCCGTGTGCTGCCTCAGCAGCTCGAGCTCGCCATGGCACTGGCTGCACGTGAGCGCCTGCTGCGCCCCAGCCGGCGACGCCCACAGGCCAACCGCCACCAGCACCGACAGCCCCATCACGAGTCGGTGTCTCATTCATCCATTCCGTATTTTTTCAGTCGATTCCGCACCTGATGACGACTCATCCCGAGCAGCCGCCCCGCCTCCGTCTTGTTCCCCTCCGCCCGGCGAAGCGCCTTCGTGAGGAGCTCCCGCTCCAACGCCTCCACGTCCAGCCCGTCCGGCCCCAGCTCCAGCGGACCCACCTCCCTCGGCCGCTCCCCTCGCACCTCCGGCGGCAGCATCTCCGGCTTCAGCACCGGTCCGTCGGCCAGGAGCACCGTGCGCTCGATCACGTTCCGCAGCTCGCGCACGTTCCCGGGCCAGCGGTACGCCTTCAGGAGCTCCATCGCCTCGGGCGACACGTCCAGGATCCGCCGCCCGAACTGCCGATTGAACTCCTCCACGAACGTCAGGAGGAGGGCGGGGATGTCCGATGTCCGCTCGCGCAGCGGAGGGAGCCGGATCGGGAAGACACGCAGCCGGTAATAGAGATCCTCTCGGAACTCCTCCTTCTCCACTTCCGCCGCGAGGTCCCGGTTCGTGGCCGCGATCAGGCGGGCGTCCACGACCAGGTCCTTCGTCCCCCCCACCCGGCGGAACCGCTTCTCCTCGATGAAGCGCAGCAGCTTCCCCTGCAGACGCAGCCCCAGCTCTCCGATCTCATCGAGAAAGAGGGTCCCGCCGTCCGCCAGCTCCACCAGCCCCCGCTTCATGGTGCGGGCGTCCGTGAACGCCCCCCTCTCGTGGCCGAACAGCTCCGATTCCATCACCGTCTCGGCCAGCGCCGAGCAGGTCACATTGATGAAAGGGCCGTCCGCTCGCGGGCTTGCCCGGTGGATCGCCTGCGCCACCATCCCCTTCCCCGTCCCGGTCTCGCCGTCCAGCAGGACGGTCGTCCCTTCCGCGGACGCGACCCGCTTGACCAGGTCGAACACCTCCCGCATCGCGGCGCTGCTCCCCACCACGTCCCCTCCCAGGCCCGCCTGCTCCCGCAGCGCACGCACTTCCCGCTGCAGGCGCGTTCGCTCCAGCGCACCGGCGATGGTGGCGCTCAGGCGGTCGAACGAGAACGGCTTCTCGAGGTAGTCCACCGCTCCGGCGCGCAGCGCGCGCACCGCCGACTGCACCGTGCCGTGCGCCGTCATGACCACGCACACCGTCTCGCCCGTCGCCACCAGGTCCTCCAGCAGCTCCGTGCTCTCGCCGTCCGGCAGCTTGATGTCCAGAAGCGCCAGGTCGGGCGTGTGGTGCTCCACCACCGGCTCCACCTCCGCCAGCGATGCCGCCGTCGTCACGGAGTAGCCCTCCCGCTCCAGACGCTCCGCGGTCACCTGCCGCAGCAGGTCGTCGTCCTCGAGGATCAGGATTCGTGCGTTGCCCACGACTCCGCTCCCTCCACCTCGGCCAGCGGACGACACGGCAGCGTGATCCGCACTGCGGTGCCCCTCCCGACCTCGCTCTCGATCTCCAGCGTCCCCGAATGCGCGGCCACCACCCGGGCCACCAGCGGAAGACCCAGACCGGTGCCCCCCGGCTTCGTCGAGTAGAACGGCCGCACCACCTTCTCCCTCTCTTCCGGCGGGATGCCTGGACCCGTGTCACGCACTTCGACCACGGCGTGCCCGCCCTCCGGCCGCACCAGCACCGTCAGGACGCCGCCCGCCTCCATCGCCTCCATCGCGTTCAGCAGCAGGTTCAGTACGGCCTGCTCCAGGCGGTGCTGGTCACCAGACACCGGCGGCGTGGCCGAATCGTAGCGCCGCTCCACCTTCCGCCCTGACGTGTCCGTCAGCCCCGCCAGCTGGATCAGCGCGCTGTCCACCGCATCCGCCACCTCGAATTCGTCGGCCTCCAGCTCCATCGGCTTCGCCAGCGCGAACAGGTCCTGCATCGTCTCCGCCAGCTTCACCAGCTGAGCGTCCACCGCCCCGAGAAGCGACTGCGCCTGGTCGTTCAGGTCGTACTCCTGCTCCAGCAGTCCCACCGCCGAGCGGATCGACGCCAGCGGCCGCTTGAACTCGTGCGCCATCTCCGCCGCCATCTCACCCACTTCCGCGAACCCCGCCTGCGTCGCCAGCCGCTCCTCCTGCTCCGCCGCCTTCGCCGTCGCCTCCCGCTCCTTCCTCACCAGATCCACCACCGATTCCTCGATCCGCTCCAGCCCCGCCGATCGCGACCCCGGCTCCGGCGACAGCATCCCCACCACGCGTTCGATCGGCGTCATCACCTCCCGCTCGAGCATCGTCGCCACGATCAGGATCACCGCCGCCACGCTCCCGATCAGCAGCAGCAGCCCCAGCTTCGCCGCCCGGTCCATCGCCGCTTCCAGCGGAGCCAGCGAGAAGTCCACCTCCAGCACCGCCGCGCCCCCCGACTTGATCGGCAGGAACGCATTCACCGCATCCCCCTCCGCCGTCCGCCTCGCTGTCCCCCGCTCCGGCAGCTCCACGGGCGACGGCACCCACACCCCCGGTCGCTTCGATCCCTCCTCCGCCACGTTCGTCGACACCAGCACCGTCCCCGTCGTCGCGTAGACCCGCGCCGCCGTGATCGACTCCAGCTCCGACAGGTCCCGCAGCGCCGATCTCGCCCGCGTCGGCTCCCCCGCCGACATCCCCGCCTCCACCGCCGAACGCACCGAGGCCGCCGCAAGTAGCGCCTGCTGCTCCGCCGCCGCCTCCGACTGCTCTCGCCAGTACCGGAACGTCAGCGGCGATCCGGCGCCAAACACCACCACCGCCGTACCCACGGTCGTCAGCACCAGCTTGGTCCGTAGCGGCTGCCTCCGCAGTCGCTCGATCCAGCGCATCACCCGGCCTCCACTTCCGACGCGGTCCGCGCGTCTTCGCGCATGGTCACGGCTGAATACTGCGCGGTTCCGCGCACTCCGGTAGAGGGCATTACCCGTGGAAAACAGAGGGGGATTCCCCGACACTGGCGGGGCCGGGACGTCGCGTGGCGCGCGAGCGCGTTGGGCGCGCGAGGCTTCAGGCGCTCCGCGGGACGCCGGCTGCGCCCGCGGTCGCGGCCCGCATTCCCGCGCGCGCTCAGGATCGACGACGGTGTTCCGCTCGGGACGCGCGAAAGCGGCCGAAGCCGCGTCCCGCAGCCCCGGCCGCATCGAAGCCGGGCGACGGGCTCAGCCGCCGCCCAGCCTCCCCTTCTCAGCCGACGATCAGGAGCGCCGCCAGCGTGGTGGCGTGAGCAACCAGCGCGGTGCCGAAGCCGCGGCGCCAGAAGAGGAGCCCGAAGGCGATCGCCGGGACCGCGACGGTGGTGGCCAGGAACCCGGCCGTCATGGAGGCGGAGGGGAACCCGATCGCCAGCACGCCGGGGAGGTAGATCAGGACCTGCACGGCGGCGCCGGCGGCGACCGCGAGGGCAGCCGCGCGCCCGCTTCCGATCTTCAGCTCCCGCAGGAGCACCCAGGTCACGGCGGTGACCAGGAAGAGTCGGAGCAGGACCTCGTCGAGGAGGGCCGTGCTGAGCACGCCGGCAACGGTGCTGGCCGGGAGGACGTAGTCGCCCTGGTAGAACGGAAGGGCGATCAGCGCCATGCCCACGCCCACCAGCACGGCGACGGCCACGCTCACCGCGGTGCTTCCCTTCCCACCGAACGCCACGCTGGGCGCCCTGACCGGCAGCCGCTGCAGCAGGACCAGCGACAGCGTGACCAACGGCCCGGCGAGCCACAGCGTCGCGGCGAGTGCCAGCAGCACCGCGCCGACGGGCGTGACGCGCAGGTGCACGCCCCACAGCTCCGGCCGCTCGGTCAGGAACGCAGCCAGGAGCCCGCTGAAGAGCGCCGCGACGATCAGTGTCCCGGCCCGTGCGTTCGACCACGACGCGTACGCGCCGCGGATCGCCGCCCAGCCCTGCTCCAGGCTCAGCACGACGAGGCCGATCCCCACCAGCCACGCGATCCCGGAGCCCACCAGCGGCGCCATCTTCCCCGTGTACAGCGCCACCGACGTCATCGCGATCCAGCCCGCCACCAGCCACGACACCAGCAGCGCGGGGACCGCGTACACCGCTGCCAGACCCAGCTGCCCCACCGCCACCCGCCGGCTGACGTCCCGCGCCCGGCCCATCCATCCCAGCACCGCACCGTGCGTGAATCCGAGACCCGCCCCGACCACGAACAGTCCGCTGCTCGTCAGCAGAAGCGCGTGCCCGCTCAGCTTCCCCGCCAGCGTCATCGCCGCCACCAGGAAGCCACCCACCAGCACGCCACCCGCCGCCCCCCAGCTCACCGCCACCTTTCCTACCGGCCCGATCCCCCGCGTCAGCGGGCTCGTCGCCTGAGTCGCGCCTTCCGTCATTGTCGTCATCTCCGCCTCCCGATCAGGGCCCTTCCTCGGGCCGTGGTTTCCGCCCTCCTCTAATACAAGGCGGAGACCAGAAAGCGTTCAGACCCCGGAAACCATTGCAATACAATCGTTTACGACGTTCATATCCATCCGGCCGTGGGTTCTTGAACCGGCGGATCGCGCGCTTTCGCGCACTTGGAGCGCGCAGAAACGCGCACTCCGCGCACCCCTCCGCCGGCGCAGCCTCGCTACGCCACCGGTCCTCGAGCCGCGAAAAATGAGCGCCCCGACCGGGAGGGTCGGGGCGCCGGGGGAAGGTCGGGGCCGGGGCCGGCGGGTCGCCCGGCGTCGTCAGCGCGGACGTTCCCGGAGCGGTCCGGGCAGCCGCGTGCTGTCGGAGAGCATCTCCGGGCGGAGCTGCTCCAGCAGGTAGAAAGAGGCGGCGTCGATGTCGCGGGGGTCGAGACTGGCGACGCCCCAGCCGGGCATTCCGCCCCGGTGTCCCGTGAAGACCACGTGCCTGAGCTCGCCTACGCTGTCGTAGGGGAAGTCTGGCTCGACGAGCGAGGGCGGGTGCAGGTCGTGGTCGCGGTCGTACTGGGTGTTACCGCGCCCGACGGGTCCATGGCAGCGCCGGCAGTTCTGGGCGAAGACCATGTTCCCGGCGTCGATGCGTTGTGCGCGCGAGGACCATTCGATGGTGTCGAACATTGCCGGGCTGAAGAGGGTGTCGGCTCCGGCGATCCGGGACTCCTCGGAAGGTGGAGAGAACTCGTGGTCGCCGCACGCGGTCGCGACCAGGGCGACAGCGAGGGCGAGCGAGAGCACGGTGGGCGCTCGGCTCATTGCTGCGGTGACTGGTCGGGATGAATGAGGCTGGCGCCGGGCGCCAGCTGCTGGGCGACGTTCATGGCGGAGTCGGCCGCCTCGGTGTTGCCCAGGGCGAGCTGGGCCATGTACACCCCGAACCAGCCGGCGGCCAGGTCGTGCTCGAGCTCGACGACCTTGCGGTACTGCTGGAGCGCCGCCTGGTAGTCGTTGGCGCGGTAAGCGGCGTTGCCGCTGTCGAGCGCCGCAACGACGGCGGTGGGAAGGTCCGAGCGCTCGTTGCGGACCTGGTCGGCGCTGATGCTGCCGGTCTCCTGGTCGTCGCCGGCGCCCCGGCAGCCGGCCAGCACGAGAACGGACAGGCAGGCTGTGGCGATCGCGTGCTTCATGTCCCCTCCGCGAGGTCGGTCCCGGCGGTGCCGGACGGCCTGGCGGCCGCGGCGCGGGGGCGAGGCAGCACGTGGCAGGCCTCACAGTTCTCGCCGGGGTTGTGGTTCACCATCGCCTGGTGGCAAACCAGGCAGAAGTTCCGCGTCCGCGGCACCGAGGCCACGCTTCGCGGTGCCGCCTGGTGGCACCCTGCGCCGGCGCATCCGAGGTGCACCTTCGTGTTGTGCGCCTTGGCTTTCGGCTGCTCGTGACAGGCCATGCAGTTGCGGTTCGGCTGGTGGTGCGACTCGTGGCACTTCGAGCAGTTCACGTCCACGGCGCTCAGCGCGCTGCCGCCCGTGTGGCAGTTCGTGCACGCCAGTCCTTCGTGCACCCGGTGCTGGAACGGGAGCGTGCGCACGGGGTGGTTCAGCGACCCGACCGTGATGTCCATGGTGCGCCGGACCCGCACCGTGAGCGAGCGGACGGTGCGCTGCGCGTGGCAGCGGGTGCAGCTCGACGCCACCGGCTGCGTGTGGTGACAGGACCGACAGTCCTGGATGCTCGTGACCGTCAGCGCCCCATGCTCTCGCTGCATTGAGTGGCAGGCGGTGCACTCCACGCCGCGGTGCTGCGCGTGGTGAAAGGTCACGGTGTCCCGCTGCGGTGCCGCGGCGGCGACAGAGGAGGCTTCGACCGCAGCCTCTCCGGGGTGCGCAGCGAGCACCAGGCGGATGAGCCACGGATCGATCCGGCCGGCGGACGCCACCCGGATCGCGCCGCGCGGCGCACTGGCCACGCGGCCGGTGTCGCCGGACGCGCTCGGCGCGGCGGCCGCGGGCGGCAGACGCCGGGCCGGCGGGGGCGCATCCGTGCGATAGATGTCCTGGTGGCAGTCGAGGCAGTCGCGGCCACCGCCGTGGATGCGGAACTCGTGCGCCTTGTGGCAGTTGAGGCAGTTCTCGAGAACGCCCGCGTCCAGCCCGCGATGGTAGGGCGTGAGGGTGTCGGGCTGTGCATGGCAGCCACCCTTCGCACACGACTGCACCGCCTGCCGCGGCGTCGTCTGGCGGTGCGGATCGTGACACGCGCCGCACTGCGCGTTGTGCGGCTCATCCGCAGGGAAGTCCTGGAGCAGCGAGCGCATCTCGGTGGCAGGCCAGGCACTCCTGCGCGTTGGGCCGGATGGCGCTGGCAAGCTGCGCCGGCGTCGCTTCCTCGCCCACGGGCGTCGTGAAGTCGTGACACGTCGCGCAGTGGATCGTCAGGTTCCCCATCTTCCCGAGACGGATCCGCGTGTTCTCGTGACACCCTGCCTGCCCGCACGTCTGGTCGGTCGGCGTGAACTCGTGCAGACCCGAAGAGTGGCACTCCACGCACTTCAATCCCTGCAGCGACGGATCGTCCGACTGCATGTGGATCCGGTGCCCGGCCGTATTGGCGATCTGTCGCCACTCCTCCGGATTGCCCTTGATGTGACACTCGGCGCACGCGGAGTTCGGCACGTTCGCGTGCTTCGTCAGCTCCTTGGGCTGCTCGATGATCTGCGTCAGCCCCATCTCGCTGCGCTGGATGATGTTCGGATGATGGCAGGCCTTGCACCCGAGCCCCCGGTGCGCGCTCTTCGCGAAGCGCTCATACGGGTCCTGCATCAGGTGGCACTGAAGACAGAACTGGTTGTCGTGCTGCACGTAATTGTAGGTCCGGTACATCAGCACGGAGCCCACACCCAGCGCAGCGAGAACCACCACTCCGCCCACCACCTGCACCCCGATGGGGAGGCCGCGCAGACGCGCGACCAGCGTTGTCAGAAGTGTTCCAAGCCGACTCATGGTCCCAGAAGGTACGACAGGCCTATGGACCGGGCCAGTCGGGGATCGCCCCTATGCGACCGCGGTGATTTTCCTCACTCCGCGAGCCTTTCCACGCCCACCCCCGGGCCGCCCGCGGCGGTCGGAAAGGAGCGAAGCCGAAGGCGCACGAGGCGTACCGCGCGGTGACGGGCGCGTCTGGCGAATCGTCACGCAGTAGGGTGGTAAATGGGCCGGGTGGGGCTCGAACCCACGACCGTTGGATTAAAAGTCCACTGCTCTGCCAGCTGAGCTACCGGCCCACGGGGCAAAACTAAACCTCCACGCCGGACTGTTTCAATCGCGCCCCCTCCCGCGGCCCCGTTCCCGCACGCCGGTGGCGGGGCTGGCGAGGTGTGCGGCGCGGCCGCGCGCCCGCTGGTTCCCGATGAGGCAGCCGACGACCGCGGCGGCGATGAGCGCCAGGAGCACGACCACGGTCTCGTTCGGCGTGAGCCCCGTCCACTGGTCCCACCCGAACGCCAGGGCCACCAGCAGGTTCACCGCGACCCACGCGACGAGGGACGTGAGGCCGAGCGCGATGCCGTGGAGGATGGGCGCCTCCACCGTGCGGAAGCCGGTGAACCATCCGCCCACGAGGAACCCGATCACCACCGCCGCGACGGCCCAGGCGGAATCGCGCCCGGGTTCTGCGCCCATGAGGCCGATGAAGATCAGGGCGAAGACCGCCACGGCGGTCACGGCGATGGAGACGAGCCAGCCGGCGAGCACGCGGACGGGGTGGACGTTCTGGAGATGCTCGGTGTGCATGGCGTTTCCTTCAGTTGAGCCCGAGCGAGAGCTGCACGGGGACGAACGAGCGCCGGTGGTGAGGTGTGGGGCCGAACAGGCCCAGCGCCGTCACGTGCTCGGGAGTACCATACCCCACGTTCGTCTCCCACCCGTAGTCCGGGTAGCGAAGTGCGAGCCGCTTCATGAGCCGGTCCCGCGTGGTCTTGGCCACGATGGAGGCGCAGGCGATCGTGAACGACTTGGCGTCCCCCTCCACGATGGCCGTGTGATGGCACCCGAGCTCCGCCGGCAGGCCGTCCACCAGCACGTGTTCCGGGCGGACGCTCAGCCGCGCCAGCGCCCGTCGCATGGCCAGGTGCGTGGCACGGAGGATGTTCAGCCTGTCCACCTCCTTCGGGCTCGCCGCCCCCACGCCGATGCAGAGAGCCCGCCGCCGGATTTCGACGACGAGCTCTCCCCGCACCTTCTCGCTCAGCTGCTTCGAATCCGTCACGCCGGGGACCCGGACTTCCGGGTGGAAGATCACGGCCGCGGCGACGACCGGACCCGCCAGCGGACCCCGTCCTGCCTCGTCGATGCCGGCAACCCGGGTCAGGCCTTCGGCCCAGAGCTCCCGTTCCAGCGCCAGGGGAGCACCGCGGCGGCGCCGCTTCCGGCCGGACGCGCTCGCGGGCATTGTCGCCCGCGGCTCAGCGCTGCTGCTTCTCGCGGATTCGCGCCGCCTTCCCGCGGCGCGCACGCAGGTAGTACAGCTTCGCACGACGTACGCGACCGCGCCGCACCACCTTGATCGACTCGAGCATCGGCGAGTGCAGGGGGAAGACGCGCTCGACGCCGATCCCGGAGCTCACCTTGCGCACCGTGAACGTCTCCGCCACACGGCCGCCCTGCCGCCCGATGCACACCCCTTCGAACGCCTGCAGGCGCTCCTTCTCACCCTCGCGCACGCGCACGTTGACCCGGACCGTGTCCCCGGGCGCGAAATCGGGGAGCGCCTCCCGCAGCTGTTCCTGCTCGATCTGCTTCATGATGTCCATATCGCTACCCTCGCTCCCGTAGCTTCCATAGGTCCGGCCGACGCTCTCGCGTCAGCTCCTCTGCCCGCTCCCTGCGCCACGCCTCGATGCGGGCATGGTCCCCCGACAGCAGCACCTCCGGCACCGGTTGGCCCCGGTACTCCGCCGGCCTCGTGTACGATGGAGGGCTCAGAAGCTCGTCGTCGTAGAAGCTGTCCGTCGCCGCCGACTCGTGCGTCCCGAGCGCGCCCGGCAGCAACCGCACCACTGCGTCGGTCACAGCCAGGGCCGCCACCTCGCCGCCGCTGAGGACGAAATCGCCCAGCGACAGTTCCTCCGTCGCCAGGCTGTCCGCCACTCGCTGGTCCACGTCCTTGTAGTGGCCACACAGTAGCGTCAGCTCCGGCTGAACCGCCAGCCTCACCGCATCCCGGTGCCCGAAGCGCCGCCCGCGCGCGCTCAGCAGCACGACCGGCCCCGCCGGCCGCCCACCCTCGCCCAGGCTCTCCACTGCTTCGAAGAACGGCTCCGGCTTCATCACCATCCCGGTGCCGCCCCCGTACGGGTAATCGTCCACCGTCCGGTGGCGGTCGTGGGCGAATTCGCGCAGGTCGACCACGCGGTACTCGACCAGCCCTGCCTCCGCCGCCCGCCCGGGTATGCTCAGCGCGAGCGGCTCCCGGAACAAGCCTGGAAAGATGGTGACGATGTTGATGCGCATCCACCCCTCCTTCCGGCCGACCTCTCCATCTCCGGCTGGCCCGCTGCCGTTCCGGTCGGGCGCCGGGCTCAGAGGTCCAGCAGTCCTTCCGGCGGATCGATTACCACGCGTCCGTGCTCCAGGTCCACGTCCTTCACGACCCAGCTGGCGAACGGGACCAGGTGGACGCGGTTCCCGTCCTTCACCTCCAGCAGGTGGTGCGGCTCCGTCTCGAAGACTTCCCGGATCCGGCCCACCGCTTCGCCGGCCACGGTCTCGACCTGCAGCCCGAGGAGCTGGTGGTAGAAAACCTCCCCCTCTTCGAGCGGGCTCGCTTCCTCCGCCGGCACCAGCAGGTAGCGGCCGGCGATGGCTTCCGCCTCGCCCCGGTCCCCGACCCCTTCCAGCATCACCAGAAGCCCGCCCTTGTAGGGGCGACGAGCTTCGACCTTCCGCTCGTCCGGCACCCGGCCGACGCCGCCTTCACGGTCGCCGAGCAGCACCCGCGCACCTGGTGCGAACACCTCGTCCGGCCGGTCCGTGAGCAGCCAGATCTGGATTTCGCCCGCCGTGCCGTGCGCCTTGCTCACGTGGCCGACGACCAGGTACTGCGGATCGTCGCCCACCGCCGGCTACTTCTCCTCGGCCTCTTCCCGGGCCGGAGCGTTTTCCGAGCCGGCTTCCACGTCCGGCGCGGCCGCTTCCGCCTCGACCGCCGACTGCTCTTCGGAGACGACTTCCGACGACTCCGGCGCTTCCGCCTCGACCGCCGACTGCTCTTCCGAGACGGCTTCCGACGACTCCGGCGCTTCCGCCTCGACCGCCGACTGCTCTTCCGAGGCGGCTTCCGACGACTCCGGCGCTTCCGCCTCGACCGCGGCCCTGGTCTCGTCCTTCGCCGTCGTCTCCGCCGGCTCCGGCTTCTCCGCTTCCGGGGCCGCGTCCTCCACCGTGTCCTTGGCGCCGCCCTCCGGCGCAGCTTCCGGCTCCGCTGCCACGGCCTGCGACGTCGGCCGGCGCTCCGGCTTCGTAGCCGTCTTCAGGATCGGCGCCGCGTCACCCGGCTGCACGAAGCGGACGTCGGAGTCGCCGCCCTTGCGCGCCTTCCGCACCAGCGACGCCGCGCTCTCCGTGATCTCCGCCCCCTTCCCGAGCCACGCGTCCACCTTCTCCAGGTCCACCCGCAGCAGGGCCGGGCGCGTTCGCGGGTTGTAGAACCCGACCTCTTCCAGGTAGACGCCATCCCGGGGGGCGGTGCTCTCGGCCACCACCATCCGGTAGTAGGGCTGCTTCTTCCGGCCCACGCGCCGGAGTCGGATCTTCACGGACATTTGTACCTCAGTCTTCGGTCTGTTCTGGTTGCCGGGCCGGTCACGCCACCGCCCGTTTCCTGCTCGCCGGGCTCGGCCCGGTGCTTCCTGCTCGTCGACGTGCCCGAGCGGTTCTACTGCATGCCGAATCCTCCGCCCATGCCCATTCTGCCGAGCGCCCCCCCTCCCATCATCCCGCCCAGCCCCATCTTCCGCATCTGCTTCATCATCTTCTGCATCTGCTGGAACTGCTTCATGAGCTGGTTGACTTCCTGCACTTTCGTCCCCGAACCCCTGGCGATCCGCAGCCGCCGCGACCCGTTCAGGATCTGTGGCTTCGCCCGCTCCTGCGGCGTCATCGACAGGATGATCGCCTCGATGTGCTTCAGCTTCCGCGGATCCACCTTGGCGTTCTTCAGCAGCTTCTTGTTCACGCCCGGCAGCATCCCCAGGAGCCCTTCCAGCGGCCCCAGCTTCTGCATCTGCCGGAGCGCGCCCAGGAAGTCCTCGAGGTCGAACTTCCCCTCCTCGGCCACACGCTTCTGCAGCCGTTCGGCCTCTTCCATGTCGAACGACTGCTGGGCCCGCTCCACCAACCCGACCACGTCCCCGCGCTGGAGAATCCGGTCCGCCATCCGGATCGGGTCGAACACGTCCAGCGCATCCATCCGCTCGCCGATCCCGACAAACTTGATCGGCACGCCGGTCAGCGCCCTGATGGAGAGCGCCGCACCGCCGCGCGCATCGCCATCCATCTTGGTCAGCACCACGCCTGTCAGCCCCAGGGCCCCGTCGAACCCTTCCGCGATCCCGACGGCCTCCTGCCCCGTCATGGCGTCGGCCACCAGCAGCACTTCCACCGGCGTGACCGCCGCCTTCACGCGCTGAAGCTCCGCCATGAGCGCTTCGTCGATCTGCAGACGGCCCGCGGAGTCCAGGATCAGCGCACGGCTGCGCTCCGACTTCGCCCGCTCCAGCGCCCGCGTCGCCAGCCTCGCCACGTCCTTCTCGTCCCGGTCCGACACCACCGGCACGTCGACCTGCTGACCCAGCATCTCCAGCTGGTCGATCGCCGCCGGACGATACACGTCCAGCGCCGCCAGCATCGGCTTCTTTCCCTCCCGCTTCAGACGACGCGCCAGCTTCGCCGCCGTCGTCGTCTTCCCCGACCCCTGCAGCCCCACCAGCAGGATCACCGTAGGCGGCACCGGCGCGACCTCCAGCCCCACCCGCTCGTGGCCCAGCAGCTCCACGAGCTCGTCGTGGACGATCTTCACCACCTGCTCGCCCGGCTTGACGGACTTCAGAACCTGCTCGCCCATCGCACGTTCCCGGACCCGTTCCAGGAACCCGCGCGCGAGCTGATAGTTCACATCCGCCTCCAGCAGCGCACGGCGGATCTCACGGAGCCCCTCGTCGATCATGGACTCCGTGAGCAGCCCGCGCTGGCGGAAGCGGCCCAGTACGCCGTCTAGCCGTTCTGAAAGCTCGTCGAACATCCCGAGCGCCCGTATGCGAGAAGAGACGGCGGACGAACGACGTGCGTGCGCCACCGGTGGCCAAAGAGCCTATAAAGGTAGGGCCTCCCCCTCTTCCTCTCAAGCCCCGGAGGAAAATGTCTGATGTCGGACGGCGCCAGGGTCGACGGCCGGCGGGACGCGCATTATCGTACGTGGCACGTCGAAGTCCCTGCATCCCGGCGCGCCCGTGCCTGTCCGACCCCGTCGGCCGGTGGTTTGAAGCGGCGCCGTCCACCCATGTGTCCCGATGACCCGATTCAATGGTAGCCCAGCGCTGTCCGCGCCCGGAGCGGAGGCGACCCTCCCCTCCATGCTCGCATGGCACGCCCGGCACACGCCCGCGCATGCGGCCATCGCGGCGCCGGGACGCCCCCCGCTCTCGTACGAGTCACTCGACCGACGCATGCGCGATCTGTCGGCCGACCTCACCGATCGGGGAATACGCCGCGGCGATGCGGTAGCTCTGGTCCTGCCGAACGGCCCGGAAGCGGCGGTCCTCTTTTTGGCGGCCGCTTCGGCGGGCGCAGCCGCGCCTCTCAACCCGGCGTACCAGGCGCCCGAGCTGGAATTCTACCTGGGGGACCTGGCGGCCCGGATCCTGGTGATCGACGGGACGCTGGACTCCCCGGCGCGGGAGGTGGCGCGGCGCCTGGGGATCCCGGTGCTCGAAGCGGTTCGGAACGAGGAGGAGGAGGCGGCGGCGGGCCTCGTGCGACTCCGCGGCGCTGGGGCGGCGAGCGTGGCCGGCGAGGCCAGGCCTCCTGAGGCGCCGGATGTCGCCCTCGTTCTGCATACTTCCGGCACGACCTCGCGGCCGAAGCAGGTGCCGCTGTCCCACGGCAACCTCTCTGCTTCGGCGGCGAATGTCGGGAGCGCGCTCGGCCTGACCGAGGCCGATCGCTGTCTGAACGTGATGCCCCTCTTCCACATCCATGGCCTCGTCGCGGCGGCCCTCTCGTCGCTGCGTGCGGGCGGCAGCGTGATCTGCACGCCGGGATTCCAGGCTCCCGACTTCTTCGACTGGCTGGAGGAGACGGCACCGACGTGGTATACGGCGGTGCCGACCATGCACCAGGCGATCCTGTCGCGGGCGGAAGCGAACCGGGAGGTGATCGATCGGGCGCGGCTCCGGTTCATCCGCTCGTCGTCTTCCCCGCTCCCGCGGGCCACGCTGGCGGAGCTGGAGCGGGTCTTCGCCGTGCCGGTGGTGGAAGCGTACGGCATGACCGAAGCGGCGCACCAGATCGCAAGCAATCCCTTGCCGCCGGGCGGACGGAAGCCGGGCTCCGTGGGCCCGGCCTCGGGACCCGATGTTGCCATCCTGGGCCCTGCGGGGGAGAGGCTGGGCACGGGCGAGACGGGGGAAGTCGCGATCCGGGGCCCCAACGTGACCGCCGGCTATGCGAACAACCCGGAGGCGAACCGGACCGCCTTCACCGATGGCTGGTTCCGGACGGGAGACCAGGGGTACCTGGACGGGGACGGGTTCCTGGTTCTGACCGGCCGGATCAAGGAGATCATCAACCGCGGGGGCGAGAAGATCGCGCCGGTGGAGGTGGACGAGGCGCTCATGGGGCACCCCGCAGTGCGGCAGGCGCTGGCGTTCGCCGTCCGCCACCCGCAGCTGGGCGAGGATGTGGCCGCGGCCGTGGTGCTCCGACCGGACGCCGATGTCTCCGAGCGGGCGCTGCGGGAGTTCGTTGCCACGCGCCTCGCCTACTTCAAGGTTCCGCGTCGCGTGCTCTTCCTGGAGGAGATCCCGAAAGGCGCTACGGGCAAGCTCCAGCGCATTGGCCTGGCAGACCGGCTGGGAATCCCGGCATTCGATCCCGTCCGCGTGGACACGCCCCACGTCGCGCCGCGGACCCCGGTCGAGGAAGTCCTGGCGGCGCTCTGGGGGCAGGTCCTGCGATGCGATCCGCCCGGCGTCCACGACAACTTCTTCGCGGTTGGCGGGGACTCGGTCACCGCCACACAGCTGGTGGCGCGCATCCGGGACTCCCTCCGGGTCGAGCTGCCGCTTCTCGGTTTCTTCGATGCCCCGACGGTGGCGGGTGCCGCCACGGAAATCGAGCTTCTCATGGCCGCAGAATCATGAGCGCCGGCACAGAGGTGCGGGAACGATTGGCGGGAGGCGCCACCGTCCCGTTCATCGGCATCTACGACGTGTTCTCCGCGTCCCTGGCCGCACGCCACTTCGATGCCCTGTTCCTCAGTGGCTTCGGCCTGGCCGCCAGCCATTACGGGCTGCCGGACGTGGGCTTCGTGGCATGGCCCGACATCGTCTCGCTGGTCCACCGGGTCCGCGGGGTCCTGCCGGACCACCACCTCCTGGTGGACATCGACGACGGCTACGGCGATGCCGTGGTGGCCGCCCGCGTGACTGCCACACTCGAGCAGGCCGGCGCGTCCGGCGTGGTGCTGGAGGACCAGCGGCGCCCGCGCAAGTGCGGTCACCTCGAAGGCAAGCAGCTGCTGGAGCTGGATGAGTACCTGTCGAAACTGGAGCGGGTGCTCGAGGCCCGCTCCGATCTCCTGGTCGTTGCCCGGACCGACGCGAGCGAGCCGGCGGAGGCGCTTCGGCGAGTACGGGCCTTCGCACAGGCGGGCGCCGACGCCGTGCTGGTGGACGGGGTCGATCTCGAGGTGGTCCGCACACTGCGAAGGGAAGTCGACCGTCCCTGGGCATTCAACCAGATCGCCGGGGGCAAGGCCGAGCCGCGATCCCTCGAGGAGCTGGCCTCGGCGGGGATCGACCTGGCGATCTACAGCACGCCCTGTCTGTTCGCCGCACAGCACTCCATCGACCAGGCGTTGAGACGGCTCGCTGCGGACGGCGGACGTCTGGAGGGGGCGGGCCCCGATTATCCCGGAGTGGCCGACTGCAACGCCATTCTCGAGGAGAACCTCCGTGGCGGCGCGCGCCCCGGGGCCGGAACCGTCGTGACCGTGGACCCCGACCACCCGTCGCCCTGATGGCCGACCCGTTACCGGAGGGCCTTTCCGGGCTTTCCCCTGCGGCCCGGGAGATGCTCGCTCGCCGCGCCCGCGAGGGCGCGCCGCCCACCGCCGTCGGGGCGCCGATCCCGCACAGGGCGGCGGCCAGCGAAGCGCCGCTCTCGTCCCGGCAGCAGCAGGTCTGGTTTTTCGAGCGACTCGAGCCGGGCAGCGCGGCCTACCACCTCCCCAAGGAAGTCCGACTGCGGGGGCCGTTGGAGGTCGCAGCCCTGGAGCGCGCGCTGGGGGAGGTCGTTCGTCGACACGAGATCTTGCGCACGTGCTACGAGATGGGGACCGACGGCGCCCTCAGTCAGCGGGTCGTTCCGGGCCACGGGCTGGCGCTGCCGAAAGTCGATGTGGCGGCGTCGGAACGGCGATCGGCAGGGGTCGGCGATTCGGACGTAGCCCAGACCGCGGCCTGGCGGGAGGAGGCGAGGTCCGATGCGCTCCGGCCGTTCGATCTTGCGGCTGGAGAGGTCGTCCGGGCCAAGCTGTTTCGGTTCGCGGCCGGAGACCACCTCCTCCACCTGGTATTCCACCACATTGCCTTCGACGGCTGGTCCACGGGCGTGTTCCTGCGTGATCTCGCTGCGGCCTACCGGGGTGCCCTGCGAGGGGATCCGACGCTCCCGCCCCTCCCGATCCAGTACGGTGACTACGCCGCCTGGGAAGCGGAGCGCCTGGAGTCCGGCCGGCTCGCTCGCGAGCTCGATTACTGGCGACTCCGGCTGCACGGTGCGCCGCCGGAGTCGACGCTCCCGCCCACCCGCCCGCGCAGGGCGCACCGCACCTATGCGGCGGCTCAGGAGGAGCGGCGTCTGCCGGAGCGACTGGTGAGTGGCCTGCGGGAGCTGGGCCGGCAGCAGGGCGCGACCGACTCCGCCGTTCTCCTGGCCGCGTTTCAGGTCCTCCTTTCTCGCCACTCCGGTGCTCGCGACCTCGTGGTGGGCGTGCCCATTGCCGGCCGTACTCGCAGCGAGCAGGAGGATCTGGTCGGGTACTTCGTCAACATGCTCCCGGTTCGCTCCGAGCTCTCGGGCGACCCGTCGTTTCGACAGGTGGTGGATCGGGTCCGTAGCGGACTGCTGGAGGCCTTCGCCCATCAGGCCGTGCCGTTCGATCGCGTGGTCGCGGACCTGAGGCTCACTCGTGCGGCCGGCATCACGCCGGTCTTCCAGATTGCGTTCAACGACCGGATCCTCCCGCACCCACCGGCGGAGTTCGAGGGCCTGGACGTGGAAGCGCGCGCGGGCTTCCACGGCCGGAGCCTGCTCGATCTCAGTCTGGACGTCACGCGCGCACACGGAGGACTCGAGTGTGTTCTGACCTACAGCCTCGAGCTATTCGATCCCGGCTACGTGCGCCGCCTCCTGACCCAGCTGGAGACACTCCTCGAGGGTCTCGTGGCCGACCCCGACGGCGCGATCGCCGCTGCATCCCTGCTCCGACCCGAGGAGCGCGCACGCCTGATCGAGGCCGGCCGCGGACCCCGCCGCCCCCTTTCCCCTGAGTCCCGCATCCACACCCTGGTGGAGGCGCAGGCGGCCCGCGAACCGGGAGCCACGGCCGTCATCGGCGAGGGCGAGGTGCTCTCTCGCGACGACCTGAACCACCGGGCCGACCAGCTCGCCGCGCGGCTGCGAGCGGTCGGGCTCGCCCCGGAAAGCCGCGTCGGTGTCTTCGTCGAACGGTCCCCGGGCCAGATCGTTGCTCTGCTCGGGATTCTCAAGGCAGGCGGCGCCTATGTCCCCCTCGACCCCGACTATCCGTCGGAGCGCCTGGCGTTCATCGCCCACGATTCGGGGATGGAGGCCATCGTCACAACCCGGCGGCTGCGCTCGCGCCTGCCGCTCCAGTCGATCCCCGCCCTCTGCCTGGACGACCCGGGAACGCACGACGCTCCGCGGACTTCTCCTTCCGGCGCGGCCGGGCCCGCTCCCCCGGACCCGCTCGCCTACATCATTTACACCTCAGGCTCCACGGGCACGCCCAAGGGTGTGGAGGTCACGCATGGTTCCGTCGTCAACCTGGTCCGGGCCGGGCGGGACCTGTACCAGGTCGGGCCGGCCGACCGCGGGCTCCAGTTCTCGTCCATCAATTTCGACGCGTCCGTCGCCGAGATCTTCACCCCCCTCGCGGCCGGCGCGGCCGTGGTGGTGTGCACGCCCGCCATGCTCGCATCGGTCCCCCGCTTCCTGCGCGCGTGCGAAGAGAGAGGTGTGACGCTGCTTCGGGTCAACACCGCCTTCTGGCACGAGATGGTGGTTTCCATGGAGGAGGATGGTCTCGAGATCCCGTCCGCAGTGCGCGCCATGATCATTGGGGGCGAAGCGGCCCGCCCGGACCGGCTCGCACTCTGGCGCCGTCATGGCCGGGGCGCGTCCCTCTTCAATGTCTACGGGCCGACGGAGACAACGGTCTGGGCCACCGTCCAGGAGCTGACGCGGCCAACGTCAGGGGAAGGACACGTGGTCCCGATCGGGCACCCCATGGCCAACGTGGATGTGCACGTCCTTGACGAGCGGCTCGATGTGGTGCCGCCGGGGGTTGCCGGCGAGCTGTACATTGGCGGATCCTGCGTCGCCCGGGGCTACCACGATCGCCCCGAGCTGACGGCAGAACGGTTCATCCCGGACCCGTTTTCGGCCGTGCGAGGAGCGCGCCTGTTCCGGACCGGCGACATCGTCCGGCGCCGCGAGGATGGCGCCCTGGACTTCCTCGGCCGGGCGGACGACCAGGTCAAGATCCGCGGGTTCCGCATCGAGCCAGGAGAGGTCGTGGCGGCCCTGGGGAGCCATCCTTCGGTGCGCCACGCGGTGGTGATCCCGCGGCGGGACGGCGCGGGCGACCTCCGTCTGGTGGCCTACGTGGTGCCTGCCCGCGGCGCGTTCCACCCGGACGTCCTCGGTGCCCACCTGCGCCGCTCCCTCCCGGAACACATGATCCCGGCGGCCTTCGTGCGGCTCGCGGAGCTGCCCCTCCTGCCCAACGGCAAGGTCGACCGGCGGAGCCTCCCGGATCCCGATCCGGTCGGGGCGACACCGCACGAGCCGCCCCGGAACCCGCTGGAGACCACGCTGTGTGAGATCTGGGAGGGCGTTCTCGGGGTCCGGCCGATCGGGCGGAACGTGGACTTCTTCGAAGCGGGCGGCCACTCCCTGGCGGCCATGCGGGTCGCGGGGCGCGCTGAGGCCGCGCTCGGCATGGAGGTCCCGCTCCGCGCGATCTTCGAGCATGCCACCGTGGCGGGCCTGGCCGCGTTCCTGGAACCCGGCCGCCAGAGTACGGGCTTCACGTTCCCTCCGGTGGATCCCCGGAGCGATAGTCTCGCCCCCCTCTCCTTCGGGCAGCGGCGCTTGTGGTTCCTCGATCGGCTGGACCCGGGACGGGCCACGTACAACATCCCGTGGGCATTCCGTATTGACGGCCCGCTGGATGCCCCGGCGCTGAGTGACGCCCTGCGCCGGATCGTCCAGCGGCACGAGCCGCTCCGGACCCGCATCCGGGAGGGGGCGGACGGGCCCGTCCAGGTCACCACCCGTGCAGACGCCTTTGAGCTCGTGGTCGAAGACATCGCCAGCGGCCCGGAGGATCCCCGCGCCACGGTCATGCGACGGCTGGAAGAGGAGGCGCGCCGACCGTTCGACCTGGGGAAGGAGATTCCCTTCCGCGCCCGGCTCTTCCGGCACGGCGCCGGCGAGCACGCGCTCTTCCTGTGTATTCACCACATCGCCGCCGATGGCGAGTCCGGGAACATCCTCTTCGAGGAGCTGGAAACGCTCTACGGGGCGGCCGTGACGGGTGCCGAGCCGAGCCTGCGGGATGTCCCTGTCTCCTACGGTGCCTACGCGACCTGGCAGCGTCGGCACGAGGTACTCCTGCGGCCGGGCCTCGAACGGTGGTCGAAGCGGCTGCACGGAGCCCGGGCGCTCGAGCTTCCCACCGACCGGCCTCGCGCGGGAACGCGTGGCAAGGCCGGTGGACAGTGTCGAGCGCGGCTGCCCGATCACCTGCTGGAAGAGCTTCGCCAGCTTGCCGAGCGGGAGCGATGCACCCTCCACATGGCGCTCCTCGCCACGTTCCAGGTGCTGCTCTCCCGGCTCACCGGCCAGGATGACATCGTGGTCGGGACGCCGATGGCCGGTCGACCCCGCCCGGAGCTCGAGCCGCTCATCGGCCTTTTCGCCAACACGGTTCCGATCCGCGTCGATTTCGCCGGCGAGCTGTCGTTCGCCGACGCCCTGGGCCGCGTTCGGGCCGCCATGCTCGCGATCTACGGCGATGAGGCGGTGCCCCTCGAGGCCATGGTCGAGGCCAGCGGGGTCGAGCGGGACGGCAGCGCCAACCCCCTGACACAGGTGGCATTCGCGCTGGATCCGGACGGTCGGCGCGTGCCGCGGCTGCATGGCCTCGTGGTGGAGCGCATCGCGCTGCACACGGGCACCTCCAAGTTCGACCTCTTCCTCGCGTCTTCTCCCGCCGCGGACGGGCTCGAGCTGCGTCTTGAATACGACGGCGACCTCTTCCAGCCCCGCACAGCCGCCCACTTCCTCGAGCTCTTCCTCACGCTCGTGTCCGCGGCCTTGGCGGACCCTCACCGGCCCGTGGCCGACCTGGACCTCTGCTCCGATGAGGAGCGCCGGTGGGCGCTCGATTGGAACCGGACCGGGCGGCCGCTCCCGGAAGGGACGGTGCACGAGCTGTTCGCCGCCGCGGCCGCCCGGACGCCCGACGCAGTGGCCGTGGAGGACACGCGCGAGCGCCTCACATACGCCGATCTCGACGCCCGCAGTGGAGCGCTCGCCCGTCGTCTGCTTGCCTCGGGGCTCGAACCCGGCGAGCGCGTGGGCGTGTGCATGGAGCGCGGCGCGCCGCTGGTGGTCGCGCTGCTCGGCATCCTCAAGGCGGGCGGCTGCTACGTCCCGCTCGACCCGATGCTCCCGCAGCAGAGGCTGGAGCTCCTGATCGAGGACGCGGCCATAGCTCGCGTGATCGCGGCGACCCCGGCGCTTCCTGGCCTCCGGGGCACCGGCGTCGAGGTCGTGGAGCTCGGCGCCGATCCTGAACGGGCAGACGAGGCGCCGCCCGCGACCTTCGTCGCCGGGGCCGCCGACGACCTCGCCTACGTCATCTACACGTCCGGAAGCACGGGCCGGCCGAAGGGCGTGGCCGTGCCCCATCGGGCGATCGTGCGACTGGTCCTGGGCTCCGACTACGTGGAGCTCCGGGCGGACGACGTGGTGGCCCAGGCGTCCACACCCAGCTTCGATGCCGCCACGTTCGAGATCTGGGGAGCACTCCTCAACGGCGCTCGCCTGACCATTCCGGGCCCGCGCCTGCACTCGCCTCGCGAGCTCGAGCGTTTCCTCCACGAGCGGGGCATCACGACGCTCTTCCTGACCACCGCTCTCTTCAATCAGGTGACCCGTGAGCGCCCCGCGGCGTTCGGCTCCCTCCGCCATCTCCTGTTCGGGGGCGAGACCGCCGACGCGGAGGCCGCCCGTCGTGTGCTGGAGAGCGGATCTCCGCCCGAGCGCCTGCTCCACGTCTACGGCCCCACCGAGAACACCACCTTCTCCACCTGGTATGCCGTAAGGGGCGTCCCGCCCGGCGCGACCACACTGCCGATCGGGCGGCCGATCGCCAACTCCACCGCCTGGGTCCTGGACTCCCGCGGAAAGCCACAGCCACGTGGACTCTGGGGCGACCTGCACGTGGGCGGCGCAGGTGTGGCCGCCGGCTATCTCGGCGCCGCGACGGCCGGTGCGGACCGCTTCATTCCCGACCCGTTCGCCGACTCACCCGGTCGCCGGCTCTACCGCACCGGCGACCGCGCTCGCTGGAACCTGGACGGGGAGCTCGAGTTCGGCGGGCGACTCGATACCCAGGTGAAGTTGCGGGGATTCCGCATCGAGCTGGGTGAAGTGGAGGGGGCGCTGCGGCGATGCGAGGACGTGCGCGACGCGGCGGTCGTGCTCCAGGGCGAAGGGCCGGGCCGCCACCTCGTCGCCTATGTGGCAGGTCCGGACGACCTGGACCGGACGCGATTGCAGGACCAGCTCCGCCAGCACCTCCCGGCCTACATGGTCCCGAGCGTTCTGTTCACGCTGAACGCTCTCCCGCTCACGGCCAGCGGGAAGGTGGACCGGCAGGCGCTGACGACGACAGGTACGGAACGGGCCAGCGGGGCTCGCCCCCTGGGAGATCCGCTCAGGCGCCAGATCGCTGACATCTGGACGGCTCTCCTCGGCGTCGAGGCCGTGGGCGCCCGGGACAGCTTCTTCGACCTGGGGGGGCATTCGCTCCTCGCACTCGAGATGATCCGGCGTGTGGAAGCCGCCACCGGCCGGCATCTGGAGCTGCGGGTGCTGTTCGAAGAGCCCACCGTGGCTCACCTCGCCCGGGTCCTTGCCAGTCAGGAGTTGGAAACCGCTTCGCCCGTCGTCCGGGTTCGGGAGGGCGACACCCGGATCGCCCCGTTCTTCCTCTTCCACGGCGACTTCAACGGGGCGGGCCTCTACTCTCGCGGGCTGGTGGCCGAGTTCGACGAGAGTCAGCCGGTCTACATCGTCCACCCCCATCAGCCAGGTGGTCCGGAAACCATCGAAGAAATGGCCGACGACCTCCTCCGTGAAGTGCGCCGGGTCCGCCCGCACGGACCCTATCGTCTCGGCGGACACTGCAACGGCGGAGTGGTGGCCTTCGAAGCCGCCCAGCGACTCGTGGCAGCGGGAGAGACCGTGGAACTGCTCGTCCTCGTGGATGCGCCGGGTCGCAACGTCGGGCTGGCCCGCTACGCCGCGTTCCTGGACCGGGTTTCCCGGATGGTTCACCTCCCGTCTCAGCGCCGGCGCGCCCTCTTCCACGCCACGCGCAGGTCGGCCCAACGGCTCGTCTCCGGCTGGATCGGCGCGGGCGCGACGGCGGGTCCGCACCTCGCCGGCGTGCGGCGGGCGGCGGTCCTCGCCACCTGGGTGGTGGGAGAGAGCAGACGCGTCGCGGCACGACTCATCCACACCGTCGGCCGGCTGAGAGGGTCTGCAGATCCGACGCCGCCTCGCCCCCACAACGAGCACCTGGCACGTGCCGACTACTTCGCTCGGGCCATGCGGGGATACGTTCCCGAACACTTTCGCGGCGAGCTTGTGGTCGTAGCAGCCGAAGCGGACGAGACAGTCTCCTCCTCGACATCACCTCGGCTCTGGGCGCGGGTCGCCGATCGCGCCGAAGTGTACTCCATGAGCGGCGACCATCTCGAGTCTGCTCACGGACGACAGTCAGCCTCTGGGCCGCCTGCTCGGCCGCCTGCTGCGCCGGGCCGGATCCCCCAAGCAGGGCCGAACCGCCTCATGAACCCACCTCTCCTTCCGGCCGGAACGCCACCGGTCGGCCCCGGCGAGGTCCACGTCTGGCGCGCCCGCTGCGGGCCTGACCCGACGCTCGAGGCGACGCTGCCCCCGTTGCTTTCCCAGGACGAGCGGGACCGCGCGGACCGGTTCCGTCGCGAGGCCGACGGCCTCCGCTTCCGCATCGCGCACGGCCTCCTTCGAGTGATTCTGGGCCGGTACGCCGGCCTCGAGCCCGACACGATCCGCTTCCGCACCGGCCCGCACGGGAAGCCGCGCCTGGCGCCCGGAAGCGCGAAGCGCAGCGTCGAATTCAATCTCTCTCATTCCGGAGACGCGGTGCTGGTCGCCGTGGCGCTGGACGCACGCGTAGGCGTGGATGTCGAGCGCCTGGACCGCGCGCCCGACGCCGAGGGTATCGCCCGGCGCTTCTTCGCGGCCCCCGAGCTGGCCCGGATCCTGGCCACCACCCCGCCCGGGCGAGCGCGTCTCTTCCTGCGCCACTGGGTCATGAAGGAAGCTTTCGTGAAGGGCGTCGGGCTGGGTCTTGGCGCCGGCGACCTGCGCTCCTTCGCAGTCGACCCCGATGCCACGAACGGGCCCGGCCTCCTGGCCCTCACGTCCGAAATGCACCAGCGCACGAATGGCTGGGCCGTGGTCGAGATCCCCGCCCCCACTGCCCACGTGGCCGCCGTCGCCCTCGAATCCCCTGTCGTCCGCGTGACGACCTTCGATTGGCCCGGCCCCGCCTGACCCGGCCCGCTGCCCCGTCCCTTGCAGCGTCCGGGCTTCGAAGTCGGATGGTGCAGCCCGCGGGGCTTCCCCCCACGCTCCCACACGTGCATTTCCGCATTGACACGGTTTGCGCCGGAGGTGAACGTCAATGCGCAGCCAGCCCCTGCCCGGCCTCTGTCGCTGGAGGTCCATGAGCTTCAAGAACTTGGGGACGCGCATCGCCCTCACCGCGGGGTTCTTCACCCTGGTGAGCGTGGGGCTTCTTTCGTTCATCCTGATCCAGCGTCAGCGAGAGCAGGTGCGGGCGGAAGTCGTGCACGGCTCAGAGAGCATCGCGGACGCCATTGCCCTGAGCGTCCACCGGGACATGCAGCTGAACCACCGGGAGGGCGTGCGGGAAATGCTGGAGATGGTGGGCCAGCACGAGGGGATCGCGGGCATCCGGCTGTACAACCGCCAGGGCCGGATCTCGTACTCGTCGAATCCGGAGGAGGTGGGTCGCGTGGTGCCGCGAGGCTCCGAAGCGTGCGTGACGTGCCACGCCAACGGGCAGGCGCGGGCGTCGGTCGAGCCCGACCGGCGCTGGCGCACGTACACGGGACCGGACGGCGAACGGTTCCTGGGCACGATCCACGTGATCCGCAACGAGCTCGGCTGTCAGGGCTCAGGATGCCACGCCACGCCCGCTCAGCAGAGCGTTCTCGGGGTCCTCGACGTGGCGATGTCCATGGCGCCGGCGGAGCAGCGCGTGGCCGCGGACACCCGCGACGCCCTCGTGATCTCGGTCCTCGCCGTCACCCTGATCACGCTCCTCCTCTTCCTCCTCGTGCGCTGGAGCGTCCGGCGGCCGATCCAGCGCATGGTGAGCGCGACCCGGCGTGTGGTCGAGGGCGCGGGCTCCGTCCCGGTCCCCCGCGGCACCGCGCCGGAGATCGCGATCCTGGCCGACTCCTTCAACGAGATGGTCGAGAGCCTGGCCAGCTCGCGGCATCAGCTCGAGGAATGGGCCAGCACGCTGGAGGAGCGCGTGGCATTGAAGGCGCAGGCGCTGCGCGAGGCGCAGTTCCAGGTGCTCCAGGCGGAGAAGCTCTCGTCCGTGGGGCTCGTGGCCGCAGGGATCGCCCATGAGCTGAACAGCCCGCTCATGGCGATCATCACCTTCTCCCATCTGGTGAAGTCGGCCGTGCCCGACAACGAGGGGGCTCAGGATGACCTGCGCATGATCGAGCGGGAGGCGAACCGCTGCGCCGCCATCATCCGCCAGCTCCTGGACTACTCGCGCAAGCAGTCGGAAGAGCCCGAGACGCAGCCGCGCAAAGTCGGCCCCATTGTCGCTCGCGCCCTGGACCTCGTGAAGGTCGAGATCCAGAACGGCGGCTTCCGCGTCCAGTCGGAGATCGCGCCCGACCTACCCGTGGTCGACGTCAACGAGCAGCAGCTGATGCAGGTCTTCATCAACCTGATCATGAACGCGCTCCACGCCATGGGCGAGAACGGCGGCGAGATACGCATCCGCGGCGACGTGGTCCGCCGCGACGCCTTCCCCGGCGTGGAGTGGCCGCCGGACGGCGGCAGCGAGGCGGTGCGCCTGCGCGTTCGCGACACCGGACCGGGCGTCCCAAGGGAACATTTCTCCAAGATCTTCGACCCGTTCTACACCACCAAGCCCGTGGGCCAGGGCTCCGGCCTCGGGCTGGCCGTGTCGCTCGGGATCGTCCGCGGCTACCGCGGCTCCATCATGGTGGACAGCGATGGCGAGTCGTGGTCCGAGTTCACCATACTGCTGCCCACGGCGAAAGAACCTGCAATGGCTGTGAGCCGATGACGGATGAAGTGAGCTGGACCGAGCCCCCCCGCGTCCTGGCCGTCGACGACGAGGAAGTGGTGTGCGAGAGCATCCGCCGCGTCCTCACGGGCGAGGGCTACGTGGTGAACACCTCCACCTCGCCTCGCGAAGGGCTCGAGATGATCCGGAAGGAGACGTTCGACCTCCTCCTCCTCGACATCAAGATGCCCGAGATGAGCGGGATCGAGCTCCTCCGCCACGCCAAGGACATCTCGCCCGAGACCGAGGTCATCATCATAACCGGCTACGGCACCATTGAGACCGCCGTCGAGGCCACCAAGCTCGGAGCCTTCGACTACCTCGAGAAGCCGGTCAGCCCGCCCGCCCTCATCGTCACCACCGCCCGCGCACTCGAGCGCAAGCACCTGGTCGACCTCACACGCCGCCTCCGCTCCGAGCTCGGGACCCGCTACTCGGTCGGCAACGTCATCTGCGCCTCCCCCCCCATGCGCAAGGTCATGGACCTCGTCGCCAAGGTCGCGCCCACCAACAGCACCGTCCTGGTCACCGGAGAAACCGGCACCGGCAAGGAGGTCATCGCCCGCGCCATACACTACAACAGCCGGCGCAACAGCGGCCCGTTCGTCGTCGCCGATTGCGCTTCACTCAGCGAGTCGCTCCTCGAGTCCGAGCTCTTCGGCCATGTCCGCGGCGCCTTCACCGGCGCCGCCAAGGACCGCAAGGGACTCGCCGAGGCCGCCCGCGGCGGCACCCTCTTCCTCGACGAGATCAGCACCATCTCGCCCAAGGTACAGGGCAGCCTCCTCCGCCTCATACAGGAACACGAGATCCGCCCCGTCGGCGCCGACCGCACCGTGTCCGTCGACGTTCGCGTCATCGCCGCCACCAACCGCGACCTCCAGGAGCTCGTCGACGACGGCTCCTTCCGCGACGACCTCTTCTATCGTCTCAGCGTCTTCGCCATCCGCCTTCCTCCCCTTCGCGAGCGACGCGAGGAGATCCCCCTCCTCGCCCACCACTTCGTCCAGCGCATCTCCGATGAGGTCGGCAAGGAGATCGACGCCATCTCCCCCCAGGCCATGGCACTCCTCGAGGCCCACGCATGGCCCGGCAACGTCCGCGAGCTCGAAAACGTCCTCGAGCGCGCCGTCCTCCTCACCGAGGGGCGCACCATCCAACCCCAGGCCATCCCCCTCGCCGCCGAGCACTCCGCAGCTCGCTGGGACGACGTACCCGACGACGCCGCCACCCTCGCCGAGCGCAAGAAGGAGATCCGCTCCCAGGCCGTCGAGAACCTCGAAAAGCTCTTCGTCCTCAAGGCCCTGCGCGGCGCCGACTGGAACGTCTCCGAAGCCGCCCGTCGCGTCGGCATGCAGCGGCCCAACCTCCACGCCCTCATGCGCAAGTACGACATCACGTCTCCCTCCGGGGATACCGGCGAGACCGATCCTGACGGCGAGGGCGACCCGAGCTCCTGACGCCCGCGCCTCCGCCGTTCGTGGGCTTCGCGGGACCGTCTCTTCCTTCCATCGCGATGACTGTATAGCCCTCGTATACACCCCATGGGGGCCATGCTCAAGAACCTCAAAACGTTGTCTGTGAATCACTTACGATGATCATCGCCTGACCGGCTCCGCCGCTGCCCCCACCAACTGTATACGACCCGTATACACTCGGGGCCTTTCCGGCCCCCTTCCCAGGCGCACTACCAACTGCGCAATCGACTGGGCCACAACGTCTTACAGGTTTCGTGAAGAAATTCTCATTTGCGGCACGACCGTTGCCCCTGCCATGGTCGGAAGGGTGGAGGTCGAAGCGGGGCGGGAGACGAGACGCCCGAGGAAGGAGAGGCCGCAGTGGGAGTACGGGACGCGGGATCCACGGTCTTGCTGTCGGATGCTGGCGGGTTCGGCGCGTTGGCGAGCCGGCTGGCGGCCTCCGGGCACGCGGTGGTGTGGTATTCGAGCCTGGAAGAGCTGCTGCGGGAGCATGCCCTGTCGACGATCGCGGTGCTGGTGGTCCATGGACAGCCGGTGCCGAAGGGCGTGCTGCTGGCGACGCTGGGTCGTATGAACCTGGAGTATCCGCGCATGCAGAAGGTGGCGGTGATGGAAGGGCCGCTGCCGCTGCCGGTCGCCGAATACCTGACGGCGTGCGGGGTGGAGCTGGTGTGGTCGGAGTCGCAGGCGGAGGCGATGGAGCAGCTGGTGGGAGTTCTGGAGCGTGTTCACGAGCGGGTGGGCTGGATCGCCGGGTAGGGCGAGGCTCACGCGAAACGGAAGGAGCGGAGAGATGAGAAGGCACGGCAAGGTGCTCGTGGTGGACGACGAGGAGTCCGTCCGCCGGAGCTGGAACCGATACCTCTCGGAGCGGGACTTCGACGTGGCGACGGCGGAGGATGGGAAGGTGGCCATGGACTGGCTGACCCGGGAGCCGGTGGACGTCGTGGTCGCGGATCTGAAGATGCCGACGGTGGACGGGATGGAGCTGCTGGAGTGGATGAAGGGGGCGACCCCGGGCACGCCGTTCATTCTTCTGACGGGCTACGGCAATGACGACGTGAAGCGTCGGGTGCGGGAGCTGGGTGGCTTCGAGTACCTGGACAAGCCGGTGAGCCCGGAGGTTCTGGCGGCGGTGGTGACTGCGGCCATGCTGAAGAAGGAGCGGGAGGAAGCCGCCGCGAAGGCGGCGGAGGCGGTAACGCCCGTCGAGCTGGCGCCGGAGGGGACGGCGGCGGTGGAACGCGGGGCGATGGGGAGCACGGGACAGGTGCTGACCGGGCTGGTGGTTGCGCCGATCCTGGGGCTGGCGTTCGTGATGTTCCTGCCCGTGATCGGCTTCGCGGCCTTCTTCAAGGTCGCGGCTGAAGCCGTGACGAAGCGGTTCAAGCCGGCGAACACGTGAGTCTACGACGCTGAGGAGAAGGTTGATGAGCGGATCCATGCGAGGGGCGGCCGGGGGGGCCGTACTGCTGCTCCTCTTGGTGGCGGGCGGGATCGGAGCCGGGAGGCTCAGCGCCCAGGCGCCGCAGAGGCAGCCGTACATGGAAGGCGCGTGCGCATCGTGTCACGACAGCGACGCGGTGCTGCGCGCGCAGGCCGCGGAGCATGCGGGCTCGGTCTCGTGTCTCGACTGCCACCACATCGGGCTGCAGACGACGGACAGGTCCGTCCTGAAGGCGAGGCAGCTGAAGGCCTGCCGGAGCTGCCACGAGACGGAGGCGGCACAGACGGGACACGGCGCGGGGGACGCGACGTGCCTGGACTGCCACGTGGTCCATGGAGAACCGCGGTTGGACTGGGCCAAGGCACAGCTGTCGGCTCGCTGCGCTTCGTGTCACGGGCAGCCGCACGAGCTCCATGCGGGCGTGAAGCAGGATGCGCCACTGTGCGTGGACTGCCACGACGTGCACGGCACGCGTGAGCACCCGGCCTCGGAGGAAGTTCGCACCGCGGCGTCGGGCGCCGGCGAGGAGGGGGCGACGCCGATGACCGCCGCGTGCGTGTCGTGCCACGCTGACGTGCACCCGTCGCACCCGAAGACGGGCGCGAACGCGGTGGACTGCGTTCAGTGCCACGAGCCGGACGCGGCCCTGCCGGTGGCGCGGGACAGCGTGAAGCTGGCGGCGGCGTGCGTGTCGTGCCATGAATCCGCGCACCATACGCACCAGGGAGTGGGCGAGGGCGCGCCGCTCTGCACCGACTGCCACTCCTTCGCGGACGATCCGCCTGTGACGGAGCTGTCGGGGACGGTGATCGCGGATCGGTGTGCCGCGTGCCATGCGGACGCCATGCAGGAATACCTGCGCGGTGGTCACTCGGTGGGCCTGACCGCGCCCGAGTCGCACAAGAGCGTGCCCACGTGTCTGACGTGCCACGCGGACATGCTGCAAGGGGAGACGAACAGCGCGCCGGACCGCATGGCGGCCACCAGCACGTGCATCGGCTGCCACAGCAACAAGAAGCTGGCAGAGACGTACGGCCTGTCCACGACGGTAGTGAAGTCGTACCAGGACGACTACCACGGCACCACCCTCGGCTTCATGAACGCCATGGGCTCCGCGGACTCGGTGGCGGTCCTCACGTGCGAGGACTGCCATGGCGCGCACGCGGTGGGGTGGAGCAAGGAGAAAGTGGTGAGCGAGGTGTGCGAGCGCTGCCACGAGCACGCCAGCCCTCAGCTGGCGGGCGCGTGGCTGGGCCATGAGCCTCCGGGCCCGCACAACCAGCTGCCGACATGGCTGGTCAGCATGTTCTACTACTTTCTCATCCCCTTCATGCTGATCGGGCTGTCGCTGATCATCCTGTCCGAGGCTCTCCACGGGCAACGCCACCGGGCGTGGTCGCGGAAGATCCGCTCGAGCTGGGCGCGCCTCACCGGGAAGAAGTCGGAGCGGCCACGCATGATCAGGCGCTTCTCCCCGTGGGAGCAGGTGCAGCACGCCCTGGGGCTGACCACGTTCATCACGCTGGTGGTCACGGGCCTGCCGCAGCTGCGGCCGGACCTGGCCGTGGCCGACTCGGTCATCGCATTCTTCGGCAGCATCGGGACGACCCGAATGATCCACCGCATCGCCGGGTTCTCCTTCGCGACGCTGCTCGTGGTGCATGTCGGCCTGGCGATCCTGAACGCGATCCGCAAGCGGCGGATGCCGATCATGCTCCCGACGCTCGATGACTTCGACAAGGCGATCGGCACGGTCCGTCACTTCATGGAAGGGACGCCGCGTCCGAAGGTCGGGAAGTTCGACTTCGCCCAGAAGTTCGAGTACGGCGGCCTGCTCATGGGCGGCCTGGTCATGACCTTCACCGGAATCGCGCTGGTGTGGCCGGAACTGGCCACCCGCCTGGTGCCCGGGGAGTGGATGGCCGCCATGCGCACCATGCACGGCTACGAGGCCACGTTCGCCACGCTTGTCGTCGTGCTCTGGCACTCCTGGGGAGTGGTTTTCCGCCCCGAGATCTTCCCCCTCGACACCTCGATCTTCACGGGGAAGGTCTCGATCGAGCGGCTCAAGGAAGAGCACTGGCTCGAGTACCAGCGCCTGTTCCCCGACGAGGCGGCGCGGGAACCGGCTGTGGAGGGCGCCGGAAGGCCTGCAGGCGAGACCGTCGCGGGCCAGCGCGGGAAGACGGGTGACGTCGTGCCCGGCACACCGCCGGCCGGCTGACCGGCGCCCCTCCCGGCCAACGCATGGATCCGGGCCCGCCGACCTCGAGGTCGGCGGGCCCGTTCGTTATCGGGCGATCCGGATGATCTGCTCGCGCTCGGTGCCCACGGAGACGAACTCGACCGGGACCCCGACGAGCTCCTCGAGGCGTTGCATGTACGCGCGTGCGGCCAGCGGGAGCTCGGCCAGCGAACGTGCCGCCGTGGTGTCCGCCCGCCAGCCGGGGAGAGTCTCGAGCACGGGACGCGCGCGCTCGAGGCGCGCCAGGTCGTCCGGGAAGTCACCGTGGACCTCGCCGTCGATCTCGTAGCCGGTGCATACCCGGACCTCGTCGAACGTGTCGAGCACGTCCAGCTTGGTCAGCGCCAGCCCCGTCAGCCCGTTCACCCGGGCGGCATAGCGAACCACGACCGCGTCGAACCACCCGCAGCGCCGTGGCCGGCCGGTGGTGGCGCCGTACTCGCCCCCGATCTCCCGGAGTCGCTCCCCGACTTCCGACTCCATCTCCGTCGGCAGCGGTCCGCTTCCCACGCGCGTCGTGTACGCCTTGACCACCCCGAGCACGGCGTCCAGGGCCGTGGGACCGATCCCGGTACCGGCGGCGGCGCCGGCGGCAGTGGTCGTCGACGACGTGACGAACGGGTACGTCCCATGGTCGATGTCCAGGAGCGCGCCCTGCGCCCCTTCCAGCAGGACGTGCTTTCCCGCCCGCACCGCATCATGGATCTCCTGGCCCACGTCGGTGATGAGGGGAAGGAGGCGATCGCGGAACGCGAGGACGCCGTTCACCACCGCAGCGACGTTCACCAGCTCGCCGCCCGCGGCCTGGAGGCGCTGGTTCGCCGCGTCTGCGGCGCACCCCACCAGCCCGCGCGCCCGCTCTTCGTCGCGCAGGTCGCCCACGCGCACGCCCCGGCGCGCCACCTTGTCCTCGTAGGCGGGCCCGATCCCCTTCCCCGTGGTGCCGATCTTCCCGCTACCCCGGCTCTGCTCGTTCACGCGGTCGAGGTGCTTGTGGTACTCGAGCAGGAGGTGGGTCCGCCCGCTGATCCCCATCCTCCCCTCCACGTCCACGCCTCGCTCGATGAGCGCGTCCAGCTCACGGAAGAATTGCTCCAGGTCCAGCACGACGCCGTTCCCGATCAGGCAGCGTGCGTCGGGGTGGAGGATGCCCGATGGGATCTGGTGGAGGATGAACTCCTCCCCGTCCACGTCCACGGTATGTCCAGCATTGGCGCCGCCCTGGTAACGCGCGATGATGTCCGCATCGGCGGCCAGGACGTCCACGATCTTGCCCTTGCCCTCGTCGCCCCACTGGGCGCCGACGACCACGGTGCAGCGGTGTTTGATTTCCATGTGCTGGACTATGGCCCGGCGTCGTGCCCCCTCGCAAGGCGCGACGGTCCATCCGCGGAAAGGAGCCGCACCGCAGCCGTCAGGAGGGTGGCCCCTTGCGCGGCGCCGCGGCCGTCCAGGTGTTCCGCCGAGTCTCCCGGCCGGTGCACGCGCATGAGCGACCGCCACTGCCCGCGCATGAGCGTGAGCGCTGGGATTCCGGCCGCCGAGAGCGGGACGTGGTCCACCGCCACCATGGCCGGGAGCCGCCGGCGCTCCACCGGCAGATCGAGTGCGCTGCCGGCCACCATCAGCGCCGCGGCGAGCTGAGGTGCGCGCCCCCGGCGCCGTCGCCAGCCGTGCCCCTCCGCCACGTAGAAGCGGCCGCGGTCGTCCAGCCCGTCCACGTTTATGACGCCCTGGACCGGAGGCAGCCGGAGCGCCGCCGCCCGGGCTCCCGCCAGGTCCAGCTCCTCACCGTCGGTGATCAGGAATGCGATCGCCCCCGACTCCTCCCGCTTCGCCACCGCCAGCAGCGCCGCGAGCCCCGACGCGTTGTCCAGCGCCCCCGGTGAGTTGTTGGTGACCCGCCCCAGCCCCAGGGTGGCACCGGCCGCGAGCAGCACGCCGCCGACCAGCAGGAGCGGGGGTCCCAGGCCGTCCACCCCCGCGAGCCGGAATGCCGCCAGGATCACGAGCCCCGCCCACGCCGCGACCGCCACCGCGATCGCGAGCGCCCGCACCAGCGCCGGCACGGCCTGACCCTTGGTGTCGCGGTGCGCCATGAGGATCCACGCGGGGCGGGCGCCCGGCCGGCGGAAGAGCAGGTTCCTGGCCTCGAGCCTCGCCCACGGCAATCGCCGCATCACCATGGCTCCGAACGGCACCGGGAGGACGGCGAGCAGCAGGCCAAGGCCGAGGACCACCAGGCCGGGGATGGGAAGGCCGGCGTAGATGAGCGCGGTGGCCATCGCTCCGCTGACGCCGACCACGCCACCGGAGACCATCAGGGCGAAGCGGCCATGGAAGGAGGAGAACGAGAAGCTGCCGGCTTCGCACTCGTAGCCGAAAGCGGAGAACCGCTCCAGGATCTCGCTTTCGACGATCCCGGCGCCCTCGGAGCCGCACAGTCGGGGCTGCGCGAGCGCGCCCACGGCCTCCCGGATCTCGGAACGGTCGGTGGGCGCGAGATCTGAAAAGCGCGCCCGCGCTTCGTCGATGTCGATGGGCATGGCGTCGGGGTTCGGTTGACCTCTAGATCAACCCCGCCTCTTGCATCACGCGGGCCACGGTCGCGCGCTGCTTCTCGTCCAGCGGCTTCAGCGGCGGCCGCGGCGGACCACCATCCCAGCCCAGGAGGTCGAGCCCGGCCTTCACGCCGCGGGCCCCGAACGCGGCCACGATCTGCTTGTGTGCGGGCGCCAGCCGCTCCTGGATCGCCCCCGCCTCTCTCAGGCGGCCGGCGCGGTAGTGCTCGAGCATGTCCCCGTACGCCTCCGGCGCCAGCAGCCCCAGCGCCACGATCCCGCCCGCCGCGCCCATCTCCAGCGCCGCGTACAGGAGCGCGCCGCTGCCCACGAACAGGCGGCAGCCCCGGTCGCAGGCTTCCGTGTACTCGGCGAACTGCCTGAGGTCTCCCGATGAGTCCTTGATCCCGGCGATGTTGGGGTGGCGGGACAGCTCCCCCATGAGCCCCGCGTCGAGCGTGACGTGGGTGAACTTCGGCATGTGGTAGACCAGGACCGGCACGGGCGACGCGTCCGCCACTGCGGTGTAGTGGTCCCGCAGGTCACCGGCGGAGAGCGACACCCCGAAGTACGAGGGCGGGTGAACGAGCACGGCATCGGCGCCCGCCTCGGCGAAACGTTTCGCTCGCCGGATCACGGCACGCGTGGACTCGGCGCCCGCACCGGCCACCAGCGGCCGCATCGACGGGATCACGTCGCGGGCATACTCCCCGAGGCGCACCATCTCGTCCTCGTCGAGGAGCGCACCCTCGCCCGTCGAGCCGAAGATGACGAAACCGTTCACGGGCGTCTGCAGCCAGCGCCGCAGGTTGTTGCGGAAGGTCACGGGCACGATGTCGCCGGTGACCGGGTCGAACGGCGTGGTGACCGGCACGAACAGGCCGGAAAGCCACCCGTCGCCGCCGTCCTCGCGGCGGCGACCCCGCGCGTCGTCAGGCAAGCGTCCTCATCTTGAGCTCGAAATCGGACGGGTTGCTGGCTGCCTGCTTGGCCACGTCGAAGTCCACGAGCCCGTTCGTCACCAGCTCCATCAGGTGCTGGTCGAAGGTCTGGGAGCGGTACTGCTGCCGACCTTCTGCCGTCAGGTCGGTGATCTCCTCCATGCGCTGCGGCTCGAGAATCAGATCCCGGATCGTCGACGTCGCCACCATCACCTCCACCGCCGCGATCCGCCCCGACCCGTCCTTGCGGGGGAGCAGCCGTTGGCTGATCACGGCCTGGATCGTGTCGGCCAGCCGGACACGCACCATCTCCTGCTCCTCCCGCGGGAACACCGAGACGACGCGCGTCAGCGTCTTCACCGCGTTCTGCGTATGCAGCGTGGAGAACACCAGGTGTCCGGTCTCGGCGGCCTTCAGCGCGATGTCGATGGTCTCCGTGTCGCGCATCTCGCCCACCAGGATCGTGTCCGGGTCCTCGCGCAGCGCAGCTCGCAGACCCTTGTTGAACGACTCCGTGTCCGTTCCCACTTCCCGCTGCGTGATGGAGCTCATGTTGTCCCTGTGCAGGAACTCGATGGGATCCTCCAGCGTCAGGATGTGGTGGGACCGGTTGTTGTTCACGTGGTTCAGCATGGCGGCGAGCGTCGTGCTCTTCCCCGCGCCCGTGATCCCGGTGACCAGCACCATTCCCCGGTTCGACAGCGCAATGTCCGACAGCACCTGCGGCAGTCCCAGCTCTTCCAGGGTCGGGATTTCCACCGGGATCACCCGCATGATGATCCCCATGGTCCCGCGCTGACGGAACACGTTCACGCGGAAGCGGCCGACACCGGGCGCGCCCCACGAGCAGTCGTAGTCGCGCAGCTTGTCTATGTTCCCGCGCTCCCACTCCGGCACCAGCTGCTGGGCCAGCTGGCGCGTCTGCGCCGGCGACACCTGCTGCTTCGTGATCGGGACCAGGTCGCCGTAGACCCGCGCCCGGATGTAGTCACCCGCCTTCATGTGGATGTCCGACGCGCCACGGCGGATGGCGCTCTTCAGGATCTCGATCATCGCTATAAATGTGAGAGGGTCCGGGGGGATGACGGACAAGTTAATAGCCTTCAGCCACATCGACCACGTTCACGAGTGGATCTCCGGCCACCCAGCGCGCCAGGTTCGCCGTAAGCAGGGCCATCTCGCGCTCCCAGAACGCGTGCGTGTACCCTGACGTGTGGGGCGTGATCAGGACGTTGGGCGTGTGCCACAGCGGGTGGCCGGGCGGCAGCGGCTCGCGGCTGAAGACGTCCAGCGCGGCGCCCCGCAGCCGGCTCTCCCGCAGCGCCGCGCCCAGCGCCTCCTCGTCCACCAGCCTGCCGCGCGACACGTTGACCAGAACCGCGTCCGGCCGCATGCGGGCGATGCGCGCCGCTCCCATCAGGCCGTACGTGCGCCCGGTTTCCGGGAGAGTGAGGACCACGTAGTGGCTGCGCGCCAGTAAAGTCTCGAGCGCGTCGTCGCCGGCGAGAACCTCCACGCCCGCAACGCCGGCGGGGCGATCCGGGCGACGCCGCGTCGCCAGCACCTCCGCCCCGAACGCCCTGACCCGCTCCGCCACCGCGCGGCCGATTCCGCCCAGCCCCACGACTCCCACGGTGCTCCGCCCCAGCTCCCGTACGGGCGAGTCGCCCCGGTCGAACCACGCCCTGTCCCACCGCTCCTCCCGTTGGCTCGCTACGGCCTGGTCCAGCCCGCGGGCGAAGTGGAGCAGGTAGCCCAGCACCGTCTCCGCGACCGGGGCAGCGTGCACGCCGGCGGAGTTGGTGAATACCAGGTCACGGGCGCGCAGCTCGGGTGTGAGGGAGGCGCGCACGCCAGCCGCCGCGCTGTGGACCCACCGCAGGCGCGGGCCCGCCGCGAGCAGCGCCGCCGGAATGCCGAAGCCGACGTAGACTTCGGCGTCGGCCACGGCGGCGAGCGAGGCCGACGACGCCCGCTCCGCACCGTCGCCTGTTCCGTCCGCGGGAGCGTCCACCACGGTGAGCTCCCAGCCGGCGGGGAGCGCGGCGCGGAGCGCCTCCGTCACGCGCCGGGGGAGCGCGAAGATCGGGCGGGCGTCCGCCAGGTCCACAACCAGTCGGGGCATCAGCGGCGCACCACCCGCTGCACGCCTTCCACCGCCGCCAGTTGCTCGACCACTCCGTCCAGGTCCCGGCGTCGGCCGCTCACGTGGTACTCCAGCGTGAGCTGCCGCTCCGTCCGCTCTGCTTCGTGCAGGTGGTACTCGAAACGCTCTGCCAGCAATGACTCCACGCGCGCCGATACGGCCGGGTCGCGCCCCATGGTCAGCCGCAGGGTCTGCTCTTCCCTGCGCCGCAGCGCCGGCTCGACCCGGGCCAGCAGCAGGAGCGCGACCACGACCAGCGCCGTGGCCACCACGGCGTCGCCGTACGCCCCGGTGCCCACCGCCATCCCGATTCCCGCGACCACCCAGAGCGTGGCCGCGGTGGTGAGCCCCACCACGGATCCGCGCGACTGGATGATCGTGCCGGCCCCGAGGAAGCCGATGCCACTCACGATCTGAGCGGCGATCCGGCCGGGATCCGCGGTTCCGGCGGGATTCCCCGCCGCGGCCACCGCCAGGGAGATTTCCGTCACCAGGGCCGCGCCCAGGCAGATCAGGAGGTTGGTCCGGAAGCCGGCCGGCTTTCCGCTCCATTCTCGCTCCACCCCGATCACGCCCCCCAGCAGTGCCGCCACCAGCAAGCGGCCGAACAGCTCGGGGTGCACCCAGCCGACATCCGCCATCGACGAGAGCTCCGGCATCGGAACCTTCCAGTTCACTGCGGGTCGCGCCCGGCGCGGTGCCGGGCTGAGAGAATGCTACGGCGGGGCTCCCGCCGCGGCGAGCCCCGGGGTTGCGGCCTCAGTCGTTCAGGCGCCGCAGCTCCTTCAGCAGGCTCGTCTTGTCTTTCGTCTTCGCGTCCACCTTCTTGATCTCCCTCGCCGGCTGCCCCGCCACGACGGTCAGCGGCGGGACGTCCCGCGTCACCACCGCACCGGCCGCAACCACGGACCCGCGGCCGACGGTCACCCCCTCCAGCACCACGGCGTTGGCGCCGATCAGCACCTCGTCCTCGATCACCACCGGCTGCGCGCTCGGCGGCTCCAGCACCCCTGCCAGCACCGCCCCCGCCCCCACGTGGCAGTCCTTTCCCACAACCGCGCGCGCGCCCACGACGCAGTTCATGTCCAGCATGGTCCCGTCGCCGACCACGGCGCCAATGTTCACCACGGCGCCCATCATCCCGATGACCCGCTCCCCGATCTCCGCGCCGTCCCGGATGAGGCACCCCGGCTCGATCCTGGCGGACAGGCGCTTCAGGTCGAGGAGCGGGATCGCAGAGTTCCGGCAGTCGTTGTCCACGTGGTAGTACATCACGTTCGCGCCTTCCAGCGCCGCCGCGACGTGCTCCCACTCGCCGATCAGGATCGTGGTGCCCGCGCCCGCCGGGAACACCTTCAGCCCCTTCCCGGCCTTCACCTCCAGCGCGCCCTCGTGGCGCACGTGCACTGTCACCGGCGTGCTCTTCTTCGCATTCGCGATCAGGTCGCGAATCTCCCGGTAATCCATTGGATTCGGTGTGCCAGTCGTGATCGTGTGCGGGCTCGGCCCAGCGGCGTGCCGGCCGGCCCGCGGAGGCCCCGTCCTCCCCGTACGACGCGCTGCGTCTATCCGGGCAGCCCGAGGACGTCGGACATCCCGTACCGCCCCGGCTCCCGCCCCACCATCCACCTCGCCGCCACGAGAGCCCCCTCGGCGAACAGCTCCCGCGTCTGCGCTCCGTGCGAAAGCGCGATCCTCTCCCGCTGACCGAGGAAGTGAACCGTGTGCTCGCCGACCACGTCCCCGCCCCGCAGGGCGTGGAACGCGATCTCGCCTTCCGGGCGCCGACCCGTCCGTCCGCTGCGACCGTCGCGCCGCGCCGACTCCAGCTCCGCGCCGCGTCCGCGGGCCACGGCCCGGCCAAGGGCCAGCGCCGTGCCGCTCGGCGCGTCCTCCTTGCGACGGTGGTGCGTCTCCACCACCTCCACGTCGTAGCCAGCCGACCCGAGAGCGCGCGCGGCCTGTTCCGCCAGCCCCAGGAGCACGTTCACCCCGACGCTGAAGTTGGCCGCCACGAGCACCGCAGCCGATCGTGCGAGCCGATCCAGCCGGGCTTCCACGTCCCCATCCAGCCCCGTGGTCCCCACCAGCAGCGCGCGTCCGGCGAGGCCGTCGGCGTGGGCGTCGAGAAGCGCCGCCAGGTACCCCGGGGCGGAAAAGTCGATGACGGCGTCGGTGCTCCGGATCAGTCCGCCGGCGTCCTCCAGCGCCACCAGCGTATCGAACCCGAGCGCCGCCGCGTCCTGCCCGGCAGCGTCCGGGGCGATTCCGCCGATGGCGTGAAGGTCGGCGGTCTCGCGGATCAGCGATCCGAGCGTCCGGCCCATTCGGCCGGTGGCGCCCGAGACCACGAGATCGAGGGCCATGGTCAGTGCCGGGGCTCGAGCCCGGCGTCCTCGGCCGCGGCGATGAGCCGCTCGCGCTCCGCAGCTGTGAGCGGCACGAGAGGGAGCCGGAGCGGCCCCACGTCGAAGCCGAGCCAACCTGTGAGCGTTTTGACGGGAATCGGGTTGGAGACGGCGAAGAGCGCGCGAATGAGCGGCAGGTAGCGCAACTGGAGGTCGGTGGCCGTGTCGGTGTCGCCTTCGAGGTACGCGTGCACCATGCGGCTCGTGTCGGCCGGCGCCACGTTGCCCAGGACGCTGATCACCCCCTGTCCGCCGAGCGACAGCACCGGCAGGACCTGATCGTCGTTCCCGCTCCACAGCGTGATCCGGTCCCGCAGCAGCGCCGCCAGGTCGGCGATCAGCGACAGGTCGCCCGACGCTTCCTTCACCCCCAGGACCCGCTCGTCCTCCGCCAGCTCCGCCACCGTCGACGGCGCGATCGGCACAGCCGTGCGTCCCGGGACGTTGTAGATGATGGCCGGGAGCTCGCCCACGTCCATCACCGCCCGGAAGTGCGCAAGCAGCCCGCGCTGCGGCGGCTTGTTGTACGGCGGCGCGCTCAGCAGGAGCGCGTCCGCGCCGGCCTTCCTCGCCCCTTCCGCCAGCCGCGACACCGCCGCCGTGTCGCTTCCGCCGCATCCGGCGACGACCGGGACCTGCCCCGCTACCTGTTCCACCACCGCAGCCACCGCCATGGCCTGCTCTTCCGGCGTCATCGTGGCTGCCTCGCCGGTGGACCCGCACACGATCAGCGCATCCGTCCCCTCCTCCAGGTGGAATCGGGCTAGCTCGCGCATCACGGCCGCGTTCACCCCGGCCTCGTCGAACGGCGTGACCAGCGCGACGCCGGATCCTCGGAACAAGGGTTCTCTCGGCATCTAAAGGTTGTTCAGGTCGTGGAGGTCCCCCGCCGTCGCATCCCCGGCGGGGTCGTTCGTGGCCAGGTCCCGCTCCGTCGCCTCCCGGAAGTCCGACTCCACCTCGTCCGGCGACTTCGAGGCGTCGAAGCGACGGAACACCTGGTTTCCGCACTTCTCGCACGTCAGGTCGCCCGGCGGCGCCTCGTCCCCGCCGAACTCGTAGTCCCGGCCGCACTCAATGCACGTCAGGACCACCACGTCTTCCGAGCGTCCGTGGCGCTCGCCGCCGGCTCGATTGCCTTCCGCCATCGCGCTTCTCCTTGGCTGCATCCCCGGATCAACGCTCGAGCGCAAGATCTCTGCCGGTTGCTGTCCCGCCGTACCGCGCCTCGGTATGTTTTCCGCCCGGCGGCCCGGTCCGTCAAGGATACCGGCACGCAGGACCGCCAGCAACAGCCGGACGAACCCCGAGAACAGGCGTCACGAAACCCATGGAGCGAGCCGACCTGGAGCAGATCGCACTGGATGCGGCCCGGAGGGCCGTGGACATCCACGCCCGCGAGATCGGCACGCTGGACCCGAGCGAATGGTCGGAAAAGGGCACGGCCGATTTCGTGACCCGCGTGGACCGGGAGGCCGAAGCCCGGGTGCTGGACCATATCCGGTCCTGCTGCCCCGGGCACGACATCCTGGCGGAGGAATCCACGGAAACCCTGGATGCCGGCGTGTTCCGCGCCCGCTTCGAGCGCGCCGAATGGCTCTGGATCGTGGACCCCCTCGATGGCACCACCAACTTCCTGCACGCGTATCCCATGTTCGCGGCGTCCGTCGCCGTCGCCCACCGCGGCGAGGTCGTGGCGGGGGCGGTGATCGACGGCACGACGCGCGCCGAATGGAGCGCCCGGGCCGGCGGTGGCGCCCATCTGGACGGTCGGCAGATCCACGTTTCAGCCATTGAGCGCCTCGACCACGCGCTGGTGGGCACCGGCTTCCCGTTCAAGCTACTCCACGCCCTCCCCACGTACCTGCGCCAGTTCGACAGGGTGATCCGCCGCACGTCCGGCGTCCGGCGCTGCGGGGCCGCAGCCCTGGACCTGTGCCACGTTGCCACCGGCTGGCTGGACGCCTTCTGGGAGCTCTGGCTGGCGCCCTGGGACATCGCCGCAGGCACCCTCATGATCCGTGAGGCTGGCGGCGTGGTGACCTCCATCGCAGGCGACCCGGACGTCCGCGCTGCCGGCGCCATCCTCGCCGGCAACCCCGCCATGCACGCCGCCCTCGCGGAGATCCTGGCCTCCGTCGATTAGCGCCGCCCCCGTTTGGACCGGCGCGGCCCCCGGGACTAGATTCGCAGTGGAACCAGGGCCACCCGCAGACTGCACCCGGACACACGCGGAAGAACGTTCATGTCCTCCTTCCTGACGATGGGCCAACCACCGACGGCATCGACCTTCGCGTCCACCCCGTCCAATCCGCCGCTCCCCGCCCTGGCCGCAGCCCTGGTGCTCGCGGCCGGCGCGGCCTGCGCGGCGCTCATCCATCCGGTGCACGCGGCCGCGCAGTCCGAGCAGGGCAGCGCGGACGCGCCGCACGCGGCGGTCCCGGAGCTCTACCGGGAGCTCGCGTTCCGCTCGATCGGTCCCGCGGTGACGGGCGGCCGCATCCACGACATCGAAGCGCTCCCCTTCGACCCCTCCACGATCTACGTCGCGGCCGCCACCGGCGGGATCTGGAAGTCCACGAACAAGGGAACGACGTGGACGCCGATCTTCGACCACCAGGAGAACAGCACCTTCGGCGACCTGGCCATCGCGCCGTCCGACCCTGACGTCGTCTGGGCTGGGACGGGCGAGCAGAACAACCGGCAGAGCACCTCCTGGGGCAGCGGCGTCTACCGCTCGACCGACGCCGGGAAGACCTGGACGCACCTGGGCCTCGTGAATACCCGCCACATCGGCCGCATCGTCGTCGACCCCGCCGACCCGGACCACGCGTGGGTTGCCGCCCAGGGCAATCTCTGGGCGCCCGGCCGGGACCGCGGCGTATTCGTGACCCGGGACGGAGGCCGGAACTGGCAGAAGACGCTCTACGTGGACACCCTCACCGGAGCCACCGACCTCGCCATGGACGCGTGCGACCCGAACACCCTGTACGCGGCCACCTACCAGCGGCTCCGGCGCACCTGGGGGTTCAACGGGGGAGGCCCGGGAAGCGGGATCTGGAAGAGTACGGATGGGGGCGAAACGTGGCGTCGCATGGAGCAGGGCCTCCCTTCGGGCGACAAGGGGCGGATCGGGCTCGCCGCCGCGGCGAGCATGTGCGGCATTGTGGACGCCATTGTCGAGCACCCGGACTCTGGCGGCGTGTACCGCACCGAGGACGGCGGCGCCCGCTGGACTCGCATGAGCGACCGCGACATCCGCCCCTCGTACTACAGCGCGATCTACATCGACCCCTCGGATGCGGATCGCGTCTACACGCTCGCCACCTACTCGGGTCGCAGCGAGGACGGCGGCCGCACGTGGACCGACGTGTCCGGCCGCCTTGCCTACGACGTGGGCGTGCACAGCGACCACCACGCCATGTGGATCGACCCGCGCAACCCGGACCACTACTACCTGGGCGGGGATGGCGGCCTGTACGAGACCTGGGACCGCGGCGCGACCTACATCCGCCTGAACAACATCCCCGTTGCCCAGGCATATGCCATTGGCGCCGACATGCGCGACCCGTACTGGCTCTACGTCGGGCTCCAGGACAACCACTCGTGGATGGGACCCAGCGCCACGCGCCACTGGGCCGGGATCCTGGCCGGGGACTGGAGGCAGATCGGGTTCAGCGACGGGATGTACCAGCAGGCGGACCCCACCAGCGCCCATTACATTGACAGCAACAACGAGAACGGCGGGTACACGCGCGTGGACGCGTTCACGGGCGACCGCATGGACATCCGTCCCGTGCCGCCGGAGGGCGAGCCGGACTATCGCTTCGACTGGGTCGCTCCGAGCCTCCTCTCACCCCACGATCCGAAGACGTTCTACGTCGGCGGCAACCGGCTCTTCATCTCCCACGACCGCGGCGCCACCTGGGCGCGCTCGCCCGACCTGACCCGCCAGGTGGACCGCGACACGCTCGCGCTCATGGGCGTGACGGGCGCGGACATCACCCTGTCCAAGAACGACGGCACCGAAAGCTACGGCGAGATCGTGACCATCGCGGAGTCTCCGGTGGACTCCCTCGTCCTCTGGGTGGGGGCCGATGACGGCAGCCTCGTCCTCTCCCGTGACGGCGGCGACACCTGGACACGCGTGGACCGCAACGTCAGCGGCCTCCCCGCCGGGACGTACGTCAGCCGGGTCATTGGCTCGCGCTTCGGAGCCGCCATCGCCTACGCCACGTTCGACGCCCATTGCGATGGCGACTTCGCGCCCTACGTCTTCGGCACCGACGACTTCGGTAGGACGTGGACGCCGCTCGTCGCGGGACTCGACCCGGAGGGCTCCGTCAACGTCATCCTTGAGCACCCCGACAACCCGCACGTGCTCTTCCTGGGGACGGAGCACGCGCTCTGGGTCTCCACCGACGCGGGAGCGTCCTGGCAGCGGTTCGGCGCCAACCTCCCGACCACCGCGTACGACGACCTCCTCATCCACCCCCGGGAAGGCGACCTCGTCGCGGCCACCCACGGACGAGGGCTGTGGATCCTCGACGACGCATTGCCCGTCGCGCTCGCCGCCGCGGCCCGCGACGACGTGGCTCTCTTCCCCGTCCGCTCCGCCACTCTGCGCCAGTACTGGAAGGACACGTCGTACCGGGGCATGGCCGACTGGACCGGGGAAAATCCGCCCGAGGGGGCCATCATCGACTATCGGCTCGCGGCTCCGTCCAGCGACGCCCGCATCGTCATCACCCGGGGAGGCGACACCGTCCGCACCCTCCATGTGTCCGGCGATGCGGGCGTGATCCACCGCGTGGTGTGGGACCTCCGCTACGCACCGGTCCAGCCGGAAGCGGGGCCCGCGGCAGCGCCTGTGGCCGCGGAGGGCCGTGAAGCGGAGCCAATGCCGCACCCGCTCGGCCCGCGTGGTCCCTTCGTCTCGCCGGGGACGTACACCGTCACGCTCGAATCAGGGGGCGCGCACCCGCGTCAGGACGTGATGGTGCGCGGCGATCCGCTCATGCCGATGCTGGGAGATGAGGATTACCGCGCCCGCGAGCGGTTCCTGCTCGGCACGATGGACATCCAGCGGCGAGCGGCGGCGGCCGCCACCACCCGCGACGGGGACGCCGCGCGCGCCGCGCTCGGGCGGGTTCGCCGCGAGGCCGCGGCACTGTTCCGCGAGGTGGACGGCGGCGGAGTGCAACCCGGAACGCTCTACCCGGCGACGGCGGGCCAGCAGCGGCGGCTCGAGCGGCTGCGCGCCCGACTCGCCGAGCTGGAGGGGGGGCGAAGGTGAGAATCGGCAGGCGCGAACGCGGGCGCTGGCTAGGTGTAGGATCGACAATGAGCAATCCTGGCAGCAGGTGGAAGCGGAATCTCTTCGCGTTCGGCGGACTGGGTGTCCTCGCTCTCGCCGGCGGGGCCGCCGGCGGGGCGGTGGGGGCGTGGCGGACGGTGTGCTACGACTGCCCCTCCATCGCTCAGCTCTACAGCTGGGAGCCGCGCCAGTCCACCAGGATCTACAGCGAGGATGGCGTGGTTCTGGACGAGCTGGCGGTGGAGCGTCGAACGCCCGTGGACATCGACAGCCTCCCGGAATACGTCCCCCACGCCTTCGTCGCCATTGAGGACAAGCGCTTCTACCACCACCCCGGCTTCGACCTCTGGGGGTACGCCCGCGCGGCCCGCAACCAGCTGCTCGGCCGCCCGGGCGGTGGGAGCACGATCACGCTCCAGCTCGCCCGACACATGTTCATCGACGAAGTCGGGTTCGACCACTCCCTGCGGCGCAAGCTCAAGGAGCTGCACGTGGCCATGGACCTGGAGCGGGTGTACACCAAGGACCAGATCCTCCAGGCGTACATCAACCAGGTCAACTACGACCAGGGATGGTACGGCATCGAGTCCGCTGCCGAGAACTATTTCGGCAAGCGGGCTTCCGAGCTGAATCCGGCCGAAGCCGCCATGCTGGCGGCCGTGATCAACCTCCCCGCCGTCTACAACCCGCTCAAGCACCCGGAGCGGGCCACGAATCGGCGCAACATTGTGCTCTCCCTCATGGCCCACCAGGGGTACCTGACCGATGCCGAGGCGGAGCGCTGGAAGAAGGAGCCGGTGCCCACCACGCGCGCCGAGTTCGGCGCCGGCAACATCGCGCCCTATTTCACCGAATGGGTGCGCGGGATTCTCGATGATCGCTTCGGCTCCGCGCTCTACAGCAAGGGCTACCGCGTCTACACATCACTGGACGTCGGCCTCCAGGAGCGGGCACGGGAGGCCATGCAGAAGGGGTGGCGGCGCATTGAGTCCGCGCCCGGCTACCACCACCCCCTGTACGGGGACTCGATCTCGGAAGAGCAGCGCGCCGCCGGCACGATCCCGTACCTCCAGGGGATGTTCGTCGCAATCGACCCGGAGAACGGCGACGTCAAGGCGATGATCGGCGGGCGCGACTTCCACGACTCCAGGTTCAACCGCGCCACCCAGGCCCGACGGCAGCCCGGCTCCGTTTTCAAGCCGTTCGTCTACACGGCGGCCATCGCCAGCGGGATTCCGGCGTCCCGGGTCATCCTGGACGCGCCCATCAACGTCGACATGCCCGACGGCACGACCTGGTCGCCCCGCAACTACACCAACGACTTCCGCGGCGAGATGACGCTGCGCGACGCGCTGCGAGGCTCCGTCAACGTGGTCGCGGTGAAGCTCGGCCTCGAAGTGGGCCTCGAGACGGTGGCCCAGTACGCCAAGCGCATGGGGATCTCCACCGACATCCCGCGCGTGCCGTCGCTCCCCATCGGCGTCCCCACGGTGATCCCCCTCGACGTGGCCGAGGCGTACACCGCCTTCGCCAATCTCGGCGATCGGGTGACGCCACGTCCGATCCTCCGGGTCGAGGACGCCGACGGCAAGGTGCTGTGGCAGGTCGAGCCGCAGCGCGAGCGGGTCCTGGACCCCGAGGTCGCCTACATCATGGTCGACATGCTGAAGGACGTGGTGAACGCCGGGAGCGGGCGCTCCATCCGCGACTCCTGGCGGGGCAACGTGCCGGACACCCTCCCCGTCGCGGGAAAGACCGGCACCACCAATGACGGCACCGACGTCTGGTTCTCCGGCTTCACGCCCGACCTCCTCGCCGTGGCGTGGTTCGGGTTCGACCTCCCGCAGCAGATCCTGCCCAACGCGACCGGCGGCGGGTACGCGGCGCCGGCGTGGGCCGATTTCATCCGCCCGATCTACTTCGGGGACGATGGACCGAAGACGGCCGACAGCACGGACGTGCCAGCCGAGGCATCGCGCAGGCCGATCCCGCCGGACTGGAAGCGGCCGGAAGGGCTGACCACGGCCGTGATCGACCGGGGCACGGGCAAGCTCCTGACGGAGTGGTGCCCGCCCGGATCGCGCCTGGAGGAGATCTATCTGCCCGGCACGGAGCCCACCGAGCTGTGCGATGCGCACGCCCCCGGGTTGTTCGGCGCCCCGCTCAGGGGCCTCCCCCAGCAGCTGCCAGGCGACACCCTCGTCCCCGACACCACGGGAGCTCCGCCGGGCGGCTGAGCCCGGACGCCCCTGGACCTCGGTCCGGTCAGCTGCCCAGCCGCTCCTCGCCCTCCGCAGATACGCGGTGCGAGATGAGCGGGCGGCGGAGAGCCTCGCCTTCACCGACCGTGAGCGCTTCGCGCAGCGCTCGCTCCGCCCGGGCTGCCCCCCTCGGCTCGGCGGCGTGAATCTCCACCAGCGGGTCCCCTGCCGCGACCTCGTCGCCGGGGAACGCGTGGAAGATGAAGCCAACGCGCGGGTCGATGTCGGCATCCATGGTGGCCCGGCCGGCCCCGAGCGCCACCGCTGCGTCCCCCACGGCGCGCGTGTCCACGCACAGCACCCGCCCGGTCCGGTCGGCCGTGACGGTGTGGCGCACGGGCGCCGTGGGCAGGCGGTCCGGGTGATCGAGGACGGAAGCGTCGCCTCCCTGCGCGGCGACGACGCGGCCGAACATCTCGAGGGCCGTCCCGTCGGCCAGCGCCGCCTCGGCCTTCCCTCGGCCCGTGGCCACGTCCGGCGCCGCGCCCGCCAGCACGGCCATCTCGGCCGTGAGCGCCAGGGTCACCTCCCGCAGGTCGGCCGGGCCGCCGCCCCGCAGCGCCTCCACCGCCTCCCGTACTTCCAGCGCGTTCCCCACCGCGCGCCCGAGCGGCCGGTCCATCGCCGTGAGGAGCGCCACCACCTCCCGCCCGTGCTCCGTCCCGATGGCGACCATTGTCCGGGCCAGCTCCAGCGCACGCCCCTCTTCCGGAAGGAACGCTCCGTTCCCGACCTTCACGTCGAGCACCAGCGCGTCGATCCCCTCGGCGATCTTCTTGCTCATGATGCTCGCCGCGATGAGCGGGATGCTCTCCACCGTGGCCGTGACGTCGCGCAGCCGGTACAGCCGGCCGTCCAGCGGTGCGATCTCGGGCGTCTGGCTGATCAGCGCGAGCCCCAGCTCCGTCACCTGCGAGCGGAACGCCTCGAGTCCGAGGTCCAGCCGCATCCCCGGGATCGACTCCAGCTTGTCCACGGTCCCGCCGCTGTGACCGAGGCCACGCCCGCTCATCATCGGGACCTGGACTCCCATTGCCGCGGCGAGCGGGGCCAGGACCAGAGAGACCTTGTCTCCCACGCCGCCCGTGGAGTGCTTGTCCACGCGGCGACCTGGCACGCCCGAGAAGTCCACACGGCGACCGGACGCCAGCATCACGTCCACCAGCACGCGCAGCTCCGCCGTCGTCATTCCCCGGAAATGGACAGCCATGAGGAAGGCGGCCATCTGGTAGTCGGCTACGGCCCCCGATTCGAAGCCGTGCAGGAAGGCGGCGAGACCGTCCGCCGGAAGCGCTTCGCCATCGCGCTTCCGGCGGATCACCTGGGGCGCGTGCACCTACTCGCGCCCCGCGACCGGGATGACCTCCACCAGCTCCTCGGGGAGCGGGGATCCTCCCGGATCTCCCCCCATTCCTTGAAGATCTCCGCCATCCAGTCGAAGATCGAGCGCAATCCCATCCGCATCCCTTCCATCCGCTTCGCTCTTTCCTCCGGCCCCATCATGAGCGCGTCTCGCAGGATCCGGGAGAAGTCCTCCGGGTCGTAGGGGTTCACCAGCAGCGCATCCTTCAGCTCCGCAGCGGCGCCGGCGAACCTGGACAGCAGGAGAACGCCCCGGGCGTCGTTCTGGCTGGCGACGAACTCCTTCGCCACCAGGTTCATCCCATCTCGCAGCGATGACACCACGCAGACATCCGCCGCGCGGTACAGAACGGCCAGCCGGTCCGACGGCAGCGACTGCTTGATCAGGTGCACCGGCTGCCAGTCCGAGGTGCCGTAGCGATCGTTCACCTCCCAGACCAGCCGCTCCACCTTCTGAGTCAGCTCGTCGTAGGCCTCGATGTCCGTCCGGCTCGGCACTCCGACCTGCACGAAGGTGAACCGCCCCCGGAACTCCGGATACCGCTCCCAGAGGAAATCGAGCGCCTTCAGCTTTTCCGGCAGCCCCTTCGAATAGTCCATCCGGTCCACGCCGATCCCCAGCTGCCCGTTCGGCGGACAGTACCGCTGTCGGATCCGCTCCATCCCCTCGTCGGCCTCCGGGTCGAGGGAGTCCTCGCTGAACGCGTCCACGTCGATGGAGATCGGAAAGCTCCGAACGTGGCACGTGTGTCCGTCCAGCGTCGCGGTGCCGCCGTCCCAGTCCACGTCCGCGCTCAGCAGCTCCTCGGCGCAGTGCAGGAAATGCGAGCGGTCGGCGGGCAGCTGGAACCCCAGAAGGTCGTTCGCCAGAAGCCCTCCGATCAGGTCGCTCGCCTGGGGCGTGACCTCGAAGATCTCCAGCGGCGGCCAGGGGATGTGCCAGAAGTGGGCGAGCGAGAGGTCGGGCCGCCTTGCCCGTACGAACGCGGGCGCGAGCGCGAGGTGATAGTCCTGGAACCAGACGACGGCGTGCTGCCCTCTCGCCTCGTCCAGCACCGCTTCCGCGAACCGCCGGTTCACGCGACGATATCGCTCCCAGTAGCGCGAGCGCACCCGGGTCAGCGCCGGACGGTAGTGGCAGAGCGGCCACAGGAACTGGTTCGAGTAGCCCAGGTAATAGCGGTTGACATCGTGCTGGTCCAGCCATAGCCGGCGGAGCGTGTACGTCCCCTCCTCCGGCGGCACGCGGACCCGGTCATCCTCGTCCACCACGGCCGCGTCCGCGTCGCCGCTCCCCCAGGCGATCCACACTCCCCCCACCGCCTGGAGCAACGGGTCGAGGGCGGACGTGAGCCCGCCAGCCGGACGCTTGAACCGGATTTCCCCGACGTCCTCGCCCCAGCGGTGTTCGTACGGCTCGCGGTTGCTCACCACGATCAGGCGCTCTTCCGGGAACGCCTCACGGAAGTCCGCTACGATGTCGGCGGGGCCCCGCCGCGGCGATGCGCCTGGCATCGCGTCAGAAATTGAGCTTCTTGCGGCTGCCGCGGACCGCAGACCGGAGCTCATCGCTCAGGTCCCCCCACCGATCCGTCGCAGAATCGGCGGCTCCCTCCACCGCGCGCGTCAGACGCCGGCGCGTCCTCTTGCCGCTCTGGGGCGCCAGGAGCAACGTGACGCCCGCGCCGATGGCCGCGCCCACGATCAGTCCCGAAAAGAACGCCGCCGCGCCCGAATCGTCGTCGTAGTACATGGCTCCCTTTGCCTTTGAGTGAGCGGTGCGGGTCTGTCCTCCCGCGAAGTGCAACGCCCGTGCCGGGTCGCCCCGGGACCATGCCCGGCCGCGGCCTCCTGCCTGTTCTTTCGATGATATGCGGCCCTGCGCACCCGCGTCAAACCTCTGTTGACCGCGCCGAAGCTGGCACCGGACGTGCATTCACGATCGGGCGACAGCGTCCGCCGCCGCGGCGGGCGCGATACGACTTTCGCACCCACGAGCGTTGATCGGCGATCGAATGCACCAGGCGGAGCGGAAACGCCGACCCGCACCGACCGGGGACCCGGACGCCCGGCGGCCCGGAGCCGAGCGCACCAGGCCGCTCCCACCCGGCGAGACGCGCGAAGGCGGCGCGCTCATCCTCGTCGTGGACGACAACCCGGACAATCTGGAGATCATCTCCACACGGCTCCGATTCCGCGGCTACGACGTCGAGGTCGCCGAGCGAGGGGACCGCGCAATCGAGCAGGTCCGCGAGATCGGCCCCGACCTGATCCTGCTGGACATCATGATGCCGGACATGGACGGCTACGAGGTGGCTCGCCGCATCCGTGCGGACGAGGAGGTCCCCTACATCCCGATCATTGTCGTGACCGCGCGCGATTCGACGGAGGACAAGGTCACCGGCCTCGACGCCGGCGCCGACGACTACCTCACCAAGCCGATCAACTTTCCGGAGCTCGAGGCCCGCGTCCGCTCCATGCTCCGCATCAAGCGGCTTCAGGACGAGCTCGCGGAGAAGAACCGCGAGCTGGAGCAGCTCAGCATCAGCGACGGGCTGACCGGCCTCTTCAACCACCGCCACCTGCACGACCTCCTCGAAGAGGAGTTCGAGCGCTCCGGCCGTACCGGGGAACCGATCTCCGTCGTCATGTTCGACCTCGACCACTTCAAGGAGGTGAACGACACCCACGGCCATCAGGCCGGCGACGCCGTCCTGGTCGAGCTGTCGGAGATCCTCCACGACACCGCCCGGGAGATCGACCGCCTCGGCCGCTACGGCGGTGAGGAGTTCATGGCGATCCTCCCCGGCACCGATGCCGACGCAGGGCTCACTTTCGCCGAGCGCGTGCGCGACCACGTCGAGCAGCGCCCGTTCGACATCGGCGAGGACGCCCCCCTGCGCATGACCATCTCCGCCGGTGTCGCCACCCACCCGACCGACGACGCCGACGGCCCCCGCCGACTGGTCCACTACGCCGACCAGGCGCTATACTCCGCGAAGCATTCAGGCCGCAACCAAGCGATCCGCTTCGAGCCCGAGATGGCCGCAGACTGAGGCGGAGCCGCACCGGCCCCAACCGACGCTCCCTTGACCGACAGCGGAATCGCCGAGCTGGAGAAGCGGGCGGCAGCGCTTCGCCGCGAGCTCAACGACGCCAACTACTGGTACTACGTCCGGGACGATCCGCGCATCTCGGACGCCGAGTACGACCGCATGATGCGGGAGCTCAAGGAGCTGGAGGCCGGCTACCCCGAGCTCGCAACCGCCGACTCCCCAACCCTGCGCGTGGGCGCCGAGCCCGCGTCCCAGTTCGAGAAGGTGCGCCACCTGGCGCCCATGTTCTCCCTGGACAACGCCTTCGATGCCGACGAGCTGCGCGCGTGGCAGCGCCGCAACGCCCGCATCATCTCGGAAGTCGAGAGCGGCGGCTACGTGGCCGAGCTGAAGATCGACGGCGCCGCCATCTCGCTCCTCTACGAGGGCGGCGTGCTGGCCCGCGGCGCCACGCGCGGGAACGGCCACGTCGGTGAGAACGTCACGAGCAACCTCCGCACGATTCGCGACATCCCGCTCCGGCTCCGGGACGAAGCCGGCGTCCCGATCCCGCCGCGGCTCGAGATCCGCGGCGAGGTGTACATGACGCTTTCCGGCTTCGAACGCCTCAACGAGCGCCGTTCCGCCGAAGGCCAGGCCACGTTCGCCAACCCGAGGAATGCCGCGGCGGGAAGTCTCCGACAGCTCGACCCACAGGTCACCGCCGGCCGGCCTCTCCGCTTCTTCGGCTTCCAGATCCAGCTCGACCCGGACCGCGGAGATGCGCTCCCCCTCGCCACGCAGGAGGACGTCCTCAACACGCTCACGGCGTGGGGCGTACCCGTCAATCCGCACTATTCCGTCTGCGCCGGGATCGAAGAGGTGGCGAATTACGCCGCGGCCGCCGAGCAGGAGCGTGGGAGCCACGACTACGAGATCGACGGGGCAGTCGTCAAGGTGGCGCCGCTCGCCCTCTGGCCCGAGCTGGGCATCATCGGCGAACGGGAGCCCCGCTGGGCCATCGCCTACAAGTTCGCTCCGGACCTGGCCACCACGCGTCTGATCGAGATCCGCATCAACGTCGGCCGCACGGGCTCCCTCAACCCGTACGCCGTTCTCGAGCCCGTCGAGATCGGGGGCGCGATGGTCAAGCTGGCCACGCTCCACAACTTCGAGGACATCGCTCGCAAGGGGCTCATGCACGGTGACCGCGTCCTGGTGAAGCGCGCCGGTGATGTGATCCCCCAGGTCGTCGCCCCCCTGACGGAGGAGCGAACGGGCGAGGAGGTCCCCTTCGAGCCACCCACCCGCTGCCCCGCGTGCGGCACGCCCGTCGAGCGCCCGGCGGACGAGGTGATGGTCTACTGTCCGAACACGTCGTGCCCCGGCCGGATCTACTGGGGGATCGTCCACTTCGTCTCCCAGGACGCGATGGACATCCGCGGCCTGGGCGAGCGTACGGTCGAGCAGCTCCTGCAGACCGGGAAGGTCCGGGACTTCGCCGACCTTTACGCCCTCGACCACCAGGACCTCCTGGAGCTGGAAGGCTTCGCCGACCTCTCCGCCCGCAACCTCCTCGACTCGATCGACGCCTCCAGGGACCGTCCGCTCTCGCGCCTCCTCTACGCCCTCGGGATCCGCCATGTCGGAACGCACGCGGCGCAGCTCATCGCGCGGGAGTTCGGGACCATGGACGCGCTGCTCCAGGCCGACGCCGTCCGCATTGCCGCCATCCACGGCATCGGGGAGACCACCGCCGCCGCCCTCGCCGCCTTCCTGAGAGAGCCGCGGAACCGCTCACTGATCGACCGGCTGCGCGACTCTGGACTCGACCTCACAGAGCCCGTCCGCCGTGCCGAACGCCAGCCTTTCGCCGGCCTCACGTTCGTCATCACCGGCACCCTCCCCACCCTCAGCCGCAAGGACGCCAAGGCGTTCATCGAGGAGCGCGGCGGCCGCGTCGCCGGGAGCGTGAGCGGCAGCACGAGCTACCTCGTCGTCGGGGACGATCCGGGCTCCAAGCTCGACCGCGCCCGCGAGATTGACGTTCCGATCCTCGATGAGGCCGCACTCAAGGAGTTGTCGGACGCGCGCGCATCCGATACCTGATATACCATACCGGCGACGCCTGCACCCGAGCCATCACAGCCATGACCGACATCCGCATTCCAGCCGACTCCATCCTCGCCCTGCGCCGCACCCTGGTAGCGCAGGTCGGGGCCGAGACCGCCGCCCGCGCCCTTCAGGAAGCGGGCTACGCCGCCGGTGACGCCCTCTATCGGCGGCTCGTCGGCCCCGGCGACGGCGCCGAGGACGCCCTCGCCGCGACCCCCACCGAGACCTTCTGGGACCGCCTCGCCGCCCTCTTCCGCGAGCTCGGCTGGGGGTCCGTCGCCGCCGAGGACGTGCACCCCGGCGTCGGCGCGCTGGTGGCGCGAGACTGGTTCGAGGCCGACCCCTCGGCAGGACGCACCTCCTGCTACTTCACCACCGGCGTGCTGGCGAACCTGCTCGGCCGGATCGCCGAGCACGACGTGGCGGTCCTGGAGGTCGACTGCGACGGAGCCGACGAGCGCTGCCGCAAGTTCCTGTTCGGTGGCGGCCCTGCCCTGGACGCCCTTTACGGCGCGATCCGGGAGGGAGAGACGGTGGAGACCGCCATCGCCGGGCTGCGTTGAGGGCGTGGCGCGCATCCTCGGCATCGACTACGGCGAGCGCCGCGTCGGCCTCGCCCTGAGCGACCCCACCGGCATCATCGCGCAGCCCTTGGAGACGCTGACCCGCCGCAAGGGTAAGCGTGCGCCGGTGGCGCCCATCGCCCGGCTGGTGGCCGAACACGCAGTCGCGGGTATCGTGCTCGGCCTTCCGCTCACGCCGGAAGGGAACGACAGCGACTGGACGCGCGAGGTCCGGGATTTCGGCGATGCCCTCGCCGAGCGGACCGGTCTCGCCGTCGTTCTCCAGGACGAGCGAATGACGTCCGTCCGCGCCGAGCGTGCGGTCCGCTCGCTCGGGCTTCCGCGCCGGAAGCGGGAGGAGAAGGGGCGGGTCGATGCGGCCGCCGCGGTGCTCATCCTCCAGGCCTACCTCGACTCGAACTCTCGCCCGTGAGGAGAGCGCTCCTGGCGGGCATGCTCGCCCTCGCCGCGTGCGGCGGCCACGGCGAAGGAACGGGCCCCATGCAGCGGGTCACGGTCCCGCCGGGCGCTTCCTTGAGCGCCGTCGCCGACTCGCTCGAGGCGCACCGGATCCTCGACTCCACGACCATGCTGCGCCTCTGGGCCCGCGTCACGGGGGC
>CAWCUS010000002.1:0-415000 GCA_963798845.1 uncultured Gemmatimonadales bacterium | reverse complement strand
TTTCCCCCCTTTGCCGTCAAGAGCCGGTTCGCCCTCTCCGAGGGGGGAGTCGAAATCTACCCGTACGGCTGCCGCGGTCAACCCCCGACGGCTTGTGAGCGCCGCTGTCCCGGCCTACCCTCCGGAACGGGCCCGAGCAGGGCCGGACACGGGAAGCGGAACGCTGTGCCGGGCCGGGGCGAGGCACACGCGAGGGCAGAGGGCAGGAGAGGAGCAGATCGTGGACCGAGCGGTGGTGAGCGGGAAGGGAGCGGCGAGGTGGCGGCGCGGTCATCCGTGGATCTACCGCAGCGACGTGGTGCGGCGGCCGTCGAGTCCAGCGGGTGCCGTCGCGGTGGAGGACGCCCGGGGTCGCATGATCGGGATGGCGCTGTGGAGCCCTGCGTCGGAGATCTCGCTGCGCATGCTCACGCGGGCGGAGGAGGCCGTGGATGGGGCGTTCTGGCTGCGTCGCATCGTCGCGGCGGCGGAGCGGCGGCGGGGCATCGACGCGACGGCGTGGCGGGCGGTACACGCGGAAGCCGACGGTCTTCCGTCACTGGTGGTGGACGTGCTGGGCCCGGTGGCGGTGGTGCAGCTCCTCTCGGCGGGGCTCGAGGCGTACCGCGAGGAGGTGGTGGCCGCGCTCAGGGAAGCGCTCTCGCCGTACGGGATCCTGGCGCGCAACGACGTGGCGGTGCGCGAGCACGAGGAGCTCACCGTGGGCGTGGAGCTGCTCTGGGGAGAAGTCCCCACGGAAGTGGAGGTGCGGGAGGCCGGCGTCCGGTACCTTGCGGCGCCATGGAGCGGGCAGAAGACGGGAGCGTTCCTGGATCAGCGCGAGAACCGGGTGCTGGCCGGACGCATCGCGCACGGGCGGGCGCTGGACGCCTTCTGCTATCATGGCTCCTTCTCGCTCCACATGGCGGGCGGCGCCAGCGAGGTCCTGGCGCTCGACTCGTCTGCGGAGGCTCTCGACCGGGCGCGCGCGAACGCCGGCCTCAACGGATTGGAAAACATCCGAACGGAGGAAGCGAACGCGTTCGACCGGCTGCGTGCGCTGGAGGCGGATGGCGAGTCGTTCGACACCATCATCCTCGACCCGCCGGCGTTCGCGAAGCACCGCTCCACGGTCCGGCGCGCGCTGCGGGGCTACAAGGAAATCAACCTCCGGGCGCTCCGCATCCTCGCGCCGGGAGGGCAGCTCATGACGTTCAGCTGCTCGTACCACATCGGCGCTGAAGCCTTCCGCGAGATGCTGGCGAGCGCGGCGGCGGACGCGGGCCGCCCGGTACGCTGGGTCCGGGGTGTGGGACAGGCTTCGGATCACCCGGTGCTGCTGCAGGTACCCGAGACCGGCTACCTGAAAGGGGCGTGGCTGGAAGCCGTGGAGTAGGACCGGGATCCCGTGAAGCCGGGTCTGGGAGCGGCGTGCCCGGACGTTCGGCCGGGTCCCGGCTCAGAACCCGAGACGGTCGAGAAGCTCCGCCACCTCGTCCCGTTCGACGCTGAACGCGCCCAGCTCCCCGTGCCAGTCCCCGTGCCAGTCGGAGCCGCCCGTGCGCAGGAGGCCATGCTTGCGTGCGTAGCGAACCATGCGCTTGCGGTCGGCTGGCGTGAGCCGCGGGCGGTAGCACTCGAGGGCGTCCAGCCCCGCGTCGACGAAGCCGGCGAGGCTCTCGCCCAGGATGGAGAACGGAGGGTGCGCCCAGGAGGCGATCCCGCCCGCTTGGTGAACCAGGGCGATGGCGCCCGGAACGTCCACGAGCCGTGTGGGGACGAACGCGGGCGCCTCGTCGCCGATGAAGCGGTCGAAGGCCTCGCCTATGGAGCCCACGTGCCCGGCGGCGTGAAGCGCACGCGCCAGGTGTGGGCGGGCAAGGGCGGCCGCGCGCGGGCCGGCCTCGGCACGCACCGCTTCCATGGCCACTTCAACGTCGAGCCCGGCGAGCAGCTCCAGCATCTCCCGGATCCGCTCCTCGCGCCGTTTCCCGGCCCGGCGCGTGTGGTCGACCATCGCCGGGTGGTCTACGGCGATCCCGTAGCCCAGGATATGGACGTCGTGCCCGTCGTGCGTGGCCGAGATCTCGATGGCCGGCACCACCTCCATGTCGCCCGCGGCGGCCGATGCCTCGGCCACACCGGCCACCGTGTCGTGGTCGGCCAGGGCGACGATGTCCATGCCGGCCGCGCGAGCACGCTCCATCACGGCCGCGGGGTCGAGCGCGCCGTCCGAAGCCGTGGAGTGCAGGTGCAGGTCGATCCTCAGCGGACCGCCACCCCCCGCCCGACCGCCCAAGCCAGGCCCACGCCGAGCGCGTCGTTCCTTCCGAATGTGATTCCGAGCCGGACGGTCAGGTTGTCGCTCACGAGGGCATTGGCCCCGATGTCGAATAGGCCGTCCAGGTCCACGTCGTTGTCATTGCCGTTGGACGTGATGAACAGTCCAAGACGCGGGTAGCCGTAGATCTGGATCGTGAGCGGGTCGACGACGAACGTGCGACCCAGCGATATCCCGGCCGGGATCTCGAGCTGTGTGACGTCGCCGATCAGCGCACCCAGGCCGAGGGCCCAGCTCAAATCCAGCGGGAAGTCGGGACCGGCGCTGACAATTCCGTTCCACGTCTCGGCGCCCACGAGCAGCAGACCGTCGCCCGCGTCCACGTAGCCGGCACGCACGCCCAGGTTCAGGTTGCCGTACTGCCTCCAGATCCCCTCGATGCCGAAGTCGCCCAGATCGGTCAGGTACACGCCCAGGTCTTCGCCCGGCCGCGGGGGGAGGAAGGAAGGGGCATCCCACTGTGCCTGCGCCTGGCTGGCGACTCCCAGTCCGACGAACGCCACTGCTATGATCCATGACCTGCGCATTTCTTCCTCCGTCTCACTCTCGGGATACGACCGCGCTTCGTCGTGCAAGAAGAGCGCCGGATGTGGGACGGCCGGGAGCGCGCTCGCGCCCCCGGCCGCCGTCACCGGCCTGCGACAGCACGTCAGCTCGCTTCGGCGCTCTCGCTCAGCACGCTCACCGCGTCGTCGGCGATCTGAAGGAAGCCGCCGTCCACATGGAACCGGTGCTCCTGGCCACCCAGCAGGACGCGCATCTCGCCCTTTCCGAGGAGCGCCATCATGGGCGCGTGGCCCCGCAGGATCCCGAGCTGGCCATCCCACGCGGGCACGACCACCATGTCCGCCTCGCCCTGATAGACGCTGGACTTGGGGGTGATCACCGCTACGGCGAGCCGCTTCGGCTGTGCCACGTCAGCCTCCCTGCTCCATCGTCTTCGCGTGCTCCACCACTTCCTCGATACGCCCCTTCATGTAGAACGCCTGCTCCGGAAGGTGGTCGAACTCGCCGGCCACCACGTGCTCGAAGGATTCGATGGTCTCCTCGAGACGGACGTACTTCCCGGGCGTGCCCGTGAAGGCTTCGGCCACGTGGAACGGCTGGGACAGGAAACGCTGAATCCGCCGGGCGCGCCCGACGATCACCTTGTCCTCCTCCGACAGCTCGTCCATGCCCAGAATCGCGATGATATCCTGGAGGTCCTTGTACCGCTGCAGGATTCTCTGAACCTCACTGGCCACGCGGTAATGCCGCTCGCCGATGATCTTCGGGTCCATGATCCTGGACGTGGAGTCCAGCGGGTCCACGGCGGGATAGATCCCGAGGCTCGCGATCTGGCGTGACAGCACCGTGGTGGCGTCGAGGTGCGCAAACGCCGCCGCAGGCGCCGGGTCGGTCAGGTCGTCGGCCGGGACGTAGATCGCCTGCACGGAGGTGATCGACCCGTCGGCTGTGGAGGTGATCCGCTCCTGGAGCTCGCCCATTTCGGTGCCGAGCGTCGGCTGGTACCCCACGGCCGAGGGCATGCGCCCGAGCAGGGCCGACACTTCCGATCCCGCCTGCGTGAAACGGAAGATGTTGTCGATGAAGAGAAGCACGTCCTGCTTTTCAACGTCGCGGAAGTACTCGGCGACGGTCAGGGCGGAGAGCCCGACGCGCAGTCGGGCGCCCGGAGGCTCGTTCATCTGGCCGTAGACCAGCGCGGTGGATTCGAGTACGCCCGACTCCTTCATCTCGAGCCAGAGATCGTTCCCTTCACGCGTGCGCTCGCCCACGCCGGCGAACACGGAGCGGCCGCCGTGCTCCATGGCGATGTTGTGGATGAGCTCCATGATGATCACGGTCTTGCCCACACCGGCGCCGCCGAACAGGCCGGTCTTGCCGCCCTTCACGTACGGGGCGATGAGGTCCACGACCTTCATGCCGGTCTCGAAGATCTCCGTCTTCGGCTCGAGGGCGGTGAACTTCGGGGCCTCCCGGTGGATCGGCCACCGCTCCACATCAGCGGGGATGTCGCCCTGCTGGTCGACCGGGTTGCCGAGCACGTTCAGGATGCGGCCCAGGGCCGCCTCGCCCACCGGAATCGTGATGGCGCTGCGGGTGTCGCGCACCGGCATCCCCCGGACCACCCCGTCCGTCGAGGACATGGCCACCGCCCTCACCTGGTTCCGACCGATGTGCTGCTGCACCTCGGCCACCAGGTGGACCGGCTGCCCCCCGTTCTCGGCCTCCACGTTCAGCTCGAGCGCATTGTAGATGTCCGGCAGGTCCTCGGTGTCGAACTCCACGTCCAGCACCGGTCCGATCACCTGCGCGACGCGCCCCACGTTTTCCGCCATTCTATGTCTCCCTCATGCTCGTTCGCCGGTCCGCTCCGTCTCCGTGCACCGCTGTCACCTGCTCACTGCCGCGCTAGTCCAGAGCGGCGGCCCCGCCGACAATCTCGGATATCTCCTGCGTGATCTGCGCCTGGCGCGCCCGGTTGAACGTCCGCCGGAGGTTGTCCAGCATGTCGCCGGCGTTGTCCGTGGCGTTCTTCATGGCCGTGCGCCGCGACCCCTGCTCCGCCGCCGCGGTCTCGACGAGCGCCCGGTAGATCCGGTTGCGCACGTAGAGCGGCAGCAGCTCGTTCAGGATCTCGTCCGCTCCGGGCGAGAGTATGTAGTTGGCGGCCGAACCCGCCCCTTCTCCCTCCTTCGGCGCTGGCGGCTCCACCGGCAGCACCTTCATCACCTTCGGCGGGGTCGAGAGGGCCGACCGGAACTGGGCGTACACCACGTACAGCGCGTCCAGCTCCCCCGTGACGAACGCCGAGATCAGGTCGTCGGCCAGCGACGCCGCGTGCTCCGGCTCCCGGCGATCCGGGATGTCCGTCCGGGTCGTCGCCATGTGGCGTTTCTGGAACCGGAAGAAGCCGATCCCCTTCTTCCCCACCACGTGGAGATCCACGTTCACGCCGTCCCCTTCCAGGTGCCGCATCAGCTCTCGCGACTCCCGGATCAGGTTCACGTTGAACGCACCCGCCAGACCGCGGTTCGACGTGAGCAGGATGACCGCGGCGCGGCGCACCTCCTCGGGCTGCCGCAGGAGCGGGTAGCGCTCGCGCAGCTCGGGGTCCGTGAGTCGACCGATCACCTGCTCGAGACGCTGCGAATACGGCCGCGCGGCCTGCACGAGATCCGTCAGCTTCTTCAGCTTCGACGTCGCCACCATTTCCATGGTGCGCGTGATCTGGCGGATCTTCTCGATCGACCGCAGCCGGCGCTTGATTTCCCGGGTCTTCGCCATGAGCTCGCTCGGTCTCGGTTACTGCGTTCCCGCGCCGATTTCGACGGCCGGCATCGCGTCTCCTGTGCCGTGCTCCGCCAGGAAGCGCCGGTTGTACTCGTCGATGGCCGCCTTCAGCTGCTCGGTGTTCTCGTCGCTCAACAGCTTCGACTCGCGGATCGCCTGCCCGACCTCCGAGCGCTGCTCCCGCATGAACGCGTGGAAGCCTTCCTCCCACCGCGGGATCTTGTCCACCGGCACCTCGTCGAGGTACCCGTTGGTGACCGCGTAGATCGCCATCACCTGGTGCTCCATGGCGATCGGCGCGTACTGCGACTGCTTCAGGATCTCCACGGTGCGCTCGCCCCGCGCCAGCTGCCGCTGCGTGGCCGCGTCCAGGTCGGAGCCGAACTGCGCGAACGCTTCCAGCTCACGGTACTGCGCCAGGTCGAGGCGCAGGCGGCCCGCCACCTGCCGCATCGCTTTCGGCTGCGCGTTCCCGCCCACGCGCGAGACGCTGATCCCCACGTCCACCGCCGGCCGCACGCCGGAGTAGAAGAGGTCGGTGATCAGGAAGATCTGGCCGTCCGTGATGGAGATCACGTTCGTCGGAATGTACGCGGACACGTCACCGGCCTGCGTCTCGATGATCGGCAGCGCGGTCAGCGAGCCTCCGCCCTGCTCGTCGGACAGCTTGGCCGCGCGCTCCAGCAGGCGCGAGTGCAGGTAGAACACGTCGCCAGGGTACGCCTCGCGTCCCGGCGGCCGCCGGAGCACCAGCGACAGCTGCCGGTACGCCTGCGCCTGCTTGGACAGGTCGTCGTAGATCACCAGCGTGTGCTTCCCCTGCCACATGAAGTGCTCCGCGAGCGCGCACGCCGCGTAGGGGGCGATGTACTGCAGCGGCGCCGGGTCGCTGGCATTGGCGGCCACCACGATGGTGTAGTCCATGGCGCCGTGCGAGCGCAGCGTCTCGACCACGCTCGCCACCTTCCCTGCCCGCTGCCCGATTGCGCAGTAGACGCAGATGACGTCCGTGTCCTTCTGATTGATGATCGTGTCGACGGCGACGGCGGTCTTCCCCGTGCCACGATCGCCGATGATCAGCTCGCGCTGACCTCGACCGATGGGGATCATGGAGTCGATCGCCTTGATCCCCGTCTGCAGCGGCTCTTTCACCGGCTGCCGGAGCACGATTCCCGGGGCCACGATGTCGATCTGGCGACGGTCGGTCGTCTCGATCGCGCCCCGGCCGTCCACGGGCTCGCCCAGTGGATTCACCACGCGGCCGACGTAGGCGTCGCCGGCCGGGATGTCCAGCACGCGCCCCGTCCGGCGAACGGCGTCGCCCGCCTGGAGCATCGTCCAGTCACCCATGATGACGGCGCCGATGTTGTCCTCTTCGAGGTTCAGTGCGAGCGCGGAGATGGCGTCGCCGGTCTCGGACGACGTGATTTCCAGCATCTCGCTCGCCATGGCGTTGGTGAGCCCGTAGATGCGGGCGACGCCGTCCTTCACCTCCAGGACTTCGCCGACCTCCTCGACCTCCAGCTCCTGGCCGAACTGCTCGATCTCCCGGAGCAGTACGTTCTTGATCTCGCTCGCGCGAAGCTGACCCTCGTTGGTTGCCATGTCCCGCTACCGTTCCCGGTTCTCGAATGCTCCAGTTACGCGGACGCCGCCGGGAGTCCCGGCAGGTGCGCGTGCATCATCTCCCGCTTGAGCGACAGTAGCTGCCGCCGCAGCGATCCGTCCATGCACCGGTCCCCGAAGCGCACGATGAGCCCGCCGAGGATGGCCGGGTTCACGGTCACGTGGGCCAGCACGGTCTTGCCCAGCATCGTGGAGAGATCTTCTCCGATCCTCCGCTCCAGCACGGCGTCCGGCGTCCGCGCGAGGGTGACCTGCGCGTGAACCCGCCCCACCTGCTCGTCCAGGAGCCCCTGGTATTCCGTCTCGATCTCCGGCAGCAGCCGCTGGCGCCGCTTTTCCACCACCACCAGCACGAACCGGAGAAACAGCTCCGGCACCTTGCCGCGCAGCGCACGATCGAGCACCGCCTGCTTCGGTCCCGCATCCACCGCAGGCGTCTCCAGGAACTGTCGAATGCGGGCATCCGAGCCCAGAGCCTCGGAAAGCGTGTGGAACGCCGCCGCATACTCCTCGGTCGCGAAGTTGCGGTTCCCGAGCTCGAGGAGCGCGCCCGCGTAGTTGCGGGCAATGGTCGTGTCCCTCACTCAAGCCACTCCCGCGCCCTTCGGGGCGCCGCTCGCCTGTGCACGATCCAGATAGGCGGTCACGATCCGACGGTCCTCCTCGGCGTCGAGTTGCCGCCCGAGCAGATGGGCCGCCGCCGCGATGGAGAGCTCCACGGCTTCGCGCCGCAACGACTCCACCGCCTGCTCGCGCTCGCGCTCGATCTCCCGCCGGGCGCGCTCTATGACCTCCTCCTGGTCTGCCTTTGCCCGGGTCAGCAGCTCCTGACGCACCTTCTCCGCGTCCTGCTTCCCCTGTGCGATGATCTGCTGTGCCTCTCCGCGGGCCTTCGCCAGGTCACGCCGCTGCGCTTCGAGCGCCGCCTGTGCCTCCTCCCGCGCTTCCTTCGCCTCGTCCAGGCTCTGCTGGATCCGGTCTTCGCGCGCCTGCGCGTAGCCGAGGATTGGCGGGTACGCCCACTTCCAGAGCACGAACAGCAGCGTGAAGAAGATGATCAGCGTCCAGAACGACGTCGACATGCTCAGGTTGAACACGTTCGGCGCTTCTTCCGCTGCCCCTTCCGCGGCGTGCACGGTGCCCTGGACCGCAAGCCAGATGAGATTCATGTCGTTTCCAGCGTTCAGCGTTCGGAGTTCGTGTCCCCGTCACCTCTCCCGTCGGGCCGCCGGACCCGGCCGGCGACCCGCGGGCAGGCCGATTTCAGATCAGGAACGCGATCACCAGCGAGAACAGCGCGACACCTTCGATCAGTGCCGCCAGAATGATCGATGCCGTCTGGATGTTGGCCGCGATCTCCGGCTGACGCGCCATCCCGGCGGTCATGCCGCTGCCGATCCAGCCGATCCCCACGCCCGCGCCCACCACCGTGATACCGGCGCCGACCGCCTTGCCGAAATTGGCCAGGTAGCCGGTCACCTCGCCGGTCATCCCGCCGGCCGCGAGGCCTTCCTGAAGCGCCGCAAGAAAGTGGAACATCCCTGTCTCCGTTCAGTTGATCGGGGGTCTTTCATTTCCGCTCCTCGACCGTGCCGGACGTCCCCCGGACGCCCCCGCCGGCCGCCACCGCTTCGCGGGCCCTCGGCCCCGCGGCTCTCGACCGGCACCCTGCCGGCCACCTTACGACGGGGGCGCTGGAGCGCTGGCCTCCCGAAGCCGCGTCACTTCCGACGGACGCGGTCGCCCACCTGCTCCTGCTGCCTGCTCCTGCTCCCTGCTCCCTGCTGCCTGCTGCCTGCTGACTGCTGACTGCTGCCCCGCGCGACCCGCCACCGGGCCTAGTGCGCGTGGCGGATCAGCCCGATGAACACGGCGCTCAGCATGGCGAAGATGTACGCCTGGAGGAATCCGACGAAGATCTCCAGGAGCATGATCGCCACGGCCATGACCACGGGCGCCGGCACTACCCAGATCGCGCTCGCTCCCACGGCCATCACCGCGAGCCCGGTGAGCGCGAGCACGACGGCGTGACCCGCGGTCATGTTCGCGTACAGCCGGATCGCCAGCGCGAATGGCTTGGTGAGCTTCCCCAGGAACTCCACCGGGGTCATGATCACCACCATCAGGTACTTCCCCACGCCCCGCATCCCGGCCGGGGCGTAGAAGATCGTGTTCAGCCACTTCCGCAGCCCCAGCTGCCGCATCCCGCTCACTTCGACGGTCAGGAAAGTGACAGTGGCCAGAGCCGCCGTGACCGAGATGTTCCCCGTGGGCGACGCACCCCACGGCAGCAGGCCGAGCAGATTGCAGAAGAGGATGAAGAAGAAGACGGAGATGATGTACGGGTAGAACGCCTCGCCGTGGGGCCCCAGGTTCGGCTTGGCCACTTCGTCGCGAAGGAAGAGAATGAAGACCTCCACCACGTTGTGGTGCCCCTTCGGCCCCCGCTCCGCGCCCGCCTCATGCTCGCGCTTCGCCCGCTTCGCGGCCGGAATCAGCGTCAGCGCCACCAGGACCGCCGCCATCATCATGAAGAGGACGTGCTTCGTGATGGAGATATCCATCACGAGCGGTCCCAGGTGGACGGGCTCGAACTGCGGCAGTCGAATGGTCCACGGTCCCACTTCCCACACCGGCGAGTCCGCCAGGTGGTGCAGGATCATCTCCTGGATGTCGAACTCGCCCCGGGCTTCCTGGGCGGCGGCCTGCAGCAACGGTTGAATCATGCCCACCATTCAGTCAGCAAGTCGCAGAAAAAGCGGCTCCAGCAGTACCAGCACCATCATGAACGCCACCAGGCTCAACAGCGCCGACGCCGCATCCAGCTCCGGCTTCCGCGTCACCCACAGCGCGACGGCACCCACCGCGGCAAAGCGCACCAGCATCCCCGAGGCCCACCCCACCACGAACCCCGCCCCACGCCGGCGGCCCGCGAGGAGCGCCGCGTAGGCGCCCAGCTGGACCGACCACGCAACCACCGCCGCCAGCCACACCGCGCTCGGATCCGCACTTCCCACCACCGCGAGCTCCACCACGACCAGACCCACCAGCAAAACAGCGCTCCCTGCCGCGTAGGCGAGCCAGCTCACCATCAATCCTCGCCTCGCTTCTCGTCCGGACCCCGTTGCCCAGGCTGCTCGATCAGGTGATGGTACATGTGGTAGAACCCCGCCCCCGCTCCCACGAATGCGCCAAGGAGCGCGAGCCAGGGTTCAGTGTGCAGCCAGTCATCGGCCTTGGTGCCGAGCCACAGGAACAGCAGCGTGCTCGCAACCCACGTCAGGCCATAGCCCAGATACTCGCCAACGCCGGTCGACGACGATTGGCCTTCCGAACCCCGCCCACGACCATCCGCCACGGCTGCCGCCCCTTCTCCGGGTCGTGCCGAACGCGAAGCTACGGCTTTGTGAAAAAAAGCGCAAGCGCTGCCGCAGCCCCCGGCGCCGACCAGTTTGACCCGCTTCGCGCGCGGTCTCTATCTTGCACTCCCGTGCGCTCTCTGCAAACCGTCATGAAGCTGACGGAGGAAGCGATGCGAGCTTTTCCCGCACTGGCCGTAAGCGTTTTTGTGCTCGCCTGCGGCGCTCCCCGGGAGGCGCCGGTATCGGGAACGGAAGGTGGGGCCGGGGTGGGCGATCTGGCAGTGTCGATGGAGGTGGAGGTGCGTCCAGACCGGGTTCACCTGCTGTTGCACGTGACGAACGGAGGGCGGGAGCCCGTCTCGTTCACGTTCCCGACGTCGCAGCGCTACGACTTCGCCGTGACGGCGCAGGCGGGTGAGCAGGTGTGGCAGTGGTCGAGCGACATGGCGTTCCTGCAGGCGATCTCCCATGACACGCTCTCGCCCGGTGACACCTGGGACATGGACGCCGAGTGGGACCCCGGCGATCACGCGGGGGCCTTCCAGGCGCGCGGCTGGCTGACCGCGGAGGATTCGCGGCTGGAGCAGCAGACCGGGTTCGAGCTGCCGTGAACCGGTGAGGGAAGAGACGCGGATGGGGGGCGGCGTGGAGCAGCCGGGCCAGCGAGACCTGGACCTGCTTGAGGAGCTGGCGACAGCGCGCGGAGCGCTGGAGCGTGAGATCGCCAAGCGGGTGATCGGTCAACATGGCGTGGTGGAAGGTCTGCTCACGGCGCTCGTCGCAGACGGCCATGCGCTCCTGGTGGGGGTGCCCGGGCTGGCGAAGACGCTCCTGATCTCCACGCTGGCCGAGTCGCTGGATCTGGGGTTCAGTCGGATCCAGTTCACGCCGGACCTGATGCCGTCGGACATCACGGGCACGGAGATCCTGGAGGAGGATCGCTCGACCGGGAAGCGGGCGTTCCGGTTCGTACGCGGTCCGATCTTCGCCAACGTGGTGCTCGCGGACGAGATCAACCGCACGCCGCCCAAGACGCAGGCGGCGCTGCTCCAGGCGATGCAGGAGCGGGCGGTCACGGCCGCCGGTGTCACGATGCCGCTGGACCGGCCATTCTTCGTTCTCGCGACGCAGAATCCCATCGAGCAGGAGGGGACGTATCCACTGCCAGAAGCACAGCTCGATCGGTTCATGCTCGAGCTGCGGATCGCGTACCCGACGCGGGAAGAGGAGGAGGCGGTGGCGCTGCGCACCACTGGCGCCGATACTCCGGAGGTGGTAACGGTGCTGGATGCCGGGCGACTGCGGGAGCTCCAGGGGCTGGTGCGGCGGGTACCCGTGCCGCCGTCGCTGGTGGCGTACGCGGTCCGTCTGGTGCGCGGGACCCGGCCGGAAGACCCGGAAGCCCTGCCGCTGGTCAGGGACTACGTGAGCTGGGGGGCAGGCCCCCGTGCGTCGCAGTTCCTGACGCTGGGGGCAAAGGCGAGGGCCGCCATGGGCGGGCGGGGCGTGCCCAACCGCGACGATGTGCGTGCGGTGGCGCCTTCCGTGCTCCGGCACCGGGTGGTCACCAACTTCCAGGCGGAAGCGGCGGGGCGGAGCGCCGCGGACGTGGTGGCCGAGCTCATCGATCTCAGTAGGAAATGGACGTAGACCGAAGTAGTCGAAAGGCAGAGGAGCCTCCCCACCGAAGGCGGGCCGCATGATCGGCCTCGTCGTCGCCCTGCTGCTTTCCCTGGCCATCTCCGCGTTCCTCACGGCCGCCGAGGTCGCCCTCTTCTCTTTCGGCGATGCGCGCATCCGCACCCTCGTCGAGGGCGGGACGGGCGCCCTGGCGCGCATACGCGCGCGGCCACGCGCCCTCCTCGTCCTGCTCCGCTTTGGCGACGGGATGGCGGCCGTGGTGGCCGGCGCCGCCGCGTTCCGGATCGGGCACCTCCTCCTCCCCGTCTGGGGGGGCGTGATCGGGATCGTGGTGGCGTCGGTCCTGCTCGTGGCGGTCGGGGAGCTGTGGCCGCGCCGGATCCTGCCGGATCGGGGGGTCCGCTTCGCGGTGGCGATCGCCCCCATGATGCTGGCGCTGAGCCGAATCCTGCGCCCGATCCTGTACCCGCTCGAGCGCATGACCGCGTCGCTGCCCGAGCCCCGTCTCACGTCGGTGACCGAGATCACCGAGACGGAGCTGCGCCAGCTGACGGCGCTTGGACGGAGCGAAGGAGCGATCGACGAGCACGAAGGCCAGATCATCGAGCGGGCGTTCCGCCTCGAGGACACGCACGTGTGGGACGTCATGACGCCGCGCGTCGACATATTCGCCTGGCCGGACTCCCTTACGCTGGAGGAGATCGTGCCGCAGGTAGGGAGCGTGCCTTTCTCCCGCGTTCCCGTCTACGACGAGTCCATCGACGACGTGACCGGCGTGCTCTACCTGCGCGACGCGTACCAGGCGCTGGTAGCGGGGCAGAGCCAGACGCCGCTGCGCAGCCTGGCCCGGCAGCCGCTGGTCGTCCCTGGCTCGCTTCCGCTCACCCGGCTGCTGCGCGACTTCCAGAACCGCCGCATCCACCTGGCACTGGTGGTGGACGAGTACGGCGGGATCGACGGGCTGGTGACGCTGGAGGACGTGATCGAGGAGCTGGTGGGGGAGATCGAGGACGAGACGGACGTGACCGAGGTCTCGATCGTACGGATCTCCCGCAACGAGATCATCGCCGAGGGCGACACCGAGCTGCGCGAGATCAACCACCTCTTCAACGCCGCCCTCCCCCTGCTCGAGCACCGGTCGCTCAACGGCTACCTGATGGAGGAGCTCGGGCGCGTGCCGCAGCCCAAGGAGAAGCTCCGGCGGCAGGGGCTCGAGATCGAGGTCCTGGACGCGTCCGACACGCAGGTCATGCGTGCCCGCATCACGCGCCTCGCCCCCTCCGCCGAAGCGGCGGCCGGCGAGGAGGCGGGGGGGCGCGCAGCTCAGAATCGGGACGACGAGAGCCGGTCGACGCGATCGCCCCGCGCGGAGCGCGGGAACGGAGCGTAGTGCGTCCGGGTCTTCCGAACGCACAGGCGCTGGTCGAAGCCCGCTCGCGGCTCGCCGGCATCGTGCGAGAGACGCCGCTCCAGCTCTCCCCATGGCTCAGCGAGTTGACGGGTCACGAGGTCTTCCTGAAGCTCGAGTGCTGGCAGCGGACCGGCTCGTTCAAGCTGCGTGGCGCGTACAACGCAGTCGCAGCGCTCGGCGAGGAAGCCCGCCGCAGCGGCCTGATCGCCGCCTCGGCGGGCAACCACGGGCAGGCGCTGGCGCTGGCCGCGAGCCTCTTCGGCGCCACGGCTACCGTCGTGGTCCCGGCCTCGGCGCCGGAAACCAAGAAGCGCCGGATCGTCGCGTTCGGGGCTGCGCTGCGTGAGGTTGCGGGCACGTACGACGATGCGGCCGTGGTCGCCGCCGAGATGGCGAGCGAAACAGGGGCGCACATGGTTCACGGCTTTTCCGATCCGGACGTGGTGGCGGGCCAGGGGACGGTGGGTCTGGAGATCATCGAAGCACAGCCAGCGGTCCGGGACGTGCTCGTCCCTGTGGGCGGCGGCGGACTGGCGGCGGGGGTGGGCATCGCCTGCCGCGCGCTCACCGGCGCGGGGACCCGGGTGCTGGGCGTGCAATCGGAGCACACCTGCGCAATGCACGCCGCATTCGAGGCGGGCCGCGTCGTGCCCACGCCGTGGCGGGACACGCTGTGCGATGGCCTGGCCGGTGAAGTGGAGGAGGAGAGCTACGAGCGTGCCCGTCCCGTGGTGAACGGCATTCACCTGGTTCCGGAGGACCGGATCGCGCCGGCCATCCGGGCGCTTTACGACCATGAAGGAGTGGTGGCGGAAGGCTCCGGCGTCGTCGGCGTGGCGGCGCTGATGGCAGGCGTGCTGGAAATCCGCGGGCCGGCCGCGGTGGTGATCAGCGGGGGCAACATCGACGCCCGCGACCTTGCGAGAATTCTTTCCGAGAGCTGATGGCGTACATCATTCCATTCGGCGGCCACACGCCGCGCGTCCATCCTTCGGCTTTCGTCGCCCCCACGGCCGTGCTGATCGGCAATGTCGAGGTGGGGGCGGAGTCCAGCATCTGGTTCGGCGCCGTGTTGCGGGCGGACCACCCGGAACACGGCATCCGCATCGGTCGCCGCACGAGCGTCCAGGACAACTGCGTCCTCCACGTAAGCGGCGACGGTCCGACACTGCTGGGGGACGACGTCACCGTGGGCCACGGCGCGGTCTTCGAAAGCTGCGAGATCCGGAGTGGCGCGCTCATCGGCATGAACGCGGTCCTGCTGCACCACGCCGTGGTCGGCGAGGAGGCACTGGTGGCGGCGCTCAGCGTGGTGCCCACGGGCATGCAGGTGCCTCCCCGTACGCTCGTGGCGGGCGCCCCGGCGGCGGTGCGGAAAGAGCTGGCCGGTGAATCGGCGGAGTGGATCGAGATCAGCGCGTCGCACTACGTCGAGCTGTCCCGCCGCTACCTGGCCGCCGATCTGCCGGAGCCGCACCGGTGAGCGCGCCGAGGCCGCGCGTCGCCGTCGTTGGCGGTGGGATCATCGGCTGCGCGTCCGCCTGGCGCCTGGCGCGCGCGGGCGCCGAAGTCGTGCTCCTGGAGCGCGACGAGCCCGGCATCCACGCCTCCTCCGCCGCCGCGGGGATGCTGTCGCCGCTGAAGGAGGCGGAGGAGCCGGGTCCGTTTCTGGAGCTCGGCCTCCGCTCGCTCGACCGGTATCCGGATTTCGTCCGCGAGGTGGAGGCCGCGTCCGGGATGGACGTGGAGTTCCGCCAGGACGGGCGGCTGGACGTCGCACTGGACGATGCGGCGGCCGCGGCGCTCCGCCGACACCAGCGGATGCAGGCCGAGGCCGGCCACGAGAGCCGCCTGTTGCAGGGCGACGAGCTGCGCCGCATCGCGCCGGGCGTGACACCGGACGCCGTGCTCGCACTCTCCACGGACCATGACTACCGCGTCGACAACGCGAGGCTGGTGCGCGCGCTCTGGATCGCTGCGAGCCGCGAAGGAGCCCGCCTCCGGACGGGTGTCGCGGTGGAAGCGCTGGAAACGCACGGGGGGAAAGTGACGGGTGTGCGCCTGTCCGGCGGCGAGGCCGTGCCGGCCGACGCCGTGGTGGTGGCGGCGGGGGCATGGAGCGGCCGTATCGACCTGCCCCGCCGCCTCCCGATCCGCCCCGTGCGCGGCCAGATCGTGGTGCTCCGTTCCGTGCCGCCGGTGCTCGGGCGCACCACCTGGGGGCCGGGCGTCTACCTGGTGCCGCGCATGGACGGGAGGCTCCTGGTGGGGTCGACCATGGAGGAAGCAGGATACTCCGCTCGCGTCACCGCCGGGGCCGTCGAGCGGCTCCTGCGGCTGGCCGCGCGCATCGCTCCGTCCCTCGCCGACGCCCCGATCGAAGGCTTCCAGGTAGGCCTGCGACCGGCCGCGGCGGATGGCCTGCCGGTGATCGGACGCGATCCGGACGTGGAGGGACTGGTGTTCGCGACGGGGCACTTCCGCAACGGGATCCTGCTGGCGCCCGAAACGGCCGAGCGGGTGGTCGAATCCGTCCTCCGCGACGCGGTGCCCGAGACTGCCTTCGACCCGGCTCGATTCGGCGGCTGACGCCCCGACCTCTCGCCGCCAGCGCTGGCGGCGCGTCCGCTCCCTCCTGACGGCTTGCTGGCACCGGCCGCCGCTCCCGGAACGCCCTCAGCTCCGGTTCTTCTGCGCACGCAGGGCGCCGAAGTACTTCACCACCGTGGCCCGGCCGTACAGGTACCAGGCGAGCAGCGCGGCGAACGGGAGCGTCTCCACGACCGAGCGGGTCAGGTCTCCTGCGGTGCCGGCGACGCCCGTGAACACGGGGGCCATGGCCACCAAACCGACGGGGAGGAAAACGGCCGCGCGCGCCCACGACTGCCGGAGGGCGAGAGCCAGCGCCGCTCCGGCGGCAGCGAGCGCCATGGGCCCCAGGACGGGGACGAGGAGCGCCAGCGCCTCGGGCCGCCGGACGCTCCGCCCGCTCATCATGACCGGGCCTTCGCCGAACGCCAGGGTGAGCAGGATGAGGAGGATGGCTCCGGCCCAGAAGGCGAGCAGCCAGGTGAGGAGGCTGAGCCCGAGCGGCCGCTCGGGGAGCTCGTCGCCGGAACGGCCTGAGTCCGCCGCCGTGTCGCTGGACGGGTTCGTCGCGGCGCCGGGGGTGCGGCTTTCGGGCTCGTGCGTGTCGGGATCTCTCATGTGGAGAGCGCGTAGCCGAAGTACCAGGCGAGCAGCCAACCGCCCCAGAGATACGTCACCGTTCCCCCCATGGCCAGGAAGGTGCCCAGAGGCAGGTAGGTGCCGAGGGCCCGCAGGTCGCCTTTCCGCCACGCCAGCGGGACGCCGATCAGCAGACCGAGCAGGGATCCGAGGAAGATCGTGAGGAACGCCCCTCCGATGCCGACGAAGGCGCCGACCATGGCCATCATGAGAATGTCGCCTTCGCCGAGCGCCGGCTTCCGGAACAGCGCTTCCGCGCCCAGCTTCACCAGCCACATGAATGCGCCCGATCCCAGCGCGCCAACGACCGCATCCAGGAGCGGATATCCGCCAGGCCACGCCGCCAGCGCGAGGCCCAGCACGGCCCCGCCGAGGGAGAGCTGGTCCGGGATGACCCGGTGACGGGCGTCGGTGATGGCGATTCCGAGAAGCACGGTGATCAGGACCGCCCCGCGTACGGCTTCCAGGCCGGGGCCCTGCCAGAGCGCCATGCCCATCCAGGTCAGCGCCACCGCCAGCTCCACGAGCGGGTACTGCACGGAGATCCGCGCGCCGCAGGCGCGGCAGCGGCCGCGCAGGAAGAGCCAGCTCGCGATCGGGATGTTGTCGTGCCAGGCGATGGCGGAGCCGCAGGCGGGGCACCGGGAGCGGGGTCGTACGACGGACTCGCCCGCCGGCCACCGGTAGACCCCGACGTTCAGGAACGACCCGAACGCCGCGCCGAGCACCGTCAGATAGATCGTGAAGAGCGCACCCTCCATTACCGCCCTCGCGTGATGGCGTACATGAGGATCCCGGCGACCACCGCGACGTTCAAGGATTCGGTCCCCGCCTCCATTGGCACGGCCACGAGTCGGGCGCAGCGGGCCCGGACGGCCTGGCCGAGCCCCGCCCCCTCGTTGCCCACCGCGAGGGCGACGCGCGCGGGCGGCCGGGTCGCGTGGACGGGCTCGCCGGACGCGTCGGCGCCCCAGAGCGCGAAGCCGTGGCCGTCCAGCCAGTCCCACGCGGCTTCCGGCGCGGCCGCCACCACCGGGAGCCGGAACAGCGCACCGGCGGAAGCGCGGACCGCCTTGGCGTTCCAGGGATCCACCGTGCCGGGGAGGCAGATGAGCGGGGCGCACGCGAACGCCGCGGCGCTGCGAGCCAGCGTGCCCACGTTGCCCGGGTCCTGCACCGCGTCCAGGACGAGCGCGAAGGAGGAGCCCGATGGCTCGATGGCCGTCAGATCCGTCACGGGGATCGGCGCCACGGCCAGCACGCCCTGGGAGGTCCGCGTTTCGGAAAGGCGCTGCAGTTCCGCGTCATCGACGTCGCGCACCGCGTCGGGTGCGACGGCGAGAAGGTGGCTCCGGAGCGCTTCACCGCGAGCGGTCTCCGCGAGCGCCGGCGACACCACGACCAGCCTGGGGGCTACGCCGGCACGGAGCATCTCCTCGACCACCCGCACTCCCTCGGCCACGAAGAGCCCTTCGGCCTCGCGTGCCTTGCGGCGCTCGAGTGACCGGATCAGCCTCTCCTCGCCGCGGGTCAGCATGCGAACGTGTGGTATATGCCTTGCACCCGGGCCACCCGGCTGTACGATGGAATTTCCAGGAGGAGCACCGCCATGATCGGTTCAAATATCCGCCGCATGCTCCCTCTCGGCCTGGTGGCCGGGTCGCTGGCGCTCTCCGCGTGCGGCGTGTCCACGCAGCAGGAGATCCAGATGGGGCAGCAGTACGCGGCCCAGATCAACCGCCAGCTGCCCATCATCGACGACCCCGCGATCCACCGGTACCTCAACCAGCTGGGCGACCGGATCCAGCGGCAGCCGGGGAACCGGGACATACCGTACACGTTCTATCTCGTCAACACCAACGAGATGAACGCCTTCGCCATTCCCGGCGGCTACGTCTACATCAACCGGGGCATCGTCGAGAACTCGGACAACATGGCGGAGCTCGCCGGCGTCGTGGCCCACGAGATCGGGCACGTCGAGGCACGTCACAGCATCAAGCTCATGGAGCAGGCGCAGGCGGCGCAGGTGGGCGCGACCGTGGCCAGCGTGCTGCTGGGCGTTCAGCCGTCCAGCGTCGCGGGCGCGGCCATCAACGTCGGCGCCCAGGCCTATCTCGCTCAACACAGCCGGCAGGATGAGTCGGAGGCGGACGCCATCGCCGTGCAGCTCCTGCCGGAGGCCGGAATCGATCCGAACGGACTGGTCACGCTCTTCAAGAAGCTGCTGGCCCAGAGGGAGCAGTCGCCGTCGACGCTCGAGCAGTGGTTCTCGACTCACCCGCTCACCGAGGACCGGATCGCACACGTCCGGGACCTGATCCGGGCGCTCCCGCCGCAGGAGACCGCGAACCTCCAGGTCACGTCCGCGGAGTTCAGCGCGTTCAAGAGGCGCGTCCACCAGCTGCCGGCACCGCCGCCCCAGCCGAAGGGCGGCTGACCGCGCCGCGGGATTCGACACCGGGGGGGACCCGCGCCGGAGAGGCAGGGTCCCCTCCGCCTTTCCGGCCGGCCGCTCCTTCCCGTACCTTGGCGCCGCGTGTGCGACGCCCGCCGCGTGGACCGTGACCCGTCCCCGAAGGGACCCATCATGCCCGCTCTCCCAGTGGCCCTGACCATCGCAGGCAGCGACAGCGGCGGCGGCGCCGGCATTCAGGCGGACCTCAAGACGTTCCACGCGTTCGGCGTGTTCGGCACCAGCGCCATCACGGCGATCACCGTGCAGGACACGCTGGGCGTGCACGGCGTCCACGCCGTCCCGGACGACATCGTGCGCCGGCAGATCGAGGTGGTGGCCCACGACCTCCACCCCGCGGCATGCAAGACCGGAATGCTGGCGACGGCCGGGCTGGTGGAGGTGGTGGCGCGCGCATTGGAGGAGCTCGAGCTGCCGTGGTACGTGCTCGACCCCGTCATGGTCGCCACCAGCGGCGACCGCCTCCTGGACCGCGATGCCGAAGGCGCGGTGCTGGAGCGCCTCGTGCCGCTGGCCGCGCTCGTGACCCCGAACCTGGACGAGGCTGCCCTGCTCGCCGGGCGCGCGGTGGAGACCGAGGACGACATGCGCGCCGTCGGCGACCTGCTGGTCGGTAAGGGGGCCGGCGCAGTCCTGGTGAAGGGCGGCCACCTGGGCGGGTCGGAAGTGGTCGATGTGCTGGTGGACGCGAGCGGGCACAGGACCTGGCGGCGACCGAAGCTGGCGACCCGGAGCACCCACGGCACCGGCTGCACACTCTCCGCCGCGATCGCGGCCGGGCTCGCCACCGGGTGGGCTCTCGAGGACGCGGTGGAAGCCGGGCTCGACTACGTCCATCGCGCCATCGCCGAGGCGCCCGGGCTCGGCGCGGGCAACGGTCCGCTCAATCACTTCGTCGGGACCCGCATCAGCTGAGCGGTCAGCGGACCCCCGCGGCGGAAGCCGAGTCCCCCACGGCGCGCTCGCCGTCGGAACCCACCCACCAGCGCCCCACGTTGACCAGCACGCCACGGATGTCCATGTCCAGGCCGTGGACGCGGTCCCGTGCCAGGAACGCGTCCGTCTGGTAGAAGAGCAGCGTCCACGGCTGGTCGCGCAGCAGGATCTGCTGGACGCGGTGCCAGAGCGGCGCGGCGCGCGTTCGGTCCGTCTCGGCGCTCGCGGCGTCGAGCAGCGAGTCCAGCCGGGGATTCCGATAGGACGCGAACTGGTACGGCCCGTCCAGAGCCTCCGAATGAAAGACGTCGTGCAGGTCCAGCCGGAAGTCGCCCACCCACCCCAGGAGCGCCGCATCGAAGCGGCGCTCGCTCGACGTGAGGTCGCCGAACAATGTCGTGCCCTCGGTCGGCTTCGTGCTCATGCGGACCCCTATGGCGGAGAGGTCGTGGCGCACGACCTCGGCCAGGTCGCGGTAGTACTCGCTCCCGGCCGGGAGCTCGAGCTCGAGTGCGAACGGCTTCCCGTCGGCACGCTCGAGCATCCCGTCACCGTCCCGGTCCGCCACACCCGCGGCGGCGAGGAGAGCGACGGCGGAATCGGGCGCATGCGGGAGCGGTCGGAGCGAGTCGTCGTACGCCCAGTGGAACGGCAGGACGGTTGTGAGGCCCGGTGTCCCGAACCCCTGTCGGAACCGCTCCACGATCGCCTCCCGATCGATGGCCATGGCGAGCGCGCGTCGCACCCGGGCGTCATCCAGCGGCGGCCGCCGCTCGTTCCAGACGATGAAAGCGAACTGGCGTGACGCCTTCACCACGGCCCGCAGCCCCGGCCGCTGCGCGAGCTCCGTCACCTGGTCGGCGCGGGGCTGGAGGATGAGGTCGGCCTCTCCGACGCGCAGCTCGGTCAGCTGCGCGGAGTTCTCCGGGATGACCCGCCACACCAGCCGATCGATATTGGGCCTGCCGCCCAGATCTGCCGGGAAATCGTCGTTGGCCTCGAAGACCCACCGATCGTTGGCGCGTCGCGACACGAACCTGAACGGCCCGTTCCCTACCGGGCTCCGGTTGAACGCCGCCTGCCGAAGCCGCTCGGCCGGAATCGTGTCCAGGAGGTGCTTCGGCACGATGGGTGTGAACGGCAGCCCAGCGAGCGGATCCGGCCGCGGCTCCAGGTGGAAGCGCACCGTGTACGAGTCCACCACCTCCCCGCCCGTCCAGCCTGCGAAGTAGTCGCTGTTGGAGAAGCCTGTGGCGGGATCGGTCGCCCGTTCGTACGTGAAGAGCACGTCCTCGGCGGTGGTGGGCTGGCCGTCGTGCCAGCGCACGTCGTGCCGCAGGTGGAACACCACCGCCGTGTCCCCGGCCATGTCCCAGGACCGTGCGAGGTAGGGCGTGTACTCCAGCTCCGGCCCCAGCTGGAGCAGCGGCATGAAGAGCACATATCGGTGCACCTCGTTCGCCCAGGCGTCCACCGACACGAGGGGATTGCCCGTATCCAGGTCCGCCACCGCGCCGATGACCACCGTCCCGCCGCGAGGCGGCGCATCCCGACCGGCGCACGCCCCCGCGGTGACTCCGACAAGCGCCCCGAGCGCAAGGCCTCGTAACTGGGCCCGGGACGCGCGGCCGCGCTGCCGCGGCGCAGGGGTGTGCGCTGAGGAACCGCTAGGCTGGGAAACCATGGCCTGTCCGGTCATCGGAGTCGTCGAGATTTCACCGGGGAACGTTGAAATCTCTGGCGGGGCGGGCGGCACCGCAAGCGCGAGATGCGCGCGCTGCCCGGACGCTCAGATGCGGCGCAGGAGTCCGCGCACCAGACGCTGGAAGCGGTCGGCGGCGGCGGCGCCGGCGGCGATCACCTCCTCGTGGTCGAGAGGGGCCCCGGAAATGCCCGCGGCGGGATTCGTGATCAGCGCGATGCCCACGACGCGCATCCCGCCCGCACGAGCTGCGATCACCTCGGGCACGGTGCTCATCCCGACGGCGTCGGCCCCGAGCCGCTCGAGCATCCGGATCTCCGCGGGCGTCTCGTAGCTGGGCCCGAGCACCGCCGCGTATACGCCACGGCTCAGGGCGATGTCGGCGTCACGGGCCACGTCCAGCGCGATCTGCTGGAGCCCGGGGTCGTACGCCGCGGTCATGTCCGGGAAGCGTGCCTCGCCCTGGTGGACGGGGCCCACCAGCGGGTTTCGGCCCATGAAGTTCAGGTGGTCGTCCAGCAGCATGAGCGTGCCCGCGCCGAACAGGCGGTTCACTCCCCCGGCTGCGCAGGTCACCACGAGCGTGTGCGCGCCCAGCGCCCTGGCCGTGCGCACCGGCACCGCGAGCTGGCCGGCCGCGTGTCCCTCGTACGCATGGTACCGCCCCTGGAACGCGAGGACGTCCTTCCCTTCGAGGGTGCCGGCCACGAGCCGCCCGCGGTGGCCGGCCACCGTGGAGCGGGCAAAGCCCGGGATGTCGGCGTAGTCAACGCTCACGGCGTCGGCGATGTCGTCGGCCAAAGCCCCCAGTCCGCTCCCCAGGATCATGGCGACGCGCGGCTTCCGCCCCATCCGTGACTCCAGGTAGTCCGCCGGCTGGCGGCCCGCGTCCTCGCGCATCACCCGTCCTACACCAGGATTCCGGCGATCGTGGCGGTCAGGAACGCCGCCAGCGACCCGGCGATCATCGCCCTCAAACCGATCCGGGACAGGTCGCTGCGCCGCGACGGCGCGATCCCGCCGATTCCCCCGATCTGGATCGCGATGGAGCTGAAGTTGGCGAAGCCGGCCAGCGCGTAGGTCGTGATCACCACGGAGCGGGGCGAGAGCCCTCCGCCGCCGGAGAGGATGTCCGACAGGCGAAGGTAGGCGATGAACTCGTTGGCCACGGTCTTGATGCCGAGAAGCGAGCCGACGGTAGCGGCGTCCCGCCAGGGCACGCCCATGAGCCATGCCAGCGGCGCCAGGATCCAACCGAGCAGCACCTCGAGGGTGAGGTTCTGGCCCGCCGCCAGGGCGCCGGTGGAGTGCAGGAGCGCCTCGACGCCCGTCCAGCCGGCGGCCCACCCGAGGAGGGCGTTGAGCATGGCGATGAGCGCGATGAACGCCAGCAGCATGGCGCCGACATTCAGCGCCAGCTTCAGACCGTCTCCGGCCCCGCGTGCGGCCGCGTCGATCACGTTGGAGTCCAGGGTCTCCACCTCAACGTGCAGCGTCGAGGCCGTCACCGGCTCCTCCCGCTCCGGGAGCATGAGCTTGGCCATGACCAGTGCCGCCGGAGCGGACATCACGGACGCCGCCATCAGGTGACCGGCGATGTCGGGGAAAAAGCTGACGAGCATTCCCACGTACGCCGCCATGACGCCGCCCGCGACGGTGGCGAACCCGGCGGTCATCACGGCCATCAGCTCCGAGAGCGTCATGCGTTCGATGAACGGCTTGATCAGGAGCGGCGCTTCCGTCTGACCGACGAAGATGTTCCCGGCGGCCGATAGCGTCTCCGCCCCCGACGTCCGCATCGTCCGCATCATCACCCACGCCATCCCCCGAACGACCGCCTGCATGACGCCGACGTGGTACAGGACCGTCATCAGCGACGAAAAGAAGATGATGGTCGGGAGCACGCTGAACGCGAACGAAGCGCCCGTCTGCGCCACCATCCCCACCGCGCCCGGCGCGCCGCCGGTCACCGGCACGGTGTTCTGCACCAGGTTGCCGAACAGGAAGCTCGCGCCGTCGTTCGTGAACGACAGCAGCGCGAGCACCACATTGTTGAGGGCCCCGAAGATCGCCGCTCCAACCGGTGTCTTCAGGATGAAGAGCGCGAACAGGAACTGGAGGCCGAGCCCCCAGAGAACCACCCGCCACTGTATCACCCGCCGGTCCACGCTCAACGCCCACGCGATCAGCAGGAGGACGACCATCCCCAGCACCGAGACCAGACGCTCGTGCAGCGGGACGTGCACATTGGCGCGCGTCGCTGCCAGGGAGATCGGCGACTGCGCCGGCGCTCCAGCCGCACGCGCACTGCCCGGGGCGCTCGCCGCGGCCTCACCCGAGTCCGCAGACGGCAGCCGCGCCTGCGCCGTACCGGCCACGCCCGTCGCCCTCGCGCTGTCCTGCGCCTGCTGAATCACGCCGCCGGGCACCGGCTCCTGCGCCCCGAGCAGTCGGCTCGCCAGCCCCATGGTGAGGAGCAGGGCCGCCGTGGCCCAGAGGATGATCAGCGCTCGTGGAGCCGGCGCCTTCCGCGGCATCGTCGTCGGTGCAGGAGTGAGTGAGGGAGGCTGCCGCCCCCGGAGTTCAGGTGCCGGAGAATAGCCGGGCCGCCTTCGGGAGGTCAAACCGGTTCAGCGCTCCAGCCGGGCCCTTCCGGATCCGCCGCGCAGGGGGCAGGCGCGCGGCGGTGAACGTCCGCGGTGCTCGCCGTCTGGCCGGAGCGCCCCTGCCAGGGTGACAGCGGGCGCTGACCTGCCCCGCCGATCTGGCGCGAAATACGTCCCTTTTCCCGGCATAGGCGTTGCACCCGACCCGACCGGCTGCGGGTAGGCGGCGGCCGGACGACGGGGCGCTGTGTGCCCCGGATTCGAATGGGGATACAGAGACCAACGGAGAGCACATGGCGAACAAGGTGATCGGGATCGACCTCGGGACGACCAATTCGGTCGTGGCGGTGATGGAGGGCGGCGACCCGGTCGTGATCCCGAACGCGGAAGGCGGGCGAACCACGCCCTCCGTGGTCGCGTTCACCAAGGATGGGGAGCGGCTGGTCGGGCAGGTGGCACGTCGCCAGGCGATCACGAACCCGAGGAACACCGTCGCTTCCATCAAGCGCTTCATGGGCCGCCGGTGCAGCGAAGTCACGAGCGAGCGGGAGAAGGTCCCGTACGAGATCCGCTGCGACGGTGAGGACCGGGTCCAGGTGCACGTGCCGAATGCGGGCAAGACGTTCACGCCGCCCGAAATCAGCGCGATGGTTCTCCAGAAGATGAAGCAGACGGCGGAGGACTACCTGGGGAGCGAAGTGACCCAGGCCGTGATCACGGTGCCGGCCTACTTCGACGACTCGCAGCGGCAGGCGACCAAGGACGCGGGGAAGATCGCGGGGCTGGAAGTGCTCCGGATCATCAACGAGCCCACGGCGGCGGCGCTGGCGTACGGACTGGACAAGAAGAAGGACGAGGTGATCGCGGTCTACGACCTGGGCGGCGGTACGTACGACATCTCGATCCTGGAGCTGGGAGAGGGCGTGTTCGAGGTGAAGGCGACGAACGGGGACACGCACCTGGGCGGCGACGACTTCGACCAGCGGGTGATCGACTGGCTGGTCTCCGAGTTCAAGAAGGACCAGGGCATCGACCTGTCGAAGGACGCCATGGCGCTGCAGCGCCTGAAGGAGGCGGCGGAGAAGGCGAAGATGGAGCTGTCGACGACGCTGTCGACGGACATCAACCTTCCGTTCATCACGGCCACGCAGGAAGGTCCGAAGCACCTGAACCTGACGCTCACGCGGGCGAAGTTCGAGCAGCTGGTGGACGACCTGATCGAGGGCACGAAGGAGCCGATGCGGAAGGCGCTGGCCGATGCCGCGCTGAAGCCGGAGGACGTGGACGAAGTGATCCTCGTGGGCGGCTCGACGCGCATCCCGAAGGTCCAGGAGACGGTGAAGGAGTTCTTCGGCAAGGATCCGCACCGGGGCGTGAACCCGGACGAGGTCGTGGCCGTCGGCGCCGCGATCCAGGGCGGCGTGCTGGCCGGCGACGTCAAGGACGTGCTCCTGCTCGACGTCACCCCGCTCTCACTGGGCATCGAGACGCTGGGCGGCGTGATGACCGCGCTGATCCCCCGGAACACCACGATCCCGACGAAGAAGACGGAGACGTTCTCGACCGCGGAGGACAGCCAGACCACGGTGGAGATCCACGTGCTCCAGGGCGAGCGGCCGATGGCAGGGGACAACAAGACGATCGGCCGCTTCCAGCTGACCGGGATCCCGCCTGCGCCGCGCGGCATGCCGCAGATCGAGGTGACGTTCGACATCGACGCGAACGGGATCCTGCACGTGACGGCGAAGGACAAGGCCACGGGCAAGGAGCAGAAGATCCGGATAGAGGCGTCGAGCGGGCTGAGCGAGTCCGAGATCGACAACATGGTGAAGGATGCGGAATCGCACGCCTCCGAGGACAAGTCGCGCAAGGAGAAGGTGGAGGCGCGGAACCAGCTGGACAGCCTGGTCTACCAGGTGGAAAAGGACGTGGGCGAGTGGGGCGACAAGGTCCCCGCGGACTCCAAGCAGCGCATCGACGCCGCGGTGGAGCGGGCCAAGAAGGCGCTGAAGCAGGACGAGCTTTCCGAGCTGAACGCGGCGAAGGACGAGCTGGTGCAGGCGTTCAGCGCGGCCGGCCAGCAGATGTACCAGGCGCAGCAGAGCGAGGCCGGCGCAGGGGCGGCCGATGCGCCCGGCGCGGAGTCGGCTTCCACTGCCGGCGCGTCCGCCGGCCCGGAAGAGGAGGACGTCGTGGAGGCGGACTACGAGATCGTGGACGAGGAGAAGTAGGCGATCCCGGGTCTGCGGCAGGAACCTTGCCCCGGGTGCGGTCGGGAGGCCGCCCCGGGGCGTTTGTCTGTGTCCCCGTTGATGCGATGCCGGTTGCGGCCGTAAATTGCGAAAGCACCTCTGAGGGGAGCCATGTCCCGGACCCACGCCACCGCGCGACTCGTAACCTTCGCAACGCTGGCCTTCCTGTGCGGCGCCGCGTCCAGCACCCGCGTTCCCGCGGCTCCCTTCGTGAAGCCCGCGTTCGCGGAACCGTTCCACCTCGTGGATCTGGCGCAACAGGTCGAGGCGCCCGCGACGCAGGTGCCGACCCGTCCCGCGTTCCCGGCCGATCAGGGCGACCTGGGCGAGGCGCGGGCGTTCAGCCGCGCGTTCGCGGATGTGGCCGCGGCCGTAACGCCGGCCGTGGTGCGGATCCAGGCCGAGCGCTCCCTGATGGAAGCGCACCCCGGGCTGCGGCACCGTCTGCGGGACATGCTGGACCGTCTCCCGGAAGGACACCCCGACCCGGAGCTCTACCCGGAGATCGCGGGCGGCACGGGCGTGGTGGTGTCGGCGGACGGTCTGGTCCTGACGAACAACCACGTGATCGGCGATGCGGATCGCATCACCGTGACGCTGGCCGACAAGCGCGTGTACGACGCCACCGTCGTCGGCACGGACCCGACCACGGACGTGGCGCTGATCCGGATCCACGCCGACGACCTCCCGGTGGCCCGGCTGGGCGACTCGGACGGCATCCGCGTGGGCGAGTGGGTCCTCGCCATCGGGAACCCGGGGTTCCAGCAGGCGAACACGCTGGACTTCACGGTGACCGGGGGGATCGTGAGCGCGAAGGGGCGGCCGCTCGACATCATTCGCCAGGAGCTCGTCGACAACCAGAACGCCGCCGCGGCGGCATACGCGATCGAAGACTTCATCCAGACCGACGCGGCGATCAACCCCGGTAACAGCGGGGGTCCGCTCGTGGACCTGGACGGACGCGTGATCGGGATCAACACGGCCATCGCCAGCGTCTCGGGATACAACGAAGGGTACGGTTTCGCGGTCCCGATCAACATGGCCAGGCGGGTGATGAACGACCTGCTGGAGCACGGTCGCGTACGGCGCCCGCTCCTCGGCATCAGCATCCAGACCATCTCGCCGGAGGACGCCGAGGTCTACGGGCTCCCGCGCATCGCCGGCGTCCTGGTCGAGGACTTCGCCGACGCCTCCCCGGCGGAGCGGGCGGGGCTCCGCCGCCACGACGTGGTCGTGGCCGTGGACGGCACCTCCGTGGACCGGCTGGGCCAGTTCCAGCGACTCGTCGCTTCCCACCAGCCGGGGGAGACGGTGGGCGTGGACGTGATCCGGTATGGCCAGAAACGGCATTTCTCCGTCCGGCTCGCCGAGGCGCAGCTGGGGAAGCAGGCCGTGGTCCATACCTCCCCGCCCGCAACGGAGAGCGACCTCGGAATCGAAGTCGTGGACCTCACGCCTTCGCTCGCACGGCAGCAGCAATTCCGCAGCGCCGGCGGCGCGCTGATCTCCGCCGTGTCCCCCGCGGGCGCCGCCATGCGCAAGGGCGTGGAACCCGGGCTGCTGATCCGGGAGATCAACCGCGAGGGCGTCAGCTCCGCGGCCGACGCGGAGCGGATTCTCCGCGCGCTCCCCTCCGGCTCTGTCGCCTCGCTGGTGCTTCAGACGAGCGACGGTGGAACGCTGATCCGCAACGTGCGCGTACCCTAGCGCCCCAGCCCATCGGAAAGCGCGTGGTTGCGCCACGGATTTGGTTGATTGCCAATCCCGTCACGGTTAGATTTTCGTGCTCGTTCGCGCGAAAGTGGCGGAACTGGTAGACGCGCAGGATTTAGGATCCTGTGGCCCCGGCCGTGGGGGTTCGAGTCCCCCCTTTCGCATCGGAGTCCCATCACGCACGACACGGAAAGAAACGCGCACGTGAAAATAGACGTGGAGAAGCCGGCCGACTGGCAGCGCCGGCTCAAGATCACGGTCCCGGCCGAGCGAGTGGATCGGGAGCGGCAGGAGGTGGCCACCCGGATCGCGAAGCGGGTCCGGCTGCCGGGGTTCCGGAAGGGGAAGGTCCCGGCCTCGGTGGTGGAGCGGCACTACGGGGCGTCCATCGACCAGCAGACGATCGAGCGGGTGGTGAACGACGCCTATCGCGAAGCCTTGCAGGAGCAGGGCTTCGACCCGATCTCCCAGGCGTCGGTAGAGAACGTCTCGTATGAGCCGGGCGCCGAGATGTCGTTCGACGTGGCGTTCGAGGTCCGCCCGGACATCGAGCTCGAGCGGCTCGGAGGCTTCACCATCCGGCAGCCGCCGGTCACGGTCGGGGCCGAGGACGTGGACCGGGTGCTGTCGCGGCTCCAGGACCAGAACGCGACCTGGGACCGCCTGGAGGACGGGAAGCCGGCGGAAGGCGATCGGGTGGAGGTGGAGATCACGCCGCAGCAAGGGGAGGGCGAGGCGGCGCCGGAGCCGCGCAAGTACGAAGTGGTCCTGGGGGCCGGTGAGATCCTGGAGCAGATCGATCAGGCGATCCGGACGCTCGCCGTGGGCGAGGAAGGCGAATTCACGGTGGCGCTGCCGCGGGCGGAGGAGGAGGGGAAGAGTGATGACCACGAGATCCACCTGAAGCTCATCTCGGCGGAGCGACCGGAGCGGCCGGCGATCGACGACGCGTTCGCGAAGAAGGTCGGCGGCTTCGACGCCCTCTCGGAGCTCCAGGACACGGTCCGGAAGGACCTCGAAGAGGAAGCGAATCGGGAGTCGGAGCGGGACGTCCGTCGCCAGCTGATCCAGCAGATCCTGGAGGCAAACGCGTTCGAAGCGCCCCCATCGCTGGTGGACCAGTACCTGGACGGGTTGCTCCAGGCGCCGGAGGGGTCGGACCCGGAGGAGCTGGCGGGCGCGAAGCAGCAGATGCGCCCCGCTGCGGAGTACGGGGTCCGGCGCATGATGGTGCTGGACCGGGTCGCCGAGATGGAGAAGCTGGCGGCGACGCAGGACGACCTGGACGCCCGGGTGCAGGAGATCGCGGCCGCCAACGAGCTGGAGCCGGAGGAAGTTCGCCGTCAGCTGGCGCGCTCCGGCAGGCTGGAAGCGCTCGCGCGGGACCTGACCGAGGAGCGGGTGTTCGACTATCTGAAGTCGCTATCGACGATCGAAAGGGACGGGGCCTAGATGGCAATTTATCCGCCATACGTCATAGAGCGTACGAGCCGGGGTGAGCGCAGCTACGACATCTTCAGTCGGCTGCTCATGGACCGGATCATCTTCCTCGGCACGCCGATCAATGACGATGTTGCGAACCTGATCATCGCGCAGCTGCTGTTCCTGCAGGCGGATGACCCGGAACGCGACATCTTCCTGTACATCAACTCGCCGGGAGGCTCGGTGTACGCGGGTCTCGCGATCTACGACACGATGCAGTACCTCACCGCGCCGGTGAACACGATGTGCATGGGGATGGCCGCGTCCATGGGCGCGCTGCTCCTCGGGGCCGGTGCCGACGGGAAGCGTAGCGCGCTGCCGAACTCGCGGATCATGATCCACCAGCCGTCTGGCGGGAGTCAGGGTACGGCGGCGGACATCGAGATTCAGGCGCGGGAGATCATTTACGCGCGCGAGCGGCTGAACAGGATCCTTGCGCACCACACGCACCAGACTGAAGAGAGGGTGGCGGCGGACGTGGACCGCGACCGGTTCATGAGTCCGGATGAGGCGAAGGACTACGGACTGATCGATAACGTGGTGACGAACCAGAAACAGGTCGTGGCGGTAGCAGACGGTGGGCAACCGACCGACTGACGAGCTGCGGGGAAGCCATGCCGAGCGACAAGCACCTCCGGTGTTCCTTCTGCGGGAAGTCGAAGGACTCCGTCAAGAAGTTCATTTCGGGACCCTCGGTCTACATCTGTAACGAGTGCGTCTCGCTATGCAACGAGATTCTGGCCGAAGAGGAGGAGCGGGAAGCGGCGGAGGCGATGCCGCGGATCCCGACGCCCATCGAGATCAAGGCCACCCTCGACCAGTACGTCATCGGGCAGGAAGACGCCAAGAAGTCGCTCTCGGTGGCGGTGTACAACCATTACAAGCGGGTGAACCACCACGGCATCCTGGATGACGTGGAGATCGAGAAGTCGAACATTCTTCTCCTCGGGCCGACGGGCGTGGGCAAGACGCTGCTGGCCCAGACGCTGGCCCGCATCCTCCAGGTGCCGTTCACCATAGCCGATGCCACGACGCTCACGGAGGCCGGGTACGTGGGCGAGGACGTGGAGAACATCCTGGTCCGACTGCTCCAGGCGGCGGACTTCAACATCGCGGAGTGCGAGCGCGGGATCGTCTACGTGGACGAGATCGACAAGATCGCGCGGAAATCGGAGAACCCGAGCATCACGCGGGACGTGAGCGGCGAGGGTGTCCAGCAGGCGCTGCTGAAGATCCTGGAAGGGACGGTGGCGTCGGTGCCGCCGCAGGGCGGTCGCAAACACCCGCAGCAGGAGTACATCCAGGTCGACACGCGCAACATCCTGTTCATCTGCGGCGGCGCGTTCGACGGTCTGGAGAAGATCATCGAGGCGCGCACCGGCAAGCGGCAGATCGGGTTCGCGTCGGCGGGCGAGGCGTCGAAGGACACGTCGGCGGCGCCCTTCAAGGACGTGGAGCCGGATGACCTTTTGCGCTTCGGCCTGATCCCGGAGCTGGTGGGGCGTCTGCCGGTGAGCGTCACGCTGGCTGCGCTCGACGAGGAGGCGCTCGTGCGCATCCTGCAGGAGCCGAAGAACGCGCTCGTGAAGCAGTACCAGAAGATGTTCGAGCTGGAGGGAATCGGGCTGACGTTCGATCCCGACGCGATCCGCGCCGTGGGGCGTCGAGCGCTCGAGCGCGGCACCGGCGCGCGTGGCCTGCGCGCGGTACTGGAGGAGAACATGCGCGATATCATGTTCGAGATCCCGTCGCGCGACGACGTGCGCGAGGTCGTGATCACGCCGGAGTGCGTCACGGAGGGGATCCCGCCGCTCCTGGTGCTGCGGCCGGAGTCCAAGAAGAAGGAGGCGTGAGGCCGCCGGCGTGAAGATCCGGTCGGTCGAGTTCGTCGGGGCCATCGCCCAGCCCAACGGCCCTGCCCCGGAGACGGAGCTCCCGGAGATCGCCTTTTCGGGGCGGTCCAACGTGGGGAAGTCCAGCCTGATCAACCGGCTGCTCGGCCGGACCCGCACGCCGGTGGCGCGTGTCTCAGGAACCCCGGGCAAGACACGGGAAGTGAATTTCTACCGTGTCGACGCGCTGCCTTCCGACGGTAGCGACGCTCTGCTCTTCCACCTCGTGGACCTTCCCGGTTACGGGTATGCGCGTGTGCCCAGGGACCAGCTGGGAGCGTGGAAGCCACTGGTCGAGGGATTCCTCGCCGGATCGCGAGGATTGCGTGGAGTGGTGCAGCTGGTGGACGCGCGGCACGGGCCTACGCGGGATGATCGGCAAATGCTGGAATACCTGACCGGCCTGGGCACCCCGATCCTGGTGGTGCTGACGAAAGTGGACAAGCTGAAAGCGGGTCAGAGGAAGGAGAAGTTCCGGTCGATCGCGGGCGAGCTGGCCCTCGACATGGAGCAGATCGTGCCCTTCTCGGCGGTCTCGGGGGAGGGGCGGGACGCGCTCATTGAAGCCGTGGAAGCACTCCTCCAGGACGGCGGATGAGCGCCCTACCCTGCCGTCTCGCCGTGGCCGCGCTCGCGGGAGGGGCCGTAGGGTGCGCCCCGGTGCCGGTGAGCCCATCGGGAGCCATGCCGGCTCCCGCGGCGGACACGGTTGCGGTCCAGGCGGATTCGGACGTCGCGCTCCCGCCCGCCGGGTACGGCAGCCTGCGCCAGGACGAGATCTCGATGTCGCTGACGGACGGGGCGCTGAACGTCAAAGTGACGCCGCTGTCCGAGTCGGTGATCCGCATGGCGGCGCCGGACACCTATGAGCGGCTGCACGCGCTGGCGTCGAGCCGGGAGGCGGAGGCGGAGCGTCTGGCGGACGGTCGGCCGGCGGAGCTTTTCCTGGTGTCGTTCTTCAGCCGGGAGCCGAACACGGAGTACCGGCCGGAAGAGCTTCAGCTGGCGCATCGTGGGCGAACGCTCCGCCCCGCGGGGATTCTGGCGCTGACCAGCGGGTGGGGTCGGCAGCTGCTTCAGCCGCAGGCCACGCAGAGCGCGATCTACGTCATCGACGCCGCCTTCGACTACGGGCTTCCGATCACCCTCCGCTACGGACTGCGGACGAGCGAGGACTGGTACCAGCAGGTGATCCCGCGTCTGGAGGAAGAGCGAACGCGGGTGGAATCGCGGGCGGGAGGGTGGCGCCGGTCGCCCTGAGGCGGATCAGCGGCGTACGTCCACCACCAGCCTCGGGGGTCCCTCCAGGGAGAAGACGCGGAACGGCCTCCTCGACGCGAGGCCGAGCGCCCAGGACACCTCGCCCTCAAAATCGCACGTGAGCCGAACGGCCCGCATTACCGGCAGTCCAGGGTGCAGCGAGCGCTCGCGCACCGTCGGCTTCCCCGCCCCGTCGTGCGCCGCAGCGGAGCGCAGGCTCACGGTGAGGACGGCCGTGCCGCTAAGCGCGACCGGGGCGCCCGAGCCGCACTGGCGAGGCGTCCCCGGCTCGAACGCCACCGTGTAGCCGGGGAGCTGACGATCCGAGAACTCGAGGACGAAGCGGTCGTACTCGTCGTGGCCGCCCACGCTCGCATCCGTCACCACGGCCTGCCCGGCCGGGGCGGCGCGGCGCACAGCGGTGTCGGCCCACGTCCCTGCCATGGCGCTGTCTCCGGCGCTGCCGGCAGCGGTGTCGGCCCACGTCCCTGCCATGGCGCTGTCTCCGGCGCTGCCGGCAGCGATGTCGGGGGCGGGCTCCGCAGTGGACCCTGGCGACGCGGGCAGACCTGTGTCGGCCGCCTCGCCGCCGGCACCGGCGGCCGCTCCACCCGGCGGGTTGCCACTTCCCGGGCCGCACGCGGCCATGGCGACCATGAGTGAGGCAACGGCGCGGGTGATGGCCGGGGGACCGGGAGAGCGGTTCAGAGCGGTATCCCGTATTCCTTGATCTTGCGGTAAAGCGTGCGCTCGCCGATGCCGAGCTTCTCGGCCGCTTCCCGGCGGTTACCGGCGGTCTCCTTGAGCGCGGCGGTGATGGCCTCCCGCTCCACCTCGCGCATGGTCATGCCGGAGCGGTACACGATCGTGCGCTCGTCCTCGAGGTCGTCCTCCTCGGCGTCCAGGTCGAGTTCATCGTCCGGCAACGGCGAGACGTCCCGCCCGGGCGACGCGGCGGGGTGCGGAAACGGGTACGGCAGGGCGAGCCGGGCGGGCTCCAGCGTGTGGTGCTCGCGGTACTCCTCGAAGCCGCGCTTCAGGTCCTCGACGTCCATGCGGAGCTGGAGGAGCATGCGGAAGATGAATTCGAGGGCGGGGCGGGTGCCCTCGTCGCCCTCACCTTCCCTGGCGCGGGGGAGAGGCGGACCGGGAAGCAGCCGCGTACCGCCGCCCTTGATGGAGGGCGGGATGTCGGCGCCGGTGATGGTGCGGCCGGGCATCATGACCACGACCGACTCGATGAGGTTGCGCAGCTCGCGGATGTTGCCCGGCCAATCGTGCTCGATCAGAAGCGCCATCGCTTCCGGGCTGATCTCCACGGGCGCCAGGTCGTGCTCGGAGGCGGTGACGCGTATGAACTCGTCGACCAGCAGGGGGATGTCCTCGCGACGCTCCCGCAGAGGGGGCAGGTCGATGTGGAGGACGTTCAGGCGGTAGTAAAGGTCGCGGCGAAAGTCGCCGGTCTCGACGAGGTGACGGAGGGGCTGGTTCGTCGCGGCGACCACCCGCACGTCCACCCGGATCGGCTGCTCGCCTCCGACCCGCATGAACTCGCGCTGCTCCAGCACGCGCAGGAGCTTGGTCTGCGTGATCAGCGGCATCTCGCCGATCTCGTCGAGGAAGAGCGTGCCCCGGTCGGCAAGCTCGAAGAGGCCCTTCCGCTGCGCCACGGCGCCGGTGAACGCGCCCTTCTCATGACCGAAGAGCTCGGACTCCAGCAACGTGTCGGTGAGCGCGGCGACATTGGCCGCGATGAACGGCCGATGCCGGCGCGCGGACAGGACGTGGATGCCCCGAGCCACGAGCTCCTTGCCGCTGCCGCTCTCCCCCGTGATGAGGAGGTTGGAGTTTACGGGCGCCATCTGCGTGATGCGCTCCAGCACCTCCTCGATGGCATCGGACTGGCCGATGATGCCCGTGAGGGCGCGCAGGCGGCGCCGCTCGACGAGCCTCTTGCCGGCGAGGGCCACCTCGTCCGGGTCGATGGGCTTGAGGAACGTCTCGAGCACGCCGAGGCGCGCGCGCAGCGAAGGCGGCGCCTCTTCCTCCGACGCCGCCAGCGCTATCACGGGAAGGCGGTCGAGGGCAGCGGCCTCGGCGGCGAGCCGCCGGGCGCGGCGCGTGCCGAGCCCACCCGTGAGGATGAGCAAAGCCGGCTCCTCGATGTCGGCGATCTCCTCGGACGGGGTGAGGAGCTCGACCGCGAGCTTGTGCCCGGCGAACGCGTCCCGCAGCCGGACGGCCGGTTCCAGGTCGTTGGTGGTGACGAGGACGCGCTCAGCCATGGTGCGGGTGCAGGTGAGTGTCCCGGCCGCGGAGGAGCTGGACGGCGTGGTCGACCAGGCGGTCCAGAACGGCCAATCCGTCGCGGACGCCGGACGGGCTGCCGGGCAGGTTCACGATGATGGTCCGCCCCCGGATCCCGGCCACGCCGCGCGAGAGCCACGCCGCTGCGGTCTTCGCGGCGCCTTCCAGCCGGATGGCTTCCGCGACCCCGGGCGCCTCCCGCTCGATGACGGCGAGGGTGGCCTCGGGCGTGGTGTCGCGCTCGGTGAAGCCGGTGCCGCCGGTGGTGAGGACGAGATCGACGCCCGCCTCGTCGGCGAGGCCGGCGAGGCGCTCGCGCACCAGCGCCGGCTCGTCGGGCAGCACGTCCGTCCGGACCAGGGTGTATCCCCGCTCTTCAGCCCATGCCGCAATGGCGGCTCCGCTCGCGTCCTCCCGCTCGCCGCGGCTCGCGGCGTCGGAAACCGTGATGATGGCGAGGCGGAGCGGGGCCATCGCGTCCGGGGTCAGCGTCGCACCGACCCTTCGGTGTAGAACGGCGGGCGCACCACCTCCGCGGGGATTGCGCGGTCGCGGATCACCACGTCGATCCGGGTGCCCGGCTTCGCCGCCTCGGCGGGGACATAGGCCATCCCCACGCCCTTGCCGGTGGAGTGGCTGAGCACGCCGCTGGTGACCTCGCCGGCCGGCTCGCCCTCGTAGCGGACCTCGTAGTGCTGGCGCGGGAACCCCTTCTCCTGGAGGACGAAGCCCACCAGCTTCTCGGTCAGCCCCTGTTCCTTCTGGCGCTTGAGGGCGTCGCGACCGATGAAGTCCTCGCCATCCAGCTTGACCGCCCAGCCGAGCCCGGCTTCGAGCGGGGTGCGGCGCTCGTCCAGGTCATTCCCGTAGAGGATGTAGCCGACCTCGAGGCGAAGCGAGTCGCGGGCGCCGAGCCCCGCGGGGATCAGACCGTCGGCTTCGCCGGCGGCGAGCAGCTCGCGCCAGACGTGCGCGGTGTCGGCCGCATCGAGATACAGCTCGAAGCCGTCCTCCCCGGTGTAGCCGGTGCGGCTGATGATGGCGTTCTTCCCGGCGACGGAGCCGGGACCGAAGTGATAGAAGCGGATGGCGTCGAGGTCGGCGTCCGTGAGCTTCGCCAGGATCTTCTGTGATTTCGGCCCCTGGAGCGCGACTAGCCCAACGTCGTCGGAGAGGTCGGTGAACGCGACGTCGTAGCCCTTGGCGGCCGTCTCGAACCAGGCGCGGTCCTTGTCCAGGTTGGCCGCGTTCACCACGACCATCCAGTGGTCCGCGAACCGGTAGACGATGCAGTCGTCCAGGGCGTAACCGTCGGGGTTGCAGATGACGTTGTACTGGGCCTGCCCGGGCACCATCCGGAGCGTGTCGTTCGTGATCATGTGGCGCACGAACGCGTCAGCCTCCGGGCCGCGGACGTCGAACTCGCCCATGTGCGACACGTCGAACAGCCCGGCGGCTTCGCGGACCGCGTTGTGCTCCCTGACGATCCCCGTCGGGTACTGGACCGGCATGGCGTAGCCCGCGAACGGGACCAATTTGCCGTTCAGGGCGACGTGCTCCTCGTGGAGCGGTGTATGCTTCAGCGCTTCATCAGCCATTTCAAACTCCCATGAGCTCGATCATGATCGCCTTCTGGGCGTGCAGCCGGTTCTCCGCCTCATCGAACACGCGGGACCGACCACCCTCGAAGACGTCTTCGGTCACCTCCTCGCCGCGGTGGGCGGGGAGGCAGTGCAGGAAGATGGCGGCCTCACTAGCGGCCGCCATCACGTCCGCGTTCACCTGGAAGCCCCGGAACGCGGCCATTCGCTTCTCCTGCTCCGCTTCCTGGCCCATGGACGCCCATACGTCGGTGGTGACCACGTCGGCACCGTCGGCCGCTTCCATCGGGTCGTGCGTGAGCATGACCGTCGCCGCCGTGCGGGCGCGGTCATAGATGTCCTGGTTCGGCTCGTACCCCGCGGGCGTGGCGATGCGAACCTCGAGGCCGAAGCGGTAGGCGGCATTCAGCCACGAGTTGGCCATGTTGTTGCCGTCCCCGATCCAGGCGACCTTCCGCCCCGCCAGATCCCGGCCGAACGCTTCCTGGACCGTCATGACATCGGCAACGACCTGGCACGGGTGCAGGAGATCGGTCAGCCCGTTGATGATCGGGATGGTGCCGTAGTGCGCCAGCTCGACCAGGTCGTTCTGGTCGAAGGTGCGGATCATGATGCCATTGAGGTAGCGCGAGAGCACGCGCGCCGTGTCCTTGATGGGCTCGCCGCGGCCGAGCTGGAGGTCGCGGGCGGAAAGGAAGAGCGCGTACCCGCCCAGCTGGTACATACCCGCTTCGAAGGAGACGCGGGTGCGCGTGGAGCTCTTCTGAAAGATCATGCCCAGTGTCTTGCCCGCCAGCGGCTTCCCCGTCTCCTCCCCCGACTTGAGGCGTCGGGCCAGGTCGAGGAGAGCGTACAGCTCGTCCGTTTCGAAGTCCGGGATGGCGAGAAAATGTCGTGTATTGGCCATGCGCCCCCATGCAGGTATTCGCGCCAGAATTGCAGGTGGGTGAAACTAGCCGGGCGGCGTGGAGGACGGCAACCGGCGGGGCGCAGGACGCCGCGTGCCGCCGCGGGGGGGCGTCGTTCCGCAGGCGCGAGGCTGTGTCCCGCGCCGCACCGGGAAGGGATGTCACGGCGGAGGGACGCGCGCCGCACCCGCAGCCGGACCGGCGTCTACAGGATGTAGCGCCGCAGGTCGTCGTCCTCCACGATCTCGCGCAGGCGCTCGCGGACCATCGCTGCGTCCACATGGACGGAGCTTTCCCGTCCGTCGGGGAGCTCGAACAGCAGCTCCTCGAGCAGGGTCGTCATTACGGTGTGCAGCCGCCGGGCGCCGATGTTCTCCATGCGCTCGTTCACGTCCGCGGCGATGCGGGCGATCTCGTGGATGGCGTCCTCGGCGAAGTCCAGCTGGACGTTCTCGGATGCGACCAGGGCCTGGTACTGCCGGACCAGGGCGTTCTTCGGCTCCTGAAGGATACGGACGAAGTCTTTCTCCGTGAGCGGCGAGAGCTCGACGCGGATCGGGAACCGTCCCTGGAGCTCCGGGATCATCTCGCTCGGCTTGGCCACGTGGAACGCGCCGGCCGCGACGAACAGGACGTGGTCGGTGCGGACGATGCCGTACTTGGTCTGGACGGTGCTCCCCTCGACAATGGGGAGGAGGTCGCGCTGGACTCCTTCGCGGGACACATCGGGCCCGGCGCCGCCCCGCTGGCCGATCACCTTGTCGATCTCGTCCAGGAAGACGATGCCCATGTCCTCGGTGCGGTCGAGCGCTTCGTTGACGACCTCGTCCATGTCGACCAGCCGGTCGAGCTCGTCCTGGATCAGGATCCGGCGGGCTTCCGAGATGCTCACCGTGCGGCGCTTTTTCCGCTTGGGGAGCATGTCCTGGAGCATCTCGGTGAAGTTGAAATCCATCCCGTCCATGCCTCCGCCCATCGGGAGCATCATCCCGTCGATGGAGGCGGACTGCGTGACTTCCACGTCCACGTTGCGCTCCTCGAGCTTCCCGTCGCGGAGCAGGGTCCGCAGCTTCTCGCGCGTCCGCTGCCGCCGGTCGGACACGGTCGGCGACTCCGACTGGGTCTCTTCGGCCGGGCCCGACGAGCCGACGACGAACGCCCGCACGCTGGCCCCCTCCCCCTCCTCGCGCGGGGCTCCTTCAGCCACCGGGGGAAGCAGCAGGTCGAGCAGGCGCTCCTCCACCGCCTCCTGCGCCTGGGCCTCGACGTCGGCTTCCCGCTCGTCGCGCACCATGTTCACGGCCACGTCCACGAGGTCGCGGACGATGGACTCGACGTCCCGTCCGACGTAGCCGACCTCGGTGAACTTGGACGCCTCCACCTTCACGAACGGGGCACCGGCGAGGCGGGCGAGCCGGCGGGCGATCTCCGTCTTCCCCACTCCGGTGGGCCCGATCATGATGATGTTGTTGGGCATGATCTCCTCGCGGAGATCCTCGGGCGCCTGCTGCCGTCTCCAGCGGTTGCGGAGCGCGATGGCCACGGCCTTCTTCGCCGCGTCCTGCCCGACGATGTACGTGTCGAGCTCCGCCACGATCTGGCGCGGCGTGAGCTCGTCGAGCCACTGGCCCGCGCCGGGCGCGGGGTTGTCTGTCACGTTCCCCGGCGGGCCAGCCGGGGGAGTGGCGTCGCTCTCGGTCCGGTCGTCGTCGGTGGTGATGGTATCCTGGCTCATTCCTTGGATCCGTCCAGCTCGAGGACGGTGATGTTCCGATTCGTGTAGATGCAGATGTCGGCGGCGATCTCGAGGGAGCGTCGCACGATGTCGGCGGCGGACAGATCGTCGCGCTCGCGGAACGCCCGCGCGGCGGCGAGGGCGTAGGGGCCGCCGCTGCCGATGGCGGCGATCTCGTCGTCCGGCTCGATGACGTTGCCATCCCCGCTGACGACGAAGAGCCGCTCCTCGTCCGCGACTGCCAGCAGCGCTTCGAGGCGCCGCAGGAAGCGATCGGTGCGCCAGTCCTTGGCGAGCTCGACTACGGCGCGGGGGAGATTGCCGGGATAGCGCTCCAGCTTCTCCTCGAACTTCTCGAAGAGGGTGAACGCGTCGGCGACGGAGCCGGCGAAGCCGGCGAGGATCTTGCCGTCGCGGAGCTTTCGGACCTTGCGGGCGCCGGCCTTCATGACCGTGTCGCCGAGCGTGACCTGACCGTCGCCGCCCAGGGCGACCCGGCCACCATGGCGCGCCGCCACGATCGTGGTGGCGTGGAACTCGAACTCGCTCATCTCTTCCCTGTACCCCTCACCGGTCCGCTGTTCCGCCCTGAGGTTTCACGCGCGCGGGTGTGCGTCGCGGTAGACCTGCCTGAGGCGCTCCTTGGAAGTATGCGTGTAGATGCGGGTAGTCGAAAGCGACGCATGGCCCAGCAGCTCCTTCACGGCCATCAGGTCGGCGCCCGCGTCGAGCAGGTGCGTGGCGAAGGAGTGGCGGAGCGAGTGGGTGGACAGCTCGCCAGCGTCGGCCACGGCGTCGAGGAACTCGCCGACGATGTCCTGGATGCGGCGAGTGGAAAGGCGTCGGCCCGTGTCGCCGACGAAGAGGGCGTCGCGGTCGGGGCGAGAGCCGGCGCGGATGGCCGCGAGGCGGCGGGGCTCGTAGCGGCGGATGGCGATGCCGGCGGACTTCCCGAGCGGCACGATCCGCTCCTTCCGCCCCTTGCCTCTGACCTTGACCTGATCGCTGATCCGGTCGACGTCGCGAAGGTCGAGGCCCTGGAGCTCGGAGAGGCGCATCCCGGTGGCGTAGAACGTCTCCAGGATGGCCAGGTCGCGGAGCCCGCGGAAGGTCCCTTCTGCGGCCCGGTTCTCCGCCAGGACGAAGAGCCGGTCCATGTCGCTGCGGGTGAGCCAGCCGGGGAGCTTCCGGTCGAGCTTGGGCGAGCGCACCGTGCGCGCGGGGTTCCCGTCCAACACCCCCTCGCGGTGGAGCCAGCGGAAGAAGGAGCGGACGGCGGAGAGCTTGCGCGCGATGGTGCGGCGGGCGAGGCTGGCACGGGCGAGGTAGCCGAGGTAGGATCGGAGATCGAGGCGGTCGATGTCGCCCCAGCCCCAACCCTCCCGCTGCGTGTCCATCCAGTCCCGGAACTGCGCCAGGTCGCGACGGTACGCCGCGACCGTGTGAAGGCTGAGCTGCCGCCCTTCCTCGATGTAGCGGAGGTAGTCGTGCATCGCGCCGCCGGCCGGACCGGTACCTCGATCCGGCGCCGTCACGCGCCCGTCCAGGCCGACGCGCTGACGGGCTCGACGCCCGCCTCCGCGAGCCACGCGGCGAAATCCAGGCGCGCGCGCTCCACCATCTTCTCGCGCTTCTCCCGCTTCCGGCGGACCCGTTCCTGGAGCGGGTCGAGGAGCCCGAAATTGGAATTCATGGGCTGGAACGCTCCCGGGTCGGCTTCGCGCAGATAACGGAAGAGGCCACCGATCATGGTGGTCGGGGGAGGGAGCGCGGGCTCTGCGCCCGAGAGCATGCGGTCCATGTTGATGCCGGCCACGATCCCGGATGCTGCCGACTCGGTGTACCCCTCCACCCCCGTGAGCTGGCCGGCGAAGATCAGGTCCGGGCGGGCTGCCGGCGCGCCGCAGCCGGTGAGCCGGGCCGGGAAGTTCAGGTACGTGTTGCGGTGAATGGAGCCCGTGCGGAAGAACTCCGCCTCCTCGAGTCCCGGGATCATGCGGAAGACCCGCCGCTGCTCGCCGGTGCGGAGTCGCGTCTGAAACCCGACCATGTTCCACATCTGCCCCGTGCGGTCCTCGCGCCGCAGCTGGACCACCGCCCAGGGATCCCGGCCGGTGCGAGGATCGGGCAGCCCGATCGGCTTCATGGGCCCGTAGCGAAGGGTGTCCACGCCACGCTCCGCCATGACTTCCACGGGCAGGCAGCCCTCGAAGAACGGAACGTTCTCCCAGTCGTGGCCCGGGTATGTGTCGGCTTCGCGCAGCGCGTGGACGAATGCCTCGTACTGCCTTCGATCCATGGGGCAGTTCAGGTAGTCGTCGCCTTCCCCCTTGCCCCACCTCGAGGCGAGCCATGCCCGGTCCATGTCGATGGAGTCGAAGGACACGATGGGCGCGATGGAGTCGTAGAAGGCGAGGCCTTCGTCGCCGAGAAGGTCCCGGATCTGGCCCGTGAGCGCGTCCGACGTCAGGGGTCCGGTGGCCACCACCGCCGGGCTCTCGGGGATTGTCGTGACCTCGCGCCGCTCCACGCTGATGCGCGGGTGAGTCCCCATCGCCGCCGTCATCCGCTCGGAAAAGCGGATGCGATCCACGGCGAGCGCGGCGCCGGCGGGGACACGGGTCTGATCCGCGCAGGCGAGGAGGAGAGAGCCGAGGTCGCGCATCTCGGCCTTGAGCAGCCCGTGGGCGTTGCCGAGCTCCTCGCTCTTGAAGGAGTTGGTGCACACGAGCTCGGCCAGTCGGTCGGTCTGGTGCGCCTCGGTGCCCTGCACGGGACGCATCTCGACGAGGGCGACGTCGTGGCCGCGCTCCGCCAGCTGCCAGGCGGCCTCGCAGCCGGCGAGCCCTCCTCCGATCACGGTGACGCTCGACATCTCAGCTCACTCCCGCTTCGACATTCGCCGGCGCCATCTCCGAACGGCAGGAGACACAGCGGTAGAACTCGCCCCTGGCCCGGCTGGTCTTCGCCAGGAGGAAGGGAGCGCCGCACGCGGGGCACTCAACGGGGACCGGGCGGTCCCACGAGGTCCAGTCGCACTCGGGGTAGCGCGTGCACCCCCAGAAGCTCCGGCCCCGCCGCGTCCTCTTCTCCCCGACCCCTCCCATTCCGCACTTCGGGCACGCCATGTCCGGGATCGTTGCGCCGCGCGTGTACCGGCATTTCGGGTGGTTGGCGCATCCGATGAAGGGGCCGAAGCGACCGGTTCGCCGGAGGAGGTCACCACCGCATTCGGGGCACACCTCTCCCGTGCGCTCGGGCGCCGCACGCGCCTCGCCCTCGAGCGGGCGCGTGTACGTGCAGGCCGGGAAGCCCGTGCACGCCACGAAGCGGCCCGCCCGATTCCAGCGCACGGTGAGCGGTTTCCCGCACTCGGGACACTCCTGGTCCGGAAGCTGGAGGACGGACCGCACGACCTCGGCGCCGCTCGCGCGCCCGTGCTCCAGCTGGCGCCGGAACGGCCCGTAGAACGCACCGAGGACCGTGCGCCAATCCAGATCCCCATCCTCGATCCGGTCCAGCTCCTGCTCCATCTCGCTGGTGAACCCCACGTCGAAGAGGTCCGGGAAGATGCGGACGAGCAGCTTGGCCACGGTCTCGCCGAGCGCAGTGGGGACGAACCGCTTCCGCTCCATTTCCACGTACTTCCGGTCGCGCAGCGTGGAGAGGGTCTGGGCGTAGGTGGAAGGGCGTCCGATTCCGAGCCGCTCCATCTCGCGGACCAGCGTGGCTTCGGTGAAGCGAGGCGGAGGCTGCGTGAAATGCTGCTCGGGGCTGAATTCGCGGAGATCCGCCTCGTCGCCCCTGCTCAGCGGCGGGAGCGGCTCGAGGTCATGCTGGGCGCCACCATCGTCCTCGTCCTTCGCGTCCTGGTAGAGCCGGGTGAAGCCATCGAACTTCATCACCGACCCGGTGGCCCTGAAATGATAGCGGTGCAGGGATCCGCCGATGTCGAAATCCACGGCGGTGGTGTCGAATACGGCGGGGCGCATCTGACCGGCCATGAAGCGGAGCCAGACCAGCTCGTAGAGCCTTTGCTGGTCGCGGTCGAGATACCGCCTCACCGCTTCAGGCGTTCGCGCGGGATCGGTGGGGCGTATCGCCTCGTGCGCCTCCTGCGCGCCTTTCTGCTGCTTCCCCGCCCACAGCCGGGGTGCGGCGGGGACGTAGCGATCCCCGAACCGCTTCTGGAGGAACGCCCTCGCCGCGCCGGCCGCGGACGGCGCGACGCGAGTGGAGTCCGTGCGCATGTACGTGATGAGCCCGGCCGCTCCATCGCCCAGCTCCACGCCCTCGTACAGCGCCTGCGCCACGCGCATGGTCCGGCGGGCATCGAAGCCGAGCCGCTTCGCCGCCTCCTGCTGGAGGGTGGAGGTGGTGAACGGCGCGGGCGGGTTCCGGGTGCGCTCCCGGCGCTCGACAGCGTCGACGATGAAGGGGACGCCGCGCACGTCGTCGATCACCTCCCGGGCGGCTTCCGCGCTGGCGATGGTGAAGTCGCGGCCGTCGATCCTGTGGAGCTTGGCCTTGAACTCCTGGCCCCGCGCCGAGAGCAGGGCGGTCACCGACCAGTATTCGCGGGGAGTGAACCCGCGGATCTCGTCCTCGCGCTCGGTGACGAGGCGGAGCGCGACCGTCTGGACGCGGCCCGCGCTCAGCCCGCGGCGTATCGGCTTCCACAGCATGGGGCTCACCTGATAGCCGACGAGCCGATCGAGGATCCGCCTCGCCTGCTGCGCCTCGACCTTCCGCATGTCCAGCCGCTCCGGCGCGGCCAGGGCCCGCTGCACTGCATCGCGGGTGATCTCGTGGAACCGGATGCGCCGCAGACGCCCGTCGGAGGCGCTCGAGGCCAGCCCGAGCGCCTCCGCCACGTGGAACGCGATGGCCTCCCCCTCGCGGTCGGGATCCGTTGCCAGGAGCACGCGATCGGCGCCGCGGGCTGCCGCAGCCAGCTCTCGCAGGACCTTCCCCTTGCCGCGGATGGTGACGTAGTGCGGCTCGAATCCGGCTTCCACGTCCACGCCCAGCTCATGCACCGGGAGATCGCGGACGTGGCCCACGGACGCCTTCACGGAATACCCGGACCCCAGGTACTTCGCGATGGTCCTCGCCTTCGCGGGCGACTCCACGATCACCAGGGTTCTACGCTCGCTCATCATCCTCCCCATCCCCTCGCTGCAGCCGCCGGACGATCTCGTCGGCGACCGCCGCCGGGTCCCGCCCCCCCGCATCTACCGACATCTCCGCTGCCGCGTAGCCTGCCTCCCGCTCCGCGAGCAGGGCGCTCGCCCGCTCCAGCCGTTCGCGAGCCGGGCCCAGGAGGGGACGATCCGATTCGTCGGCGGCGGCCCGGCGGACCGCCTCTTCCGCGGATACTCTCAGCCACACGCGCAGCGTGCCCGGGCCGAGCAGCGCCGCGAGCTCCGGCCGTGCCCCCCAACCGCCGCCCGGAGCCAGCACTGCGTTCCGGCGATCCGCCAGCTCTTCGGTGAGCGTTCGTTCGATGGCGCGGAACGCCTGCTCGCCCCGGTCTCGGATCAGCGCACCAGGAGTCCGCCCCGTGCGCTCCAGGATCAGGGTGTCCATGTCGACGACGGCCCAGCCGAGCCGCCGGGCAAGGAGCGGCGCGACGGTGCTCTTGCCGGAGGCCATGAAACCGACGAGCACTATTCGCTCCGGGAGCCGGGCACCGCCATGGCTCAATGGGCCCCCGACTCGTACGGCGCTTCGTCAGGGGCGCCGGGCGCCACCGCCCGTCCCCGCCGTTCCAGCTCATCGCCGTAGGCCGCGGCGTTGCGGAGCAGCTCGGCCATCGAGTCGCCGCCGAACTTTTCCAGGACGGCGTCGGCGAGGACCATGGCGACCATGGCCTCACCCACCACGCCGGCAGCCGCGAGCGCCGCCACATCGCTCCGCTCGCGGATGGCATTGGTCGCCCGCTTGGTGCGCAGGTCGACGCTGGCGAGCGGCCGCATGAGGGTCGAGAGCGGCTTCATGGCGACGCGGAGAACGAGCGGGGCGCCCGTGGTCATGCCGCCCTCCAGCCCGCCCGCCCGGTTCGTGCGCCGCTCATACCCACCCGTGGTCCGGATGCTCCCCGCCGGATCGTAATGGATCTCGTCGTGGACCGCTGAGCCCCGGAGCCCGGCCGCGGTGAACCCAAGTCCGATCTCCACCCCCTTCATGGCCGGGATGGACATGAGGGCGCCGGCGAGCCGGCCGTCGAGGCGGCGGTGCCAGGCGACATAGCTGCCGAGCCCCGCCGGCACACCTTCGGCCACCACCTCGAACACGCCGCCGAGGGTGTCACCGGCCAGGCGCGCGGCGTCCACCGCGTCGATCATGCGGCGCTCGGCGTCGGGGTCCAGGGTGCGCAGAGGCGACGCATCGGCCGCGGCGTCGAGGTCCTCCGGCCACCGCTCCGGTGGCGCGGCCTGCACTTCGCCGAGCCGGACCACGTGGCTGCCGATCCGGACGCCCAGCCCGGCCAGGAGCCGGCGGGCGACGGCCCCCGCGGCCACCCGGGCGGCCGTCTCCCGGGCGGACGCGCGCTCCAGGACATCGCGGGCATCCTCGCGGCCGTACTTCAGGACGCCGACCAGGTCGGCGTGCCCCGGGCGCGGGAGGTAGACGCGTCGCAGGTCGTGGTCCGAGGCGTCGTCGGAAGGCGGCTCCGGGCTCATGGCCGTCGTCCAGTTCTCCCAGTCACGGTTCCGGATCAGGAGGGCAATGGGCGCGCCGATGGTCTCGCCGAGACGGACGCCGCTCCACAGCTCGGCACGGTCCTGCTCGATGGCCATGCGGCCGCCCCGCCCGTAGCCGCCCTGCCGGCGACGCAGCTGGGGGTCGATGTCACGGTCGGCCTGGAGTGAGAGGCCCGCGGGGATGCCCTCGACGAGGGCGAGGATGCCGCGCCCGTGAGATTCGCCGGCGGTCGTGTAAGTGAAGTGCATGCGCCTGTGGATGGAGTGGCGACCTCCGCGGCCAGGGCCAGACCACGACGTCGCCGCGCCAACGGCGCGCCGGCGCACGGGCGGCCCGCGCGGCCGCGGAAACGACGAAGCCCCCGCCGCGGGCGGGGGCTTCGGAGCATGCGGCCTGGCCGGGCCGCCGTCAACTGCCCGAGCGGCTCAGGTTCCCCCGGAGCGATCTATGTACGGGGTCACCATGATCAGGAGATCCTGCTTGGCCGCGGTCTTGTACGTGTTCCGGAACAGGGCGCCCAGCACCGGGATGTCCATGAGGATCGGGATGCCCTGGAGCGTGGTCTTCATGTCCGTGGTCGTGAGACCGCTGATGACCGCCGTCTCGCCGTCGTTCAGCAGGATCTGCGTGTCCGTCTGCGACGTCCCGAAGACGTAGCCGGCGTCCGCCGAGAAGCTCTCGATGTTCGACCGCTCGGCGTGCAGCTGGAGCAGGACCTGGTCCGCGACCACGTGCGGCGTGACCTCGATGATCACGCCCGTCTGCTCCGTCCGCACCTGCGCGCGGGGCCCGTTCGCCGACGCGGCACCCTCGTCCACCACACGGATCGGCGTGCGCTCGCCCACGTGGATCTTGGCAGTGCGGTTGTCCAGCACCGTCACCACCGGGTCGGCCTGGAGCTCCGCCAGCTCGAGCCGCTCCACCGCCTCCAGCCAGGTGATCACCGCATAGCGCCCGAGAAGGAGCGACGAAAGCACTTCGAACGTGGGTTTCTGGATCCGCTCCGCCGCGTTCCCCACCGCGGCGATGCTGCTGCCGGTCAGGGACACGATGTCCGTTTGCGGATCGACCTGCTCGCCGTCATTGACGAGGCCGTTCCCGTTCTCGTCGTTCCACCCCGGGGTGAGGCGGTTGACCTGGTTGCCTTCGGTGTCCTTGATCTCGTAGTGGATCCCGAGGCCATCGAAATCGCTCCGGCGCAGGGAGAGGATCCGGACCTGCACCGTAACCTGCGGGGTCCGCTTGTCCAGCGACGGGATCAGGTTGCGCACGCGCGCCACAGTGGACTCGCCCGCGGACACGATCAGGGAGTTCGTGGCACGGTTGACCGCGACCGTGCCGGCCATCTTCTCCCCGTTTCCGAGGAGCTGCTGCACCTGCACCGCGATGGAGTCGGCCGCGACGTACTCGAGCTGGAAGGCTTCGGTAACGGTGGCCTCCTGCTGCTCGACCTCCCGCCGCTGCTGAAGCGACGTCACCATGATGATCCCGCTGGACATCTCGTCCGCCGCGAGCCCCTGCCCCGCCAGGATCGCCCGCATGGCTTCGTCCCACGGCTGGTCCTGGATCGTCGCGGTGATCGTCTGGTTGCCCACGCCCTTGCCGGGGACGATGCTGCGGCTCGAGAAGTCCGCGAACGTGCCGAGCACGTCCACGATCGGCGTGTTGCGGAACTCGACGGTGATCCGGGGCTGCTGAGGATCCGGCGCCTCGATCACCGCCGGCCGGGTCACGGCCACCGGCTTCGCGACGCGCGCGTCCGAACCCGGCGCGGCGCTCCGGGAGGTGGGCAGGGCGGCGGTCGGCGCATCGGCAGGCGGCGCCGGGGCCGGTGTCGCCGCCGCGGCCGCTCCTGCACCCGTGCTCCACGCTTCGAACGGGCCGGCCCGGTTCAGGAAGGAGATCCTCACGTGCCCGTCCTCTTCGTGGATCTCGTAGTCCACGGCCTCGGACAGGTCCACGACGACGCGCACCACTCCCGCCTGGTACTGGCTGGAGCGGAGCGCCACGACGCCGCCGCGGTTGATGTCCATGAACCGCTGGCCCGGCAGGGCGAACTCCGAGCCGGCGAGGTCCACCACGATGCGCGGCGGTGAGGCCAGCATCTGGTGCTGGATCGTGACGGGTCCGTCCGTCTGGATGAGGACGTCCGTCCGGTCCCCAGCCGGAATCACACTCAGCCCCTGGACCCCCGCCAGGACCGTCAACAGAAAGGCGCGTAGCGCCAGGATCGGCATCATCGCTCGTTTCCTCCACTCTTCTTGAGCTCCAGCATCTCCTGCCGCACGTTGCCGAAGTTGTTCACCGCGAACACCACCCGGTCCGGCGTGATTTCCAGCACGCGGGAGTCGCCCAGCACGTCGCCCACGCGCGCTCTGTGCACGCGGTCGGAGACGTCGTTCAGCAGGGCCAGGCTCTTTCCCGGCGCATCGGAATAGATGATCCCCTGGAGCGTCAGCTCCTCGAAGCGGGGGCCGCTCTCCTCGTCATCGGTGAGGGGGCGGAACGGGTCCCGGCGACCGATGCCGCCGTACGTGTAGACCTCCCGCTCGTAGATCAGCGTGAGCTTCGCCGCGTCCGTGGTGGCCTTCGCCGGCACGGCAGTCCGCGCGGGGGCCTGTGCGCTGGCCGCGGCGGGCGCGAGCGCCAGCAGTGCCAGCCCGACCATGGTCATGAGGCGTATGGATTTACGCACCGGTAGAGCCTCCCGTGATGGCGGCCGCCGGATGGGCCGGGTGATCGGGAACCACGTACGTCTCCACGACGAACGTCGCCTGCAGCCGCTCCCCCCCGGCCCGGTCCTTCTCGCTGCGCGAGACCAGCTGCAGGTCGATTGGCGTGATGATCCGGGGGAGCGAGCCGATGTCGGCCAGGAGCCGACCGATGTTCTGGTACGTCCCGTATACCGTCAGGTCGAACGTGCGGCGGTCGTACTGCGGACCGCTGCCGATCTCGCCGGGGCGGAAGACCGCCACCTCGACCCCTACCCGCTGCGCCGTCTGGTTGATCTGGTTGAGGAGCTGAGACACTTCCTCCCGGCGCGGAACGAGCTGCTCGAGGCGGCTGATGTGCTTCTCGAAGATCGCCAGGCGCTCTTCGAGCTCATGGCCCTGGAGCGACCGTATCCGAGCCACCGAGTTCTGTGCCTCCAGCTGCTCCACGTGTGTCTGGAGATCGTCCAGCTGCTGCGTGTACTTGCCATTGAGGAAGTACACGTAGGCGGCGAGCAGCAGGAGCGGGAGCGCTCCGATCAGGAGCCGCTTCTGCTTTGCCGGGTCGTCAGGGAGTCCCAGAGCCATGGCTCGCCTCCGTTCCTGCCGTTAGCGTGTCGTCCCCGGTGAGGTCCGGGAAGAGCGACACCGTCTCGATCAGATCCGACGGCGGCTGCTCGTAGTGCCCCGTCAGCATGAAGTTGTTGGCGATCTTCCCCGATTTCGCTCCGCCCACGGTGACCTGCTCGCTGGACACCAGCTCGATGTTGCGCAGGAAGGGGCTGGCCTCGAGGGCGTCCATGAAGTGCGTGAGCGCGGGCAGGCTGCCGGTCAGCCCCTGGATCTGGAAGGCCGGCACCGTTCCGCCCTCGATCTGGTAGATCCCGGTGACCCACGTGAAGGCCGGAAGCGCCAGGCTGACCTCGTCCAGGATGTGGGGCCAGACGTAGCGTCCGGCATTGATCTCCTGGATGATCGCCAGCTTCTGGGCCACCGTGTCCTGCCTGGCCCGCAGGCGCTCCTGCGTCTCGATGGTCCTGGCGTAGCGGGTCGAGTCGGCTACCGCCTGCTCGAGCGCGACCTGCGCGTCGCCGAGCTTGCCGTGCACGCTGAAGAACAGCCACGCGACGGCGAGCGGTCCGATGATCCACGCCCCCAGGGTGAAAGCGAGCGTTCGGTCGAAGGAAGACAGTGATCTCGGGAGCCTCAACGGGAACCCGGAGACGGCCGCCTTCTTCCGCGTCTTCTGTGCGCTGGGCAGGAGATTGATCTCGATCATGATGGCGTGGCTCAGGCCCTCCGCATGGCGAGGCCGACGGGCAGCATCAGCATTGGTGCCACCTCATCGACCGCGACTTCCAGGTTCACGTCCGGGTGGACGGCGATCCGCTCCAGCGGATTGGCCAGGTGGGTGGGAACGCCGAGGCGCTCACCCAGGGCGGCAGCGACGCCGGGAACACGCGCGCCGCCGCCGCACAGGAAGACCTGGCCCACGCCCTCGCCGCCGGACTGGGCGGTGATGAAGGCGATCGCGCGCTCGATCCCCACGGCCAGCTCGTCCACCCGCTCCGTCACGAACGACTCCAGATCCACGGCGTCCTCCCGGCCCTGGATCACGTCCTCCGCCTGCTCGGCGGTGAGCCCGCGCTCGCGCTGCAGCGACTCCCTGATGCGGCGGGAGCCGAACGGAATGTCCCGGACGACGACGGGCACGCCGTCGTCGAGGATGTTCACGTTCGTGGTCTCGTGCCCGACGTTCACCAGCGCCACCATCCCGGTCATGCTGCCGGGATAGCCCTGCTCGAACGCGTTGTGGAGCGCGAAGGCGTCCACATCGATCATGGCCGGCGACAGGCCCGCATCGGCGAGGAGGGCGAGGCGGTTCTCGATCAGCTCGCGCTTGGCTGCGACCAGCAGCACCGACATCTGGGCGTCGTCGGAATCCGGATCGAGGATCTGGAAGTCGAGCTGCACGCTCTCCATGTCGAACGGGACGTGCTGATGCGCTTCCCACCGGATCAGCTCGCGTGCCTCCGGCTCGCTCATCCGGTCCATCTGGATCTTCTTGATGATGACGTCGTGCCCTCCCACGGCGGCGACGACGTTCTGCCGCGCGAGTCCGGCGGCCTCAATGACCGAGCGGATGGTCTCGGCCACGAGCACGGGGTCCATGACCTCGCCCTCGACGATGGCATCCGCGACCAGCGGGCTGGTGGCGATCTTGGTGATCTCGGGGTCGCCCTTGGAGTGGTCCACCACGACCAGCTTGACGAAGCCACTCCCGATGTCGAGGCCCGCGGTGACCTTGCTACGGCCGAATAGTCCCATTCGTCAGGAATCCGCGTTGTCGGGGAAGGCCGTTGTGGTGGAACGCTTTGCGCTACGTCTGCCACTCTGGCCTGTCAATGAAATACACACACCTTCGCCCCGGCCTATCATGAGCCGGGGAATCCCGTTGTCAGCGCCGCCGGAGCGGCCACCGAAAGATCCATCCACCCTCGCGCCGCCAACGGGCGGACACGGAGGATTGCGTTGAACGCTCGCTCGACCCGGCACCTGGAGTACTGGATCATGGAGTTGCCGACCGTGGTGCTCTCGTCGACCAGCTCGGCGCCGTTGTGGACGATTGCGCTGCCGACGATCTGCCCACCCGTCTGGCCCGTTCCCCCCATCCACAGTTTCCCGAGCACGATGACCACACCGAAGAACTTCATGTTCCCCGCGAGCTCGAGGTCTCCGTCCACGATCAGGATCCCCTGCCCCATGCCGCCCGTGATCTTGGCATCGTCCTTGGAATAGATGATCGGGAATCGGCCTTTGCAGACGCCTCCATCCACGGGATCGCCCCAGTTGAGTGGGTTGGACGTGTCGCATGCTCCGGAGCCGTTGGTGGTCGGCTCGGGGCTCTGGCTGACGGGGATGCCGTGCTCGAAGACGAGGTCGGCCATCCCCTTGAGGTCGTCGAGGCTGAGGCTGCCGAACGTGCTGAGGGCGGCGACGTCGAGGGAAGGGTCGTCCTGGATCGGCGGGACGCCAGTCAGGTTGGCGGTGGCGTCGACCAGGTCGGGCCGGTTGGTAGTGATCCCGGGAACGCCGGTGCCGATGGGCGCGCAGCCGGGCTCCTGCTCCTCGAAGCCGTTGATCTCGGTGGCGTTCCCCTTCATGGTTAGACCGCCGTAGATCGACAGCGCGCTCTCGCGCGGCATGTCGGCCGTGAGCGTCCGGATGATGGTGCCCACCTCACGACTTGCGTGGTGTCCGCCCGCGGTCACGGTCCCGGTGGAAGACACCAGGAACATGCGCTCGCCCACGCTCCTGACCTCGATGTCATAGTGGCCGAGGAGGTCGCCACCGCCGGTGGTGACGTCCTCTCCGCCCCAGTCCTCGGGGGCGACCACGCTCGTGAAGTCGCCGGTCCGGCTCGACGCGAGGACCTCGTCAAGCCCGTACTCGGCCACGTAGAACGCCTGTCCGCCCAGCTCCGAGCTCATGCTCACACGCGTCTCCTGGGAGGACGCGTAGAAACCGCCGGTGACGATCGCCCCGATGACGATCATGGCCAGGAGCGCGATCGGGAGCGCGAAGCCGTCACGAAGGGCGGAAGCGTGGGCAGTGATTCGCATGGCCGGTCAGTTGTTCCGGAAGAAGAGGTTCGTGGTCAGCGCCTGCGGCTCGCCAGCTCCGCCGCCGTTGTCCAGCACCTGCATGCCGATCCGCATTCGCGTGATCTCGGACGGGTTCGCCGTGGTGTTCCCGTCCGCGTCGAAATATTCGAAGTGGACTCCGTTCGGCGGGGGAGCGAGTCCCCCGACGAGATAGTCCGTCGCGTCGGCATCGCCGAGGCGGCGGGCCAGCGACCAGCCCTGAGGCTTCGGGAACTCGCGGATCCCGTAGAGAACCCACTGGAACGCCCGGACGGGCGAGTGCAGCTTCACGCCATCGAGGATCCCGGCGCCCACGTGCAGCGTCTGGATGGGGAGGCCCGGGAAGCGGGTGGCGCACGCGGTATTCACGTCCGTGGCGGCATCCTGCACCTGGCTGGTCACCCAGGCGTCGTCGCTCGAGCGCAGGCTGTCACCATCGACGAAGACCAGCACGCTGTCGTAGCGGACGAATCCGTCGCCCATGACGGCCAGCGTGACCTTGTTGTCCGAGAGCGCAATGGCGCAGACGAAGCCGAGCTTCCGCTGCGCCCGGAATATGACGGAATCGGCCGCAGCCACGCGGATGTCCACGCCCCCGATGTCGGCGCCGGTGGTGCTCAGCTCGCGGAGCTCGGATTCGAGGATCCCGAGGCCCGTGCGCATGCTCTCCTGCCCCCGGATCATGGTGCTCCCGGTCTTGTAGCTGAGCTCCTGTACGTTCAGGGCCTGGTACACGGCTCCCAGGGTGGCCGCGAGGAGCACCGCCACGATCATCACCTCGATCAGGGTGAACCCGTCGCGGCGCGCGTTCATGGCTGTGCGATCCCGATGGCCATGCGCTCCTCCACGTCCTGGAGGAAGCGGCCGGAGCGATACCCGGGTCCGGAGCTCACGAGCTGGACCTGGAGGAGGTTGTCGGCCGTCACGCTGGCCGAGCAGCTCACGTCGTAGTGGTTCAGGTGGAACGTGCTGTCGGCGCAGAGGCCGGAGATGCTGCTCCACGGGGTCCCGCGGATGATCTCGGAAGCCTCGCGCACCGCGTTCATGCGCTCGGTCCGGATCTGGGAGAGCCTGATCTGGCTCATGATGTACCCGGTGGACCCGCCCATGGCGAGAATCCCGACCGTGAGGATCAGGAGGGCCACGAGGAGCTCCACGAGCGAGAAGCCGGACCGGGGCTCGGTCGCGCTCATCGTTCCACCTGGCCTGCAGCGTTGATGTCCGACCAGAGGGTGTCGGAAGTGGTGCTGAAGCCCAGCCGGACCGGAAGACGACTTCCGTCGCCGCAGCCCGGGTGCGCGAAGCCACGAGGCACGTAACAGATCCGGAAAGGCGCCGGCAGCCCGTCCTGCATCAGCAGGTCGGCTCGAGTCTGGCCGCCTTTGTAGTCGATGATCTCCAGGGTATCCTGCGCGTCCCCGGTCATCACGAAGACGGAGTCGTGATAGGGACGGATCATCAGGACGACGACATCGCCATGCTCCACTGCCGCCGCGCGTGCTCGCGCCGCCGCCATGGAGAACGCATCGCGGGCGTTCACCGCCGTCCGGACGCTCATGTAGTGATGGAAGCGCGGGAAGGCCATCCCGGCCAGGACACTGGCGATGAGCAGCACGAACAGGAGCTCCACGACGGAGAACCCTGCCCGATACCGTGGTCCGGCGCGAAGCCGACTCGGCAGAATGCATCGCCACATTCCTTGCTGCCTCCCGGTGGTCATGGGCCGGATCGGGAGAGGAGCGCCGATCCGGCGGAGCCCCTCGAGACCAGACCCAACGTTGCCGGTGGAGACATACGAAGTTCATGCCGACCCTCCATTCCTTGCAGGCACAACGAGTTCGACGATTGGCGGCGCGCTGCGAGGGGACCTTTATGTCGACGCCGCGCACTTTTTTCATCCTTACCAAACCGGTATCCACAGCCGGCCCGGCAGCCGGAACGGCCCATCGAACGCGGGCGCGGCCGCGGCCGCCCCGCGCTCGCACGGATCGAAGGCGACATGGCCGCCGGCCAGGGTGAACCTGCGCGCGCGCACCGCGCCCCGGATCTCCACGCCCTCTTCCAGTTCGAGGGTGCCGTCCACCGCCAGCAGGCCTGCGAAGCGGAACGATCCCCCGAGGAGCAGATCGCCGTCGACCAGGAGCACCCCCCTCCCCTCGCCGCTGCGAATGACCAGCGGCCCACGCCCGGCGACGAGAGGGAGCAGCCCGTGGCACGGACTGCCCGGGGAGAAGGCGCCCCAGTTGTCGGGCGTGAGGACGCAGGCATCGCCTGTGGCGACCGGCGCGGGCGCCACCTCCCCGGGGCCCGCGTCGAGGTGAGGGAGGGCGCCGAGGAGCGGAGGCGCCAGGGGGCTCGCCACCGGGATTCCCGGAGGGCCGCCGGCCACCGGCGGGTCGCCGCCCACGGTGACGCCGGGGTCCCAGGCCACGATAGGACCGATGATGCCCGCGGCGGGGGCGGCGCCGCACCCCGTGAGGACGTCGATGCCCCCGCGCTCCAGGGTGGCGGCCTCGGTGACGGTGACAGCGGCTGGAAATGCAGCGGCCAGCTCTGCGGGATCGAGCGCGCGCACGAGCACCGCTGCCCGTCCCCGGGCGACGTGCCCCGTCGGCCCGATCCGGGCGGCCGCGCGGACCAGGTAGAGCCCGCCGTCCAGGCGCTGAACGGTGAGCTCCGAAGCGGTGTCAGCGGTCCCGAGCGGGATGCGCTCGCCGGGCGCCATGCCCGCGAAGTCCCGGGTGGACCACCCAGCCACTGCCTGGCGCACGGCCTCCTCGGCGCGTCGCTGGGCGAGGACCAGGCGCTCAGCGCTGCTCGCAATGATGGCTTCGCGGGCGCCGAGGGCCAGCACGGAGGCCGCAAGCCCGGCCAGGGCGACGAACAGCAGTATGGTCACCACGAGGGCGAAGCCGCCCCGCCTCATGGCGTCACCGGGGCGGGATTGAGCAGGGAGAGGGTCAGGTCGAAGCCCGTTGCGCCCAGCCTCGGGACCGAGTCCCGGATGAACGCGCCGGTGAGCCGCCATGGCCCCGGTCCCGCCATGCCGAGGGTGGCGTTCGCCAGGACCGGCTCCGTCAGCGGCTGTCGGCCGCCGGCGCCGCGGCGATATCGGAGCGCGGTTCCCGCCACGTCGTACACGCCCGACTCGAACAGCAGGGCCATGGCGGGCTCGCTGCCGGGCGTGCGCCCGAGGCGCAGCCACCGCCCGGCGCCATCGCACTCCAGCGACGACAGGCCCGTGCCGGCCAGGTCCATGGCCTCCTCGATACCGTTGCCGCCGATCAGCAGAACGGAGTCCTTGGCCGGGTCCGGCAGCCGGTCACCCGCGAACGCGACTACCAGGGTGTCGCCACCCGCGCGACAGACCCGACCTCCGCCGCGAAACGCGCGGATGCGGAACGAGTCCGCGCCGAACGAAACCCGGTCCGCGGCCGCGGTGCTCCGGAGCTCGGCATTCAGCACCAGCCACGCGGTGCGCACCAGCTCGTCGGCGCGGGTGCGATCGAGCTGTGCGGCGGCCATGCGGGACTGCGCGGAGGCGAAGCGGGCGATCCCGGCGAGAACGAAGGCGAACAGCCAGAGCACCAGGATCAGCTCCGCAATGGACGCCGCACCGCGCCGCGCCCTCACGGCAGCACCAGCGCGGGAGGCAGCGGCATCCACGTCCCTTCCAGCTTCTCGGAAACGTGGAGAGCGGCGCGGGAGGCGCGCACGGTCACCAGGGTTCCGGAGGATGCCGGGCCCGTGGTCCACTCCAGGCGCAGCCCGTCCCGATCAATGGACCCCGGCCCCGGAGGAGCCGTCATGCCGAGCAGCGAATCGAGCGTGGCCGCGGCGGCGGCGAGCGCGTGCTCCTGCGCGCTCGCGCGGAGGGTCCAGCGCGCTCCGAGCAGGGCGGTGGCCGCGAGCCCTCCGAAGGACGTGCCGAGGAACGTCACGGCCACGATGAGCTCCACGAGCGAGTGGCCGGCGCGCCGGGTCACCATCGCCGCACCCGACCGTAGGCGCTGACCGTGACGCCTGCCACGGCCCGGCCACGCCGCACCTCGATCCTGCGCGAAGCCATGCGGCCGATGCCCAGGCCGTCGTAGCGGATCCGCACCGGGGCTGCGGCGCCCACGTCCAGGACTACGCCGTGCCGGGCGCGGAGGTCGATGGGGGCCTCTGTGGTCCCGTCGTCGTACGCGGCCCAGCCGACGCCGGCGACCGGATCCAGGACGAGGGCTCCACCGCCGTGCGCCACGGCCTCGACGCGGACGGAAGCGAGGGCGCCGGTCAGGTCGTCGCGCGCCGCGTGAACTGCGGCCGCATCGCGCCAGTGAAGAAGGGGCGGCGCCGCGAACGTGACCAGGACGCCCGTGAAGGCGAGGACCAGGACGAGCTCGATCAGGGTGTAGCCGCGCTGCGTTCGCATGCGGCCACTGTGTCACCGGCGCCGGGGCAACTCCATGGCGCGCGGGGACGAGATCGCGCCGGGGGGACCGGAGCGGAGAGCCGGGGGTCTACTCGAGGCCGTAGTCGCGGATCTTGTACAGGAGTGCGCGGGAGCTCAGCTCCAGCAGCTCGGCCGCCCGCGTCCGGTTCCCGCCCGTGCGCTCCAGCGCCTTCTGGATCAGGCGGCGCTCGAGCACTGACCCCTGCTTCTTCACGGAGAGCTCATCGTCCCCGAGCTCCACGTCCTCCAGAGGGCGAACGGGCGCCTGGACGTGGTGGGGAAGGTCCTTGACCTCGATCCGGGGTCCTTCGGCCAGCACCATGGCGCGCTCGATGACGTTCTCCAGCTCCCGCACGTTGCCGGTGAACGGATAGTCGAGGAGAAGCTTCATGGCCTCGGGCGCGACGCCTTCAAGGTCGAGCCCCAGGGCGCGGTTGTACTTGTCCACGAAGTGCTTCGCCATGAGCGGGATCTCTTCCGTCCGCTGGCGCAGGGGCGGGAGATGGATCGGGACGACCGCGATCCTGAAATACAGGTCCTTGCGGAAGTTTCCCTGCCGGATCTCCTGCTCCAGGTCGCGGTTGGTGGCGGACACGATGCGCGCGTCCACCTTCCGGCTCCGGTTCTCCCCCACACGACGGACCTCGCCCTCCTGCAGCGTCCGCAGCAGCTTGACCTGGAGCGTGCCCGGCATGTCTCCGATCTCGTCGAGAAAGAGCGTGCCTCCCGATGCGGCTTCGAAGAGGCCGACCTTGTCGCGCTCCGCCCCGGTGAATGCGCCGCGCACGTAGCCGAAGAGCTCCGACTCGAGGAGGTTTTCGGGGATCGCCCCGCAGTTGATGGCGACGAACGAAGCCTGCGCCCGGTCGCTCTGGTCGTGGAGCAGGCGCGCGATCAGCTCCTTCCCCGTCCCGCTCTCGCCCGTGATCAGGACCGTCGAAGGGTACCGGGCGACCTTGGTCGCGGTCTCCACCGCCTTCTTCATGGCCGGGGACCGGGCGATGATGCCGCTGAACCGGCGGTCGACGGTCACCTCGTCCCGCAGGCGAAGCACCTCCCGCCGCAGCGCCTCCCGCTCCTCCGCCTTCCGCAGCGTGAGCACGAGCTCGTCCGCGCTGAAAGGCTTGGGGATGTAGTCGTACGCCCCCTTCTTCATGGCCTCCACGGCCAGCTCGGTGCTGCCGTACGCGGTCATGACGATGACCAGCGCCTCCCCGCCCTCCTCGCGGTAGCGCTCCAGGAAGTCGAGACCAGGCATCCCGGGCATGCGCACATCGGTGAGGACCGTGTCCGGCTCGAACGAGAGCGCCTTCTCCAGGCCATCCTTCCCGTCGGAGGCCGTGGTGACTTCGTAGCCCTCCTCGGACAGGATCATGGAAACGGTCTGGCGCAGGCTCGGCTCGTCGTCGATGATCAGCACCTTCATGGCGACACGGCCTCCGCTGGCTGGTCCGATGCGGGGAGCTGGATGGTGAACTCCGCTCCCTCCTGAGTATTGCGTGCGCGGATGGTCCCGTCCATCCCGTCGATCAGCCGCGCGCTCACGGCCAGCCCGAGCCCCGTCCCCTTGCCGGGCTCCTTCGTGGTCATGAACGGCTCGAACAGCCGCGGCATGACGGCGGCCGGAATGCCGCCGCCGGTGTCGGCCACCGCAAGCTCGACGATGGCCTGCTCGGGCTCGAACGGGTGAACCCTCGGCACGGCCTCGGGCCGATTGTATCGACGGCGGTGCGAGTAGTCGATTCCGGGCGGATCGTCGCGCCGCCGGGCAGGGACGTAGTCCGGCTCGACGTAGCGTCGCGACCCGGACGTGATCCGGACCACCCGGACCTCCCCCTGCTCCGTGGCGTCGGCGGCGTTGAGGAGCAGGTTCACCAGAACCTGCTCGAGCTGGTACGGGTCCGCGGCGACGGCGGGAAGGTCCGCCGCAAGCGCCGTCGTGACCTCGACGCCCACCATGCGTGGCTGCGAGCGGATCAGCTCCACGGTCTTGAGCACCACGGCGTTGACATCGATGGGGCGGGCGTTGGGCTCCCGGGCCCGCGAATAGTCCACGAGGCCCCGGACGATCCGGTCGATCCGGACCACCTGCTCGAGCGACGCCTGCACCAGCTCGAGCTCCAGCCCGTGGACCCGCCGCTTCAGCAGGTCCATGTTCCCCATGATGGCGGCAAGGGGATTGCCCACCTCGTGGGCGACGCCGGCCGCCATCTGCCCGAGCGAAGCCATCTTCTCGGCCCGGATCAGGTCGTCCCTCGCCGCCGTCAGGTCACGGTTCGTCTGCTGCAGCGATTCGACGTTCCGCGCCAGCTCCAGCTGGTGGTTGATCAGGCGCTCCGCCATCCGGTTGAGCGCGTCCGACAGCCGGTCGATCTCCTCGGACTCGCTGCCCGGGAGGCGCCGCGCATAGTCGCCTTCCGCGATCGCCTCCGCCTCCTCCACCATCCGGTCCAGCGGGTAGAGGACGCGGGTGCCCACGAGCCAGCGGCCGAACAGGAAGAAGACAAGGAGGTCCGCCCCGACCAGGAGCGCCAGGTAGAGCAGCGATTCGAGCGGGGACTCGAAAGTGGGGACGAGGAGCGCCGCGCCGATGACCGCCACCGCGAGAGCGCCGGCGAATACGATGGCGAACGCCGCGAGAAGCTCCCGGCGCAGGCTGTTCCCCGACGGGCGGATCCTCACTCGCAGGTGATCCGGCCTTCCACCACGGCCGGACCCGCCACCCCTTCCGGAACCACGCCGCGGAACACGCCGCACGTCACGCCCGGCAGACCGGCGTGCACGGCCGTGGCCGCGAACGCCAGATTCTCCAGGTGCGTGATCTCCACGCTCACCGCCCTGCTGCTGTGGAAGTCGTCCAGGTCCTCGAGCGCGCCATAGTGGAGCGTCCTCTGGTTGTAGAACTCCTCCTCGATCGTCAGCGCCCGCAGGTCCGTGCGCAGCGTGGCGAGCTGCGCCTCGCGCGTGACCTTCCGCGTCCGAACGATCGACATGGAGGCCAGGATCCCGACGATGACGATCACGACCAGCAGCTCGATCAGCGTAAAGCCCATGCGGCGCATCGTCGCATTTCCGCGGTCTGTTCGCATGCAGGGCCAACGGGACATCCGAAGAAACGTAGGCCCTGCACTGGAAGGCGCAAGCGAAGGCAGGGGGGACCGTCTCCCGCGCAAGGAAAACGGGACCCGGCCAGCGACCGGGTCCCGCCTATCGGTTGTCCGGCGACGTCGGTTAGAAGGCGTCGTCGCAGACGGGGGCGCCCATGTCACCGGGATACTCCAGGTCGTTGCCGCCCGGCGTCGTCACCGTGGGATCCGCCGTGAACTCGCCGAAGCCGATCGCGCACCCGTGGGCGCCGAGGGCGTCGTGGCGTCGCGTTCACGGACCACGCCTGGTTGTCGTCCGTCACCGTGATCGTGCCGAGGTTCACGCCCGCGCTCGGGTTGAACTCGAGGGTCCGTCAGGTCGCTGGTGTACGCGTACGGACTTGCTCGTCTGGTAGTACATCTCCTCCGCGCTGCGGAGGCTGTTCAGGTCGGACTTGATGGTGGTGTAGTACGCCGCCTCGCGCGTCTTGCCGAACTTCGGCAGCGCGATCGCCGCCAGGATGCCGATGATCACCACGACGATCAGCAGCTCGATCAGGGTGAAGCCCTTACGGTTCCGAAGCATTGTTGCTCCTTGTTGTGTGACAGGCCGGGATGGTGGCCACTCGGGTGCGAAGTGCCGCGGCGATGGAGTGCAACCGCCATGCCCCTCCCGGCGCTGGCGAGCTGGATCCATCGGAAATCGTAAACGGGCAACAACTTATGCCGATCCGCGAACGCCCGGGTGTGCCTTCCCGAACGCCGACGGGCGTTGCAACCTGCGAATCGCTTGCAGATCACCATGACGGGATGGCCGCGCCGCCCTCGGCCTGGATCCGGCGCGCCAGCTCATCGGGCGAGGGCACGTGCACGCCCGCGGACGCGCTGGCTCGGGCGCGCTCGAGGGCGGTCCGGGCGGTGGCGGTGTCGCCGGCCAGGAGCGCGAGGCCGGCGAGGTGGCCCCACTGGGACCACGGGACGGCTTCGCCCGCGAGATGGATCGCCCGCCGTCGCGCGCGGATCGCCTCGCCATACCGACCGGAGCGGGCGAGCGCACGACTGTAGTAGTCGTACAGCTGCGGCTGCGCGGGGCCGTCCGGGGCGAGGCCCGCGGCGGCGACCGTGGCGGCCTGCGCGGGCCTGCCATCGAGCACCAGAGTGGCCACCTCGTTCAGCCGCGCCCGGGTGGCCGTGGGAAGGACCTGGAGCGCCGTGTCGAACTGGGCGGCGGCGGCGCCGTAGTCCCGGTTCGCGGCGAGGATCGTCCCGTACTCGAAGCGCAGGTTGTAGTACCCGGGGACCATGCGGGTGGCGATCTCATAGTGCGCGAGGGCGGACGCCGTGTCCCCCTCTGCGGCCAGGGTCGAGGCCATGCCCCACTGCGCGCGGTAGTTGGCGGGATGCTCGCGCAGGAGGTGGTTCAGCACCGTGTTGGTATCCTCCCAGACCGGGTTGGCCGTCCAGACGCGCAGGGCGGCGGCCCCCACGATCAGCAGGAGCCCCGCGACGGCCGCCCGCCACGCCCGTGCCGGCGCGGCCGACCTCGCCCACACCACGCCCGCAGCCACGGCCAGGGCGACACCCACGGACGGGAGGTAGAGCGTCCGTTCGGCCAGGATGAAGCCGACCGGGAAGAGGAGCCCCGTCACCGGAAGCACCGTGATGGCGAACCAGACGATCCCGGCGGAGAGCAGCGGTGCGCCACGACGCGCGCGCCAGGCCACGAAAGCGGCAACCGCGGCGGTGAGGAGGCCGAGGAGGACGAGCGGCTGGAGAAGGCTCGTCCGGGGCACGATCACCCCCGGGCCGTAATCCGGGACGAGGGCGATCGGGAGGACCATGAGGCGCAGGTACTCGGGCCAGACGCGGATGGCCGTGAGCACGCGCACGGAAGAGGGCATGCCCCAGAACCAGGGCGGCTTCTCGATCCCCAGGAACACCCCGATGTTCGCCCGGCGGAGCGCGAAGTAGACGACGAGGGCGACGGCCATGGACAGCCAGAGCCGCCAGCCGGCGACGATGCGCTGCACGCCCGGCCGGACGCCGCGCGCCTGCCACGTCTCCAGGAGCGCGAGCACGACCGGGAGCATGATCGCGTTCTCTTTCGACGCCAGGCCCATGAAGAAGGCGGCCGCGACGGCCGCGGCCACGCCCCAGCCCCGCCCCCGTGCCCTGAGCACGACGAGGCACCCCGCCAGGAAGAACAGCGTGGCCAGGATCTCGGCCCGCCCCACTATGTTGGCCACGGCCTCCACGTGGACTGGGTGGACAGCGAAGATGAGCGCCCCGGCCCAGGCGGCTGCGAGGTCGCCGGCCAGAGGGAGCAGGAAGAGGAGCACGAGCCCGGTGACCGCGGCGTGGAGGAGCAGATTGACCAGGTGAAACCACGTCGCACTCCCGCCGCCCGCGGCCCAGTTGACGGCGTAGGTCGCCATGGTGAAGGGCCGGTACAGCCCGCGCTCGGCCGGCTCACCCGGCCAGTAGGGACCGGTCACGGCGTCGCCGAGGCGGGCGAGGCCGTGTACCCGGGTGTTCTTCTGGATGATGCCCTCGTCGTCGAGGGCAAAGCCGTTCGAGAGGGTGTTGGCGTAGGAGAGGACGGCCACGACCGCGACCGACCCGAGGGCCAGGAAGAGCCGACGCCGATCAGGCTTCACGGGCCTCGCCGCGGGCCGACCCGGACCTGGACGGGGCGGGGCGGGAACGCCGGGACAGGACGTTGCAGCGGACGATGTGCCAGAGCGCGGCCACGCCATCCTTCCAGCCGATCTTCTTGCCCTCGGCGTAGGTGCGCCCGTGGTAGCTGATCGGGACTTCGTAGATGCGGGCCCCGGCCTGGGCGAGGCGCGCGACGAGCTCCGGCTCGATGCCGAAGCGGTTCGCCCGTAGCGGCAGCCCCTGGGCCAGCTCGGTCCTGATCATCTTGTAGCAGGTCTCCATGTCCGTGAGGTTCAGGTCCGTGAGCATGTTGGACAGGAGCGTGAGCAGGCCGTTCCCGATGCTGTGCCAGAAGTAGAGCACGCGGTGGGGGCCGCCGAGGAACCGGCTGCCGAGGACGGCGTCCGCCAGGCCGTCCGCGATGGGATCCAGGAGCGACGGGAGGTCGGCCGGGTCGTATTCGAGGTCGGCGTCCTGGACCACGAGCGCGTCTCCGGACGCGGCCCGGATCCCCGTCCGCACCGCCGCCCCCTTGCCCCGGTTGCGGTCGTGGCGGATCAGCACGTCCACGAGCCCGGCGCGCTCCAGCGACTCCAGCAGGGCACCGGTGCCGTCGGAGGAGCCGTCGTCGATGGTGATGACCTCGAGATCGAGCGGCACGCCGCGGACCTTGCGCACCAGCTCCTCGACCGTGGCGGCCTCGTTGTAGACCGGGATGATGACGGACAGCCGCAGCGGCTTCGCTGCTCGCCTCATTCTGTGACTCCGTAGCGGTTGAGCTTCCGGTACAGGGTGGACGGGTCGATGCCGAGCACCTCGGCGGCGCGCGCCTTGTTCCCGCCTTCCGCCTGCAGGACCCAGAGAACGTACGCCCGCTCCACGGCCTCGAGCGATGGATTCGTCGGCTCGCGCTCCGAGACCAGGCTCTCCGGCGGGGGCTCCACCACGCGCTTCGGGAGGTGGTCGCGGTCGATCTCGCCGCCCCGGGCGAGCACGGCCGCCCGCTCCAGCGCGTTCTCCAGCTCACGGACGTTGCCGGGCCAGTCATAGCCCCGCAGGCAGTCGCGCGCGTCCTGGGACATGGAGAGCGCCGCGGCGTCTCCGTTGGCGGCCGCCCGCTCGAGGAAGTGCTCCGCGAGCAGCACCACATCATCCGGCCGATCTCGCAGCGGCGGCATGTGCAGCGAGATCACGTTGAGCCGGTAGTAGAGGTCCGTCCGGAACGTGCCCTTCCGGATCTCGTGCTCGAGGTCGCGGTTGGTCGCGGCGACGACGCGCACGTCGATGTCCACCGGCCGGGTGGAGCCCACGGGCACCACTTCCCGCTCCTGGAGCGCCCGCAGCAGCTTGACCTGCAGCGCCGCGGACATCTCGCCGACCTCGTCGAGGAAGAAGGTGCCGCCGCGGGCGGAGACCAGCAGCCCTTCCCTGTCGCGCACCGCGCCCGTGAACGATCCCCTCACGTGACCGAAGAGCTCCGACTCCAGGAGGTTCTCCGGGAGGGCGCCGCAGTTGACCGAAACGAACGGGCCGTCGGCGCGCTGGGAGAGTGCGTGGAGGTAGCGGGCCAGCACCTCCTTGCCGGTCCCGCTCTCGCCCGTGATGAGCACCGTCGAGTCGGTGGGCGCCACGGTCTCGGCCAGCTCGAGGATCTGGAGGAAAGCGCGGTCCCTTCCCACCGGTCGCCGGTCGCGCGAGCTGTCGCGCCGGTTGATCTCCCGCCGAAGCGCCACGTTCTCGCGTTTGAGCGCGCGCGTCTCCGTGGCCCTGCGGCAGAGCGCCACCAGGTCCGCGTTGGGGAACGGCTTCTGGAGGTAGTAGAACGCTCCCTGGTTCACCGCGTCGATCGCGGACTGCAGCGAAGCCTGGGCGGTCATGAGGATGACCGGCAGCTCCGGGTCCCGCTCGCGGAGCTCGGAGAGGAGCTCCAGGCCGCTGGTGCCGGGCATCCGGATGTCCGTCAACACCAGGTCGGGCGCGAACGTCTGGCAGCGCGCCAGAGCGTCCGCCGCGCTCGTGCTCACGGCCACGTCGAACCCTTCGCCTCGCAGGAGGATCTCCAGCGTGTTCAGGATCGAGCGCTCGTCGTCCACCACCAGGATCTTCGGCTTCATCACGCTCGCTGCCTCACGCGCGTCGGAAGGTACACGGTGAACGCGGTCCCCCGCCCCGCCGCGCTGTCGATCAGGATCGTGCCCTCGTGCGCCTCCACCGCCCGGTGCACCAGCGCCAGCCCCAGGCCGCTGCCGCCCTCGCGCGTGGTGAAGAACGGGTCGAACACGCGGGACACATCGGCGGCCGCTATGCCCGGACCGTCGTCGCGGACTGAGAGGCGCGCCCCTTCACGAAACGCCGCGCCAGGCGGCAGGTCGCGCTCGACCGCGCGCGCCACGGACACCCGGACCTCGCTCTGCGCCGGAGAATGCTGGATGGCGTTGAGCACCAGGTTGAAGACCACCCGGTGCAGCAGGTCCGAATCGCCTTCCACCCGCACCGCGTCGTCCCCCTCCACCTTCACACGGCACCCGTTGTGGGCGTCCGGGTGCTGGCGCGCCACCTCCACCGCCGAGCGGGCCACCGCCGCCAGGTCCACTTCCGAGCGCTCCCGGATCTCCACGCGACTGAACTCGATGAAGCCTGAAAGCAGCCGACTCAGACGGTCCGACTCCATCGCCACCAGCTCACCCAGCACCCGCCGGTCATCCGAGGCCAGCTTGCCACCTTTCCGGGTGAGCTGTTCGACCGCGCTCCGGATCGACGCGAGCGGGTTCTTGATCTCGTGCGCCAGCGACGCCGCCAGCTCCGCCACCGCTTCCAGCCGCTCCGCCCGACGGCTCGCCGCCTCCACCCGCTTCGTGTCCGTGATGTCCTGCACCGCCAGCGTCACCCACGGATGCTCGTTCCGCTCCAGCGCCGCCGTGCGCACCCCCACCATCCGGAGCTCCGGCGTCGCCCGCGTGTGCGTCTCGTACCATTGCACCGGCGCCCGCGCCGCGAGCGTGTCCCGCACCACCCTCGCCACCCCCGGCGCAGCCCGGTCCATCTCCTCCAGCGCCTCTCGCCCCACCCACTCCCGCCCCTTCATCCCGAGCAGCATCTCCGCCGCAGGGTTGATGTAGACCAGCGCGCCGCCCGAATCCACTGTCGCCACGCCCGTGTCCAGCGCCCCCAGGATGTCGTCCGTGTCCAGCTGCAGCTGCCGCAGCTCGGACTCCACCGCCCCCAGCTGCGTCCCCGCGCGCCGCAGACGGTCCCCGAGCCACGCCGTCACCAGCGCGATCAGACCGAACAGCACCAGCCGCGTCAGCACCCCCGGGTCCGACTCCTCCAGCGTCACCCCGCCCGACACCACCGAGAACGCCCCGCCCCACACCGTGTCCGCGAAGTACATCAGCATCGCCAGCGCCGTCACCAGGAATCCCCCGCGCAGCGGCAGCAGCACCGCCCCCTCGGCGATCACCAGCACGAACAGCGGCGCGAATTCGCTCTGACCCCGCCCCGTCAGGTGCACCACCACCGTCGCCACCACCACGTCGAACAACGCCTGCGCGTACAGGAAGTTCGTCGATGGAGTCCCGCGCGCCACGTGTGTCTGCCAGTAGCTCGCTGCCGTGAAGCCCACCGCCGACACCAGCAGCAGCGTGGCCACCAGCGTGGTCTCCGGCGCCACCATCGGACGCGTCCACACCAGCAACGCGGCAGCGAACATGCCGCCCGCCAGCGTCAGGCGCGCCAGGTAGATCCAGCGCAGGAAGGCGGTCGAGGACATGGCGACAAGGCTAGCGCGCCCACTTGCAGATTGCAAGGGTGGCGCATTGCAAAATCCGGGCAGGGCCCAGGGAACGGGATGGCCGTGGTGGAGGTATTGCTTTGGTTGACGGCGGGGCGAGTCGCGAGAGCGGGCCCATGGTACACGCTTTGCGCGCAGGCGCGTTCTATGGAAGAAGGCGGGCGTCGGGAGGCGGGCGTCGGGAGGCGGGCGTGCGCGAAGCGGGCGTACGAGGGGGAGCGGGCGCACGGCCGGGGGCCGGGGGCGTGAGAGCACGTTGGAAGCGGGCCTGGACGGAGGCCGCAGCGAGAGGAGACGGGATGGCTGAAGCGAGGAGGAGCAGGCGGGGAACGCGGAGCGTGTGGATGCTGGTGGCGGCGTCCCTGGGGCTCGGCGTGGCCCCGGCTGCGGCGAGCGCACAGTACTTCGGCCGGAACAAGGTGCAGTACGAGGACTTCGACTGGCAGGAGCTGCACACGGATCATTTCGACTTCTACTTCTATCCGGAGGAGAAGGCGGCGGTCGAGGATGCGGGGCGGATGGGGGAGCGGTGGTACGCGCGGCTTTCGCGTGTATTCAACCATCAGTTCAGCAGCGCGAAGCCGGTGATCCTGTACGCGAACCACCCGGATTTCCAGCAGACGAACACGACGGAAGGACAGGTCGGCGAGGGGACGGGCGGGTTCACGGAGTCGGTGAAGAACCGGGTGGTGCTGCCGCTGACGGGGGTATACGCGGACAACGACCACGTGCTGGGACACGAGCTGGTGCACGCGTTCCAGTACGACATCGCGCAGAAGATGGGCGCGATGGGCCAGCAGGGGATCGGGGCGCTGCCGCTCTGGCTGATCGAAGGGATGGCGGAGTACCTGTCGAAGGGGCGTGACGATCCGTTGACGGCGATGTGGATGCGGGACGCGGCGCTGCGGGGGGACCTTCCGTCGTTCCAGCAGCTGACGTCGGACCGGCGCTTCTTCCCGTACCGGTACGGTCAGGCGCTGTGGGCGTACATCGGGGGTCGCTGGGGTGACCGGGCGGTGACGGACCTGTTCAAGGCGTCGCTGCAGGACGGCTGGAGCGCGGCCGTGAAGCGGGTGCTGCGGACGTCGTCGGACCAGCTGAACCAGGACTGGCTGACAGCGCTGCGTGCGCACTACCTGCCGCTGATGGAGGGGAAGGACCGACCGGGCGAGGTGGCGCAGAAGATCCTGGCCAAGGACATTGACGCCGGGGACATGAACGTGGGCCCGGCGCTGAGCCCGGACGGCCGGTACGTGGCGTTCTACAGCGAGCGTGCGCTGTTCGAGATCACGCTGTTCCTGGCGGATGCGCACACGGGCGAGGTGGTGAAGAAGGTGGCGGACAGCGAGACGAGCCTGCACTTCGACGCGCTGAGCTTCCTGGAATCGGCGGGTGCGTGGTCGCCGGACGGGAAGGAGATGGCGTTCACGGCGTTCGCGGACGGGGATGAGGAGCTGGCGGTGATCCGGCTGGCGGACCGGGAGATCGTGCGGCACATCCGGATCGAGGGGGTGGGCGCGCTGAACTCACCGGCGTGGTCGCCGGACGGGCGAATGATCGCGGTGGCCGGGAACAGCGGGGGAATGAGCAACCTGTACCTGGTGGACGCGGAGACCGGGCGAGCGGAGCAGCTGACGAACGACCCGTACGCGGAGCTGCAGCCGTCGTGGTCGCCGGACGGCCGGACGCTGGCCTTCGTGACGGACCGGGCGGGGACGGACCTGAAGACCCTCGAATACGGCAACATGCGGATCGGCCTGATGGACATGGGCACGCGCCAGGTCCGGATGCTGGACCTGTTCGCGGGAGGGAAGCACATTGACCCGCATTACGGCCCGAACGGTGAGTGGCTCTACTTCATCAGCGACGCCGACGGCTTCCAGGACGTGTACCGCGTGCGGCTCGCGTCGGGGGAGATCCAGCGGATCACGCGGATCGCCACGGGCGTGAGCGGGATCACGGACCTGTCGCCGGCGCTGACCATCGCGCAGCAGACCGGCGACATCATGTTCTCCGTGTTCAACGAGGGGAACTACACAGTCTACCGGATGGACGCGGCGCAGGTGGAAGCGCGAGCGCAGCCGGTGCAGAACCGTTTCGCGGGCGTACAGCCGGCGGCGATCCTGCCGCCGATGGAAGCGGCGGAGCGCGGGATCGTGGCCTCGTACATGGCGGAGCCGCTGCGGGGGCTGCCGCGCGACACCGTTTTCCCGAGCGGGGACTACGGTGCGCGGCTGGCGCTGGACTACGTGGGCGTGCCCACGCTGGGTGCATCGTTCGGCGGCCCGTTCGGCACGATGGTGCAGGGGGCGGTGGCCACGTACTGGAGCGACATGCTGGGCAACCGCCAGCTCATGGCCGCCGTTCAGGCCAACGGCACGTTCAAGGACGTGGGCGGCCAGGTGCAGTACGTGAACCGGAAGGGGCACCTGAACTGGGGCCTGCTCGCGGGTCATATTCCATATCGGCTGGGCTACTACTTCTACGATCCGCAGTCCAGCTTCAACGGCCGTCCCGCGGTGGAGCAGGACCTCCAGCTGTTCCGCATCTACCAGGATCAGGCGGTGGCGCTGTTCGAGTTCCCACGGTCGCAGACGCGGCGCTTCGAGGTGAACGCCGGGTACATGCGCTACGGCTTCGGGCTCGAGACGCTGCGCGTCTACTACGACGCCGCCACGGGTCAGCAGCTCGGGAGCGAGACCACGTCGGACACGCTGCCTTCCGAGCTGGCCCACCCGCTGAGCATGGGGACCGCGACCTTCGCGTACGTCGGCGACTGGTCCAATTTCGGCTTCACGTCGCCGGTCCGGGGCGGCCGGTTCCGGTTCGAGGTTTCGCCGATGTTCGGCGGCCTCAACATGGTGAACGCCCTCGCCGACTACCGGCGGTACTTCTGGCACTACCCCTTCACGCTCGCCGTGCGCGGGATGCACTACGGCCGCTACGGCCCCGACGCCGAAAACGGGAACCCGCTTTTCACGCAGCAGCTCTTCCTCGGCTACGAGACGCTGGTGCGCGGCTACGACTACAACTCGTTCAGCAGCAGCGAGTGCGGCGCCACGGGCGTCAACGGCGGGTGCCCCGTCTTCAACCGACTGCTGGGCTCGAAGCTCGCCGTGGCGAGCGCGGAGCTCCGACTCCCGCTGTTCGGCGTTCCCGGGTTCGGGCTGATCAACTTCCCGTTCGTCCCGACCGAGCTGGCGGGGTTCGTGGATGCGGGCGTGGCGTGGAACAGCCGCTCCTGCGGCAATGACGGCAGCAGCACGGACTCCCAGGGACTGAGCTGCACGCCCGTGTGGAAGTGGAACGCACCGGGCGAGCGCACGCCCGTGGTGAGCGCCGGGATCACGAGCCGTTTCAACGTCCTCGGCTTCGCGGTGCTGGAGATCTACTACGCGTATCCGTTCCAGAGGCCGAACAAGGGGTGGCACTTCGGCTTCCAGCTGGCGCCCGGGTGGTGAGACGGCGAACTGCGGCGTGACGGCTGCGGGACGCGTTGCCTGAGGGCTGGGACCCGTGGCCTCGGGGCTGCGGGGAGGGCGCTTCGCGCGCGAGGGCGGCCTGCCGCAACGGCCGGGTGGGGAAACCACCCGGCCGTTCCGCATCGGGGGCGGTCGCGCCCGGCCCCACCTCCTGCTTCCTGCCTCCTGCGGGGATAGCCAAACGCGGGTGAATCCGCCACACTTCGGCCACGAAAAACGGTCGCAGACGGCGCCACGCCGTGAAAGGGATAGCAGGCCCATGTACGAAGACGACAACCGCTCACTCGACCCCATACTCCGGCCGCGCAGCATCGCGGTGATCGGGGCGAGCCGTCGGCCGGGCACGATCGGATACCAGATCGTGGACAACCTGCTGCGGCACGGCTACGAAGGGGTGGTCTACCCGGTGAATCCGAACGCGCGCTCCATCCACTCGGTGCCGAGCTACCCGTCGGTGTCGGCGATCCCGGGGGAAGTGGACATGGCCATGGTGGTCGTGCCGAAGCAGTACGTTCTCGAGGTGGTGGACGAGTGCGGGGCGAAGGGGATCGCCGGGCTGGTGGTGATCACCGCCGGGTTCCGTGAGGTGGGCGGCACCGGGGCGCAGCTGGAAGCGGAGCTGATGGCGCGGGTGCGTCGCTATGGCATGCGGCTGGTGGGACCGAACTGCATGGGGGTTCTGAGCACGGCGCCGGAGTTGAGCATGAACGCGACGTTCGCGCCCACCATGCCGCCGCCGGGTCCGGTGAGCCTGATGAGCCAGTCGGGTGCGATGGGGGTGACGATCCTGGACTACGCGTCGGAGTACGGGATCGGGATCAACGACTTCGTGAGCGTGGGCAACAAGCCGGACGTGAGCGGGAACGACCTGATCCAGTACTGGGCCGACGATCCGCGCACGAGCGTGATCCTCATGTACCTGGAGAACTTCGGGAATCCGCAGAAGTTCACGCGTCTGGCCCGGCAGATCACGAAGAGGAAGCCGATCATCGTGGTGAAGGCGGGGCGGACGGGCGTAGGGGCGCGCGCGGCGAGCTCGCACACGGGTGCGCTGGCAGGGGCGGACGTGGCAGTGGACGCGCTGCTCTCGCAGTGCGGTGTGATACGGGTGGACACGGTGGAGGAGCTGTTCGACCTGGCCATGGCGTTCGACGAGCTGCCTGTCCCGGCGGGGAACCGTGTCGCCATCGTGACGAACGCGGGCGGCCCCGGGATCATAATCGCGGACGCGTGCGAGTCGAGGGGTCTCGAAGTGGTGCAGCTGTCGGACGCGACGCAGGCGGCGCTGCGGCAGGTGCTCGCGGAGGAGGCGAGCGTACGGAACCCGGTGGACATGATCGCGTCGGCCACGCCGGAGTCGTACCGCCTGGTTCTGGACCGGGTGCTCCGGGACGAGAACGTGGACGCGGCCATCGCGGCATTCGTACCACCACTGGGGATCCGCCAGGAGGAGGTGGCGGCGGCGATCGTGGCCGCGAAGAAGGGTCACCAGAAGCCGGTGCTCGCGGTGCTCATGGGCCGTGACGGGCTGCCGCAGGGCCGAGCAGAGCTCCACGAGGCGGGTGTCCCCGGCTACATCTTCCCCGAGTCGGCGTCCAAGGCGCTGGCGGCCATGTACCGGTACCGGAAGTGGCTGGAACGGCCGGAAGGGCGGGTGCTGGAGGTGGACGCGGACCGGGACAGGGTGCGGCAGATCATCGCCCGGGCGTGCGAGAGCGGGACGGGGCACCTGGCCGGCCCCGACGCGCTGGCGGTGTTCCGCGCTTACGGGATCCCGGTTCTGGACTCGCGCATCGTGGGCAGCGCAGAATGCGGCGGTGGCGGTGGCGGCGGAGCTGGGCTTCCCTGTGGTGATGAAGATCGAGTCTGCCGACGTGGTGCATAAGAGCGACGTGGGCGGCGTGGCCGTGGACCTGCGATCGGCGGACGAGGTGCGCGAGGAGTACTTCGCCATGATGGCCCGGGTCGCGGACGCGCTCCCGGACGCGCGCCTGGACGGCGTGCTGGTCCAGCCGTTCGCCTCGGGCGGCCGCGAGACCATCGTGGGCGGGACCACGGATCCCACCTTCGGCCCGCTCCTCATGTTCGGGCTGGGCGGCGTGTACGTGGAGGCGCTCAAGGACGTGGTGTTCCGCGTCCATCCGCTCACGGACATCGACGCCCGGGAGATGGTCCGCTCGATCCGGGCGGTGAAGGTGCTCGAAGGGATCCGGGGCGAGCCGCCGTCGGACCAGGAAGCGATCGCGGACGTGATCCAGCGGGTGTCGCAGCTGATGGGCGAGAACCCCGCCATCAAGGAGCTGGACATCAACCCGTTCCTCGTGCGCGAACAGGGCGGGGTGGCGCTGGACGCCCGCATCCGCGTGAGCTGCGAGTGACGCCGGGTCACGGCGGACGCCAGCCGGACCGTGCGCCCCGCGAAGCGGACCGCTAGAGAAGCCGCGAGAGCAGGACCCAGAAGCGCTCCTTCGCCCGCTCCGGCAGCCCACGGCTGCGAAACCGGTCCAGCTCCAGCTCCGTGGACCGCTCGAGGTCCGTTCGGAAGCGGTCTTCGAGACGCCCGACGACGTCGGGCGCGCTGATCATGAGCACGACCTCGTCGTTCAGGGACATGGAGCGGTTGTCGAAGTTCGCGGAGCCCACCGCCCCCCAGACGCCGTCGACGCTGAGCGTCTTGGCGTGGATCATGGTCGGGTCGTACTCGTAGAGCCGGATCCCGCCCGCCAGCAGCGCCTCGTAGTGCCGGCGGGCGGCGTACCAGGTGGACTTCTTGTCGGTGTTGCCGCCAGGCGTGAGCACGCGCACGTCCACTCCCGCGGCGGCCGCCTCCAGGAGGAGTCGACGGAAGTCATCGTCGGGGACGAAGTACGCGCTGGTGATCCAGAGCCTCTCCCGCGCCCCGGCAATGGTCAGGGCGTAGAAGCGCTCCATGTCCGTGCTGCCCACCGACGGCGAGCCGTAGATGAGGCCGGCGACGTGGGGCCCGTCCAGCTCCAGCGGCTCGCGCGGGAAGAGGTCATCGCCGACCAGCAGCTCGCCCGCCGCCTCGGCCCAGTCGGCTGCGAACGCGGCCTGGAGCTCGTGCACGGCGGGCCCTTCGATGCGCACGCTCGTGTCCCGCCACTGGTGGGGGTGGAGCCCGTCGCCCTGCCAGTCATCCTGGATGGCGAAGCCGCCCGTGTAGCCCACCCGCCCGTCGATCACGACGGTGCGCATGTGCGTGCGCTTCTGCCACTTGTAGAGGGTGCCCCAGCGGAACGGGCGGAACGGACGCACTTCGGCGCCGGCCTTTCGAAGCCGCTCCCAGTACGCCTCGTCCACGCCCCACGAGCCGTATACGTCGTGAAGGAGCAGCACGCGGACGCCCTCGCGCAGGCGGCCGATCAGGATGTCGCTGAGCCGGGCCGCCAGCTCACCGGGCTTGAACCAGAACACGTGCCAGGTGATGACCGAGCGGGCGCTCTCGAGGTCGGACCACAGGCTCGGGTACACTTCCTCGCCGTTGAACAGCACATCGAGCCGGTTGCCCCCGGTGAGCGACGCGTTGACGTGCCGCTCCACCTGCTCGCAGAAGAGCGACGACGAGACGTTGGGGACGCTGTCCTCGCCGCCGACCACGCGCACCCCCTCCACCGGGTTGCCCCGCATGACGTAGAAGAAGCCGGCCAGCGCGAAGAAGCCCAGGAGCGTGCCCATGACGATGACGAGGGCGAGCAGGAAGATCGTCGTGATGCTCATGACGGGGACGGCGCGCGCAAGGAGCGGACCGGCTGCGGCACCTGACCCGGCGCAGGGCTTGCCCTATGTTGCCTCCCATGCACTACCACCTGATCGGGATCGCCGGAACGGCCATGGGCTCGCTGGCGGGGCTGCTGCGGGCCGCGGGACACGCGGTGACGGGGTCGGACGAGGGGGTGTACCCGCCCATGTCCACCATGCTGGACGAGCTGGGGATCGCGTACGCGCGGTCGTTCGACCCGGCCAACCTGCATCCGGCGCCGGACATGGTGGTGGTGGGAAACGCGATCTCCCGGGGCAATCCGGAGCTGGAGGCCGTCCTGGAACGAAGGCTCCGGTACACGTCGGCGGCGAGCACGGTGAAGGAGGAGTTCCTCCGCGACCGACGCGTGCTGGCGGTGGCCGGGACGCACGGGAAGACGACCACCACGTCGCTTGCGGCCTGGCTGCTGGAATCGGCCGGGCTCCGGCCGTCCTTCCTCATCGGCGGCGTGGCCGAAAACTTCGGGACCTCGTTCCGGCTGGTGGATGCGGCCGAGTCGGACCTGTTCGTGATCGAGGCGGACGAGTACGACACCGCCTATTTCGACAAGGGCCCGAAGATGTGGCACTACCTGCCGCACACCGCGGTGGTGACCAACCTGGAGTTCGACCATGCGGACATCTACCGAGACGAGCGAGCCTACCGCTTCGCATTCTCCCGCTTCGTGAACCTGGTCCCCCGGAACGGGACGCTGGTGGCCGGCTGGGAGAGCCCTACGGCCCGGGAGCTGGCCTGGAGGTCGTTCGCCCCCGTGGAGAGCTTTGCGCTCGGATCGGGGGCGGCATCGGCGTCGGCGTCCCAGGAGAAGGGCCGAGGGGAGGCGCGGCCGGCGGCCACGGGGGAGGTGCGGGCGGCGGGATCAGCGGAACCGGCGGGGTTCGACGCGTCGCTGCAGCATCCCCGCTGGCGCGCAGAGGGGGTCGAGTACGGCGCGGATGGCGCCATCTTCAACGTCTACCACGACGGCGAGTGCCTGGGTGACGTGGTCACGCCGCTGACCGGCGCGTTCAATGTCCGCAACTGCCTGGCCGCCATCGCCGCGGCGGTGAGCGTGGGGGCGGAGTGGGACGGGATTCTGGAGGGGCTGCGGACGTTCCGCAGCGTCCGCCGTCGCATGGAGATCCGGGGAGAAGCGCGCGGCGTCACCGTGATCGACGATTTCGCCCACCATCCCACCGCGGTGCGGGAGACCATCACGGCGGTGCGCCAGCGCTTCGGCGCCCGGCGGGTGGTGGCGGTGTTCGAGCCGCGCAGCTACACGGCGCAGCGCCGTGAATTCCAGGAAGCGTACCGAAAGGCGCTGGGGAGCGCGGACGAGGTGATCCTGGCGGGGCTGTTCCACCCTGAACGCTACGATGCGGACACGGGCATGGACCCGAACGCGCTGGTCGCCCAGATCAGGGCCGACGGAACCCCGGCCGTCTACATCCCCGACACGAACGACATCGTCGAGCAGCTGGCGGCCGAGCTCCACCCCGCGGATGTGGTGCTGTTCATGTCGAACGGCAGCTTCGGCGGCGTGCACGGGCGGCTGCTCGCGGCGCTGGAAGGATAGGCCGGCCCCGCTTGCGGCGGGGAGAGCGGACCTCACTTCCGACGCCGGGCGGCGGGCGCCTCCCCCGCAAGACCTCTACGCCTGTGGAGGCGCGCGGCCGATCATCTCCTCCACGACGTGGAGGACCTGCACGGGCCCGACCAGCTTCTCCAGGAACAGGTCACAGCCCGCTTCCCGCGCCGGGGCTCCGTACTCGTCGTCGGAATGGGCAGTGAGCACGACGACCGGGATGTGGGCGGTCCGGGCATCCCGCTTGAGCGCCCGGCACATCTCGATGCCATCCATGTTCGGCAACATCAGGTCGGCCAGGATCAGGTCCGGGCGAGCCGCCAGCGCCAGCCGTACGCCCTGCTCGCCCGTGGTCGCGTGCAGGACATCGAAGCCGTTGTACCACAACATCTTGCCGTAGATCCGCCAGTCATCTGGCTGGTCTTCCACGGCCAGGATCAGCTGACGGGAGCGTCGCCCGGCTTCTTTTCGGGCGGGAGGCGGGACGAAGACGCGGGGCGGAGTGCTGAAGTGATGCATGGTGCTTCCGTTTCTGCTCCCTGAGTGGTCTTTCTGTTTGCACCAAACGTGCCTCCGGACGGGGATGAGTCCCGGGCTCCCGCCTTCGCTACGGCGCACCCCCCGGTTAGATTCCCGCACTCGTAGAAGCCGACCGAACCCGGATTGCCATGGCCCTGGATACATCGAAGTTCATTTTCGTCATGAAGGACCTCCGGAAGGTGGTCCCGCCCAAACGCGAGGTCCTGAAGGGAATCTGGCTGTCCTTCTACCCGGGCGCGAAGATCGGAGTGGTGGGGCCGAACGGCTCCGGCAAGTCCACGGTGCTGCGGATCATGGCCGGTCTCGACCAGGACTTCCAGGGCGAGGCGTGGCCGATGAAGGGGATCAAGATCGGCTACCTGCCGCAGGAGCCGCAGCTGGATCCGCAGCTCGATGTGAGGGGGAACGTGGAGGAGGCGGTGCGGTCGCAACGGGACGTGCTGCGTCGCTTCGACGAGATCAACGCGAAGTTCTCCGAGCCGATGAGCGACGACGAGATGCAGGCGCTCATCGACGAGCAGGCGAAGGTGCAGGAGCAGATCGAGCACCAGGACCTCTGGGACCTGGACCGCAAGATCGAGATCGCCATGGACGCGCTCCGTCTGCCGCCCGCGGAGGCGGACGTGGCGACGCTGTCGGGGGGGAGCAGCGCCGGGTCGCCCTCTGTCGCGTGCTGCTGGAGGAGCCGGACATGCTCCTGCTGGACGAGCCCACGAACCACCTGGACGCGGAGTCCGTGGCGTGGCTGGAGCACCACCTCGCGGAGTTCGAGGGGACGATCGTCGCGGTGACGCACGACCGCTACTTCCTGGACAACGTAGCCAAGTGGATTCTCGAGCTGGACCGCGGCCAGGGCTTCCCGTACGAAGGGAACTACTCGAGCTGGCTGGAGCAGAAGAGGGAGCGGTTGCGGCTGGAGGAGAAGGAAGAGAGCAAGCGCCAGCAGACGCTGCAGCACGAGCTCGACTGGATCCGGCTGGCGCCCAAGGCCCGGCAGGCCAAGGGGAAGGCTCGAGTCAACGACTACGAGGCGTTGCTGAGCCAGGACGCCCGTGACAGGATCCGCACTGCCGAGATCATCATCCCGGCCGGACCACGCCTTGGCAACGACGTGATCACGGCGACGGACCTCGCGAAGGGGTTCGGCGACCGCCTCCTCATCGACGACGCTGACTTCGCCATCCCGCCGGGTGCCATCGTGGGGATCGTGGGCCCGAACGGCGCCGGCAAGACCACGCTGTTCCGCATGGTCGTGGGACAGGAGGAGCCGGACGGCGGATCACTCGACGTCGGCCAGACGGTGGAGCTGGCGTACGTGGACCAGAGCCGCGACGCCCTGGACGCCGAAAAGACGGTCTACGAGGAGATCAGCGATGGGAAGGACGAGGTCACGCTCGGAAAAGCCGAGGTGAACTCCCGCGCATACTGCTCCTGGTTCAATTTCAAGGGTGCGGAGCAGCAGAAGAAAGTGGGTGTGCTGTCGGGAGGCGAGCGCAACCGTGTGCACCTGGCCAAGCTGCTGAAGAGCGGCGGCAACGTGATCCTGCTGGACGAGCCCACGAACGACCTGGATGTGGACACGCTTCGTGCGCTCGAGGACGCGCTTCTGGACTTCGCCGGCTGTGTGCTCGTGATCTCGCACGACCGCTGGTTCCTCGATCGCATCTCCACCCACACCCTCGCCTTCGAGGGCGACAGTCGGGTCTTCTTCTACGAAGGTCCGTGGAGCGAGTACGAGGTCGACCGCAAGCGGCGCATGGGCGGCGAGGCTGAGCAGCCGCACCGGATCCGATACAGGAAGCTGGTCCGGTAGCGGCTCGGGCCTGCGGCCCTCGCGCGGGCTCGCGCCTGCCGCCGCGGGACGCAGCTTCGCCGCGGGACGCGGGCTCGCCGCGGGACGCGGGCTCGCCGCGGGACGGGGGCTCGCCCGCGGGGCGCATTGGGCTTCCGGCCCGTGCGTGGCTCCCCGCGCGATCAGCGGGCGGCGGCTTCGGGGGCGGCGGTGTCTGCGCCCTGGCGCTCCATGTGGCGCCGTTCGTCCGCGCGGCTGCGGAGGCCGAGGGCGGCCACCGTGAGCACCGCCATGACCACGGCCACGAGCAGGAATGCGGCGCCGTAGCTGCCGGTGTCGCTGCCGTGCGAGGCGATGATCGCGCCGAGGACCGCGCTCCCGACCAGCTGTCCGACCGAGATGAAGACCGTGAGGATTCCCTGTGCGGCGCCGCGCTCCGACGCCGGCGCCTCGTTGAGCATGACGTACCGGAGCGAGGAGCCGAGCAGCCCGGCCATGCCGAGGCCGATGAGCGCCCCGGCCAGGTAGAAGAGGAAGAGCGTGGCCGTGAACGCGCTCACCAGCGCCATGCCCACGCCGATGAGCGCGGTGGACAGGGCCACCACGGCCCGGGACCCGGCCCGGTCGAGCATCCGCCCGAACGCGGGCGCGCCGAGCCCGAGGGCGACGACGATGGGCAGGAGCATGAACGACGCCTTCGACACCGTCACGCCGAAAGCGGCGACCAGCAGCGCCGGCACGAACACGACCGAGGCCTCGCTCATCCCGGCGCCCAGCGAGAGCCCGCTGGCAATGACGATCTGGCGGGAGCGAAAGAGCCCGGGCCGCAGGACCGGATCGTGGGCGCGTCGCTCGATGGCCGGGAAGGCCAGCGCCAGCGCCACGGCCACGACCAGGAACACCCAGACATCCGGGCGGCCGAAGCTCTGCACCAGGTTCGCCGCGTCGAGGCGGTTCAGCGCGTAGGCGAACGCGCCGAGCATGATGCCCAGGACGGCCATCCCCGCCCAGTCGAACGGCCTCGGCTCGGCCGCGCCGGCGGACGGCAGCACGCGCAGGGCGCCCACCACCACGGCGGCGGCGATGGGCAGGTTGACCAGGAACAGCCAGTGCCAGCTCAGGAGCAGGAGCACGCCCCCGAGGATCGGGCCGAGGAGGAAGGCGAGGCCGAAGACCGCGCCGATGAGACCGAGCGCTGAGCCCCGCTTCTCGGGCGGGAATACGTCGCCGATCACCGCGCTGGCGACGGGGAACACGCCACCCGCGCCGAGCCCCTGCACCGCGCGACCGGTCAGCACCCAGCCGAACGTGGGCGCCAGCGCCACCAGCAGGGAGCCCGCGCCGAAGATGGTGACGTCCGCCACGTACACGGCCCGCCGGCCGTAGCGGTCGGACAGCTTCGCCATGAGCGGCGTGCCGACCAGGTTGAACAGGACGTAGATGCTCAGGATCCACGCCGCCGCGCGCTCGTCGATCCCGAACGCCTCGCGCACCGCGGGCAGCGCGGGTCCGATGATGGCGATGTCCAGGGCGCCCATGAGGACGCCCGTGAACAGCACGGCCAGGATCCTGTTCCGCTGCGACTTGGTCACTTCCAAGGTCTACCGCCTCCGCACTTCCGCCTCGCCTGAAGACCGCAAAAGGTCACGGGGCGCCGCCGCCCGGGCAAGGGGCCGTGCCGACGTCCGCCGCTCCGGGCCCGGGCGCGGCATCAGCGCGCGATCCAGGCGCGGGAGCGGGCGAGGTCGAGTGTGATGCGGTGCTGTCGGACGAAGTCGGCGTTCAGGAGGCCGTCGTAGATGATGTCGGCCTGGACCGCCTCCACCTCCACCGGACCGAAGCCGGGGAGGTGCAGCGTCACCGTGCGCGCCTGCCGGGGCGAGAGGTCGAGGCCGAGCTGCGCGGCCGCGACGGCGCTGATGATGACCGGACCGTTGTTGCCGGAGTCCAGCTCCATCCAGACGGGGCCGCCGCCGGCGCTGAAGGCGATGAAGACATCCAGCGCCGCACCCCCGGCCTGGCGCCCCTCCCGCACGGGGACCTCCACCATGTCCGTCACGCGCCCCGCGAGCGACGCCTCGCTCTCCACCACCACCCGGCCACGGCCGAGCTCCAGCGTGATGGCGCGCCCCTCGAACGTGCTCAGCGCCACGAGACCGCCCAGCGGTGGGAGCCCTGCCGGGAGGAGGGCTCCGAGATCGTACACGGCGACCTCGGCGGCGGGCGCCGTCCAGCCGTCCACTTCCAGCCGCGCGGCGGGGCAGCGGCGCGCCGACACGGTGTCGCCGTTGTGGCGGAAGCCCGTGAGGCCGCCGAACGGCTCGCAGCCGATCCCCTCGGCCGCCGCCGGGGTCACCACGGTGAAACCGCCGCCGGTATCGAAAAGGAAGCGGGCGGCGCTGTCCGCCACGGTCACCGGCAGGGTGAGGAGCCCGGCCCCGGCCACGTACGGCTCGAGGTGGAGGACGGCCGCCGGGGCGCTGTCGCCGGCCGCGAGCGCGCCGTTCACCTGCGCGGGTGCCGCGGCGGGCGCCGACGGCGCGGGTGAGCCGGGCGCGTCCCGCGGCGGGGCGCACGCGCTCGTGACGAGAAGAGCGGCGGCCAGGCCGCGGGTCAGGGCCGCCGTGGTCCCCTGGCCGCGCCTCACCGCGGCAGCTTCTCCGGCATGTCCGCGACGACGTAGCTCATGACCGCCAGCGCCGCGACGCAGCGGGCCATCTCCTCCGGATCCAGCTTGTCGAGCGTGTCCGCTTCGCTGTGGTGGTACCAGAAGTACTTCTCGCCGTCCACCGTGAGCCCCATGCCGGGAACGCCGAGGCGCATCATCGGGCCGATGTCGGCGCCGCCGCCGCCGCGGGTGATCTCGCCGGCGTCGATGCGGGCGAGGAGCCTGCCGACGGCCTGCACCACCTGGAACGCCGAATCGGAGCCGGTGAAGCCGAAGCCCTCGGGGCGGAAAACGCCCTCATCGGATTCGATCATGAGGACGTGGCTGCCGGCCTGATCGGCGTGGTCGGCGGCGTAGGCGCGGCCGCCCCGGGTCCCGTTCTCCTCGTTGGTCCAGGCGACGACACGCACGGTCCGGCGCGGGCGCATGCCCAGCTCCTTCATGAGCCGCACGGCCTGCCACGCGGCGACGACCCCGCCCCCGTCGTCCATCGCGCCCTGCCCCACGTCCCACGAGTCGAGGTGCCCGCTCACCACCACCACCTCGTCCGGCTTCTCCCGCCCCCGGATCTCGGCGATCACGTTGCGGGACGGCGAGTCGGGGAGCGTCTCCGCGCTCATCTCCAGGTGCAGCACCGGGGTGACGCCTCGCTCCTGCATCCGGTGCAGCATCTCGGCGTCCTCCACCGTGATGGCAGCGTGCGGGATCTTCGTGACGCTGTCCTCGTAGTCCATGGCGCCCGTATGAGGGCTGTTCATCGAGAACGACGCCACGGACCGGATCAGGCTGGCCACCGCGCCCGCTTTCGCCGCCTCCACGGCCCCGTCGCTCCGGTAGCGGACCGTCTCGCCGTACGTGACGAACGGGGCGTCGAAGAGGACGATCTTCCCTCTGGCCTCCGCCGCGCGCTGGTGCAGCTCGTCGAAGCTGGAGACCACGAGAACGGGCGCCGTGATCCCGCCGGGCGGCGTGGCGATGCTGCCGCCGAGCCCGAGCATCGGCAGGTCCCGCTCCCTGGGCTGCGTCATGCGCAGCGATTCCTCTCCGCGAACCCAGTGCGGCACCATCGCCTTCTCGCCGTGCACGTTCTCCAGCCCGTCCTCCTTCATGCGCGCCATGACCCAGTCGATGGCGTCCTCGAGCGCACGCGAGCCGCTCAGACGGGGGCCGAACGTGTCGACCAGGTCCCCCAGCCGCTCGTACGCGGCGCTGTCCCTCAACGCGGCGTCGATGAGACGGTCGGCCGGCTCCTGGTACGCGGAGACGAGGCCGGTCGCCCGCGCTGTCGGAGCCGCGGCCACGGCCGACCCACGCGCGGCCGCCGACCCCGGGGCGGCTGGGGGGGCCGGGGCGGTCGCCGGGGGCGGGGTCGCGGCCCCGCTCTGGGCGGCCGCGGTGCCGGCGACGCCCAGTGTCGCCGGAAGGACGAGGAGGGCGGGCAGCACCGCCCGCAGGAATCGCGTCTGGTTCATCAGGTCTGACTCACAGGGTCTCGCGGGTGAATCACGGGGCCCGGCTCCTCGCGCAGGTGGCTGAGGGGCGCGGGCTTCTGAATGCCGAGCAGCGGCCTCGCCACGAAGGCCAGGACGAGCGCGACGCCGAACGCCACCACCAGCAGCGGCCCGGTGGTGACGTCCCAGTACACGGACCCGAGGAGCCCCGCCACGAGGGCGACGGCCCCGCTGGCCCAGGCGATCAACAGTGCTCGATTGAAACGGCCGGTGAACGTGAACGCGATCACCGACGGGATCACGAGCGTGCTGAAGATGAGGAGAACACCCGCGAGTGTCACGGAGAAGGTGATGGCGATGCCGAAAGTGAGATAAAAGATGAAGTCCCACAAGCGAATCCGGCGCACGCGCTCCGGGTGGAACGTGACCGCGCGCATCTTCTCCCGCGTGAAGAAGTGGAAGAGGCCGATGGCGGCGTACGCCGCGGCGACGACGCCGAACGTGCCCCACGTCGCCCAGATGAGCGAGCCGGTGAGTGTCTCCTTCACGTGCTCAGCCCCTTCCGCCGTGAAGCTGGTGAGGAGGATCACCGTCGCGGAGGCCACGACGTAGACGATGCCGATGATCGCCTCCTGCGGCACGAGCGTCTCCTGCTCGCTGCGGGTGAAGCTGAAGATCGCGGCCCCCACCAGGGTGAACAGGAAGGTGAGGGCCCACGAGATCGGCGTGCCGATGTGGGCGCCGAACAGGAGCGCGATGGTGCTTCCGACCGCGGCGATCTGGGCGAAGGCCAGGTCCACGAAGATGACGCCGCGGCGGATGATGTGGAGCCCGAAATACGCGTTCATGGCCACGATCACCAGCCCGACGGCGAGGGGTGCGAGGATCAGCGACAACATGGCTCAGCTCCCCCTGAAGGCGGCGGCCAGGGAGTTGACCCACGTGTCCACCACGTCGAAGTACGTGGCGGCGCGCGGGCCGCCCGGCTGGAGCGGCACGATGACCGCGCTCCCGCCGGCGCGGGCGGCCACCGCCTTCACTTTCGCGGGGTCGAAGTAGTTCGCGGCGAGAAGCACGTTGATTCCCTGGTTCTTCATGAGGTCGATGAGGTCGCCGACGTGGCCGGGAGTGGGCGGGATCCCTGGCTTGGCCTCGACATAGTCGGCGCACGTGACGCCGAACCGGTTCTCGAAGTACGCCCAGTTCTTGTGGTAGCAGACGATCTTCCTGCCGCGGAACGGCTCGGCGGCTTTCAGCCACCCGCCGAGCTGCGCGGTGAGCGGCTGTCCCCCGTACTCCTGGCCGGACAGGAAGTCGAAGAGCCTGCCCTGCTGGCTCAGCTTCTCGAGCGTCGGGCCGCCCAGCAGCTCAACGAGCGCATCGCCATACAGGCGCCGATAGACCCGTTCCGCGTACGCGGCCATGTTGGCGTCGAACGTGGCCGCGTCCTGCGGGTCAACGTTCTTCAGCCCCGCCGTGATGTTCCGGGCTATCTGGAGCACGTTCAGCGGGTCCGTGAACAGGTGCGGATTGCCGTAGATGTGGATGTCGCCCTGGGACCGGTCGTGCGACGTCGGGACGTCCAGGAGCCTGACCCCGGGATACGTCGTGATGTAGCCGGTTCCACCCTCCTTCACCTTCGCGTTCCCCGCCTTGTCCAGGAGCGCCGGGACCCAGAGCTCGAGGTCGAGGCCCGTGGTCACGAACGCGTCCGCCTGCCGGATCCGCAGCGCGAAGCTGGGCTTGGGTCGTACGAAATGCGCGTCCTCCGCGGGATCGGCGATGGCCGTGACCTCCGCCGCGTCACCGGCGATGGTGCGCACAAGCTCGGCGTAGACGGGGAGGGTGGCGACGACGCGGAGGGGCCTGGCCCCAGCATGGGGTGCCAGGCCCTGTTGGGAGGCCGCGCCCTGTTGGGGCGGCGGGGACAGCGTGACGGCCAGCGCCATGGCCAGGTTCAGGATCATCATCGTCTGACTTCTCCGTTCTTCAGTAGGTCTCGTGCTTGTGGGGCCCCATGGCGAACGTGGTCTGGAGCGTGAGCTGACGGAGCGTGCCCTCGGGCCGGTGCAGGAAGTCCATCTCGGCGCGAAGGCGGACGAACTCGCTTTCCCAGAGCGTGAGCGTGGGCGCGGCGAGCCAGGTCGACCGCGATGGGTCGAGCGGGTCCTCGGTCCAGCCCCAGCGCCCGCCGACCAGCCAGCGCGGGTTCAGGCGGTACTCGGCGTTGGCGAACGCGCCACGGGCGCTGCCGGGGTCGGGCTCCAGCGCGCCGCCGGTGGCGACCTCGCCCAGCACCGCGCCGCCGCGGATGGTCAGCTCGCGATAGTGGCCGCGCTCCGGCGGCCTCCAGCTCAGGGTGAAGTCCAGGCCGCCCACGCGGGTCGCGAAGTCGCGGTCTCCGGCCCAGTCGGGACCGGCCAGGCCAGTGAACCCGAGCTCGAAGTACGTGGACCGAGTCAGGTCCCAGAACGCGTTCAGGTGGGCGAGCGCCGCGGGTCGGCTGGCGCCGCCGAACAGGACGTCGTTGCCACTGTTCGTGAGCTGCGTCCACACTTCCCACGTGCCCGCGCCGGTGACCGGGACGAGCCAGTGCACCGAGATGCCGGTCTCCGCCAGCCCTTCCTCGCCGAAGAAGGCGACGTAGGGAAGCGGGAAGCTCTGTCCGGGGAGGGCGTGGGGGTGCCACCGGTTGAGCTGACCGAAGCGCTGGCGGAAGCGGCCGAGCATGACGTTCACGCCGCCCGGCAGCCCCGTCCATTCGATGTACGCCTCCTCGGCCGAGACTTCCGGCCCCTCTTCGGGCGCGTCCGGGTTCTCGAACGGAGCCAGGTCGCCACCCGGTTGGCCGAAGCTGACGTTGACCTTGGCCAGCGCGTACGGGTCGAGGCTTGACTGGAAGCCTACCTCGATCTCCCGCGCCACGAACGACCGGTGCCCGGGATCGTCCATGTCCATGAAACCGAACAGGTCACCCGTGACCGTCAGCTCCGGGTTCAGCGCCTGGAGATTGCGCTGGCGGCCGACGAACTCCGGCTGCTCCGGCTCCTTCTCCGGAGCCGCGGCCGCGGTGTCCTGCGCGCCTCCGGCCGCCGCGGCGGCCGCGGACCGGATCGCGGCCAGGGGGTCCTCGGGTGTCTGGCCGCCCTCCGCGGCCCCGGCCGGCGGCGCTGCCTGGAGCGCGCGCACCACACGCGTGAGGCTGTCCATCTGCGCCCGGACGTGGTCGACTTCCCGCCGCAGCGAGTCGATCACCGCCTGCCGCGCCGGCTCCCTCGCCGGCTCCTGCGCGGAAGCGGCCGTGGGAGGAAGCAGCGCGATGCACGCGAACGGAATGGCGAGCCGGGCGACGCCGCAACGTCGTCTTGGAATCCTTGTCAACGGGTCCTCCACCGATGTGCGTGATCATCCCCTCGCCGGCGGCGGCGTGGGGCCCGAAGCCAGGCTTCAGGCGGTGGGTGGTGCTCTGGAGCGGTAGGTCGGCTGGAGGAGGAGCTCGCCAGGTACGGCGCTCTCGATGATGACGGTCGCCTGGTGCACGCGCAGGGTGGCGGGGGGCGGCGGCGAGGGCGGCGGCGCCCAGGGTGTGGCCCCGAACCAGAGGCAGAGGTCGTGATCGTGGGCGAGCCAGCCGGGCTGCGTCGGCTTCGCGTCGATGGCGAGCCGGCGGGGCGCGCGGCCCAGGTCCAGCAGCGGCACGGCCAGCAGGGAAGTGCCAAGGAGCACCGCCACCACGAAAGCGACGATCCGACGCGCTGGCCTGGATTGCAGGGGCATGGCGTGGACTCTCGGGAGGACCCTCCGGCATGTCAAGCAGCACGTGTCGGCGGGCGCGCCGCCGCGGCCTTCAGACCGGAGCGACCTCCTGGTACGCCCGCACGCAGTCGCGGCCATCCGACTTGGCCGCGTAGAGGGCGCGGTCCGCTGCGGTCAGCAGCTCCATTTGCGACTCCATCCCGTCCGTGTACTCGGCCACGCCGGCGGAGACGGTGAACGGGAGGTGGTGCGGGTGGTCCGCGAGCCTCGAGCGCACCGCTTCGGCCAGGCAGACGGCGCCGTGCGTCGCACCGGCAGAGAGGATGGTGATGAACTCCTCGCCGCCGTACCGTGCGGAGAGGTCCATGCGCCGGGTGCGGGACCTGAGCGTGTCTGCAAAGAACCGGAGCGCTCCGTCGCCGGCCGAGTGGCCGTGACGGTCGTTGAACGCCTTGAAGTAGTCGATGTCGTAGAGCACGACGGCGAGAGGGCGTCCGCGCTGTGCCGCGGCGAACTCCTTTTCCAGGAAGAGGTCGGCCAGGCGCCGGTTGGGCATGTCCGTAAGCCCGTCGGTAAGGGCCAGCTCTTCCGCCCGGGCCCGCTCCACGTGCAGCAGCTCGCTGACCACGCCCACGCTCATCCCGACGGCGATGTAGACCGCGACCACGCCGAGCAGCAGCGCCCAGTCGGTGTGCAGGCCGGTGGAGACGGCGGCCACCTGGGCCATCGAGAGTACCACCATGCCGATGAGCATGGCCACGGCCACGCCCATCCAACCCCGGTAATGGGCCAGCAGGAAGGCCGGGATCAGGGCGAGGAGCCACAGGAGGAGCTGGTACTGGGTGGCGCCGTCCGGAAACCAGAACGTGGCGACGATCGGGACGAGGAGCGCAGCGAAGGAGAGGACGAGGCCGGTGAGCGGGATCGTCGGCTTTCCGAAATACCAGACTGCCATGACTCTTCTCGGAAGTGCTGCAGCGGCGCGAGCAGGCGCGCCCGGCCACCGCTCGGGGAAGAAGGTGGCTCTCGCGCGGCGTGAGCCGCAAGAGCGACGTTCGGGTCCGGCGCCAGGTTCGAGCGGTGCCGGGGGTTGCGAGCGGGGGCGGAAGCGGCCAGCATCCGGCCGGGGTGATCTTGGCACCGGGCAGCAGAGCAGAGACGTGAGAACAATCATCGAGCCGTTCAAGATCAAGGCGGTGGAGCCGATCCGGATGACCACGCGCCGAGAGAGGCTGGAGTGGCTGGAAGAGGCGGGCTACAACGTCTTTCTGCTGAAGGCGGATAACGTGCTCATCGACCTGCTGACGGACAGCGGGACGTCGGCGATGAGCGCGGAGCAGTGGGCTGCGATCATGCGGGGGGACGAGGCCTACGCCGGGTCCCGCTCTTTCTACCGGCTGGAGCGGCGGGTGAAGGAGCTGTTCGGATTCAAGCACCTGATCCCGACGCACCAGGGGCGGGCGGCGGAGCGGATCCTGTTCACCACCATGTGCAAGGCCGGGGACGTGGTCCCGAACAACACGCACTTCGACACGACGCGGGCGAACATCGAGGCCCGCGGCGCCGAAGCCGTGGACCTTCCGACCCCGCGGGCGAAGAACCGGCAGCAGCCCGCGCCGTTCAAGGGCGACATGGACGTGGACGCGCTGCGTCGCCTGATCGGCGAGGTGGGTGCCGAGCGGATCCCGCTGTGCATGGTCACGGTGACCAACAACTCGGGGGGCGGGCAGCCGGTGAGCCTGGGGAACATCCGGGAGATCAGCGCCACCTGCCGCGAGCACGGGATCCCGTTCTACATCGACGCATGCCGGTTCGCGGAGAACGCCTATCTCATCAAGCGGAACGAGGAGGGGCAGGACGAACGGAGCGTCGAGGAGATCGCGCACGAGATGTTCTCTTACGCCGACGGCTGCACGTTCTCCGCGAAGAAGGACGGGCTGGCGAACATAGGCGGCTTCGTGGCGACCAACGACGACCGCCTGGCGGAGCAGGAAAAGGACCTGCTGATCCTGACGGAAGGCTTCCCCACCTACGGCGGCCTGGCGGGCCGCGACCTGGAGGCGATCGCGGTCGGGCTGGACGAGGTGGTGCAGGAGGACTACCTGGAGTATCGGCTCGCCTCCGTCCGCTATCTGGGAGAGCACATTGCGCGTGAGGGCGTGCCGATCATCCAGCCGCCGGGCGGCCACGCCGTGTACCTGGACGCGGCCGCGTTTCTCCCGCACGTGGAACCGCTCCACCTGCCGGGACAGGCGCTCGTGGCGGAGCTGTACGTGGAGGGCGGGATCCGCGGTGTCGAGATCGGCACGGTCATGTTCGGCCGGCGCGACCCGGAAACCGGTGAGGAGGAGGCAGGTCCCACGGAGCTGGTGCGACTCACGATCCCTCGCCGCGTCTACACCCAGAGCCATATCGACTACGTGATCGAGGTGATCCTGGAGGTGTTCCGGCGGCGCGAGTCCATCGGCGGATTCCGCATCACGCACCAGGCGCCCGTGCTGCGCCACTTCACCGCCCGCTTCGAGCCCCTCTACGAGTTCGGGAGCTGAAAGCCACGACGAATCACGTGCTGGATTTCGAGTACGTGACGCGCCGCCATTCCTTCCGGGCGGTGCGGCAGCTGGCGGAAGCGTCGTACGGCGCCAATCCGCGCGCCACGATGATGGACGAGGAGATGTGGCGCGCATTCCCGCGCGGGTACGTGGGGGCGTGGAACGGGGAAGGCCTGGTCGGCTGCATCCAGCTGTGGCCGCTCGACGGCCAGCGGGCGGGCGCGCTCCTGATCGGGGCCCGCTCCGAGAACGACCTCGACGTCGACGACCTGGCGGCGGCGTGCAACAGCGGGCGCACGATCTGGTATTTCGCAGGGCTGGTGGTCGCGCCGAAGTGGCGGGGCCGCGGGCTGGGCGCTCACCTCTTCGCCGAAGCGATGGTCCGCTGGCACCGCGATCTCCCGTGGCGTGCGCCGATCCGCTTCGCCGCGCTCGGCGCCAGCCGTGAGGGGATGGCATTCATCGGCGGCTTCGGCATGAGCCTCCTGCGACCGGCGTCGGAGACCGTGGACGGCCATCCCCTCTTCACCCGGACCTTCGCGTCCGAAGAGGACCTGTTCGAAGTCGTCCGTGCCGCCCGCGACGCCGCCGACCGCAAGGGGCGGCTGGTCTCCAGCGCGTGAGGCCCGAGGCCTCGGGCGCATCCCCGACACTGGCGGAACGGTACCACGCCGCCCGCGTGGACCCGCAGCTGGCGGTGCTCGAAGGGCTCCACGCGCTCAAGCACGCGCTCCGCTTCGGCGCTCGCATCCTGGAGGCGTGGACGCCGGATCCCGACGAGCTCGGCCGGCTCGCGAGCCGGCTCGCGCCCGACGTCGCCGGGGAGATCGCCGCCCTGGCGGCCCCACTCGACCACGATCTCTTCCGCCGCCTCGCCCCCGCGCCCCACCCCACCGGCGTGATCGCTCTCGCCCGGCGCGCCGCCTGGGGCGCCGATCCTGCCCGGGGGGCGCGCGCGGCGCTCTCGGCGGCGGACGCGCCGGTGGTCCTGCTGGAGCGGCCGACCCACCATGGCAACATTGGCGCGGTGGTGAGGGTCGCCGCCGCGGCAGGGGCCGGCGGCGTCCTGGTCACGGGCGCGCACGACCCCTGGCACCCGGCCTCGCTGCGCGGAGGCGCGGGGCTCCAGTTCGCGCTGCCGGTTGCGCGTGTGGATGCGCTCCCGGAGACGGATCGGCCGCTGTTCGCGCTGGATCCGGAGGGGGAGCCGCTCGTGGCGCAGCTCCCGCGGCGCGCCGTGCTGGCGTTCGGGTCGGAGCGCACAGGCCTCTCCCCTGCGCTCCTGAAGCGCGCGACCGCGCGCGTGTCGATCCCGATGCGGCCGGGAGTGTCCAGCCTGAACCTGGCCACGGCGGTGGCCGTCGTGCTGTACGCGGGGTTGGCGCGTTAGCGGGCGACACCGCCGCCCCGCGAAACGCCGGCGTTCCCCATGCGCGCGAGCGACCTGCCGTCCAGCGGAATCGCCCCAGCCTACTCGGCTTTCAGCGCTCGGACGGGGTCCACCCCCGCTGCCCGACGCGCGGGCAGGTAGGTGGCGAGGATCGCGGCGCCGAAGAGGACGACCAGAACGGCGCCGAAAGCGAGCGGATCGGCGCCCGAGCCGCTGTACAGCATCCTCCCGATGAGCCGGGCGGCCAGCGCGGCGAGCGCGAGACCGGCGGCCGCGCCGAGGGCCACGATGATCATCCCCTGCCGGACGACGAGCCCGACCACCTCCCGACTGGCTGCGCCGAGCGCCACACGGATGCCGATCTCGCGCGTTCGCTGGGCCACGGAGTACGCCATCACGCCGTAGATGCCGATGGCGGCCAGGAAGAGCCCCAGCATACCGAAGATCCCGAGCACGATGCCCGCCACACGCGCCGGGAGCATGGCATAGGAAAGGTGGGCATTCATGGTGTGGACGTCGTAGAGCGGCAGGGTGGGGTCGAGCTCGCGGACCAGCGAACGGAGGCGGGGGGTCAGCGCCTCGGGAGCCCCTTCCGTACGCACGTGCAGCACCAGCTCCGTCTCGCTGTGCTGGGCAAGAGACAGGTACATGTAGGGGAGCGGGTCCTCCCCCAGGCGCCTGTACTTGCCGTCTGGCACCACGCCGACGACCTCGTGGTCCTCGCCGGCCGTCCGGAACCGCTTCCCGACCGCCTCCTCACCGGGCCAGAAGCGCGAGGCGAAGCGCTCGTTCACCACGGCCACGCGCGGCGCGGCCTCGTCGTCCTGCGCTCCGATGCCCCGGCCCCGCAGGATCGGAATCCCCATCGCGTCGAAGTACCCGTCGCTGATGATGTTGTAATCGATCGACATGAACTCGCCGGGCGAAGGCTCATAGCCCGGCACACCGATTCCCCGCTGCTGCGAGCCGAGGCCCATCGGCACGATCTCCGCCAGCCCCGCTGCCTTCACTTCCGGCCACGCCCGGACACGCTGGAGGAGATCGTGGAACAAGGCGTCGCTCCGGGACTGCGGATACCCCTGCAGCCCCGGGTCCATCCCCGCCAGGAGCAGGTTGTCCGCCTGAAACCCCTTGTCCAGGGAGGTTGCCTGCTGGAGGTTGTGCAGGAACAGCCCCGCGCTCACGAGGAGCACCATTGAGAGCGCCACCTGGATGCCCACGAGGGTGCGCGTGGCCCGGGAACGAGAGACGCCCCGTCGGCCGGCATCGCCCTTGAGCGCCGTGACCAGCGACGGGCGCGAAGCGACCAGCGCGGGCGCGAGCCCGAAGAGGACGCCCGTGAGCACGGCGGCGGCCAGCGTGAACAGGAGCACGGGCGCGCTCAGCGTGACGCCGAACTCCACGGGGAAGTCGGTGGGCAGCCGGATCCCGTTGAGCACACGTACGCTGATCCAGGCCAGGCCGAGGCCGGCCAGCGCCGCCACGAAGGAGAAGAGCAGGGCCTCGGTCAGGAGCTGCCGGACCACCCGGGCGCGCGCTGCCCCGATGCTCAGTCGGATCCCCATCTCGCGCTCCCGGTCGCGGGCGCGGGCGAGGAACAGGTTGGCCACATTGACGCAGGCCAGGAGCAGGAGCATGGCGACCACGGCCATCATGAGCAGGGGCATGGTGCGCTGGGCATCGCCGAGCCCGGGGTGGATCACCACGTCGGACTGGGGCACCACCAGGATCCCGCTGTTCTCGTAGTCGTCCGGGAAGCGCTCGCGGAGTCCGGCGACGAGGGTTTCCATGGCCGACCTGGCCTGGTCCACCGTGACGCCGGGCTTCAGGCGGGCCACCATGGTCAGAAAGTTGGAGCCGCGCTGCTGGACCAGGTCGGGTCCGGGCATGAGGGCCGGCTGCATCATGAGCGGCGCGTAGAGGTCCGGCGAGATGGCCGGCATGGCGCCGCGGAAGTCCGCGGGCGCCACGCCGACGACCTGGTAAGGCCGTCCACTCACGGTGATGTCCCGCCCCACGATGCCCGGATCCGAGGCGAAGCGACGCTCCCACAGCCCGTGGCCGAGGATCACCACCGGATGCTCCCCTTCCCCGACGTCCTCCTGCGGCAGGAAGTCCCGCCCGAGTGCCGCGCGTACGCCGAAGACGCGGAAGAAGTCCGCCGAGACCAGCGCCCCGATGACCCGCTCGTTCTCTCCGCTCGCGCTCAGGCTCATCGGGATGAACGTCCATGCGGTGACGTCGCTGAACGTCCTGTTCTCTTCCTTGATGCTGAAGAAGTGCGGGATGGAGCTGGCACCGTAGGGCAGGTCGTCGGACCAGCGGCGGTAGAGCTGAACCAGCCGGTCCGGCGACTCGACCCCGGGGAGTGGCCGCAGCACCAGCGCGTAGATGGCGCTGAAGACTGCCGTGTTCAGGCCGATTCCCAGGGCCAGCGTGAGCACGGCCGCCGCCGTGAAGGCGGCGTTCTTCCGCAGCATGCGGAGTGCGAAGCGCAAGTCGTGGAGAAGCGCGTTCATGGTTCCCGCCGTCTGGGGGGTGGACGCCGAGCTGCCGTCGCCGGCTCACTACGAGCGCAGCCGCAGGGAAGATTCGGCCGGCGATTCCGGCGCCGGCAGGCATCTCGCGTGTTGGGCAGCGATTCCAGCAAAGGAGTGCCGATGTCGAGGACAATCCTGAGTCGTATGGCCCTGCTGATCGCGCTGGCTCTCCCGGTGGTGGCGTGCGGGGGTGACAACGGCGGCAACGCCGGGGGCACGACGGACGGGGCCGGGCAGACCGCCGGAAGGAGCGGAGGGGCGAGCGAAAACGCCGCCGCGGCGCCGGGCGCCGCCGGCGCGCAGTCCATCACGATCGCCGACGCTGGCTTCCAGACGCCCGAGTCGGTTCTGTACGACGAGCAGGCCGGCGTCTACCTGGTCTCGAACATCAATGGAGGGGCCGTGGAGCACGACGACAACGGCTTCATCTCGCGGGTGAACCCCGATGGCACGGTCGAGAGCCTGCGATGGGTGGACGCGGGTGCGCGGGAGGACGTGCGCCTGGACGCGCCAAAGGGGATGGCGCTGAAAGGGGACACGCTCTTCGTTGCAGACATCGACACCGTGCGGGCGTTCAGCCGGGCTACGGGCGACCCGATCGGCGCCCGCCCCGTTCCCGGCGCCACGTTCCTCAACGGCGTGGCCGTCGGGCCGGACGGGACGGTGTACGTCTCCGACAGCGGCCTCGACTCCGACCTCTCCCCCACGGGCACGGACGCCATCTGGGCGCTCGAGCCGACGGGCCCGCGCAAGGTGGCGGAAGGGGCCGACCTGAAGGCGCCCAACGGTCTCGCGGCTCACGGAGACACGCTGTTCTTCGTGACGTTCAGCGCGCCGGAGGTGGGCCGGGTGCTGCTCGGCGCCAATTCGCCGCCGGCGCAGGTGGCGAAGGTCCCGGCCGGGCAGCTCGACGGCATCATCCGCCTCGACGACGGCACGCTGCTCGTGTCCAGCTGGGAAGCCCGGGCGGTCTTCCGCATCCCGGCCGGCGGTGGCCCCGCGGACACGCTCGTCAGCGATGTCCAGTCCCCGGCCGGCATCGGCTGGGACGGGAGTCGGAGACGCCTGCTGATCCCCCTGTTCAGCGAGGACCGGATCGAGATCCGCGCACTGCCGCGATGAGGACGGACGGCGCCCCGGGTCAGCCCGCGGGCGCCGCTGCAGGCGAAACGAAGAACGTAGCGCCGACCCGGCCGGGGAAGGCGTTCCTGTAGGCGCGCTCCCAGGAGGCGAGGAAGGCCGCGGCGTCCGGGCGCTGCACGAGGGCCCAGACCGCACCGCCGAAGCCGGCGCCGAATGGAGATGAGGCCGGGGCGCCCAGGCTCCGCGCCGCCCGGGCCAACGCCAGGGTTTCGGGCACCTGGTTCTCCAGCAAGGCCGCGCCCACGGCGGCGGAGTGGTTCGCGGCGTCGGCAAACGCCGCCACGTCCCCGGCCCGGAGGGCGCGCAGCGCGTCGTCCACCAGCGCCACCTCCTCCATGAAGTGGCCGGCGCGGCGCAGGAGCGGCCCCGGATCGAGCCCGAGCCGCGGCGCTCCCGCCCGGATCCCCTCCAGCACCGTCGCCGCGGCCTCCCCCGCGTCGAGCGCCTCGCCCAGAACGGGCGCTGTGCCCCCGCCCGCGTGCAGCGCCTGGCCGAGGATCGGGTAGCTGTCGGGCGCCGGACCGGCCGGGCCGACCGGGCGGCCCGGGTGGCCCGGGTCCGGATCCGCGCGGCCACTCCCGACGGCCCAGGCGCGAGCGGCGTCCGCAGCCAGGTCGCTCAGGCGGTTGAAGCGGGCGCGGGCCGCCGCGCCCTTCTCCGCGGCCACGCCGCTCGTCCCAACGGCGAAGATCCACCCGTCCGGCACGGGCGCGCTGCCCCGGAATCGCACCGGCGCGAGCCTGTAGCGCACGACCTCGCCCCCCCGTGCGCAGAGGATAGCCACGTGGTCCTCGCTCCCCCCGCGCGTTCCCACGTCCCTTCCCCTCTCAACGTCCGAGAGCCACGCCGCCACCGCTTCGCGGTCCGAGAAGGCGCGTGGGCCGGATGGGGCGGACCGCGCCGACGCCCCGGCCGGCGCGGCCGGGTCGGGCGGGTCGGGCGCGCCGTCGGCGCCGTCGCAGACGGCGTAGAGGGCGAGGAACACGCCGGTGACCAGCGCGCTCGAGCTGCTCAATCCGGCCGCCGGCGGCAGCGTCGAGCGGAACCGGAGCCGGGCGCCCCGGAGCGAGCCGCTGAGGACGTCCGGGGCGCGGGACAGGACGGCGTCCACGTACCTGGACCACCCGGGGTCCGGGCCCGCCGAGCGGCCGGCGCGGGCGGTCCCGGCGGTCACGACCGGGCCGGGGTCCGCGCCGGGAGCGGCATGAGCGGCTGGCGTCCAGACGCCGCGCCGGCTCAACACCCGTCGGACTTCTTCCCCGCTGTCCTCCGAACGGACCACCACCTCGCCGTCATCCGCGGGGTCCGCCTCGAAGGTGAAGCCGCGGTCCACGGCCGCCAGCAGCGCCGCGCCGCCGGCGTAGTCGGTGTGCTTCCCCAGGACTTCGATGCGGCCGGGGACGAACAGTCGCGCGCTCAGCCGGGTTCCTTCCACGCGCCGGTGGCGCCGGCCAGCACGCGCTCGAGCGCGGGGATGTCCTCGCGCCGGGAGATGTCGAGCACGCCCGCGCGAACCGGGACCACCCGGAACCGGGTCCCGCGCGACATGGCCAGCGCAACCGCATCCGGCAGCTCCAGCTCCCCGCGTGGCGACGGCTCGACGTTGCGGCAGGCGGCGAAAATGTCCGGGTCGAAGCGCCACGCCGTCATGCTCACGGCCGCACCCGTCATCCGGGCTGCCACATCGGCGGGCGGCTTCTCGATGATGCGCACGAGCAGGCCGTCCCGCTCCTCGATCAGCGCAAACGCCGCCACCCGCTCCGGCGGGATGTTGGACTCCCGGATCAGCACTTCCCGGTCGAATGCCGCGAGCCCGGGCCCGGCCAGCTCGCGGAGCGCCCGGAGCACGCCGGCGGGGTAGAGGTTGTCCGCGTTGATGACGACGAAGGGCGACTCGCCCACCACGGGCTCCGAGGCGAGCACCGCGTCCGCGCCGCCCCTGGGCTCAGCCTGTACCGCGAAGCGGAGGCGGAGCGGCGCGTCCAGCGCTACCGCGGCTGCGCGCACGGGGTCACCCTCACCGCGTGCAGGGCCGGGCCCGCCGTCCACGGTCCGTTCGCCCGGCCCGACCACGAGGCACGCCTCCTCGAAGCCCGCGGCGGCGAGCTCGTCGAGGACATACGCGAGGAACGGTCGGCCGCGGATCGGCACCAGGGTCTTCAGGCCCCGGTCGGCGGCCGCCGTCTGCTCCGGCGTGAGCGGGACGTCGGCCGCTCTCCGCATGCGCGTGCCCCGGCCCGCGGCGAGCACCACCGCGACAGGGTTCACGGGCCGCCGCTCCCGTCGGAGCCGGGCGCCGTCGCTGCGTCACCTGGCGGCGAGGCGCCCCCTCCACCAGGACCGCCAGCGCGTCCGGCCACCGACCCCCAGATGCGCGCCAGCACGATCGCGCCCGTCACCGCGACGACGGTGAGCCCTCCTGCGATGGCGAAGCGGCCGTAGATCCAGTAGCCGACGGCGAAGAGCGCGGCGTAAACGGTCAGGCACCCGGCCACCATGGCCAGGATGCCGCGTGGCACCGTCCAGTCGCCGGCCGGATCGGGCATCGCCTCGCCCGCTGCGGCCGACCGCTCGGCCACGCGTCGCCAGCCGGGGCCGCCGGGCCGGGCCAGACGGTAGAAGCGGCGGAGGGTTGCGTCGTCGGTGGGGGCGGTGGCGAAGGTCACGAGCACCCAGGCGGCCGTGGTGATGAGGACGCCCGCCACCAGCTTCAGCGATGGCGCCACGACCAGCCCGGGGATGAGCCGTGGCTGGAGGATCTCGAACCAGAGCGCTACGGCGAAGCTGACCACCATCGCGGTGATCTCGCTGTACGCGTTGATCCGCCACCAGAACCAGCGGAGTATGAAGAGGAGCCCCGTCCCGGCGCCGACCTGGAGCAGGATCTGGAACGCCCGGTACGCGTTCTGGAGCCAGAGGGTGAGCGCGGCCGCGAGGACCATCAGGACGACCGTCGTCGCCCGCCCCACCGTGACCAGGCGCCCCTCGCTGGCGTCCGGGTCGAGGAAGCGGCGCCAGAAGTCGTTGACCACGTAGCTGGAGCCCCAGTTCAGGTGCGTGGACATGGTGGACATGTACGCCGCTGCCAGCGACGCCACCACCAGCCCCAGCAGCCCGGCCGGGAGGAAAGTGAGCATGGCCGGGTAGCCCAGGTCATGGCCCAGGATCCCGGGCTCGATGGCCGGGAACGCCTGCTGGATGGAGTCCAGCGTGGGGAACACCACGAGCGAGGCGAGCCCGACCAGGATCCACGGCCACGGCCGCAGGGCATAGTGGGCCACGTTGAAGAAGAGCGTGGCCGCGGTGGCGTCGGTCTCGTCGCGGGCCGACAGCATCCGCTGCGCGATGTAGCCGCCGCCGCCGGGCTCCGCGCCGGGGTACCAGACGCTCCACCACTGCACGGCCAGCGGGATGACGAAGAGCGGGACGAACGCGGCCGGGTCGTGGAAGTCGGGAAGGATGGCGAGCCGCGTGGACACGGCCGGGTTCGAGAACAGCCCGTGCAGCCCACCCACCTGCGGCAGTCCCACGGCGACGACCGCCGCAGCCACCGACCCGGCCATGGCCGTGAGGAAGAGGAGGAAGTCCGTGAGCAGCACGCCCGTCAGCCCGCCCAGCGCGCTGAACAGCACGGTCACGCCTCCCGCGACGACCAGCGTCACGAGAGGAGAGACGCCCAGCAGGACGCGCCCGATCTTCACGGCCGCGAGCGACACGGTGGCCATGATCATGACGTTGAAGAACACGCCCAGATAGAGCGCACGGAAGCCGCGCAGGAACGCTGCGGGGGCGCCTCCGTAGCGGATCTCGTAGAACTCCAGGTCCGTCATCACGCCGGCACGCCGCCACAGCTTGGCGTACACGAACACCGTGAGCATTCCGGTGACCAGGAACGCCCACCACACCCAGTTCCCCGAGACGCCGTCCTGGCGCACGATATCGGTGACCAGGTTGGGCGTGTCCGTGGAGAAGGTGGTGGCGACCATGGAGGTGCCCAGCAGCCACCACGGCATGCTGCGGCCGGAAAGGAAGAACTCGCCCGTGTCCCGCCCGGCCCGCCGCGCCGCCCACAACCCGATGGCCAGCGCGGCGGCGAAGTAGAGAGCGACAATGAGCCAGTCGAGGGGGGCAAGGCGCATGAAGGTGGAGTTTCGGCGGCGGTCGGCGTCGGCGCAACCGTGCGGTGGAGGGCTGCCGGGACGCCGCTGCGGCGTCCTGCCGGCGTCCACGTCCTCGGGAAAGCGGATGAGCCCGCACCCCTCGCCCTGGCCGGACTCTCCTTGCGCGCGCGCAACCGGGTCGGCAACCTAACCTGCGAACCCTCGCATCCCCGTCACGAACACAACGGAAATACGCCATGTTCTCGCGCGCCACCGGCCGATGGCTGGTCCCGGCCCTGCTCTGCTTCGTCGCCCCGGCAGCTGCCCAGACGGCGGACATCGACACGATCCCAGGACCGTACGATTTCGGGAAGATGTGGACGTACGAGTACCCGCCGACGGAGTACTTCACCCGGACCTACGGCTTCCAGGCGGACCAGGCGTGGTTCGACCGGGTGCGGATGAGCGTGCTCCGCATCCCCGGTTGCTCGGCCTCATTCGTGTCTCCCAACGGCCTGGTCGCGACGAACCACCACTGCGTCCGCGGCCGACTGCAGTCTGTGCAGCGGGAGGGGGAATCGCTGCTGGACAACGGCTTCTACGCCCCGACGCTGGACGAGGAGCGTCGCATTCCGGGGTACTACGCGGACCGGCTCATCGGCGTGGAGGACGTGAGCGAGGAGGTGCTGTCCGCGGTGGACGCGGCGGCGGGGACGGAGGCGAAGGCGGCGGCCAGGGACTCGGCCGTCGCCCGCGTGCAGCGGCGTCTGCAGCAGGAGCACGGGGACGTGCACGTGGAGGTGCGTGCCCTGTACCATGGCGGCCGCTACTCCGCTTACGTCTTCCACCGGTTCACGGACGTGCGGCTGGTGGCGGCCGTGGAGCTCCAGATGGGCTTTTTCGGCGGCGACGCGGACAACTTCACGTATCCGCGCTACGCCCTCGACTTCGCCTTCCTGCGCGTCTACGACGATGAAGGGAAGCCGTTCCAGAGCGAGCAGCACCTGGGGTGGAGCCTGGAGGGGGTGCAGGAAGGGAGCGTGGTGTTCGTCGTGGGGAATCCCGGCCCCACGAGCCGGCTCCTGACGATGGCGCAGCTGGCGTTCAGCCGCGACGTGGTCACCCCGTACACCGTGAGGGCGCTGGACGACCGGCTGGAGGCGATGCACGCGTTCTACGACGCCGATCCTGCGGCGGGGGAGGCCATGGACCTGCGCAACGTGATGTTCGGGCTGAGCAACTCCCAGAAGGCATACGCGGGGCGGCTAGGCGCGCTCCGCACGCCCGAGATCATGACGCGGAAGCGGATCGCGGAGGAGCGCTTCCTCGACTCTATCGCGGCGGATCCCGAGCTGAGCCGGCAATACGGCGACGTGGTCGAGCGGATCGCATCGCTGCAGGCGGAGAAGCGGGACCTGTCAGCTCCGTACGGCGCGTTCCGGCTCTTCGGGAGTCCGCGCTCCTCTTCGGCTACGCTGTTGCGCGCGCTCTTCGCGGCCCAGATGCTGAAGGCGCAGGCGGCCGGTGACGCGGAGCAGGCAGCCGTGCTGAAGCGGCGCGCGGTGGAGGTCGAGGACCTGCCGGAGCAGCTGGAGCACGCACTGCTGTCGCTGCGACTGGCCGACTTCGAGCGCTATCTCGGCGCGGACGATCCCCTGGCCACGCAGGCGCTCGGAGAGATGAACCCGGAGGAGGCGGCGACCACGCTGCTGGAGGGGAGCCAGCTCTCGGACAGGGGGATGACGGCGGCGCTGCTGGAGTCGGGGAAGCCATCTCAGGATCCCGCGGTCCAGCTGGCCCAGGCGATCCTGCCGCGCTTCGACGCCTACCAGGACGCGTGGCGTCGGCTTTCGGATCGGGAGGACGAGCTGGCCGCGGAGCTGGGTCGGGCGCGCTTCGGGGTTTACGGGACGAGTGTGCCGCCCGACGCGACCTCTTCCCCCCGTATCACCGACGGCGTGGTGCTGCCGTACGAGTACAACGGCACTGTGGCGCCGGTCTACACCACGTTTTACGGGATGTACGACCACCTGTGGTCATACGGGCGCGACTCCGACTGGAACCTGCCGGATCGCTGGCTCCCGCCGCCCGCCGGCCTGGACCTGAACACGCCGCTCGATTTCATTTCGACAGCCGACACGTACGGCGGCAACTCGGGGTCACCGGCCATCACGCCGTCGGTGGAGATGGTGGGGCTGAACTTCGACCGCAACATCGAGGGGCTGTCCCGGGACTTCATCTACCTCCCGCAACGGGGGCGGAACATCATGGTGGACGTGCGCGCGATCACGGAAGCCCTCGACGACGTGTACGACGCCGATCGCATCGTCGAGGAGCTGATCACGGGCAAGCTCGTTCGCCGGGAAAGCGACGCAAACGAGGACGTTCGTCGATAACAGGGGGTCGGAGGGGACGTTGAGGCGGGAGCCACCGCGCGCTCCCGCTGTCTTCGCGCCGGAGCGGGAGTCGACCGCGCGACCGGCGCGTCGCCTCGTGGGGACCTGGCTCCTCGTCACCGCCGCGGTGCTGGCGCTGCCCGGCCCCGGCCACGCATTGCGGCTCGGCCTGGTGGCGGCGCACCTCCTCCTGGCGCACCTCCTCTTCGACCGTCCGTTCCCCGGCCGGGCCGTGCTCGCGGGCGTTCCGGTGGCTCGGGTTGTCGCTGACTGGTCGCCCCTCCTGATCGCGCCGGCGTTCTACTGGGAGGCGCCCCTCATGGCGGGCGTGCTTCACGGCCCCCTGGTCTACGACGCGGTGGTCCAGCACTGGGACGCCGTGCTGTTCGGGGGTCAGCCGAGCCAGTGGCTGTCGGCGGCGTGGCCGTGGATCTCGCTCTCAGAGCCGCTGCACGCGGCCTACCTGTCGTACTACGCGCTCGTAGGACTCCCGCCGCTCGTCCTCTTCGTGTCCGGCCGCCGCCAGGGCTTCCGCCGCGTGGCCTTCACCATCGCCCTGATGTTCGTCGTGGACTCGGCGCTTTTCACGGCTTTCCCCGTTCTGGGACCGCGCTACCTGTTCCCCATCCCCCACGGGCCGCTGGATCGCGGGCTCCTGTTCGGTTTCACGCACCGCGTCCTCGAAGTCGGCTCGAGCGTGGGCACCGCGTTCCCTTCGAGCCATGTCGGCCTCGCCGCCGCGGTGACCGTGGCGCTCCACCGGGAGGCACCGCGGATCACGCCCTGGACCGCCATCCTCACGGCCACGCTCGCCTTCGCCACCGTATACGGCGGGTTCCACTATGGCGTGGACGCGCTGGCGGGCGCCATCCTCGGAGTCACGGTGGGACTCGCTGCGCCGGGCATCCGCGCCGGGATCGCGGCGGTCACCGGGCGAGGCGCGCGCTCGCCGCGCGCGCCCCGCTGACTGCCACCGCATCCTCCAGGAGGGCGATCAACGCGTCCGGGGCGGCGGAGGGGGCCAGGCGCGCGCGCACGAGCCAGCCGCCCCACGCCGCGACCAGCGCGGAGGCTGCGCCGACGGCCGCGCCCGGGACGCGCGCATCCGGACCCGCCGCCAGCGCGCCGAGCATGCCCGCGATAGTGAGCCGACCGAAGATCGCTCCGGCGGATACCCGGTCGGGGATCCCCGGCAGTTTGTCGACGACCAGCTCCGCCGCGGCCATCCCGCCCAACACGCGCGCCGCGGAATCATTCGCGAGCCAGCGCTCCAGTCGACTCCGCCGCTGGCGGCGGCCGGGCCGACGCCAGCGGCTGTCGGGGGCCGCGGACAGCTGCCGTGCCGTCCACGCCACGCCCATCATGGTGCGCAGCCCCGTCACCGCCCCCAGTCCCGCCGCCGTCACCATCCCGTTCCCCATCGGTCCGACCTTTCTCCGGTTCCATGCTCGGTCGGCGGCCGCCATCTTCCTGCCATGCTCGACCAGTATCCCCATCCCCCGATCCGAGTGATGCTCGGGCGGGCCCTCCGACGCCGCTGCCCCCTGTGCGCGTCCGAAGGCCTCTTCGACGGCTGGGTCGAGCCGCGGGATGCGTGCCCCCGCTGTCAGCTCAAGCTCGATCGAGGCGAGAGCGATTTCTTCCTCGGCGGCTACGTTCTGAACTTCATAGCGGTCGAGCTCCTGCTGGTCGGGTTTCTCGCCGCGAGCGTGCTCCTGACCTGGCCGGACGTGCCGTGGCGCTGGCTCGCCTGGATCGGCGCGCCGCTCATGATCCTCGGACCGATCGGCTTCTATCCCCTCTCCCGGCTCGTATGGCTGGCCGTGGACCTCTCGATGCGCCCCCCTACTCCACTCGATTTCCCGGAGCCCGGAATCCCGCATGATTCCGACCGGGTCTCCTGAGCTACGGCACCGGTCCCACGAGCGCGTCGCACAGCCCGTCATTGGTCAGCGGAACGGCGCGGCCGTCCACGCGCACGGCGGCGCCGGCCCGGTGGAGCCGGCTGAACAGCCAGTTCGCCAGCGTGGCGCCCTGGTTGGGCGTGGCGAAGTGGACGGAGAATGCGTGGGCGTCGCCGCGCACGCCTTCGTAGATCACCATCCCCATGTCGGGCAGCTCGCGGACGGTGCCCGTCCGCGGCGCGCGCACGCCCATCACGTCGCCGGCGACGTGGTCGTCCGCCCCCACCACGTCGAGGCGTCGTCCTCCCTCGGGGCCGGCACTCCGACCTGAAGGTGCCGTGCGGGGTCGGCGCCCCGCGACACCGTCGTTCACCCCAGCGTCCGCTGCCGGCACACGGACGGCGGCGCGGCGGCGGGCGCGTGCCAGCGCGCCCTGGAGGTAGAAGTAGGTGAGGCCGGAGGCCCAGTAGCGCAGGTCCTTCCGGTTCGGCTGTGTCGTCTCCCGCCCGGTCTCCAGCACGGTCGCGCCGGCCTGCGGATCCAGCGCCCGGAACCGGAGCCACCCGATCCACAACCCGTCCTCCCGCTCCCGGCCCAGAACGGTGGCCACGTGACTGTGGCCGGCGTCGTCCTCGATCGTGTTCTCGAACTCGAGCAGCTCCTCGTCCATGCGACCCTCCTCTCCACCTCTCCCGAGGGCAACAGGCGTGCCCGGCGGAACGGTTCCTGCCCCTGAACGCAATACGCGCCGGCCCGCGGAGCGCCGGCGGAGCACGTCGCAGGGGAGGCTCGATATGAACGAGGGACGGAAGCCGGCGAAGCGAGCTGGGACGGAGGCGAGGGAAGCCAGGGAGGCCGCTGCACCGTGGGTCGAGCGGCTGGCTCGGCTCGGCTACGCCGCGAAGGGCGCCGTGTACGTCCTGGTGGGCGTCCTGGCCGTCGCCGTCGCCCTGCACGGTGGCGGGAACGCAACGGGGTCGAAAGGCGCGCTCGCGTGGCTGGACGGCTCCAACTGGGGCATGGTGGTCCTCGCACTGATCGCGCTCGGGCTGCTCGGCTACGTGGTCTGGCAGGGCTACCGCCTGATCGCCAACCCCGAGAACGACGGCGCGGGGAAACGCATCTTCTACGGCATCACGGGGCTCATCTACGCGGGTCTGTGCTTCGAGGCAGGCCGCCTCGTGTTCGCCGGCGCAAGCGGCGGAGGCGCCGGCTCCGGCGTGCGGATGACCCGGGCCGGCGTCGGGGGCGCGGGCAGCGGGGCGAGCACCGGCGGTGGAGGGGGCGCGCAGCACTGGTCGGCCACGCTCCTCTCGGCGCCCGGCGGGCGGTGGATCCTCGTCGGCGTCGGCGTGGCTGTGATCCTGTACGGGCTCCAGCAGCTGTGGAACAGCTGGGAAACGGACCTGGACGACCAGCTCGCCCTGGGCGCGCTTTCGGCCCGAGCTCGTCCGTGGGTGGTGCGTGTGAGCCGGTTCGGGCTGGCGGCGAGGGGCGTGGTGCTCGGGATCATCGGCGGGTTCTTCGTCGTCGCCGGGATCCAGGCCAATCCGTCCGAGGCAAGGGGCCTGAACGGCGTGCTCGACGTCATGGCGGGGGTCCCGTGGCTCCTAGGATTGGTCGCGGCCGGTCTCGCCGCATACGGCATTGACAATTTCGTGCGTGCGCGCTATCGCGTGATCCGCGCGCACTGACGCGGCGCGGCAGCGCCTTGACCCGGGAGCGCGGCATGCCTTAGCGTGCGGATGGCCCTGACGAGACCGAGGAAGAAGCCACCGGGGCCGACCCGCCATGCGAACCATGATCTCCCTCCCCGTTCTCGCGGCCGCCCTCTGGTGCGGAGGGGTCGCTGCGGTCAGGGCGCAGTGTGCGGACCCGACGCTCGCCGGGAGGGTCACGGTCGACGGCGAACCCGCGGCGGGCGCCGTGGTGGCCGTGTACTGGGCTGCCCGCGACTCCACCTTCCAGGTGTTCCACCTCGACACGGACGACGACGGGGCGTTCCGCCGCTGCGGCCACCTGCCCGCCGGGCAAATTCTCGTCCGGGCCCACCGGGGCGAGGTGGCGAGCGCGCCATGGAGGCTCGGACCGTACGCGGGCACGACGCTGCGCGTGGAGCTGCCGCTGGATCGGCCGGTCGTCCCGATCGTCCCCGGCTACGTAACGGACGCGTCCACGAACCGGCCGGTGGAGGGGGCGCTGGTGCGGGTCCGAGGGGCGGACGGGTGGGACATCAGCCAGAAGGACGGGAGCTTCATGCTCCACGACGTGGAGGTCGGGGTGCGGACGCTGGTGGTGAGCCACCTGGCGTTCGGCGCCCTGTCGCGAGAGTTTTTCGTCCGTGCCACGGAGAACCAGCTCATCAGCGTCAAGGTCGATCCCGAGCCGCTGGTGCTCCAGCCACTGTCGGTGACCGTGGCCCGCCGCTTCACCACGCCGGGCATGGCCGCGTTCTACGACCGGAAGGAGAAGGGGAGCGGGTATTTCGTCGGGCGTGAGGACATCGAGCGGAACCGGCCATCGAACATGATGGACCTCATGCGCGCGGTCCCGGGGCTTCGCTACTACTGCGAGCGCGGCGAATGCGGCATCTACGCGGACCGGGCGAACTCGTGCGACGTGCGGCTTTTCGTGGACGGAACGCCCTGGGACATCCGCGCGCTCGACGTGTTCAGTCCAAAGGACATCGAGGGTGTCGAGGTATACCTTCACGTGGGCCAGATCCCGAGCCGCTACCGCGGCGCGGGGGCGGAGTGCGGCGTGGTCGGGATCTGGCTGAGGCCCCGGCGCCCCTGACCTCCGCTACCAGCGCACGGCCGCGCTGCCCCATGTGAAGCCGCTCCCGAACGCCGTGAGCATCAGCAGATCGCCGCGGCGGAGCAGCCCCTTCTCGACCGCTTCCGCGATGCAGATGGGGATGGTGGCGGCCGTGGTGTTCCCGTATCGCTGGATGTTGTTGTAGATCTTCTCGGGGGGCAGGCCGAGCCCCCTCCCCACCATCTCGGTGATGCGGAGGTTCGCCTGGTGGGCGATGAGGAGGTCGATGTCCTCCACGTTGAGGTCGTTCGCCTCGAGCGCCGCGCGCACCGACTCCGGCATGCGCACCACCGCGTGCTTGAACACCTCTCGCCCCTCCATCCGCGCGTAATGCTTCCCGGCGTCGAGGTCGTCGTGCGAGATGCGCGGGAAGCGCGCCGAGGCCTCCGCCTCGCACCAGAGCTTCTCCGCGTAGCGGCCGTCCGCCCACAGGTGCGTCGACAGAATGCCCCGGTCCGGGTCGTCGCTGGGCCCGAGGATGACAGCGCCCGCGCCGTCGCCGAAGAGCACGCTCAGGTCGCGCCCCTCGGGGCCGAAGTCCATCCCCGAGGAGTGAACCTCGGCGCCCACCAGCAGGATGCGGCGGTACTGCCCCGTTCGGATCCACGCGTCGGCTACGGAGAGGCCGTACAGGAACCCCGTGCACTGGTTGCGGATGTCGATGGCGGGGATGCCGCGGATACCGAGCTTGCGCTGGAGGAATACGCCGCCGCCCGGGAAGAAGAAGTCCGGCGACAGGGTCGCGTAAACGATCGCGTCGAGCTCGGAGGCGTCCATGGATGCGGCCTCGAGGGCCCGCTGCGTGGCCCGCAGCGCCAGGTCGGACCCCGCTTCCTGCCCCGGCTCCACCCAGTGCCGCTCCTCGATCCCGGTCCGCTCCCGGATCCACTCATCCGACGTGTCCCACCAACGAGTGAGATCGTCGTTCTTCAGCACCCGCTCGGGGACGTGGAAGCCAGCGCTTATGAACTCGGTCCTGGGCATCATCGCCTCGCTCCTGGGGGGATCCGGGGCCGCGCGGTTCCATGATGCCACCGCGACCGCCGCCCCGGCAACCTCGTCCGACGGCGTGGCACCCGCCTTGCCCCTTCCTCCGGGCAGGGGAACCAGACCAGGAGGAAACATGGCACTGAGACCGATCTCGCGCATGTCCGACTACGCGTTCCCGGACGGAGCGTGGGACGTGCGCGGCTGGCGCGTACGGACGGGTGAGGACGACGAGAAGGTCGGGAAGGTGGACGACATGCTCCTCGACGGGAGCGGCGCCCTCCGCTACCTCGACGTGGACCTCGGGCTGCTGAAGAAGCACGTCCTCGTGCCTCTGGAGCACGCCCATGCCGACGTGGAGGAGAAGACGGTGTGGGTGGACCGGTTCACGCGGGAGCGGCTCGAGGAGGTGCCCGAGTACGCGCTGGAGCCCGAAGCGCTCGACGCCGACTTCGAGCGCCGCCTGGACGCGGTGTACGGCGGGACCTCGGCCCGGGCTCACCACGACCTGGTCGCCCCCGAGGACCGCCAGGACGGCAACCTCGACCTGCGCCGCATGGCGGACCTGGAGAAGGACTACCGCGTGGCCGGCGAGGATCCGCGTGGCTGGACCGTGGTCACAGCGGACGGGAACGACGTCGGCCGGGTGACCGGGCTCCTGATGGACCCATCGGAGATGCGCGCTCGCTTTCTGGACGTGGCGCTGGACGAGGACAAGCTCGACCTCGAGCCCGTGGACCGGCACATCCTGCTCCCCGTCGACCGCGTCCGGCTCGCGCGCCGAAAGAAGCGCGTCGTCGTGGGCGGACTCCTCGCCGGGGACATGGCAGAGTACCCCCAGTACGGCGGGCTTCCCGTGAGCCGACGCGCCCAGACCGACGTGGACGGGATCTTCGCCCGCGCGGGGATGGACGACCTGGACAACGCTGGTCGACAGGAGGAGGAGCCGCGCACGGTCCCCGACTGGCAGAGCACCACGCTCCAGCGCTTCTATGGGCCGGCTGCCCGCCGGCGCACCCGGGCCAGAGAGGAGGACTGACATGGCTGAGATCGAGAATGGAGCGGCGGCCGCGCCGCCACGTCTGGCGCTGGGTGGTGATCGCGCTGGTGGTCGTGGCGGTCGGCATCGGGGCATGGCTGCTCTGGGGCGGATCGAACACGTTCGGCACAGCCGCGCCGGCCGCCGAGACCACCACCGCGCCGGCCGCGGGTGCCGTGGACGCCCCGGCTTCGGGGGCAGCGGTGGGCCCCGGCACGCGGCCGGCCGACGGGCGCCGCACGCCGGCGCCGAACGGCGGACAGGAGAACCCGCCGCCGGATGATGGAGGGGCGCCGAAGCCGTAGGTGTCAGGTGGGGGTCACCACGCTCCGGATCGATGCCCCGCTGCGCAGGAAGTCGAACGCGTCGCCGATCTCGTCGAGCGTGAAGCGGCGGGTCACCAGCGCCGTCACTTCGACGCGGCCCTGGCGGACGAGGTCGATGACGCGCGGGTAGTCGACCGGGCGACAGCCGAGCGATCCCACGACCTCGAGCTCCCGGAACATGACCCGGCCGGCGTTGAGCTCCATGGCCTTCGGGCTGTAGCCCACGAAGACCACGCGCCCGCCGGTCTTCACCGCGTCCACGGCCAGCGCCTGCGTGTCGGGGCGGCCGACGGCCTCGAACGCCACGTCGGCGCCGCCGTCGGTGAGGGCGCGAAGCGCCCTGTCCGGGCGCTCCACCCCGGTCGGGTTCAACGTGGCTTCCGCGCCCAGGCGCTCGGCCCACGCCAGTTTCTCGGGCGACACGTCCACGCCCACCACCCGAGCGCCCACCACGGCGGCCATCTGCACGACGTTCAGTCCGACCCCGCCACACCCCACCACCACCACCCGGTCGCCCGGGCGGACGCGGCCGCGGTTCATCACCGCGTGGAAGGGGGTGGTGAGGGCGTCGGCGATGATGGAGCCCTCCACGAGCGGGATCTCGTCGGGGAGCCGGAACACGTCCTTTGCGGGGACGGCGACGTACTCGGCGTACCCGCCATCGATGTTGTTGCCCAGCATGATCCCGTTCTGGCAGATGTTCTCCCGCCCCCCGCGGCACGCGTCGCAGTGGCCGCACGACAGCACGGCCGGGAGGAGCACGTGCTCGCCCTCAAGCAGCCGCCCGGTCGGGTCGGGGCTGGCCAGTGTGCCCGCGATCTCGTGGCCGAGGACCATCGGCGGGTTCTTGAAGGTGGGCGTGCCGTGGTCGATGTAGTGGAGGTCCGTGTGGCACACACCGCACCCCGCCACCTTCACCAGCACCTCGCCGCGGCCCGGCTCCGGCACGGGGATGTCCTCGATGGTGAGCGGGCGGTTGGCGCCATGGAAGAGAGCGGCCTTCATCGGGGGATCCTCGTGTAGACGACGCGAAAGAGGGAGAGGGCGAGCGTGCACCCGGCGCACTCGTGCGCCAGGTCATCGTCCTCCAGGGGCTCGAGCAGCACCTCCTGGCCCACCGAGCGGTAGAGCGCCGCCATCTCCCCAAGACGGGGCGGGGCGCCGATGAAGCGTCGCGTCCAGCCATCCAGCGCCAGGGCCCCGTCGCGCTCCCGGACGCGCTCGCTGGCGGCCGGCCCGATGTCGAGTGCGGGCACCGGCGCGCTCACGCGGCCGCGGCCTCGGCGTCCTCGGCCTCGAGCTTCTCCAGCCTGCGCCGTGCGAGGATCGCGGCACCAATGGCGCCGGTGTACTGGACCAGCGGCTCGGGCGGCACGTTGACGCCCTCCGCCAGGTGCTCGCGCATGACCTGCACCATGGTGGGGAAGCGCATGATCCCGCCCACCAGCGTGAACTCCGGCTCCATCTGCACGCGCTTCATGAGCCGCACGCTCTTCTCGATGAGCGACTCCATGGCGCCCAGCATGATCTCGCCGGGCTGGCTCCCGTTGCTCACGTGGTTGATCACCTCCGACTCGGCGAACACCGCGCACACGCCGCTGATGGGCACCGACGCCTCCGCGCCCTGGACGAGCATCCCGATCTCCTCGAGGCCGTAGCCGAGGTAGCGCGCCGTCTTCTCCAGGAACGCGCCCGTGCCCGCGGCACACTTGTCGTTCAGGCGGAACGAGCGGACCTTGCCCGCGTCGTCCACGCGCATGGCCTTCATGGTCTGCCCGCCGATGTCCAGCACCGTTCGGGTAGACGGGAAGAACCAGCGAGTCCCCCACGACTGCGCCGTCAGGTCCGTGGCCTGGACGTCGCGGAACGCCACCTGGTTGCGGCCGTAGCCGGTGGTGGCGGTGTAGACCACGTCCGCCGCGTCGACACCCGCCTCGGCCAGCGCGGCGTCCAGCGCCGCCCGCGCCGCCGCCTCCAGGCGGAAGCCGGTCGGCGCCATGCTCCGGCCCAGCAACTGGCCGGCGTCGTCGAGGATCGCGGCCTTCGTGTACGTCGAGCCGACGTCCACCCCCGCCGTGCAGCTCATGCGACCACCTCCCGTCCCGTGGCGCAGCTCCGGGCCGCATCGCCGTCCGCGGCCGCGCCGGTGAGATCGCCCGCGGGGATGACCCCGCCCTCCGCCCGCTCGAGCGCGAACAGGGCCGCGCCCAGAGCGCCGATGAAGTGGGACTCGGCGCCCACGTTCATCTCGGTGCCGAGCAGCTCGTTCAGCACGTGCACCATGGCCGGGTTCTTCGTCACCCCGCCCGTGAAGGTCACCTCCTCCTCCACGCCCACCCGCTTGAGAAGGCCGAACGAGCGCTTGGCGATGGACTGGTGCACGCCCAGCAGGATGTCCTCTAGCTTGCGACCCCTCGCCAGCCACGACAGCACCTCCGACTCCGCGAACACGGTGCACGTGGTGCTGATGGGCACCGGCCGACGCCCCCGCAGCGCCGTGGGCCCGAGCTCCGCCAGGTCCAGCTCCAGCGCCGCGGCCGCCGACTGGAGGAAGCGGCCGGTGCCCGCCGAGCATTTGTCGTTCATGCAGAAGTCCAGGACCTCGCCACCGCGCTGCACCCGGATCGCCTTCGTGTCCTGGCCCCCCATGTCCAGCACCGTGCGCGTGCCCGGGAACATCTCCGCCGCCCCGCGGGCGTGGCACACGATCTCCGTCACCTGGGTGTCGCCGAACTCCACCTTGTAGCGGCCGTAGCCGGTCCCGATGACGAAGTCCACGTCGTCGCGCTCGAGACCGGCCTCCGCCAGCGCCAGCGCGAACGCGTTCTCCGCCGCCTCCACCACGTTGGCCCCCGTGTCGATGAGGCTGCGGCCCACGATGCGGCGGTCCCCGTCCACCACCACGGCCTTGGTCTGGGTCGAGCCGACGTCCACTCCGCCCGCGTAGCTCATGCGACCTCCTCGCTGGCGGCGGCGCCGCTGCCGGCGGCCGCGCCGTTCATCCGCAGCCTCCGACTCTCCAGCCCCTCGAAGAAGGCGTCGATGCGGTTCTTCAGCTGGGCTTCCGAGACCACCCGCTTGTCCATCATGTCGCTCTCGATGTAGAGAGCGAGAACATCGCGCTCCCGGAGCACCACCCGGCGGCTGTCGGCCAGGCTGGTGGAGACGGTGCGACAGCTCTTCACGGGGTGGTAGACCACCCCGTCCGCGTGGTAGCGGTCCACGGCCTCGATGAGCAGCCGGTCCTGGAACAGCATGGCGTCCGTGGCGCGGCGGACGCCGCGCAGCACGCCTTCGGCCAGGCTCTCCAGCGGGCGCGACAGGTCGTACTCGAAATCCAGGTCGAGGCCGCCGGAGGCGAACCACAGGTAGGTGGAGCTCACGAACGCCCCGCCCCACCCGCTGAACATGGCGTGAAAGCGCGAGAAGATCGGATAGCAGGGCACGCCCACGAAGATCAGGCGGTGCCGCTCGGGCGTCTCGCCCAGGGCCCCGCGGCCCTCGGCCATGCGCAGCTCCAGCTCCTCGGCCAGGTCGCGGAAGTAGTCCGCGCCCTCCTTCGTGCCGCGGAGCGCATTGGCCACCCCCAGGTACATGGTGCCCTCCAGCACCGCGTCGAACGCGGCCGGCGCCCGGGCGTTCAGCTCCAGCACGCGCCGGTAGTGCCGCCCCATGTCGTTGACGTGACCCAGCACCTCGCGGAAGCGGTCGATGTCGAAGCGCCTGCCCGTGAGACCCTCGAGCACCTCGATCAGCTCGTCCAGCTGCCGCCGCACGTACTCCAGGTCGGCCGCGAACCCGACACCCGCCGCGCTGTCGGAAACGGAGCGGGACTGCGGGATGTCCACCGTGAAGACCGGAGCGTCGTACATGCGCTCCCAGATCTCGCCCCACTTGAGATACGTGTTGCACGCGTTGGTGAGCACCGATATGGCCGGCGGCGGGATCATGCCGCGCGGGTGCTCGCCGTTGCGACGCTGGAGGGCGTAGTCCGCTTTCACGTAGCCGCACACGTCCGGCGAGAAGCCCTCGTCCTCCGCCTGGCTCAGGTACCCGTCCGAGACCTTCTTCACCGCAGTCTGGAGCGAGTTGATCTCCGGGAAGACCCCGTGAAGCCCGAACGTGCGCAGGATCTCCATCAGGCTGCCCATCACGAACACGTACGCCGCCTGCTCGCCCGTCTCGTGAGCGCGGGTCAACTGGCCGTACCAGTCGTCGAAGAGCTCCCTGCCCTGGCGGAAGGCCCGCCCGTGGATCGTGTCCGCAGTCACCGGATTCATGCGCCCCCTCACTCGAAGAGCAGGTTCTCGACGAAGGTCTCGAGCTGGATCTGCAGATGGTCGTAGGCCGTCATGTTCTCCTCGAACTCGGTGACGAAGTACGGGATCTTCTCGCGGTCCAGCGCCTGGGAGTACGCCACCTGCTCGTCCAGACCCGGCTCGCACATCTTGGCCGCGGCCACGATGGCCGCCTCGGCGCGTGCGGCGAGGATCCGCTGCAGCAGCATCTGCTCCTTCGGCTTGCGCAGGTCGTGCTGCACGGGGCTGTACGACGACCGCTCCAGGTACGCTTCCGCCAGCCTGCCCACCGGATCGCCCGCCAGATCCACGTCCTCGGTGATCCAGCGCAGGCCGATGAGGAGGTCGTCATCCACCACGTACACGAACTGGGCGATGGACCGGAGCAGGTCGAGAGGCGGCTGCTCGCAGAACCCACCCTCGAACACCACACGCATCCGGTCCTGCTTTCTCGCCTCGCGCTCCCGGATGCGCGGGATGATCGTGCGCAGCACGTGGTTGTGCTCCTCCCGGGGGATGAGCCCGGCCAGCGCCACCAGCACGTACGCCTCGTCCACCGGCAGGCGCCACGGCTCCTCCCGCTTGATGGCGTAGAGCTCACGCAGCAGGCGACGGTTCTCGTTGAAAAGGGCCACCGAATCGCGGATCTCGTCCTCCGCCACCGTCCGGCCCACGACGGCCTCGATCTCGCCCAGCAGACGCCGGTACTCCGCGGTGAGGAAGTCGGCGGAGAAGCGGGAGTTGGGGTTCTGCGGGAAGTAGAGGATCTGCGCCGGCGTGGTCACGTTGCGCTCCCAGATCCCCGCCAGGTTGCGGGCCACGTCGCAGATCGGGTGGGTGACGAACAGGTCCGGCACCAGCGTGCCGTTCATGGCGAGCTCGAGCGTGGTCCGGGGGATGGAGCAGATGGCGGAGCCGAAGCGGGAGTCGGCTTCCCGCCGGTCCACCTGCCCGCCCCGGATCTTCACCGGGAGCATGCCCGCCGCGTGCGCCAGCTCCTCGGGGAAGTAGACCTGGAAGTGGCCGAGCACCTTGCCACCACCCTCCCGCCACTTCCGCACGGTCGGGTACTCCGCGTCCTCCACCACCTCGCGGCAGCGGGCCAGCACCTCGTCGAGCGGGGTCGAGAGGTCGATGTCCAGCAGCCGCTCCGGGGCCGGGATCTCGCGCTTCGGTGTCGCCATGCTACTCGTCGCTCCAGACCGGCGCGCGCTTCTCCGCGAACGCCGCCAGTCCCTCGTGGGGATCGCGCAGAGCCATCAGCTCGTTGAGGTACAGCGTGTCCGCCCCCACCAACGCCGCCGACAGCGGCCGGTCCAGCCCCTGGATCACGGCTCGCTTCGCCAGCGCCAGGACCGGCCGGCTGAGACCGGCCACCTGCGCCACGTAGTCGTTCACGGCCGCGCCGAAGTCGTCGGCCGGGAGCACGGCCGTGACCAGCCCCATCGGGGCCGCCTCTTCTGCCGTCACCGTGCGGCCCGTGAGCACCAGGTCCAGCGCCCGCTGCACTCCCACGCGCCGGGGGAGCAGCGCCGCCGCGGCCGGGGGAAAGACGCCGAGGCGGATTTCCGGCTGGCCCAGCTTGGACCCCGCCCGCGCCAGGACCACGTCGCAGGCCAGCGCGAGCTCGAGGCCGCCGCCCAGCGCGGCGCCGTTCAGCGCCGCCACCACCGGAAGATCCATCGACAGGAGCGCGCCGATGGCGCGGGAGAACGACTCGATCATTGTTCCCACGCGCTCGACTGTGTGGTCCGCCACGTCCACCCCGGCGCAGAAGGCTCTGCCCTCCCCCGTGAGCACCACCACCCGCGTCGCCGGATCCGCCGAGGCGGCCGCGATCGCCTCGACCAGCTCGTCCAGCATCTCGATGGTCAGGACGTTCAGCGGAGGACGATTCAGGACCACACGGGCGACAGCGGCGCCGGTGTCGACGCGAAGGTGCCGGTATGCCACTTCACCCTCCCGCCGGGGCTCTCGCAGCGTCCCGCGGTTCGAGGGCCCCCGCGCCGGCCCCGTCCGTCCCCAGCTCGGCTCCGCACGCGCCGCAGAAATTGAAGCCGGTCGGAATACCTTCCGCGCCGCACGCGGGACAGTCGCCCCCCGGCGCGCCCCACAGGAATTCGCTGGAGCCACCGTTCGCCGCGCGCTCCCGCAACTCCATGTAGCGGGGCTTCCGCTTCTGCACGAACGCCCGCATCCCTTCCCACGGCTCGAGCGACGAGTAGTGAAGCGCCAGCCAGTCTCCCGCGTGGCCGACCGTCTGGCTCCACGCGAGCTCCTTCCAGAAGTTCACCTGCTGCTTGGTGTAGCGGGTGCATTCCGGGAACTGCTGGAGCAGCACCTCCGCCATCTCCGCTACCGTTTCGTCCAGCTTCTCCAGCGAGATCGCGTAGCCGTCCTCCGCGTTCTGCGCTTTTGCGATCTGTTCCGACGACGCGCCTTCGATGAACGCCCCGTCCCTGACCACGCTCGGCACCACCCGGTTCACGAGACCCCAGTCCAGGCACTGCCGCGGCGGGATCCGGCCGTTGAACATGAGGATCTCGCGGGCGCGCCGGTCCCCGACCAGCAGGGGGAGCCACTGCGTCGCCCCGCCGGCCGCCACGCTCCCCACTCGTGTTCCTACCTGGCCGATGTACGCGTGCTCGGCCATCACGGCGAGGTCGCACGCCATCTGGCTCTCGTTGCCCCCGCCCACAGCCATGCCGTTCAGTCGCGCGATGGTGGGCTTGCCCAGCTGAACGATGCTTTCGATATACTCACGGAACAGCCGCATGTACTTCCAGTAGTCACGCGGGCGCTGCGTGTACTCCACCTCGTACTCCTTCACGTCTCCGCCCGTGCAGAACGCCTTCGTCCCCGCGCCCGTGTAGACCACCACGCCCACCCTGTCGTCGAACGCCGCGTCGTGGAACGCAGTGATCAGCTCGCGCAGCGCTTCCGTCGAGTAGGCGTTGTAGTTGTGGGGACGGTTCAGCGTGACACGCGCCACCCAGTCGCCCTTCTCGTACAGGATCTCCCGGAAGTCGTAGGACTCGGCGGGACGCGGCTCGAACTTCGGCATGCTCGGCTCCTTATCGCACGAAGACAGGAAGGCCACGAAGGAAGACGAAGATCACGAGAGAGACTCCGTGGCTTCGCGCTCTTCGTGTGATACCACCACGGACGGTCGCCTCACCTGACCACAACGGCCGGCCGCCTTCGTGAACTTCCAGCTTCGAAGAGCGGCTCCACGAAACGGTCCGCCGGCGCCGCCAGCAGCTCGTGGTAATGGTTGAACAGGCTCAGCGCGCACTCCCCCGCCCAGTGCTCAGGCTGCAATTCCCTGGGGAGGAACGGGTCCTGGAGCGGGAAGTCCCGGTACTGGTGCACCAGCCGGAACCGCCGTACGTACGCGTCCCGCGGCTCGATGGACGCATGGCCCTCCTCCTTCAGCGCCACGCACCCGTCCAGATGACGCTCGATGAACGCCTCGTAACGCGCGTTCAGCCCCGCCAGATCCCAGCAGCGACCCACCAGCTCGCGGGCGTCGCCCAAGCCCAGGTGCCGGCCGCGGAACACCTCCACGTACTCCCTCACCTCCAGCTCATCCGCCATCTCACGCACCGGGTCGGCGACGTCGTGCGGAGTCACCCACAGCCCGTTCCCCAGCGAACCGAACCCGAGCCACTCCAGGCGAACCCGCAGACGGTCCCGCTGACCCCGCTGCTCCTCCGGAATCGAATACGCCAGCAGCGTCCACTCCCCGTCCCAACCCCCCGCATCCCGCGGCCGGTAGATCCGCGTCTCCCCCTCCTCCAGAAGCCGCCGGCCACGCCCCGTCAGCGCGTAATAGCTGCGGCGACCCGCCCGCTCCGCTCTCAGCCAACCCTTCCCCGCCATCCGCGACAGCACCGTCCGCACGTTCGTTTCGCTCAGCCCCAGCGGCTCCAGCAGCGCGATCAGGCTGCCCACCCACACCGGCGATGGCCGGTGCAGCAGGAAATCGCCGAAGAGCGTGAACACCAGGTCCTGGGGACGTCGAGCGGGCATCTCTTGTCACGAATGGTTAACGATCGTAGTGTTGCTGTAATACGTCGCCAACGGGGCCCGGGTGTCAAGGGTCTTCACGCGGACACGCGGAGGAGCACCGGGGACCGAGCGCCTTCGCGTGACCAGGAGCCGACGATGCCCGAGGAATCCCTGACGTTCGACGACTTCGAGGTGGGCCGCGGCTACCTGACCGGGAGCCGGGTCGTGACGCAGGCGGACGTGGAGGCGTTCGCGGCTGTGTCCGGGGACGTGAACCCGCTGCACCTGGACGAGTCGTACGCGGCGCAGTCGGTGTTCGGCCGACGGATTGCCCACGGTGCGCTGGGTCTTGCCGTGGCGACCGGTCTGCTGAACCGGCGCGGGCTGACGCGGGGGACGCTGATCGCGTTCCTGGGGCTGACCTGGGACTTCGTGGCCCCGCTGGTGCCCGGGTCGGAGGTGCACGTGGCGCTCGAGGTGTCGTCGAAGCGGGTTTCGCGGCAGGGAGACCGGGGTGTGGTGACTCTGTCGGCGGAGCTGAGGGCGGGCCGCGAGGTTGTCCAGGCGGGCGAGCTCCGGTTTCTGGTGCGGCGGCGCGGTGCTGGCGGGGACGTCGCGAGGACATAGCGACGTCCTCGGGCGCGGGTGTGCGATCGCGCGTCCGCGGGCGAAACCCCTACGTGCCGAGGGGGGAAACTCCCGATAAGGAGCCCGGGGAAATCAGTGAATCCCCGATTGTACGGTTGAGCATCCGGGGTAGCTTTTCGAGTGTGTGACGGGAGCACCCGGTCAGCAACTCCGGAGCGAGCCGGATGACGGATAGAAGGGCCGCAGCGCGGCCAGAGAGGCAGGAGCGCGCGTGGGTGGGCGTCGCTTCCGGTAGCGGGTCCGGGGGCCGGCGGCTGCCGTTGTCGGGGAACCAGGCGATCGCGCGGGGGGCGTGGGAAGCCGGGGTGCGGGTGGGCGCCGGCTACCCGGGCACGCCGAGCACGGAGATCCTGGAAGCGCTTTCGCACCTCGGCGGCGTCGACTGCGAGTGGTCGCCGAACGAGAAAGTGGCGCTGGAAGTGGCTGTGGGCGCGTCACTGGGCGGCGCTCGGGCGCTGGCCACGATGAAGCACGTCGGCGTGAACGTGGCGGCCGACCCGCTCTTCTCGTCCGCATACATGGGGGTGAACGGCGGGCTGGTGGTCGTGAGCGCCGACGACCCCGGCATGCACTCGTCTCAGAACGAGCAGGACAACCGCCTGTTCGCCCGCCACGCCCGCATCCCGCTTCTGGAGCCGTCGACGCCGGCGGACGCGCGGCGCTACACGGCCGCGGCTTTCGCGCTGTCCGAGCGGTACGACACGCCGGTGCTGCTCCGGACCACGACGCGCCTGAGCCACGGCACGGGGCCGGTGGAAGCCGGGAAGCGGGAGCCCGTGGGACTTCGGGCGTATCACAAGGATCGTCAGAAGAACGTGGTGCTCCCCGCCCATGGCCGGATCCGCCACCGCTGGATCGAGGAGGAGCGGATGCCGGCGCTCGCCGCGGAAGCCGAGCGGTGGGCGGAAGCGGAGCCGGGCGAAGGCGACGTCGCCTTCATCACCGCCGGTGTCCCCTACCTCTACGTCCGGGAGGCCTTCCCGGCGGCGCCGGTGCTCCGCCTCGGGATGACGTATCCACTCCCGGAGGCTGCGATCCGGCAGTTCGCTGAGGAGCACGCGGGGAAGCGGCTGTTCGTTGCGGAAGAGCTGGAGCCGTTCCTCGAGGAGCAGATCCGGGCGCGCGGCGTGGCGGTGGAGGCGCGTGCGTGGCCACGGTATGGCGAGCTGAGCGTGGGGCTGCTTCGTCGCGCGGTCGCCGGGCCGGGCGTCACTCCCCGTGAGGAGGCGGACGGCGCCGGGGCGGGTGCGGACGTACCCGCGGCGCTGCCGTCACGGCCGCCGGCGCTCTGTCCGGGGTGCTCGCACCGCGGCGTGTTCCACGCCCTGGGGCGCATGGATGCGATCGTGAGCGGGGACATCGGCTGCTACACGCTCGGCGCGCTCGCGCCGCTGGATGCCATGGATGCGTGCATGAACATGGGCGCTTCCATCGGCATGGCGCACGGCATGGCGAAGGTGCTGGCGCCGGCGGATGCGAAGCGGGTGGTGAGCGTGATCGGGGACTCCACGTTCTATCACTCCGGCGTCACGGGGCTGATGGACGTGGTCTACAACCGGGGCAAGGGGACGGTGGTGGTGCTGGACAACCGGACCACCGCCATGACCGGGCACCAGGATCACCCGGGCACCGGGCACACGCTCGGCCAGGGCGACGCGCCGCGCATCGACATCGCCGCGATCGCCCGGGCCGTTGGCGTGGAGGACGTCCGCACGGTGGACCCGTACGACCTCCTGGGCGCATGGCGCACTCTGGATCAGGCGTCCGGGACGGACGCCCCGGCGGTGGTGGTGGCCGAGAAGCCGTGCGTGCTCAAGGAGAAGGTCTCGTTCGGCGACCCGATCTTCCTCGAGGCCGACCGATGCACGGACTGCTTTGCGTGCACCCGGCTGGGTTGCCCGGCCATCGAGGAGAGCGACGGTCGTCTCGCGGTGAACGACCTCCTCTGCAACGGCTGCACGCTCTGTCAGCAGGTGTGCGCCGACTGCAACGCGGGGATCGACGTCTCGCTCATGCTGGAGCTGGTGGACCAGGGGCGGCTCGCCGACGCGCTCGAGGTCGTGCTGCGCTCGAATCCGCTGCCTGCGGTCTCGGCCCGTGTCTGTCCCCACCCCTGCGACCACGACGTGAACGCCCTCGGGTTCCCGCAGGCGGCCACGTACGCGGGTCGCCACCGCTCGCTGGTGGAGCGGTTCCCGGCCGGCCCGAACAAGATATCGGTGCGGGCGGTGGAGCAGTTTCTGGGCGACTGGGCGATCGAGAACTACCCGGCAGACACGCTCTCCCCGGGCGAGGAGCTCGGTCGCTCGGTGGCGGTGATCGGGTCGGGCCCCGCCGGACTTGCCGCGGCGTGGCAGCTCCGTCGCAAGGGGTGGCGCGTCACGGTCTTCGAGGCCGACGCTGCGCCCGGCGGCATGCTCCGGAGCGGCATCCCTCCGTTCCGCCTCCCGCGCGAGGTGCTGGACGCCGAGCTGGCCCGGTTCACGGCGATTGGCGTGGAGTTCCGCACGGGCGCCCGAATCGGCCGGGACACGACGCTGGCGGAGCTGGCGGACGAGCACGACGCGGTGATCGTGGCCGTGGGCCAGCACGCCGCTCGCGCCATCACGCTCGAGGGCGCCGTCGACGCGCCCGGGTCCGTGCTGGGCGGGCTCGAGTTCCTCCGCCGCTTCAACGCCGGCGAGACCGTGGAGCTGGGTCGCCGCGTCACGGTGGTGGGCGGCGGGAACACGGCCATCGACTGCGCCCGCGCGGCCCGCCGGCTGGGCGCCACGGTGGACGTGGTCTACCGGCGTACGGAACGCGAGATGCCCGCCATCCCCGACGAAGTCGAGGAGGCGCGGGAGGAGGGGGTGACGTTCCGGTTCCAGCGGGCGCCGATCCGGGTGGTGGCAGAGGGCGGGCGGATGACCGCGCTCGAGACCATCGCCATGGCGCAGGGGGAGCCGGACGGGAGCGGGCGCCGGCGCCCGGTACCCGTGGCGGAGAGCGAGGAGATCGAGCAGTGTGACGCGGTGATCCTGGCCGTGGGAGAGCAGACGGACCTGGCGTTCCTGGACGGGAGCGGCATCCGGGCGAACGGTCGGATCGACGTCAACTTCGCCGGGGCCACGTCGCGGCAGGGCGTGTTCGCGTGCGGCGATGCGGCGTTCGGCCACGGCACTGTGACGCAGGCGGTGGCCACGGGCCGCCGCGCGGCGGAGCTGGCCAGCAACCACATGAGGAAGGGGGCGACCCGTGACCGATAGCACGAGGGTGTCGGTGTCCGAGGACCTGCAGGGCGCGGCCACGGACCTGGAAGAGCTGACCGCGGGAGCGGCAGGCCCGGTCGAGCAGGCGTCCGACCGCGGCGGAAGCGTCCGCCCTGTCGCTCACGGCGATGTGACGAACATCGTGCTTGCGGGAGTCGGCGGTCAGGGCTCCGTCCTCGCCACACGGGTGCTGGCCACGGCCGCGGCGTTGGCAGGGCACCAGGTCTTGACCTCGGAAGTGCACGGAATGTCGCAGCGGGGCGGCACGGTTCTCACCGCCGTGCGCTTCGGCGACGCGGCCCTCTCCTCCTCCATCCCGGAAGGCGAGGCCGATTTCCTCGTGGCGTTCGAGCGCCTCGAGGCCGCGCGGCACCTGTCGCTGGTGGAGCCGGGCGGCATCGTGCTCGTGAACGACCAGCGGATCGCGCCGAGCATCGAGTCGCTCAAGACCGCCGGCTACCCTCGCGACCTCGAAGCGAGAACGGAAGCGCGCGGGATCACGCTGCTCACCTTCCCTGCGCTGGCGCTGGCCCGGGAGCTGGGGAACGACAAGCTGTCCAGCACCGTGATGCTGGGGGCACTCTCCAACTACCTGTTCATCGCCCGCGATCACTGGCAGGAGGCGATCCGTCTGACGGTCCCGCCGAAGACGGCGGAAGCCAACGATGTAGCCTTCGACACGGGCGCCGAGTGGATGGTGGGCGCGGCGGCGTTCAGCTTCTGACGCCCGACCGCTAGTACTCGCGCGCCGCCTCCGTGCCGGCGAGCGCGCGGGCGGCCCCTTCGGCCAGCGCCCTCAGCTCGTCCTCGCCCGGGTACACGAACACGGAGGCGATCCACGACACGGCCTCGGAGAGCGCGCCGGTCAGCGCCTGACTCCGGGCCATCCCGCCCGTGACCAGTATGGCATCCACGCGGCCATGGAGGACGGCCCCCATGGCGCCGATCTCCTTCGCCACCTGGTACACCATGGCGCGGAACACGAGGCGGGCCCGGTCGTCGCCCGCGGCGATGCGCGCTTCCACGTCCCGCAGGTCGCGGGTGCCCAGGTAGGAGACCAGCCCCCCCTCCCGGAACAGGCGCCGGTCCGCCTCGTCCGGCGTCCACCCGTCGGCCAGCACCCGCTCCACCAGCCGCATGACCGGGATCGTGCCGGCCCGCTCCGTGGAGAACGGCCCCTCCTCGCGAGGGTTGTTGACGTCCACCATACGCCCGCCGCGGTGCGCGGAGACGCTCACGCCGCTCCCCAGGTGGGCGACCACGAGCCGGAGCTCGTCGTACGGGCGCTCGATCTCGGCGGCGTGCCGCTTCGCCACCGCTTTCGTGTTGAGGGCGTGGGACAGGCACACCCGGTCCAGCCCCGCCAGACCGGAGATGCGGGCGACGTCGTCCCACTCGTCCACGCTCACCGGATCCACGATGAACGCCGGACAGCCGGCCTCATCCGCGAGCCGCCGGGCCAGGAGGGCGCCCAGATTCGACGCGTGCTCTCCCCTCTCCGCCCGGCGCAGCTCCTCGAGCATGGCATCCGTGACGCGGTACGTGCCGCTGGCCAGCGGGCGCAGCAACCCGCCCCGTCCGACCACCGCATCCAGGTCGCGCGGCGAGGCGCCATGGTCGGACAGGGCGTCGCGCACCGCCTCCAGGCGGAATTCGAGCTGCTCCAGGATCGGACGGCCGCCGAAACGGGCGAGCGCGCCGTCGCCATGCGTGGCGGTGTGCTCGAGGATCGCGGCTCCGTCGGCGAAGAGGCCCAACTTCGTGCTTGTGGAGCCCGGGTTCAGCGCGAGGATCAGCGGGCGCCGGCTCACGGCGCGCCCACCAGCGCCCCGAAGGCGATGGAGTGCAGCTTGTCTTCGGCGCTCTCCACCCGCGACGGGATCAGGATCGGAACTCTCGCCCCCACGACCACGTGCGCCGTGATGGACCCGCCGAGGTACTTGACCCCCTTGCCCAGGATGTTGCCGGCGTCGATCCCGGGGGTGACCATGATGTCCGCGCAGCCGGCCACGGGACCGGTGATCCCCTTGGCGCGGGCGGCCGAAGGGATGAGGGCGTTGTCGAGGGCGAGCGGACCGTCCACGTCGGCGTCCGGCAGCTCCCTCGACGCCCAGTCGGCCACCTGGCGGGCCACGACCGTGGACGGGACCGCGTCGGTCACCATCTCCGTGGCGCTGAGCAGCGCCACACGCGGCCTGGCCACGCCCAGCGCCCGGAAGACGGCCACGGCGTTGGCCACGATCCGGCGCAGCGCGTCGGCGTCCGGCGCCGGGTTGATCCCGCCGTCCGTCACGCCCACCAGGCGGACCGAGCCCGAGAGCGTGTCCTCGTAAAGCAGGACGTCCGAGAGAAGGCGGCCGGTGCGGAGCCCGTTCTCCCGGTCCAGCGTCGCGCGCAGCAGCTGGTCCGTCCGCAGCGCGCCTTTCAGCAGCATCCCCACCTCGCCCGCCCGGGCGAGCTCGATCGCGATCGACGCAGCGGACTCGGGCGACGCCGCTTCCACCCACCGGGCACCGTCGAGACCGCGGATCCGCTCTGCCGCAACGACGTCCCGGATCCGGGCGCCATCGCCAACAAGCACCGGCAGCGCGATTCCGGCCGCCGCCGCGGCCGCGACGGCAGCCAGCGCCGACGGGCTCTCGGCGGCCACCACGGCCACCGGCACGGGCGGTACTTCGGCGGCGCGAGCCTTCAGCTCGGCGAACGAACGGATCGGTGACTCGAGGGTACGGCTCATGCCGGCAATATGCTCGCGCATCCGGTCCCGGGCCAGTCGACGTGGGCGCTCCGCAAGGGTAAGGGATTTCCCCGCCGCCGGGCGGTGAATCCTCCCGATTGCCTCTCTTGCGCGCGGCACCTTAGCCTGAGAGCACGGCCAAACCCGAACCAAGCGAGGGTACCTCATATGGGCCGGAAACGGACACTGATCCTGGGAGCCGCCGGGCGCGACTTCCACAACTTCAACGTGGTGTACCGGAACGATCCGGACACCGAGGTCGTGGGGTTCACGGCCGAGCAGATCCCGCACATCGACGAACGACGGTACCCGCCCGAGCTTGCGGGCGAGCTCTACCCGGATGGCATCCCGATCTACCCCGAGCGCCGGCTGGAAGCGCTCATCGCCGAGCTCCGGGTCGAGCGTTGCATCATGGCGTACTCCGATGTCTCCTATCCGTATGTCATGGGTCTCGCCGCCCGCGTGAACGCGGCCGGCTCGGAGTTCTCCATGCTCGGCGCCGAGCCCACCATGGTGAAATCGACCAGACCGGTCGTGGCCGTGTGCGCCTCCCGCACGGGCGTTGGGAAGAGCCAGACGAGCCGCGCCGTGGTCCGGCTGCTCCGCGAAGCCGGGAAGAAGGTGGCGGTGATCCGGCACCCGATGCCGTACGGCGACCTGGTGAAGCAGCGCGTGCAGCGCTTCGCCACCGAGGAGGACCTGGTCCGTCACCAGGTCACGATCGAGGAGCGCGAGGAGTACGAGCCGCACATGGCCGCCGGGAGCGTGGTCTTCGCTGGCGTCGACTACGAAGCGATCCTGCGAGAGGCTGAGAAGGAAGCGGATGTGATCCTGTGGGACGGCGGCAACAACGACCTGCCGTTCTACAAGCCCGACGTCTTCATCACGCTCGTGGACCCGCACCGCGCCGGGCACGAGCTCGGCTATTACCCGGGCGAGATCAACGTGCGTCTGGCGGACGCGGTGCTGGTGAACAAGGTTGATACCGCAGCCATGGAGGACGTGCTCCAGGTGGAGCGCAACGTCCGCAAGGTGAATCCGGGTGCGCTGCTCCTCGAGGGCGCTTCCCCGCTCTTCGTCGACAGGCCGGACGTGCTGCGCGGCCGCCGGGTCCTCTGCATCGAGGACGGGCCCACGCTCACGCACGGTGGAATGACATACGGTGCCGCGGTCATCGGCGCGCAGAAGGCGGGCGCCGCCGAGCTCGTGGATGCCCGGCCGTTCGCGGTGGGCGAGATCGTGACCACGTATGAACGATACCCCGGGATCGGGACGCTGCTCCCGGCCATGGGCTATGGCGATCAGCAGGTGAAGGACCTGGAAGCGACGATCCGGAAGGCGGTGGAGAACGGCGTCGAGGCCGTGGCGATCGGGACACCCATCGACCTGGCCCGGCTGGTTGAGATCCCGGTCCCGTACACGCGGATCCGCTACGAGCTCCAGGTCATCGGCAGCCCGACGCTGCGGGATGTCCTGGCGCCCCTTCTGGGCGCGCCGGCGACGGAGCAGACGCGCTCGCGGGAGACGGTGAAGGCCTGAGGAGTCGGCAGGACCGCGAAGGGGCGGCCACCGGCACACGCCGGTGGCCGCTTTCGCGGGAATGAAATGATTTCGTTCGTACCTGGCGCCTCCCATCCAGGGGGGGTCGGAGAGGCGCCCGATCACGCAGTCCAGGAGGAAATCGCCATGCGCCGGATCGCACCCCTTGCCGCCACCGCGGCCGTGCTCACCCTTGCGGCCTGCGGTGAACAGGCACCGCCGGCACGGTCCCAACAGGCGCAGGTGGACACGGCCACGCGCGTCTACAGCGCCGTCATGTTCGACACGGTGAAGTGGGCGAGCGAGAGCGATGCGATCGCCCGCGGACGCGACATCTTCAAGTGGGCGTGCGCCGAGTGCCACGGGCCCGAGGGCCGGGGCGACGGCGGGCGCGTGATCGACGGCGACACTCTCCACCCGCCGTCATTCCAGCAGGCCAACTGGCGCTTCGCGAACGACCCGGCGGCGCTGGACAAGCAGGTATTCGTGGGCAACACGCTGGGCATGCCGCACTGGGGACTGCGGGAGATGCAGCCGCGGGACATCGTGGCCGTGGAGAAGTACATCCGGCTCGAGTTGATCCGGGGCGGCGGTTCCCAGAATGGCGCGCCCGGGACGGAGTGAGCGGGGCGGCGAGCGTCGGCGGCTGAACATACCCGCCGGCGACGCCGTTGCCGGGGTGAGCATGGCCTTCATCCTCATCCCCCAGGCCCTCGCCTACGCTCAGGTCGCGGGGATGCCCGCCCACATCGGGCTGTACGCCGCCGCCCTGCCACCGCTCGCGGCGGCCTTCTTCGCGTCCTCGCCCTGGCTCCAGACCGGCCCATCCGCGGTCACCGCCATCCTCACGGCCGGCGCGCTCGCGCCGCTGGCGGTGCCAGGCACACCCGAGTACGTCCGCCTGGGCGCGCTTCTCGCCCTCGCGGTGGGCGTCATCCGGATCGGCTTCGGGGCGCTGCGCGCCGGACGGATCGTCTTCCTCATGTCCGAGCCCGTGCTGCGCGGGTTCACCGTCGGCGCGGCGATCCTGATCCTCATCTCCCAGCTCCCGGCCGTGCTCGGCGTCGCGCCCGCGGATGCCGGCATCGGCGCTGCGCTGGTGGCCGTGGTCCGCATGTCGGAGTGGAACCTGCATGCGCTCGCGCTGGCGGCGGCGACGATCGTCGTCGTGGTCCTGGCGAGAAAGATCCACCCGCTGGTCCCGGCGATCGTGGTGGTCACGGCGGCGGGCATATGGCTGAGCGCGCGCGGCTTCTATGATGGCCCGACGGTCGGCGCGGTCCCTGAAGGGCTGCCGCCCATCGGGCTGTCGCTGCCGTGGACCTTCACCCCATGGCTGCTCCTTCCGGGGGTCGTGATCGCGCTGGCCGGATTCTCGGAGGCGGCGTCCATCGCCCGGACCTACGCCGCCCTCGAGCGGCAGCGGTGGGATCCCGACCGCGAGTTCATAAGCCAGGGCGTGGCGAACCTGGCCTCCGCCGTGAGCGGCGGCTTCCCCGTGGGCGGCTCCTTCTCGCGCAGCGGACTCGCCCACCTGGGCGGAGCGAAGACTCGCTGGAGCGGCGCCATCACGGGGCTGACCGTGCTCGCGTTCCTTCCCTTCGCGTCCATACTCGCGCCGCTGCCGATCGCCGTGCTCGGCGCGCTCGTCATCGTCGCGGTCGCGGGGCTGATCCGGGTCCAGCCGATGGCCTGTCTGTGGCGGATCTCGCGCCCGCAGTTCGCCGTGGCGACCACCACGTTCGCGCTCACGCTCCTGCTCGCCCCCCACATCGAGCAGGCGGTGATCCTCGGGATCCTCATGGCCGGCGCCGTGCACCTGTGGCGGGAGCTGCACCTGGGGCTGGATGCGTGGGCGGAAGACGATGGCACCCTCAACCTCCGGCCGCACGGGGTGTTGTGGTTCGGGTCGGCCGAGGTCCTGAAGTCGTCCATCGGCGACCTCGTGGCCGACCACCCGGACGCGCACCGGGTCCGGCTGCACATGGAGCGCCTCGGACGAGTGGACGTCACTGCCGCCCTCGTGCTCAACGACAGCCTCAGCGCGCTCCGTAGCGCCGGCCTCGACGTGGACGTGTCCGGAATCCACCCCGAGACCGCCCGCGCCCTCCGCGCCGTGGTCGGCCCCGACGGCGAGCCGGCGCCGCTCGCGTGCGCGGATGTGGCGGAGCCGGCGGAGCCCGCCGCGCGGCGCTAGGAACCCGGCGCGACCGCCGCCGTCCGTGACCGGGGCCGGCTACAGCCCGCCCGACCAGGCTCGGCGGATCACGATCGACCGCTACCCCGTGAGGCGGGCGGCGGCGGCGCGGCAGCCGTGGGTGCGGCGGGTGCCTCCGTCGCAGGAACCTGCCGCCTGAAACGGCGCAGGTCTCCTTCCTTCAACCAGTCCTCGAGCCGGAGATACCCGCGCAGCGCGTGGCCGAGCACGCTCCGCAACGGTTCGGGCGGCCACGGCAGCACGCGCCGGTTGACGAAGGGGCTCTCCGTGAGGTCGGTCCTCTCCCCCAGCACCAGGTCGCGAAGCGCCTGCGCGTTCAGGTGCGTCATGGCGACGCCATGCCCGATGCAGCCGACGCTGTAGGCGGCCCGCTCGTCGCCCAGATAGCCGATGGCCGGATTGAGGTCGAGCGTCACCGAGAACGGGCCGCCCCACTGGTGCGTGAACCGGATGTCGCGCAGGTGGGGGAAAGTGAGGCGCAGGTGCTCCTGCTGGTCCCGCCAGGCCGTCGGGCTCACGTCGCCGTGGAGGTCGTTGGCCCACGTGAAGCCCACGGGGCCCGCGCCGATGGCGATCCGATTGTCCGTGGTCAGCCGGAAGAAGTGGATCAGGTTGCGGGCGTCCTCCACGCCTTCACGGCCCGCCCACCCTATCGGCTCGAGCTGCTGCGGAGTCAGCGGCTCCGTGCACTGCATGTGCGTGAACGCAGGGACCTGCTTGCGGCGCGTCGGCGCCAGCAGGTGCGCGTACGCATTCGTGGCGAACACCACCTTCTCCGCCGTCACGGTCGCACCGGGCACCTCGAGCGTGAAGCGCTTCCCGCGACGGACGCGGGTGACCGGCGTGTTCTCGAACACCCGGGCACCCACCCGCTGCGCGAGCTCCTTCTCGGCTCGCACCAGCTTCAGCGGGTGGATCAGGAGAAGGCGCGGCTCCCAGAGCGCCCCCAGGTGGATCGGCGAGTTCACCCGCTCCCGCGTCTCCCGCTCGTCCAGGAAGAAGATATCGTCGAAGCCGAGGGAGTTCATCAGATCGACTTCCCCACGCAGCTTCTTCAGATAGCTGTGGGTGGTGGCCACGCGCAGGAAGCCCGGTCGCGTCCGTTCGCAGTCCAGCCCCTCCCGCTGGATCAGATCGTCCAGCGTGTCCACCGCCCGCATCATGTAGCGGTGCGCCCGCCGGAGGAACTCCTTCCCCTTGATCAACGCCGTGGTCGAGAACCCGAGCCCCACCACGGTCATGGCGAACGAGCCGTTGCGGCCGCTCGAGCCGAACCCGATCTCCCTCGCCTCCAGGACCGCGACCGACAGCCCGGGGTCCGCTCGCCGCAGCTCGTACGCCGTGGTCAGCCCCGTGAACCCGCCGCCGATGATGGCGACGTCGACGCTCAGATCCTCCCCCAGCGGCGCGCCGGGCGAGTACGGGCCGTACGTCTCGCGCCACAGGGAGTGCGGCGCCTCGGGCAGGGGCAGGGGCAGCGACATCTTCGGCTCTCCGTCTGGGGGTGGGAACCGCGCGGGCGGGGGCTTCGGGGATCGAAGATGGGTACGGGGGAATGACGGAACAAGGGAGAGTCGTCGCGGCGTTCCTGCACTTGCGCCCTCCCTCCGGGGCTCACCCTTCGCGGATCGCCTCCAGGAACACCTCCCCGTAGCGCTCGAGCTTCTTCGGCCCGACGCCGGAGATCCGCAGCAGCTCGGCCGCGGTGGACGGTCGCTGGTCCGCCATCGCTCGCAGGACCCGGTCGTTGAAGACGATGTAGGCGGGGACGCCGCGCTCGTCCGCCAGCCGCTTGCGCAGCGCCCGGAGTCTCCCGAAGAGCGTGTCGCCGGCAGGGTCGAACTCGGGGGGCGGGGCTTCATCCCACGGGGCCGGCTGTTCCGACGCGTGCGGCAGCGCGGGAGACCGGCCCGCGGCACCCCGTACGGAGCGCGCCGAGCGGCGAGGCGAGCGGCGGATCCCGTGGCGGAGCATGGCGTCGGCGGCCAGGTCCTCGACGGCGACGCCCAGGCAGGTGTCGCAGGCGTCACCGCAGTCGTCGATGCCCTCGTCGAAATGGGCCACGATGGCCCGGTGCCGACATTCCGCGCGCTCCACCAGCTGGAAGAGGTCGACGGTGGCGCGGTGCTTCTGGTCGCGAAGCGCGGCGTCCTCGATGTCGCCGAGGAACCGCTCGTGCATCTTCACGTCCGCCCAGGAATAGAAGAGGAAGCAGTCGGAGCGAAGGCCGTCGCGACCGGCGCGGCCGATCTCCTGGTACCAGCTCTCCACGTCCTTCGGCATGTCCCGGTGGATCACGAAGCGCACGTTCGACTTGTCGATCCCCATGCCGAACGCGATCGTCGCGACGATCACGTCTGCATTGTCCTTCTGGAACGCTTCCTGGTTCGCCGCCCGTTCCTCGTCGCGCATGCCCGCGTGGTACGGCAAGGCGCGAATCCCGTGGGCGGCCAGGTACCCGGCCGTCTGCTCCACCCCCTTCCGCGACAGGCAGTACACGATTCCGCTCTCCCCCAGCCGCTCCCGCACCAGGGCCAGGATCTCCCGCCGCGTGTTGCCCCCCTGCCCCTTCTTCCGCACGTGGATCCGGAGGTTGCGACGGAAAAACGACCCCTTGTACCCGGCCGGCTTCTGCATCCCCAGCTGCCGCAGGATGTCCCGTGCGACCCGGCGCGTGGCCGTGGCCGTGAGCGCCAGCACCGGAACGCCGAGCTCCTGCCTGAGGCCGCTCAGGCGCCGGTAGCTGGGCCGGAAATCGTGTCCCCACTGGGAGATGCAGTGCGCCTCGTCCACCACGAGCAGCGACACCGGCCACGTTCCGAGCGCCTCCCGCAACGCTCCGTCCAGCGCCTCCGGTGCCAGGTACACCAGCTCGTAATCCCCCCGCCGGATCCCGTCCAGGCGACGCAGCCGCTCCTCCCAATCCAGCGACGAGTTCACCGCCGTCGCCCGGAAGCCCCACTCCCCCAGCGCATCGACCTGGTCCTTCATCAGGCTGATCAGCGGCGACACCACCAGCACCGTCCCCGGCAGGAGCCTCGCCGGAATCTGGAACGTCAGCGACTTCCCGGCCCCGGTCGGCATGACCGCGATGCAGTCACGCCCCCGGAGCACCGCGGCGATCACCTCCGCCTGCCCCGGACGAAACGAGTCGAAGCCGAACACCTGCCGGAGCACTGTGAGCGGGTCGCGCTGCGCCGCCGACGGCATTCCGGATCCGGCTGGCGCACGGGAGGGGCCGGCGTCCGACCCGGCGTCGGAGAAGAGATCCATGAAATGGTCGGCCATGCGGGAAAGTGCGATGAACGTCGGGGCAGCAACATAACGGTTCGCGACCTTCGCGGAGAACTTTCTGACGCGGGCAGCGCGGGGACTGCTTCCGTTGCGGTCGAGCGGAAAGCGCGGAGGCCTGGCCCGTGGGAACGCGCCCGGCCGACCTGGAACAGGAAGTGCTCCGAGAACAGGCCGGCCGGGGCGAGGCGGGATCCCCCGGTGGGTTGATGCTGCAGCGTCCGGTGCCGTTCCGCCCCGGACACGTGGAATGATAGCGACGGTGCGTCAAACGACCGTCAATCCTCCGAAAGGCAGAGGTGCCGCGCCACGTGGACCCGGGCATCGCGAGGCGACACCCGAAGCAGTGACGGCGCCTCTACGGGAGGTAGGTGGCGGCGAGGGCGTTGAAGGCGCGGACCTGCTGGTCCGCCCATGCGGTGTCACGACGGAGCTCCTCGGCCAGGAGGTCCGCCACCCCGGGGGCGGCCTCGATGGCGGCGCGCGCGTCGAGGAGGAGTGCCCGCGTGCGACGCGAGAGGACGTCCTCGACGGTGCGCGCCATCTCGTGGCGCGCGGCCCAGACCACCTGGCCGGCGCGGGTGTCGAAGGCCGGGTGGATGATCTGTTGCCAGGCGGGCTTCTCGTCGATGAGCTCCCGGAGCGCGGGCGCGTCGGAGCCATAGTGCTCGAGCTCCGCGAAGCGTTCGGCGTGGGCGTGATATCCGTGGATGCGGAGTCCGCGGGTGACGCATGGGCGGTCGTCGAGGCCGGCGAGGGTGGCGGCCTGGTCGACGGTGTCCTCGGCCATGCGCCGGTAGGTGGTCCACTTCCCGCCGGCTATGGTGACGAGGCCGGAGTCCGAGATGAGGAGGGTGTGGTCGCGGGAGAGGGAGGCGGTGCTGTCGTGGTCGTCGCTCCCGACGAGCGGGCGCAGCCCTGCGAAGATGCTGAGGATGTCCGCGCGTTCGGGATCGCGGTCGAGGTAGCGGCCGGCGTGCTCGAGGAGGAAGGCGATCTCCTCCTCCATTGGCACCGGGTCGAGCGACGGCCCGGGCACGGGCGTGTCGGTGGTCCCGACGATCACGCGGTCGAGCCACGGGATGGCGAAGAGGACGCGACCGTCGTCGGTCTTCGGCACCATGATGGCGCTCTCGCCGGGGAGGAAGTCGCGCGGCAGGACGAGGTGGATTCCCTGGCTGGGGCGGATCATGTGGTGCGCCCCGGGGTCGTCCATGCGGCGGACCTCGTCCGTCCACGCTCCGGCCGCGCTCACCACGACGCCGGCGCGGAGCTCGCGCTCCTCACCTGTCTCCTCGTCGCGCGCCCGGACGCCCGCCACCTCGCCGGCCTCGTGGATGAGCGCCGTGACGCGCATGTAGTTGACCAGCGCCGCGCCCTGCTCGGCGGCGGTCTGGGCCATGTTGATGGCGAGGCGGGCGTCGTCGAACTGGCCGTCGTAGTAGATGACGCCCCCGTTCAGCCCCTCGCGCTCCAGGGTGGGCAGGAGCTGGAGCGTGCGCTCGCGGGAGAGGCGGCGGGAGCGGCCGAAGCCCTGCTTCCCGGCCAGGAGGTCGTACATCTTCAGGCCGATGCCGTAGAATGGGCCTTCCCACCACTCGTAATTCGGGACCACGAACGACAGGTTCCGAACCAGGTGGGGCGCATTGGCCAGGAGCAGCCCGCGCTCCTTGAGCGCCTCGATCACCAGGGCGACGTTTCCCTGCTGGAGGTAACGCACGCCCCCGTGCACCAGCTTGGTGCTGCGGCTCGACGTCCCCTTGGCGAAATCGCTCTGCTCCAGGAGGAGCGTGCGGTATCCGCGAGACGCGGCGTCAATGGCCACCCCGAGGCCCGTCGCGCCGCCGCCCACCACGATGAAGTCCCACGGCTCGCCCTCGTCCAGGCGCGCCACCATGCGGTCCCGGTTCATGCGCTCACTCCAGCATCCTGGCTCCGATCGCGCTGCTGCGTTGACAAGGTACAGGGTGCCCCGCGCCGCCGCAGGATTGCCACCGCCCTCGTGTCCGCGCAGATCACGGTGACGGCGGGGCCCGGGTCGTTGCCGGAGTACGCCGCCCGGTCACCCTTGCCAACAAACACCTCCCCCTCCACGTTGTGACCCACTCGCGGGCGCGCGTCCTGCCGCCCGCGAGGGGCAACCCGCTGGACTCGAAACGCGTTGATGCGACGAGCAGCACCCCACCGCCGTCGCGCGGTGGCCATCAGGTCGGCGACGACAGCCGACGCCGTCCACCCGGACGGCCTCAACCGGTGGGCTCTCCGCGCCCCCACGGGTTGGCTCACCCCGCAGCATCCCCGCAGTTCCTACACACCACAACCAGGGATGACCGCGACGGCGTCCGCCGCGGCCTGAAAGGACCAGCAAATGTCGGATTATCTGTCGGAGCTCATGGCGGATGTGAAGGCCAAGGACCCCGCGCAGCCCGAGTTCCACCAGGCGGTGCAGGAGGTGGCCGAGTCGATCGATCTCGTCCTCGAGCGCCATCCGGAGTACCGGGCGGCGAAGATTCTGGAGCGGATCATCGAGCCGGAGCGGCTGATCATGTTCCGGGTGCCGTGGGTGGACGACGACGGGACGCCGCAGATCAACCGGGGCTTCCGCATCGAGATGAACAGCGCGATCGGCCCGTACAAGGGCGGCCTTCGGTTCCATCCCTCGGTGAACGTCGGGATCCTGAAGTTCCTGGCGTTCGAGCAGGTGTTCAAGAACGCGCTCACCACGCTGCCGATGGGCGGCGGCAAGGGCGGCAGCGATTTCGACCCGAAGGGGAAGAGCGACAACGAGGTCATGCGCTTCTGCCAGAGCTTCATGACGGAGCTGTGGCGGCACATCGGCCCGAACACCGACGTCCCCGCCGGCGACATCGGGGTGGGAGGCCGCGAGATCGGCTACCTGTTCGGGCAATACAAGCGCGTCGCCAACGAGTTCACGGGCGTGCTGACCGGAAAGGGGCTGAACTGGGGCGGCTCGCTGATCCGTCCTGAGGCGACCGGCTACGGCGCCGTGTACTTCGCGGCCAACATGCTGAAGACGCGGAACGAGACGCTGGAGGGGAAGACCTGCCTCGTATCCGGCTCCGGCAACGTGGCCCAGTTCACGGCGGAGAAGCTCATCGAGCTGGGCGCGAAGGTGGTGACGCTCTCCGACTCCAGCGGCTACATCTACGATGAGGCGGGCATCGACCAGGAGAAGCTCGCGTTCGTCATGGACCTGAAGAACAAGCGCCGCGGGCGCATCGAGGAGTACGCCGCGAAGTTCGACGGCGCGGTGTACACCGCCGTGGAGCCCGACCGCGACCACGATCCGCTGTGGAACCACAAGGCCGATTGCGCGTTCCCCAGCGCGACGCAGAACGAGATCAACGGCAACGACGCCACGAACCTGCTGGGCAACGGGGTGTACGTGGTCTCCGAGGGCGCCAACATGCCCACGGTCCCGGAGGGCGTCGAGAAGTTCATCGAGTCCGGAATCCTCTACGGGCCCGGCAAAGCCGCGAACGCAGGCGGCGTGGCGGTCTCCGGCCTGGAGATGGCGCAGAACAGCATGCGCTACGGCTGGACCCGCGAGGAAGTCGACCATCGGCTTCAGCTCATCATGATGAACATCCACGACACGTGCCTCGCCGCCGCCGAACGCTTCGGCGCCCCGGGGAACTACGTGCACGGCGCGAACATCGCCGGGTTCCTCAAGGTGGCGGACGCCATGATGGACCAGGGGATGGTCTGATCCTTCCCCCGGATGACGGTGCGGGGCCCGCGCGCGCGGGCCTCGCGTCGCCCGTCGCCCCGGGCGAGGTCGCCTTCGCGACCGTCGTCCGAGACATCACAGGAGGCGCATGAACTCGAACCTGACCCCGTTCGACCACGCGGAATGGCACGGCAGTGGCGCGGGCGGGTTCCAGGAGCTGATGCGGGAGCAGGTCCGCAACGTGCTCATCGTCTCCAGCCTCTACGAGTCGTTCATCATGGCCGAGGACGGCCAGCTGAACGAGCTCCTGCTCACGAAGTTCCTCGACGTCAATCTGAGCCAGGCGCCGCGGCTCACCCACGTCTCCACGGGCGAGGAAGCGCTCCAGCTCGCCCGCGAGCCGAACCGCTTCGACCTCATCCTCACCGCCCTCGACGTGGGCGACATGAACGCCGTCGAGCTGGCCCGGCGCGCCCGCAACGCCGGCGTGCGGCTCCCCATCTGCCTCCTCGCCTACGATTACCGCGAGCTGAAGGAGTTCCGCACCCGCCACGACATGTCCGAGATCGAGCGCAGCTTCCTCTGGCAGGGCGACGTCCGCATCCTCCTGGCCATCGTGAAGTACATCGAGGACAAGCTGAACGTGGAGCACGACTCCCGGGCCGGCGTACCCGTGCTGCTGGTGGTGGAGGACAACGTCCGGCACTACTCCTCGTTCCTCCCGGTGATCTTCACCGAGGTGATGAAGCACAGCCAGGGCGTCATCTCGGAAGGGCTGAACCTTTCGCAGAAGCTGCTTCGGATGCGCGCCCGGCCCAAGATCCTGCTGGCCACGCGCTTCGAGGACGCCTGGTCCATGTTCACGCGCTACCAGGAGAACATCCTGGGCGTGATCACGGACATCGAGTTCCCGCGCCAGGGCCAGCTGGACCAGAACGCGGGCATCGCGCTGGCGGGGCGCATCCGCGAGGCGCGCCCCGACGTCCCCATCGCGCTCCAGTCGAGCCACCCGGGGAACCAGCGGCTGGCACGGGAGATCGGGGCGAGCTTCCTCCAGAAGGGGTCGCCCGACATGCTCGCGCGCCTGCGCGACCTCCTGATGGAGGAGTTCTTCTTCGGCGACTTCGTCTTCCGCCTGCCCACGGGCGAGGCGATCGATCGCGCAAGGAACCTGAAGGAGCTGGTGGAGCGGCTGCGCACGGTTCCGGCGGAGAGCATCGCCTTCCACGGCGCCCGCAACGATTTCTCGAGCTGGCTGCGGGCGAGGGCGGAGTTCGAGCCGGCGGAAAAGCTGCGCCGTCGCAAGGTGACCGACTTTCCTTCGCTGGAGCACGTTCGCCTCAGCCTGGTCCGTTCCATCGACGAATACCGGCGCGAGCGGAACCGCGGCACGGTGGCCGACTTCGACCCCGCCACGTTCGACCCGACCATGGGGATCGCCCGGATCGGCGGCGGCTCGCTCGGCGGGAAAGCGCGCGGCCTCGCCTTCGCCATCCGCCTCCTCGACCGCTACCGGATCGCCGAGCGCTTCCCGGGTATCCGCATCTCCGTCCCGCCGGCCGTGGTTCTGGGGACGGACGTGTTCGAGGAGTTCCTCGAGGCCAACGACCTGCGCGAGCTGTCGCTCCGCAGCGACAGCGACGAGGAGATCTTCCGCCGCTTCGACCGGGCCGCATTCCCGGGCGGGGTACGCGGGCAGCTCCGGCAGTTCCTGCAGATGATGCGGGCTCCGCTGGCCGTGCGCTCCTCGAGCCTGCTCGAGGACTCGCCGCACCAGCCGTTCGCCGGGATCTTCGAGACGCTGATGCTGCCCAACGACCACCCGGACCTCGAGGTTCGGGTGGATCGCCTCGTGGCCGCCATCACGCGCGTCTACGCGTCCACCTTCTCGCAGCGAACCAAGGCTTTCCTCCGAGCCACCCCGTACCGGCTGGAAGAAGAGCAGATGGCCGTGGTGATCCAGAAGGTGGTGGGGCGGCGCCACGACAACTGGTTCTATCCCGACTTCGCGGGTGTGGCCCGGTCGTACAACTTCTACCCCACCGCGCCGCTCGCCCCCGAGGACGGCATCGTCGCCGTGGCGCTGGGGTTCGGCCGCACCGTGGTGGAGGGGGAGCCGTGCCTGCGCTTCTCCCCCGCGCACCCGCGCCACATCGTCGAGTTCTCGAGCGTGGAGGACATGCTCAAGAACTCCCAGCGAGAGTTCTGGGCGCTCGAGCTGAACCCCGACGGCCACGGCGTGGCGGTACGCGATCAGCTCCAGCGCCTCAGCGTAGAGGACGCGGAGCGACACGGCGTGCTCGGACCTCTCGGCTCGACGTACTCGCCCGAGAATCACGCGGTGTACGACGGCGTCGCCCGCGACGGCATCCGCCTGGTCACGTTCGCGCCGATCCTCAAGAACCGCGTCTTTCCCCTCGCCGAGATCGTGGGGGAGCTCCTCGACATTGGCGCGGCCGGAACCAGCTCGCCCGTTGAGATCGAGTTCGCTGTCGATCTCTCCGCTTCCGCCGACGAGCCGCAGGAGCTCGGATTCCTGCAGCTCCGGCCCCTCGCCCCCAGCCGCGAGCTCGACGACCTGGAGATCGGCGACCTCGACCGCGGCGGCCTCATCTGCGAGAGCCCGTGGGTGCTGGGGAACGGACGCCTCGAGAACGTCCAGGATCTCCTCGTCATCGACCCGTCGTGCTTCGATCGCGGCGCGAGCCGCGAGACAGCCCGCGCGGTCGGGCGGCTGAACGCACGGCTCGTCGCGAAGGGCCGTCCCTACGTCCTCCTCGGCGTGGGCCGCTGGGGCTCAAGCCACCCCGAGCTCGGCATCCCCGTGAACTGGGACGACATCTCCGGCGCGGTCGCCATCGTCGAGGCGGGCCTCCCCGACGTGCGGATCACACCCTCGCAGGGCACGCACTTCTTCCAGAACCTGGCCTCGTGCAACGTCGGTTACTTCACGGTCAACGAGCTGCGGGGCGAAGGGTTCGTGGACTGGAAGTGGCTTGCGGAGCAGGAGCAGGCGGGCGCGGAGGGGTGCGTCCGCCACCTCCGCTTCGACGACGAGGTCGAGATCATCATGGTCGGGCACGAGCACCGGGGCGTCGTGAGAAAGCCGATGGTGAACGGCCGGTAGCCCGCCAGGGCGGAGTCGGTCGCAGGGTCCGCCCCGCCCGTCCTGCAACGCTAGACCACCTCCTCCATCCGGATCGGGAGCCGGCGCACGCGCTTCCCGGTAGCCGCGAATATCGCGTTCGCCACGGCCGCGGCGAGTGGCGGCACGGGCGGCTCCCCGATCCCGGTGGGCGGGTCCGTGCTGGGAACCACGTGCACCTCCACCTCGGGCATCTCGTCCATCCGGAGGATCGGATAATCGGTGAAGTTCCCCTGCTCGACGGCGCCGTCCCGCAGCGTGATCTCGTGCTTCAGGGTGAAGCCGAGAGCCAGGGCGATGGCGCCCTCCACCTGCTCGTGCAGCGGCCGCGGATTCACCACCTGGCCGCAGTGGACCGCGCACACCACACGGTGGACCCGGACGTGTCCGTCCTCCACGGAGACCTCCGCCACTTCGGCTACGTGCGAGCGGAAGGAGGACACGGCGGCGATGCCGAGGCCCCGTCCTTTTGCCGTACTGCCCCATCCCGCCTTGCTGGCGGCGAGGTCCAGCGCGTCGCGCAGCTTCGGCTCGGTCATGAGCTCCCGTCGGAATCGGTACGGGTCCCGCCCGGCCGCGTGCGCCAGCTCGTCCATGAAGCTCTCGATCACGAAGCCGAAATGCGTGTAGGTGACCGAGCGCCAAGCGCCCGTGGGCACGGGCGTTTCCTTCACGTGGTAGTCCGCCCTCGAGGCCGGGAACCGGTACGGCGGCGACTCCACGCCGGGCACCACCAGCCCCTCGGGCCCCGCTCCGAGCACGCGGTGCGTCCACGCCACCGGGTCGCCCCTGACATCGAGGCCCGCCCGCAGCCGGTGGTACGTCAGCGGTCGGTAGGCACCGTTCCGGATCGAGTCCTCGCGCGTCCACACGACCTGAACCGGGCCGTCCACGCGCATGGCCACTTCCACGGCCAGCTCCACGTCATCGGTCTGGAGACGTCGGCCGAAGGCGCCGCCGACCAGCGGCACATGCATGGCCACGTTCGCCACCGGAACGCCGGCGACGCGTGCCGCCGCCTGCTGCGACGCCGTCGCCACCTGCGTGGGCACCCACACTTCCACCCGGCCGTCGCGCACGTGGGCGGCGGCGTTCATCGGCTCCATGGGGGCGTGGTCGATGAACGGGAGCCGGTAGTCGGCCTCCACGATGCGGGCGGCGGCGGCGAGCGCGCCGTCCGCGTCTCCGTCCTGGCGGACCGTCGTGCCCGGCGAGGCGGCGAGGGCTTCGAGCTCGGCGAACAGCGATTCGCTGGACAGGCCCCGGGCCGGAGACGTGTCCCAGTCGAGCGACAGCGCGGACCGTCCCTTCAGAGCCGCCCACGTGGTACGGGCGACCACGGCCACGCCCTGCGGCACTTCCAACACGTCCACCACGCCCGGGACGCGCCGCGCCGCGGCGTCGTCGTGGCCGCGTAGCGTGGCGCCGAACGCGGGCGGCCGCGCGACCACCGCCACCAGCATGTCCGGCAGCGCCGTATCCATCCCGAACACGGCGCTCCCGTCCACCTTGCCCGGGACGTCGAGGCGGGGCTTCCCCCGGCCCACGATCGTGAAGTCGCGAGGGTCCTTGAGCGGCGGGTCCTGGGGCACGGGCAGGCCGCGGGCGTGCTCCACCAGCGCACCGTAGTCGAGCCGGCGCCCATCCTTCACGTTCACGGCCTGGCCGTTCTCCGTCCGCACCTGCGACGGCGGCACCCCCCACTCTGCGGCGGCCGCCCTGCGCAGCATCTCACGCCCCGCCGCGCCTGCCTTCCGCAGCGGCTCCCACGCCGTGCGGGTGCTCGTGCTCCCGCCCGTCGATATCCCGCGCACCCAGCCCGCAGGGTTCTCCGGGATCGGCAGTGGACGCACCTTGCTCCAGTCGGCGTCCATCTCCTCCGCCACGATCATGGGGAGCGTGGTCATGACCCCCTGCCCCATCTCCGTCTCGTCCACCACCACCGAGACCGTGCCGTCGGGGTCGATCCTCACCCACGCCGCGGGGCTCAGCGGCTGCGGCGCGCTGGAGGTGGGGTCCGCCCGCACGCCGTCGACGGCGTCGCCGGTCAACGGGAGGTGGACGGCGATGACCAGCGCGGCGCCGCCCTTCCCTGCCGTCAGCAGGAAGTCTCTTCGCGTCACGGGATCAGCGCGCATGGGTCACCTCCTGTCCGACCCGGTGGATCGCCTTTCGCACCCGCAGATAAGTCCCGCAGCGGCAGAGATTGCCGGCCATCCAGCGGTCGATCTCTTCGTCCGTCGGGTCGGGCGTCCTTGCCAGGAGCGACGCCGCCTGCATCAGCATCCCGGGGGTGCAATAGCCGCACTGCGGCACCTCCTCCTCCACCCACGCCCGCTGAAGCGCCTCCAGCACCGGGTCGCCCGCCGCCCCCTCGATCGTGCGGACCTCCCGGTTCGCCGCCACGCTGATGGGCGTCACGCAGGCGCGCGTCGCCATCCCGTCCAGGCTGACCGTGCACGCGCCGCACACGGCCACGCCGCACGAGTACTTGGTTCCCTTGAGCCCCAGGTCGTCGCGAAGCACCCAGAGCAGCGGCGTGTCTCCGGGCACGTCCACGGTGCGACGCTGGCCGTTCACGGTCAGGGTGAAAACGGGCATGGCCCCCTCCGATGGCAGGTTCACCGTCCAGGGTCGGCCCTGCCCTGCGCCCGCGCAATCGGGCAAACGCCCCATCCGGTGTGGGGGAGTCCCGGAAGGTGGGGTGGCGGGCCGGGCGTCGACGGCCGGGGGTCGAAGGATGATCCACGGAACCGCCCCGTCGCCCCGGCAGTACATACCCGTGAGGTCACGCCCGCCCATGGGCGGCCGAATCGAATGCGGCTCCAGCCGGGCCGCCGCCACGGAGATTCAAAGATGAGAAGAGCCCGACGCCGGACCACCGCGGCCGCCGCCGCCCTCCTGACCACCGCTGGCCTCGCCGCGTGCGGAGGCCACCACCACCTCGGCGAATACGATTTCGCAGGCCGGTCGCTGGCGGTCACCTTCTTCCCGGCCCCGGCGCCCGCGCTGCTGACGGGCGGGATCCCGCTGGGCGCGGGCGACGACGCGGTGGGCACGCTGGTGAAGGCCGGCTCGGCGATCGCCAGGGAGGTCGAGTCGAGGCGGGCGCGGGCGCGCCTGGACAGCGCGGCGACGCACCTGGACCTTGCGTCGCGAATGGCGGACCGAACGCTGCAGCGGGCCGCGGTCTATCTGGGCGCCCGGCCGGTGGAGAAGCGGAGCGACGGGGATTTCCTCCTGGAGGTGGACCTGCGCTCCTACGGCATCGACACTCGCGGCGGCCAGGCGTACCTGTTCGTCAACGCGGAGGTGGTGCTCCTGGACGCAGCCACCGGCCGCGAGATCTGGGACGAGAATGTGCACGGCCACGACGAGCTTACGCCCGACATGCAGAGGGGTGGGGTCATCCCGTCGGACGCCGTCACGGCGGGCGCGCTCAGCACCCTCTCCGTCGAGGACTACGAGCGCCTCCTCGGCAGCCTGGGCGACTACTCCGCCGACACCGTCACCCGTGAGCTTCGCCAGAAGCTGCGCGACGTGCGCGACTGACTGCGACCCGCGGCGGTCGCGCTCGGGCCGCGGTGGCATGAACGCCGATGCCCGACCCGGCGCGTGGATGGACCCTTGCGTGGGCTGGGGCATACGGAATACGCGAGCGACCTGACACGAGCGAAAGGAACGCGATGGGATTGACGACGCTGACCGAGCGGGAAAAGCACTGGCGGCGCCGGGCCGAGAAGGCCCTGCGGGAGGAGGAGGCATGGGAGCCGTGCTCCGACTGCCTACAGTACCACCCGGAGGGGTACGAGGGAACCTGCGACGACATCCAGAACCGGCTTCCCGGGTACCCATCCGAGTTCGCCGGCTGACGGGTCGGCCGAACCGCCGGACGAAGGGCCGCCCTCCCGATCCGGGAGGCGGCCTTTCACTTTTTCGGGTAAGTTCCCCCGGCGCCGCGGGCCCCGGGTCCCGTGGGCGCGCACGCCAGACGCACACGGGAGCGACGGGAGGGAGCCGGTGGAGGAGCAGAACGGGGAGCGGGCGCGGGCGCTGCGTGAGCAGGGGCATCGGCTGGTGGAGCGGATGGCGGACTACCTGGAGACGGCGGACGAGCGGCCGGTCTCCACCCGGCGCGACCCGTCAGCGATGGAGGCGGTCTTCGAGGACCCGCTTCCTCGACTGGGCCGGCCTGCCGAAGAGGTGTGGGACGACGTCTTCGACCGGGTCGTCGGCGACGCGATCCACCTGGCGCACCCGATGTACATGGGCCACCAGGTGGCGCCCCCCCTTCCCGAGGCGGTGCTCGCGGATGCCGTGGCCAGCCTGCTGAACCAGTCCACGGCCGTGTGGGAGATGTCGCCCACCGGGACCTTCGTCGAGCAGCGGGTGATCGCCTGGATGCGGGAGCTGCTGGCGTTCCCGGCGGAGAGCGACGGCACGCTGGTATCGGGTGGCAGCGCGGCGAACCTGACGGGTCTGCTGGCGGCGAGGGAAGCGGCGTTCCCGGGAGCGTGGGAGCGCGGCGTCGCGGGCCGCGAAGGCCTGGACCGCGCGGTCGTGTTCGTCGCCGACCACGCCCATTACTCCGTGGAGCGGGCGGTCGGCGTCATGGGTCTGGGCGCCGGCGCGGTGGAGGCCGTGGCCGAGCGCGACTTCCGGCTGGACCCCGACGCGCTCGCCAAAGCCGTCGGCGCCGCCCGCGCCGATGGCCGCATCCCCATGGCGATCGTCGCCACCGCGGGGAGCACGGCGACGGGGCTGGTCGATGACCTCGACGCCGTGGCGGCCGTGGCTGCGGACCGGGGCGTCTGGCTCCACGTGGACGGCGCCCACGGCGCGTCGCTGCTGGCCAGTGAGCGGCTGCGCGGGCGGCTGCGGGGGATCGAGCGCGCGGACTCCGTCGCCTGGGACCCGCACAAGATGATGTTCATGCCCATCTCCGCGAGCGCGATCCTGGTCCGGGACCGTCGCCACCTGGATGCGGCCTTCCGCCAGAGCGCGCCGTACCTGTTCCACCCCCGCCCCGGCGAGACACGGGCTCGAGACATCGGGCAGCGCACGCTTCAATGCTCCAAACGCTTCGACGCCCTGAAGCTCTGGGTCGCGCTCCAGCACCACGGCCTCGACCACTTCGCGCGGCTCCAGGAGCGCACGGTGGAAAACGCGGCGCTGCTGCACCGGAAGCTCTCGGCGGCAGGCGACTTCGAGCCCGCCCACGTCCCGCAGACCAACATCCTCTGCTTCCGCCACCTCCCGCCCGAGCTCCGGGAAGCCGAGGCCGCGGGGGACGCGGCGAGGGTCGACGAATACCAGAAAGCGCTGCGGGAAGCGTACAACGCCTCGGGGCGCGGCTGGATCACGGCCACCGTCCTGGGCGGCCGGCGGGTGCTGCGGGTCACGCTCATGAACCCGGCCACCCGCGAGGCGCACCTGGACGCGCTGCTCGCGGGGCTCCGGGAAACGGGCCACGGACTCAGTGCCCGCTCGCCCGGATCCGCTCCATGATGCGCGGCGCGAACATCTCGGATGTAGCGCAGCCGGGACAGCGCGTTGGGCCGCGTCGGGTCCCCGTTCCAGCAGTGCTCGGCGCGGTCGCCGTAGGCCACCTCGCCCGCGTAGTACGGGTCGGTAGGCGCCATTGTAGTCGTCCGGGTAGAACACCTGCACCGCCATGGCCTCCCAGCCGCCCGTGAGGAGGCGGCCGTCGAGCGGGCCGGCGGCGAGGGCCGGGGAGTACGTCACGGAGATACCCGAGCCCCAGCGCCAACCCGAGTCCCGCTGCGAGGCCATCAGGCCGAGCCCCTCTGCGAGGCCGTCAGGCCGAGCCCCTCTGCGAGGCCATCAGGCCGAGCCCCTCTGCGAGGCCGTCAGGCCGAGCCCCTCTGCGAGGCCGTCAGGCCGAGCCCCTCTGCGAGGCCGCCAGGCCGAGCCCCTCTGCGAGGCCGTCAGGCCGAGCCCCTCTGCGAGGCCGTCAGGCCGAGCCCCTCTGCGAGGCCATCAGGCCGAGCCCCTCTGCGAGGCCGTCAGGCCGAGCCCCTCTGCGAGGCCGTCAGGCCGAGCCCCTCTGCGAGGCCGTCGGGCCGAGCCCCTCTGCGAGGCCGCCAGGCCGAGCCCCTCTGCGAGGCCGCCAGGCCGAGCCCCTCTGCGAGGCCGCCAGGCCGAGCCCCTCTGCGAGGCCGCCAGGCCGAGCCCCTCTGCGAGGCCATCAGGCCGAGCCCCTCTGCGAGGCCGCCAGGCCGAGCCCCTCTGCGAGGCCGTCAGGCCGAGCCCCTCTGCGAGGCCGCCAGGCCGAGCCCGGTCGCCGGCCCCGTCAGCAGCTCCGCCCCCCCGTCCGTGATCACCATGATGTCCTCGCAGCGGATGCCGAACTTCCCGTACTGGTAGATCCCGGGCTCGTCGCTGAACGTCATGCCGGTGCGGAGCACCACGTCGCTCCCCTTCACCAGGTACGGCCACTCGTGGCCTTCCAGGCCGATGCCGTGGCCGAGGCGGTGGCTGAAGAGGCGGTAGCCGGGGCCGAAGCCGGCGCGGTCGATGACGGCGCGGGCGGCCGCGTCCACGCTGCCCGCGGCGACGCCGGGCCGGGCGGCGGCGCGGGCTGCCTCCTGCGCTTCGAGCACCACGTCGAACACGTGCTGCGCTTCGGCCGAGGGCTGTCCAAGTGACACGGTGCGGGTGATGTCGGAGCTGTAGCCGTGGACCTGGAGTCCGCCATCCACGAGGACCACGTCGCCCTCCTTCAGCGGCGCCGGGCTGGGCGCGCCGTGGGGGTAGGCGGAGGACTCGCCGAAGAGCACCAGCGCGCCGCCGCGCCAGCCAAGCTCGGCCATGGCGCCGGACACGGTGCGCGCCAGCTCCTCCTGCGTGAGGCCCGGCCGGAGCGTGGCGAACGCGGCCTCGAAGGCCTGGAGCGTCTGCTGGTTGGCGAAGCGCATGATCTCGATCTCGTGCGCGCTCTTCACCCCGCGGGTGAGCTCGACGACGGGGGCCGCGCTGACGACGTCGAAGCTTCCGCCCGTGACGCCCGCGATCCCGTCGCGCACGAACACCCTCGCCGCCGGGTCCACCGCGATCCGGCCGCTCCGCTGCCCCGCGCCCCGGAGCGTGTCCAGTATCAGCGAGTAGGGGCTCTCGTCCTCCTGCCACGCCCGGATGTCGAAGCGGTCCTTCACGCCCAGCGCCGCGCGCTCGGCCTCGAACGCCGGCGAGATGACCACCGCGTCGCCGGCCACGGGGAGCAGCAGCCCGTACACCCGCTCGCTCCGCCCCCACGCCAGGTCGGCGAAGTAGGTCAGGGACGCGCCGGGCTCGATGAACATCCCGGCGATCCCCCGCTCCGCCATGAGGCGCTGGGCCTTCGCCCGCCGCTCCGCCCGCTCCGCTTCGCTGATGGGGGCAGGGGGCTCCGCGGGACGGAGGCCGAGGCGGGGGCCCTGGCCGGCAGCCGGTCCGCCCGCCCCGTCCCCCGCGTGCGCCGCCTCCGCCCACGCTGCGCCGGGGCCGGCAGCGAACGCCGCCAGCGCGCCGGTGGAGAGGGACCCGTGGATCAGGAAATCGCGTCGTCGCATGACTGCCCCCGGTGAGCGGTGGACGGCCGCCGCGGGACGGGGCGGCCCGCCGGATCTTCGGATGACGGGGCGCCGCGCACAACCATCGCGGCGTGGCGCGTGTCCGAAGAAGTGCCCCTCCGGCGCACTCGATCCATGGGAGAGGATGTCGTGACAGTAGCGCATCGCTGGACCGCCACCGGGGGGTGCCACACCCTCCCCGTCCTCCTGAACTCCGCCGCCGCCCTCGCGGTGTCAGCGGCGCTCGCGTTCGGCGCGGCCGCTCCGGCCGCCGCGGCCGGGCAAGCCGCCGAGCCCGCCGGGCCGGCGGGCCTCGCCGGGCCGACGGAGCTGGCGACGCTCGCCGTCGCCGAGCCATTCCCGGCGGCGGTGGTGGTGCCCCCGGCCGGCGCCGTGGATCTGAGGATCCAGCCGGACGAGGCGGAGGCCGTGCTGGCGATCCTGGACCTGCGGGCCAGCGGCGAAGCGATCCCGGCGTCGGCATGGGAGCGCCTGTTCGCGAGCGAAGGGTACACGCGCATGATGGCGCGTGAGCGCGACCTGGACGAGCAGCTGGGGCTCCAGCGCGGGTTCACCGACGAGAAGCACCGCATCTTCTTCGCCACCGACAGCGCGCTGCTGGCCAACCGGGCGGCGCTGCGGAGTGCGCTGGAGGTGTGGAAGCGGGTGGACGTGGAGCGGGCGGGGCGCCGGGCGCTGGCCTACCTGCCGGAAGGCACCCGGCTGCGCGGCACCGTATACCCGCTTCTGCGGGCGGCGACGAACAGCTTCATCTTCGAGCTGGGGTCGGAGAACCCGGCCATCTTCATGTACATGGACCCCGGCCAGACACCGGAGTCTCTGGAAAACATCCTCGCCCATGAGCTGCACCACGTGGGCACCGCCGCCGGTTGTCCGGCGCCGCCGGAGACGGACGACGAGCGCTTCATGGCGCTCTACAGCTGGAGCGGCGGCTTCTCCGAAGGGCTGGCCGTGCTCGCCGCCGCCGGGTCGCCGGACGCCGACCCGCAGCGGGGCTCCGATCCCGGGCTGCGGCGGGCGTGGGACATCCGCCAGGACAGCGTGGCCACGGACATGGCGGCGCTGGGCGACTTCTTCATGGCGATCCACAACGGCACCCTCACGGGCGACGCCATGAACCGCGCCGGCTTCGGCTTCATCAACCGCGAGGGCTTCCCTCAGGGGCCATTCTATACGCTCGGCTGGTTCATGGCATCCACCGTGGAGCGGGAGCTGGGCCGCGCCGCGGTGGTGGCCACCGTGTGCCGGCCCGCCACGCTCATGGGGGAGTACAACCGGGCGGCTGCCGCCATCAACGCACGCCACGCCGGGGCGGGGCGGGCGGCGAGCGGGCCGGGCGCCGCCCGTGCCGCGGAGGCGCCGCCACCCGTCTGGCCGGGCTACGTCCTGGACGCGGTCGGCGGAGGTTGACCCGGCGTCGGGGGAGGTTGACCCGGCGTCGGGGGAGGTTGACCCGGCGTCGGCGCAGGTTGACCCGGCGTCGGCGGAGGTTGACCCGGCGTTCGGCGGCGGTTGACCCGGCGTCGGGTGTTGGGCGAGGGGGGAGGGGGGAGGGGGAGGACGATGGGCGGGCGCGCTGCCCCGCCCATCCGGACGGCGGGAGCTACTGCTGCGGTGCGGAGTCGGGCGACGTGGCAGCCGGCCCCTTCGTGGTCATGGTGTCCAGCATGGCACTGTCCGCCGGTGCCTGCATCTCCGGAGCCGACTGCACGGCCGGGGCGGTCTCCTCGGCGGGCGCCTGCTCCTCCATGGATGCGTCGCCCCCGTTCCCACCGCAGGCGGCCAGCGACAGCGTGAGCGCGACCATCCAGACCTTCTTCATAGTCTTGCCATCTCCTCGAAACTCACCGGCACGGCGGCCGGCACGCATCGGCGGCAGACGCCGCCGAAACTCTGTGGCACCGCCCCCGCACAGGCGTCGGCGCCCGACTGGGGAGTCAACGTCTCCGGGCAGGCGCCGGTGGCGCCCTCCCCCTCCCCACAAACCGACGCCCGCGGGCGCTGAGGGCGCACCACGGGCCGGCAGCAGTGTATCCGCGCGCGTGACAGCGGTCAATACCGCCCGGCCCCGCACCGGGGTTCCGCGCCTGGTGTGGGGAGATGATCCCGGCCATGTTCGACGGGACGCTTTCATCCCACGGTACCCGGGGGCGCCATGGCCACCACGCACGATCTGCGGCTGCACGAGGAGGCTCTCCTTCTCGCGCTCAAAGACAAGGCCGGAACACCGGCGACCAGCATGTACGCCTATGCCGTAGGCGGGGCGATCCTCGCCGAGCTGCTGCTGGAGGAGCGGGTGCGCCTCGTGGCGCGCCGGAGGGGCGGGCCCCTGCTCGAGTCTTCCACGGGCGCATCGCCGGTCGGGAACCCCGTGCTGGACGCGGCGCTCCGCCTCGTCCGCGACGCGAAGCGGCGGGCCAGCGCCGTGACGTGGATCGGCCGATTCTCGCGGCGGGAGCGGCTCCGGGAGACCGCACGGGGCCTGGTCCACAAGGGGATTCTCCGGGTCGAGGAGAAGCGGCTCCTGCTGTTGTTCCGGCGTACCGTCTATCCGGAGCTCGACCCCGCGCCGGAGCGCCGCCTGCTCGAGCGGGTGCGGGAGGCCGTCTTCGGCGACGGGCCGGTGGACACCCGCACGGCCACGCTGGTCGGCATCGCCCACAGCGCCGGCCTGCTGGCCCCCCTGCTCGGCCGAAAAGCGCTCAAGGGGAGGAACGCCCGGCTGAAGACGCTGCTGGAGGACAATGTGGCGGCGGACGCCACACGGGCCACCATCCAGGCGGTTCAGGCGGCCGTGGTCGCCGCCACCAGCGCCGCTACGTCCGCGGCCGCGTCGGGCGGCTGACCTGCGGCGGCGCCGGGCCCGGGGTCCCGAGCCCGCCACCCCGAGCGGCCGGCGTCCCGGCTGCGGCCGGCGCCCCGGGGTGCGTCGCTCGCCTTGCGCGACCTGTCGTCGCTCGCTACACCACGAAGCACTTCCGGCGCGGCCTCCGGGGACCGCCGCCTGGTGCTTCAGTCACGGCCTCCGGCGGCTGCCCGGCGGAAGACCGCGCCGACCACATGACGAAGTGAGGACCCATGCATAGAGTGAGGCTTGCCGCTCCCACCCTCCCACGCACGCCGGCCCTGGTGGCGCTTGCGGCGCTGGCGCTGATGGCTGCGCCCGCGTCCCCGGCAGCGGCGCAGCGACCCATCACCCCCGAGGACCTCTGGCACATGCAGCGCGTCGGCGCGCCCGTGGTCAGCCCCGACGGCCGGAACGTGCTGTACACGGTGACCGCGTACGACATCGACGGGAACCGGGGGCACACGGACATCTGGCTGGTGCCCGTGGCCGGGGGGCCGCCGCGGCGACTGACGAGCGCGGCGGCATCCAGCTCGTCGCCCGCGTGGTCGCCGGACGGTCGCAGCCTCGCGTTCGTCTCGGCGCGTGGCGACGATGGGGCGCAGATCTGGCTCATGCCCGCCGGCGGCGGCGAGGCGCGGCAGCTGACGCACGTGGAGAACGGCGTGTCGGGCGGCCCGGTGTGGTCGGCCGACGGGTCGCGCCTGGCGTTCCCGGTGGACGTGTGGCCGGAAGGCGACTCGGCGGCGGCGAGGGCGCGTCGCCTGGAGGCGGCCGGCTCCACCGCGCAGATCTACGACGAGCTGATGATCCGGCACTGGGACACGTGGGAAGACCAGATGCGGAGCCACGTGTTCGTCGCGGATCCGGGCACCGGCGAAGCGCGCGACATCACGCCTGGGTCGTACGACACGCCTCCGCTCGGACTGCCGGGCTTCCAGGACTTTTCGTTGAGCCCGGACGGCAAGGAGCTGGCGTTCGTCCGCAACACGGACGTGCCCACGTCCGTCGGAACCGGCAACGACGTCTGGGTCGTCCCGACCGCGGGCGGTGAGCCAAAGCTGATCACGGAGAGCGACGGCAACGACAACTCGCCCGTCTACTCGCCGGACGGTCGCTGGATCGCGTACCTGGCGCAGTCCCGCCCCGGCTTCGAAGCGGACCGCGCGGAGCTCACGCTCTACGACCGCCGCACTGGCGAGATCCGTCCCCTCGCCGCCGACTTCGACCACTCCGTCAGCTCCTTCGAGTGGGCTCCGGACTCCCGCACGCTCTGGTTCAACGCGCAGGACCGGATGGACATACGCGTGTACCGGGTGCCTGTCACCGGCAGGAACGCGGGGAAGGTCGAGCCGGTGACGGACGGGGCCATGGACGGCAGCTTCGCCCTGGTGGGCGAAGGCGGCCGGATCGTCGTCGCCCGACAGAAGGCGGAGCTGCCCACGGTGCTGGAGCTGGTGGATGGCAGCGGGAAGACGGTGCGTCGCCTGGCGAACCCGAACGAGGCGCTGCTGGCGCAGCTGTCCCTCCAGCCGGCGGAGCCGTTCTGGTTCCAGGGCGCGGACGGGGATTCGGTGCAGGGATTCGTGCTGAAGCCCCCGTCGTTCGACCCGTCGAAGAAGTACCCGGTGGTCTTCCTGGTCCACGGCGGGCCGCAGGGCGCGTGGGAGGACAACTTCCACTACCGCTGGAACTACAACATGTTCGCCGCTCCGGGCTACGTGGTGGTGGGTGTGAATCCCCGGGGGAGCACCGGCTACGGCCAGGAATTCACCGACCAGATCAGCCGGGACTGGGGCGGCCGGCCGTTCACGGACCTGATGAACGGGCTGGACGCGGCGCTCCAGCGCTACGAATACCTGGACAGCACGCGCATGGCCGCCGCCGGCGCGTCCTACGGCGGCTACATGATGAACTGGTTCGAGGGACACACCAACCGGTTCAAGGCGATCGTCAACCACGATGGCCTGTTCGACATCCGCAGCATGTACTTCTCCACCGAGGAGCTCTGGTTCCCGGAGTGGGAGTTCGGCGGCACCCCGTGGGAGAGCCCGGAGCTCTACCGCCAGTGGAACCCGTCGCTCTTCGTGGACCGGTGGCAAACGCCGATGCTCGTGGTGCACGGCGGTCACGACTACCGCGTCCCGCTGGAGCAGGGGCTCAGCACGTTCACCGCGCTCCGGCGCCGCGGCATCCCGGCACGGCTGCTCTACTTCCCGGATGAGAGCCACTTCGTGCTCAAGCCAGCCAACGCCATCGTGTGGTGGAACGCCATCTACGGGTGGCTCGGCGAGTGGATCGGGCGCCCCGGGACGACGCCCGTGGCACCGTAGCAGGCCCCCGGGCCCAGAAGGTGGCAAGCAGCGGGGACCCGCGCACCGAAGCGCGGGTCCCCGCTGTCGCCCCTCCGGGTGCTGCCGGCCGACCGCCGAGCGCCGTCTGCGCTGCGGTCAGTGCTGCGGCCGGACCCCCACCAGGCGGTCCACCTCGCGGAGCACGCGGCTCGGGTCCACGGGCTTCGGCAGAAAGGCGGCGACGCCGGCATCCCGGGCCGCTTTGCCGATGGCGCCATAGCTGTGGGCGCTGATCAGGATGATCGGGATGTCGGCCGTCAACGGATCGGCTCGCAGCAGACGCGCCACCTCGATACCGGTACGGCGAGGCAGCGAGTGGTCGAGCACGACCACGGCCGGGTGATGCGCCTGAACCAGCTCGAGCGCCGTCTCTCCGTCCGCGGCAGTCAGGACCTCGTAGCCGTGCTTCTGCAGATAGGCGCCGTGCACGGCCCGCAGCTCCAGCCGATCGTCCACCACCAGCACCAGCGGGTTGTCTGTTCCCGGGGGCGGGAACGTCGCCGACGCCCGCCCCGACCAGCTTTCTCCGGATTCTCCGGCCCCGGACGCCGCTTCCGCCGTGGCGAACCCCCGGCCGGGCAGCCACGTGTCCGCCACGCTCACGCGGCGCAGCGGGTCCGGCCGCGATGACGTCGCCGCCCGGCCTGCCCGCGAGCCTCGTCTCCGTTCCTGAACCCAGCGAACGGCGTACCCGGCGATGCCGCCGAAAAGTGCGGCGGCGGTGATGACGAGGGCGAGGTCGATCGGGCCGAAGGTGGTGTTCATGGCAGCAAGATAACGATGGGTTCAAGGCCCCCCGGACCACGTTTCCATATTCAGTATTCGCAACACCGACACGCGACCGGCCGCTCTCCGCAGCGGGCAGCGACCTGGCTGTGGCCGCGCCGCTGTCCGCTGCAGAAAGGCCGGCATGTCGGACCGGGCCAGAACTGAAAATGGAAACACGGTCCGGGGGCCGGGGGCCAAGGTCAGGCCGGCACGGCCTCCGTGGTCAGCACCTCACGCAGCGTCGACACCGCCATGGCCACGTCCTGGTCGGAGAAGACGAGCGGCGGGCGGAAGCGGATGGAGCGGGGTCCGGAGGGGAGCACCGCCAGGCCGCGCTCCCAGCACGCCATGCGCAGCGCCTTGCGGCTCTCGCCGTCGGGCATGTCGAAGGCGATGAAGAGGCCACGACCGCGGACGTTGGTGACGGCGGCGTATTCCCGCTCCAGCTCCTTCAGCTCCTCGAGCAGGTGCATCCCCACGCGCGCGGCGTTCTCCACCAGCCGGTCCTCCTCGATGATCTGGAGGTAGCGGGCGGCGCGGACCATGTCCACCAGGTTCCCGCCCCAGGTGGAGTTGATGCGGCTGGACACGTGGAAGACGTTGTCCGCCACGTCGTCGATGCGGCGCGTGCTCATGATCCCGCACACCTGCGTCTTCTTGCCGAACGCGATGATGTCCGGGGTGACGCCCATCTGCTGGTACGCCCACATGCTGCCCGTGGCGCCCAGCCCCGTCTGCACCTCGTCGAAGATGAGGAGCGCCTCGCGGCGGTCGGCCAGGTCACGGAGCTTGCGGAAGAATTCAGGTCGGAAGTGACGGTCGCCGCCCTCACCCTGGATCGGCTCGACGAGGATCGCCGCGATCCCGTGTGGGTCGGCGTCGAAGGCGTCCTCGATGGCCTTCATGGAGCGATCTTCCCGCCCTTCCATGGCCGCCTCGTCCAGCCCCGACTCGATGAATGGCGCGTCGATGCGCGGCCACTGGAACTTCGGGAAGTACAACGTCTTGTTCGGGTCCGTGTTGGTCACGCTCAGCGTGTAGCCGCTGCGGCCGTGGAACGCGCCTGTGAAGTGGAGGATCTTGTCCCCGCCGCCCTCGATCCCGGCAGCCATGTTCTTCCGCACCTTCCAGTCGAATGCTGCCTTCATGGCGTTCTCGACCGCCAGGGCGCCGCCCGCGACGAAGAAGAGGTAGCGGAACTCGTCGGGGACGGCGATCTCCCGGAAGATCTCCACGAACGCCGCGTACTGGCGGGAGTAGATGTCGCTGTTGGCGGGGTTCGACAGGGCGGCCGTCATGAGCGTCTTGCGGAAGCCCTCGTCCTCCATCTTCGGATGGTTGTGGCCGATGGGGAGGGTGGCGAAATAGCCATAGCAGTCCAGGTACTCCTTCGCCTCGAGCGCGTCGACGATCACCGCGCCATGGGACTTCTCCAGATCGATCACCAGGTGGAATCCGTCCACCAGGATGTTGTTCTCGAGGATCGGGAAGACGCGATCCGCCGCGACCTTGATTTCGGGCATGTGATTCGCTCCGTTCGCTGCATTGCCGGGACACGCCGGCGCCACACGCGGGCGGGCCGCCCGCGGCGCATCGGCGCGGTGATTGGATCCGTGGGGCGGCGAGCCCCTGGCGCTCAGTGGTTGGGAGGCGCGTAGATGCCCGGGCGCGATTTCCGGGGCGGAAATCGCGAAGCGTCATCGTGCAGGCGTTGATGCCGATCGGCGCTCACGGGCACGCTCGAGGAGAGGATCGGGCCGGGCGCAGCGCGCCCGTTCACCAGGCCTGAATCTAGCCGGAAACGACCCCGCGCGCTAACCGTGGAGAGGTGCCCGGGGCAGCCCGGCGCCGCTCCCGCTACCGCCCTGCCGGCCGACGCGCGTACGCCTCCAGCCACGGCGACGCCGCGGCGGGCAGGGTCCGAAGCACCCCCTTTGTCGCCCGCTCCTCCCACGCGGCCCAGCGCCGGGTCCACCGCTCGGACAGGGGCACGAGGACGTCGCCCCGGACGCGGACCACGTCGAGCCCCGCTCCGGCCAGCAGGCCGCGCAGCCCGCCCACAGTGAACGCCTGGAGATAGGGAAAGCCGAGGAGGTTGTTCCACGCCAGCGCGCGCAGGGCGAGGCCCCGTCCTATCGAGCGGCGAGGGCCGTCGCCGAGGCGGCCGCGGAGCCGGGCGTAGAACGCGCCGTTCGGGACCCGCAGCGCCAGCACGCCGCCGGACCGGAGGCGCTGCGCGGCGTCGCGCACGGCGGCCCGGGGATCAGGAAGCTGGTCAAGGCAGTTCCAGAGCGCCACGGCGTCCCAGCGCTCGGACGGGTCCGTGCCTTCCAGCGTGCCGGAGCGCACCGGGAGGCCGTGCCGGGCTGCATGGTCGACGACGTCGCCGTTCACGTCCACGCCCTCGAAGCGCCACCCGGCCTCCGCGGCCTCGGCCAGAAACGCGCCGGCGTACGGGCCCACTTCCAGTCCCCGGCCGGCGTGCCCCGCGATCGCAGTGAGGCGGCGCACGCGCCGCCGCTCCGCCGGTCGGTGCAGCGCCATGAGCCGATCCAGGGCGGCGGCCGGCTCCTCCTCCCGGGCGTAGCGCTCCGTCACCGAGCGAGTTCGCTCCCGCGGGTCGCGGTAGACGGTCCCGCAGGCGCGGCAGCGCGCCACGCGCAGCGGCGGGGCCTGCGAGAAGACCACTCGATCCTTCAGCTGCTCGAGCGGCACGCCGGTCCTCAGACGCCGGAGGTGGAAGCGCCAGAGCCTTTCCAGCTCCGCTCGAGTTGCTGCCGCGTCGGCGACGGCATCGGCAGACGCCTCGCCGCACGCAGGGCAGTCCGCGGGGTCGTAGCTCAGAGCTCGGCGCCCTCTGGCACGGGGAACCCGCGTTTGCGCATGAGGGCGTCGGTTTGCGGCCCGCGGCCTCGGAAGGCGACATAGCCGGCGTCCGGGTCCAGCGTGTCACCGCGCGAGAAGACGTGCTCCAGCAGCCGTCCGGCTACCCCGGCGTCGTACGGCCCCGTAGCCTCGGTGAACGCCTCGAACGCATCCGCCGTGAGGACGTCGGCCCACAGGTAGCTGTAGTAGCCGGCGGAGTAGGCGTCGCTGCCGAACGCGTGCTGGAAGTGTGGGATGCGGTGTCGCATGACGATTTCGGGCGGCATCCCGAGCTCCGCGAGGGTTTCGCGCTCGAAGGCGACGGGGTCGATCGGCCCTTCGGCGAGGTGGATCTCCATGTCCACGAGCGCGCTGGCGAGGAACTCGACGGTAGCGAAGCCCTGGTTGAAGGTGGCCGAGCGCTCGAGCCGGTTCGCGAGGTCGGCGGGGATCGGCTCGCCCGTCCTCCAGTGCAGCGCGAACCGCTGCAGCACCTCGGGCGTGGACAGCCAGTGCTCGAGCAGCTGGGAGGGGAACTCCACGTAGTCGCGCGGGACGGACGTGCCGGAGAGCGTCGGATAGGTCACGTCCGAAGCCAGGCCATGCAGGGCGTGACCGAACTCGTGGAACAGGGTGCTGGCGTCGTCCCACGAGATGAGCACGGGCTCGCTCGAGCGCCCCTTCACGAAGTTCGCGGTGTTCGAGACGATGGTGGGCACATCGCCCTGGAAGCGCTCCTGGCGGCGCAGCGCCGCCATCCACGCGCCCGACCGCTTTCCCGCCCGCGCGTACGGGTCGAAGTACCACAGCCCGATCAGGCGACCCGTGGCGTCGTCGCTCACGCGCCAGACGCGCACGTCCGGATGGTAGACGGGGACCTCGTCGAGCTCTTCGAACTCGAACCCGAAGAGCCGGCCGGCCACCCAGAACATCCCCTCCCGCAGCTTCTCGACCTGCAGGTACTGCTTCACCTCGGTCTGGTCCACGTCGAATCGGGCCAGGCGCACCTTCTCGGCCCAGTACCGATAGTCCCACGGTCGGATCTCCTGGTCCGCGCCGGACTTCCGGGCCAACGCCTGCATGTCCGCCACCTCCTCGGCCACGCGCTCGACCGCCGGGCGCCAGACCGTCTTCATGAGCGACAGCGCACGGTCGGGCGTCTTCGCCATGGCGTCCTCGACCCGCCAGTGCGCGTGCGACGCGTAGCCCAGCAGCGACGCCCGCTCCGCGCGCAGCGCGAGGATCTCGGCGACGATCTTCTTCGTGTCCCTCTCTCCGCCGCTGTCGCCGCGCTCCACCCACATGCGCCAGGCCCGCTCCCGCACGTCGCGCCGGTCGGCGTACGTCAGGAACGGCTCCACGGACGAGCGCGTATTGCTCACCACCCAGCGCCCGCGCAAGCTCTTCTCCTCTGCGGCCGCCGCCGCGGCTTCGCGGACCGAGTCGGGCAGACCGGCCAGGTCCGCCTCCTCCTCGAGCACGAGGTAGTGAGAGGTCTCGTCACCCAGGACGTGCTGGTTGAACATCGTGAAGAGCCCGGCCAGCCTCTGGTTCACCTCCGAAAGTCTCGCCTTCGCGTCCGCGTCAAGCCTGGCGCCCGCCCGAACGAAGTTCGTGTACAGCCGCCACGCCAGCCGCCGCTGCTCCGGCGCCAGCGCGTCCAGCTCGGGGCCCGTATACACGGCCTCGATCCGGCGGAAGAGCGCCTCGTTCTGCGTGATCCGGTCGGCGAACGCTGCCAGCCAGGGAGCCATCTCGCGCTGCACCGCCTGGAACTCGGGCGTGCTGACGCTGGAGCTCCACACCCCGTAGATCGCGTCCACCCGGTCCAGCAGGCGGCCCGTCGCTTCCAGCGCCGCGATCGTGTTCTCGAAGGTCGGCGCAGTCCCGGTGCCGGCGATCTCCTCGATCTCGGCCTCCATCTCCGCCATGCCCGCTTCCAGCGCGGGCCGGAAGTGCGAGACATGCACGCGGTCGAACGGCGGCACGCCGCCGTACGGGCCCGTCCACTCCTCGAGCAGCGGGTTGTCCGCGCTGGACGACATGGAATGAGGCGCGCTATTCCGGTTCAAGGCTGTTCCCGTGTCGTGTGCGTCGAGCCGGCGAGGACGTGCGTGCCAGCGGATGCCGTGGAGCGACGAGGTCCCGTGCTGCAAGGGGGTCGATCGGGAAGCCTCTCCACGGCTGACAGTCTACACGACGCGCCGGGCATCGGCCAGCACCACCCGGGGCGCCCGAACCGCCCGGATCCGCGACCGACGGGGATGGCGTGGATCGTCGTCAACCCCCCTCCATCAACCGCTCCATGGCATCATCGGGAAGGTGCAGCCCCGCAGCCGCCGCGTTCTCCTCCAGGTGCGCCACCCTGCCGGTGCCCGGGATCGGGAGCATGACGCTCGACCGCTGGAGCAGCCAGGCCAGCGCGATCTGCGCCGGCGTGGCTCCGAAGCGCCGGGTGAACTGGCCCAGTACACCGTCGCCCTCCGATAGCGGCCCGGCCCTGAGCGGGAACCAGGGGATGAACGCGATCTTCTCCTCCTCGCAATACTCCAGCACGTCCTCCCACTCCCGGTCCTCCAGGTTGTATCGGTTCTGCACCGAGACGATGTCCACGTACCGGCGCGCGTGCTCGATATCCTCCACGTCCGCCTCCGACAGCCCCGCATGGCGGATCTTCCCCTCGTCCTGCAGCTCCTTCAGCGTCCCGAACTGGTCCGCGGCCGGCACCTTCGGGTCGATCCGGTGAAGCTGGAACAGGTCGAGCCGCTCCACCTTCAGACGACGCAGGCTCCCCTCGCACCGCTTTCGAAGGTGCTCGGGCCGTCCGTCCGGCTCCCACTTGCCCGGACCTGGCCGCTCCAGCCCCGCCTTCGTGGCGATCACCATCCCCTCCGGGTACGGATGCAGGGCTTCGGCAATGAGCTCCTCGCTCAGGAACGGGCCGTAGGAATCCGCCGTGTCGATGAAGTTGATGTCGAGCTCCGGCACACGCCGCAGCACCCGCAGCGCCTCCTCCCGGTCCGCCGGCGGCCCCCACACCCCCTCGCCCACGATCCGCATCGCGCCGAACCCGAGCCGATGAACCGGCAGGTCCCCGCCCAGTTTCCAGGTCCCGCTGTCCGCCGCCGTGATGCTGCCTGCATGTGCCATGTGGCGCTCCTCCTATTCCGTTGTCTTTACGACAGATAGGAGCGTTGCACATGTCGCGCCGCCCGGCCCGAAGAAGGAGACCCGTCCGCCACCAGGGACGGCCCGGCGGGCTGCCGGCCCCGTTTCAGATCAGACCGGCACCTTTGGCGATGAAGAACAGGGCCACGCCGCCGAGAACCCGAGGAAGTCGATTGGTCCGTGACGTCAGCAGGTACAGGGTGAGGACGGCCCCGATCGGAGCCGCGAAGGCGTAGGTCACGAGAAACGTCATGAACGCTTCCTGGACCCACAGGCCGATGAGGCGAAACGGGGAAAGCGCACCGAGGCCGCTCTGGATGAGAGGGCCGCCCACGTCCTGGAGAAGGTCGAACGTGAGGAAGATGGCGGTGAACACCGCCCCAACTTCTAGGTAGAGCGCCGCTTCCGCCCTCTCCTTCCGGCGGAACGGCGCCATGAGCAGCCCCGTCACCGGCCGCAGGAGAAGCGCCGGCGGGGAGCCGGGCCGGTTGTAGTAGTAGAACAGGCGGAGCCGGTGGCTCCAGCGCACCAGTGAACCCGCCAACGGGATCTCGTTCAAACGCCCCACGTGCCCGCCCATCATGGTCACCAGGATGAGCGCGCCCACCGCGAACGCCGCCTCCGCACCGCCCTCCACACTTCCCGCCATTGCGCCGAGCGCAGAGCCCGCGGCAATGAGCACTAGCACGTCCCCGGTCAGCCGAACCACCCGCTTCCCTGTCGTCCTCGCCCGCCACTTCTCCGTCCATGCGGGCGGACGTGAAAGGACGTCGTCGGACAGGGGCGGCATGAACCCCAGCTCGAGCGGCGGAAGGCCCTCCCGCTCCCGGCGCGCCTGTTCGGCGTTGTACGCCTCCACCATCCTGCGCAGCCGCCACGCGTCCGAGATCCACCACAGGAGCACCCCGCCGCCGGTCACCACCATGGCCAGCCCCGTGGCCGGCCGCTCCAGGTAGAAACGGTGCGCCCCGAGCCACCCGAGAACCGCCCACAGCGCCCACGCAACCCCCAGGCGCTTGCGACGGTAGGCATACAGCTCGCCCAGGACGTCCTGCGCGAAGTCGGCGTCCACGCCCGCGTGCACCGAGACCATGCTCATGCGCACAAGCTGGCGCCCACATCCGGGATCATGCAACGGCGAGCCGCTCTCCTCCCGGTCGTTCCGCTCCCGCGCCGGGCGCGCCCGGGACGCCCGGGCGCCATGGCTCCCGCGGCGAACGCATGGGTGCCCGTCGGTGTGGATAAGCGGCGCCCGGCTGTGGATTCCGTGTGGGAAAGGCGGGCCTAGACTGTGAATAGGACCTGTTACAAAACCCGATCTCCGTGCGCCGTAGCAAGATGCCAGAATTGTGGATTACGGGGTTTCTGCATCCTCCTGACCACCCTACGCAACTTGTTTCATTACAGTGACTTACGTACCACGTCGAAATGCTTGACCGGGGCACCCGCGAGTGGTATCGTTAGGTCACAGACGGCGATGGTACCGCGACCTAGGAATCAACGCCGTCGCTTCCGGAAGGGACGCTTTTCGGAGGCAGCTCGTCGGAGATTCGGCTATCGGCGAGCCGGCTGCGAGGTTACTGGCCGCAGCTGTAGCTCTCAGGCCAGGGAGCACCCGAGCCGCGGGTCGCGCGGTGAGGGGTGAGGTGAGCGAGGCGGGGCGGACCGAAGGGTCAGGCCACCGAACCGAAAGTCCTCGACGCCGCCAGTGGCGCGAACCCCCGGGAACGGTTTCGACCGAGCCCGGGGGTTCCTGCATCCGGCCACCCCCTTCCCCCCCGAACCGGAGGAGCTCCCGGCATGGATCGTCGCGCGTTCGTGAAGACCGGCGCCGCAGCAGCGGCGTTCGTTGCCCTCCCTGCGGGGCTCCCCCGTCCGGGCACCGCCCGGGCTTCAGGGGCCGCCGCTCCCGCGGTCCTGGTGCGCCGCACGCGGGACCCGCTGCTGGTGGCGGACGTGAGCAGCATCCGGTTCCGCAACGGCGGTCCGGAGAGCGCGATCGAGCGGGCGTACCGGGGGATCGAAGGGGGGGAGGACGTGCTGGACGCGCTGGTGGCGGGCGTTCGTATCCCGGAGCTGGACCCCGAGGAGACGGGGATCGGGTACGGCGGGCTGCCGAACGCGAACGGCGTGGTGCAGCTGGACGCGTGCTGCATGCACGGCGAGCGTCGCTGGGCGGGCGGCGTGGCGGCGCTGGAGGGGGTAGCGACGGCGGCGGCCGTCGCACAGAAGGTGGCCGCTCTGACCGACCACCACCTGATCGCCGGCGCGGGCGCCCGGGAATTCGCCCGTGACGTGGGCTTCGAGGTGCTGGACGACCTGAACACCGACCGTTCGAGGGCGCTCTGGCTGGAGTGGCGGCGGCGGGTGGACCCCGAGCACTGGCTCGACCCGTCCGAGCGCGTCGGTCACGCCGCCGGCGCGGACCGTCCGCGCTCCCGGGCGCGAGCGGAGGCCTGGTATCGTGCGGGTCTGGCGATGGTGCGGGACGGGCTGATCCCCGAGCACTCCTTCTGGGGCACCACGAATCTGGACGCGCTCACGCCGGCCGGGCACGTGGCGGGCGTGACGACGACCAGCGGTCTTGCGTGGAAGATCCCGGGGCGGGTGGGCGACTCATCGATCCTGGGCGCAGGGCTGTACGTCGACGACGCCGTGGGCGCCGCGGGCTCCACGGGGCGAGGCGAGGCGAACCTGTACAACCTGTCGAGCTACCTGATCGTCGAGAACATGCGACGCGGGCTGGCGCCGAAGGACGCGGGCATGGCCGCCCTTCGTCGCATCGCCGAGAACACGGTCGAGCCGCGCCTCCTGAACCACCGCGGGCGCCCGGCCTTCGACGTCCGCTTCTTCATCCTGGACCGTACCGGCCGCTACGCGGGCGTGGCACTCTACGGCGCGGGCGAGAAGACGTTCGCGGTCATGGACGCCAGCGGCCCCCGCGAGGAGCCGCTGGAAGGCCTGTTTGAAGGCAGCCCGGACGCAGATTGAGGTGTGAGCGCGCGAGCGCTCGTCGTGCGCAGCGCTCGGGGGGTGCAGGGCCCCTCGGTGCGGTGGCCGACCCTGGCTCGACCTACGGGGCGTGGCGGCGCCGCTGTCCGACGGACCTCGAGATGGCCCACTCCAGGATGTTGAGGTCGCGGGCGGCATCGGTGACGAGCTGGCGAGGGTCCGGGCGGCGTCCCACGCGGAAGAGATCCAGGCGGTCGGCGTCCCAGCAGGTGCCAAGGGTAGCATCGTCCGTGGCGACGCCGCGGGTGTGGGTCCGACACGCTTCGGCGAGCAGCTCGATCTGGCCGGGAGTGAGCGGGAGCAGGGAGGGGTCGAGAGTGCGGATCCACGCGGCTGCGCGCGGGCCGTGGTGGAGATCGCGGGCATCGTTCAGACGTCGGCTGTCGTGGAGCGCGGCGAAGAACTCCACGACGACGGGGTCGGCGCCGGTGCACGGTGCCAGGCGGGCGCCGTTGTCCCGCACGCGCTCCCAGTGGTGGAGGCCGTGGATCCCGTACCAGTCGAGCGCGTACTGGGCCCTCACGGCTTCCAGGAGCGCCGAAGTCACCCACGTCCATCCAGTCGCAGCCATTGCGCCGCCTCCTTCCGCGAACCCGGGCTCGGCCCGGCCCCGCCGGTGGCCGGGCGGGGCCGGCCGGGGGTCTAGAACCGGGCGAAGAAGTCGTTCCCCTTGTCGTCGACCAGGACGAACGCGGGGAAGTCCTCCACTTCGATCCGCCACACGGCTTCCATCCCGAGCTCGGGGAAGTCGATGCACTCCACGTTGCGGATGCTCTCGGCGGCCAGGAGCGCCGCGGGGCCGCCCATGGAGCCGAGATAGAAGCCGCCGTGCTTCTCGCATGCGTCCGTGACCTGCCGGCTCCGGTTCCCCTTGGCGATCATGATGAGGCTGCCGCCGTGGCTCTGGAGCAGGTCCACATAGGCGTCCATGCGCCCGGCCGTGGTAGGACCGAACGATCCGGAGGCCCTCCCCGCGGGGGTCTTGGCGGGCCCGGCGTAGTAGACCGGGTGCCGCGTCAGGTAATCGGGGATCGGGTCGCCCCGGTCGAGGATCTCCTTGAAGCGGGCGTGAGCGATGTCGCGGGCGACGACGAGGGTCCCACTGAGCAGGACCGGATCCCCCACCTCGAGCTCCGACAGCGACTTGCGGGCGGCGTCCAGCCCCTGTGACAGATCGATGCGGGCGCCGTCCAACGTTGCGGCGTCGCGGTACTGCTCGGGGATGAGCTTCGCCGGGTCGGTGTCCAGCCGCTCCACGAACATTCCGTCGCGGGTGATCTTCGCGCGCAGGTTCCGGTGCGCGGAGCAGGACACCGCCATTCCCACCGGGCAGCTGGCGCCGTGGCGGGGGAGACGGACCACGCGCACGTCGTGGGCGAAGTACTTGCCGCCGAACTGGGCGCCGATCCCGAGCCGCTGCGCGGCCAGGAGAAGCCTCCCTTCGAGCTCGAGGTCGCGGAAGGCGCGCCCGTGGCCGTTGCCCGTGGTCGGGAGCGCGTCGTACTCGTGGGCGCTGGCCAGCTTGACCGCCTTCATCACGGCGTCGGCGCTCATTCCGCCGATGACGAACGCGATGTGGTACGGGGGGCACGCGGCCGTGCCGAGCGACTTCATCTTCTCCACGAGGAACGACTCGAGCTTTTCCGGCGTGAGCAGCGCCTTGGTCTGCTGGTACAGCATGGTCTTGTTCGCGCTGCCCCCGCCCTTGGCCATGAACAGGAACTTGTACGCGTCACCGTCCGTGGCCTGGATGTCGATCTGGGCCGGGAGGTTGGTCCCCGTGTTCTTCTCCGTGTACATGTCCAGCGCCACGGTCTGGGAGTAGCGCAGGTTCTCTTCGGTGTACGTCCTGTACACGCCGCGGGCGATCCACTCCTCGTCCCTGGCCCCTGTCCACACGCGCTGCCCTTTCTTGGCGACGACGGTGGCCGTTCCGGTGTCCTGGCAGACCGGCAGCTCCCCCTCCGCCGCGACCGCCGCGTTCCGCAGCAGGGCGAGCGCCACGCCCCGGTCGTTGGAGGACGCCTCGGGGTCGCCCAGGATCGACGCCACCTGAGCGTTGTGGCTCGGGCGCAGGAGGAAGGACACGTCGCGCATGGCCGCGCGGGTCAGGATGGCCAGCGCTTCCGGCGCCACCTTCAGCACTTCCTGGCCATTGAAGATCTTGATGGAGACGTACCGCTCGGAGCCTTCGAGCTTCCGGTACTCGGTGGCGTCCGGCCCGAGCGGGAACGGGTCCTGGTAGACGAACTCGGGGGCGACGGGCTTGCGCTCGGCGGCCCCGGCGACGGCGTTTGGCATGGTCGGATCGCTGTGAGAGTCTTTCGCCGGGGCTAGCGGGTGTCTGGAAATTCGCCGATGGACCGTGAGCCGTCAAACCGTGCGGCCGCCGGAGGGGGACCGCCGCTCTCCGGCGCGCCTCCGGTGGTCGGCTGGGACGACCCGTTCCGCTCGGGCCTCCGCGCCGGTGGTTCCGCGGGGCGCCGGTTCCTGTTACCCATCCACGACGGCGCTCGTCCGCGTTATCGTGTATGGACGCAACCCGACCCCAGCAAGACACAGGAGCAGGACGTGGCTCTCTTCCGTTCCAGCAGTGAAGAAGCGGCCGACCGCCCGGCGGCGGCCGAGGTCCCGGTGCCGACGCCGCGCGGGGGCGGCGATGGCGGCGATTCCGTCGTCGCCGAGGGAATGGTGGTTCGCGGCGACTGCGAAGCCCGGGGGGCCCTGCGCGTGAACGGCCACGTCACGGGAGACGTGCTCGCTCCGCGCGTCTCCGTGGGCCCCACCGGCCGCGTCGACGGGAGCGTGGCCATCCCGGGTGGCGGCCACACGCAGGGAGAGGTCCGGGTCGACGGCCGCGTGGCCGGGGCCGTGCAGGCGGAGCGCGTCGAGGTGGGCCGCGACGGCTACGTAGGCCGTGGCCTCCAGGCGGCGGAGGCCGTGGTTCACGGGCGCGTATCCGGCGGCATCAACGCCGCTCGCCGCCTCCTGCTGGAAGCCACCGCCGTCGTGGAAGGCGACATTGAGACGGACCGGCTGGCGATCCGGGAGGACGCCACCCTGGCGGGCGCACTCCGGGTCGGCCGCCTGGGCGGTGGAACCGGGGCGTCCGCGAAGCCGGCATCCGACCAGAAGAAGTCGGGCGGCGAGGCGGCGGCCAGGGCGGCGGCGGCGGAGCAGCCCGCCGGGCCGGGCAGCGAAAAGCCCGCCGCCTCCGCCAGCGCGAAGGCCGCGCCGTCGAGCAGCGGAAAGGCCGGCGCCTCGGGCAGCGGGGCGGCTACGCCGGGTGGGAAACCGTGAGCAGGAACGCGGCGCCCTCGTCGCTCCGGACGTCGTGGGGTACGCGCGGGCCGAGAGCCAGGATCTGCCCCGTTTCTACGCGCTGAGCGCCGCCGTCCGTCGCCACCTCGACCTGGCCGCGCAGCGGCTGGATGGTGATCGGCCCTTCGGCGTCGTGCTCCGGGATGCCGCCGCCGGGTCCGAGCACGACCAGGGTCACCCGGAGCGCGCCTTCCTTGAGCAGGGTGCGGCTGCTGCGCCCGTCGCGGTCCAGGGTGTCGGGGTGGGTGGCTTCCGCCTCCTCCGCCTCGAGGTCGAAAAGCAGGGCGTTTCCGTGCAGCGATCGTTCGATGCTCGACATGGGAATGCTCGGGGTTCTCGTTCCGCTGTTGGCTGCTGTCGGCAACGATCCGGATGCAAGTTGCGGGCGTGCCCTAGCTCGCCGAGACGGCGCGCTCGCACATGAGAGCCAGCAGGTTCCCCGAGGGGTCCCTGAAGGACGCGAGCCACAGCTCGGTCTCGCCGAGCTCCGCGACCTTCCTCGGCTCCTCGATGAAGTCGATCCCGCGCCCTGACAGGGCGCCGTGCATCGCCTCGATGTCGTCCACCTGGAAGTAGAGGACGCTGCCCGTCCCCTGCGGCTGCGCGCCCGCGGCTTCGCCCTCCTCCGCCTCGGCCAGCATGAGCCGGATCCCGCCGCAGTCGAAGAACGACAGCGCCGGCGGCGCGGAGAAGAGGTGCCGCATCCCGAGCCGGTCGCGGTAGAAGGCGGTAGCCGCCGCGACATCGTCCACGGCGAGCGCGATCTGCCCGATCGGTCCCAGTCCCATCTCGCCCATGAAACCTCCTTCGCAGAGAGCACGTGACCACGCGACGCACGATCGCGCTCAGGATGGGAATCGCCAGGGCTCGCCGCCAGAGGCGGGGGGCCCGCCCTCGACACGGGCCGCCGGGAGCGCCGGCTGCCCGGCGTCAACCCGGGCCGCCGGGCAGCGGCCGCTCCCGCATTCCGGCCTCGATTCGCTCCAGGACCTCGAGGGCGGCGATGATCCCGGGGCGCGCCCCATGGGGCTTCGCCGCCAGCCGTCGCAGCGCCGAGCGCGCCACGGCGACGGCGTGGAGGCCGGAGCGGCGGAACGCCTCGCGCTCGCAGCGCGTGACCTCCGCGGGGCGAGGGACTTCCGCGTGCGCTCCGACGATCGCGCGCGCCATGGCGTAGGCGGCGGGAACGAGAACGGCCTCGGCCCGCCTCGACTGGCGCCGGGGAAGGGCGGCGAGCACGCCGCCGATCAGGGTACCGAGCTGCTGCAGGCTCCGGTACTCGGGATAGGTCTCCCACTCGAACACGACGGGCGGTCTCATGATGACGCTCCGGTGAGGGTTCGTCTCCCAATCTCGGCGGGGGCGGGGGCAGGTCCATGGCCGCGCGGGACCCGGCCCGATGCTGGCGGCACGTGCAGTTGCGCGCTACATACGCGTCAGGCCGCGTTCACAACATGGCCATGGGCGTGAGGCGCGCGCGGGCGAAGCGGCCTCCTCGCCGTGAGGACCGGATGCTCGCGATCATCAGCGACCTTCACCTGAGCGACGGCAGCACGACCCGAACGTTCGACGGGGAGGCGTTCGACGTGGTGGCCGAGCGCGTGGAATCCGCCGCTCGCTCGCGCGGCGCTCGGGAGCTCGGCCTGGTTCTGCTGGGGGATATCTTCGATCTCGTTCGCACGGACTACTGGCTGGATGCCGGGATTCCGCCGGACGAGCGGCCCTGGGGCGGCGTGCTGGATCCCGTGACGGGAATGAACCGGAACGCCGCGGAGTGCCAGCGCCAGTACGAGGCAGTGCTGGAACGTGCGCTTGCCGCCAACGCTCCGCGCTCCGGCCGCGGCCTCGGCCCGATGCTCGCCCGTCTGGAGGAGGGCGCCGACCGACTCGGGATCCCGTTCCAGGCGACGTACATCCCCGGCAACCACGACCGCATCCTCCACAACTTCCCGTCGCTGCGGCGCCGGCTGCAGCTCGCCTTTCCGCAGATCGGGGCGTTCGACGCGGTCTACCGGGGCGAGGGTTACGACCTGCTCGCCCGTCACGGGCACGAGTGGGACGGGAACTGCCACGGCCTCGAGCTGGTGCGGCGGGGGCTGGACGGGCCCGGCGTCGCCGGACGTTTCGACCCCGCCGTCTACCGGGTCATGGCCATAGGGGAAGTGGTCACGGCGGAGCTGATGTCGGGGCTCATCCACCACGCCCGCCGCATGGAAGCCAATGCCGAGCTGGTGGAGCGGCTCCGGGACGTTCACCACCTGAGCCCGATGCTCGGGGTGTTCGAGTGGCTGGAATGGTTCGGCGGCCGCGAGTCGCCGGCGCAGCAGGAGATCCTGCACGCCGCGCTCGAGCGCGCTCTCGACGCCGTCCTGGGCAGCAGCGTGGCGGCATCGTGGGACCGCCTGAAGCGCGACGTCCTCGTGTCGGGCGACCTGGTGGACCGCCTCCAGCTCGCCCGCACCCTGCTCCTCGGCGACGGTTTCCCGCAGCTCCGGCGCCGGGCGAGGCGCGCCATGGCCGTGCACCACCTCCTCCCCGCCCGCGAGCATCTCCTGGAAGGCGCCGCGCGGGAGTTCCGCGAGGGGACCGTCCCGCCGGGCACGCAGTTCCTGGTGTACGGGCACACGCACCGGGCCCGGCACGATTACTTCCACGGCGAGACGGACGGGCGCGTGAGGATGTACGTGAACAGCGGCGCCTTCCTCCCCGTGATCGCCCGCGCCGCCGACCGGCGGTCCTTCGTCTCCGAGCTCCAGATGACGGTGGTCTTCGCCTTCCGCGCCGACGAGGGCGCGCCGCGCGGCGGCGGCCAGCCGAGCCTGGAGATCTGGCAGGGCGTCCGGCGTCCCCAGCCGGCGTGAGGCGGGCGGCCGGCGACGGGCCAGCGAACGCACCGACCCGGATCCGCCGCGGCAGGCGCCGGGCCATGCACCGTCGCCGCGCCGGGCGGGACGCAGGGGCTGGCGCCGCCTTCCGCCGGGCCCCAGACTTGGCGACTCAAGAACCCGACGGCCTCGATCCCCCGGCAGCCATGAACCGAGCCCTGTTTTCCGCTCTGCTCCTCGTCGTCGCGGCCTGCGCCAGCGGCGGCACCGGTCTTCCCCTCGAGCCGGCGGTCCCGCCCGGCGGCGTCGCCTTCCCCGACAATCCTCTCGAGCCGCACCTGACGCAGCTGCGGCGGGTGACCGACGGCGGCCAGAACGCGGAAGCCTACTTCTCGCCGGACGGACGGCGGCTGATCTTCCAGGCCGTGATGCCCGGAGTGTCGGCGTGCGACCAGCAGTTCACGATGACACTGGACGGGCAGAACGTGCGGCGCGTGTCCAACGGGGAAGGCCGGACCACGTGCGGCTACTTCTACGAGCGGGGTGAGCGGATCCTCTACAGCTCCACGTTCGGGAACGGCGCCGCGTGCCCCGCCGAGCCGGACATGTCGCGGGGCTACGTCTGGGGATTGTACGACTACGACATCTACGGCGACGATGCCGACGGAGGGAGGCCGGTGAAGATCTTCGGCTCCCCCGCGTACGACGCCGAGTCCACGCTTTCGCCCGACGGTTCCACGGTGGTGTTCACCTCGGCCCGCGACGGCGACCTGGACATCTATACGATGCGTCCCGACGGCTCGGATGTCCGCCGCCTGACCCACGAGGTCGGCTACGACGGCGGACCGTTCTTCAGCCCGGACGGGAAGCGGATCGTCTACCGCGCCGCTCACCCCACGGACCCGGAGGAGGTGGCGGAGTACCGGGCGCTGCTGAAGGAGGGGATGATCCGCCCGACGTCGCTGGACATCTGGATCATGAACGCGGACGGGAGCGGGAAGACACGCCTCACCGACAACGGCAAGGCCAACTTCGCCCCGTTCTTCAGCCCGTCCGGCGACAGGGTCATCTTCTCCAGCAACATGCACGACCCGGAGGGGCGCGACTTCGACCTCTACCTGATCGACGACGATGGGAAGGGGCTCGAGCGCGTCACGGTCACGCCCGAGTTCGACGGATTCCCCATGTGGAGCCCCGCGGACCCGTCCACGTTCGTTTTCGCGTCCAACCGCGGCGGAAGGGTGCCGGGCGAGACGAACATCTTCCTCGCTCGCTGGGTGGATGACGCCGTGCCGTTCGCCCCCACCGTGAGCGGAGGGGACGCGGCCGGCGCCGACTGCCCGGCGTTCGATCCCGACGAGCTCGGCGGCGACATGGCCGACGCCACCGGCCGGTACCTGGCCGATGATGCGCTGGAGGGCCGCTACGCCGGCAGCGCAGGCGCGGGCTGCGCGGCCGAGTACATCGCGTACGCCTTCCGTCGCCTGGGGCTGGCTCCCGCCGGGGAGAACGGCAGCTACTTCCAGGACGTTCCGCTGGCGAGCGCCGTGAACCCGCACGCCCCTGGCGGCACGGGGCGCAACGTGGCGGCGCTCCTCGCGGGCACGGACCGGGGGATGGCCACGCAGTACGTGGTGGTGGGCGCGCACTACGACCACCTGGGGATGGGCGCCTTCAACTCCCTCGCCCCCGAGGAGCACGCGATCCACAACGGCGCCGACGACAACGCCAGCGGGGTGGCGGCAATGATCGCGGCAGCCGAGCGGCTGGCGATCGGTCCGCGCCCGCGGCGGCCGGTGGTCTTCATCGCGTTCACAGGCGAGGAGGAGGGGCTGCTGGGGTCGAGCCACTGGGTGAAGAACCCGACGGTGCCGCTGGACAGCGTGGTCGCCATGCTCAACCTGGACATGGTGGGACGTCTGCGGGACAACGGCCTCGTGGTCTACGGCACGGGCACGGCCGCGGAGTGGGACGGTGTGGTCACGCCCGAGCTGGACCGCCTCGGAGTCGCGAAACGGAGCTACATCCCCGACGGCTACGGGTCGAGCGACCAGACCTCCTTCTACATGAACGGCATCCCCGTCCTCCACCTGTTCACCAACACGCACTCCGACTATCACCGTCCCACCGACGACTGGGACAGGATCGACGTCCCCGGACTCAACACCGTCGCGGACCTCCTGGCCGCGCTGGCCCGGAAGGTGGGGAGCGGAGCGCGGATGGCCGTTGTCCCCGACGTGGGGAAGCCGGAGCCCACGGCCGTGGCGTCGTCGCCCGGTTACGGGGCGTACCTGGGGTCGATCCCCGATTTCAGCCCGGTGGAAAAGGGCGTGCTCCTGGGCGGCGTGCGCGAGGGCTCGCCCGCGGACCGGGCCGGGCTCCGGAAAGGGGACGTCATCCTGCGCCTCGGCGGCATGGACGTGGCCGACCTGTACGGCCTCACGGATGCGCTGCGCGCGCACAAGCCCGGTGACACCGTCGACATCGAGTGGGTCCGCGACGGCAAGCCGATGAAGGGGTCGACGACGCTCACCGAGCGACGCTGAGGCCGGGCCGGCCGGCTACGCGCTGGCGCCGGCGCCCGCCTCCGCCAGCGCCCGCTCGGCGCCGGGCGGGAGCTGCACCTGCGGCGCCTCCGCGTACACCGGGGCCGAGAGATAGCGTTCGCCGAAGTCGGCGATCACGGCCACCACCAGCTTGCCCTCGTTCTCTCCGCGCGCGGCCACCACCAGTGCGGCGCGGGTGATGGCGCCGGAGGAGATGCCCGCGAAGATCGCCTCTTCCCGCGCCAGGCGGCGGGCGGTCTCCACCGCTTCCTCGTTCGTGGTCCGGACCACCTCGTCGATGAGGTCTGTGTCCAGCACGGCGGGGATGAAGCCGGCGCCGATCCCCTGCTGCTTGTGGGGACCCGGCTCCCCGCCCGATAACACGGGGCTCTCCGCCGGCTCGACCGCCACCACGAGGATGCCGGGGTTCCGCTCCTTCAGATAGCGGCCGGTCCCCGTGAGAGTGCCACCCGTTCCCACGCCCGCCACGAGGATGTCCACCTTTCCGTCCGTGTCCGCCCAGATCTCCGGACCGGTGGTCCTGTAGTGGATCCGGGGGTTGGCAGGGTTCTCGAACTGCTGGGGCATCCACGCGCCGGCCCCGAGCGCGTCGGCAATCTCGCGCGCTCGTCCGATCGCCGCTTTCATCCCTCCCGACCCCGGCGTCAGCACGACCCTGGCCCCCATTGCCGCCAGCATGTGGCGACGCTCCACCGTCATGCTGTCCGGCATCGTCAGGATACAAGGGAACCCGTGGGCGGTCGCCGCGAACGTGATGCCGATCCCCGTGTTCCCGCTCGTGGGCTCGACGACCACCATCCCCTCTCGCAGCGCCCCCGACTCGAGCGCGTCCTCCACCATCGCCACGCCGATCCTGTCCTTCACCGAGCCGTACGGCTCGAACCCCTCGTGCTTCACCAACACGCGCGCCGGCAGACCTGCCGCCATCCGACGCAGGCGGATCAGTGGCGTGTCCCCCATGGTCTGCGTGATGTCGTCGTAGATGCGTCCGCGCGGCATGGCTTGCCCCCTCCCGCAAATGGAAACGGCCTGCGCGCTCGCGCAGGCCGTCATCGGAAACCGTTCAAGCATAGCGGCGCCGCCGGCGCCGACGCCACCTCCGGCAGCTCGCGATGCCGGGGCCGGGCGGTGCGCCGGGCAGGCCAGGTCCGGCGGGCGCGGCCGCCGGCTACGCCACGGCCACGAAATGCTGGAGCTCCCGCAGCCCCAGGGCGCGGCAGGCGTGCCGTATCTCCTCGCGAGCGCCCTCCTGGCCCACCGCCGCCAGCACGAGCGGCGACTCGCGTGTGGAGGCGGGGTCGACGAAGCGGCGGACGTGGGCGGGAGCGATCACGGGGGCGCCGTGGATCTCCTGCCCGATCTTGCGCGGGTCCACATCGACGAAGGCCAACACGGGTGTTCCGGCGAGGACCAATGCGCGGGCGAACCCCTTGCCGACGGGCCCGGCGCCCCAGACGATGGCCGGGCGCCCACCTGCGAGCAGCGTGGTGCGGAGGAAGTGGACCTTGATGCGGCGGAACTCCGCCTCGCCGTAGCGCGGGTCGGTCCGAGAAGCGCGCTCGGGGCTCTCGCGCCAGCCGAGCAGCACTTCCGGGACCTTGGCCAGCCGGTGGCCGGCGGCCCATAGCCTGAGCACGACGTCGTAGTCCTCGGGCCAGCCGAGATCCCGATAGCCGCCCACGGCGGTCAGCGCGGCGCGGCGGGCCAGGAGCGTCGGGTGCGGGATGGGGCACTCGACGAAGATGTTGCGGGCGATCTGGTCGTGGGTCACGAGCCCGTTGAGCCACGTCTCGTAGCGCCGCGCGCCAGCGCGGACCTCGTCGTCGGGGAAATACCGGACGCCGGTGCCGCAGGCGGCAATCGCGGGATCGTCGTCCATGAGCGCCACCTGCTTCTCCAGCCGGTCGGGCTCGGCGATGTCATCGGCGTCCATGCGTGCGACGAGCTCGCCGCGGGCGGCGGCCAGGCCGGTGGCCAGGGCGGGAATCAGGCCGCGTCCGGGGCTGCGCAGGACACGCACGCGGCCGTCCTCCCCGGCCCAGCTCGAGAGCGCTTCGAAGGTGCCGTCGGTGGATGCATCGTCCACGGCCACCACCTCGAAGTCGGGGAACGTCTGGCTTCGGATCGAGGTGATGGCCGCCTGGATCGTCCGCACCGCGTCGAGGCACGGCATCAGGATGGAGAGGCGCGCCATGGCTGAAGCCGGAGATACGCCCCTGTGTGCGACTCCGCGACTCCGGCGACGTCGGCCGGACGCCCCACGGCGACGATCCGACCGCCGCCCGCCCCGGCTTCGGGACCGAGGTCGATCAGCCAGTCCGCGGCCCGGATGACGTCGAGGTTGTGCTCGATCACCACCACCGTGTGGCCGGCGTCGACCAGCTTCTGGAGCACGTCCAGCAGCTTCTGTACCTCGGGCCCGCTCAAGCCCGTGGTGGGCTCGTCCATGATGTAGAGCCGCCTGCCGCGCCGCTTCCCTGCGCCCGCGAGCTCGCGGGCGATCTTCATCCGCTGCGCCTCCCCTCCGCTGAGCGTGGGCGCGGCCTGGCCGAGGCGGAGATAGCCCAGTCCAACCTGCTGTAGCTGCCAGAGCATGCGCCCGAGCCGATCGGCCCGGATGAAGAACTTGATGGCCTCGTCCACGGTCATGTCGAGCACGTCCCGGATGCTCTTCCCCTTGACCTTCACCTGGAGAGTTTCCGGGCCGTAGCGCGCACCGCCGCACGCGTCGCACGGCACGTACACGTCGGCCATGAACACCATCTCGACCTGGACTACGCCGTCTCCCTTGCACGCCTCGCAGCGCCCGCCCTTGGTGTTGAAGCTGAACCGGCCGGGCTTGTAGCCGCGCTCCCGCGACAGCGGCTGGTCCGCGAAGATCTTGCGGATCTCGTCGAATGCCTTCGTGTACGTGGCCGGGTTGGAGCGCGGAGTACGGCCGATGGGCGACTGGTCCACCAGCGCCACCGCGTCCAGGTGCCCCAGCCCCTCGATCCGGTCATACGAACCCACCGCCTCGCCCAGGTGCTCCTTCGCCGTGTTCTCACCGTGCAGCTCCCGCTCGAGCGCGCGGAACAGGACGTCGTGGACCAGCGTGGACTTTCCGCTCCCGCTCACCCCGCTCACGACGGTGAGCGTGCGCAACGGGATCTCGACATCCATGCCCGCGAGGTTGTGGAGTCTCGCGCCCTCGATTCGCAAGCGGGCCCCCTCCACGTCCCGGTTCCTGCTTTGCGCCCGGGCGGTCTCGCCTCTCAGATAGCGGGCCGTCGCCGTGGGGTCCCACTTCCTGCTCGTGGCGGCGGGGGTGCTCGGAGTCGCGTCCTCGGGCTGTGTCGCCGGATCCGATTCCGAGCACGGCCCCGATCCCGAGGCTCCGGCGTCGGCCGCTCCCGCGCGGCGCAGCGCATCGACCGTCCCCTCGAAGACTACCTGCCCCCCCTTCTCACCGGAGCCGGGGCCCAGCTCCACCACGTGGTCCGCGCGCTCGATGACCGCCGGATCGTGCTCCACCACCAGCACGGTGTTCCCGGCGTCGCGGAGCTTTTCCAGCAGGCCGATGAGGCGGTCGTTGTCGCGGGGGTGGAGACCGATCGTGGGCTCGTCCAGCACGTACAGCGTGTCCACGAGCGACGAGCCGAGGGAGTTGGCCAGCGAGATCCGCTGAGCCTCTCCGCCGCTCAACGTCCGGGTCTGGCGGTCCATGCTGAGATAGCCGAGGCCGACGTCATCAAGGAAGGAGAGGCGCGCGCCGATCTCGCGGAGGATGCCGCCCGAGAGCGCACGCTCGGAAACCCGGAGTGGGCGTTCGTCCGCTCCGTCGCCGCCTGCGGACAGCGTCTCGAACCACGCCCGGGCCGTTTCCACGGTCAGCGCCGACACCTCGCCGATATCGCGACCGCCCACCCGCACGTAGAGGGCTTCCGGGCGGAGGCGCGAGCCTCTGCAGTCGGGGCAGACCATGGCCTTCTGATAGCGGCGAAGGAAGACGCGGATGTAGGCCTTGTAGCGCTTCCGTTCCCGCGAGCGGAGAAAGGGGATGACGCCCTGGAAGCTGCGTCCCTCCTCGCGCCGGCGGACCCCGTGGATCACGTGCCGGCGGAACCGTTCCGGGAGCTCGCTCCACGGCGTGTCCAGGTCAAGCCCTCTCTGGCGCGCGAACTCGAACAGCCGCGTGCGGTACTTCTTCCGGTAGCGCTTGACCTCCCACGGCTCGACCGCGCCCGCGCGCAGGGAACGCCCGGGGAGCGGCACGATGAGCGATTCGTCGTACTCCAGCACCGCGCCGAAGCCCGAGCACTTCCGACAGGAGCCGTACGGGTTGTTGAACGAGAACAGGCGCGGTGTCGGCTCCAGGAACTGGACGTCCGGGTGGCGCTCGCATCGGAAGCGCTCGGAGAATCGGAGCCGGCGGCGGACGCCCGACGTTCCGGCATCGTCGAACAGGACGACGGCCGCCTCACCCTCCCCCTCGACGAACGCGGTCCCGATGGAATCCGCAAGCCGCTCGCGCCCGGCTTCGGGATCGACCTTGAGGCGGTCCACCACCACGAGCAGCGACGCCTCCGCGCCCAGGTCCCGCCCGAGCCTGGCCGGATCCTCGGCCCCGGCCTCGTCGAGCGTCACCATCGCGTCCCCGACAAGGACGCGCACGAAGCCCATCTCGCGGAGGTTCTCGACGATCTGGCGGTGGCTTGCGCGGGCCGAGAGAGGGAGAGGGAACCCGACCACGATGCGGGTGCCCGGCTCCAGCGCCAGCACGTCGTCGGTCGCGCTCTGGACCGTGTCCGGGCGCACCTCGTCGCCGCACTCCGGGCAGTGGGTGCGCCCCGCGCGGGCCCAGAGCAGACGGAAATAGTCCTGGACCTCCGTGGCGGTCCCGACCGTCGAGCGGCTGGTCTTGGTCGGGTTCTTCTGCTCGATGGCCACCGCCGGGGCGATCCCCTCGACGTAGTCCACCGCCGGCTTCTCCATCCGCTCCAGGAACTGCTTGGCGTACGTGGACAGGCTCTCCACGTACCGCCGCTGCCCCTCGGCGTAGATGGTGTCGAACGCCAGCGAGCTCTTCCCCGACCCGCTCGGCCCCGTGACCACGATGAGCCGGCGGTGCGGGAGCTCGAGGTCGAACCCCTTCAGGTTGTGCTGCCGCGCGTTGCGGACGACGATCCGGTCCTTCAAGCCACCCCGGCCCTGCCTCGTTTTTCCGGTTCCGGGCGAACGCTGGTCCTACCCCGCAGGTGGGGGAAGGGTGCGGAAAAGCCTCGATCCGAGACTCCGTGTATGTTACCGTTCGCCCCGGACCGGGGGCGACGGGCAAGTCCATGATCGGAGAGACCATGAACATCGCCATCATCGGGGTGGGCGGGGTGGGCGGGTACTACGGCGGAGTTCTGGCCAGGGCGGGGCAGGACGTGGCCGTCCTCGCCCGCGGCGAGAACCTGGAAGCGATCCGGCAGGCGGGGCTCACGGTCGAGGAACCGGACGGGGAGCGCTACACCACGCGCGTCCGCGCCACGCCCGAGCCCGCGGAGCTGGCCGGCGCCGAGCTGGTTCTCGTCGCCGTGAAGTCGTACGCCATCGACGACGTCGCGCCCGCCGTCGCCGGGCTGGCGCTCGCCGGTGCCACCGTGCTCCCCCTCCTCAACGGTGTCGACATCGCCGAGCGCCTCGCCGCCGCGGGCGTCCCGGACCCGTCCATACTCGGCGGGCTCACGTACATCAGCGCCGCCCGACTCGCACCCGGCGTGATCCAGCGGCGCAGCGACTTTCGCACCATCATGCTCGGCGAGCGGCTCCAGTTCCGCGAGCCCGGCAGCAACGGCGACGATCGCGCCCGACGCATCGCCGCCGCATTCGAGGGGACCGGCGTGGACGTCCAGGTCACCGAGCAGATCGAAACGGAGCTCTGGCGGAAATTCGTCTTCATCGCCGCCGTCTCCGCCGTCTGCGGCCTCGCCCACTCCCCCATCGGCGCCGTCCGCGAGGCGCCGATGGGCCCCGCCCTCATCCGTCGCGCCGTGCACGAGGTCGTGGCCGTGGGCCGCGCGCGCGGCGTGGCCCTCGACCCGGGCGAGGGCGAAGCCGTCATCGAGCGGATCATGGGCCTCGCGCCCGGCCTCCGGCCCAGCTTCCTCCTCGACCTCGAGGCCGGCGGGCCCGACGAGCTGGACACCCTGAGCGGCGCGGTCGCCCGCCTCGGCGCGCAGACGAGCGTCGAGACCCCCGTCCACGACACCGCGGTCGCCGCCCTCGGCGCCTAGCCAGCAGGTCGCACGAGAAGCCAGGACACCGGCGCTCGGGCCGCGCGCGCCTCCTGGCCGGTCACGAGGAAAGCCCCGGGAGCGCGGCGCGCCCACGGGGCTTTCGAAGTGACGCGCCGGGGCGTCACGCGGTCAGGCGAGCGTCACTCCGCAGCCTTCCGGGCCGCTTCTCCCGCCTTCTTCTGGACCTTGCCGGCGGCTTCCTTCGCCGCACCCTCGGCTTCCTTGGAGCGGTCCTTCGTGATCCGGCCAAGCTCCTTCTCGACCTTCCCCTCGCCCTCCCGCACGGCGCCTTCCGTCTCGTGCTCCGCGCCCTTGCGCCTCACTTCGCGTTCGTGTTCGCGATCCATGCGTGCACCTCCCCATGTCGGTGTGTGGGTTCGCGCTGAACAAACGCATGTTTCGGGCCGCCCGCTCCGACGAGTGGCACGACGCGAAAGGCCCTGTCCCGACCGTCCCGGGGCGGGTCAGGGGCCGTGGTCGAGCTCCGGGTTCGGCCGCCTTCCGTGCGATCCGCCGCTCATCGCTTCCGGCTCCGTGAGCGGGTTCCCGCGGCTGCGCGCTGAGCCGGCGACCGGAGCGGCGACGCCTCGAAGAAGCGGAAGTTCGGGTTGCCGTAGTGCTGATAGGCGCCCCACGACCGGCGACCTGTGCCCATGCGGGCGACTGCCACGCGCGCCTCCTTCATCGCCTCGTGCATCGGCTGGGGGTCACGGGGGTCGGCTCCCGCCTCGGGGGCGGGGAGTCCGAGGAGAGCGGAGTAGAGGTGCGCCGCGAACCCGAGGGCGGCGGCGTCGTCCACGGGCCAGGCGGTGCAGACGAAGTTCGCCACGCCGCGCTCGAAGAACGCTTCTGCGAAGGACGGCGCGAGGGCGGCGTCGCGCTTCTCGGAGCGGTCCGGCGTGATTCCGGATTCGCAGGCGTTGGAGAAGACGAACTTCGGGATGTGGTCCACGCGCCGGAGCTCGTTGGCGCTGAGCCGCGCGCCATCGCCGAAGATCCACCCCGACGAGGCGGGATCGTCCTCCTCATAGGCGCAGTGGCCGGCGAAGTGGAGAACGTCGTACTGTCGACTGAAGAGCTCGTCGAGGACGGCGGTGCGCGTCGCCTCGCCGGGGCCGAGCAGCGACCGCACCTCGACGCTCCGGAGGGGGCTTTCGAAGACCTGGTTGAAGCGCTGGAACAGCTCCTGGATCTCGTAGCCTTCGCGCAGCGCGCCGGGCAGCCGTGCGTCCTCCGCGGGGTCGGCCACGATCAGGACGCGGAGTGGCCGGCGCGGAGGCGGTGGGGCCTCGGGAACGGCCGCGAAGGTGGTCCGGAGCTGACGGGTGAAACCGCGGCTGGTGCCGAGGAAGCAGCCCTCGACGTCGTCGGCGTCGGGAGGGACGACGTCGGGCTGGGCCACCATCTCCCAGTGGATGCGGGCGGTGGCCGAGTCGAGGAGCATGACCAGAGGAGCGTTCGTCGCCATGGCCTCGCGGAGATCGCGCGGCACGAGGAGTCGCTCCAGGTACTTGCCGCGCCGGATCTGGTCCGCGATCCGGTCCATCCCCGGGAGCCCGTCGTTGGCTTCGTCCACCAGCGTCGGGTCCAGCGGCACCTCGCGCTCGGGAACCGACGCGGAGCGCGTGAGGGCACCGAAGCGGTAGACGCCCCGGCGCTTCTCCCGGCGATCGAAGCCCAGCGTCACGCGGGTCGGCTCGGGCGCCGGCTCCGACGTTCGCTCAGCCCTCGCCCTCGCGACGCGCTGCTCCAGCGCCTGCGCCTCCAGCTGCCGGAGGCGCGCTTCCGCGAGCGGCTGGTAGACGATGTCCATGCCCCCCGCACGCTCGAACCAGCGATCCTGGTCGCGGATCGCCCGGTCGAGGTCCATGACGCGCTGCGGGTCCCGCTCCACGAAGGTGATCCGCGAGATGTGGGCGCCGTGATCTGCGTCAGCGGAGGCGGCAATGGCGTGCTGAAGACCGCGCATCCAGGCACCCAGCGCTTCTTCGGTGTCCAGGTTCCCGGCGCCGGCGCCGATCAGGACCGTGGCGAGGTGGTTCTTGCCGAGCTGCCCGAGGCTCCAGGCCAGCTCACGGGCGAGGACGCTGAGCTCGGGCGAGCCGAACCGTCCCGGCAGGCCCATCCCGGCGATGGCGACGACCCGTCCCGGGCGCCGCGGATCGGGGAGGAGGAAGGGCTGCCCGAGCTCCCCCCGGATCGTGCCGCGCTCGGTGAACCCGGTGAGCAGGAGGTCCGGATCGGCGATGGTCGTGTCCGGGCCGAGCCCGCGCAGCGCCCGCGTGACGGCGATGTCCAGGGCGCGCTCGGCGAACTGGGGGCGGACGCCCACGTAATGGCCGACGGCGATGGCGTCGGGAGGCTCGGCCATCAGCTCATCCGCCCGCTCGATGTCGCCGGCGACCAGCTGCACCGCCAGGGTCACGGTCACGGGCCTGCCCGTGGCGGCGACGACGATCTCCGCGTCCGCCGCCGGAGCGGCGCGCTCCTCCTCCTCTCCGTAGAGCCAGCCGCGGAGCACGATCTCCTCCATCCTGCGCTCCTCGCCGCTCAACAGCTGTCGCTCCGCCGCGGCCTCCCCCCGCACCTGCTCGTGCCGGACGTAAAGCTCTAGCGCGTCCTCGTCCCTGGCGTTCCGGGCCACGTCACGCGCGTGCGCCTCGCGCAGCGCCGCCGCGGAACGCACCGACCGCCCGCGCGGCATCTTCGCCGGCAGGGCTTCCGTCCTGCCCGTTTCCAGCAGGTCGGTCATGGCCGCGAGCACGGAGCCGTTGCCCGGCAGGCTGCCGTGGACCTCGTCGACGTAGTAGGTGTCCACCCCGTCGAGGAGCCCGAGCGAGTGGGGGACCCGCCCGTCGCCTTCGAGTGTCGCCACGTAGGCGTCGGCCTCCGCGAGCTTCAGATCCCGGACCTCGCAGAAAGTCCGGCGATTGTATCCCGCCACGTACACCATCCGGGCGGGGTCCACCACCGGCCGCAGCTCGGTGTGGAACGCGCGGGCATCGGTCAGGTGCTGCTGCGGCACCCGCCGGGACACGCCCCAGGTTTCGGAGCGATAGAGCGGCTCCATGTCGGGAAGCACGAAGGGTGACGGGAGCATCTGGTAGGATCCGGGGAACGACAGGATCACCTGGAGGATCTCGGGCAGCTTGTGACGCACGTCCACCATGGCCAGCTTCCGCACCATGCCCTCCAGCCCGGTGACGATCTGGGGGACCGCAAAGGAGCCGTGATTGGGCGTGCCGAGCATGATCAGGCGGCCGCCGGCGCGACCATCGCCTGCATCATCCCACATGCGCTTCCAGCGGTCGCCGTGGCGCTGGATGAACGAGCGCGAGACGAGGCCTCCCATGGAATGCGCCACGAGGTGAACGGGCTCGTCCGGCCCGAACCAGTTGTCCAGGGAAGCGGCGAGCAGGTCGGCCGCCTTGCGCAGGTCCTTGCGCCAGTCGTACCAGTAGGCGCGGACGTTCCATTCCTGGGAGAGGCGGAGGATCTGCTCGCCGTAGCTGCGCTTCATGATCCCGGTGGCGCGGACATCCCAGCGCGCGTCGCGGGAAGCCAGGCCATCATCGGCGAGCCAGATCCGATCGATGCCGCCGGCGATGAGTCGCGGGAGGTGAACCCACACCCGGTCCGCGTCCGCGCTGCGGTCGTACGCAGTCAGCTCGCCGCCCATGATGCCGTGGATCACCACCAGGTTGCCCCGCTTTTCCGCGCGGCCCCGGGTCTCGCCGCGAGCGGCGAGCTCGTGCTGCCGCTCGTATCGGCCATCGCCCAGGTGCGTTCGCAGCGCCGCTTCCTCGTCCTTGCTCGGGTGCGCCAGGAGGCGCGCGTACTCCTCCGGGTCCGCGGCCTCGACACGCGCGATGAACTGTCGCTCATCCATCATCATCACCTCGCCGGATGGTGGTTTCTCAAGCCGGAACCAGTGTTCCCAGCACCGCCTCCACGTCCTCTTTCAGATCCTCCGGGATCTTCAGGGCCGCCCGGGCGGTCCGGAGCTCCACGTGGCCGAGGTCGTCGAAGGACTGGTCGAAGAAGTCGAGATCGGTGTCCCAGTCCACGCCGAGCCGTATGTCCACGCCTTCCTGGCGCGCGATTGCGTAGAGGACCCCCTGCATGAAGTAGAAGCGACGCGCCTTCTTCTCGGCGGTCACCCGGGTGTCGCCGGGCTGGGGCCACGGATTGACGCCCTTCTGGTACGGCGTCAGGTCGGCCGCCTCACCCAGGCCGGTGGGCTGGTAGACGCCATCCTCGTCGCGAGGGATGTGGCGGCTGTCGATGGTCTTCGAAACGCCTCGCCGAAGATTGCCGATCTGGGTCTCGATGGTGCGCCGCCCCTCGACCACGCTGAAGTCGAAGACCTCTATGGCCCGCTCGAGGACCCGGCGCAGATCCGGGTGAAGCGTCTCGAGCTGCGACGTGGACGTGGGACCGAACGTGAACGGGCCGGGATTGTTGAACATGGCAGTCTCCAGTGGCCCTGCAGCGGGTGGAACGGACGCCTGACCGGGACATCGCGGGCAGTCCGGGGTCGCGCGGCGGCACGCGAAGGTCGTCGCCTCGGGCCCGGATCAGAGGTGGCCCGTGCGGAAATGCGATGCGACGGTGCACGATGGATCGGGACGCACCGGCGGGGCAAGAGTCTTGGCGGCGGGCGGCGCGGGCGCGTTCCGGCCGTCGGCCTCAGCCGGACCAGCCCGCCGCGCTGTCCGACATGAGCTCGCTGAGTCGGTCGACCCCGGCTTCCTTCGCCTCCAGGACCGCCGCCACACGGCCGTGGCGCAGGACCACGAACGCATCGCCCACCGCGAGCGCGTGCCGGGGGTTGTGGGTGACCAGGAGCACGGCGACCCCGGCGTCGCAGACGCGGCGGATGTGGCCGAGGACGAGCGCGGCCTGCCGGACCCCGAGCGCGGCGGTGGGCTCATCCAGGATGAGGGCGCGGGCGCCAGCGTGGACGGCGCGGGCGATGGCCACCGACTGGCGCTCGCCGCCAGAGAGGGTGCCGAGCGGGCGGTCGACGTCGTCGATATGGATGCCGAAGGCGCCCAGCGCGACCCGGGTGTCACGGCGGCACGCGGCGCCGTCGAGTCGGCGGAACGGCCCGCGCCCCACGGTGGGCTCCCGGCCGAGGAAGAAGTTGCGCCAGACGCTCATGAGCGGGATCACGGCCAGGTCCTGGTAGACCACGGCGACGCCGTGGCGCTGCGCGTGGCGGGGCGAGCCGAGGGTGATCGGCCTCCCATCCACCTCGACCGTACCCCCGGTCGGCGGGTGGACGCCGGCCAGGACCTTGATCAGCGTGCTCTTTCCGGCGCCGTTGTCGCCGAGGAGGCAGGTGACGCGGCCGGCGTGCAGCTCGAGGGTGGCCTCCTCGAGCGCGACCACGCGGCCGAAGCGGCGCGTCACCGCGCGCGCAGCCAGCACCGGGGGTTTCGCCTGGCCCGGCGGGCTCGCTCCGGCCCGGTCGCTCACTCGCGCCCTCCTCGCTCGGCCACCGTCCGCCGCGCCACACGGTTGAACAGCACGGCGGCGAGAAGGAGCGCCCCGAGGACCACCTGGAACCAATCGGCGTCCACGCCCGTGAGGACGATCCCCTGTCGCACCATCCCGAAGATGAGCGCGCCGAAAACGGCCCCCACCGCCGAGCCATACCCGCCGGTCAGGAGCGTTCCGCCGATCACCGCCGCGATGATGGCCCGGAACTCCTGTCCTTCGCCGCGAAGCGCGTCGGCGCCGGTGAAGCGCACGGCCTGGATCACGGCCACGAGGGACGCGGCCATGGCCGTGGTGACGAACAGGCTGACCTTCACCCGCGCCACGGGAACACCCAGGTTGCGTGCCGCCTCGGCGCCGCCGCCCGCCGCGAAGATCCAGTTCCCCGCCCGCGTCCGGACGAGCACCCAGGTGGCGACGGCAGCGAGACCGATCCACCAGACGATGGAGATGCGGAAGAGGCCGAGGTCGGACGCGAAGAGGGCGTGGGCGGCGGGGTAGCCAGCGGCGTCGCGAAGCCCGCCGAGCTGCGTTCGCCCCGTCGCGAGGCGCGTGACGGCAACGGCGAGCCCGCGCAGGACGAAGAGCATGGCGAGCGTGACGATGAACGACGGCAGCCCGGTGCGGACGACGAGCCAGCCGTTGGCGAGTCCGACCAGGGCTGAGAAGGCCAGAGTGGCCGCGATGGCGGGCCACAGCGGCCAGCCGGCCCCGGCGGTCAGCAGCATGAGGAGCATGCTCGCGGCGCCGATGAGAGAGCCGACAGACAGGTCGAACTCGCCCGCGATCATGAGCAGGGCCACCGACACGGCCAGGATCCCGAGCGGGGCGGCGGCGTTCAGGTACGCGGCGGTCCCGGCCGCGCCGAGAAAGGGGCGCCCCGCGGCGATGGCGAAGAACGCCCAGGTGAGGAGCGCACCCGCGGCTGCGCCGAGCTCGGGGCGGCGGATGAAGGCCAGGGCGCGGCGCGGGCCGGAAGTTCGGGCGGACACGGCGGCCCTAGCGGACCCCCCGCCGGGCGAGCTCCACCACCCGCTCCGCGTTCTCGCGGGTCACGAAGCCCGGCCCGGTGCGGACCACTTCGCCACCGCCCGGCATGGTCAACGTCTCCAGGTACTTGGCAAGCAGCACGATCGGCAGGTAGCCCTGGAGGTACTGCTGCTGGTCGATGGCGAACGCGATCCGGCCCTCCTCGATTCCCCGCAGCACTTCCAGCGTGAGATCGAACGTCGCGTATGCGACGCTCCCGCCCCGCCCGCTCGCCGCCAGCGCCGCCAGCGCCGGGGCCGCCGCCGCCGGACCGAGCGTCAGGACGCCGTCGAGCGTCGGGTCGGCGGCGATGGCACCGGCGATCCTCTGCTGGGTGTCCTCCGGGTCGGCGAGCTGGACGGCCAGCACCCGCGAGGTGCCCCCCGCCTCGGAGAGTGCGTCGCGCAGTCCCTCGCAGCGCTGGTCCTGCGCCAGATTGCCCACCTCGTGGTTCACGCACAGCACGTGGCGCGCGCCAGCCTGCGCCAGCCGCTCACCACCCTTCCGCCCGGCCTCGTACTCCGTCTGCCCCACGTGGGCCAGGACACCCAGCGCGCGGTAGGCGTCCCCCCCCGAGTTGATGGAGATCACCGGGATGCCCGCTTCCACGGCCCGGCGGATCGACGAGCCGAGCGCATCGGGGTCCGGAATCGACACGACGAGCCCGTCCGGCCGCGACGCCACCGCGGCGTCGATCAGGTTGCTCATCTCCACCATGTCGAACGTGGTGGGCGCCTGGTACTCGGCACGGACCCCCATGTCCTCTGCCGCGTCCCGGGCGCCGTTCGCCACCACGGACCAGAACGGGTCCGCGGACTGGCCGTGCGTGACCAGCACGAAGCGCAGCCCGGCGCGATCCGGCCCGGCCCTGTCGCCGTTCCCCGCCCCACCACCGGGGTCCCCTCCCGCCGCGCTCCCGCCGCCGCCCGAACACGCCGCGAGGGAGAGGAGCACGAGCGCGGTCCGCGCGCTGCGCATCACGGTCTGACCATGCGGAACGCGCCGTCGATCTCTTCGGCCTCCATGGTGGCGGTGGACCAGGAGTAGTTGCCCTCGTTGCGCACGGCGAAAAGGAGACGCCTGCCGTCGGATCGAACGTTCACCAGCCCGTAAACCAGGCTGCGCATGACGCGGACGCCGGGCGCGGGCGGGAGGTCGCGGGGCTCGGCGCTGTCCCTGTTCAGGACGACCCGCCAGCGGCTCATGGTGACCTCGCCGGACACCTGGTCGGCCGGCTCGGCTCTCTCGCGGCCGTACGACTGAGGCGTGTCGTAGCGCCTCAGCTGCTCGATCCCGGACAGGGAGATGCTGCGGGCGACCTCGGTGGAGTAGATGAGCGGGGCCTTCAGGCGGAACTGGCTCGCGTCCTCGATGACTCGGCCGTAGAGGGCCGCGGCGCCGAGAGGCCACGCGCGCGGGTGGTCGTACGTGTTGGCGTCGCCGCTGGAGAAGATGGTGGCGAGGGCCTGGACGCCCTGGAGGAAGCGCCGGTCCACCTCGTGGCTCCCGTGGTGGCACGCCTTGGCGACGTCGGCGCGCCAGTCGTCCTCGAACGCCGCCAGCGCCGGATAGCTGTCGATGATGAGCGCGTGGGCCTTGTCGTTGAGGTCGCCGGTGAGGAGAAAGCGGCGTTCGCCGTAGTCGAGCCTGAGGGCGACCGAGTGCCCGTTCTTGTTGTGCGCCTCGTCGCCCAGGTCGCGCAGCCCCGGCGTCCCGCCGACCTCCTCCTCGACCGGGGCGAGCACGCGGATCGCCACGGCCGAATCGTGCCTGGCATCATCGAAGCCGGGGAGAAAGCCGGTCCTCTGCGACAGCCGCTGGATGGTGGTCGGCTGTCCGTCCCTGCGCTTCTGCCGGGCCACGGCGGAGATGAAGGAACGCCAGTAGCCCCGCAGGCGGGGCGCACCACCCGGATCGGGGCCGAGGCTCTTCTCCACCGACGCCCGGTCCTCCATGAGGCGGACGAAGCAGCCGCCGTCCTTCTCACCGAGGGCGTCGGTCCCGTCCTCCTGGGGACAGAGACCGGGGTGGTAGAACGCCTCCACGGTGACATTGAGGGCGTCCAGCTCCTCGCGGTAGTCCGGCGTGTCCCGGTCGATCAGGTCGCGCAGCCCGCCATAGTGGTCCTGGTCCGCGTGGGTCGCGATCATGGCGTCCAGGCGCACCGCGTTCTTCGCCGCATCGTCCCGCTCCCCCCACACGAGGTAGTCCTTCGCGAACTTCCAGTCCACGAAGTCCGCCGCGCTCTTCCGCGTCTGCTGATACGACCGCTGGAGTCCGCCGTCGATGACGATGTGGTGCCCTTCGGGCGTGACGATCAGGATGCCGTCGCCCTGCCCCACGTCGATGAAGTACAGCTCCAGGAGCGGGTCACCACCGAGATGGTGGTCGTCGATCCAGCCGATGGCGCCGCGGGCGTACACGCGCGAGCGCTTCGCGGCGGCGTCATGCTGGAGCACGCGCACGCGGTCTCCCCACAGCAGGTGAACCTCGTCGGTGAGCTTCACCGACTCCGAGCTGACGACGTCGTCCCACCACTTCACTCGTGCCGGAGCGGGCATGGGTCCCTCCGTGTCGGGGCCGGTGGCCGGGCATCGGACCCGTCGCTGCGTCCGTCCCGCCCCCGGCCGGGAGATGATGGTGGGCGACGGCCGCCCGGCGCGGAGGCGGCGGCCCCCGTCCCCAGGAGTCCAAGCGCCACCCCGTTGGTCCAGCCGAAGCCATCCTGTGTCGGATACTCCCCGCCGCCAGCGCGGCGGGCCAGGTCCACCACGTCGTACTTCTCCGTCATCCGGCCGGTGGACCGGAACGTGTCACGGAGGAGCCGCAGCCAGCGGGCGGCCGCGGTGTCCGCAAGCGTGACGCGGCCGTATCGCCGCGCCCCCTCGATCGCCATCCACTCCAGCGGCGGCCAGCCGTTGGGCGCGTCCCACTGCTGCCCCGACGCCACCTGCGTGGTGACGAAGCCGCCGGGGCGTAGGAAGTCGCGGGCGAGGACGTCGGCGACGGCGCCGCCCTGCTCGGGAGAGGCCACGCCGAAGAAGAGGGGGACGGCGGCGGCGAGGGTCGGACGGTCGGTGACGCGCTGGCCGGTGCGCCAGCGGACGTCGTAGAAGAAGCGGCGTTCCGGGTCCCAGGCGGCGGCGAGCAGGTCCCGGCGACGCTCGGCGGCGGCCTGGTCGAAGCGGTGGGCGGCGGCCGCGTCGCCAGGCGCGTCGCGGGACCGGAGGAGCGCGGCGATCGTCCGCTCCTGGTGGTAGAGCAGGCTGTTGAGGTCGATCGGCGCGAGCTCCGTGGTCTCCAGCGTGCGCAGGTCCGATGAGTCGCGCATCCACCGGCTGGAGAAGTCCCAGCCGCTCTCGGCCGTTGCGCGGATGTTCCGGTAGAACGCCGGCCGCTCGGCGGACGAAAGGGTCTGCCCCAGCCGGTAGTCCGCCTGGAACGACTCCGGGCGGGGGTCGTCGCGTTCGTCCCAGTAGCGGTTCAGCACGGAGCCGTCCGACAGCCGCACCACCCGCCGGTACGCTTCACCGGGCGCAACGCGGTCCGCGCCGTCCATCCAGAAGCCGTGCTCGGCGATCAGCGCGTCGAGGTAACGGAGCGCGCTGGCGGTGTCGGCCGTTGCCGCGTACAGCCCGACCATGGCCGCGAGGAAGGGCGGCTGACTGCGGCTCAGGTAGTACGCCCGGTTGCCGTTCGGCACGTGACCGTAGGTCCGGACCAGCCACGCGAAGTTGTCGAGCATGCTCCCCACCAGGTCCACGCACCCGCTTTCCACCAGCCCGATCATGGTGAAGTACGAGTCCCAGTAGTACACCTCGCGGAAGCGGCCGCCGGGCACCACGTACGGCGCCGGCAGCGGGATCAGCGAGGAGCGTGCGTCGGGCTCGTCGGCATGGCGAGTGAGGACCGGCCAGAGCGCGCGGATATGCTCCGCCATCGTGCGGGAGGTGTCCGTGCGGAACTCGCCTCCCGCTGCCGCCGGGAGCTCGAACTCGCGCTCGACGAAAGCCTCGAGATCGAACCCTGGCTCCGCCCGCAGGGCGACGTAGCGCGACCCCACCTCCCCTGGCGCTTCCCGCGGCCTGGCGTCCACGAACGTCTTCGAGTCCGCGAAGATCCCTGACAGCTGGACGTCCTGGAAGAGCGGCCCGAGGTCGCGCGAAGGGAAGTAGAGGTCGGGCGCCTCACCGCTCCTCGCGGCGACGCCGGGGGCAGCCACACTCCCGCCCGCCGCGGCCCCGCCGCCCGGAGGGCCGGACGGACGGGGCGCCGACGCGACGCCGGGTCCGCACGACACCGCCGTGACGGCCAGGGCGGCGAAGAGCCGCACTGCCGTCGCAGGGCGGCAGCGCCCGCGGGCCTTCACGGCCGCTCCGCTGCGCCGGCGGGCGCGGCGCCGAACACAGAGTCGGGATCCAGGCCGGTTTCCGCCGCCACCGACGCCAGGAAGAGCTTCACCACGTTCGCCGGGATGATCACGCCGTACGACGACGCAGCCTCCCGGTACTCGCGGTGGCCACGGTCCACACCCACCACCCGCCCGTCCTCCCGGAACGCCGGCCCCCCGCTCACACCGGGGAAGAGGAACAGGTCCGCCTCCAGCGCGTTCGTTCCAGGATCCCCTGCCACCCGCGTACGATAGCCGCTGCTGTACCCGGCCGTGAACCGGCGGAAAACGGTGTACTGCGAAACCACGTCCGTATCGCTCGCCTCCACCACTCCGCCCTCCGGAAGCCCGTAGCCGATCGTGGCCAGCGGCGTGCCGATCGGCGCCTCCTCCTCCGTCCAGCGCGCGTACCGCAGGCCGTCCGCCTCGATCCGGACCACCGCAAGGTCCTTCCCCTCGTCGATCGCCAGCACCTCCCCATTGTAGAACACCGCCCCCGTGTCCCCCTGCACCAGCACCCGGAGGTGCCTCGCCAGGCCCCGCTCCGGCGCCACCACGTGCGCGTTCGTCAGCAGCAGCCCCTTCGCCGTCAACGCGAACGCGCTCCCCAGCGGGGCGAACGCGGTCCGCTCCAGCCCGTCCACCGGTCGGCTCCCCCACACCGAGTGCACCGTCGGACGCACTGCCTCCGCCGCCGCCACCCAGCCCCCACCCCGCACCGGCGCTCGCCCGCACGAGGCCGCAAGCACGGCCAGCCCGATCACAGGCGCGAGGACGGGCGTCAAGGAAAGAGAACGGGTACCCCGGAGGCGGCTTCGCATGCGGACCATCATATGCGCCCGCAGAACGGGGATAAAGTGCGACGAGCTCCGCCACCGGCCCCCATGCAGAAGCGGGCCACGGCATTGCACCGTGACCCGCTACCCCTGCCAGGTGGGTTCGATTCCTTCGATCCCGGGCGGGGCCGACTGATCCCCCCAGACGCAGCCGGTGGGCCCGACCCGTTCTCGACCAGACCAGAAGCCATCACGGCGCCCCGGCACAGGCCACACCCGACCCTGCTTCCCCACCCTCTGGCCCGACCGGAGCCCGAACCACAGTTTCCCGATTGTTGACCGTCAGGTCAACGCATGCACGGTAGCGGTTACTGACCCTTCGGTCAAGAGGTCGACATGCCCGGGAAACGGATGCCGGAAGAGCAGCGCCGGGAAGCCATCATCGAGGCTGCCTTCCAGGTGGCGACCCTGAAGGGATTGGGCGGGTTGAGCGCGCGGGCGGTGGCGGAGGGGGCGGGGGTGAGCAAGGGGCTGGTGTTCTTCCATTTCGAGGACCGGGAGCGTCTGCTGCTGGCGCTTCTGGACTGGCTGCTGCTGGAGGACCCGCGTGTGCGGGTGCCGCCGGAGCTGGAGGCGGGGGCGCTGTCGGACCGGCCGGCGAAGCGGCTGCTGGCGCTGCTGGAGCATCAGCTGGCGGTGCTTCCGACGCGGCGGGCGCGCTCGAGCCTGTTTCTGGACTACTGGGTGCTGGGGACGAGCGTGCCGGAGATCCAGCATCGGATCCGTGCGGCGTTCGAGCGGTACCGAGGGGAGTTCCTGCCGTGGACGGAGCCGGTGGTGGAGGCGGCGCCGGAGCGGTACCGGGCCGTGGGCGGGGAAGGTCTGGCGTCGGTTGTGGTGAGCTTCATCCAGGGGTGCGTGATGCAGCTGATCGCCGACCCATCCCGATTCGACCTGGATCGCTACCGTGCGGCGGTCAGGGGACTGGTGGTGCGGGAGCCATAGGCGCGGCGGGCGGGGTGGCGGCGCCACGGCGCTCGGCCTCCCGGGCGATGCCGCGGACGATGTGGATGGCGGCGGCGGCGGCGCGGCCGTCGATATCGAACGCGGGATCGTAGGAGGCGATGGCAACGGCGCAGATGGGTCGAACTGCTGCTGCGGCGGCGGCCGCTTCGACCACCTCTCCGGGGGTCAGGCCGCCCGGGGTGCTGAAGGCGCTGACGGGAGCCACATCCGGATCGAGGACGTCGAGGTCCACGTGGAGGTAGAAGGTGTCGGCGCTCTGGGACATGCGGGCCAGGCGCTTGCGGACGGCGGCTCTGGTTCCGTGGCTGCGGAGCTCGTCGCTGTCGAGGCGGGCGATGCCGACGGCCGAGGCGAGGGCGGATTCGGGGCGGTCGAGGTCGCGGGCGCCGATGAGGAGGAGGTTCAGGTCGTGGAGCGGTCTGAAGCCGGGGATGGTGGCGACGAGCTCTCGCCAGCAGCGGCCGGTGAGGGTGGCGGCGGCCATCCCGTCGAGGAACCCGCTGGTGGTGGTGTCGGGCGTGTTGAGGTCGCCGTGGGCGTCGAACCAGAGGACACCGACGCGCTCGCCCCCCAACCCGGTGACGGTGCCGAGGGCGGAGAAGCAGTTTCCGGCCAGGACCACGGTGAAGCGGTCGGCTTCGCGGGCGTCCGCGACCGCGGCGGAGAGAGTGCGGGCCAGGTCGAATGCGCAGGCGATCTCGGTGGGGGGATCCACCCTGGTCTCGAGTTCGCGCACGCGGACGCGGTGGCCATTGCCTTCCAGTTCGGAAGCGATGCCGGCTTCGATGAGCCTCCCGGGGCCGCGCCCCATGCGCACGGCGCGATGACCCGAATCGTAGGGGACGGTGAGGATCTGGATATCCACGGCGGCTCCGGGGGAGTGGTGACAGAAATCAACATCGTGGTGGCACGCGTGTCCATAGTCGCGTCATTGCGGCCCGATCGCTGATAGCCTTCAGAATGCCGAACCCGACACCCTGGCCGTTCCGGCCCGCGCCCGGTCTCTCGAACCCTCACCTCCAGTCCATCGCGGGGAAGGTGCTGCGCCCGGGTGTCGACGTTCTCCTCCGCCGCGAGCGGCTCGAGCTGCCGGACGGGGACTTCGTCGACCTCGACTTCGCGGGCGTGGAAGAGCGGGGAGGCCGGAGGCCGCAGGTCCTCGTGCTCCACGGCCTGGAAGGGACGGCGGACCGCCCCTACATGCGCACCACGTACGCCGCGCTGCTCGACAGCGGCCTCAGCCCGGTCGGCCTGAACTTCCGGGGCTGCAGCGGGGAGCCGAACCGGACGCCGCGGGCGTACCACTCGGGCGATACGGCCGACGTTCGCTTCGTGGCCGAGCGGCTGCGCGACCGTTTCGGCGGACCGTGCGGGATCGTGGGCTATTCCCTCGGCGGGAACGTGACCCTGAAGCTGCTGGGCGAGATGGGAGAGGCCGCGAGCGGCCTGGTGGGCGCGGCCGTGGCCGTGAGCGTGCCGTTCGACCTCGACGCCGGCTGCCGTCGCATCGGGGAGGGTCTCATGGGGCGCGTCTACACCGCGTATTTCATGCGCAGCCTGCTTCGGAAGGTGCGCGGCAAAGCGGACGTGCTGGATGGGCACGTGGACGTGGCGGCGGTACTGGCCGCCCGCGACCTGCGCGCTTTCGACGAGGCCATGACGGCGCCCGTGCACGGCTTCGCTGACGCGGCGGACTACTACACGCGCAGCAGCTCCCAGCGCTTCATCAACGGCATCCGCGTGCCGACGCTGGTCATCCATGCCGAGGATGATCCGTTCCTCCCGCCCGAGCGGATCCCCCGGGCGGCGATGGAGGCGAACCCGGCGGTGACACCGCTGATCACCCGCCACGGCGGGCACGTCGGCTTCATCGCAGGGTCGATCCTCCGCCCTCGTTTCTGGGCCGAGGAGATGCTCGCCGCCTTCCTCGCCGAGCGGCTGCGAGCGGGCGGCCGCTAGCCGCGTCTACCGCGCTCCGGGGGCCTGCGGGTCGCCCGTGGGACCTAGATGTCGCTGGTGTTGTCGCTGACGGAGAGAACGTTCCCGTCCGGGTCGAGGAACCACGCGACGCGGGTCCCATTGGGCGAGGTCCAGATCCCGCGGGCGTCCTGCTCGAGCGAGGCGAAGCGCTGGAATGCGACGCCGGCGGCGGCCAGCGCATCGACGGCGCCATCCACGTCGTCCACCTCCCAGCCGAAGACCGTGAACGCGTGCGGCTCCAGCCGGTCCACCCGTGTTACGCGCAGCGGCGTCCCGCCCGCGTCGAACACCAGGGCGAACACGTCCACGTGCATGAGCGGGAGTCCGAGGGTATCGGCGTAGAAGGTGCGCGCTCGCTCGAGATCGCGGGCGCCGAGGAAGCCGACGGGAGTGGCGTCGTCGTGGAGCATGGAGCAGGCGGGTGGCGGGTCGTGACCGACGGCGGCGGGGCTTTCCGCCGCCACCACCCCACGGTAGCGGGCACCGCCCGGGGCGCGCCAGCCGGGGCGCCGGGTACCGGGCCCTGAAAGCCGGGGCGGCCGGGTACCGGCGGGGGCGGTGCGCCCTTACCTTCCGCGCATGCCCGCGACCGACATCACGCCGCTGCACGAGGAAGAAGCGTTCGGCAAGGCGTACGACGCCCGCCTCATGCGGCGGCTGCTCCGCTACCTGAAGCCGTACCGCTGGCCGGTCGTGGGCGGTGTGGCCATTCTGCTGATCATCGCAGCGCTGGAGCTGGCGGGGCCGTACCTGACGAAAGTGGCGCTGGACCGCGCGATTCCCGAAGGCGACCTGCATTACCTCGGGCTCCTCGCCCTGGCGTATTTCGCCACCCTCTTCCTGACGCTCGGGCTCGGCTACGGGCAGCAGATCCTCACCACGTGGCTGGGGCAGCAGATCATGTTCGACCTGCGTGGCGAGCTGTTCGGCCACCTGCAGCGCCAGAGCCTCCGCTACTTCGACCGCAACCCCGTCGGGCGGCTCATGACCCGCGTGGTCAACGACGTGGAGGTGCTGAGCGAGCTCTTCAGCTCGGGCATCGTCACCGTGTTCGGCGACATCTTCACGCTCGTCTTCATCGTGGGCGTGATGCTGTGGATGGACTGGAAGCTGGCGCTGGTGGCGTTCGCCGTGATGCCGCTGGTGTTCCTGGTCGCCTTCCTGTTCCGGAAGAAGGTGCGGGAGGCGTACCGGGACATCCGGGTCCGCCTGGCGCGCATCAACGCCTACCTCCAGGAGCGGATCACGGGCGTGAGCGTGGTGCAGCTCTTCGGGCAGGAGCGGAATACGGTGCGCCGCTTCGGGGAGATCAACCAGGACCACCTCGAGGCGCACCTTCGAAGCATCACCTACTACGCCCTCTTCTTCCCGGTCATCGAGGTCCTGACCACGCTGGCGCTGGCGCTCATCCTGGTGTACGGCGGCAGCCGGCTCGTCGGAGGCACCGTTTCCGTGGGCGTGGTGACCGCGTTCCTGATGTACGCCCGGCGCTTCTTCCGCCCGATCCAGGACCTGTCCGAGAAGTACAACATGCTCCAGGGCGCCATGGCCTCGTCCGAGCGCATCTTCCGCGTCCTGGACACCGAGCCGGAAGTGCGCGATCCCCTGGAGCCGGTGGCGATGCCGGAGCCCGGGCGCGGCGAGATCGAGTTCCGGGACGTCTGGTTCGCCTACACCCGCACCGAGGACGGGAGCGACTGGGACTGGGTCCTGAAGGGCGTCTCCTTCCACGTCTCCGCGGGCGAGCGGCTGGCCGTGGTCGGGCACACGGGGGCCGGCAAGACCACGCTCGATCAGCCTGCTCATGCGCTTCTACGAGCCGCAGAAGGGCGAGATCCTGTTCGACGGAGTGCCGATCACGGAAGTCTCCCTGCGGGCGCTGCGCGAGCGCATCGGGCTGGTGCTCCAGGACGTGTTCCTGTTCAGCCAGAGCGTGGAGTACAACATCCGCCTCGGGCGCGAGGACATCGACGACCAGCGGGTCCGGGAGGCTGCCGCCCGGGTGGGCGCCGAACCCCACATTGAGCGCCTGCCCGCCGGGTACGACGAGGCGCTGGGCGAACGCGGCGCCAGCCTGAGCGTCGGCCAGCGCCAGCTGCTCTCGTTCGCCCGCGCCCTGGCATTCGACCCTCTCGTCCTCATCCTGGACGAAGCCACCAGCTCCGTGGACTCCGAGCTCGAGGCGCAGATCCAGGAAGCGCTGGAGACACTCCTCCAGGGGCGCACCTCCGTGGTCATCGCACACCGCCTCTCCACGGTCCAGAACGCCGACCGGATCCTGGTCTTCCATCACGGCGAGCTGCGCGAGACCGGGACCCACGCCGAGCTCCTTGCCCGAGGCGGCCTCTACGCCCGGCTGCACGAGCTCCAGTTCGCCACCGTCGGGTCCGCGGCGGGGTAGCGAGGGGGCCCGGACCTTGCAACGCCCGGCTCTTCGGTTGCTCACGCGCGAGGCGCACCATGCGAACGGACCCGGGCCTGATGGCCGAGACCACAATACTGATCGTGGATGATGATCCCGACTCCCTGGACATTGTCCGCACGTTCCTGGAGTCGAAAGGGTACGTGGTCACCACGGCGAACAACGGCAAGGAAGGTCTGGCGAGGCTGGAGGAGGTGCATCCGGCGCTGGTGCTGCTGGACGTCATGATGCCGGGAATGGACGGCTGGGAGGTGGCCCGCGTGATCAAGAACCACCCGGACTTCGGGAACACCCGCGTCGTCATGCTGACCGCGCGCAGCGGGTTCAGCGACAAGCAGGAAGGACTCCGGGCCGGCGCCGATGACTACATCGTCAAGCCGATTCGTCTCGACGAGCTCGCGTCGCGCGTGGAGAAGAACCTGGAGGCCGGGACGAGCTCCACGTGAAGATCCTCGCCCGTGTGAGCGATCCCCATCTGCGCCGGATGGTGGAGCGCGTCGGAGAGCGGCTCAAGGCAAACGTCCTGTACGAGGGCAGCGTCGCCGGCGATGGCAGCGTCGCCGGCGATGGCACCCTCGGCGTCCGGCCGAGTGGCAACGGCGCCGGAAACGCGGACGTGCTGCTGGCGGAGATGCCGCCGGACCACCGGCTCGAGCCGCTGGCCGAGCGGGCGCGCGCGCTCGGGGCGGCGCTCGTGGTCGCGTGCCGGTCGCAGGAGGAGTGCACGGCCGCTTCGCTGGTGGAGGCGGACGACTGGTTCCGGGTCCCCGCGGACGAGGACGAGATTGCGGCGCGGCTGGGGACGGCCCGGCAGCGGGCGATCCAGCAGCTCCTCTCGCACGACCGCGAGCAGGCGGCCGAGCTCCTGCGCTACGAGGAGCTGCTGCACGACCGCCTGACCGGCTTCCCCACGCTGCCCGTCATGATGGAGAAGGCGAGGGACCTGCTGGACAGCTTCGGCGAGCTCACCATCCTGTACATCCAGTTCGTCTGGTACGAGAAGATCGAGGAGATCTACGGCTGGCAGAAGCTGGACGATGTCCTGGAGTCCACCGCCGACGGCGTGCGCGAGTTCTACCGCCGGCACCATCCGGACTCCGAGAGCCTGATGATGGTGAGCCACATCGGCGACGACGACTTCATCCTCTTCACCGAGCACCCGCGCATGCGGGACGCCGACGAGCCGGAGCGACGGCTGAAGGAGCTGACGCAGAAGCTGGAAGACCACCTTCGCCGCCGGCTCGAAGCAGACCACTCGGAGGACATCGCGTCGCTGTGCGGCATCTACGTGGGCGCCACCACGGTCTTCCGGAACCCGAAGATCCGGACCGAGCGGCTCATCTACCGGGGGATCCGGGAGGCATCGCAGGCGGCGCGTGGCGCGAAGGAGTGGGAGCGGAGCCGGAAGATCAGCGACCTCAAGGCGCTCCTGCGCGAGGGCGCCGTGTTCATGGAGTACCACCCGATCATCGTCACGGCCACGGAGGAGGTCTACGGATACGAGGCGCTGGCACGCGGCCGCCGCACGGGCCTCCGCTCCCCTGAAGTGCTGCTGGATGTGGCGAGCCAGGCCAACCTGCTCTGGGAGCTGTCGCGGCTCCTGCGCCGCCGAGCGGTCGAGGGGATCGCGGGGGAGCTGAAGGATGGGCAGCAGCTATTCCTCAACGTCGACCCCCACGACTTCAACGACCCCGAGTTCCGCGACATCACCCCCGAGTCCCTGGGGATGCCGGACCGGGACCGGCTGGTGCTCGAGATCACCGAGCGCACCGCGATCAGCGACTACCCCCGATTCAAGCAGTACCTGGAGGTGTTCCGCGAGCGCGGATTCCGGTTTGCCGTGGACGATGCCGGGAGCGGATACGCCGGGCTGGGGTCCATCGCCAACCTCGATCCGGACTACATCAAGCTCGACATCTCGCTCATTTCGAACATTGACACCAACTTCCTCAAGCAGAACCTGGTGGAGACGCTGGTGGGGTTCGCCGAGAATCACGGCGCCATGGTGGTGGCCGAGGGTGTCGAGCGGCGTGACGAGTTCGAGACCATCAAGCAGATCGGCGTGCACCTGACCCAGGGTTTCCTCTTCCACAAGCCCCGGCTCGTCGGCATGGACCGCTGATCCGGGGCCGGCACCCGGAACGGCCCGTGACCCAGCAGCCGACGCCAGACGATGAGCGGCCCGACACCCCGCCCGCCACCCGACTCTACACCGAGCGGCGCGACCTCGCCGCCGAGCGGCACCGGAGGCTCGCCGGCCGGGCAGGGCACGTCTCGAACCTGAGGCTCCTGGTCTTCCTGGTCGGGATCGCCGCCCTGGTCTGGGCGGAGCTCCGGCCTGTGGTGGGGCCGGTCGCGTTCGGTCTCTTCGCGGCGGCCGTGATCGCGTTCGTGGTCCTGGTCGTGGTGCACTCGAGGCTGACGCAGCGCGCCCGGCGCGCCGCCGAGATGGCGGCCGTGAATCGCGAGGCCCTCGCCCGCCTTCGCCGCGCATGGTCGGAGCTGCCCGACGTCCACTCGGCAGGGGAGCCCGGCCACCCGTACGCCCACGACCTCGACGTGTTCGGCCACGCATCGCTGGCCCGACTGTTCGGCACCGCCGGAACGGGGATCGGGCGGGACCGGCTCCACGGGTGGCTGCTGGAGCCCTCGAGCACGGCCGACGCCCGGCGTCGCCAGGGAGCGGTCCGTGAGCTGGTGGAGCGGCTGGACTTCCGCCAGGACCTGCAGGTGGCCGGGCGCCTCGCGGGGAGCCCCAACCGGCGAGCCATCGAACGCTTTCTGGGCTGGGCCGAAGGCGAGCCGTGGCTGCTCCGCCGCCCGATGGTCCTGTGGGCGGCGAGGCTGATACCGGCGGCGACCGTCATCCTGGCCGTGCTCCAGGGGCAGGGAGTGATGCAGGCGCCGTGGTGGATCCTGACGCTGATCGCGGGCGTGATCCTGGCTCTCCTCCTCGGGCGGCGGGTCCACGACCTTCTCGACAGGGCGTCTCTAGGCGACGCCAGCCTCCGCAACTATGCGGGCGTCGTCGAGCGCATCCAGGCGCAGGAGTTCACCAGCGAGACGCTCCGGGCAGCGCGCGTCGCGCTCACCGAGGAGTGCGACGCCCGGCGCGAGCTGAGCCGCCTCGGCTGGCTCACCGAGCTCGCCGACCTGCGCCACGGCGGCATGTTCTACGTCCTGATCCACGTCCCGACGCTTTGGGACTTCCACGTGCTCGCGGCGCTCGAGCACTGGCAGCGGCGGGCCGGACGGCACGTGCGGGACTGGGCGGATCGGATCGCGGAAGTGGACGCGTGCGCCGCGCTCGCGACGCCGGTGGCCGAAGAGCCGGGATGGTCGTTCCCCCAGCTGGCGGCCGAAGGCACCGAGCTCACAGCCGAGGCGCTGGCGCATCCGATGCTCCCCGCCGACCAGCGCGTTCCCAACGATGTGGTCGTGGGCCCGCCCGGGACCTTTCTGATGGTCACCGGCTCGAACATGTCCGGGAAGAGCACGCTGCTCCGGGCCGTCGGCGTCAACGCCGTTCTTGCGCTGGCCGGAGGGCCGGTTTGCGCGCGGTCGCTGCGCACCCCCCCGCTCGACGTCCGGACGAGCATGCGCGTGGAGGACTCGCTCGAGGAGGGCGTGTCCCTCTTCATGGCGGAGCTCCGGCAGCTCAAGAGGGTGGTGGACGCCGCCGACACGGCCCGCGAGCGCGCCGTCCTCTACCTGCTCGATGAGATCCTGCACGGCACGAACAGCGCGGAGCGCCAGGTCGCCGTCCGGCGGGTGATCGCCCACCTGATCGAGAGCGGGGCCATCGGCGCGATCTCGACGCACGACCTGGATCTCGCCGCCTCGGAGCCGCTGGCTTCCGCGGTCGTCGCCGTACACTTCCGCGAGACCGTGCATCCCGAAGGGCACGAGCCGCCCATGACGTTCGACTACGTCCTGCGGGAAGGCGTGGCCACGTCGACGAACGCGTTGAAGCTGGTGCGGCTGGTCGGGCTGGCATAGGCGGCGAAGCCGCGACCGGGCATTCGAATCCCGCGAAGCGGGTGCCCCGAGCGGCGAAGCCGCGACCGGGCATTCGAATCCCGCGAAGCGGGTGCCCGAGCGGCGAAGCCGCGACCGGGCATCGAACCCCGCGAAGCGGGTGCCCCGAGCGGCGAAGCCGCGACCGGGCATTCGAACCCCGCGAAGCGGGTGCCCCGAGCGGCGAAGCCGCGACGGGGCATCGAACCCCAATGTCAGCGCACCGGCGTCCTCACCACCGAGTCCCGGACCGGCGCCACCGTGTCCGACGGCGGATACAGCTGCTCGCCCAGCCCCGCGAACCACGGCTCGTTCCCCTCCGAGTCGGCCAGGGCTTCGATCGGGTACCGGACCGCTGCGTGCCACAGGATCCACTCCCGCACGCCGGCGTCGTACACCGCGTCGATCTGGGCGCGGATCTGCCTGGGTCCGTAGTCCGGCTGGCCCATGCTGAACGCCTGCAGCCACGGCCGGATGGCTGCCGCGCCCTCGATTTCCTTCGAGCGCTCGACGCCATCGCCGACGGCGTGGCGCACGATCTGGTACGGCGCGGCGTTCGGGTTGTCGTAGTCCCAAGTCCCGTGCGGGTAGTGCGACGGGTAGACCATGGGCAGGAGCACGTCAGTCACGTCCGACATCTTCTCCCACAGCTGCCCGATGCCGTAGTCCCGGTGCGCGGACGTGGTGATGCCGAACACGTCGGCCGTGACCGGAACGTCGTACTCCGCCAGCCGGTCGCGGGAGTACGACAGGAACGCCCGGATCCCTTCCGCCTTCTCACGCCCGGACCGCGCGGGGTAGACCGCCGGGACCGTGTCCATGTACGAGCTCGGGACGTCCGGGAAGCGCACGTAGTCCCACTGCACCTCGCTGAACCCGAGCGCCACCGCCTCGCGCGCCAGCTCAATGTCGTAGTCCCACACGTGGCGGTCGAACGCGTCCACCCAGCGCACGCCGTGCTGGTCCTGCCACACCGACCCGTCCTCATTCGCGATCGCCCACTCCGGCCGCGCCGCCGCCAGCAGCGGGTCCTTGAACGCGACGATCCGCGCGATCGGGTAGATCCCGTGCGACCGCAGCAGCCCCAGAACCCTCCGGATGTCCCCGATCCGCACCCGCGCCGTCGCACCGATCTCCCTCGCCAGCGGCACCTGCGACGCGTAGCTCACCTCCCCCGTCGCGTCCTTCACGTCGATCACGAACGCGTTGATTTCCGTGTCGTCCGCCAGCGCCACCAACTCTCTCAGGCGACGAGCGCTCCCTGCGCTCCACGACCCCACGTAGATCCCCCTCACCGCATCCGGCTTCGGCACCCGCTCCGCCACCGGACTCGCCACCAGCGGGCTCGGGTCCGTCGGCAGCGCACGCGGGGGCGCCGGCGCGGGGACGATGCCCTTCCCCGTCACCCCGGCCGTGGCGGCCGTCTCGCCCGCGTCGGTCTCGCTCGCCCGAACCGTGCCCGACCTACCGGCCGCGTCCGCCGAACTCGTGCGAGGCGTTCCAGCCCCTTCGGCCGCAGCCCCTTCGGCCGCGCCCGCAACGCTTACGTTGGTCGCCCCGGCGCCGGGCGCGTGGGCGGACGAAGGGGAGCGGGCGGACGAGCCGGAGCGATCGCGACCCACACCGAATCCGAGGCCCGCCGCCGCCGCCAGCAGCAGGGCGCCCCCGGCCAGCCGCACGTCCAGCCGCCGCGACCATCCGGCCGTCGACGTCCTGTTTTCTTCAGACCGCGGCATTCGCTTCAACGGGTTCGGGTCCGAGATCACGGTTTGCGCCCGGGACAATAGGTTGCGGCGCACGCCGGGACCAGCGGAAACATATGTCGCAGGTTCGAGGCCACACGCCAGCTTCCCGGCCATTCCGCCGGCAGCCTAGCCGCGGTGGCCCGTCGGCATGGCATCTCCTCGCGGCCTCGGCCGAGCCGTTGATCCTCCCTCCCCCCAAGATTCTCTCCAGCTGGAGAGAAACCCGCAAAGCAAAGTATCTTTAAGTCGTTGTGTCACAAGGACATACGTCAAATCTGCTCACGGGGAAGTCTCTCCAGCTGGAGAGAGTTTTGTGGGAGACCCAGCCGGGCCGCCGCCGCCGCCATGACGCCGGGCCCCCGGGCGGCCGGGCCGCCGCCATGACGCCGGGTCCCCGGGCCCCCGGGCGGCCGGGCCGCCGCCATGACCCGGGCCGCCGGGCCCCTGGCTCGCCGGGCCGCCGGGCCGCCGGGCCGCCGCGGGCCACCGCCACCGCCACCGCCACCGCCACCGCCACCGCCACCGCCACCGCCACCGCCGGGCAGACCCTAGTACCGGGGCACGCTCGCGTCCACCTCGTCTCGCCACGCCAGCATCCCGCCGCGCAGGTTCCTGGCGTGGCGGTGGCCGCGGGCGCGGAGGAAGCGGGCGACGTCGCCACTCCGTTCTCCGACGCGGCAGATGAAGACGGTTTCCCGCGCCGGGTCGAGCTCGCCGAGGCGCTGCTCGAGCTGGCGGATCGGGATCAGACGCGCCCCGTACTCCGACAGATTGGTGATCCGCCACTCGTAGGGCTCCCGGACATCCACGAGATCGACGGGATCGCCGCGGTCCAGACGCTCCTTGAGCTCGCGTGCGCCGATCTCGAAGGGCGTCTCCCGGACCTCGGGCGGGGCATCGTGGTCGGCCGCCCCGCCATCACGCGCGGCACCCCGGTGCGCCGCCGGACCATCGTGCGCGGCACTCTGCTCCGCGGCCGCACCATCGTGCGCGGTACTCGGCTCCGCCGCCCCGCCGTCGTGCGCGGCACTCTGCTCCGCCGCCCCGCCATCGCGCGCGGTACTCGGCTCCGTGGGCACGGAGGCCGGGGGTGCGTCGGCACCCCCGGCGCAGAACTCCTCGTAGTCGATGAGCGTGGTGACTGTCGGGTGCTCGCCGCACACGGGACATTCGGGGCTCCGCCGCAGCTTGAGCTCGCGCCACTTCAGCTTGAGGCCGTCGAAGAGCAGGAGCCGACCGAGGAGCGGCTCGCCGGCGCCGGTGATGAGCTTGATGGTCTCGAGCGCCTGGAGCGATCCGATGACGCCAGGGAGCACGCCGAGGACGCCGCCCTCCGCACAGCTGGGCACGAGCCCGGGCGGCGGCGGCTGTCTGAAGAGGCAGCGGTAGCACGGGGCGTCGCCGCCTCCGAAAACCGAGACCTGACCCTCGAACTTGAGGATGGAGCCGTAGACATTGCGCTTCCCCAGCAGAACGCAGGCGTCGTTGACCAGATACCGGGTGGGGAAGTTGTCCGTCCCGTCGACCACGATGTCGTAGTCGCGGATGATGTCGAGAGCGTTGTCGCTCGTCAGCCGCACCGGGTGCTTTCTTATGGTGATGTGCGGGTTCAGGTCGTGGAGGCGCTCGGCGGCGGCGTCCAGCTTCGGCCGCCCGAGGTCGGACTCGCCGTACAGGACCTGGCGCTGGAGGTTGCTGGCGTCCACCACGTCGAAGTCCACCAGGCCGAGGGTGCCGACGCCGGCCGCGGCGAGATAGAGGGCGGCCGGCGAGCCGAGACCCCCGGCGCCGACGATGAGGACGCGCGCTGCCTTCAGCCGCGCCTGCCCTTCCTCCCCCACGTCGTCGAGGACGAGGTGTCTGGCGTAGCGAAGCGTTTCCGCTGGCGACAGGGTTTCAGGACTCATCAACCGCCCGCGATGCTGGGGACGACCGTGACCACGTCGCCCGGCGAGGCCGGCGTGGCCTCGCCGGCCAGGTAGCGGACATCGTCGTCATTCAGGAAGATGTTGACGTGCTCGCGGAGCGCCCCGGCCTCGGTGCGGAGGTGGCGGCGGAGCCCGGGATGTCGACGGACCAGCGCGTCCAGCGCGTCGCCGACCGTGCCTGCCGGCACGACCACCTCGGCCCGCCCGTCCGCGAGCGGGCGCAGCGGCCCGGGCACGCGGATGCGCACCGCCGTGGCGTCCGCCGGCAGGGGCTCGGGGCGAGGGGGTCGTGGGATGCTCATGCGCTCAGGGGTACCCACGTGGACCTCGTTCGTGCCGCGGCGGCGGCGCCATCGGAACGGCCCGCTTCAGAGCAGGCCGGCCACCAGCTCCGCGTTTCGGCGCGCGGCGCCTGTGCGCGACTTCACGAACTCCCTGGCCCGCTCGCCGGCCACGCGACAGGCCTGCGGGTCCGACATCCAGGTGCGCAGCCGGAGCTCCAGCGCGCTGGCCGTGTTCACCACGCGCGCCCCGCCCGCCTCCACCATGTCGACAGCCTCGCTCGCGTTCCCGTGGGCCGGGCCGAACAGAACGGGGTCTCCCAGCGCCGCCGGCTCGACCACGGAGTGGAGCCCGGCAGTGCCGAATCCGCCGCCCACGTATGCCACGTCAGCGAGGCCGTAGAGGTCGGCGAGGATCCCCATCCGGTCCACCACCACCACCTGCGGCGGCGCCGCGCCGCTGTCCAGAAGGGCGCCGAGGCGCGCGTGGCGCAGCAGCGCACCGTCCAGGCGCGTTTCCAGCGCTTTCAGGTGGGCGGGCGTGGGCTCGTGCGGGGCGATCACGAGGCGCAGCGGGTGGCGGTGGTGCAGCACCGCCATCGCGGGAAGCAGGACCTTCTCGTCCTCCGGCCACGTGGAGCCGGCGACGAGCGTGAACGCGGACGGGTCGCGCAGCAGCCGCCAGATCGGCCGCAGCTCGTCCGGGACGCACTCGTCGTCGCCGTCCCGCCCGGGAAGCCCGGCGGGCCCGGGGAGCCCGGCGAGCCCGGGGAGCCCGGGGAGCCCGGCGGGCCCGGGTCGCCACCGTCGCTCGATACGGCGGAATACCTGGTCGAAGCGAGCGTCACCGGCGACGGTGATCCGACCGGGCGGAACGCCGAGGCGCTCGTACCGTGCGGCGCACACGTCGTTCACCGCGCCCACCCGGTCCAGGCGGCGATACACGGACTCCAGGAACGCGCGCCCCAGCCAGCTCAGGCGCCCGGAGTCCTCCGCGAGAACGGCGTTCACCAGCGCCATGCGCGCGCCCGCCTGCGCCGCTTCGCGCGTGAGCACGGGCCACACCTCGGTGCGGACGAACGCGATGGCGGAGGGGCGGAGCAGTCCCAGCACCTCGCGCACGGGCTTGCGTGTGTCCCAGGGCACGTACCCCCAGACATCCGCGCCCACCTCCCCCACCATCCGCTCCGCCGACGGCGAGAAGTGCGTGAACGCCACCTGCGCCTCCGGGCGGAGGTGGCGCAGCTCGGCGATGATCGCCTGCGCCATCAGCGACTCGCCCACGGACGGGGCGTGGACCCAGACCAGCGGACGCCCCGGATCGCGCTCCGCCGCGGACCACGTCCGGAAACGTTCCAGCGATTCCGCGCGTCCGCGGACGGCACGCGTGGCCTTCGCGTTCAGGTGCGCGGCCGCCCGGATCAGCGGCCCGGCGACGGCCAGCGTCCCTTCGTACAGGTTCTCAGGCAGCGACACGATCCCGGCTTCGACGACTCCCCTCTCCCGTGCTCACCCGGGGGCGTACTCACGCTCGTCGGGATCCACCTGGACGCGGATCTCCGCGAGATCGGCGGTGGCGGCCACGTCCTCGTGCATGCGCTGCGCCGCGGCAAGGAGCGCGCCCCGCAGGTCGGAGGCGTCCACGTCGAGTACCTCGTAGAGCACCCTCGGCGCCCCGTGTCGGATCGTGACTCGGTAGATCGGCATCGCGATGGACAATTCCTGGAAACACCGCCTATATTCGCTTCCGTGCGATACATAGGCAACAAGACGAAGCTGCTGTCCTTCATCGAGGGGCGGGTCCGCAGGCGAGGCATCGCCGGCACGGCCGTCGACCCCTTCAGCGGTACCGCCAGCGTGGCGCAGCACCTGAAGCGCATGGGGTTCCGCGTCACCGCGTCCGACATCATGACCTACGGCTACGTCTTCGCGCGCGCCTACGTGGAAGCGCGCTCGCTGCCGTCGGCGCCCGGGCTCGCGGACGAGGTGCTCGCGGTGGAAGGAAGGGACGCCCCGACGTTCGGCGACGTCGTCGCCTACCTGAACGGTCTCGACCCTCTCCCCGACTTCATCCACCACCACTACTCCCCGGCCGGCGAGGGCGCCCGGGAGCACCGGCGGATGTACTTCACGCCGCAGAACGCGGCGCGGATCGACCACGTACGAAACCGCATCGAGGAGTGGCGTCGCGCAGACCGCATCGACGACGACCTCTTCCACCTCCTCCTCGCCGTCCTCATCGAGGCCGCCGACCGCGTCGCCAACACCACGGGCGTCTACGCGGCCTTCGTGAAGAGCTGGCAGCCCAATGCGCGCAAGCCGCTGGAGCTGCGCGCGGCCGAGATCGTGGAAGGGAACGGCTGCCGCGCCGAGCGGAAGGACGCGCTGGAGCTCGTCGCCGGCATGGAGCCGTTCGACCTGCTCTACCTCGACCCGCCCTACAACAACCGCCAGTACCCGGGCTACTACCACATCCCGGAGCTTCTGGCGGAGGGCTGGTTCGACGGCGCGCCGGAGCTGCGCGGCAAGACCGGGCTGCTGCCGGATGCCGACAAGCGCAGCGACTGGTCCCGCGCCGGGAAGTGCGAGGAGGCCTTCGAGGCGCTGGTGGCCACCGCCCGCTGGCACCACCTGGTCATGAGCTACAACGACGAGGGGATCATTCCCGAGCCCACCATCGAGCGCGTCCTGAAACGGTACGGGGCCCCGGACACCTACCGCCGCTACCACCGCAGCTACAAACGGTACCGGTCCGACTCGGACTCCGAGCAGCGGAGCTACAAGTCGGACCGGACGTTCGAGTACCTGTACTGCGTGAGCCGCTGACGCCGGCAACGGCCCCCCGGTAACGGGTCCCCGGTAACGGCCCCCCGGCAACGGGTCCCGGGTAACGGGTCCCGGGTAACGGGTCCCCGGTAACGGGTCCCCGGTAACGGGTCCCGGGGTAACGGGTCCCCCCTCTATTCGACGGCGAACCTGATGTCGAGCGCCACCCACACGGGCACCTTCTTCTCGCCGTTCATGCCGGGCGTGAATTCCATCGTCCCCGCTACATTCAGCGCCGCCTGGTCGAGGGCATCGTAGCCGCTCGATTTGTTGATCATCGTCTTCGCCACCCTTCCGTTCTCGTCGATGAAGAACCAGACGTTGGTGGTGCCGCCGATCCCGGCATTCCGGAGCAGCGGCGGGTAGGAGGTCATGAGCGCCTGCTGCACGTCCTTCCCGTTCTTCAGCTCCGGCCGCGTCGTCATGGGCGTGAACGTCGGCCCATTGGCGTACGCCCGCGCCATCTTGGCGGCAGCCTCGGCTTTGGACGCCTCCGGCGTCGCACCTGCGCCATCCGGCCCGCGCGCCAGGAGCGCTTCCTGGATCTCGAGATACTTCCCCGTGGCCTGCAGCAGCTTCGGGACGTCGGCCGACGGATGGAGGTCCTGGTAGGCGCGTGCCGACTCGAACAGCTCGCGCGCGCCCTGGAAGAGCGGCTCCGCCTGCGCGGCCGACTCGGCGGTCATGGGCTTGGCGATCTCCTGGGCCTGCTCGTACAGGATGTACGCCATCCAGAACGCCCGCGTCAGCCGGTCGTCGTCCGTCTTCGCCAGCGGGCCGGCGTCCGCGAGGAGCTTGTACGCGTCCCCAGGCCTGCCCTTCTGGTATTCCTCCGTGTACGCGTGCGCGAACAGCGCCCGGAAGTCGGAGAAGTCGGCCGCGCTCACCTTCGACGGCAGCGCCCGGTCGGGGACGACCGTGGGCTCCGTCGGCGACACCGCGTCCGCCGCCGCCCCTTGCGCCCCCACCGGCCGGTCCTTCGGCGCCTCGCACGACAGTGCCAGGGCAAGGGCGAGGGCGGATGACGCGGCCAGACCGAGCCCGTGGAGCCTGCGGCGGCCCGACGTCGTCCGAGTGATCATTCGAATCCTCCTCTCGAGCATCGATGTGCCTTCCGCAAGTCCCAGGGCGAGCACGGCCCGGCGCTGCCCCACCTCCAGCAGGAGCGAGCCGTAACGGCGCGCATCACCGCCGTGGCGAAGCACGCGGGCGTCGCAGTCCATCTCCAGCGCCAGGCGCAGCCGCCTGAGCTGCCACCACATCGCGGGGTTCCACGGGACCAGCGCGCACGCGAGCAGGGCCGCCAGCGCCAGCCGGGGATCGCCCGCCCGAACGTGCTCCGCCTCGTGTCTCACCAGCAGCCGGCGACGCTCGGCGTCCAGCTCCAGCGCCCAGCCCGGCAGCACCACGGCCCCGCGCCAGATCCCCACCGCCGCGGGGCCCACCGTGGCGGACACCAGCACATCGACGCCGTCCACTCGCCGCTGCTGCCAGCGGCGGCGGCTCCGCCCCAGTCGGACCGCCGCCACTGCCAGCACGCCGAGGAGCACCGCCGTCGCCGCCACCCACGCAGCCAGAAGGAGCGTCCCCAGCGTCGGCCCGGGCGACGCCTCGCCGGCCGCCCGGATCGGGACGAGCGCCGGCAGCGCGTACACCACGGGGAACGCCGGCAGCGGCGCGATGGGGCCGCGCGCCGGGAGCACCACCGCCGCCGCCGGGAGGGCGATGGACGCGGCCAGCGACGCCGTCCACACCCACCGCGCCGGCCAACCCTGCTCCCGCGCCGCACGCTCGGCCGCCAGGGCTGCGGCTGTCACCAGCGCCGATACCGCCAGCGCGTAGATCAGCCAGTCGAGGATCATTCGCCACCTCCCTTCCCGAGCCGGTCTTCCAGCAGGCGACGCATCCGCTCCAGCTCCGCATCGCTCAGATCCCGTTCGCTCACCAGCTGCGTCAGCAGCAGCTCCGGCGAGCCGCCGAACACCCGGTCGAGAACGCGCGCCAAAGCGCTCGCCCCCGCCTCCTCCCTCTCCACCAGCGGCCGGTACACGTACGCCCGTCCCTCCCCCTCACGGTGACCCACGTGGCCCTTCTCCTCCAGCGTCCGCAGCACCGTCAGCACCGTCGTGTACGCCAGCTCGTCCGCCAGCCCCGCCCGCACCTCCGCCACCGTGGCCTCACCACGCTTCCAGAGCACCGCCATCACGTCCAGCTCACGGTCCGTGAATCTCGGCATCCCAGACACTCCCCGCGCTCGATCTCCGCTCCCGGGCCGTCCACGCGGCCGGGCCTTCCTACTACCTGACTAGTAGATAATCGCCCGCATGGGGCGCTGTCAACTAATTTGTTAGTAGATTGGGGGGAGGCGGGGATGGGGGACCGGGCCCCCGGGGCGGACGGCGACGGGCCGCCCGGAGGGGACGGCGACGGGGGACCGGAGGGGACGGCGACGGGCCGCCCGGAGGGGACGGCGACGGGCCGCCCGGAGGGGACGGCGACGGGGGAGGGGGGCCCCCGGGGAGGGACAGCGGACTGGGCCGCCCGGAGATGACGGGACGGAAGGGGGCCCGGCCTGTGGCCGTGGGGAACGCCCAACGGGCTGCCCCCCTCCGCACCTCCCGGGTGGTCTTCTGCTCTCAGAACGGTGAACGCCCAGGGGTGCGGGGCCGTTGGCGTCGCCCTGGGCGTTTGCCAGCCGTCGAGCGGTGAACGCCCAGGGGAGCGGGGCGGTCGGCGTCGCCCGGGGCGTTTGCCAGCGTTGAGCGGTGAACGCCCAGGGGAGCGGGGCGGTCGGCGTCGCCCTGGGCGTTTGCCAGCCGTTGAGCGGTGAACGCCCAGGGGAGCGGGGCGGTCGGCGTCGCCCTGGGCGTTTGCCAGCCGTTGAGCGGTGGACGCCCAGGGGAGTTCGAACCGCCGTGTCGACGCGGGGTGTCCGCCGCGGAAGCGTGGCGCCGTGCCGACCGGACGTCCTGCGGACGCCCTGACCTGTCAGGACGGGTCTTCGCCCAGCTTTGCGTAGTAAGCGGCGACGCTCGCCGCCGCGCCGGGCCGGGTGTACACGTCAGGGCGGGGGTGGTCGATGACGCGGGCGATGACGGCGGCGACGTCGTCTGCGCCCTGGGAGTACGGGAAGGATCGCGAGTCGGGGCCGCCGTGGCGCGCGTGGAGTCCGAAGTCGGTGCGGACCACGCCGGGGGAGACGATGGAGACGTGGATGTCGGGATGGTTTTCCTGGATCTCGTCGCGGAAGTTGGCGGTGAGGGCGTTCATGTAGTGCTTCGAGGCGGAATAGGCGGCGCGGCCGACCACGAACGGTATGCGCCCGAGCATGGAGGAGACGTTGACGATGTGGCCGCGGCCCCGCTCCTGGAAGTGCGGGAGCACCTCCTGCATGCCGTACAGGACCGCCTTCACGTTCACCGCCATCATGGCGTCGATGTCGTCATCGGTGAGCCGCGACGGGGGGCGCGTGATCCCCTGGCCCGCGTTGTTGACCCACACGTCGATGCGGCCAAAGCGCTCCAGCGCCCGCGCCACCACGCGCCGGACATCTTCCCGGCGCGTCGCGTCGGCGGCGATGGGCAGCGTGTCCCCGCTCTCCGCGGCCACGGCCCGGAGCTGCGCGTCCCGACGCGCGACGAGCACGAGGGAATCCCCGCCGCCGCCCAGCAGCCGGCTCAGGGCGGCGCCGATGCCGCTGCTCGCCCCCGTGATGACGACGACGCGCCCCGTCCGGCGGCGTTCCCCGGCCTCTGCCTCCGTCATGCCCGGAGCGCGGCCCAGGCCAGCGCCGCCCAACCGGCCATGAACGCCAGCCCGCCCAGCGGCGTCACGGCGCCGAGCCAGCGCGGCGCCCCCAGCGCCAGCGCGTAGACAGTGCCGCAGAAGACCAGGATCCCGGCCACGAACAGCCAGCCCGCCGCGCTCGTCGCGCCGCCCGGCCAGCGCCCTGCGGCGGCGGCCGCGAACAGGAGGCCGAGGGCGTGGTACATCTGGTAGCGCGCGCCGGTCTCCCACGTTTGGAGCCGCTCGGGAGTCAGGTGCGCTTCGAGCGCGTGGGCGCCGAACGCGCCGGCGGCCACGGCCAGGAGCGCCGCGATGGACCCGACGGCGAAGAAGGTGCGGTTCATGGTCGGCAATTTCCGCCGGCCCGGCCGGCGCCGCAACGCCCCGGTGCCGGACCTGGCACCACTATCCACATTTTATGGCGCCCCGACTTCCGCGTGGCTCGGCCACATTCTGGCCTCCGGCCACGCGGGGGACCGGCGGACCTGGTACAAGAAACAACATTCGCCAGGCCCACCCTGCCGGCGCCGCCCGTCCAGGCTCGCGGCGCCCACGGAACCGCGCGCCGCCGACCGGGGTCTCACGTCCTCATGACCGTAAGCACCGCTCGTCGCCTGCTCCTCGTGGCCATCCTCGCAGGACTGGCCGGCACTCTCCTGTTCTGCTCCCCGGGGTACGTGGTGCGGGCGGGGCTGGAGGAAGCGAAGATCCTGAGCCGACGTCGTCCGATCGAACAGGTGATCTCGTCGCCGGAGACGGGGGAGCGGACGCGGGACAAGCTGGAGCTGGTGCGCACGGCCAGGACGTTCGCGAGCCAGCGGCTCCGCCTGGACGTCGGCGACAGCTACACGACCTTCTCGCGGGTGGACAGCGACACGCTCCTGCTCGTGGTCCAGGCGTCGAGGAAGGACGCGTTCCAGCCCGTGACCTGGTGGTTCCCGATCGTGGGGCGGGTGCCGTACAAGGGGTTCTTCGACCCGGACGACGCGCGCGAGGCGGCGAGCAAGCTCGACGCGGCAGGCTACGACACGTACGTGCGACCGTCGGGGGCGTTCAGCACGCTCGGCTGGTTCAACGATCCGCTGCTCAGCACGGTCCTCGACTACGACAGCGTGTCCCTGGCGTCCACGGTGATCCACGAGGTCACGCACAACACGCTGTACCTGCCGAGCCAGGCGGCGTTCAATGAGAGCTTTGCCAACTTCGTCGGTGACGTGGGGGCGGCCGAGCTGTTCTGCGGGATCGAGGGGGACGCCGGTCCGCACTGCGTCGCGGCGAGGGCCGCGTGGCACGACGCGGTGGTTTTCGGCGACGCGCTCCAGCGCCTGGTCTCCGCCCTCGACAACCTGTACGGGCGAACCGACATCGCAGCCGCCCAGAAGGTCGCCGACCGCGACGAGATCATCCGCCGCTGGCGAGAGGGGTACGAGCGCGAGGTGGTGCCTCGCCTGGAGCGCAACTTCCGGACGTTCGCCGAACGGCCCATCAACAACGCCACGCTCATGGGGATCCGGCTCTACTACAGGGACCTGGGCGAGTTCGACCGCGTATACCGGGCGTCGGGCGGGGACCTGAGGCAGGTGGTCGCGAAGATGGTCGAGGCAGCGAAGTCGTCGCCCGACGTCCCCTACGAGGCCATCGCCCGCTTGGCTCCCGGTTGACCCCGTGCATATGTTGTTTGGCTTGCGCCCGGGCCATGCCCCGGGAGCCGGCCCGCGGCCGTTCACGGTCTTGCAAGCCGTGCACGCCCTGACCGGTACTCGCCGTAGACGCCAATCGGCATCCGCTGTGTGATGGACGACAAGACCTACAACGCATCCGCGCTCGAGAAGAAATGGCAGGCCCGCTGGGCCGAGGAGAACACGAACGCCCTCGACGAGGAGACGCTCCTCGGCGCCGAGAAGCCTTTCTTCAACCTGATGATGTTCCCCTACCCGTCGGCCGAGGGGCTGCACGTGGGGAACATCTACGCGTTTACGGGCGCCGACGTGTACGGTCGCTACATGCGGCTGCGCGGCCACACGGTGTTCGAGCCGATCGGCTTCGACGCGTTCGGGATCCACAGCGAGAACTTCGCGCTCAAGATGGGGACGCACCCCATGGAGCTGATCCCGAGCAACGTGGCCAACTTCACGCGCCAGCTGAAGCGCACGGGCGCCATGTACGACTGGAACCACGCGGTGAACACCACCGACCCGTCGTACTACAGGTGGACCCAGTGGATCTTCCTCCAGCTCTACAAGGCGGGTCTGGCGGAGAAGAAGGAGGCGCCGGTCAACTGGTGCCCGTCGTGCCAGACGGTGCTGGCCAACGAGCAGGTCATCGCCGGCGCGTGCGAACGCTGCGGCACGCCCGTGGAGCAGCGCTTCCTCAGCCAGTGGTTCTTCCGGATCACGGAATACGCGGGCCGGCTCCTGGACAACCTCTCCTGGATCGACTGGTCGGAGACGACGAAGAAGGCGCAGGAGAACTGGATCGGGAGGAGCGAGGGGGCGCTGGTGCGCTTCCCCATCGCCCGGAAGAAGGTCGCCGAGGACGAGCACGAGAAAGCGCAGGTGCACGCCGACCGCCCGGTGATCGAGGTCTTCACCACCCGCCCGGACACGCTCTACGGTGCCACGTTCATGGTGCTGGCGCCGGAGCACCCGGCGGTGGACGCGCTCACGACGGACGACCGTCGCGAGGAGGTGGAGGCGTACCGTCGTGGGGCCGCGGCCATGGACCTCGTCTCCCGGAAGAAGACCGACAAGGAGAAGACCGGCGTCTTCACGGGCGGCTTCTGCGTGAACCCGGCCACGGGAGAGGAAGTGCCGGTGTGGATCGCCGACTACGTGCTCATGGAGTACGGCACGGGCGCCATCATGGCCGTGCCCGGGCACGACGAGCGCGATTTCGAGTTCGCCACCCGCTTCGGGCTGCCGATCGTGCGCGTGGTGGCGGGCGAGGGCGAGGACGGGCTGACCCCGCTGGAGCAGGCCTACGTCGGCGACGAGGGGACACTGGTCAACTCCGACCCGTTCGACGGCATGCCGTGGCGCGACGCGAAACGGGCCATCACCGACTGGCTCGCCGTGCGCGGGCTGGGCGAGGAGCGGATCAACTACCGGCTCCACGACTGGTGCATCTCGCGCCAGCGCTACTGGGGTCCGCCCATCCCGATCATCTACTGCGACGACTGCGGCACCGTCGCCGTCCCCGAGAGCGACCTCCCGGTCCTGCTCCCGCACGTGGACGATTACAAGCCGGACGCCTCGGGCATCAGTCCCCTGGCCCGGGCCGAGTCGTGGTACCGGGTGACGTGCCCCTCGTGCGGCGGCAGGGCCACGCGCGAGACGGACGTGAGCGACACGTTCCTGGACAGCTCCTGGTACTTCCTCCGCTACCCGTCCACCGCGCTCGACGACCGCGCGTTCGGCCCGGAACGGACGGAGAAGTGGCTGCCGGTGGACATGTACATCGGGGGCGAGGAGCACAGCGTGCTGCACCTGCTCTACTCCCGATTCATCACGATGGTGCTGAAGGACCTGGCCCTGATCGACTTCGAGGAGCCGTTCGAGCGCTTCCGCAAGCACGGCCTCATCATCAAGGACGGGGCCAAGATGTCGAAGTCCCGGGGCAATGTGGTGGTCCCGGACGAGTACATCGAGAAGTGGGGCGCGGACACGTTCCGTACCTACCTCATGTTCCTCGGACCCTACCAGGAGGGCGGCGACTTCCGCGACCAGGGGCTCAGCGGGCCCGGCGGCTTCTACTCCCGCCTGTGGGACACCATCGTACGCGACGACCTGGGAGAAGCCCCGCTCGCGGGCGACCTCGAGCAGAAGCTGCACGCCACCATCAAGAAGGTCACCGAGGACATCGCGGCGCTCAGGTACAACACGGCCATCGCCGCCATGATGGAGTACCTCAACGCCGTCCGGGAGGGCGGCCGGCTGGCGAGCCGGAGCGAGGTCGAGCCGCTCGTCGTCCTGACGGCGCCGTTCGGTCCGCACATCGCCGAGGAGCTGTGGGCGCGGCTCGGGCACGAAGCCCCGCTCTTCCGTAAGCAGGCATCCGCGCGCAACCCGGTGCTCTGGCCGGACTACGACCCGGACAGGGTCATCGCCGAAAGCATTGAGTTCGTGGTGCAGGTGAACGGCAAGCTGCGCGCCCGTATGCCGATGGCGAGGGGCATCTCCGAGAAGGACGCCCGCGAAGCGGCGCTGGCTGACGAGAACGTCGCCCGGCAGGTGGAGGGGAAGGCCGTCCGGAAGGTCATTTTCGTCCCCGACCGCCTGGTGAATCTGGTGGTCGGATAGGGGGCGCGATCCGTGCCGACACGGGCACCCTGGAAGGCGCCGGGGCGGGGTTGACACCCCCCACGGCCCGGACTAGTTTAGGTGTCTCGACGCGGGGTGGAGCAGTCTGGTAGCTCGCCGGGCTCATAACCCGGAGGTCGCGGGTTCAAATCCCGCCCCCGCTATTCGGCAAGGCCGCCCCGCGGCCCGCCCGCCCCGAGTCCGAACCGTGGGGCGGGCTTTTCGTCGAAAGGACGAGCGGTGGTGGTCGTGCTGCCGCTGACAATTCGGGTTCTGGAGCGCGGCCGGGCAGGGTCGGCGAGGGCCACGCTGTGTGCGGCCGGAGTTCGCACCGCAGGCATGCTCTCGGGGTCGTGAGCCCTTCGGCCGCGCGATGATGGTCGGTACGAGGCCGGGTAGCTCAGTTGGTAGAGCACACGACTGAAAATCGTGGTGTCGACAGTTCAATTCTGTCCCCGGCCACTGGTGTAGGTCCGTAGCTCAACTGGTAGAGCACCGGTCTCCAAAACCGGCGGTTGGGGGTTCAAGTCCCTCCGGGCCTGCTAGCGGCGGATGGCGCGCGACGCCAGCGGGCTCGCGCACACGGGGCCAGGCCCCCATCGTCTAGTGGCCTAGGATATCTGGTTCTCAGCCAGAAGACCGGGGTTCGATTCCCCGTGGGGGTATGAAGACGTCGTTGTCGGGGTGGTGCTCGTCGTCGGGAAGCGACCCCGAGCCGGGCGTTGGAAGGGCAGATGGGCCCTCATCGTCTAACGGCTAGGACGCCAGCCTTTCAAGCTGGTAATAGGGGTTCGATTCCCCTTGGGGGCATGCTAGGATTCGTTTCGCAGGAAGGGCCTTGCGCTCTGAGGCAGGATGAGCGGGAAATGCGCGGGCGTAGCTCAGTTCTGTGAACGCCGAGCGTTCACAGACTCCGCCCAGGTGGCGGGAAGGGCCTTGCGCTCTGAGGCAGGATGAGCGGGAAATGCGCGGGCGTAGCTCAGTTGGTAGAGCGTCTGCTTGCCATGCAGAAGGTCGCCGGTTCGAGTCCGGTCGCCCGCTCTGGTTGGCCGGCCCGGAAGGGTCGGGGTCAGGGGCTGTAGCTCAGTTTGGTTAGAGTGCCGGTCTGTCACACCGGAGGTCGCGGGTTCAAGTCCCGTCAGCCCCGCTGAGTTGATTGACAAGAGAGGTGCGACACGAAGGCGGCGAAACGCCGCCGGGAAGGTTGGCCGGCGGACCGGGATCGCGCCGGCAGGTCGGCCGCCGGGGCTGTAGCTCAGTTGGGAGAGCGCCTGAATGGCATTCAGGAGGTCAGGGGTTCGATTCCCCTCAGCTCCATGGTTGGTCGCTCGGATGGCGGAATTGGTAGACGCGCATGGTTCAGGACCATGTGGGGGCAACCCCGTGGAGGTTCGAGTCCTCTTCCGAGCACTGGATCGCAGGATGCAGGGAGCCCACGTGCTGAAACTGGTAGACAGGCTGGTTTGAGGGACCAGTGCCCGAAAGGGCGTACAGGTTCGAGTCCTGTCGTGGGCACTCCGGTGGGGTACCGAAGCGGCTAAACGGGACAGACTGTAAATCTGTTGGGCCACGCCCTACGAAGGTTCGAATCCTTCCCCCACCACTCGCAAGGGGACGCGTCACGGCGACGGGGACGCGTTCCGCGCGGGACGCGCTGCGCGCGTGAAGCACCGCGCTGACGCGCGGTGCGAGTGAGGGCGCGTAGCTCAGTTGGTTAGAGCGCTACGTTGACATCGTAGAGGTCAGAGGTTCGAGTCCTCTCGCGCCCATGAAGCCGCGGCCCCGGGAGATGGTCCACGACCCGGGCTCGCGCCGGACGATGGAGTGCTGGGGCTGTAGCTCAGTTGGGAGAGCGCTGCAATCGCACTGCAGAGGTCAGGGGTTCGACTCCCCTCAGCTCCACTGACGTGCCACCATAGCTCAGCTGGTAGAGCACATTCATTCGTAATGATGGGGTCCGCGGTTCGAATCCGCGTGGTGGCTCTGCTGGAGCGCCCTCCGAGAGGCGGCGCAGGCGTAGCCGTCTGCGAAGCTCGCGTTCACGACTGACTGAAGGAATGTGCGGGCGTAGCTCAGTTGGTAGAGCATCAGCTTCCCAAGCTGAGGGTCGCCGGTTCGAGCCCGGTCGCCCGCTCTGGCTCCCGCGGGAGCCGGTGGACATTGCCCCTTGGTGTAACTGGCAACACGTCTGACTCTGGATCAGAAGAGTCCTGGTTCGAGCCCAGGAGGGGCAACTGGAGAAGGGTACGACGGATGGGAGAGGTGGCCGAGAGGCTTAAGGCGGCGCCCTGCTAAGGCGTTTGGGCCGAAAGGCCCTCGAGGGTTCGAATCCCTCCCTCTCCGCTCGCCATCGGGACGGGTGTCCGAGCGGCTCAAGGAGCACGATTGGAAATCGTGTGGGGCGCAAGCTCTCGTGGGTTCGAATCCCACCCCGTCCGTGACGCCGTGACCACCCGCCCGAGGTGGCCGGCGTGCGTGTCGCACCGCTGGAGCAGGACGGAAGGACTCGGGGAGTAGCTCAGCCCGGTAGAGCACTGCGTTCGGGACGCAGGGGTCGCAGGTTCAAATCCTGTCTCCCCGACTGAGTCGAAAGGGAAGCGCCGCCGGCCACCCGTGGTCTGCGGCGCTTTTCACATCCGGCGCGCCCTTCGCCCGATCCGCCTGCTACTGCCCGCCCGTCTCCGGCCGCCTGGCCTTCTTCACGAAGGGCGGGTGCCGCTGCGCGTTCACGCCTTCGGTCTCGAGCAGCTTCAGCGCTTCCCGGACGGCGCGCTCGAGCTGCGGGTCGCGGCCAGCCGCGTAGTCCTTCGCGTCGAAGTAGACGGGGATGTCGGGCGGCACGCCCTCGTTCTCCGCCACCCAGTGGTCGCCGGAGAAGACGGCGCTGCACGGGGAGGTGATGTAGCCGCCGTCCACGAGGGCGTAGGGGGCGCAGGCGGCCACCAGCCCTCCCCAGGTGCGCTGGCCGATGAGCGGCCCCACGTCGAGCTGGCGGAAGGCCCAGGGGAAGTAATCGCCGCCGGACCCGGCGAGCTCGTTGATGAGCAGCACCTTGGGTCCGAGGATCCCGGCCATGGGGAGGCGGTAGTCCGTGCCATCCGCGGCATCGTTGGTGACGCCGCCAATGAGCTTTCGGCTCATCAGGTCGACCATGTAGTCGTCGAGCAGGCCGCCGCCGTTGAATCTCTCGTCGATGACCGCGCCGTCACGGTCCTGCTGGGCGAAGAAGTAGCGGTTGAAGTTGACGAACCCGCTGCCGCCGGTGTTGGGCACCCAGACGTACGCCAGCCGGCCGTCGGAGAGCGAGTCCACCATGCGGCGGTTGTCCTCGACCCAGGCGCGCTGGCGCAGCGCTGCCTCGCTCCGCACCGGAACCACGGTCACGGTCCAGGACCCGTCCGGGGAGGGGCGGCTGTTCAGCCGCAGCGCGGTCTGCTGGTCGGCGGTGCCGTCGAGCCACTGGTACGGGTTGTCGTCGGCGGTGAGATCGCGGCCGTTCACGGCCAGCAGGTAGTCGCCCTCGGAGGCTCGCACGCCGGGAGCGGCGAGCGGCGCGGAGAGCCCGGGGTTCCAGCTTTCGGTGCTCAATATGCGGCGGATGCGCCAGCGGCCGTTCTCGGCCACCAGGTCGGCGCCCAGCAGCCCGGTTCGCACCGTGTCGACGGCCGGGTAGTCGCCGCCGCCGGTGAAGCTGTGTCCCACGCTCAGCTCGCCGCCCACCTGGTCCAGGATGTAGCGCAGGTCCTCGCGGCTGCGGACGTACGGCACCAGCGGCGCGTAGCGCGCGTGCACCGCCGTCCAGTCGGCGCCGTGGAGCCCCGGGTCGTAGAAGAAGTCGCGCTCCATCCGCCACGCTTCCTCGAAGATCTGCCGCCACTCCTCCGCGGGTTCCACCCGCATCCGGAGGGCGACATCGATCTTCCCGTCCCCGGGCTTGGGCGGCGAGCCGGTCGCCGACGATGTGCCACGAGGATCCCTGTCGGTACAGCAGCTTCGAGCCGTCGCGCGACAGAGCGAAGCTGCGCGCGCCCTCCAGGAATGTCTCTTCCTTCCGCTTCTCCATGTCGAAACGGCGCAGCGTGGCCCCGGGCCCGTCCTCCTGGCGCTCGGCCATGAAGACCACGCCTCGCGGCCCCGCGGCGAGCTCCGCGTAGCGTCGCACCGGCACCGGCAGCGCCACGATGCGGCGGGCGATGCCGTCCGCGTCGATGCGGACGTCCACCGCCGAATCCGCACCGCCCTTCTCCGACGACGACGCCTTCCCGCCCGCGGCCTTTCCGCCCTTTCCGCCTGCCTCGTCCTTCCCGGCGCCACTCTTCCCGCCTCCGGCCGGCTCCTCGTCGCTCTCCGGCGCGAAGGGCGTGGGATCACCGCTCCGCAGGACGGCCACGTACGCGCCGTACGACGGATCCGCCTGGGCGTTGCTCAGGTTGGCCCAGCCGCTGGCCAGGCCGAGGTCGGTGCTGGCGAGGAAGTAGAGCCAGCGCCCGCCGGCGTCCCAGGCCGGGGACACGGCGTCGGCCAGCGCATTGGTGAGCGCCGTCGTCTTCCCGCTGTCCAGCGACCACACCACGATCCGGTGGAAGTGGTTCGGGTACTCTTTCGCGTACGCGAGCCACTTCGAGTCGGGCGACCAGGTGAGCCCGAGGCCGCCCCGGTTCTGGATCGTGCCGTCCACGTCGGCGGTGCGGACCTTTGCGCTGGCCAGCTCCATGACGTGGATGCGGGCGCGCTGGTCCACCCACGCCAGCCGCTCCCCGTCCGGCGACCAGGTCACCGACCACGCGTACTTCGTCTCGTCGCCCGGCTCCAGGGACCGGGGCTCGCCGAGCCCGTCCTGGTCCTCGACCATCAGCCGGTAGCCGTCGCCCGCGTCGGAGAACCACGCCACTTTCGTCCCGTCCGGCGACCAGATCGGCGAGCGGTCGGCGGCGCCCGGCGAGCGGGTGAGGTTGCGCACATCGCCCTTCTCCGCCGGGACCGTGAAGACCTCGCCGCGCGCTTCGAAGAGCGCCCGCTGGCCCGTGGGCGAGAGCGACGCGGAAGCGACCTCGTCGCTCACCGTCGCCCAGTGCGGGGCGGCCCACGGGAAGTCCCCGCGCACGGTGACGTCCAGCTTGCGGGCCTCGCCGCTCGCGGGATCCAGGAGCCAGAGCCAGCCGTCCTGCTCGAACGCCAGCGCATCGGCGGCGCCGCCGCCCAGCGCCTTCACGTCGGCAGCGGTGAAGCGGGTGACCTGGGCCAGCGTGCCGGTGTCCACCTCGTAGCTCCAGACGTTGGTCGCGAAGTCGCGATCGGACAGGAACCAGATCCGGTCCCCGAGCCAGACGGGGTCGGTGTCCGTGGTCCGCTCGTTCGGCAGCTTCACTTCGGACAGGTCGTCCAGGTCCAGGATGGTGAGCGCGGTGTTCTGGCCGCCGCGGTAGTTGCGGAACTCGCTGTCCCAGCGCGGGACGCGGTCCACCACGATGCGCCTGCCGTCCGGGGAGAACGAGCCCCGCGCCGCCATGTGCTCGGGCACCTCGTGCGACGGCCCGCCGCCAGCCGGGACGAGCCACAGGTGCGTGTACGAGACCGGCGCGGAGCCGCGGCCGGACGCGTACAGGATCTCCCTGCCGTCCGGCGTCCAGCCGCGCGCCTCTGCGCCGCCGCCAGGGTACCACGTCAGGCGACGCGGCTCCCCGCCCTCCGCGGGCACCACCCAGACCTGGTCCGAGCCCGTCCGGTTCGACGTGAACGCGATCATTGTCCCGTCCGGCGAGAAGTGGGGACCCGTCTCGATCGCGGGCGTCGCCGTGAGGCGGCGCGCTTCTCCGCCCTGACGACCCACCAACCAGATGTCTCCGCCGTATTCGAACGCCACCTGCGTGGCCGACACGGTGGGGGAGCGGAGCAGGCGCGTCCCCTGCGCCTCGAGCGGTCGCGGGCCGGCGGCCGCGAGCAGCGCCAGCGACGCGGCCACGATCAGGGAGCGGACGCGGGACGGCCCGGCGAGTGTGCCGGCGGGCGCGCGGAGGAAGCCGGACGAAGGCATGCGTCACCTCATTCTGGAGTGGGAGCCTGTTTCCAGGGAGGACAACGTAGACGACCCGCCCGGTCCACGAAACGGGCCTTCCCCGGCGCGGCCGCGGCAGCACCGCCCTGGCCGGCTCCTCCGCCCCGCCCCGCGCCCCGCCGGCGCCCGCGCCTACCGCCCGGCGCGGCCGGGAAGCGTGTCCATGGAGCGGGCCCTGTAGCGGGGGTGCTCGTACTCCCGCTCGCCCGCGTACGCCTCGTCGTAGCGGCGGGTGAGGTCGCGCTCGTACCCCCGCCCGATGGGACCGCCCTCGTACGCCGGTATGCGGGCGAAGCTCGACCGGTCCAGGCCGCGTGCCACCACGCGCTCGCTTCCGGTGTCCAGGTCCACGTGCCCCGGGGGGATCAGGACGTTGCGGTGGTCCCCGGCCACCTCCTCGTCCAGCTCCACGTCGAGGTAGCGCACCTTCATGGCGCCCGTGTCCCCGATCAGGTGCTCCACGCGCCCGATCCGCCGGTCCGCCGCGTCCACCACGTCCCACCCGCGCGGATCCGGGTCGTGCTCGGCCAGCTCGATGTCGTCCAGCCGGTCGAGCCGCGCCACGGTCTTTCGCGGAGCCTCGCCCTCACGACGCGTCCATTCCGCGCCGTAGTGGGACCGCTCGTAGTAGTCCTCCTCCCGGTAGGCGCGGTCGTGCGCGGTGGCCAGGGAGCGAGCGTAGTCGGACGTGATGTGCCCCGGGTCGTGCTCGTACTCGGGGAGCGTTCGGATCGACTCCCGGTCCAGTCCCGGGAGCCGCACGACGCGGTCGCTGGCGTCCACGCGCGTCTCGCCGCTCGGCATGAGCACGTGCCGGCCGCCCTCCAGGTCCACGTCCAGGTAGCGTGTGCGGCCGCCCTCGCCCAGCAGCACGTCGTGGACCCGGCCTACCCGCTCGCCGTCCGCCCCCGTGCGCACCTCCCAGTCGCGCACGTCGAAGCTGTTCTCGCCGAACCGGATGTCCGATCGCTCGGACAGGTGCTCGAATCGCGCCATGAATTCCTCCTTGCTGCGGTTCCGCCGATGATCGCCTTCGACCGGCGCACCGGGGCCGCAGCCCCGCTGGCCGACCGCAGGAAGAAGGGACGCAAGACGGGCGCCGTCCCGCGGCCTGGCGGAATGTGTTCAAGTTATTGACAGAAAAGGAGATCCGGCTGCAACCGAGCCGTTCAGCGGTAGTCGCCGAAGGCGGTCAGGGCGTCGGCCATGTCGGACTCGGAGAGGAGTGCTGGCTCACCCGCCTGGAGCGCGCGCCAGTACAGCTCGGCCAGCGTCTCCACCTCGCGGGCGAGCTCCAGCGCGGCGTCGGGAGAGGCTGCGATGGCGATCATGCCGTGGTTGGCGAGCAGACACGCCTGCCGATCGCGCAGCGCGACGACGGCCAGCTCGCCGAGCGCGGCGGTGCCGAACGTGGCGTAGCCGGAGCAGCGGATGGAGTCGCCGCCGGCCAGGGCGATCATGTAGTGGAAGGGCGGGATGTCGCGTCGCAGGGTCGCGAGCGTGGTGCAGAAGGTGGCATGGGCGTGGACGATGGCCGTGGCATCCGGGCGGGCGCGGTAGATCGCCGCGTGCATGGGCCACTCCGTGGTCGGCTTGCGCTCGCCCTCGAGCACGCGCCCGTCCAGCGCCATGCGGACCACGTCGGTATTGCCCATCTCGTCGTACGGGAAGGCCGACGGCGTCACCAGCATGGCGTCGGCGTCGCGGGCACTCACGTTCCCGGACACGCCGCGGCTGAGCCCGCTGGCGCTCATCCGGCGGGCGGCGCGGACCACGGCGGCCCGGAGCTCGGTCCCCGTCATGGAGTCACCCCCTTTCCGTGCGCCGGAGCTCGCTCGGGGAACAGGCGACGGAGCCCGTCGGCGCTCGCTTCCGCGATCCCCCGCTCGGTGATCAGCCCGGTGACCAGCCGGGCGGGCGTGACATCGAACGCAGGGTTGGCCACGGTCGACCCCTCGGGCACCACGCGAACGGCCTCCACGCGGCCGTCCCCGGCGGCGCCTCGCACCCGGACCACCTCCTCCGCGTCCCGTTCCTCGATCGGGATGTCGCGCCCGTCCATGAGCGTCCAGTCGATGGACGACGATGGCGCCGCCACGTAGAACGGCACGCCGTTGTCGCTCGCCGCCAGCGCCTTCAGGTACGTCCCGATCTTGTTGGCCACGTCCCCGGCCGCGGTGGTGCGGTCGGTGCCCACGAGGCACAGGTCCACGCGTCCCCGCTGCATCAGGTGGCCGCCCGCGTTGTCCACCACCACGGTGTGGGGCACGCCGTGGTGGCCCAGCTCCCACGCGGTCAGGCTCGCGCCCTGGTTCCTCGGGCGAGTCTCGTCCACCCACACGTGCACGGGGATACCCTCGTCGTGCGCCAGGTAGATGGGCGAGGTGGCCGTCCCCCAGTCCACGGTGGCGAGCCAGCCGGCGTTGCAGTGGGTCAGGATCTCCACCGGCCGGTCCGGGTTGCGTGCGGCCAGGCCGCGGATCAGCTTCAGGCCGTGCTCGCCGATGCGGCGGTTCTGCGCCACGTCGGCGTCGGCGATTTCGGCGGCCAGGCGGTAGGCGGCAGCGGCGCGGTCGCCGGGTGCGAGGGATGCGACGGCGTCGGTGACGGCGTCGAGCGCCCAGCGGAGGTTGACGGCCGTGGGGCGCGTCGCCAGGAGACGCTCGCGCGCAGCGTCCAGCGCATCGTCGGAGGCGTCGGACCGGAGCGCCAGCGCCAGGCCGTACGCTGCAGTGGCGCCGATGAGCGGAGCGCCGCGCACCTGCATGGTGGCGATGGCCTCCGCGGCGCCCTCCAGGTCGGTGAGGCGCGCCAGCCGGAAGTCGTGCGGGAGAACGGCCTGGTCGATGATGCGGACGGACCAGCCGTCGTCGTCCGTGAAGATGCTGCGATAGCCGACGCCGTCTACCTTCATCGCTCCGCCTGCTGGGGCCGCTCCGGCCGCGCGCTCCAGGGCGGTCGGGAAGGCGAAAGGTGGAGCACGGCGGGGGCGGCGGGCAAGTGCGTCCGCTGCCCGGCAGCCGGTTCGACAGGGGAGCGCGGGAGCGGGCATGGACACACTCGGGATCGTGGGCGGCAGCGCGTTCCTCGGCGGCGGCGAGCCCGCGCGGACGCGGCAGCGCCTCGTGGAGACGGAGCGCGGCGAGGTCGTGGCTCACGTGGGCGACGGCTTCGTCTTCCTGCGACGCCACGGCCACGACCGTTACCGGCCACCCCACCGCGTGACGCACCATGCCCACGCCCTCGCCTTCGAGGCCCTCGGCGTCCGGCGCGCGGTCGGGCTCTGCTCCGTGGGCGCGCTCGACGCCTCGCTCGAGCCCGGCACCGCCGTGGTCCCCGACGACTACCTCTCCTTCCACGCGCCGCCCTCGTTCGCCGAGGACGAGCGGCTGCACGTGGTGCCCGCGCTGGACGAAGGGCTGCGTCGCCTGCTCCTGGATGCCGCGCGCGCCACCGGGGGCACCGTGCAGGATGGCGGCGTGTACGCGGAGACGCGCGGGCCGCGCTTCGAGACGCGCGCCGAGGTCCGGCTCCTCGCCGACTACGCCCACGTCATCGGCATGACCGCCGCGTCCGAAGCCACCCTCTTCCAGGAGCGCGGGCTCTCCTACGCCATGCTCGGGCTGGTCGACAACCTCGCCAACGGGATCGGCGGCGCCCCGCTCACACTCGATGCGTACGAGGCGCGTCTCGCCGGCAACACCGAGCGCGCCCGCGCCATCGTCGCCGAGCTGGTCCGGCGCACCACCACGGAGGCGACGTGAAGCTGGAGCTCCGCGGGGCCATCCTCGATGGGGGCGTCCACGACATTGGGATCGACGAAGGCCGGATCGCCTGGATCCGGAAGGCGGCCGACCGCGCCCACCCGGGTGACGCCGGCCCTGCGGCGGGCCGGGCCGCTCCCGAGCGCTCGATCGACGCCCGCGGGCTGCACGCGTTCCCCGGGCTTCGCAACGGGCACACGCACGCGGCCATGACGCTATTCCGCGGCTGGGGCGACGACCTCCCGCTCATGGAGTGGCTGCGCACCCGGATCTGGCCCGCCGAGGCGAAGCTGGCGGAAGCGGACGTCTACGCCGGCACGCGCCTGGCCCTGGTGGAGATGATCCGCTCGGGCACCACGTACTTCAACGACATGTACTGGCACCGCCCGGCGGTGGTGCGCGCCGTCGAGGAGCTGGGGATCCGCGCCCACGTGGGCTCCGTGTTCATCGACCACGGCGACCCCAGCGGCGTGGAAGCCGGGGAGCAGCGGGCGTCGGTGCTCCGGCAGGTTGAGGAGCGAGGCGCCCTGGGGCCGCGCGTTCAGGTCGCGCTCGCGCCCCACGCCATCTACACCGTGGCCCCCGAGAGCCTGGAGTGGCTCGGGGAGCTCGCGGCCGAGCACGACCTGGTCTTCCACATCCACCTGTCCGAGACGCGCGGCGAGGTGGACGGCTGCGTCGAGCGGCACGGCGTTCGTCCTGCCGAGTACCTCCGGCGGCTCGGGCTGCTCGGCCCCAACCTCGTGGCCGCCCACGGCGTCTACCTGGACCCGGGCGAGATGGAGCTCATGGCCGAGGCGGGCGCCACCGTCGTGACCAACCCCACCGCCAACATGAAGCTGGCGACGGGCGGGATCTTCGACTACCGGGCCGCGAAGGCGGCCGGCCTCCGCGTCGCCCTGGGCACCGATGGCGCCGGGTCGAACAACAACCTGGACATGATCGAGGAGATGAAGACGGTCGCGCTGGTGCAGAAGCACCGCGCGGCCGACCCCACGGTCCTGACCGCCCGCGACGCCCTCGACCTGGCGACGACAGCGCCCGCCGAGGCTTTCCGGCTCGGCAGCGGCCGCCTGGAGCCCGGCGCGCCCGCGGACCTGATCCTGGTGGACCTCTCCGACCCGTCCACGCAGCCCGTGCACGACCCGGTCTCCGCGCTCGTCTACGCCGCCAACGGACGCGCGGTCCACACCACCATCTGCGACGGCCGCGTCCTCATGCACGAGCGGCGGCTCGAGGTGGCGGACGAGCGGGAGATCGTGGCCGACGCCGTTCGGGCCGCCCAGCGACTGGGCGCGTAGGCAGGCAGTTCGACGGGTCCGACGGGTCCGAGGGTCGAGGGGTTCGAGGGGTTCGAGGGGTTCGAGGGGTGCGAGGGGTGCGAGGGGTTCGAGGGGTTCGAGGGGTTCGAGGGGTGCGAGGGGTTCGAGGGGTTCGAGGGGTTCGAGGGGTTCGAGGGGTCGGGCGGGTGGAGCGGGTGGGGTGAGTCGGGCGGGTGGGGCGGGTGGGGCGGGTCGGGCGGGTGGGGCGGGTCGGGCGGGTGGGGCGGGTGGGGCGGGTGGGGCGGGTGGGGCGGGTCGGGCGGGTGGGGTGGGTGGGGCGGGTCGGGCGGGTGGGGCGGGGCACCGGGGAGCGACCAATCGGCACCTCTGTTCCACCGTGTGGTCGTTAACCGGTCTTCATCCCTGCGGAGCGACCACGCGTTCGTCGCCGGCGCCGCCGCCTGGTCAGAATCCGGTCATGGAAGCCGCTTCCCGACCCATCGACTGAAATGCCGCCTCGAGTGGTCGCTTCGCCCGCCTCGAGTGGTCGCGTCGGAGGCTTCGGGGGCTTCGCGGGCCTCGCGGGCCTCGCGGGCCTCGTGGGCCTAGCGGGTTTCGGGGGCTTCGCGGACTTGGGGGGCTTCGCGGGCCTGGGGGGCTTCGCGGGCTTCGGGGGCTTCGGGGGCTTCGCGGGCTTCGCGGGCCTCGCGGGCCTCGCGGGCCTGGCGGGCTTGGCGGGCCTGGCGGGCTTCGCGGGCTCGCGCGCCGCAGGTCCGCCAGGGTGGGGCGTAGGCCGGGTACTGCAGGCGAAGCCCTGCCGGCGGGCCGCAGGCCGCTCTATCTCACCGGAGCGCGGAGATCGATCTCCCGGCCGCTGCGGAAGCGGAGGGTGAGCGCCACGGTGTCTCCCGCCACCAGCGGATCGCTCAGGCCGATCAGCATGATATGGTAGCCACCTGGCTCCAGCACGGCCGTTCCCCCCGCGGGCACCGCCACCGAGTCCACCTGCCGCATCCGCATCACGCCATCGTCCAGGGACACTTCGTGGATCTCGACCGCGGAAGCGGCCGGCGACGACGCCGCCACCAGCGCGTCCCCGGCGTCGCCCGCGTTCCGGACCGCCAGGTACGCCGCGGAGTTGATCGGCGGCCCGGCTTCCCCGGCGCCGATGTCAGGCACGATCGCCGCGCGCACCCACGGGTCGAGCACGGCCAGCCCGTCCGCCACCGCGGCCGGCGACCCCGTCGCGGTATCGGCGCCCGGCTGGGTAGCCCGGGCGGCGTCGCCCGCCCCTTGCTCCGGACGCGGACCGCCCCCTTCCCCGCACGCGCCCAGCGCCGCGAGCGCCACGAGAAGACCGGCGGGTTGCAGGAGGCGGGAGGGTCGGATGGCCGCGGCCATCACAGGATCGCCCTCACGTCCCCGGCCATCTCCTCCGCCGTCAGCGTGGGCGACAAGATCAGCGCCACCCGCCCCGCTGGATTCACCACTGTGATCGCCGCGGTGTGGTCCATCAGGTAGCCGGTGGCGTCGGAGCCGGGCTGCTTCGCGTAGTAGATCCCGTAGCTCTTCGCCACGCCCGCGATCTCTTCCGGCGACCCGGTCACCCCGACGATCGACGGGTCCACGGCCCTCGCGTACGCAGCCACGCGCTCGGGCGAGTCCCGCTCCGGGTCCACGCTCACGAACACCACGCGCACCCTGTCCCGGTCGCTCCCGAGATCGTCGAGCATGCGGCTCAGCCGCAGCAGCGTGGTGGGACAGACGTCCGGGCACGACGTGTACCCGAAGAACAGCGCCACCGCCTTGCCGCGGAACGATGACAGGCTCACGTCGCCCGTGTCGGTATGGAGCGTGAACGGGGCCGCGGGCGTCGCCGGGTCGAAGTGCGTGCCCGCGAACTGGTGGCGGGGACGCCCGAGCGTCGCGCCCAACACCAGCACCACCACCAGCGCCGCGCCGGTGGCGGCCAGCATCCAGATCAATCGCTTCCGCGTCATGGCCGTCCGGGTCACGGGCGACGCCGGCGTCGGTCACTCCGACCGGCCCGGAGCCGCCCCGGAGCATTCCGTAGCTTCGCCGCGCCCGTCACGGCGCGCAACCGTGGGGGGCGGCGGCGCCAGGACGACGGCTCGGGTCGGCCTTCCCCCGCGGGCCGGGGCTCCGGGCTTTCGAGCCACAGTCGCTTCCCGGGGCGCGCGCGATGTCATCGGGGCTTGAACCGACCCGGCCGCGCTCCTATCTTTTCCCGCTCCGCAGCCGCCGCTTCAGCGGCCGCCGCGGCCTGGAGGTGTAGCCCTAATTGGTAAGGCACCGCACTCGAAATGCGGCGGGCGCAAGCCCTTGGGGGTTCGAGTCCCTCCACCTCCGCTGACCTCGGACCGAACGGGCGCGACGGCTTCAGCCGCTGCGCCCGTTCCCGTCTCGACCTGCCGGTTAGGTCACGCCTGGCCGTCCGGGTCCATCCGATGTTCCTGAAGTGCGGAAGAGCTTGACGCCGCCCACGCTTCGGGCGTACCCTCCCCCCGCCGACGGCTCGGCAACGGGCCGCGGCGCCCCGTGTCGTTGCCCGATGCAAGGCTTCGGGGCACGCCCTTCCGCGGTGGCGCTCACGAGGCGCTTCCCGGCGACGCGGACCGAAGACAGGAAGGGGACCATGAGCGCGAGACCCGTGATGGCGCGGGCGACTTTGGCGGCGATGGTGGTGCTTTTCGGGTGCGGGGAAGGGGGCGGGGACCCCGGTCTCACGGGCCCGGAGAACACGACGCCGACCGTGAAGACGATGGCGGTGAGCAACATCCTCTATAGCGCCGCCAAGGTGCGCGTCCAGATCGTGGCGACCGGAGGGGATGCGGTCACGGACAAGGGGATCTGCTGGTCCGGGCATTCCGATCCGGCGATGGCCGACCACTGCCTGGCGGACGCAGGAGCCGCCTACGACTTCACGATCCTGATCCACGACCTGGACGCCGACACCGACTACCACGTCCGCGGGTACGCCACCAACGGCCAGGGCACCGCCTGGGGGGAGGACCTGCCGTTCAGGACGCTGGATGAGGGCACCCTTCCCGCTTCCGTGGACCCGTTGATGACGTCGAGGTGGGACGTCTTCCACTGGCCCTACAACGCGTTCTATCCGCCATACGAAGGCAACGGAGCCCCGAACGGCCGGTTCGGGGCGGCGTGTGGCCCGACCGCTTTCGCCCGCGTCCTCGGGTACTGGGGAGGCAGGATCACGGCCACGGGCCAGATCGACGCGCCGAACACGTGGGGCGACGTGCAGATGCAGGTCGACTTCGATACGCTCGTCGTGGACTATTCGAACCTGCCGGTCTCCCTGGGGTCCGGCGCGACGTTCGAGCAGTACGAGGACGTGGCCAGGGTCTTCCTCATCGCCGGTGCCATCGGACTGACCAACGAAATGGATGTCGGGACCCCTGGCGAGGTCTTCATCGACGGCCTCAAGAGACATCTGAACGTCAGCGACAACGTTCGATTCGCGAGGCGGTGGGAGTACTCGAGGGCGGAGTGGATCGCTCTGCTCAAGAACGAGCTGGCCCACGGCCGCCCCCTCATGACCGCGGCCCGGAGTGCGGACTCTCCCGCGCCGGATGAGCCGGGAAACGTCGCCGGTCACTGGTACAACATCGAGGGATACGACGCCCAGGACCGGTTCTACATCGACTACAACCTGGGCGGGTTCAGGGGCTATTTCGACGTGGATGAATTCGGCGATTACAGGGCGTACGGCCTGGTGGTCGTGGGGTTCGAGCCCGCGAGCTGACCCGAGAGGACCGGGTCGCCTGTGGACCGGCGCCCACGCCCCCGCACCGGAAGGAGACCCGTCATGACCGATCGCCCCATCGGCGACCTCATCCCGCGCCACCCCGTCGTGGACGTTCACTCCGACTACGCCATCCAGCTGTACCGTGCCGCGTCGGAGGGGCGGCCGGACGCCCTCCTTGCCGAGCACCTGCCGAACCTGCGCGAGGGCGGGGTGAGCATGGAAGTGCTCACGGTGGGCGGGGACTTCGAGGTCGGCTCGCTGGAGCTCTGGGACCTGCGTCTGGTGCTGCGCATCATGGACGAGACCCTGCGTCAGATCGAGGCACACGATGGATTCCGGCTGGTGCTCGACGCGCACGACCTGCTGGAGGCGGCTTCCCGCGACGGCACCCGGGAGGCGGCGAGCGATCCCGTGCATTTCATGCTCGCGTTGGAGGGGATCCGCTGCGTGGAGGACCTCGCCACGCTGCGGGCCCTGCACGCGGCCGGCCTCCGCTCGGTGATCCTGACCCACAACGAGCGCAACCTCGCCGCCGACGGCTGCGGCGAGCGGAATCCAGGCGGCCTGAGCAACTTCGGGCGGAAAGTCGTGCGCGAGGTTCGGGCACTCGGCATGGTGCTGGACCTCGTGCACCTGTCCGACTCCTCCTTCTTCGACGCCATCGAGATCTACGACCTCCCGCCCATGGTTTCGCATTCGAACGCGCGCACGATTTGCGGGAACCGGCGAAACCTGACGGACGAGCAGATCCGGCTGGTGGGGGAGCGTGGCGGCGTGATCGGCCTCAACTTCCTCGGCATGTTCGTCGACGACGATCCGGCCCGGACCACGCCCGACCGGCTCGCGGACCACGCCGAGCACATCGCCGGGCTCGCCGGCCCCGGGTGCCTCGCGCTGGGCCCGGACTATGCGGATTACTACATGGACGCGATGCATCAGAATGCTCGTGCGAGACGATCTCTCCGCCGACATGATCCGCTTCATCGCCGGCGCGGAGGACGTGGCGCACCTGCCCGTGTTCATCGACGCCCTGGACCGCCGGGGATTCAGCGACGACGACGTCGCCGGCATCCTGGGCGGCAACGCCCTGCGGCTGTACGGAGCCGTGTTCACCGCTGCCGCTCCAGAGGTCGACGCAACGCTTTCCCGATCACCCTAGCGGAGGAGAACGACCATGGGCTCACCCGCGATCCCGCTTTCGTGCCGCCGCCACTACGGCCCGTGAGCCGCCATGACCGACCGCCGCCTCGAGGAGGCGATCCGCCATTTCCACCCGCCCCCCGGCTTCAAGCCGTGGCACGGCGGTGCCTCGGTCCTCGGCTCGATCCGCGGGATCTCCGCGGCGATGGCCGGGTGGAAGCCGTACCCCGACCGGCACAGCATCCGCGAGCTCGCCGTGCACGTGGCCTACTGGAATTACGCCGTGTGGCGGCGGCTCGGCAGCCAGGGCGAGCGAGGCGCGTTCCCCCTCTCGCCGGCCAACTGGCCGGAGCTGGGGCCGGTCTCGGAAGGCGCGTGGGAAATGGAGCGGCGCCTCGTGCGGGAGTGGCACGAGCGCCTCCTGGAGACGCTGCGCGCCTTCGACCCGGGCCGTCTCGACCAGCCCGCGGGCGGCGGTGCCACCACGTACGCGGACCTGATCACGGGCGTTGTCCTCCACGACACGTATCACGCCGGCCAGATCCAGCTGATGAAGCGCCTGGCAGCGAGCCGCGATCGGGAGCAGGGCCGCGCGTGACATGAGGGTCCGAGCGTTCGTCGCAGAGCTGAGGCGGCGCCGCGTGGTGCAGGCCGGCATCATCTACGTGGTAGCCGCGTTCGGCGTGCTCCAGGGCGCGGACATTCTGGTGCCCGCTCTCGACCTGCCGGCCCGGACCATGACGCTGCTGGTCGTCCTCGCGATCCTGGGCCTTCCGGTCGCGATCGTCCTGGCGTGGGTCTTCGACATCGTGCCCGGAGGCATCGAGCGGACGGACGCTCCGACGCCGGTCCCCCCCGCCACGCTCCTGGACTCCACCTCCCCGGCGGCCAGCGCGGGCGGAGGGACCCCGGCGATCGTGCCGGCCGCGGACGCCTCGATCTTGGCACTCCCGACCGCCGCGGCCACGGCGCCGGTGGTCGCCGTGGTCCCGTTCGTCAACCTGGGTCCGGAGTCGGAGAACGACTATTTCGCCGACGGGATCACGGAGGACGTGATCGCCCACCTGTCGAGGATCCGCGGGCTGCGGGTGATCTCCCGCGCCTCCGTGATGCGGTTCAAGTCACGGGAGCACAGCCTCCGGGACATCGGTGCCGCCGTGGGGGCGAGCACCGTGCTGGACGGCAGCGTTCGCAGCTCGGGGGGGCGCGTCCGCATCGTGGCGCGGCTCGTCGACGTGCGCTCCGACCGCCACGTCTGGGCGGACACCTACGACCGCGAGCTGACGGACATTTTCGCGATCCAGACGGACGTGGCGCTCCAGATCGCCGCCGCCCTGGAGGCCGAGCTCTCGCCCGACGAGCGGAGCCGCGTCGGCAAGGAGCCGACCACGAGCGTGGAAGCCTACCAGCTCTACCTGAAGGGCCGCCACTGGTTCATCCGCTTCACGCCCACCGGGCTCAGACGAGCCCTCCATTTCTACGGCCGCGCGGTGGCCGTCGATCCCGGGTATGCCCTCGCCTACACCGGCATCGCCCTCGCGCACGCGGAGCTGGCGGAGGGCGGGGCCACCCGCGCCGAGGTCGCGCGGCCGCTGGCCATGGACGCCGCGGGCAAGGCGCTCCGCCTGGATCCCAACCTGGCCGAGGCCCATTGCGCCATGGCGCAGCTCCAGGCGATCTGGGAGTTCGACTGGGCGGCCGCCGAGGCGGGCTTCCGGCGAGCGATCGAGCTGTGCCCCAGCAGCACCGATGCCTACGACCTCTATGGCCGCCTGTGCGCTTCAGTGGGACGATTCGACGAGGCCCTCGAGCTCCAGCGGCACGCACAGGAGCTGGACCCGCTGGTCCACCGCCTGGACGTGGCGAGCACGCTGCTCCGGGCGGGCCGCCACCAGGAAGCCGAGGCCGAGGCCGTCCGCGCCATCGAGTTCGACCCGGAACAGGATCGGGGCCACGCGACACTCGGCTGGGCGCTCATGATGCAGGGCCGGCACGACGAGGGAGTCGCCGAGCTCGAGCGCGCCGTCGAGCTTGCGCCAGACAGCCCGCAGTGGCTCGCCCAGCTCGGACAGGCCCTCGCCGTGGCCGGCCGCACCGACGACGCGCGGCGGATCCTGGACCAACTCTCCGAGCGCGCGGCCACGGAGTTCGTGGCCCCGTACCACCTGGCCTACATCCACACCGGTCTCGGCGAGCACGAGCGCGCCATAGATCTCCTCGAGCGCGCATTCGAAGAACGAGCCGCGGCCATCAGCGGCATCAGGGGGTCGTTCCTGTTCGCGCCGCTGCGCTCCCACCCCCGCTTCCAGGCGCTCGTCGCCCGGATCGGGCCCCAGTGAAGCGATCGCGGGCCGCTACGGCAGGGGCCGACCCGGCACGCCCACCTCCATTTTCGCGATCCCAGGCCCCGCGAGGGTCGGATCGGTGCCGTCGTCGAGCAGGGCGTAGTTGGTGATGAAGAGTGTCTTCTGCATGCCGCGGGCGGTGCCGAACGCGAGCGAAGCCGGGAAGTCGAGCGCGGGGTCCGGCTCGCCCGCGGCGCCGGCCACATCCGTCACCTCGCCCGTCCCGGGATCCACGCGGATCACCCGGTTCTGCACGTTCAGCGCGGCGTACAGCCGACCGTGGACATCGACTTCCAGGCCGTCGAGGCCGAACAGAGCCTCTCCGCCCGCAACCTGCTCCGGCTCGCCTGCCGAGCCATCCGGGTTCACCGGGATCCGCACGATCAGGCCTTTCTCCGAGTTGGTGACGTACAGGTCGCCTTCAAAGTAGGCGATCCCGTTCCGGGCTTTGCTTGGGGCCGCACTCCGGCCACGGGCGGGTCCCCGTCGTGCCGGCCGCCTCACGTCCGCGCCGGCACGACGGAAGTGGCGCTGCTGACCGGGCGCCGCCACCTTCCACGGCGGATGCCGGCGACGCAGCGCACGGTGTCGCCCGTGACGCGAACCCGAGGAAGATCCGACCCGGTGCACGCAATCCCCGACCGGTGGCTCGTGCTCACCGTCCCGGCCGGCTCGCCCGCCGAGGCGCTCCTCCTGGTGGATGCGCTCCGGCGCGTGGGCGCCCGGGCCGTGGAGCGTGAGGGCGACCGCATAGCCGCGCTCTTCCCGGCTCCCGTCGAGCCGGCGTCGCTCCTCGCGGCCGCGGCGGCATCGATCCGCGCCAGCACCTCGATCTCCGAACCGCAGCTCTCATGGCAATGGCGGAGCCATGCCGACTGGGCGGCGGCGTGGCGGGCGGCACACCCGCCGGAGCGGGTGGCGGGGCGGGTTGTGGTGGCGCCCACGGGGAGCGCGTGGGACGGGGAGCCGGAGGACCTGGTGATCCGCCTGGATCCGGCCGTCGCCTTCGGGACGGCCGAGCACCCGACGACGCGGGCGTGCCTCCGCCTGCTTGCCTCGGCGCAGCTCGCCGGCAAGCGGGTCCTCGATGTCGGCGCCGGTTCCGGCGTGCTCTCCATCGCCGCGGCGCTCCTGGGGGCCGATCGGGCCGTGGCCATCGAGGCGGACGCCCTGGCCTGCGCTGCAGCCCGCGAGAACGCGCGGGCGAGCGGCGTGGCCGGGCGAGTGGAGGTCGTGGAGCGCCGGGTGACGGAGAGGGACCTGGGCCGGCTGGCCCGGCTGGGCGGCTGGGCGTGGCGGGGACCGTTCGACCTGGTGCTGGCGAATCTGGACGCCGACACCGTCGTGTCTCTGATTCCTGGCCTCGCGGCGCAGCTGGCGTCCGGCGGGTCCGTGTTGGTGTCGGGGGTGCTGCGGGTCGAGCGCGACGAGGTCGTGGCCGCGGCCGCTTCGGCCGGGCTGAGAGTGGCCGAGGAGGCCCGGGACCGGGGCTGGTGGACGGCCCGGTTCGCCGCGGCCTAGGAAACGAGGACGACGCGGAGCCGCCCGGGCGTGATCGCCACGGCGCCGAACACCCGGGTGCCGTCATCGAGCGCGCGGGCATGGCAACGTTCACGTCGGACGGTCGCGCCCGGCGCCTCCGTGCGCGTGCGGAAACCGAGGCGGAACGCCGCTGTGTGGCGCGGATCTTGACCGGTCCTGGGGCCGCCATGGCACGGAACCGCGAGACGGAAGGGTCGGAACCAGGCGTCGTACACGCCACGCTGAGCCGGATGCGCTGGGAGGTGGTCCTGCCGCTGGCCGCCGCCCTGGCCCTGGGGCTCGGCGTGATCCAGCTGATCGGGATGATGCTCCGGCCGCTCGCGCTCCTGATCGTGGCCATCACGCTCGCGGAGTCGCTGGCGCCGGTGGTCGGCTGGGTGGAGGAGCGGATCCACCGCCGCACGCTCGCCGTCACGGTGGTCTATCTGGCCATCGTCGCGGTGCTCGTGGGGCTCGGCTGGTTCGTCGCTCCCGCGCTGGTGGACCAGGGGCAGGAGCTGGTGCAGCGCGCACCGTCGCTCATCGGCGACGTTCAGGAGCGACTCAGCCGCATCGGCCTGCTCTCGCAGCAGGACATGGCCGGCTTCGCCGGGTCGATGCAGGGTCGCCTCGGCGACCTCGTGATCGCAGCCCCCACGATGATCATGGGCGCGGCCATCGATGTGCTGGTGGTGATCTTCCTCAGCATCTACTGGCTGATCACGGCGCGCGCGATCCGCGACTTCACCCTGTCCCTCGTCCCGGACCGCCACCGCCGCAAGACGCGCCAGGTCCTGCACCGGATGGGTCAGACCATGGGCGGTTACGTGCGGGGTGCGGTGATCAACGCGGTGATCATGGGGATCCTGGCCTACGTGGGGCTGCTCCTGATCGGCGTGCGTTACCCGCTGGCGCTCGGAGTGCTCACCATGCTGGGCGAGGTGGTCCCCTTCATCGGCCCGATCGTGGTGGGGGTGATCGTGGCGCTGATCGCGCTCCTCCAGTCGCTGACCAAGGCCGTCATCGCCATCCTCCTCTACACCGGCCTCGAGCAGGTCGAAGGGCATCTGCTCACGCCCAACATCATGCGCAGCCAGACGGACGTGCCGCAGACCCTGGTGCTGTTCGCCATCATCGTCGGCGGCGGCGTCGGCGGCATCCTGGGGATCCTGGTCGCGATCCCGTCCGCGGCGGCGGTGCGCGTGTTCGTGCTGGAGGTGGTGGCGCCGAAGGAGCGGGAAGCCGTGGACGCCTCGCCGGACGTGGACGCGGCGGCCGAGGCCCGCTGACCCGGCGGCCGAGGCCCGCTGACGCGGCGGCCGAGGCCCGCTGACCCGGCGGCCGAGGCCCGCTGACCCGGCGGCCGAGGCCCGCTGACCCGGCGGGCCCCTCGTGTCGGAACCGGACCGGGCGCTCTGCCGATCGGCAGCGGCGCTGGCCTTCAGGGGATCGGTGGCGCGGTGACCTCGCGGAGCTCCTCCCGGTCGGCGGGCGAGCGAATCTCCCGGAACCAGAGCAGCCCCAGCGCCGGCAGCCCGACCAGCACGTCGCGCAGCCGCTTCAGCAGCGAGATGGCCACGCCCACGGCGGCGGCCAGACCGACGAAGCGGGCGCCCAGCAGGTAGCCGCCCTCCTGCGCCCCCAGGCCGGCGGGCATGAAGAACCCGGCGTTGGAGGCCGCGCGGCCGATGCTCTCGAACACCACCACGTCCGGCGCGCCGACGTAGTGGTGGACGGCGTAGAGGAGCATCCAGATCTCGGCCGCGGCGAAGAAGAAGCCGAGGAAGTGCCAGCCGGCGGTGCGGGCGAGGGCGCCGGTCTCTCCGTAGATGGTCCCGATCTCCGCGTCCACCCCGCTCATGCTTCCGGCGAACCGGAGCCAGCGCTCCTGCTGCGCGCGGCGCTCCATCTTGGTGGCCAGCTTGCGCAGGAGGCTCGCGCGCTGGACGTAGACCAGGGACGCCAGCATGGCGACGAGGATCCCGCCCGCCACCAGCGTGTTGACCATGCCCTGGCCCCGTATGGCCAGCAGGATGAGCCCGGTCCCGATGAACAGGATCAGCGAGACCATCCGGAGCGTGAGCTCCACGATGATCACCGCCGCCGAGACGGGTCCCTGGACCTCCGGCCGCCGACGTGCCAGGAGGTAGCCGCGCATGACGTCCCCGGTGACCTCGGGGCCCGGGAGGAGCGCCTGCGATCCGTCGGCCACCCAGCGGTAGTAGAAGATGTCGCGGAACGGGGCCCTGGCCCCATTGGCGTGGAGCAGCGTCCGCCATGCCATGGCGAGGATCGCGATGTAGGCGAAGTGGGCGAACGCCACGGCGAGCACCCACCAGCCTGCCTCCCGGAGCATTCCCCAGATGCGGGCGGGCCCCGTCGTGACCACGAAGAATATGGTGAGGCCGAGCCCGACCAGGAGCAGGACGGTGCCCCAGACCTTCACGGTCGGCTTCCTCATCCGCTGCGGCCCATCTCGAGGTGGACGAGCGAGTGTTGGCCACGGCGCTTTCCAGCCGGGGCGCGGCCGGGCGTGCCCTCGGGGGAGTAGAAGGAGTACTCGCCCACACCGGCGTCACAGTCACGGGCGAACTGGATCAGGTGGTGCGCCACCATCGGCACGTGCACCAGCGACTCGATCCTGCCTTCCCTGAGCGCAGGCAGGGCGAAGCGCCAGAACGTGCGGCGGTAATCGCTGCGCACGCCGACCTCCCAGAAGATGCGCGCCAGCATCCCGAGCCCTTTCCGGAGCGATCCCTCGGGCACCCTCCGGTTCTCTCCCGGGTCGAAGCGGTTCCGGTAGGTGTGGTCCACCTGGTGCTGGAAGCGGCGGTAGAGCGCCTCGGGCGCGTTCGCTTCGCGCACCGCCCGCAGCCAGCCCTCCCGCACCACTTCGCGGGGGAGCTTGAAATCCACGTTCGACTCATCGCCGCCCGCCCCGTCCGAGAGGATCCGCCCCTCCTTCTCCAGGCGTCGCCAGAGCGGTGTCCGCGGAAGCGCGTACAGGAGGTTGATCGTGAGCATCGGGATGGCGGACGCCTCGATGAACTCGAGGATCCGGTCGGGCGTCTCCTCCGTGTCCGTGTCCAGCCCCATGATGATCCCCGACACCACCTCGAACCCGTACGAGTTGAGGATCTCCACCGCCTCCAGGATCGGCATCCCCAGGTTCTGCTTCTTCGAGATCCCGCGCAGCGAGTCCTCGTCCGGCGTCTCGATCCCGACGAACACCGTGTGGAACCACGCCTCGCGCATGAGCTCCAGGATCCGCTCGTTGCGGGCGACGTTGATCGACAGTTCGCACGCCAGGCTCAGGGGATAGCCGTTCCGCCGCTGCCATTCCACCAGGTGCGGGAGGAGCTGAAGCGCCGCCTTCTGGCTCCCTATGAAGTTGTCGTCCACGAAGTAGACGGCGCCCGGCGGGCCCGACGCCATGAGCGCGTCCAGCTCCGCGCACACCTGCTCCGGCGTCTTCAGCCGAGGGACGCGGCCATACAGCTCCGGGATGTCGCAGAACTCGCAGCGGAAGGGACAGCCGCTGGAGTACTGGATGCTCGCCAGGAAGTAGTCGCGGACGTCGATGTGCTCGTACGCGGGGAGCGGGAACTCGTGCAGCGGCCGCCGCTCCGTGGTCTCGAAGGTGAGCTGGTCCCGCGGGCGATCGACTGTCCGGCCGACCCGGGCGAAGAGCGCGTCCGTGCCATCGCCGAGCTCGCCGATGTGCAGCAGGTCCACGTCCGGGTACCACTCCGGGCACGCCGAGACCGACGGCCCCCCCAGCGCGGTCACGAGGCCGTGCCGGTGCGCGGTGGCGTTCACTTCCCGGATCCGGTCGCGCTGCACGTGCATCCCGGTGATGAACACGGCGTCCGCCCACTCGTAGTCCTCGTCCTTGGCCCGGCCCAGGTTCTCGTCCACGAAGCGCACTTCCCAATGGTCCGGGATCGCGCCGGCCACGACCAGCAGCCCCTGTGGGGGCATGAACGCGCGGGCGCGGCCGTGCAGCGGATACGCGTGGTGCAGCGTGCCGAACGAGCGGGCGTACTGCGGGAACACGCAGAGAATCCGGCGCAGCGGGTGCCCGCCCCCGGCCTCTCCGGAGCCGGTGCGGTCTGGATGGGGCTGAGCGGAGGGGGCGGCGGAACGATCGGGGCGCGGCATACGGTCGCCGTTCTGATCGTGACCCATGACGGCTCCGGGTGGGAGGACTCGAGCAACTCACCTGTGGGGAGAGCAAGAGGTGTTCCCCGTGCGGCTCATCGCGCCCCTGCCCCCGCACGGCCAGATTGACCACGTCGACCGCAGCGGCCGACGCTCCGCGCGGCCGGTGCCGGCGCCACGGTCCGCCGTGCGCTCGCTGTCCGCTCGCGGCGATCACCCGGAGCCGGGAGTCCATCATGGATCATCGCGCGACGACGCGCAGCGCCGTCCACATCGTCCTCGCCGCCACCCTCGCCGCGACGTCCGCGTGCGCTCGGAGCGCCGACATATGGCTCGAGGGCCGTACGACCTCCGCCACCGCCCGTGGCTCCGCCGACGACGCGTCCCCCTCGCGTGCGCCCGCTTCCTACGGCCCCGGCGATCCCGAGCTCTGGGCCGCGGACAGCCTGACTTCCGCCTATTCCGAGGAGCCACGGCCCGGACGACTCGCGGGCGGCGTGGCAGCCGAGCCCGTGGACACGGCCGCCGGCCCGGACGTCCGCTATGCCACGGCGCGCTCCCTCAGCCGCGTCGTCTTCCCCATGGAGGTGCGAGCGGCCGGCAAGGTGGAGCTCCAGATCGACCTGACGCTGGCCGACGTGGAGATCGGCGGGGCGGGCCTGCCCCGAGCAGAGGTCTCGGGCACCATCCTGGGCGACGATGGCTCTCCCGTCCCCGGCGGCGACATTGGCGCCCTCACCATCGAGATCCGCCCCGATGGCGCCGTCCTCATCGACCAGTTCCCGGACGCGACCGACGCTCTGCAGCCGAACGGGCGCTACAGCCGCACCCTCTCCGGTCCGATAGGCGGCGTGCGGCTGGAGCGAGGACGCTACCGAGTCGGGATGGAGCTCGTGCTCGAGGCCACCGCGGCCACGTCCAGCGGACCGTACCAGCTCGCGCGCATCGGCCGCGCGGCGGCCACGCTGCGCGTCCCCTAGCCCGGACGCCCGGGGCCCGCAGCGTCGTGGGCCTGGGACTGCGCGCTGCCGCGCGGGAACACCAGCGCCACGGCCACACCAGCCGCAGCCACGACGAGCATGCCGATGTAGACGGAGTGGAGCCCGCCCGCGAGCGCCTGCCGGAGCGCGTCCAGCTGTTCGGGCGGCACGGCGCCCCGCAGGGCGGGATTCAGCGCCATGTTGGGATCCAGCTGCACGTTGGCCTCGTTCAGGTGCGTGGTGAGGACCGCGCCGAGCCCCGCCACGGCGATGGCGCCGCCGATCGTGCGGAAGAACTGCGTGCTGCTCGTGGCCACGCCGCGCAGCTGCCAGGGCACTGCGTTCTGCACCGCCACGAGGTACGGCGTGGAGACGAGCCCGAGCCCCACCCCCGTCACCAGCATTGCCGCCATGAGCAGGGTACGCGAGGACTCCGGGCCGGCGCCGAGAAGGACGGCCGTGCCGGCGAACGTCGCCAGCGCGCCCATCACGCCGAGCGGGCGGTATCCGACGCGCAACAGGAGCCACCCGGCCGCGGTGCTCGCGATCGGCCACCCGATGGACATGGGCGCCAGGCTCATCCCCGCGTCGACTGCCGTGCCCCCCAGCACGCCCTGCGTGAACATGGGGACGAACGCCGTGGCGCAGAACAGGACCGTGCCCAGGACCACGTTCCCGGCACTGGACACCGAGATCACCGGGTTGCGGAAGAGGGCGAGGGGGAGCATCGGCTCGGCCGCGCGTCGCTCCTGGAGGAGGAAGAGGGCGGTCCCGAGCATCGACAGCCCCAGCAGGCCGAGGGTGCGCCAGTCGCCCCACCCGAAGAGCTCGGTCCCCTCCAGGAGCGTGAGCAGGAGGACGGTCACCGACAGCGTCAGCAGCACGGTGCCCATGATGTCGAGCCGGTGCTCCCGCCTCACCTGCCGCTCCGTCAGGTAGAGCTGGAGCAGTACCACCGATGCGATGCCGAAAGGGACGTTCAGGTAGAAGACCCAGCGCCAGCTGAGAAGCTGCGTCACGAGCCCACCCACCGCGGGGCCCACCAGGCTGGAAACGCCCCAGACACCGGAAAAGAGCCCCTGGATCTTCCCGCGCTCCTCCAGCGGGTAGATGTCGCCGATGAGCGTCGTGGCCACCGGCATGACCCCGCCGGCGCCCAGCCCCTGGATGGCCCGGAACGCGATCAGCTGGTTGAAGCTGCCGGCGAGCCCGGACAGCATCGACCCCGCCATGAAGAGCAGCGCGCTCAGGACGTAGATCCGGCGTCGCCCGTACAGGTCGGCCAGCTTCCCGAACAGCGGGACCACGGTCGTGGAGGTGAGCAGGTAGGCGGAGAACACCCACGAATAGCGGGCCACGCCCCCCAGCTCGGCCACGGCCGTCGGCATCGCCGTGCCCACCGCAGTGGCTTCGAGGGCAGCCAGGAACATCCCGAGGATGAGGGCCGCCGTGACGATCCTTCGGTCGCGCCCGGGTCTCATGCCGGGGGAAGGTTCGCCCGCACCGGGTCCCGGGTCAACGGCCGCCGGACCCTTCGGCTCCGGGCGCTGCGGCTGCCCTCAGGCCGCGCTGGCGGCGGGGGTGGACGGCAGCCTCACCCCGCCGCTCGATCTGGCGGAGCTGCTGGAGGGGGTGGAGCGCCTGGCCGGACGACCGATGATCGTGCCGCGGAAGCCCTCGGGCGGCGCTTGACAGCGCCGGCGAGCGAGCGCTGCAGCCAAGCCTGCTGTCGACGCCGAACGACTTCCGCCGCCACGGCCGGCGGGGTCCCGGGCGCGATCGGCGTGTACAGGTCCCGCCTTCGCGTGAGGTCCCGGACCACTGCGTCGGTCAGCGACGGCAGCTCCCGGCCCCGCTCCTCCAGGTACGCGGCGATGTCGAGCGACTCGAGCCGGAGCGACAGCGGCTGCAGGAAGCGCGGCAGAGAGGCGCCGGGCGCGAAGACGTGGTGCAGCCCCCCACTGTAGGCCAGGATCATGCGCCCGTGGCCGAGCGCCTGGAGCACTTCCACGACCCCCGGCTTGACGGTCATCGGGGCGCCGCTCTTGTCCCGGCCGTCGGGCCGCATCATCCGGCCTTCCGGGAACATCGCCATCATGGAGTCGGGATCGTCGATCTCGTCCAGCACCCGTGCCCAGCTCTGGTCGCGACGCCGCGTGATCGGCACGGCATTCGGCACCAGCAGCCGGAAGATGCGCCCTTCGATCGGTCGCGCCATCGTCTCCCGCGCCACCGGAAGCACGGCGTGCCGGGACATCTTCCGCAGGATGCGGTTCGGCACCACGGCCAGGTAGATCGCTTCCGCCAGGCTCGTGTGGTGCACGACCGCGATCAGGCGCACTCCATCCCAGGGATCCGGCGGGACGTCCCCCACCCATTCGGTATGGATGCGGTACAGCGCGCGGCTCGCGTGCTTCACTGCGAGCAGAGCGGCGTAGCTGAGGATGGAGACCTTGTTCATGCGCGCATGCCTCGCGGGTCGCACCCGTTGAGAGCAGTGCAAGACCCCGGCCGCGCAACGGTCGGGGTGTGCCGCGGCCGCCCGACGCGACGACGCGGAACGCATCACGTTAGCGAACCGCGAGCGGCGCGGCCAGCACCGCCCCGCCAGCGCCCGCGACGGGTACGGCAGTTGCACGCCCGTGAAAGCCGGCGGCCGCGCGGGAGGAGAGTCTCATGGCCGAAGGGGAAGGCCGGGAAGTGGTGCTCGTCGATGGGTCCAACGTCGCGCACGCCGTGGAGGGTCGCGGGGCGCGTCTGGCCAACATCCGGGCCGTATGCCAGAAGCTGGAGGAGGAGGGCCTCGACCCTCTCGTCCTGGTCGATGCGACGCTGCGGCACACCATCGATGATCCCGACGGCTACGAGGCCCTCGTGGCGGCCGGTCGGATCCGGCAGGCCCCCGCGGGTACGGACGCCGATTACTTCATCCTCTCCTTCGCCCGCGAGCTGGACGCCCGCGTGGTCTCCAACGACCGCTTCCGCCACCTGCAGGCCGCTTTCCCCGACGCCGCGAGCCGCGCCATCCGGTTCATGGTCGTGGACGGCCAGGTGGTGCTCGAGCGCCGCGCGCATCGCCGCGCAGGCTGAGTCCCGGCTCAGGCTCCCGCCAGCCACTCCCCCGAGTCGGGGTCCACGCCGAGCGCCAGCTCGGTATCCCGCTGCTCCCTCCGCAGCCGCACGCTGTCCACCGCGTCCGCCATGGCGCCCAGGAAGTGGCGGACCTCGTCGCTGTGACGGCAGCACTCCGGCACGCTCCGCTCCACGCAGTCGATGCACGTGCCGCGCAATGCCCGGCTGATGTTCTGCAGCTCCTCGATCGAGAGCCGCCCCGGGTCCATGTGGATCTTGATCATGCCTCCTCCTCTGGCCGCTTCCCGTTACGCGGGACTGGCCACCTGGTACACCGTGTCCAGCACGGTCCCGTCCACCCATTTCACGATGGCGACGGGGCGCTCGGTCACGCGCGCCGGCGAGGGCGCGCCCCCGATCATCCGGTCCACTTCCACCTTGATCTCGGCCAGTGGGCGGATCGGGAGGTCGGAGCCAGCGGCGGCGCGGATCAGGTCGTCGCGTCGCGGGTTGATCGCGATCCCTCGCTCCGTCACTACCACGTCGATCAGCTCGCCGGGCCCGGTCAGCGTGGTGACCCGGTCCACCAGCACAGGGATCCGGTCCCTGAACGCGGGCACGGCCAGGATGGTGCACCCGCTGAACAGGCAGTTCTGCCAGCCGCCGATGCCGTGCAGGAGCATCCCGTCGGAATGGGTGACCACGTTCGCGTTGAAGTCCAAATCCACTTCCGTGGCGCCGAGCACGACGGCATCCACCATGGAGGCGAAGTTCCCCTTGCCGTGGTAGTTGTAGGACGTGAACGGCGACGTGGCGACGTGGCGCGGGTCGCTGCCGATGGACGCGACGCCCGCCAGGTCGAAGGTCTGCCCGTCCAGGATGTAATCGGTGAGCCCCTCCCGCAGCAGGTCCACCAGGTACTTCGTCGAGCCGCCCCGGACGAACCTCGCCTTCACCCCGGCTTCCTTCATCATTTCCTTCAGGTAGCCGACGAAGGCCAGCGCGATCCCTCCGGCGCCGGCCTGGAAGCTGAAGCCGTCGCGCATGATCCCCGCATCCTTGAGGAAACGCGCCACGTACTCCGCGATCAGCAGCCGGTCGGGACTCCTGGTGATCTCGGTGGTGCCGGAAACGATCTTCGACGGATCCCCGACCGAGTCCACCACCACCACGTGGTCCACGTTGTTCCCCTGGATCTGCCACGGGATGCACGGGAAGGGCACCACGTTGTCCGTCACCACGATCACGCGGTCGGCGTACATGGAGTCGGCCAGAGCGAAGCCGAGCGAGCCGCAGGCGGAAGGGCCATGCGAGCCGTCCGCGTTGCCGAACAGGTCGGCCGTCGGCGCCGCGATCACCGCGATGTCCACGTGCACCTCGCCGTCCTGGATCGCCTGCCACCGGCCGCCGTGCGAGCGCAGGACCCCGAGTCCCGCCATCTTTCCCTTCGACGTGTAGTCGCCGAGGGCGCCGTTCATGCTCCCCTCGATGTGGTGCACCACCCCCCGATCCATCAGCTCCACCACCGGCGCATGGGCGGGGAACGATGCGCTGGGGAACCAGCGCAGACCTTTCGCCCCGAGCTCCGCGGCCGCCTGGAGCGCCGCCACCGCCACCCGGTCGCCGTTCCGGAAATGATGATGCGTCGAGAGGGTCATCCCATCCCGCAGCCCGCACGCCTCCAGCGCCGCGCGCAGGGTCCCCGATCGCTTGTCGCCGCTCGCCGGATAGTCGCGCGCGGAGCGGATGGCCGCACCGGCCTTCCGGCCGTCGGGTGCATGGCCGGCCACGCCGGCGTACGGCGTCTGCGCCTCCCCGTTCACCACCCGCGGCACTTGCCGCCCCGCGGCGTTCTCCACCAGCTCCGCCCACGCCGGCCCGTCCAGCCACGGCGCCGTGGAGACCTTCGTCATCACGCTCACTCGCCACCCCCCTCCGACCCGTTCGAGGCCGGCGACGCCGCAACCGCACCCGCGTCGGCCGCGCTTGCGTCCAGAACCCCCATCTCCCTCGCCCGCTCCACCAGCCGCGTGGCCCGCAGCACTACCGGCGGGTCGATCATCTTGCTCCCCAGGCTCACCACGCCCAGGCCCCGCGCCTCCGCGTCGTGGAACGCCGCCACGATCTTCTGTGCCTTCTCCAGCTCCTCCGGCGTGGGGGCGAAGCCCGCGTGGATCACCCGGATCTGGCGGGGGTGCACGCACCCCATGCCCACGAAGCCCATGGCGTGCGACGCCCGCGCCCACGCCAGCAGCCCGTCCACGTCCGCCACGTCGCCGTACACCGAGTCGATGGCCTGGACGCCCGCCGCCCTGGCCGCGTTCACCAGACGCGCCCTCGCCCACAGCGTCTCGGCACCTTCCTTCGTCTTCACAACGCCCAGGTCGGCCGTGTAGTCCTCCAGCCCGATGGTCAGCGCCGCAACCGTGACCGACGCGCGCGCGATCGCGAACGCGTTCTCGATCCCGAGCGCGGACTCGAGGATCGGCATCAGCCAGATCGGGTGCGCCTCCTTCGACGGCAGCCCAGCGGACGACCGGATCGCCTCGATCCGCGCGGCCACCTCCGCCACCTGCGCAGCCTCCTCCACTTTCGGGACCAGCACCAGGTTGGGGAGCTCCGGGACGATGGCCTCCAGGTCCTCCAGCCCGAGCGGAAGCTGATTGATGCGAACCATCCGCTCGGCCGCGCCGAAATCGACGCAGCGCAGCGCGTTCCGGACCAGCAGGCGGGCCGCCGGCTTCGCGCCCCGGTGGACCGAGTCCTCGAGGTCCAGGATCACGCCGTCCGGACGGTGCAGCCCCGCGTTCGGCATGAACTTGGGCTCGTTTCCGGGGACGTAGAGGCGGGACCGGCGGAGCCGGTCCCTCGGGGTCGGGCTCGTCGCCGGAAAACCCAGCGCCGGCCCTCGTCCTCCGGCGCAGGGAACGGCGGCGCCGGTCCGCTCCACCAGGCCGGCGGCGCGGGCCGCGGCTTCCACGCGCGCCGCGATCACCCAGGGCACGGCGCCCTTGTCATCCACGACCACGCGAGCGGCGCTCACCCCGAACGCATTGAGGGTCTCGAGGACGGTGGCGCGGATCGCGTCGCCGAACAACGACGCCACCTTCGACCTCACGTCCAGCGTCACGGCGTCGCCGCCCGCTTCCACGACGACGTGCAGGTCGGAGCGGACGTCATCGCCGGCTCGCCCCGCCTCTCCCCGACCCGCCACCACCGCCGCTCCGGCGGCCATTCGGGCGCCCGGCGAAACGCCGGCCTCCGGCCCGCTCATCCCGCCTGCCCGCTCGCGACTGCGCGCGCGGACAGCGCGGCGATGATGGCGTCGGTCAGCTCAGTGGTGCTGGCGGCCCCCTGCGCGATCGCGCCGGGCCCGCCGGGGATCCGCATCATGTCGTAGGTGCGGACGCTGCCATCGCGCACCACGGCCGCCACCGCGGCCCGCACCTGCTCCGCCTTCTCCCGCTCGCCCACGTGGTCCAGGAGCATGGCCGCGCTCAGGACCATGGCGATCGGGTTCACGATGGGCGGATCCAGCTTCTCGTACTTGGGCGCCGAGCCGTGCGTCGGCTCGAAGACGGCCACATTGTCGCCCAGGTTCCCCGAGCAGGCGAAACCGAGGCCACCGACCAGCCCCGCGAAGCCGTCGCTCACGATGTCGCCGAACATGTTCCCGGCGACGATGACCCCGTAGTCTTCAGGGTTCTTCGTCAGCCACATCATCTGCGCGTCGATGTTCGTCGACCAGAGCTGGATGTCGGGGAAGTCCTCGTGCGCCTTCTTCGCTTCCTCTTCCATCATCCCGCTGGTCTCCCGCAGCACGTTCGGCTTCTCACACACCGTCACGCTCTCGTAACCGTGCTTCACCGCGTACTCGAAGGCGGCGCGCGTGATCCGCGCGCAGGCGCGGCGCGTGAAGATCCGCGTCGAGATCGCCAGGTCGTGCGACGGCGTGTCGGTGAACGGCTTGAACTTCGGGTGCGTCGCCAGCGCGTCCCGCACGCCCTTCGGCGGGTTCGTCCACTCCACCCCCGAATACAGCCCTTCCGTGTTCTGACGGAAGATCACCGAATCCACCGCCGGCTCGGCCACGCCTCCCGCCGGATCACGCCGGACGAAGTTCAGCGGGTTCCCCGGGAAGGAACGGCAGGGGCGGATGCAGATGTCGAGATCGAAGCGCTGCCGCAGTCCTACGATGGGGCTGAAATACACGTAGCCCTGGTCCTTCAGCTCGCGCTTCAGCTCACGCGCCGCCTCCGTCTTCGGCTTCGACGTGATCGCGCCGAACAGCCCCAGCCTGTGCTGCGCCAGCAGCGCCACGGTCCGCTCCGGCAGCGCGTTCCCCTCGCTGACCCAGAAGTCCCAGCCGATGTCGCCGTGGACGTACTCCGCCTCGAAACCCACCGCGTCCAGCACCCGCAGCGCCTCCGGCAGCACCACCTTGCCGATCCCGTCCCCAGGCATTGTCACGACCGTGTGCTTCATGCTCCTCCTTTTGCGTTGACCGGGATCCGCTCGCCGGGACCCGTCAACGGTCTGCGTTGCCCCCGAGCGTCGCCCGGATCTTCGCCTCGACGCCCCCCGCGACCACCAGGCTCTGCGGCACCCGCCCGAGCGCCGGGAAACGGTACGTCTTGCGCCGCCACTCGATGGTCCCCCGTCGGAAGTCCACGCTCAGCTCGTCACCCGTGACGATCGTGGGCTCCCCTTCCGCGATCTCCCCGGCCAGCGCCTTTTCGATCGACTGCACCAGCGACGGGCACTCCAGGCAGATGAAGCCGTTGTTGAACGCGTTCCGCTGGTACGTCTGCGACAGGCTCTCCGCGATCACCAGCGCGATCCCCTTCGCCTGGAGAGCGGTGGCCGCCTGCTCCCGGCTGGATCCCGTGCCGAAGTTCCGCGTCCCCACCAGGACGTCGCCCGCGGCGGTGCGGCTCGCGAATTCCGGATCGTAGTTCGCCATGACCGCTGCCGCCATCTCCGCCACCGACCGATCCCGGTACGTGTGCTCCTTACCGTAGATCCCGTCCGTGTTCAGGTTCTCCTGCGGAACGAAGACCAGGCGGCCCGTGATCCGTTCGGGGAACCCCGCCATGATCTCCACCGACTCCGGGCCCTCCTCGGCCAGGTCGAGCCGGTGAAACTCGTACGGCGGGATGCCGCCGGCGACGCGCCCATTGCTTACGCGTCCGGCCAGCGCCGACGCCGCCACCACGGCCGGGCTGGCCAGGTACACGCGGGCGTCGCGGGAGCCCATCCGTCCCTTGAAGTTCCGGTTCGTGGCCGAGATCCCGACCTCCCCGTCCTGGAGCAGCCCCTCTCCCAGTCCAATGCACGGGCCGCAGCCGGGCGGGAGCACCCGGGCGCCCGCGTCCAGGAGCGTGCCCCACGCCCCGCTCGCCTCGGCCTTCTCCTGGATCTCCCGGCTCGCCGCCGCCACGAAGAACGAGACGTGCGGCGCGACGCGACGCCCGCGGACCACGTCCGCAGCCGCTTCCAGGTCTTCCAGCCGACCGTTCACGCAGGAAAGGAGGTACGCCTTGTCGATGCGGATCCCGTCCGCCTCCGTCTCCGCCACCGGCCGCCCCGTCTGCACCGTGTCCGGCCCGGCCAGGAACGGGCTGACCCTGCCCAGGTCCACGATGATCCGGGCCACGTAGCGGGCGTCCGAGTCCGGCCGCGGCGGAGCCGCGCCCCACGCGAAGAGCTGCGCGTCGGTGATCCGATGGTGGTCCGCCGCCTCCAGCCTCGCCTTCCGCTCCCGCAGGAACTCGAGCGTGCGCGAGTCCACAGGGAACCACCCGCCGAGCGCCCCCCACTCCGTGGTCATGTTCGCCACCGTCATGCGCGCCGCCATGTCCAGCGAGGCGACCCCGGGCCCGGCGAACTCCACGACCCGGTTCAGCACTTCCCCGGCCGGATAGAGCGAGCACAGGGTGAGGATCAGGTCCTTGCCGCTGACGCCCGGTCGCAGCTCCCCTTCCAGCACCACCTGCACGGTCGCCGGCACCTGCCACCAGAACTCCCCCGTGGCCCAGATCGCGGCGGCGTCCGTGCGCACCACGGGCGTGCCCAGCGCGCCAACCGCGCCATACGTGTTGGCGTGGGAGTCGGACGCCACCACCAGCGTGCCGGGGAGCGCATAGCCGCGCTCGACGATGATCTGGTGCCCGATCCCCGTCCCCGCCGGATGGAAGTCCAGCCCGTGCTCACGGGCGAAGGCACGGATCCGCGTGTACTTTTCCAGGTTCTCGGGCGAGCGGTTCTGGATCTCGTGATCCAGCACGATCACCGGCTGACGCGGGTCATGGATCCGCTCCACGCCGATTGCGCGGAACTTCGACATCACCGCGGCCGTGTTGTCGTGCGTCAGTATGTGCCGCGGCCGGAGCGAAATCATGTCCCCGGGCCGGAGCGGGCGATCGGGCCCGTCGACCATGTGGGCCCGTGCGATCTTCTCGACCATTGTCGCGCCCATCGATCCTCCTCCCCGCAGCCCGATCTCGCGCGCCTCGGGACCGCGGTCCACTGGGATTGCCGGACGGGCCGGGGTGGCCCGCCCACGTGGCCTAGCGGTCCGCCCGCGCGAGCCGCATGAGCGCCGACACGCTGTCCTGCCGCTCCAGCGACCAGACGGCGTCCACCAGCCGACGCTGCGACGCCCCCGTCATCACGGGCTCCGCCAGCGCCGCGAACTTCGCCTCCACCTCCGCATCCGTGAGCGGGTTCCGCGGATCCCCCTTCGGATAGTCCAGCTGCTTCGTCAGCTCGCGGCCGTCCCTCGTCAGCACGGTCACGTGCACACGCTGCAGCTTCGGGAACACCGCCTCGATTTCCGCGTCCGCCACCACTTCCACCTTCGCCAGCTGGGCCCGGACTTCAGGGTCCATGATGCGCTCCGCCTCGAACTGACGCGGCGTCACCTGACGGTCCACGATCGCAGCCGCGATCACGTACGGCAGGCTGTGGTCCGCCGTCTCCTTCGTGCGCGGGTCGTACTTGCTCGCGTCCGCAAGGATGTCCGCCGCCCGGGCCAGCGACCGGATCCGCACCTTCTCGATCTCAGCCGGCTTCAGGTCGTGCTCCATCACCACGTCCAGCACCGCGGAGATCGGCGCGTGCGTCAGCGCCTCCGTCGGGAACGCCTTCATCCCGCACCGCTCGATCCGCCAGCTCTCCCCCAGGCCCTCGGTCAGGACCTCCAGCTTCCATTCCGGGCCCATGACGTGGACCAGCCCTTCCTTCCCCTCCACCACCCCCTCAGGGCCCGTGTAGCCCCGCTCCGCCAGCAGCGCGGCCATCACGCCCGCCTGCGTGGCCATCGGGTCCGCCGTGTTCTTCATCATCGACAGCTTGCCCGCCACCACGCCGCCCACGGTGGCGTGGCTCGAGCCGCTGATCCCGATGGCGTGCCGGATCCGCTCCGCGTCCAGCCCCAGAAGCCGACCTGCTACCACCGGCGACACGAACGCCGTCAGCGTGGCGTGGTGCCAGCCGCGCTCCCGGATCCCCGGAAACGCCGCTTCACAGAAACGCATCTCCAGCTCGTGCCCCAGCACGATCCCCAGGATCGCGTCGCGCCCGCCCAGTCCCTGCCGCTCCGCCATTGCCAGCGCCGCCGGGATCAGGTCCGATGGGTGCGACGGGTCCTGCTGCCAGTAGATGTCGTTGTAGTCCATCACGCGGATCATCAACGCGTTCGCCAGCGACGCCGACACCACGTCCATCCGCCGGCCGCTCCCCAGCACCGTCGCCCGGCCCTCCCCCGCCACCTCGTCCAGCACCTGCAGCGCGATCTTCACGTCGTGCTGCCGGAAGCCCCCCAGCGCACACCCCAGCGAGTCCAGCAGGTAGCGCTTGGCCTCGTGGATCGCCTCCGGGCCGAGATCGTCGAACGAGAGATCCGCCGCCCAGGTCCGCCAGCCGCGCGCTGACCGTGCCGACGGGCGTGGAAGAGACGGTGGTGGCCATGAGTCCTCCGGAGGGTCAGAGTCGGTCCTCCTGCGAAGCTACCGCACAGGACTACCCGGGGCTGTGGGGAATCCCTTGAAATCGCGCGCGGGGACGGACGACGATGGCGGACGGACAGGAGGAGGGATTCCCTTACAGGATTGGCTCGGCCCTACGGGCGCAGAGGGGGCTCGGCTCGGCCGACTCGCCCGGCTCGGAGGCAGGGCCGCGCGTCTTGAACGGCCCGGCGGCCGGTCCCCGGTGGACGGGGGCGGGCTACCGGAACGGAAGGTAGGCCATGAAGTCTGCGTGATGGACGATGATCGCCTCCGTGCTCCGCTTCACCAGGTCGCCCTCCCCGGCGTGCGCGGCGATGATGTGGCAGATCGCGTCGGGCACGCCCGCCTCCAGCGCCAGGGCGACGCCGGTGAACGGGTGCCGGAGCGCCTGGCCGCGGGCGCTCTGGCGGGTCTGGTCGCCTTCCTTCTCGTACTCGAGGAGCTTGCCCACATCGGCCAGGATCGCCCCGGCGATCACCGTGTCCGTGTCGATCGCCAGGGCATGGCCCATGAACGCGTGCATTGCGCGGGCGCCATCGCGGGCGATGTGCACCACGCAGCGCTTGTGCTGCATGAACGTGGCGCCGCAGTCCTTCACCAGGAGCGTGAACGGGATCCGCTCCAGGTCATCGGCCGCCAGCGGGCTCCGCTCCAGCGCCAGCTCCCAGGTCCGCGCCACCCGCTCCCGCAGCTCCCCATCCTCGATCCACTCCAGCTCCGGCCAGAGCCGCTCGACATTGTGGCGGAGCCCCTCCCTCGTCCCAGTCGCCGTCATGGACCTACCCCTCCTCTCGTGGCGGGAACGGATAGCATCCCCGCCCCCCGGCAGGCAACTCCGGGCCGGCCTCGGCGGGAATCCGCCGCGCAGCCGCAGGGCGTCGTCGTCTACAGGAAGAAGCGGTCGACCAGCATCAGGACGAGGAGGGCGGGGAGATAAAGAATGGAGCCGAAGAACAGATGCCACGCGCGACGGTCCTCCCGCACCCGCCAGAGCCGCCCGCCCAGGACGACCATGACCGTGCCGAGCGCCAGCGCGCCCACGCCGTAGACCCAGTCGATCAGCCCCGTGGCCACCAGCACCATGCTCGTCACGAGGAGCAGCGCCGAGTAAAGCGTGCTCTCGAGCCCGAGCCGCGTCCCTCGCGGGTCCACCGAGGTCAGCATGCGCATGCCTCCCCGGGCGTAGTCGTCGCGATAAACCCAGGCCAGCGCGTAGAAGTGTGGCATTCTGCCAGAAGAAGACGACCCCCATGAGCGCCAGCGCGGTGAGCGTGATCGGGTGCCCGGCCGCCGTCCACCCGGCCAGCGTCGGGAGCGAGCCCGGGAGCGCGCCGATGAGCGTGGCGTGGTGGGTCCGTCGCTTGAGCGGCGTGTAGACGAGGATGTACGTGACCAGACTGGTCGCCACCAGCAGCAGCGTCTCCAGGTTCACGAACAGGGCGAGGTGCGCGAGCCCGAGAACGGACAGAACCAGTGCCAGCCCCAGCGCCGTCCGCGGCGAGACTCGCCCGGCGGGCAGCGGCCGCATCCGCGTCCGCTTCATGTGCCCGTCCGTCTCCCGCTCCCACCACATGTTCAGCGCGTTCGCCCCCGCCGACGCCAGCGCGGCCCCGAAAACGGTGTTGAACAGGCGCAGGAAGTCCATCTCCCGCCCCGCCGCCATGAGGTAGCCCGCGCCCGTGGTGAATACGACGAGCCGCGTGATGCCCGGCTTGGTCAGCTCGGCCAGGTCGCCGAACACGGTCCGGAAGCTCGCCGACTTCGTCGCCTTTCTCCCCGTCGTCGCTCTCGTGGTCGCAGGCACGCCGGGAAAGTAACGGCTGCAGAGGGATCTCGGGAGGACCCGCCATACTCGGACCATACTCGGACCTGGATCCACATTCAATATTTGTCCGGCCGAGCTATCCCTCTGCCCGCCGGACCGGTGCAAACTCCCCCGCATGGCACGCATTGCTCGTCCGTACCTGCCCGGGACCATCTTCCACGTGACCGCGCGCACGCAGGGGCACGCCGCCTGGTTCACGCCGGACGTCCGCGACTCGATCACAGCCTTCATGGCTTCAGCCATCACCGGGTCCGACGCGCGTCTCCTGGCATTCGCCGTCATGCCGAACCACCTGCATTCTTGTTGTGCAGCAGGGTGATTGCGCACTCGGACGCGTTCTTCACCCGCTCCTTCGACGCAGCGCGCTACTGCTCCACCGCCGCCACGCGATCGAAGGCCACGTCTTCGAGCGACGCTTCCGCGAGCGGGCGTGCATCGACCCGGACCACGCCCGCAACGCGATCGTCTACACGCACCTGAACCCGGTCCGCGCCGATCTCTGCCAGGACGCGTCTGAATACCGATGGACTTCGCACCTGCTGTACGCTCGTGGCGCTGCCCCGATCAACGACTTGGTCGCCTCTTCCGTGGATGTTCGCGTGGGGCTGAAGCTTTTCGCCGCACGGCGCGGAGCGGCGACCGGCGGCCAGCGCAGGAGCTACGATCGTTACCTCGCCTGGCGACTGGCATGCGACGGAGCCCAGAGACTGGACGGTTCGCCGGCCATCGAGCCGCCTCCTCCGCCGCCATTCCTCGGTAGGGATGGGCGGTGGGCTGAGGCCTTCGCCCCGCTGTTCTGTTCCCCGCCGGTCGCCGGGTCGCCCCGGCCCCGCCGCCCAGACCTCCGCGACCTTGCCCGGAGTACCCTTGCCGCCGAGCCGGGCCGCCGCCTGGACATCGACGCCGTACGGTGCGGAGACAAGCGCCGTGACCACGTGCGCGCGCGGCGCGCCATGGCTCGACGAATGAGCGAGGAGGGATACCCGCGCTGCGCCATCGCCCGCTACCTGCGGGTAAGTCGGCAGTGCGTGTCCAACTATTTGCGGCCGACGGCGCCCAAAACCCCCTGCGGCGGTGAGCACAACAGCGCCCCGCGGCGGCTCGAGCTGGGGAGAAATGTGGATTCTGGTACCAGGTCCGAAAAATAACCCGGCGCCGATCGCTCGGCGCCGGGTTCCCCCACCCCCTTGCTGCCCTGCCCGGCCTACACCTTCTTCAGCTCGCTCACCAGCGCCGTCAGCACCTTCTTCGCATCGCCGAACAGCATCCGGTTGTTGTCCTTGTAGAACAACGGGTTGTCCGTCCCCGCGAAGCCCGGGTTCAGGCTCCGCTTCACCACGATGGTGTTCTTCGCGTGGTCGGCGTTGATGATGGGCATCCCATACAGCGGGCTCGACTCGTTCGTCCGCGCGTCCGGGTTCACCACGTCGTTGGCGCCGAGGATCAGCACCACGTCGGTGCGCTCGAGCTCGCTGTTGATGTCATCCGCCTCGTACAGCTGGTCATAAGGCACATTGGCCTCGGCCAGCAGCACGTTCATGTGACCGGGCATGCGGCCGGCCACGGGGTGGATCGCGAACTTCACGCTCACACCCTTCTCGGCCAGCAGGTCGGCCAGCTCCCTCGCCTGGTGCTGCGCCTGGGCCACGGCCAGCCCGTAGCCGGGGACGATCACCACGCTCTCCGAGTAGGACATGAGCACGGCGGTATCCTCGGCGTTGATCTCCTTGACGATCTTCGGCCCACCCTCGCCCGCCGTCACGGCCGCCGTCTGCGAGCCGAACGCGCTGAAGAGCACGTTGGCCAGCGACCGGTTCATCGCGCGGCACATGATGGCGCTCAGGATGATGCCCGACGCCCCCACCAGCGCCCCGGCGATGATCAGCACGTTGTTGTTCAGCACGAAGCCGGTGGCCGAAGCCGCGAGCCCGGAATACGAGTTCAGCAGCGCGATCACCACGGGCATGTCCGCTCCGCCAATGGGCATGACGAACATGATGCCGAAGATGAGCGCGAGCGCCGACAGGCCGACGAACCACCAAGGATCCGCACCGGGCACGGCCGTCAGGTAGCCGCCGATCGCCAGCGTGCCCAGAAAGACGAGCAGGTTGACGAAGTTGCCGCCCGGATAGGTGAGCGCCTTCTCGAAGTGGCCTTCGAGCTTGGCCCACGCCAGGAAGCTCCCCGACAGCGTCACGGCGCCGATGAGCACCGACAGAACTATGGTGAGGGCGACGGTGGTCGTCGCGTCCGCCGTCGTCGGCTTCAGGAACTCCACCGCCGCGACCAGCGCCGACGCGCCGCCGCCGAAGCCGTTGAAGATGGCCACCATCTGCGGCATGGCCGTCATCTTCACCCATTTCGCCAGGAACCAGCCGATGCCGGTGCCGGCGGCGATGCCCGCGACGATCCACAGCCAGTCCAGCCCGCCCTGCAGCACCTGGCCGTCCACCATCGTGGCGACGATGGCCAGGAGCATCCCGAGGGCGCCCAGCATGTTGCCCTGCCGCGCCGTCTTGGGGGAGCTGAGGCGCTTCAGCCCCAGGATGAACAGGACGGACGCGACCAGGTACGCAATCTTGATGAAGACCGGCAGCGGTCCTCCAATTTGTGCATCCACGTCAGGCCTCCCGTTCTTCCTTCTTCTTGAACATCTGGAGCATGCGATCGGTCACCACGAATCCGCCGACCACGTTGATCGTCGCCATGATGAGCGCGATCACGCCCAGGATCGTTGAAATCGTTCCCTCGGTGAGAGCCGACAGCACCAGGATCGCGCCCACGATGGTGATCCCCGAGATCGCGTTGGACCCGGACATCAGCGGCGTGTGGAGGATCGTCGGCACCTTCGTGATGACCTCGAAGCCCACGAAGATCGCGAGTACGAGGATGTAGATCGAAAACAGCAGGTCGTAGCCTTGCATGTGCTTTCCCCTCCTCAGGCGCCCGCGCCGATGGCGGCGCGCGTCCGTTCGTGCACGACTGTCCCGTCGTGCGTCACGCACGACTCCCGCGTGATCTCGTCCTCGAAGTCCAGCTTCAGCTGCTTCGCCTCCTCGTCATACAGGTGCTTCAGCAGCTCGTGGATGTTCTTCGAGTACATTCTGGCTGGAGTTTTTCGGCAGCACACTGGCCGCGTCCACGAGGCCGATGATCTGCACGCCGTTCTCCACCACCGTCTCGCCCGCCTTCGTCAGCTCGCAGTTCCCGCCCGACTCCGCGGCCAGGTCCACGATCGCCGACCCCGGACGCATGGCCTCCACCATGTCCCGCGTGATCAGCACCGGCGCCTTCCGGCCCGGCACCTGAGCGGTGGTGATCACGACGTCGCTCTCCGCGCAGATCTTCTGGAGCAGCTCGTGCTCCTTCTTCTGCTGGTCCGCCGTCACTTCCTTGGCGTAGCCGCCCTTGGTCTCGGCTTCCTCCAGCGTGATGCCCACGAACTGGGCACCCAGGCTCTCCACCTGCTCGGCCGCGGCCGGGCGGATATCGAAGCCCTTCACCCGCGCGCCCAGGCGCTTCGCCGTGGCGATCGCCTGCAGCCCCGCTACCCCGGCCCCGATCACCAGCACCTTGGCCGGCGGGATGGTCCCCGCTGCCGTGGTGAGCATGGGGAAGAAAACGTCGACATCCAGCGCCCCTCGCAGCGCGGCGACGTAGCCCGCGGCGGTAGCCTGGCTCGAGAGAGCATCCATGCGCTGGGCCACGGTGATCCGCGGCACCAGCTCCATGCTGAAGCTGGTCACCTTCGCCGCGGCCAGGCCGTTCACGAGCTCGGGCGAGACCAGCGGCTGAAGGAAGGCGATCAGCGCGCCCCCGGCCTTCAGCTTCGCCACCTCGTCCGCGCCGGCGCCCACCATCGGCGGCGCCACCTTCACGACCACGTCGGCAGCAAAAACGGCAGCGTCATCCGCCACCGTCGCGCCCGCATTGGCGTATGCAGAATCGGCGAAACCTGCCTCGGTCCCCGCCCCCTTCTCCACCACCACTTCCATCCCCGAGCCCACCAGCTTCGCCACCGTGTCCGGGACCAGGGCAACCCGACGCTCACCCCGGGCCACCTCCCGCGGCACTCCTACCTTCATCGGCGTTTCCTCCTTCGGATCGGGCGTGTCCACCGCGTCTGGCGCTTCCACGCGGCCGCCCACAATCTAAGCCTGATGCACGGCGAAGCCAGTCCGGCGCGCGTGGGGGTTTTCCCGATATTGGTGTAGGCAAACCGGTCGCTCGGCCTCTGGCCTCGCAGAGGGGCGCGCCGGAGGCGCGCAGAGGGGCTCACTTCGTTCGCAGAGGGGCTCACTTCGTTCGCAGAGGGGCGCGCCGGAGGCGCGCAGAGGGGGCTCACTCGGTCGCGGCTCCCGCGGCGGCCGCTTCGCCGGCCGCCGCTACGTCCCGGCGCCCGCGAGCGCCGGCCTGGCGCAACGGCCGGAAGCAGCGAGCTCCAACCGCGCTACCGCCCCGCCAGCACCCGATAATCTCCCAGCGTCCGCATGTCGAACGCGGTCGTATCACCCACGATGAGGATGCTGAATCCCTTCGGGTCCAGGCGCCTGTGCAGGACGTCGGCCACGGAGGCGGAGTCGACGGCGCGGATGCCGTTCAGGTAGCGCGTCAGCCAGTCGGAGGGGAAGCCGTCGGCCATGTAGGTCACCTGCCGCGCCACCACCTCCACCGGGCTGCTGAAGCCGAAGACGAACCCGTTCACGATCGCCTCGCGCGCGAGTTTCACCTCCTGGCTGTCGGGCGGGTTGGTGAGCGCCTGGTCGAGCGTCCCGACCAGCATGGCCACGGCGTCCAGCGTGCTCTCGCTCTTGGTGTGGGTGATGGCGCCGAAGATCCGCTCGTGGTCCCGCGCCGCGCCCCAGATCGACGCCGCGCTGTAGGCCAGTCCCTCTTCGGTCCGCAGCCGCGTCATGAGCCGGCTCGTGAAACCGCTCCCGCCGATCACCCAGTTCGCGATGCGCGACGCGAAGTACTCCGGCGACTCGCCCAGCAGCACGCCCCCGGGCTGCCCCACGACGATCGTGCTCTGGCTCAGGGCTTTCGGGATCACGTAGATCCCCGGCTGGTGAAGGAGCGTCGGCGGCGGCGGAGTCTGGAGCTCGTGACCGCACGGCTTCCACCCGGCCAGGGCCTTCTCGAGCGCCGCCCGGATCTCCTCCCGCGTCACGTCGCCCGCGGCACCGATGACCGCGCCCTCGGGGCAGACCGTGCGCCGGTGCATGTCGCGCAGCCGGGCCGGCGTGAGCTTGTCCGGCGACAGGTCCGACTCGCGCATCATCCAGCCGGTGGGGTGCGTGCCGTACATGAGGCGATTGAACTCCAGCACCGCCAGAGAGCCGGGGAAGTCCGCGATCCTGCGCACCGACTCCAGTTCGCGCAGCCGCCACCTTTCCACGGCGGCCGCTTCGAAGCGCGGGTGCAGCAGGATGTCGCCCCACAGCCCCAGGGTCAGGTCGAGCTGCCGGCGCAGCCCGCTCACGCCGAACACCATCCTCGCCCCGTCCGTGGAGGTGTTCATCCCCAGCGCGTTGAACTCGATGATCTCGTCCACCGAGTCCGAGGACAGCGCTCGCGTTCCCCCGTTCCGCATCAGCGGAAGCAGCGCCGCCGCGGCCGCGTAGCGCCCCCGGTCGAAGTAGACGTAGCCGCCCTTCATGTCGATGAACGCGTCCACCACCGGGAGCGTGTGGTCCTCCAGGAAGAACACCGTCACGCCGTTCGACAGCTTGAACTGCTCCGGCTGCGGCGGGTCGAAACGCAGCGACGGGTACTTCAGGCCTTCCACGACGTCCAGCCCCACCGGCGGACCGGGACGGTGCAGGAGCGAGTCCGCTTCGGCCTGCGCCACCTGTTCCACCGTGGGAGGCGACCCGGGCGCGACCGGCTCCGGGTGCCGCAGCACCCCGCACGACGCCACCGCCACGGCAAGCGCCACGGCGCCCGCACGCGGCCGCATGCCCGCACTCATCGCTGGCCTCCTTCGGCGTCCCCGGCGGCCGCGGAAGCGCTCACGCGGGTCGGCGTGGGCGTGGCGGGCGGCGCGTCCCCGGGGCGGCGCAGCACCCCCACCGTCCGGTTCTCCCGCGTCAGGTACTCCTTCGCGACCCGCTGGACGTCCGCGGGCGTCACTTCCATGAGGCGGTCCGCGGAGCGGAAGGTTTGGCGCCAGTCTCCGTAGAACGCCACCGACTCCGCGAGCTGGAACCCGAGCCCCAGGTGCGACCCGACGCGTCGGACCTCCGACGCCTCGCTCTGGTTCCGGACCCGCTGCATCTCCTTCGCCGTGGGCGGCTCCGCCTGGATCTTCCGGATCTCCTCGTAGATCGCCGCCTCGAGCTCGTCCGTGCTGTGGCCCGTGAGCGGCTGCGTCGAGAGCGTGAACATGGTAGGGTAGCGGAAACCCGGTCCCGTGGAGAAGGAGACGGAGGTGGCCAGGTCGTCGTCCAGCACGAGCCTGCGGTACAGGCGCGACGTCTTCCCACCCGCCAGGATCCGTCCGAGCGCCGTCAGGGCCGGCGTGTCCCGGTCGTAGCCGCTCGGGATGTGCCACCCCAGCATCAGCTCCGGGGCCGCGTCGAACAGCACCTCCACTCGCCGCTCCCCGCGCTGCGGCGGCTCCGTCGCCAGCACCGGCGCAGGGACATCGCCAGGGGGGATCGGACCGAAGTACTTCCGTGCCCACCTCACCACCTGCTTCGGGTCCACGTCCCCGACCACCGCCACCACCGCGTTGTTCGGACCGTAGAAGCGGCGGTGATAATCGCGCACCTGCGCGCGCGTGTAGCTCTGTATGTCCGACATGTTCCCGATCGCCGGCACGCCGTACGGGTGGACCCGGTACGCCACCGCGTAGAACTCCTCCGCGAGCCGACCGTCCGGGCTCGTCTCCACCCGCTGGCGCCGCTCTTCCGCCACCACGTCCCGCTCGGCGTAGAACTCCCGGAACACCGGGTTCGCCATCCGGTCCGCCTCCATGACGAACCAGAGCTCCGCCTTGTTCGACGGCACGCTCACGAAGTACGTCGTCCCGTCGTACGTGGTCACCGCGTTCAGGTCACGACCACCCTCCTCCGTGAACAGCCGGTCGTACTCGTTCGGCACCACGACCGCCCGCGCGCTGTCCTCCAGCATCTTCAGGCGACGCCGGAGCCGCACGTCCGCGCTCGCGGCCACCCGCCCCGCCCGCACCAGCAGCAGCGTGTCCGCCACCGAGTCCATGAGCGGGAACAGCGCCAGCTCCCCGGCGAGCGACGTCGTCCCCACGGTGGTCGTCCCCTTGAACAGGAGGTGCTCCAGGAAATGCGCGATCCCCGTTTCCCCCAGCACCTCGTTCACCGACCCGACCTCGTAACGGATCACGAACGATACGGTCGGCGCACCCGGCTGCCGCAGCACGAGAATCCGCATCCCGTTCGACAGCGTGTCCTCCACCACGGGGAGTCGCAGCCCCGGTGAATCGCCCTCCGCGCCCGACGCCGTGCTGTCCCCCGCCTGCGCCGCCGCGCCGGCCGCGACCGACCAGGCGGCCAGCGCCGCCACCACGCTCCCGCCCACCCGGCGACGCCATACTCGCTCCCGCTTCATCCGCTCTCCTATCCTCCGGCTCCTGTGCTTCACGACCCGTGGCTCCCGCGCCAGGATCGCCCGCGCCCGCGCTCACCCAACAACGCGCGGACCCTTCCTGCCGTGACTGGACCCCGCCGGAAAGAGGAACGCCTGTAATAATTCTGGGCACGTGCTGGGATGCGCGCGGCACGCGCGAAGAATGCCGGACACGCCTCACGCGCGTCCGGCCGCGCGCTAGACCACCGCGACTGCCTCGATCTCCACGAGGATCTCCGGATGGATGAAGCCGTTCACCTCGACGAGCGTCGTGGCGGGCCTGGCGTGGCCCAGGACCTCGCCGTGCGCCCGGCCCACGGCCTCCCAGGCCGAGGCGTCACGGACGAAGATGCGCGTGCGCACGACGTGCTCGGGTCGGGCACCCGCTTCGCCCAGCGCCGCCACGATGATGTCCAGGCACCGCTTGGCCTGCCCGTACACGTCCCCCGGAAACGCGATGCCGCCGGCCGCATCCACCGGCGCCGTCCCCGAGACGTAGATGGTGTCACCGACCCGGATGGCCCGGGAGTAGCCGACCTTCTCCGCCCACGGGGCGCCCGTGGGCACTCGCCGTCGCTCGGTCATACCCCCGAAGATGTCGACGGGGCGGCCGCCTGACCAGTCCGGCCACGCGCGGCGCCTGCGACCCGTTTTCTCCTGCAGTGCGCCGATCCGCTGCGACGCCTCCGGCTCGTTCAGCCCCGGATCGATCGGCTCCCCCGCCTCTCCCTCAGCCCCGGCCGTTCCCGGACAGCTGCTTCACGCGACGCCGCCGAATCGTGGGATCCAGGACCAATCGGTCCTCCGCCTTCGCCACCCCGTCCACCGCGCGCGCAAGCTCCAGCGCCCGCAGTCGCTCGTCGTCCGAAGCGACCGACCCCATGATCACCACCACGCCGTCGCTCGGCTCGTCCACGTCGAGGCGCCGGCGCCCGAGCAGCGCGTCGTCCCAGAGCCGGTCGAGCACGCGGTCCGCCAGCGGCGACGGCCGCCGGCCGCGGAACGTGTCGGCCACCAGCCGACGACCACGCCGGGAGACCAGGAAGCCGCTCACCAGGGCGCCCATGGCCACCGCCACGCCGATGCCGAGCCGGAGTCCCAGCCCCATCCCCTCCAGCCCTTCCTGTTCCCGCTGCGACTTCTCTTTTCCCATGGCCGCCCTTCCCTCCGCTGCCGTCCGCGATCACCGCAGAAAGATACCGCAAGCGCTCTGCCGCGCGCACGGGGAACGGGCCGCGCACGTTGCCGCAGCGGGTTGTAGCCGGCGCCGTCCCGCACTATCTTCCCCACTCGCAGCACACCACATCGGGCAGTGGCGCAGTCCGGTAGCGCACCTGAATGGGGTTCAGGGGGTCGCCGGTTCGAATCCGGCCTGCCCGACTCGGCGGAGAGGTCCCGCGGCCCCCGTGGCCGTGGGGCCTCTCCGCGTAAGCCCGCCTCTGGCGGTCCGGAAGGCAGGTCCGGGCATGTCATTTCCGACCCACACGATCCACCGGCAGACACCATGAAGCTGGACGTCTACGTCAACTATCCCGGCACCTGCGCGGACGCGTTCCGCTTCTACGAGCAGCACCTCGGCGGGAAGATCACCATGATGACCACGCACTCCGAGGGGCCCGGGAGCTCGCAGATGCCGCCGGAGTGGGGGGATGCCATCCTGCACGCGCAGATCGAGATCGGGGGCATGCTCCTCCGGGGAGCGGACATCCCGTCCGCGCAGCCCATGCGGAGCGCGTATCTCTCGCTGACGCTGGGCACCCCCGAGGAAGCGGAGCGCGTATACGGCCTTCTCCGTGAAGGCGGCGAGGTCTTCATGGAAATGGAGGAGACCTTCTTCGCGGCGCGTTTCGCCATGCTGCGCGATCGCTTCGGCACGTCGTGGATGCTCCTGTGCGAGCGCCCGGCGGAGTGAGGGCGACGCCGACATTGCCCCCGCGCCGGGTCCGGTCCAACTTGACGTCGCGAAAGAACGCTGCCGTTCCCCCTGAGACGGAGAGTCCCCGTGCCGAAACACCTTCCCCGGGTCGCTGCGCTCGTTCTTGCGACGTCCTTTGCCGCCTCGCCCGCCGCCGCCCAGGGCTCGGTCGGATTCGCCATATCTGGCCGGGGTGACTTCGCCTTCCCCGTGTCCAACGATCTCAGCGACGCGAAGACGGGGACCGGCTTCGGGGTGGAGGGACTGGCCCAGCTCACGCCGGTGATCGGCATCTACGCCGCCTACGGCAAGTTCACCTTCGACGTCGACGAGAATGACCCGGGGATGGACGGCCAGTACGGCGACGCGGGCTTCACCGGCGGTCTGCGCTTCACCATTCCGCTCGGCGCCAGCGCCCCGGTCACGCCGTGGGTGCGTTTCGGCGCACTGTACGACGTGTTCAGCCTCGAGGTGAGTGGCGGCACGGCCGACGTCACCGTGGAGTCCGACCGGACGTTCGGGGTCGAGGTAGGAGCCGGGCTCGACCTTGCCCTCGGCGAGAGCGGACTCCGTATCCAGCCCGCCGTCCGCTACCGCGGGTACTCCGGCGATATCGTCCTCGGCGGCGAGTCCGTGAGCGTCGGCGTCGGGTACGCCGCGGTCGGGATTGGCTTCGCCTATCAGTTCGGCGGGCGGTAGGCGCCGCGATCAGCGGCCGGCCACGAGCGCGTCCCGCAGCATCCGCTCGAGCCGGCCTGTGCTCCGGCACTGGCCGCGGTTGCCCGTGTTGCTGACGGAGACCGCCTCCACCTGCATCCGGACCACGGTGGCGCCTTCCGAGGCGCTGATGAGCTCCGTCCGGACCAGGGGATAGACGTCGCCGCTCGAGGCGGTGTTGCCGTAGGCGGTCCCGGGGCAGTCGAAGAACCGGTCCACCCGGTCCCCGGCAATGCGCCGCACGCGGCTTCCGCTGCTCACCAGGATGCGGCGGTCGCTGTCGGCGCCGCTCACGTCGAGCCCTGCGTCACCGTACGCCGTGACCAGCACCGGCCACAGGGATTCCGGCGAAGCCGGGACCGTCATGGTGGAGATGTTTGCGTCCCGGGTGAGCGTGAACGCGTCGGAGCTCCCCGGCGTCTGCACGACGACGCCGGTGCGCGTGGTGGCGGCCGGCTCCGACGCGCCGGAAGACCCGGTGGCGCAGGCGGCGACCAGGGTGCCCGCGGCAAGGACGATGGATCGGGCCAGGCGCAGCGGCCCGCCGCGGTGGCCTGTTTCGTCCGGCCGGCGGCTGACTTCGACGACGCGCATGGTGTTCGCTTCCGGTGAGATGAACGACGAGGGGCATCGCCAGATTCCTACGCTACCTCGTGGCCTCTCGCCCCGTCAACCAGGATCGCCCGGATGCTCGCCTGCCGGTGCCGGAAGATGCGGCGGAGCTGGAGCCGCACCAGCGGATGGGCCACCTCCCCCAGCAGCGGCACGGGCAGACGATAGCGCACCTCGTCCTCGATCTCCGTGCCCGAGGGCGTCGCGCGAAAGCGGTGGCGGTGGACCCACTGCGCGTACGGGCCCCTCACCTGCCTGTCGACGAACTCGTGCGGCGGCCGCCACGTCGTGATCTCCGTGTTCCAGGCGAACGGCACGCCGAACAGCGACAGCCGGTAGTCGATCCTCGCCCCCTGCCCCATCGCCACCGGCACCGGCGACATGATCCGGAATCCAAGCTCCCGCGGCGTGATTCGCTCCAGGTTCTTCGCTTCCGCGAAGAACGGGAACACCTCGTCGGGCGACAGCGGCAGCGTCATCCGCGTCCGCAGCACGTGCTCCCGGTTCCGCAGCACCGGCGCGCTCACGCCAGGTAGGTCTGCGCCGCCAGCCACGACGAAGCGCCCTCCCTCGCCCACGAGCGCAGCAGCGCCAGCGGCGCCTCCAGCGGCACTGCCCCCCTGCGGTACTCCTCCACCGCCTCCAGGAAGCCGCGCCGATCCTCCTTGCCCAGCGCTGCCGACACGTGCCCGAATCCATGCAGAAGCACGTCTACTTCGCCGCCGCCCCTCGACCGTGCACCGCCTGGACACGATGGGCGAGCTGGCGGCGTTCGCCCGCGGGGTGGCGGCGCCGTCCGCCGGGACGTGAGCCGCCGCGTCATCCGGCCTGGTCCGCCCTGTCCCACCACGTGAAGGTGGCGATGAGACCGGCGACGGACGTCGCTCCCAGCAGTACGAAGCTCCCCACACCCACGGCCTCCCCTTCCGGCCCTGCCACGCCGGTGTACAGCATCGGCACCGCCCACGGGAACCAGCCACCCCGGCCGAGGACCCCGAGCATGTTGGCCAGGACGAGGGAGAAGAAGGTCCAGCCGATCGGGGCCAGGTAGCCGCGTCCCGCACTGGCCAGGAACGCCGTCACGCTCTGGAGGGCAATGGTGGCGCCGGCCACGAGGAGGATGGTCGCGGCGCTCGCGGCCAGGAGCCGCGGCGACCAGCCGGGCAGCCCCACTACGCCGCCCACGGCCACACCGAGAACGAACACCCAGACCGCCATTGCGGAGCACACCGTCGCCGCCACCGTCGCCTTCGCGGCCACGATGGCCCGCCGTGAAGTGGGAAGCGCCAGCAGCGTGCGAACCGTGCGGTCCGAGAACTCCCGGCCGAAGATCCAGGCGGTGGCGAACGCGAAGATGATCAGGCCTCCGCCCGCCACGCTCTGCGCCAGGAGGGCGAGGAATGCAGGCCAGTCGGCGGTTCCCGCCACGATCTGCGCCTTCTGCCCGATCAGCCCCATCTGCCTGGCCCGATCGGGGTCCTTCAGGATCACCATGAACAACCCGCCCGCCAGCGGTGCGATCGAGAAGCCGCCCATGAGGATCCAGAGGACGCGGGCGCGCCTCGCCTTCACCGTCTCGGCGGCGAGCGCCGCGCCGTATCCGCTCACGCCACCCCTCCCGCATCCCGCGTCAGACGGAGGAAATGCTGTTCCAGGTCCTCCTGCACGACGGCCAGACGGGTGGGCGCCGTTCCCGCCGTCACGAGCGCGCGCGCCACCTCGTCAGGCGCGTCCACGGCCCGCCTGGCGCGCAGCTCCAGGATTCGACCCCCGCCTCCGGGTTGACCCCCACGGACCACCGGCCCGAAGCCGGCTCCCTCGAGCGCAGCGGCCGCAGCGTCCGGGTCGCGCGAGCCCACCTCCAGTCGGCGGTCCCGCTTCGCCTCCATCTCGGCCGTGCCCATCTCCTCGACGAGGCGGCCACCGTGGACGATGCCGATGCGCGTGGCCAGGCGGTCCACTTCGGCAAGGTGGTGGCTGGACATGAAAACCGTGACGCCGGCGTCCCGGGCGAGGCTGCGCAGGAGCTCGCGCACCTCCACGACGCCGGCAGGATCCAGCCCGTTCGCCGGCTCGTCCAGCACCAGGAGGTCCGGGTCACCCAGGAGGGCGCGCGCCAGCGCCAGCCGCTGCAGGTTCCCCCGTGACAGCGTCCTCGCCCGTCGATCCGCGTACGGCGCCAGCGCCAGCTCCTCGATCCGGCGTGACACCGCCCGGGCGTCGCGGACCGCCGTCAGGCGAGCCGACACCTCGAGGTTCTCCCGCACCGTCAGCTCCGGGTACGCCACCGCCGACTCCACCAGGTGCCCCACGCGCAGCCACAGGCGGCCCGCGCCCGGCCGCACCGGCTCGCCCAGCAGTGACGCGGTTCCGGCGCTGGGGGCGATCATCGCAAGGAGCATCCGGATCGTCGTGGACTTGCCCGCCCCGTTCAGCCCGAGAAAGCCGTAGATCTCGCCGCGCCGGACGCGCAGGTCGAGGGCTTCCACCGCCCGTACGTCCCCGAACCGCTTCCCGAGCTCCACGGTCTCCACGGCGAAATCGGCCACGTCACGCTCCTGTCCACGGCCGTCCGATCATGCGGTTCTCGCCTGCTGCGGAAACCGCAATCCGGCTTGGATGATGCGCACGGAGGGAGCCGGGTGCCAGCCGCCCCCGGAACACTGTCGCGAACCCGGACCGGAGGGAATGCATGGAACGCCGCTCCATCGGGACCCTCGACGTCACCGTCGTCGGGCTTGGTTGCAACAACTTCGGCACGCGCCTGGACGGCGCGGCCACCGCCGACGTGGTCCACGCGGCCCTGGACGCGGGGATCGACTTCTTCGATACCGCCAACTCGTACGGCGACGGGCGCAGCGAGGAGTATCTCGGCCGGGCGCTGCGCGGACGACGACAGCGCGCGGTCGTCGCCACGAAGTTCGGCTGGAGGGAGGGCGCCGCCCCGGACGCGGTGCGCGAGGCCGCTGACGCCAGCCTGCGACGGCTGGGCTTCGACCGCATTGACCTCTACCAGCTCCACAAGCCGGACCCGTCCGTCCCGATCGTCGCCACGCTAGGCGCGCTCAGAGAGCTGGTGGACGCCGGCAAGGTGAGGGCTGTCGGGTGCTCCAATTTCTCCGTCGCCCAGATCCGGGAAGCGGACGCGGCCGCCGAGGAGGCGGGTGTGCGCTTCGTCAGCGTGCAGAACGAGTACAGCCTTCTGTCCCGCGAGCCGGAGAGCGGAGTCCTGGACGAGTGCGCCCGCCGTGACCTGGCGCTCATCCCCTTCTTCCCTCTCGCGAGCGGGCTGCTCACCGGCAAGTACCGCAAGGGGCGGCCGATGCCGGAGGGCACCCGTCTGACCAGCGGCGGCCGGAGCGATCGGCTCACGGACGAGCGCCTGGACACGGTGGACCGCCTGGCGGTGTTCGCCGAAGAGCGCGGCCACACGCTCCTTGAGCTCGCGTTCGCGTGGCTGGCCGCCCACCACGTGGTGGCCTCGGTCATCGCCGGGGCGACCCGGCCGGAGCAGGCGCGGTCCAACGCGTCGGCGGTCGCGGCCTGGCCCCTCGACGAGGACGACCTGCGGGAAGTCGACCAAATCCTGGCCGGCGAAGCGGGGTCCTAGCGGCGGGGGGCCGGGGAGGGCGCTTCCAGCGCCCGGTCCTTCTCGCGTAGCGCCGCCCCGAGCGCCGGGTGCGCCCGCCACAGATACACGCCCATGGCCATCGCCGAAAGGATGTTCCCGGCCGCGACGCTCCACCACGGGAGGGAGGCGAGCAGCCAGTCGGCAAAGATGGCGAGCAGCCCGACGAACAGGGTCTCGTAGGTGATGAACAGGAGGAAGATCCCCAGCACGACCGGCGGCTCACGTTCCGCTTCGGCGGCCAGACCCGCGGCGACCAACCCGACCACGAGGAACGCGGCGACGTGGACCGCGGTGTACGCCACGATGGTGGCAGCGTCCGCCTGTACTGCCGCGGCCTCGCGGGCGCCGTGGAAAAGCGCCGAGCCGAGCGCCGCGGGCGTGAAGAGGAGGCGGCCCGAAGCGGCGTCGAAGATGAAGAACACAACCGCCACCGCGGCGGCGCCGATGAGCCCGGCGGCGATCCCTTCCCGCACTGCACGGTGCCTGCGCAGCACCGCCCCCCAGTCGAGCTCCGTGACCACGCCCGTGGCCGCGAGGACGCCCATGAACACGACGCCCGCGAGCACGTTCGCGACCAGCACCTGCGGCCAGCCGAGCTCATCCAGCACGTTCGCCCCGTTCACGAGCAGGCCGGCGTAGAACATCACATCGAAAAGGACGAACCCCAACGCGAGGCCGAGCAGCAGAGCCGGGATGCGGCCGACGCGGCGCAGGGCCGCCGCCGCGGCGATGCCGAGGGCCGTGAAGACGAAGTAGTGGAACACGGTGTACAGGACGGTGGCCGCAGTGAGCCCCGTGCCGACGCGTTCCGGCCCGAGCACGGCGGCGGCGAGATAGTTCGGGGTGTGGAGCGGCTGCCCGGCCAGGATGTCGACCAGGAGGAACCAGCCGGCCACTGCAGTGGCGGCCAGCACGCCCGCCATGGCCCCGCGCTTCAGGGTGTCTCCGTCCGGACGCATCACTCACCTCCGCCGGTGATGGGGCTGAGGTGGATCCCACGACGCAAGTAGCGTGAAAGAGGGTGCCCCCTTGAGCCTGCCGGCCCGCTCACGCATCGTGAAGACCTGAGCCCGCACGCGCGTTCCCCCCGCATTGTCTCCGACGCCTGGGGCCGGATCGAGCTGGCGGACGGGCGCGTCTTCAAGGACGCCAAGCTCTGGCCGGTCGGCGCGCTCATTCACTCCACCTGCTGACCTGACCGGAAACCACGAAGCGGAGCTCAGCCACCCGGAGCCCTTCGACGCGGCCGGGGGTAGGTCATCCGGCCCCGGGGCCGACCTTCTCGTACAGCGCGTTCACGCTCACCCGACGACCCTCCTCGAGCTGCACTCGAACGGTCTCGCTGGGCACCCGGGGAAAAAGCCCCCGCGCCGCCATCGCACGGTCCAGCTCGGCCGCAGTCAGCAGCACCCCACGTCCCGACGGCATGCCCTCGTACACGCCCGGCTCCCCCGCGACCGGCCGGACGCCGCGGCCCGTCAGGTCCACCTCCGGCGTGAACTGGTTGAAGAGCACCGTCCCTCCCGGCGCCACCACCCGCGCCAGCTCGTCCGCGGCACGCTCCCATTCTTCCCGCGTCGAGGCACTGTGATGCACACCGAGCGCCACGACGACGTCGAAGATCCCGTCTCCGTAGGCCGACAGGCGGTCCATGCGACCCCGCCGCACCCGCGACTCCGCCTCCTCCTCCCCCACGACCTCCGCCAGGCGCGCCCGCGTGTGCTCCACCATTGACCGCGACGCGTCCAGCGCCTGTACGTCGAACCCAAGACGCGCCAGCATCACGGTGTTCCGACCACCCGCGCACCCCAGGTCCAGCACACGCGTCGACGCCGGCTCGGCGTACTCCTCCGCCAGCGCCTTCAGCCGGTGGTCCGGCTCACGCTCCCCGAACCGCGCCACCCGCTCCGGATCCTCCCAGAAATCGTTCTCCATGCGCTCAACATTGGAGACCCGCGCCGACTGCACCACCCGGGCCCGTCTCTCCTTCCTCTGCCCCGCCCCTTGACCGACCCGCCCGGACGGATTATCTTTGGTTCGAGATAATACCGCGGGAGGTCCGGTGGACGACTGCCAGACAGCTCTCCGGCTCTGGGTGATCCTGAGCCGCACTCACGCCAGCCTCACGGCCCATGCCGAGGCGGACGTGGCGCGCCATGGACTCTCCCTGGCCGACTTCGCGGCACTCGAGGCGCTGTACCACAAGGGACCGCTCCTGGTGGGCGCACTCCAGCGCGCGGTGCTCAAGTCGAGCGGCGGCATCACCTACGTGATCGACCGTCTCGAGCGGAAGGGGTTCGTGCGACGTCGCCCGTGCCCGGAGGATCGTCGCGCGGTGTACGCCGAGCTGACGGCAGAGGGCGAGGAGCTGCTGGACCGCATCTTCCCCGAGCACGCAGCCGCGCTGACGACGGCGCAGGGCGAGCTCACGGCCGCCGAGAAGGCGGAGGCGGCCGATCTGTTGAAGCGCCTGGGACTGGGCGCCGAGCGGCGACCGCTGCCGGGCGACGCCGGGCGCATGGCCCCGCGCACGGGGTTCCGCGCACCGGATTCCGGCGCCGCCGGGACCCTCACGAGGCGCGCGGGCGAGCCGGCCAGCCCGGCCGGGGGATGAAACGGGCCGTTCGTTCGACGGGTTTTTTTTCGGTAGTTATCTCGAAACAGAGAATCTTTGATCCTAGCTTGGAGGGCACGATGGGTGATACTCAGATGACCGTGGGAACCACGACGTGGGAGATCGACCCGGCACACTCGCAGGTCGAGTTCACGGTGAAGCACATGATGATCACGAAGGTGCGAGGCCAGTTCCCGGACGTGACGGGAGCGGTGGAGCTCGACGTGGACGACCCCGGGGCGAGCCGTGTGGAGGTGGAGATCGGGGCGGCGAGCATCGATACGGGGACGGAGGACCGGGATGCGCACCTGCGCTCGGCGGACTTCCTGGACGCCGAGGAGTACCCGGAGATCCGGTTCGTGAGCACTCGGGTGAAGGGCGCGGCGCTGGAGCCGGGAAGCCGTTTCGAGGTGGTAGGGGAGCTGACGATCCGCGGGGTGACGAAGGAGGTGACGCTGGACGCGGTGTTCGGTGGCACGAACCAGGACCCGTGGGGCGGTGAGCGGGCCGCGTTCAGCGCGCAGACGACTGTCGACCGGCGTGATTTCGGCCTGAAGTGGAACCAGGCGCTGGAGACCGGCGGCCTGCTCGTGGGCAACGAGGTGCGTATCGAGATCGAAGCCCAGACGGTGAGGCAGTAGCGGGCGTTGCGGGAGGCCTGCTCCGGAGCACGGGCTGCGGGGCAGGCCTCCATCCGGAGCGGGGATGGGGCCCGGGGGGTCGCGATGTCCCCTGGCTCAGCCTCCTCCCTGCGATGGTGCGCTCGACGCCGCGACGTTGACGTCGATGGGCAGCTCGATGCCGCCCCACGACTCCCGGACGTCGAGGCGGCCCTGCCATACCCGAGCGTCCGGGAAGCCGGACTCGGCCGGGGCGCGACGCAGGTTGAAACCGGTGGTGTCCACCAGCCAGAGGCTCGGCGGCCCGGTGCGGCCTGCGGCACCGAAGGCATCCTCGACCGCGTCGAGGAGCCGTGGCGCGTTGCCCGCGTGGGCGTACAGCCCGGGGAGGAATCGCCCGTCCGCAAGGAGCGCCTCCGCCCATGCGTGCACGTAGGCCACCAGGGGATCGGCGACGCTGTCCACTCGCTCGACATCGAGGTATACGACGGTGGAGTCCGGGAACCCCTCGGCGGCGGCGGCACGGACGGCGGCCGCGCCGTCGGCGCTACCCTTCTGCGGTGAGACGTTGCCGCGCGTGCACGAAGGCGCGGTGGCCTCGCTGTCGGGGGTGGGGCCCACGTGCTGGGGCCAGTCCTGCTCTCCCACGAAGATCACGGCGAGGCCCCACCCCATTGCCTCGAGGCGTGTGCGCTTCCCCTGCCAGCTGGTGCCGGTGTAGCAGGGCGCGGCGAGGTAGAACCCGACCCACCGATAGGGGGACTGCTCGCGCCAGCGTGTGAGGGCATCCTCGCCGGGGTAGTCGCGGGTGTCGAACCCGGGGACGCCCCTCGCCGTCATCCCGGGCGCCGGTCCGGCCGGGCGCGCCCGCCGTGCCTCCCGCGCAGGCGGAAGCGGAAAGAAGGAGAGCGGCGGCCAGGGCGGATCGGATCGTCATTGGGTCGTCGAGCCATGTGGTGGTCAGAGCGTCGCGGGCCAGCGGCGACCGGCGCGCTGGAGTGCCCCGCCCGCGCGGGTTCCGCGCGCGGGTTCCGGTGCGTCGTCATGCAGGAACGGCGCCGGGGGGCCCGCGCGGGTGCCGGCCGGTGCGTCGCGTGGTGCGCGCCGAGCCGCCCGCTCCACGGCGTCATGAGCAGCAAGCGCCTCTCGCGGAATGCCCGGGCGGGTGCCACAATACCTCCGTGCCGATGCGCAACCCGGTTGTCACCGTCTTCGTCTACTCGGCCGTGGCCTCGTTCACAGCCATGCTGGGCGTGCTGCCGCAGGTCCTGGGCGGCCGCCCGCGCACTTCGGTGATCGGCTGGGCGAACGCCGTGGCCGCCGGTCTGATGTTCGGCGTGGCCTACATGCTCCTGACCGCCGGGCTGAAGACGGGGCTGCTGGCGGGAGCGGTGGGTGCCGTGGTGGGGATCGGCTTCGTGCGAGCCACGCACGCCCTCACCGGAACGGCCGAGCTCGACCGCATACAGGAGGACAGCATCGAGCACGGCTACAAGGTGATCCTGGCCGACACGCTCCACGCGGCGCACGAGGGGATCGCGATCGGCGTCGCCATGCTGGTCTCGATCCCGCTGGGGATCTCGATGGCTCTGGCGCTGGCGGTCCACAACATCCCCGAGGCGATGGTGCTGAGCTCGCTGCTGACGCGGCAGCGCCTCTCTGTGGTCCAGTCGCTGGGTCTCGCCCTGGCGACGAACATCAACCAGGTCCTGCTGGCGGTGGTCACCTTCTCGATGATCTCCGCCATCCCGGCGCTCCTTCCGCTGGCCACCGGCTTCGCCGTGGGCGCCCTGTTCCAGCTGGTGCTGGTGGAGCTCCTGCCGGAGTCCTACCGGCAGGCTGGCAGCACCAGCATCGCTCTCGTCTCGATGGTAGCCCTCGGGCTGGTGGTCCTGCTCGGCGGGCACATTCCGTGAGCACGGTCGTCCTGGTCTTCCTCTACGCCCTGGCGACGGCGATCGCCACGGGTCTCGGCGCGCTTCCTTTCGCCTTCGTTCGCCGGCCGTCCGTTCGCCTGATCGCGTATTCCAACGCGGTGGCGGCCGGGCTGATGCTCGGGGCGAGCTTCGGGCTGGTGTCGGAGGGGTCGGGCTACGGGAGGGTGGAGGTGGTGGTGGGCGGCGTCGTCGGTGTGCTCTTCATCCTGGTCACGCAGCGGATCCTCGGCGACCGCGACGAGGAGGAGCTGGTGTTCGAGGCCGCGCGTGGCGAGGGCGCGAAGAAGATGCTGCTCATGATGGTGGTGATGACCGTGCACTCGTTCTCCGAGGGTGTGGCCGTGGGCGTCTCCTTCGGCGGCGGGATGACCCTCGCCGCGCTCATCACGATCGCCATCGCCATCCACAACATCCCGGAAGGTGTGGCGATCAGCGCCGTGTTCCGGCCGCAGGGTGTGAGCGTGGCCCGCTGCGCGGGCTGGAGCATCATATCGTCGCTGCCGCAGCCCGTGATGGCCGTGCCCGCGTTTCTCTTCGTCGAGGCGTTCCGGAGCGCCCTGCCATACGGTCTGGGGTTCGCCGCGGGCGCCATGGTGTTCATGGTGCTCGTGGAGCTGCTCCCGGAAGCGTTCCACCAGGGCACGCGCGCGGCGGTGGCGAGCCTGGCCAGCGCGGCCGCGATCAGCATGGTCCTCTTCCAGCACTGGCTGTAGGCCCGGCGCGCCTGGCCATCACATGGCGGGCAGCAGGCCGACGGCCAAGCCACCGCCGCGGCCGGGCACGAACGAGCCCACCAGCAGCCATTGGTTCAGCCGGTTGCCCGGGTGCTCGTCGTTGTAGCGTACGACCTTCCATCCGCTGAACGCGCCGATGGCGGCGCCGAACACCACGTCGCTGGTCCAGTGGCGATTGTCGAACATCCGGCTCAGCCCCACCATCGTGGCGGCTCCGTACGTCACCATGCCCACCAGGATGTCGTGCCCGGGCCAGACGTTCCGCAGCTCGTGGGCGGCCGCCGCCGCGGTGGCGAACGCGGCGGTGGAATGCCCGGATGGGAAGGACTGGTACGGACTCCCCCGGATGCCGCGCGCGAGGCGGAAGTTGAATGGGGCGTGGATGTCCAGGGCGGGACGAGCGCGCCCCGCCAGCGTCTTGATGGCATACGTGAATCCTTCCGCCATCATGATGGCCTCGCCCATGTGCAGACCCATGCCGCTCACGTCGTGGCTTCCCGCGGCGAGCCCGCCGCCGTAGACCACGGCGCTTATCAGCAGCGAGCCTGGAAATCCCAGGAAGTTGAACGCGCGCGCCGCCGGCTTGAGTCCACGCGACTCCTGGAACACGGAATCGCGGATGGCCATGGCCACGCGCTCGTCGAAGGGGAAGGACAGGGCGGCGCCGCCCACGTAGGCGGCTGCGATCCAGGCGTCGCGCTGGTCGAAGAGCGGGCGCGGCCCGGCGTCCCCGGCCTGACTCCCCTGCGCACCTGCCGCGCCGGGGAGCACGCACAGGGCGAGAACGACGGCCAGCGCGGGGCGGGATATGCTGCGTCGTTCTCTCATCGGCTCGACGGTTCGAGACGCGGCGTCGCGATCGTTACCCCTTTACGCCGCCCATGACCGGGAGCACGGCGCCCGTGATGTACCCGGCCGTGACGGGCGAGGCGAGGAAGACGTACGCGGGCGCGAGCTCCTCCGGCTGGGCGGGCCGGTGCATGGCCGTGTCGCTCCCGAACTCCGGCACTGCCTCTGCCGCCCGGTCGGCCGGGTTGAGGGGCGTCCACACCGGTCCGGGCGCGATGGCGTTCACGCGGATCCCGCGGTCGGCCAGGTTCTGGGCGAGGGCGCGCGTGAAGGCATGGATCGCCCCTTTCGTCGCGGAGTAGTCCAGCAGCATCGGTTGCCCGAACAGCCCCGTCTCCGACCCCGTGTTCACGATGGCGCTTCCTTCGCCCAGGTGAGGGAGCGCGGCCCTCGCCATGGCCATGTAGCCCAGGATGTTCGTCTCCAGAGTCATCCGGATGTGGTCATCCGTGAGGTCCTCGAGCGACCTGGCGTGCTCCTGGAACGCCGCGTTGTTCACCAGCACGTCCAGACCGCCGAGCTCTTCAACGGTGCGCTCCACGGCGAACTCGCAGAAGGCGGAATCCCGTACATTGCCGGAGAGCGTGATGCAGCGCTGCCCTTCCGCCTCCACGGCGCGCTTCGTGGTCTCGGCGTCCTCGTGCTCGCTCAGGTAGACGACTGCAACGTCCGCCCCTTCCCGGGCGAACAGGACCGCCACCGACCTGCCGATCCCGCTATCGCCGCCGGTGACCAGCGCCACCCGCCCTTCGAGCTTCCCCGACCCTCTGTACCCGTGGCCCGCGAAGCGCGGCGCCGGCTCCAGCTCCGACTCCCGCCCCGGCTTGGCCTGGTGCTGCTCCGGGACGGGCGACTCCGGCTCTTCGCGAGCGCTCGCCTGCACCGCCTCCGTCGCATCACCACCCTCGCCATCGGAGCCCCCGCGCTCGCGCTCCGCCTCTCTCCGCTCCAGCTCGGCCTGGATCCGCCGCTGCGCCTCCGCCGTGCGCTCCGCCGCCTCCCGGAAACGCTCCCGTCCCCCGGCCCACTTCCTGCGCTCCGTGCCTTCGCTTTGACTCTTCCGATCGCTCGACATCGGCCCCCTCCGGTCTGGTGGATGCTCCCACCTTCACGAACGCAACAGGCGAGCCGTCCCGTGCCGACTTCGCCGCTCGAACCGCACGAGGCCGCGAATGGACCCCGTAGCCGTGAAGCGGATCCGCGGAGCGACGCTGCGCGACGAAGGGGATCTGTCGCAGATCTCGGAGGGCTCGGTGGACGACGCGCCGCGGTACATCGCCGCGCACAGGAAGGTCTTCCTGGTCGCGGAGCCGGCTACGTCACCGAGGAACAGCCCGGCGGTCGGGGCCCGGGTCTACGCGGAGCCGCCGGCGGGGGTCGTCCGGCGAAGCACGTCGCGGCACTCGTTCTCTTCCCGCTCGAGCTCCTCGAGCAGGCAGTTCACGGTGTGCGCCACCAGCTGCTCCACCGGGACGCCGCGGCGCCGGGCTTCGGCCTGATAGGCGCGGTAGTGCTCGTCGCTGACCCGGGCGACGACCGGGACCTCCACCACGCCGTTCACGATGCGCCTCCGACCGGCACGGCCTTGTGACCGTAGCAAAGGATGCCGCCGTGTCCCTCCGCGCGTATGCGGCGGAACTCGAGCGCCACCTCCACGCCAGGGAGGATCTCCTCCGGGACGCAGTCCACTACCTGCGCCATCAACCGCGCGCCTTCCGGAGTCTCGATGATGGCCATGGCGTACGGCGCCTCGGGGGTGAGCTCGTCCGGCGCCACGTGGATCACCGTGGAGGTGACCACGCGTCCGCGCGCCGAGAGCCGCAGCTCTTCCATTTCCTCGCCCCTGCACGCGGGACAGACCTGCCGCTTCGGAAAGACCACCTTGCCGCATGCGGTGCAGCGGCTGCCCTCGAGCCGGTAGCGGGCCGGGATCTCTCGCCAGTACCTGGGACTCGGCATTGTCACACCCTCTCGAAAACGTGGACCACGGAGCTGCCACCGGAGCCGCCCATGTTCTGCGCGACGCCGATGTGTGCATTCTCCACCTGGCGGTTGCCCGCCTCCCCCCGCAGCTGCTCGAAGATCTCGATCGCCTGCGCCACCCCCGTGGCGCCTACGGGGTGACCCTTCGCCTTCAGTCCGCCGCTCGTGTTCACCGGGCGGCGTCCGCCCAGCGCCGTGAAGCCGCTCTTCGCCGCCTGCGCCGGGTTGCAGCCGTCGGTGAGGCCCATGGCCTCGATGCAGCAGATCTCGGCGATGGAGAAGCAGTCGTGGACCTCGGCCACGTCCACGTTCGACGGCTTGATGCCGGCCATGGCGTACGCGCGCTCCGCCGACAGCCTCACCGCCGTGAGCACCGACGGGTCCTCGCGGTCCGCCAGCGCGGGCGGCGCCGTGGCGGCCCCGCTCCCGCGGATCGCCACCGGCCGGTCGGTGAACTCCTTCGCCCGCTCGAGCGGCACCACGAGCACCGCCGCCGCCCCGTCGCTCACGGGCGAGCAGTTGAGCAGCCGCAACGGCTCGGCCACCAGGGACGAGCCCATGACGTCCTCCACGGTGATCTCGCGCCGGTACTGCGCACGCGGGTTGAGCGCACCGTGCCGGTGGTTCTTCACTGAAACCCACGCCATGTCCTCCAGCGTGGTTCCACGCGTAGCCATGTGGGCCCGCGCGATCATGGCGTAGAGCCCGGGGAACGTGATCCCGTGATACGCTTCCAGCTCCTGGTCCGCCGCCGTGGCCAGGACGTTGGTGGCGTCGGCGCCATTGGTCATCTTCTCGACGCCCGCGGCCAGCACGACGTCGCTCAGCCCCGAGGCGACTTCGATCCACGCCGCCCGCAGCGCCATCCCCCCGACGCGCAGGCCGACTCCACCCGCGTCACGGGCACGCCGGCCATCCCCAGCTGGTCCGCGGCAATCGGGCCGAGGTGCTCCTGCCCCACGAACTGGCCCCCGGCCATGTTCCCCACGTAGATCGCGTCCAGGTGGTCCACGCCCGCGCCGCGCAGCGCTTCCAGCGCGGCCTCCGCGAACATTCTGGCGCAAGCTCGAATCCCAGAGCTCGCCGAAGCTGGTCATCCCGGCACTCACAATGGCGACGTCGCGCATGCAACCTCCTCGGGTTCTCCGCCTGCCGGCTCGCGCCGGCCCAGGTCCGCCCCCCGCCCCCCGCGCCTGCCGCGCGGTCAGTCGTTCATCCGGATCTTCTCGCGCAGCTTCACGTACTCCCCGTAGGTCAGGTACCGCCGAGGACCGTCCAGCATCGAGCGCACGGAAGGCGCACGGCCGCGCCGTTCCACCAGGGCGTCGGTGGTGCGCAGCACGAACGAATCGCTGCCCGCGCCGGACCCGAACGAGGTGATGAGGATGAGCCGGTCCGGCTCCACGATGTCCAGCGTCGCCGCCAGGCCGGTGGGCGAGCTGCCGGAATACGTGTTGCCCATGGTGGGCACGATCCACCCCGGCTCGAGCTGCTCGCGCGTGAAGCCGAGCTGTTTCCCCGCGCTCAGCGGGAACTTGCCGTTCGGCATGTGGAGGACCGCATAGCGGAAATCGGCCGGCTTCAGCCCAGTGCGCTCCAGGATCAGCTTCGTGGCGCTCAGCACGTGCTTGAAGTACGCGGGCTCGCCCGTGAAGCGTCCGCCGTGGCGGGGGTAGAACTCACCCTCCCGACGCCAGAAGTCCGGCGTGTCCGTGGTGTAGCTGACCGCGTCCACCACGTCGGCCATGACATTGTCCTTGCCGAAGATGTACGCGCTCCCTCCCGCGGACGCGGAGTACTCCAGCGCGTCGCTCGGCGCCCCCTGCGACGTGTCCGCCCCGATCCCCATGGCGTATTCCACGCGGCCGGACTCCACCAGCCCCAGCGCCACGAACATCGCCTCCGTTCCGGCCTTGCAAGCGAACTCGAAGTCCGCCACGTGCACATGCGGCCCGATCCCCAGCGCCTCCGAGACCACCGTGCCGCTCGGCTTCACCGCGTACGGGTGGCTTTCCGAGCCGATGTACAGTGCCCCGACCTTCTGCGGGTCGACGCCCGCCCTCGCCAGCGCGGCGCGCCCGGCCGCCACGGAGATCGTGATCGTGTCCTCGTCCAGGCCGGGTACCGACTTCTCCTGGAGCAGCAGCCCGGCGCGGATCGACTCGGCGTCCTTTCCCCACTGGTGCGCGATCTCCTCCGCCCGGATCCGGTTGCGGGGGATGTACGCGCCGTAGCCGACTATGCCTGCCATGGGACCTCCAGCCGTGGGACGTGGGCGAGGATCGGACCGCGAGCGTCAGGGAGTGCGCGGAACGCTCGGGGCGCACCGGTCTCGCGGCCTCGTCGGAACGCACGGGGGCCGAGACCGCGTGACGGTCTGCGGTGTGGCAGCGAACGCATGAGGGTAGCCTCCGGCGAAGCCATGCTGCCCGCCGGAGCCGTGGGTAGGGGGCGACGTCCCGGCGTTCGGGTTCAAAGTCGGCCGGCCGGTGGAGCGCGTCAAGGGAGCGGCATCGTGCCAACGAGATCCTTTCTGCGCGGCAGCACCTCAGGTACTATGTACGCGCCACTGCCTGTGGCGCCCGGGCGATCGGTGCCCGGGGACGAGCCCCCACCCCCGTGAGGAAAGACACATGTCGCGTCTCACTTCTCCCCGGATCCGCGTCGCCTCCCTGTTCGCCGTTGCCGCGCTCCTGACCCTCGCGGCGGCAGCTCCGGCGAATCGGGTGCAGCGGCCCGTCACGATCACGATCTCGCTGGACAGCGCGGGGGCCGTCGTCGTGGACTCGATGCAGGTTCACGTCACCCCCGGCACCCGGATCGAGTGGGCCAGCGACCTGGATTTCGGGTTGGCGGTGCAGCGGCACGCCGACCTGTTCGGCCCCACGCTCCCGCCACAGGCCATGCACGGGCAGAAGAACCGCCCGTTCCGGGCCGCGGTGCATGCGAACGCCCCGCAAGGGAGCTACAAGTACTCGGTCGGCGTGTGGGACGGCGCGAACGTCCGGGTATTGGACCCGGAGATCATCGTCGGGAAGCACTGATCGGCCTGGAACGCCCTACTCGGTGGAGTCCGCCACCAGCTCCTTGAACCGGGTGGAGTCGGCCAGCGGTCGCCACCACCAGTCCTGCGCGATGTAGTCCCTGCGGTGGGGCACGGCCCGGACGAAGTCGGCCAGGCGATCGATGGCCTCCCCGGGCTCCCCGAGCTGGAGTCGTACGTTGGCCTCGAAATAGTCCAGCCACGGGCTGGGCTCCCCGGACTTGACCCTGGCCACCACGGCCAGAGCGCTGTCCGGCTGTCCGGCCCGGGCCAGGACGGCGGCCACCTGGAGGTGGCCGTGGGGCCAGAACGTCATGCTGAACCCGTTCTCCACCGCGTGCACCAGCGCCCAGGCCGAGTCGACCGGGATGTGCGGGCCCGCCCAGCCGGCGGAGAGCACCAGCAGCTCCGCGGCGAACATGGGCTCGGCCGGGTAGCGCCTACGCCCCTCCGCTGCGAACTCGGCCGCGCGGTCGAAACGCTCCAGCTCCAGCCAGACGTGCGAGAGCGTGAACAGGATGTCCTTCTCCGCGTGGATCAGGAACGGGTCCGCCGCCAGCGCACGGTCAGCGGCCAGCGCCGCCTCCCCGAACTCGCCGCGCGACCGGAGCGCTTCGGCCAGCCCGACCCACGCTTCGGCGTTGCTGGAGTCCACGGCCACCGCCTGGCGGTAATCCGACTCGGCCTCCTCCACGAGGCTCGGCGCGGCGTCGCCGCCGATCCAGCTCAGCCGGTAGCGCAACCTTCCTCGCCACGACAGCGCCTCCGAGCTGCGCGGCTCCATCTGAAGCGCCTGGTTCACGAACAGAAGTCCCTGCCGCAGCGGCTCCGCCGCACTGTCCGGGAGCTCCGCCCGAACCGCGCCGGTAATGATCACGGTGCGCACGAGCCGTACGGCCGCCCGCCCGATCAACGGCTCGATCCAGCGCGGGTCGTGGCGCATGGCGATGGCGAAAAGCGAGTCGGCCCGGCCGAGGGTCGCGAGCGCGCCGGGCTGATCGCCCAGTGTCCACGCCAGCGTGTCCGCCTGGTCCATGAGGGCGTGCGCCTGCTGGACCGCGGACCACGCCGTGCCGCTGTGCGGGCCGTGCCCGACGCGGGCCAGCTCCAGCTCACGCCCCAGCGTCTGGCCGAGCCGCCTCGCCGCTTCCCGGACGATCTCGTCGCGCAGCTCCAGCACGTCGTCCCCGCTGCGCTGAAGGCGCACGCTCAACGTGTGCACCCCAGTCCGGGCATCGATCATCTGCACCGTGGCGCGCAGCTGGTCGCCGTCCGACTCCACGCTCCCCTCCACGATCGTCCCCGCGTTCAGCAGGAGGGCCAGGCTATCCTCGGGGACCGAGTGGTTGCGGAACGGCTTCACGCCGTTGCGCGACACCACCTCGAGCGGCCCGATCTGCGCCAGCTCGTGGATCAGCGCCTCCGTCAGGCCATCCGCCACGTACCCGAGCTGGTGGCCTTCCGAGAAATCATCGAAGTAGAGGACGGCGACGCGCGCCGGGTCCAGTGACGCCGTCGAGTCGGCCGGCTCCCGCAGCCAGAATCCCCGCGCTCCCCACCCGGCCAGCCCCGTCACCACGACAGTGACGGCGACCAACGCGACTCTCGCCTCCACGGGGACTTTCCGACCGGGCGCCGATTCCGCGCGCTGCACCCCCTCGGGCGTGACATCGAAGGCCCACGCCAGCACCAGCACCACGGGGAGACCGAGGAACGCGGCCACGACCACGGCGCGCGCGGCCCAGTCCGGCAGGAAGAGGAGCGGGAAGACCGTGGACGTGACCTCCACGGCCGCCCACGCCGCCACGAGGTAGATACCCGCGGTGTGCAGGACACGGCGACGGCGGAGCTCCCTCGCCAGGGCGAGGAGGCGTTCAGTGAGATCCTGCATGTGTGGGCAGGGTGCGGGGAGAGCGGCCTGTTCTTCTAATGTGCACTGGTTCCCCGGCCTGGCGACAGGGGGGCGTTGCGCCGGTCCAGGACCGGGGCGACGGGGCCATCACGCCGATGGCCCCGAGTCGGCCCCCATCAGCTCGTCGCGGAGCTCGCGTCGCGCCCTGTCGATGAGGTCGCGGACGTGGTCGCGGAGCTGCCCCACGTCGGCCGGCCCCAGACCCGCCGTGGGGACCGGCTCCAGCACCCGGACGATGGCGCGGGCGCGGTTGAAGCGCATGGAGTGCTTGGCCATGGCGTCGCGCGTCCCGGCCACGGCGATCGGGAGGATCGGAACCTGCCTGTCCACGGCCACCCGGAAGGCGCCGTCGTGGAAGGGGAGCAGCGCGCCCGTGCGGGAGCGGGTGCCCTCGGGCAGCACCATGACGGAGACGCGCTTGTCGAGCCGGTCGCCGATCTGCTCCAGCGCTCCCGCGCGGCTCCGCAGGCTGCCCCGCTCCACCGGGATGTCGCCGGCCATCCGCATCATCCACCCCATGACCGGGATGCGGAAGATCGCCTCCTTCGACAGCCACTTCATCTCCCAGGGCAGGTGGGAGATGAGAAATACGTCGGCGTAGGATTCGTGGTTCGCCACCGCGACGTAAGGTCGCCGCGGGTCGCGAATGTCCACGCCGCGAGTCTCGAAGTGCCAGAACGGGATGAGCCGGACGGCAGCCACGCCTGCCCGGCGGAACCAGCGCCCCACGGTATAGCGGCCAGGGTCGAACGGGGCGGTGACCGCGAAGATCACCGCCAGCAGCGGCAGCCAGAGGAGGGCCACCAGGCCGATGCCGCCCCAGATCACCCAGGAGATGACGCTACGCATGGGCCCACTCTGTCACCCTCCGCCCCGGGTGCGCAACCGGGTGCTCGGATGCGCTGCCGGCGCGCGTGTCGGGCGGGCGGACGCATCCTGCCACGGGGTGTACGGCTCAGAAGGCCAGCGCGGCGCTCTCGACTGTACCGCGCGCGCTCCAGCCCGTATCTTCCCTCTCCCGCCGGTCCGTGCCGGCGGCTTCCCACACCCCACTCTACCCGGAGACATCGATGCGGCTCTCGCCTCGAGGCCGGCCTCTGCCGTTGCCCGTCTCGGCCCTTCTCCTCGCCCTCACGGCGGCCACCGCCACGGCGCAGCAGCGGAGCGCGCCCTCCGCGCTCGCGCAGCCAGCTGCTTTCGCCGGGCTGGAGTACCGGCTCCTGGGCCCGTTCGCGGGCGGGCGCCTGACACGCGTGGCGGGCATCCCGGGCGACCCATTCACCTACTACATCGCCGCCTCGTCGGGCGGCGTGTGGAAGAGCGTGGACGGCGGCCACGAGTGGAAGCCGATCTTCGATGACCAGCCCACGTCCTCGATCGGCGCCATCGCCGTGGCACCGTCGGATCCGAACGTGGTCTACGTCGGGGCGGGCGAGGCGAACGTGCGCGGGAACACGGCGCCTGGCGACGGCATCTATCGCTCCCTGGACGCGGGCAGGACCTGGGAGCACGTGTGGAAGCAGGAGGGGCAGATCGGGCAGGTCGCCGTGGACCCGAGGGACGCCCGCGTCGCCTTTGCGGCGGTGCTCGGCCACGCGTTCGGCCCCAATCCCGAGCGCGGCGTCTACCGCACCACGGACGGCGGCACGAGCTGGGTGCAGGTGCTGAAGAAGGATGCGAGCACGGGGGCTTCGGCGGTCGCGCTGGACCCTTCCAACCCCAATGTCGTCTTCGCCGGCTTGTGGCAGATGCGGCGCACGCCGTGGTCCATGACCAGCGGCGGGCCGGGAAGCGGGCTGTACGTGTCCCGCGACGGCGGCGACAGCTGGACACAGCTCACCGGGCACGGCCTGCCCGGCGGGACCTGGGGGAAGGTGGGCGTGGCGGTGGCGCCGTCGGACGGGAACCGGGTCTACGCCATCATCGAGGCCGATGATGGCGGTCTGTTCCGCTCCGACGACGGCGGCGACACGTGGGACCGGGTCAACGACTCCCACATGCTCACGCAGCGCGCCTGGTACTACGCCACCCTCACCATCGACCCGACCAACCCGGACCGCGTCTGGTTCCCCCAGGTGCCGCTGGTCCGCACCATCGACGGAGGCAAGACCGTGGAGATCGTCGACGCGCCCCACGGCGACCACCACGACGTCTGGATCGACCCGGAGAACGCGAAGCGGATGATCGACGGGCACGACGGGGGCGTGGCCATCTCCACCGACGGCGGCGAGACGTGGATGAGCCCGCCGCTCCCGCTCGGCCAGTTCTACCACATCGCCACGGACAGCCGGAACCCCTACCGGGTGCAGGGGGCCATGCAGGACCTGGGCACGGCGCAGGCGCCGAACAACACGCTGCGCGCCGGCGGGATCACGGACGCGGACTGGCGGGACGTGGGCGGCGGCGAAGCCGGCTTCGTGGTCTCGGATCCGCAGGACCCGGACGTCGTCTACGCGGGCGAGTACCTGGGGATCATCACCCGCCACGACGAGCGCACGGGGGAATCGCGGAACGTGAGCGCGTACCCGGAGAACCCGAGCGGCCACGGAGACGTCGATGCCGACTACCGCTTCCAGTGGACCGCCCCGATCGCGGCCTCCCCGAACGAGCCCGGCGTCATCTATCATGGCGCCCAGGTGCTATTCCGGAGTGCCGACGGCGGACAGACGTGGACGCGGATCAGCCCCGACCTCACGCGCAACGACACGACGAAGCAGCGCTGGACGGGCGGCCCGATCACCGGCGACAACACGGGCGTCGAGTACTACTCCACCATCTTCGCCATCGCGGAATCGCCGATGGAGCAGGGGCTGATCTGGGTGGGAAGCGACGACGGCCTGGTCCACGTCACGCGCGATGGCGGGCAGCACTGGACGGATGTCACGAAAGGGATGAAGGGGATCCCCGAATGGGGCACCATCGACATGATCGAGCCGTCCCCGTTCGATGCGGCCACGGCGTACGTGGTGGTGGACGCCCACAGGCTGGACGACATGACCCCCTATCTCTTCCGCACCACCGATTACGGGAAGTCGTGGCAGCGGATGGACGCGGGCCTCCCGCGCCACACGTACCTGCACGCCGTGCGCGCGGACCCGGAGAAGCCCGGGCAGCTGTACGTGGGGACGGAGCACGGGGTGGCGATGTCGCCGGATGATGGCGAGACGTGGGTGGGGCTCGACCTCAATCTCCCCACGGTGGCCGTGCACGACCTGGCCGTGAAGGACAACGACCTCGTGCTCGGGACCCACGGCCGCGGCGTCTGGATCCTGGATGACCTGACCCCGCTCCGGCAGTGGGGAGACGCCATCGCCGCGAAGCCACTCGCCCTCTTCCCGCCCGTCACCACCACCGCCTGGCGCTACCGCTACACCTGGGCGGACGGGCCCACGGGTGCGAACCCGCCCGCCGGCGCCATCGTCAACTACTGGCTGAGGGCGAAGCCGGCAGGCGAGCTGAAGCTGGAGGTCCTCGACTCGGCGGGCGCGGTGATCCGCACGCTGAGCAGTGTCGCGAAGCCGCTGGACCACTACTCCGAGTACGAGAAGCAGCCGGAGCCGGAGCTTTCGGCGGACTCGGCCGAGGTCCAGCGAGCGGTCTGGGACCTCCGACTCGAGGGAGCGAAGCGGATCCCGGGCGCCATGATCGACACCGGGGATCCGGCGGACGCGCCGTCGGCGCCCTCCGGCCGCTACACTCTCCGCCTCTCCGCCGACGGCGACACGGCCACTGCGCCGCTCGTGGTCGTCCCTGATCCTCGTCTGCGCGTCCCGGACGAAGACCGTGCCGCCCAGCTGGCGTTCGCCCTGGAGCTGCGGAGCGCGCTCAACCGCCTGGCGGATGGCGTCGCCCGGCTGCGGAGCGTGCGCGGGCAGCTGGTGGCCCGGGACTCGGCGCTGGCCGACCGTCCGGATGCCGCTGAGCTGCGGGCGAGATCCGAGTCTCTGGTGGCGAAGCTGGACTCGCTGGCGCGCCGGATGTACAGCCCGGAGGCCGAAGTCACGTACGACATCCTGGCGAAGGGAAGCCGCTTCTACTCGCGCCTGACGCCGCTTTACATGTGGGCGGCAGAAGGCGATGGCGCGCCCACGCAGGGCATGCGGGAGGTCTGGGCCGCGCAGGAGGAGGAGCTGCAGGGCTACCTGGATGAGCTGGATTCGCTCCTGGCCACGGACCTGGCAGAGATCAACACGATGGCGGACCGCCTCGGGATCCCCTACGTGGTGACGACCGCGTCGAAACCCGTCACCTGAACGACTGCCCGCGATGGCGGATATGACGCGCACCAGGCGAACCGCCGTCCGCCTCACCGGCGGCACGCTGCTCCTGTTCGGGCTGTTCCTCACCAGCCGCGACAGCTATCTGCTGTTCCACACCCTGACCGAGATGTTCACGGTCGTGGTGGCGAGTGGCGTGTTCGTCATCGCCTGGAACGCGCGCCACAACCTCCAGAACAACTACCTCCTCGTAGTCGGCGTGTCGTCCATCTTCGTGGCGCTGGTGGACCTCCTCCACGCCCTCGCCTACGACGGCATGGGCGTGTTCGCCGGCGACGGCGCCGACCTGGCCACACAGCTCTGGCTCGCCGGCCGGTGGATCCAGGCCATCGCCCTCGCCACCGCTCCCTTCTTCCTCGGCCGCCGAATCCGGATCGCCGCCGTTGCCGGAGGATTCGCGATCCTCACCGCCGTCCTGCTCCTCTCCATCTTCGACTGGAGGATCTTCCCGACCGCGTACGTGGAGGGGGCGGGGCTGACGACGTTCAAGCGAATGAGCGAGTATGCCACCTCGCTCGTCCTCCTCGGCGCGACAGCGCTGCTCTGGTGGAAGCGCGGCGCCTTCGACGCGACGGTGTTGCGGCTTCTGACCACCTCCCTGGTGCTCACGGCGGCCTCGGAGCTGACGTTCAGCTTCTACTTCAGCGTCTATGGCAGGACGAACCTCGTCGGACACTTCCTGCGCCTGCTGGCGTTCTACGTCCTGTACAAGGCCGTCATCGAGACCGGGCTCGTCCGGCCGCAGGGCATTCTGCTGCGCGACCTGCGCAGTTCGCAGGAGCAGCTGCGCGACTACGCCGCCACGCTCGAGCGCCGCAACCAGGAGCTGTTTCGCTCCGAGCAGCAGCTGCGAGAACGCGCGGTCGAGCTCCAGCAGCGGAACCAGGAGCTGGACGCCTACGCGCATACCGTGGCCCACGACCTGAAGAACCCTCTCGCGATCATCCTCACCAACGCCCGCATGGTCACGGAGACCTCGGCGCTGCCGCCGGGAAGGACGGAGACTCTCCTCGATCGGATCACGATCACCGCGGAGAAGATGAACCGGATCATCGAGGGGCTCCTGTCCCTGGCCCAGGTACGCAGGGCCCAGGCCCCCGCGGAGGTGCTGGACATGGCAGGCATCGTCGCCCACGCGCGCGACGGGCTCTGCGAGATGATCGCTGCCAGCGGGGCCCGCATCTCCCAACCCGACGTGTGGCCGCTGGCGCTCGGCTACGCGCCGTGGATCGAGGAGGTCTGGGCGAACTACCTCAGCAACGCCCTTCGCTACGGCGGCCACCCCCCCGAAATCGAGATCGGCGCCGATCCGGCTCCGGACGGCGCCGTCCGCTTCTGGGTCAGGGATCACGGCCCCGGCGTTCCCGACGACCTCCGTCCGCGCCTCTTCATCCCCTTCAGCCAGTTCGGCAAAGACTCGCGCCGCGGGGCCGGGCACGGCCTGGGCCTCTCCATCGTCCTCCAGATCGTCGAAAAACTGGGCGGCCAGGTCGGCATGGAGGCGGCGCCGGGAGGGGGAAGCCTCTTCTACTTCACGCTCCCGGCCGTGCCGACCCCGCAGCCCACCGTCACCGCTCGATCCTAGCCGCCGGCGGCCGGCGGCGACTGGCGGCCTGGGACTGGCAAACGCCACGTCCGGCCCCGGCGCGGCCCGGCCGTCGGGGGTTGTCCGGCCTGTGGCGGGCAAACGCCACGTCCCGCCCCCGCGCGGCCCGCCCGTCGGGGGTTGTCCGCACCTGTTGTCCGGCCTGGGACTGGCAAACGCCACGTCCGGCCCCCGCGCGGCCCGGCCGTCAGGGGTTGTCCGGCCTGTTGTCCGGCCTGTGGCGGGCAAACGCCACGTCCCGCCCCGCGCGGACCGCCCGTCGGGGGTTGTCCGGCCTGTGGCGGGCAAACGCCACGTCCGGCCCCGGCGCGGCCCGCCCGTCGGGGGTTGTCCGCACCTGTTGTCCGGCCTGGGACTGGCAAACGCCACGTCCGGCCCCGGCGCGGCCCGGCCGTCGGGGGTTGTCCGGCCTGTGGCGGGCAAACGCCACGTCCCGCCACCGCGCGGCCCGCCCGTCGGGGGTTGTCCGCACCTTCGCCGCCGCCGCGCAAGTGCGCCGCCCCGGCTTGCCGCGCGGGTGCGGCGTCCTCATCATGGCCGGATGAGAGAGTCGATCCGATCGTTCTTCGAGCGACGCATGCACGTCCAGCCCCGCGGCAACGGGGGCGGCAGGGAGTCGAAGCCGGGAGACGTGCGCGGGCGTAGCCCGGCGTCGGAGGAGGAGCGGAAGCGTCTGCACGTGGCCGCGTGCGCGCTTCTCCTGGAGCTCGCGCACGCGGACGACGAGTTCAGCGGCATCGAGCGGATGCACATCGAGGCGGTGCTGCGCCGGCATTTCGACCTGGACGAGGGGACCGCGCAGGAGTTGCTGGAGCTGGCGGAGGAGGAGCGCCAGTCCGCCATCGACCTGTTCCAGTTCACGAACCTGATCCGCTCCAGCTACGACCTGGGCCAGAAGACGTTGCTGGCGGAGATCATGTGGGGGCTGATCCTGGCGGACGGCGAGATCGCGCGGCACGAGGCTTACATGCTGCGGAAGATCGCCAACCTTCTTGACCTGGAGCCCGGCTACCTGTCGGCGGCGCGAAAGCGAGCGGCGGAAGACCGCTAGAAGGCAGTCGTCGGGACCGCATCATCGCCCTTGCTTCGGCCGCGCCGGAGCGGGCATCTTGGGCTCTCATCGCGCAACCCAGGCCCCATTCTCCGCTTCCGGCCCGGCCACGACGGCCGCCGGGCCAGGAGCCTCGCATGCGCATGGGTGGAACGGCGCCGGCATCCCCCGGCAATGTTACGCGGCTGCTCCAGGCGGCCCGCGCCGGCGACGCCGCCGCTCTCGACCGCGTGATCCCGCTGGTGTACGACGACCTGCGCCGACTGGCGAAGCGGGAGCTGCGCCGTGAGGCCGCGCCGCGGACGCTGCACGCCACCTCGCTGGTCCACGAAGCGTACCTGAAACTCGCCAGCGGCGGGTCGCTGCCGGTGGAGGACCGGGCCCACTTCCTGGCCATCGCGGCGCGCGCCATGCGCCAGGTGCTGGTCGACCAGGCTCGACGCCGGTCGGCGTCGAAGCGGGGCGGCGGGTGGGCGCGCACCACGCTGTCCACCGGCGCTGGCGCTCTCGAGGTCGACCCGGACCAGCTGCTCGCCCTGGACAGCGCCCTCGCGCAGCTCGACGAACGCCAGCGCCAGGTTGTCGAGATGCGCTTCTTCGCCGGGCTGGAGGAGACGGAGGTAGCCCGCGCGCTCGGCCTCTCCGACCGCACCGTGCGCCGCGACTGGGTCAAGGCCCGCGCCCGTCTCTACCGCGCGCTCTATATGGACGGCGGCACGGACGCGGAGGACGTCCCCGCGGCGACGACCCTGCCGTGAGCCCGCTCGACGATCCGGCGCGCCGCGACCTCGCCGACGAGCTGTTCGCGGACGCGCTCGACCGGCACCCGCCCGAGCGATCGGCCTGGCTCGACGCCCGCTGCGCAGACGACCCGGAGCTGCGGGCCGAAGTGGAGGAGCTGCTCCGGGCCCACGAGATGGCCGGGGGGATCCTCGACGTGGACATGGCCGCCGAAGCGTCGGTGGCGAGCGGGCCGGGCCCCGGCGCCGACCACCGCCCCGGCCGCCCCTCGGCTGCCCGCTCCCCCGACTCTCCGGCGGAGGCTCGCCACGTGGGCCCGTACCGTCTCCTGCGGGAGCTGGGGCGGGGCGGGATGGGCGTGGTGTACCTGGCGGAGCGGGATGACGGGCAGTTCCGTCGCCGGGTGGCGATCAAGCTCTTGCGCGGCGCGGCGGAGGGCGACGAGCTCCGCGACCGCTTCCGGGCCGAGCGCCAGATCCTGGCTTCCCTGGACCACCCGAACATCGCCCGGCTGCTCGACGCCGGCGTCGCCGATGGACAGCTCCCGTACCTGGTGATGGAGTACGTCGACGGCATTCCCCTCACCGAGTACTGCGACCGTCGGCGGCTCGGGATCGAGCCACGGCTCCGGCTCTTCCAGGACGTCTGCGCCGCGGTCCACCATGCCCACCGCAACCTCGTCCTGCACCGCGACCTGAAGCCGGGCAACATCCTGGTGACCCAGGCCGGCGGCGTGAAGCTGCTCGACTTCGGCATCGCCAAGCTCCTCAATCCCGGCCTGAGCGCCATGGCCATGCCCGTCACGCGCACGGGGGTGCGCGTGCTGACCCCGGAATACGCCAGCCCCGAGCAGCTGCGCGGCGAATCGCTTTCCACCGCGAGCGACGTCTATGCGCTCGGCGTCATCCTGTACGAGCTCCTGGCCGGCTGCCGGCCCGGCGATGCGGAGCCGTCCACGGGCGGCAGCGATCCGGGCTTCCTCAACTACCCGGGCGAGCGACGCGTGGCGCGCCCCAGCGCCGCCGTGGCGGCCGGCTCCTCCGCCGTGGCCGCAGCCCGCGCTTCCACCCCCGAGCACCTCTGTCGAACGCTCCGCGGCGACCTGGATGCCATCATCCTCATGGCGCTGCGCGCCGAGTCCGATCGCCGCTACGGGTCCGCGGACCTCCTCATGGAGGACATCCACCGCCACCTCGAAGGGCTCCCCGTCCTCGCCCACCGCGGCAGCCGACGCTACTACGTCGGCAAGTTCATGCGACGGCACCGGGCGGCCGTCATCATCACCGCCACCGCGGTCGTCTCCCTCGTCACCGGCGCGGGCACCGCGCTCTGGCAAGCATCCATTGCCCGCGCCGAGCGCGACCGGGCGGATGCCGCCAGGGTCCACGCCGAAGCCGCGCTGAGCGAGTCGGAGGCGGTCACCGGCTTCCTGGTGGGCCTGTTCGAAGCCAGCGATCCCGCGGAATCCGCGGAAACGGATGTCACTGCGCGCGACCTGCTCCGGCGGGGCGCGGCGCGGATCGAGCGCCTGTCCGATCAGCCGCTCGTGCAGGCCAGGGTGATGGACGCCGTCGCCCGCGTGTACCTGAGCATCGGCAAGCCGGCGGACGCCCGGGCGCTGGCGGAGCGGGCGCTGGCGGTCCGGCGCGCCCGGCTCGGCGAGGACGACATCGAAGTGGCGCGCACGCGCGCGTTCCTGGCCGATGTCGCCCGGCGGCAGGGACGCTACCCCGAGGCGGAAGCCCTCGCCCGCGAGGCGCTGCGGATCGAAGAGGAGGTGTTGGGCAGCGACGACCCGGAAGTGGCCGCGGCCCTGGTGCAGCTGTCCGGCCTGACCATCTACCGGGGTGACCTCGCCGCCGCCGATACGCTGGCTCGCCGCGCGCTGGCGATCCAGGAGAACGCGCCCCAGCCCGATGATTCGCTGGTCATCACGAGCCTGGTCCATCTGGCAGCGGTGATCCGGCGCCTCGGCGAATACGACGAAGCGGAAGGGCACCTCCGCCGGGCGATCGCCATCGCCGAGCGACGGTACGGGCCCGAGCACCCGTTCACCGCCGTCCCCATGAATCACCTTGCCTATCTGAACACCGATCTCGGCCGGCTGGACGAAGCGGATTCGCTCCTCGCGCGCGTGGTCGACATCCGCCGCCGCACCGTGGGAGCGGGGCACCCGAGCTACGCCTACACCCTCGGGGACCTGGCCGAAGTTCTCTCCGCCCGCGGCGACCATGCCCGGGCCGTCGCGATGTTCCGGGAAGAGATGGGCATCCTCCGTCGCACCTACGGCCACGACTTCGCCAACCTCGCCCCGCTGCTCGGGACCATCTCGCGCGAGCTGGCGCTCCTGGGCCGCCTCGAGGAGGCCGATGCCGCCGTCGAAGAGGCGCTCGTCCTCGCACGGCGGGACTGGGGCGAAGACCACCAGATGTACGGTGACCTCCTGGTGGACCGCGCGCGCGTCCGCCGGCTCGGCGGGCGCACGGCGGATGCCGAGGCGGACCTCCGGCGCGGAATCGAGATCCGAAGCCGCGCCAACGGACCCCGGACCCGCAACGTGGCCATGATGCGAGCGGCTCTCGGCTCCCTGCTGCTCGACGAGCACCGCTACGACGAGGCCCGTTCCGAGCTGACCGCCGCCCTCGTCATCTTCCGCGCCAGCCGCACCCCCGAGCAGGACGCCCGGGTCCAGGCCGCCCTATCCGACCTCGCCGCCGTGGATCGCGCCACGCTGTAGATCCGCCGCACACCTCCACGCGCCGCGCGCCGCAGCCGGGCCCCTCGCCGAGTCCGCGAGCGCCCCCTCCGAGCGCCGCCAGGACCCGCCCTCCTGGCGCCGCAGCGCCGCCCTCCCGATCGCCGCAGCGCCCCCCCTTCCGGCGAGGCCGCGACGTCCAGTCCGCACCCGCGTGTCCGCTCCCTCCGCCTTTCCGCGCATCCCCATCCGAGAACCGACAAGACCCGCGACAGGAGATGAAGAGATGGCTCGCATGCTTCCGGACCCGACGTTCTACCCCTCGCCTGCGCTGGCGGGCGAAGCCCCGGCGGAGAAGCTCGCGTACGTGGCGCTCCTCGCCGACGCCGGCAACGGCAAGACCGACGCGCTCGGCGTGATCGACACGGACCCCGCGTCGGGCGACTACGGCACCCTGATCGGCCGCGTGGACTTCCCGGACGCCGGCAACGAGCTGCACCACTTCGGCTGGAACGCGTGCAGCTCGCACCTGTGCGGCTATGCCGCCAACCCCCACATGGAGCGCCGCTACCTGGTGGTGCCCGGAACCAACAGCTCCCGGATCCACGTCGTGGACACGAAGCCGGACCCCCGCTCCCCCACGCTCGTGAAGGTGATCGAGCCTGAGGAGGTCATGCGGCGGACCGGCTACGCCGCGCCTCACACGGTGCACTGCGGCCCCGACGGCATCTACATGAACGCGCTGGGCGCGCCCGACGGGAATGGTCCCGGCGGGATCTTCATGCTCGACCACGAGACGTTCGAGCTGAAGGGGGCATGGGAGAGGGAGCGGGGCCCGCAACAGCTGTCGTACGATTTCTGGTGGCACCTCGGCTACGACACCCTGATCACCAGCGAGTGGGGGACGCCGAACATGGTGAAGGACGGCGTGAACGGTGATCTCCTCATGGGCGGGAAGTACGGCAACTCGCTCCACATCTGGGACCTGAAGTCCCGCAAGCACCTGGAGGCGCTGTCGCTGGGAGAGGAGCAGCAGATGGTGCTGGAGCTCCGGCCCGCCCACAATCCGCGCCGCGCCTATGGCTTCGTGGGCGTGGTCATCAGCCTCGAGGACCTGTCCAGCTCGATCTTCCTCTGGTACATGGACACGGACTCCGGCCGCTGGAAGACGAAGAAGGTCATCACCATCCCGGCCCAGACGGCGGACCCGGCCGATCTGCCGCCCGTGATCGCCCCGTTCGGGGCCGTGCCGCCGCTGGTTACGGACATCAATCTGTCGCTGGACGACCGCTTCCTCTACGTCAGCTGCTGGGGGACGGGCGAGCTGCTGCAGTACGACGTCAGCGATCCGTTCGAGCCGAAGCTCACGGGGTCGCTGGAGATCGGCGGGATCGTGCGGCGGGCGGCACACCCCGCGAGGCCGGACCAGCCGCTGAACGGTGGCGCGCAGATGGTGGAGGTCAGCCGCGACGGAAAGCGCGTCTACCTGACGAACTCGCTGTACACGCCGTGGGACGCCCAGTTCTATCCCGACGGGATCAAGGGGTGGATGGCGCGCATCGACACGAGCCCGGCGGGCGGCATGGCGTTCGACCCCCGCTTCTTCGTCGAGTTCGAGGAAGGGCTGCGCCCGCACCAGGTGCGGCTCCAGGGCGGCGACGCGTCGTCCGACTCCTTCTGCTACGCCTGAGGCGCGCCATGACCACGCTGCTCATCACCATGGTGCTCCTGGGCGCCGCGCACGGGCTGAACCCGGCCATGGGCTGGCTGTTCGCCGTCGGCCTCGGGCTCCAGGAGCAGAAGCGCGCCGCGGTCTGGCGCGCCCTGGGCCCCATGGCGCTCGGCCATGCCCTTGCCATCGCGCTGGTCGTGGTGCTCGCTGCCGCCGTAGGCGTGGCGGTGCCCACGGGCGTGCTGAAGTGGATCGTCGCCGGGGCGCTCTTCGCCTTCGGCACCTTCCACCTGGCACGGCATCGGCACCCGCGCTGGGGCGGCATGCGCGTGGGACCCCGGGATCTGACCGTATGGTCGTTCCTGATGGCGTCGGCGCACGGGGCCGGGCTCATGGTCCTCCCCTTCGTGCTGGGGGCCATGGCTCCCGCCGTCGGCGGCGATGCGCACGGATCGGCGCACGGCATGCACATGCTCGCTGCGGGCATGGCCGGGGGGGAGGCGATGGGGCTCCTCGCCACGGCCGTCCACACCGCCGGCTACCTCCTGGTCACCGGCGCCATCGCGGTGCTGGTCTACGAGAAGCTCGGCCTGCGCCTGCTCCGGGCAGTCTGGATCAACCTGAACGCGGTGTGGGCCGCGGCGCTCATCGCCACGGCCGTCCTCACGCCGCTCCTGTGAACCCACGGACGATCACGGAGGTGATCATGAACCCGAACAACCCGAGCGTGATGGCGTTGCGGAAGCAGGTGCTGGAGGCGCTGGAGGGGCCCGCCTACCGGACCGTTCACGAGATCCCTCGAAGCTGGCCGGTGCTCCGCGCCCACGTGGGGGAGGTGGTGCGCAGGCTCCACGACGAGGGGCTCATCGAGCGTGTCGCCGACCCGCGCAGCGGCGGGGCGCTGCCGGCCTACAGGCTCTCGCCCTCCGGCGTGGCAGCGCTGGTCGCGTCCCGCAACGGGCGACGCCAGCCCTCGCCGGCCGTCTGGCGCGCCATCGCCCCCGGCGTCAACCGCCCGCGGCCGACCGCGACCCGGCCCGCCGCACCTGCAGCGTCTTCAGGATCCGATCGTCAGGGTCGAGGGTGACCGCCGACGGCAGGGCGGGGACGCTCACGCGCAGCGTTTCCGCCCGCGCCTCCAGCACCACGTCGCGGCTCACTTTCCGGCCGTCCTCGAGCGTGACGAGCAGCACCGTGGGAATCCGAAAGGTGGGCCACGCCCCGTCCTGTGTCTGACGCACCACCGCGACCACCGTCCGGCCGGCCCCGCTCGCCGTCCCGGCGCCTTCCCCGTTCGCCGTCCCGGCGCGTTCCCCGGGCTCGTCCTGCCACTCGACGGTCAGCTGCGGGTAGCCAGGCTCGAACAGCCACTGACGGAAGAACCAGCCCAGATCCTCCCCGGACGCCGCCTCCATGGCCCGCTCGAAGTCCGCCGTGCTCGCGTTCCCGTGCGCGTTGGCGTCCCGGTAGCGGCGGACGCCCCGGAAGAAAGCGCTGTCGCCCACCTCGCCCCGCAGCATGTGCAGCACCCACGCCCCCTTCTGGTAGTTGTTCGCGTTCAGCAGCCAGTAGAGCGCCGTCGTGTCGAACACGATCGGGTGGTCCACCTCCGCAGACGTCACGTACTGCTGGCGGGCCCGCTCCATCCTCGCCCGGAACGTCGCGCCGCCGTCCCGCGACTCGTAGTAGAGCGGGTCGAAGTAGCTGGCGAAGCCCTCGCTCAGCCAGAGGTCGCGCCAGCGCGATTCCGTTACGTCATCGCCGAACCACTGGTGCACGCTCTCGTGCGCGATCACGCTCTCGCCCATCCGCTTTCGCTCCCACTGCCCCCGCGGATAGAAGATGGCGCTCGCGTTCTCCATGCCGCCGAAACGGGTGGCCGACTCCACGTGCGCCAGCTTGGCGTAGGGAAACGGTCCGATCACTGCGGCGAGATAGTCGATCATGTCCGGCGCCCTCGCGAAGCGCTCCACGGCGTAGGCGCTGTCTCCGGCCAGCGCCCACACGGAGACCTCGGCGCACCGCCCGGGCGACACCGGCGCCTCGCCGCACGCGGCCTCCCCCAGCACCGCGCGGGCGAAGTCCGCGACGCCGACCACCATGGTGTACGTGGGGATCGGCACGGCGCTCGACCAGCGCCATTCCGTGCCACCCGGGCGCTCCCGATCCGGAAGGGAGGACACCAGCCGCCCGTTCGCCACCACCTCCAGCCCGGCCGGGACCCGCACGTCGAACGCGACGGTGGCCTTGTCCGAGGGGTGGTCGTTGGACGGGAACCACCAGCGCGCCCGGTTCGGCCAGTTGTCCGCGAACGCCGTGGCGCCGCCGTTCGCATCGGTGTCGAAGAACAGCCCCTCCTTCGGACGCCCGCCGTAGTCCACCGCCACCGTCACCGTGTCCCCCGCCGCGATCGGCCTGGCCGGCCTCACCCTCAGCAGCACCCCATCGTAGTCGTAGGGCACCGCATCGCCATCCAGCCGCACCGCCCGAACCTCCAGCCCGACCAGGTCCAGCGGCAGCTCGGCCAGCCGGACGGCCGCGTGCACCCGCAGCTCCGCCGTGGCCGACAGAACGCTGTCCGCGATACCCCCGAAATCGAGCGACAGCCGGTATGAAACGACGTCGATCCCCGCCCGGCTCTCCAGCGGCCGATAGGCGAAGCCCGGCTCCGGCAGCGGCCCGGCCCGTTCCCCCGGGGCGACCTCGGCGGGGGCGGAAGGCGGTGCCCCCGCCCTCGCGCAGCCGCCGACGAAGAGCGCCACAGCGAGCGCCACCCGCGCCGTTTCCTTCATGGACTTCCTCATGGCTCCCCCCGCCGGGCTTCGGGGGCGCTACTCGGGCCTGCCGGCCGCGGGCAGCGCGTTCTTCTCGCGCAGCAGGTTCTCCAGGAAGTCCACCTGCTCCTGGAGGTGCTGGTTCTGCTGTTCGAGGGTGTCCAGCCGGTCCTGGAGGCGCCCGGCCTCGGCGGCGGCCGCGTTGGTGGTGGCGACATCGGGACCGAGGGCGACGGCGGGGAGTGCCATCATGTGGTCGAGCACCTGCCGTACCATGCGCCCCGGTCGGAAGCCGGGAAGGAGGCTGTAGGCGGGCGGATCGAAGTAGGAGAGGGCGCGCAGGAGCTTGTACCCTTCTGCCCGTCGCACGAGGAACCGGTACTTGCGGCCGGCGGCGACGACGATGACGCGGCCCCGGAAGGGACCGACGCGGAGCCTGGCGCGCTCGATCTGGCGCCCTGACATCTCCAGCTGGCGCCACCCTGGCCGCCGCTCGGAGTGCATGCAGAGGAGGCGCTGGTCGGTGACCGCGATGAGCCAGGTTCGGCGGAGCCAGCGGCCGCGGGCGATCTTCCCGCGCCCGAGGGCGAGGATGCGCTCGTCGGCGTGCAGGACGGTGGGCAGGTCGCGCATCTCGCGCACGTCCCACCAGAGCGACCCTTCGCCGAGGTCGTCGAGCTGCTGGTCGAGGAGTCCGCGGTCGAGGGGCATCGTGTGGCGACCCGGGTTGGGGACGAGGGCGTGGAAACCGGATGGTAGGGGGCCGCACGGCGAGGGGGCAAGAGGCCCGGGCGGGGCTTATCTCCGCGAGCTCGTCGCCGCTTCGGCGTGCTGACGGATGCGCCGCACCATCTCCGCCAACCCGTTGGCGCGCGCGGGCGAGAGATGCGTGCGCAGTCCGGTGCGGTCGAGAAAGCCCAGGTCGGCGGCGAGGATCTCGGCGGGTTTCCGGTCGTTCAGGACGCGCAGGAGAAGGGCGACGATCCCGCGCGTGATCATGGCTTCCGCGTCCGCGCTCAGGCGCAGCCGCCCGTCCGCGGGCCGGGCGCGGATCCAGACTCGCGACTCGCACCCGGGGACGGCGAACTCATCCACCCGGATGGACGGCTCCGGCGCCTCGAGCTCCCGCCCCCGCCGCACCAGGTACTCGTAGCGGGCGAGTGGATCGTCCAGCCCGGCCATCTCGGCCACGATCTCCGCTTCCACCTCCGCCATCGTCCGCCGGGACCCCGACGTGGCGGCCGTTCCCGGCTCGCTCACGCCGCCCGTTCTCCGGGCTCGCCCGTTTCCACGGGGTTGGCCGGGTCGCTGCTCCACTCGAACCAGCCGCCGTCGTAGACGGACACGCGCGGCCACCCCAGCAGCCACGCGTTGAAGAAGGCCTCACTCCCCCGCCAGCCCGTGCCGCAGTAGAACGCGTTGTGCTTCTCGGGCGTGATCCCCGCGCTGCGCCACTCATTCACCACCTCGCCGTATTCGCGCGTGGTGTGATCGAGGTTTCGGTAGTTCTCCATGTGGTACGCGTCGCTGCCGCAGTTGCCGAACACGGAGCCCGGAATCCGCCCCTTCTTCTCGATGTAGTTGTAGCCGCTCACCTCGCCGATGTACTCACGCCAGCTCCGCACGCTCACCAGGTTCGCCTCCGGCGACGCGAGGATCTGCTTCGCCTCCGCCAGGTCCACCGCCAGCTCCGGCGACGCCGGAATGGCGACCCCGAACGCCTCGGCCGCCTCCGGCTCCGCCGCCTCCGTGCTCGTCTCGAATCCGGCGTCGAGCCACGACTGAAGCCCGCCGTTCAGCACCCGCACGTCCTTCACGCCGGCCCACAGCATGATGAACGCGCACCGGAACGCCGCCAACTGCCCCGCGCTGCTGCCGGGGAACGCCTCGTCATTGTCGGGGAAGGAAAAGCGGCCGTAGAGCACCACCGTGGTGTTCGCCGTGATGCCGAGGCCGAGGAGCGCTTCACGCACTTCAGCGGGGGAGCGACGGTTCCACGTGTCGGGCGATTCCAGGGTGTTGGTGTCCAGGCTCAGGGCACCGGGGATGTGGCCGGTCTCGTAGTCCCCCGTGTCGCGGTAGTGGGCATGGCAGAGGACGACCCGGCCGCCATCGTGCTCGGGGGCCGGCCCGCCCGTCATCACCTGCCGGAGCCACGTGGCGGGAACCAGGTGGCGGTAGCGGGCGAGGCGGTCAAGGGGCAGCGACGGGTCCGCGGCCCACTCGTCGGCGAAGCCGTGGTAGAGGCGCACGTCCCCGTATCCCGACCGGCGGAAGAGGTCGGCCACCTCCCCGCTCTCCGTCCGGTCTCGTCCGTACACCACCAGCGGACGCTCCGGGTCGAGTCCCTTCGACCGGACGATCTCGATCCAGTCCAGGTACCGGCTCCACTTGTGGGGCAGCGCGCGGGCGCCCGGGATGTGGCCGCCGCGCGCCTCCCCATCGAGACGCCACCCGTTGTACGAATCGATCGGCCGGACGTCGACGATCTGCGTGGACGCACGTGCCAGTCGCTCGCGCAGCTCGCGCGTGTGGATCTCCTCGAGACGGTCGTTCACGTGGGGCATCCTCCGGGGGCTCGGGCGACTTCGATGCGCTCCAACGGCGCCGGGGCAACGTACACGCCCGCGAAGACGAATGCATCGGGTGTGCCGCGCCACCCGTCAGGTGTCCGCCGCCTCCGGGACCCCGGCTCGATCCGGACGAGGCGCTGCCCGCCCGGACTGATAGTTGCACCTCGCGCGGCGGGGTTCGTCAGCACTCCGAAAAGGACCATGGCGTGAGCGGTGAACAGGATGGCAACGGCGGCGAAGCGCGCCTGGTGGACACGCGCTGGGCCATTGCCGGAGGCCTCGTCACCGCCCTCTTCGCCCTGGGCGTCATGTCGCTCGTGGGCCGGATCGGCGACTACGAGGCCCGACGGCTCCTCGAGGCGAGCATGCCCACCATCCGTTTCCTCTCCTCCTCCACCATGACCGCGTCCGCCACCATCCTCGCCCTCATGCTCACGCTCCTCGGCATGAGCAGGGACACGGACGCCCAGCTGAAGTCTCGCCACTACCGCCGGATCCAGCAGGCCTCCGTCATGGCCGTGATCACCCTCATCACCTCGGTGGGCGTGCTCATGGTGCTGACCTTCCCGCTGGACGAGTCCGAGCAGCTGCAGGACTTCTACAACGTGGTGTACTACACGCTCCTCGGCGTTTCCTCCATCCTCGGCGGGATGATGGTGACGGTGGTGCTCATGCTCCTCAACGCCATACGAGAGCTCGTCGGCGTCTTCCGGCCCGGCGGCAGCAGCCGACTGCTCGCCGACGACGACTGAGTGCGACCGCGAGCAGAGGCGCCGGCGTGGGGCTTGCCGGTCAGCCGGGGCGGTCGGGGTCGTGGAGCTTCCGCTCGAGCTCGACGCGGTCGGTGACGTCGCTGATGGTGCAGATGCGGACCAGACCCCCGTCGATGATGGCGTCGCGGGACCAGACGTCCGCCCAGAAGACCGAACCGTCCTTCCGACAGTGGGCCACGCCCCGGGTGCGCCACAGGCCTTGCGGTATCGCCTCGAGCACCTCGCGCGCTTGGTCCCGCCCCTCGGGTGGGCGCACCTCGAGAACGGACATGCCAACGAACTCGCCGCGGGCGTAGCCGTACTGGTCGAGGGCGGCCTGGTTGGCCGCGACGATCCGCCACGTCTCGCTGTCGAGGGCGAGGACCGGCAGGGCGACGGCGTCGAACAGCTCGCCGTACCATGGATCCAGCTGCGCCGGGGCGATGTCGCCCGGCCTGACCCGCGGCCCCTCGTGCTCCCTCTCCACCTGAGCCTGGCTCCTTCGTGTCGCTCCAACTCGGCAGGATGCCCCGGCCATGCTGGGGGAGCTACCCGCCTCACGCGAAGGGGATCCGAACCCGTCCGCCCGGCTCAGTAGTCATGCGTCCCCACGCTGACGGGAACACCATACTTCTCCAGCGCGCACTACCGATGAGTATGGTGTCGAACATGAACCTCGCGGGCGGCGAGTTGGATTGCAACAGAGTCGTTGTCCACGCACACGCAGGCGCGTAGGTTGGATGTCTGGTGAACCGGAACGTCCGATAACTTGACTTGATAGTATGGACCCTGCATCGCCCCTCGACCAGGAGAAGACGCGCCTCTCTCCCCCGGATGCGCTGTTGAACGCGGCGTTCCGGGTGTTCGCCACACGTGGGTACCACGGCACCCGGCTGGAGGAAGTGGCCGATGAGGCAGGTCTGACGAAGGGAGCGATCTACTACCACTTCGAGGGTAAGGAAGACCTGCTCCGCCGGGCCGTTCGATATCGCCACGCCACGATCTTCCTGGATGTCGAGCGGGAGCTGAGGCAGCTCGACGCGCCGGCTTCGGTGAAGATCCGCCACGTGCTTCGCCGGCTCTGGCAGCACCTGCTCGAGCCGGCCTGGGGCCACACGTTCCGCCTCATGTTCGGGGAGGTCGGGCTACGGTTCCCGGCGCTGTTCCGGATGTGGGTGGAGGAGGGTCCGATCCGGGGCTGGTTCCTGGTCATGGACCTGATCCGCGGGGGCGTGGAGCGAGGGGAGTTCCGGCCGGATGTGGACCCGGAGGTCGCGTCCCGGATGATCGTGTCCGGGCTGATGCTGCAGGTGGCGCTGCAGGTTCACACGGGCGCGGAGGATCTGGCGCCGTGCTCCCTGGACCGCATCCTCGATTCAGGGATGGAGGTGTGGTTGCGGGGGCTGACGGAAGGGCGTGGTGTCCGGAACCACGCAACGACGGTGTCGACGGCCGCGCCGGTCACCGAGTCGTTCCGTCCGATCGGCCATGTCAGGAGCGACTTCGAGGCGCCGACGGATCCGGAAACGCTTCGGAGCGGCATTTCGCGCCTGGTGATCGAGCCGGAGCTGAAGCCCGGGCTGACCGGCCTGAAGACGGGCGACCGGCTCCTGGTGCTCTTCGTCTTCCACCGCGCGGAGCGGGGATCGCTGCTCCAGCATCCGAGAGGCGATGCGTCGAGGCCGGAGCGGGGCGTGTTCGCGCTGCGCAGTCCGCGCCGTCCGAACCCGATCGGCGCCACCGTCGTGGAGCTGCTGGCGATGGACGGCAACGAGCTCGAGGTTCGTGGGCTGGACGCCCTCGACGGCTCACCGGTGCTGGACATCAAGCCGGCCTGACACGAAGGACAGGCGGTGTTGAAGATGCGGGTCCCGGAGAGCGTGTCGCCCGGACCGCCGCGTCGGAAGCGAAGCCGGGACCCTGCCCCTGCTGGTGCACCCCGAGCCCGGCCGCCTGGCGCAGCACCTCCCAACATGTTCGCGCGTCAGCGCCTCGACCGGCCCGGGGGCGGCGGCCTCGCCCGGAACGCGGTAGATTCGGAAACGCTCGTCCATCCCCTGACAGCTGCGACGGCCATGCCGAAGAAGACAAAGCGCACCATCCGCACGCGGAAGGGCATCCGGGAATACACGCACCTCGGCTGCCCACTCACGAAGAACCGGAGCGCATGGTGCTTCCGACTGTGCGTGCCCGGGGCCGACGGAAACGGACCGTGCGGACGGCTGGCCCCCCATGGGCTCACGGGTCGCACGCAGCACGCGATCGAGGCGCACAACCGCAAGCTTCGCGCGGGCCCCGTAGAGGCGCTGGAGGCCGCCTGCCTCCCCCGAACGGAGACGGAAGGTGATGACGCCGGCGTGCGGATCGTGGAAGGGGACGCCGAGGTCCTGCCTCACCTCCCACCCCCGGAACGCCGCGGCTGACCTGATCCGTCAGGGCAGCAGGCCCCTCGCGACCACCCCCGCATCCTCGCCTGTCGTCAGCCCGCGCAGCACCCAGCGATACTCGTACTCGCCATACGGAAGCTGGTACGGCGGCAGCGCCGTGGGGCCCCAGGACGTGACGCCTCCCACACCCATCTGGCGGAAGTCCACGTTCAGGCGCACGAACTCCCGCGGGTGCAGGTCGGCGGCATGTCGCTGCGCCTTCGACTCGCCCGGATCGAGGTCGGCGGTGAGGAACCGCAACGCGGTGACATCCAGCGGGATGGGCGACGCGACGAGGAGGCCGGCGCCGTCGTCGTCGCGGAGCGCCAACCACCGCACGTCCGCCCTCTGCCCGTTCTCCTGCGGCCTCACGTACGGGTGGTAGAGCGAATCGACGTCGAGCGACCAGCGGCCCAGGCGCGCCCCGGTCTTCCGGTCCCAGTACGCCTCCCACGGTCCGCGGCCGTACCATTCGACGTTGTGAAGCTCGAGGGGGAGCGTCAGCACCATGCCGAACCGAGGGAGCATGGGGAGCGAGTCGTCGCCCGGGAGGAGATGACCATCGATCACGACGACGCCATCGCCGCGCACCTCCTGGGTCAGCACGTAGCGCGTCGATCCTGCCGGGATCCGGCCGCGGGCGACGACGCGGACCTCGCCCGCCGACGGCCGGTCGACCGTCACCGAGTCGGCCTGGAAACCCTGCCCGGCCGCGCGCCACGGCGCGAGCCGCTTCTGCCAGTCGCCCCCGAAATCGTTGTCCGTCGGGGCCCGCCAGAAGTCCGGACGGGGGCCCGTGCGGATCCGCTCGCGGCCGGCGTGGACGTAGGAGACCAGCAGCCCCGTCGCGCGCTCGAACGCGGCGGAGAAGGCCGGCCCCGTGACGCGCACGGTGTCGGGACCGTCGGCCACGGTGAGCGGCGGCAGGGCCGGCGGTTCGAGTAGCGACGGTGCGTCCGCCCCCGGACGTCCCGGCCCCGCGTCCTCCACCACCCGTCCCCACGGCAGCGGCACCTGCCCCCACGCGGCCTCGAAGCCGGCCGGAACGAGCGGCTCGGCCCGGCTCGTGAGGAACGCGACATCCAGGATGTACTCCGCGCCGGGCACCGTCCGCGCCGGCGCCCGTACCGGGACAGCCAGCCAGCCGGTGTCGCCCGGGGCGACCGCGGGCGCGGAGAGGTCGCCGGCCTGAATGGAGACACCATCCTCCAGCACCCGCCAGTGGACGCGGAACCGGTCGAGGCCACGGAAGTCCTGCCGGTTCACGACGCCGACGCGGCCGGCGTCGCCCCCGAGCACCTTGACCGGCTGATAGACCTTCTTCACCTCCATGGCATGGGGGTGCGGCGTGCGGTCTGAAGCGACGACGCCGTTGATCAGGAAGTTGCCGTCACTGGGCGTTCCGGGCGGGCCCCAGTCGCCGCCGTAGCCCACCAGCGTGTCGCCGGAGGGCAGCACCCTGTAGAGCCCCTGGTCCACCCAGTCCCAGATGAAGCCGCCCTGGAGGTTCGGCCAGCGGTCGATGACGTCCCAGTAGTCGGCGAAGTTGCCCACGCTGTTCCCCATGGCGTGGGCATACTCGCACATGATGAGCGGGCGGTCGTCGTGCGTCGACGCGTACTGCTCGAGCCGCTCGAGCGTCGGGTACATCGGCACGTACAGGTCGGTGTCCCAGTCCAGGCCGGCGCGCTCGTACTGCACGGGACGCGTGGCGTCCCGCCCCTTCGTCCAGCCATAGGTGGCATAGAAGTTCGCGCCGTTCCCGGCCTCGTTCCCCATCGACCAGATGATCACGGACGGGTGGTTCTTGTCCCGCTCCACCATGCGACGCATCCGGTCCAGGTGCGCATCGCGGAAGCGGGGATCGTTGCCCAGCGTGCGATCGGGCCTGTACCCCATCCCGTGCGACTCGATGTTCGCCTCGTCCACGATGTAGAGCCCGTACTCGTCGGCGAGCTCGTACCAGCGCTCGGCGTTCGGGTAGTGCGACGTCCGCACCGCGTTGATCCCCAGCCGCTTCATGAGCGTGATGTCCTGGAGCATCCGGTCTTCCGACAGCACGTGACCCGTGACCGGGTCGTGCTCGTGGCGATCCACGCCCTTGATGGTGATGGGGACGCCGTTCACCAGAAGCTGTCCGGCCCGGATCTCGACCGTGCGGAAGCCGATGCGGATCGGCACGACGCGCTTTGCCGGGGCGGCGGGATCACCGGCCGCCGAAGCGCGCGACGGCGGGCGCGCACCCGCACCCGGACTCGAAGCCCGACTCGCGGTTTCGGTGGTGACGAGGAGTGTGTACAGGGCCGGCATCTCGGCGGTCCAGCGCGCCGGAGCCGGGACCTCGCGCCGGAAGCGGGCGTGGACGATCCGCCCGCTGTCGGCCAGCACGGTGGCGCGGACTTCGTCGCCGGTGAATACCCGGTGGCCGGCTGGGTCCAGCAGCTCGAGGGAGACGCGAACCGGGGTCGGGCCGGGATCGTCGCTGGCGATGGAGACTGTGACGTCGAGTCGCCCGTCGCGGTACCGCTCGTCCAGTCCGGCCTTCGCGAACACGTCGGCCACGCGAGTGCCCGGCTCGGCATAGAGGTAGACCGGGCGCTCGATCCCGCTCAGGCGCCAGAAGTCCTGGTCCTCGAGGTAGCTGCCATCGCTCCAGCGGTACATCTCGATGGCCAGCAGGTTCTTGCCACCGGGGCGCACGTAACGCGTCACGTCGAACTCCGTCGGCGTCTTGCTCCCCTCCGAGTAGCCTACGGTGTCGCCGTTCACGAACACCCACGCCGCGCTCTTCACGTCGCCCAAATGGAGCACGATCCGTCGCCCTCGCCATTCCACGGGCACCTCGAACCACTGGCGATAGGAGCCTACCGGGTTGTAGTCGTGCGGGATGTGCGGCGGATCGGGGTGCTCCGGGGCGAAAGGGTAGTCGCTGTTCAGGTAGATCGGGATCCCGAAGCCGTTCACCTCCCAGTTGCCCGGAACCGGGATCGTGCCCCAGCCGGCGTCGTCGTAGTCCTCGCGCCAGAAGCCCGCGGGCCGGTCGGCGGGGGCGCGCACCCAGTGGAACTTCCACACACCATCGAGCGACCGGAAGTGGCGCGATGCGGTCGGATCGCCGGCGACCGCCAGGTCACGCGTGTCGTAGGCGAAGAAGCTCGCGCGCGGCGGCAGCTTGTGGATGGCGAAGACCGCCGGATCCTCCCAGACGGGAGGCACCGTGTCCGCGTTCCCGGCAGCCGCGAGCATCGGCAGCGACGCCGGCCTGACCGGCGCCCGGACCGCCGGCCGGACCGGCGCCCGGACCGCCGGCCGGACCGCCGGCCGCGGCATCTGTGCCAGAGCCCGGCCGGGCGCCAGCACGGCGCCGAGGGTGAGGAGGCACGCCAGCGCCCGCCCCCGTTTGCGTGGAACAGACTCCCGGCGTGCGTCGGCGAACCCCATGGTCGACTCCCGGCGTGCGCCAGCGAATCGCATGGTCGACTCCACTACGCCGGCGAATCGTATGGTCGCCTCCCGGCGCGCGCCAGCGAATCGCATGGTCGACTCCCCTACGCCGGCGAATCGTATCATCGCCATGTCTCAGCTCCCGTGCTCGGCCCCGATGACGCAAGATAGTCCGCCGACGCTCTCCCCGCGCCGGGGGACCGGGACGGCGAGGCCTCCGGCGGGGCCCGGGAGGCCGAGGCCCCGGGGGCCCGGGAGGCCTCGGCCGGGGGGCCCGCGAGGCCTCGGCCGGGGGGCCCGCGAGGCCGAGGCCGGGGGGGCCCGGGAGGCCTCGGCCCAGAAGTCGACCACTCCCGCTCCTCTCACGGCCGATCGGTCGGAAGTCGGCTTCCATGACCGCTCCGCGACCACCCGGCCGCGTCAGCCGTTGTCGAGTGGTCGATTGCAGGGCATCTGGACCGGTTGGCGACCACTCGGTCGGACTCCGTTTCCAATGGGTCGGTCTTCGCCGGACGGAGCGCCGCGAACCCCGGCTTGCCGCCGGCCGGGTGTGTACGGCATTCGAAGATCCGACGACCGACTCCCGGTCCGGGAACCCGGCCCACGCCGCCATGGACGCGCCCCGCACACGACCGAATGGTGCAGCTCCAGTTCCGATGGAGAGCCAGCATGTTCGACTTCCGGGATCTTGTTTGCGAGGGCGACGTGCCTGCGCAGGGTCTCTGGTTCGAGCTTCGCGCCGACGCCCGGCCTGGACGATCGACGCGGAGCGTGTTCGTGGACGGAGGTGAGCGGTGAAGTCCATCGAGGCCATGATCGCCGAGACGGGGGCCCGTCAGCACGGGGTGGTGACGCGCGCGCAGCTGATCCAGGCGGGCCTCACCGCCGACGCGATCCGGTCACGCGTACGCGCCGGGCGGCTTCTCAGCCTTCACCGGGGCGTCTACCTGCTCGGAACGCTCAGGGGACCGCTGCTGCCGGTCCGGCACCGGGAAATGGCAGCGATGCTGGCCTGCGGACGCGGGGCGGTCGTCGCCCGCCGCAGCGCTCTCTGGCTGCTGGAGCTTGTGCCCTGCCAGCCGCCCGGGCCGGTGCACGTGCTGCTGGCCCGGGGCCGGTGTCGGCAGCCCGGGGTGCTGGCGCACCGGGTCGCCTCGATTCCCGGCGGGGACGTCGAAATCGTCGAGCGGATCCGTACGACGACGCCGATCCGCTCGATTCTCGACACCGCCGCCGACGCGAGGCCCCGCGAGCTCGAGCAGATCATTGCACGCGCGGAGCGCCTGGGTCGGCTGGACACGGAGGCCCTACGGGACCGCCTCGAGCGGGAGAGGGGCCGGCCTGGCACCCCGCTGCTGCGGGCCATCCTCGCCGGGCCCGGCCCGGCTTTCACTCGATCGCCGGCGGAGGACGGCCTCCTCGCGCTGCTACGGGAGGCCGGCCTTCCCGAGCCGGAGTGCAACGTCGTGATCTTCGGCCACGAGGCGGACTTCTTCTGGCGGAACCTCGGTGTGGCAGTGGAGGTGGACGGCTACGCGTACCACCACCTGCGCCATCCCTTCGAGCGCGACCGCGGCCGCGGGCTCGACCTCGCTGCGCGCGGCATCGAGGTGCACCGCGTCACCTGGCGCCAGATCCGCGAGGAGCCGCTCCCCCTGGTACGGCGGCTCACGGCCGTGCTCACGCGGGCCGAGGTCCGGAGGTCGACCACTCAAGCCTCTCCCGCGGTCGATCGTGCGGAAACCGGCTTCCATCACCGGTCGGCGACCACCCGGCCGCTCCGGCCGTGATCGGGTGGTCGATCGCCGGGAATTGAGACCGGTTGGCGACCACTGTCTCGGATCCCCGCGACGAGGGGTCACTCGGCCGGCCGCACACGCCCCGGCCCACGCCGCCCGTCCGCACACGCTCCGGCCCGCGCCGCCCGTCCGCACACGCCCCGGCCCGCGCCGGCGGGCCGCACACGCCCCGGCCCACGCCGGCGGGCCGCACACGCTCCGGCCCGCGCCGCCCGTCCGCACACGCCCCGGCCCGCGCCGGCAGGCCGCACACGCCCCGGCCCGCGCCGCCCGGCCGCACAGGCCCCGGGCCGCGCCGTTCGGGCCGCGCACGCTTTGGGGCGCGAGCCCCGGCCGCACACGCCCCGGGCCACGCCGTTCGGGCCGCGCACGCTCCGGGGCGCGAGCCCGCGCCCGCGGCGGGCCGGCGTGATCGCCCGATCAGGGTCCCTGGAACGCCGGATCGGACTCGGCGCCCGAACGTGGCTTCCAGTCGAGGGTGTAGTAGGCGCCGCGGTCCCGGGCCCAGGGATCGAAGGCGTTCACGACGTGCGAAAGCTCGCCGGAGAGCTCGGGCATGGCCCGCAGCAGCACGCGCTTGAGCGGCGAGACCTCGTCCCGGTGGCCGTTGGGACGCCCCGCTTCGTAGACCTTGCCGTCGGGCCCGTTGTTCTCGACCCACTCGATCCCCAGGCTCGTATAGAACTCGGGCCGGAAGCTGGAGGTGAAGAAGCGGTCGCTGAACAGGCGCCGGGACGCGTTGATGATGAAGACGGTGAACTGCGTCTCGGAGATGGCGAATCCGTGCGGCCGCGTGGACTCCGCCAGGAACCCCACGACCACGTCCAGGTCCTCGACGTTGTCCACCACGGTCCCGTCCGGATGCCCGAGGCAGTCGGTGACGGGCTCGCCGTCGACGAGCTGCACGTCGCTGATCACCTTCGAATCGTCGCAGCGGTGCTGCCCGTAGACCTGGCGCAGCCTGTCCACCAGCTCGACCTGGCGTTGCCGTTCCGGGGAGTCGGCGCTCAGGTGCCGGTCGACGAAGTCGTCGTAGCCGGTCAGCGTCTTCAGACCATACTGGCGGCGGAACTCGTTGAAGCGAGGCACGCCTCGCTCGCGGTCGCGGATGATGTCCAGCGCGGGGATGTCGAGCTTCCCGGTCTCGCTGCTCAGACGCGGCATGGGCAGGTTCTGCAGGAACAGCGGGTGGTTGTTCAGCGTCAGCGCGCCCAACCGCTGCCGCCCCATGGTGAGCGCCCAGCTGGTCAGCCCTCCCTCGCGCATGGCCGGCGTGGCGCTGGCGCGCACCATGGAGGCCACCGGCACGCGCCGCTCGATGCGATTCGGCTGCTCCAGGTCACGGTACTCCAGCAGGTCGGGCACCAGCGGGTGCAGCCGGTAGACGGTGACGAACTCCTCCGGGAAGTTGAACGGCGAGCCGAAATGGTTGGTGCCGCCGTTCACGTGGTCGGGATTGCGCAGGTCCCAGATGTCCTTGCTGTGCTGCACGATGCCGAGGAAGCCGGGCCGCTCCGCGTAGCGGTGGCTGCCCAGCCCGGTGATGCCGGCGCCGGAGGCGAACACGGAGTACCACTGGGTCTGGTCCGTCTCGTTGAACGAGCGGCCGAGCCGATCCACTGCCACCTGGTCGAGCGCGCGAGAGACCGCGTTGTCGGGTCGCACGAGCCCGTGCCAGTTGGCGTTCATCGCCTGGTAGAGCGGCTCGTCGTAGAGCAGCTGCGTGGTCCACTCGATGGTGTGGATCTTCGCGATCTCCGCGGCGACGACCAGCCGCGTCACCTGGAACAGCTCATCCGGCGTGACGTCACGGTAACGGATCACGCGCTCCGGGTCCGCCGGGTCGCGCAGTCCGGAATCACCGTCCGGATCCGCGGCCGCGCGCTTGTGGAACGCGTCCACGAAGTTGTTGTGCTCGCGCGCGAAGACGTTGTGGAAGAAGCTCAGCCCGATGGACCAGTTGTCCGGAAACGCTACCGCTTCCTGCCCGGCCCAGGACGGGCAGGATCGGGTCGCCCGGCTCGAAAACCGACAGGTAGCCCTGCCGCTCACCCGCGCCCGCCCGTCCACCGACTTGCACCGTGAGCAGCTTCGCCGGGTCGCGCGGGTCGCGCTTCACCCGGTGCACGGAACGATCGCTGTAGCCGTACAGCTGCGAGGCGTCCCACCAGGCGGTGTTCAGGTTGCGCGTGGTGCGCTGCGCCCGCCGCAGGTGCGTCCGGCCATCGTGCTCGAACGTGGGCGGCGGCGTGGTGTCTGCCATCAGCGCCGCGTCCATGCGGTCTCCGGGCCGGCAGCCGAGCGCGGCGATCTCCTCCGCCGTCAGTGTCCGCTCCGCCCCGCCCTCCAGGCGCGTGCTGCACCCCACCGGGGCCAGCTCAGGCGAGTTGCGCCCCTCGTCCAGGTGCGCGAACCAGTCGTGCGTCATGAACTGGATCCAGAACGCCGCCAGCACGTTGAAGAACGGAGCCTCGATGTAGTCGCACCTCGCGTCGGCGCCGGCGGCCAGCCCGTCGCGACACCGCTCCGGGTGGCTCTGCTGGCGGGTGAACAGCTCGCGGCTGATCACCTGCGGGTCCGGCTTCAGCAGCCCGAGCCGGTCGCCGTGGCGGTTGCGCACCAGCTGCGTGGCGCCCAGCTCCGGGGAGGTCTCCTCGAACTGGACGTTGCGGGCGAACAGCGTCCCCGTGGAGCCCATGAGCGGGTTGCGGATGTCGTTGCAGATGCCGCTCTCGTTGCGGTAGCGGATCAGCTCGCCGCCGCAAAGCTGCTCGCCCGCGCCGCCCACCTCCGCGTAGTGCGCGTCATCGGCTGGCAGCCGCATCTGCGGCCACACCTTCAACGACCGCCCTGGCACGCCGCCCCGGCCGTCCACGTACTCTTCGAACGTGTAGTTGTCGAACAGGTTGAACTTGATGAGCTCCATGCGCTGGTACTCCAGGTCCAGCAGCGCCCCGTCGATGCCACGCCCGTTGCGCGCGAGGTGGCCGAGCAGGCCGGGCCCCGACAGCGAAGTCCGGTCGCCCGTGCCCCAGTAGTTCGTCCAGTCCACCCACGGAGTGGGGCGGTACGCGTCCCCACGCTCCCCGCCACGACAGCGCGCCGTGTATGCCTGGACCTTGCCGAGGAACCGGTCCCGGCGGTCCTCGGCGATGGCCCGAAAGCCGGCCTTGCCCAGCCCGACGCACGCGCGCAGCGAGCCGACTTCCACCCGCGCGTTCCTCGACGCGGCCACCACCCCCAGCGGAAGCACCATCACCACGGCGAGCACGACCAGAACCTTGCGGCGAACGGAGAGGCTCATCGGAATCTCCTCGGTCCTGCGGCGGATCGGAGTGTGGAATGTGGCGGCCGGGATCGGCGCCGCCGGGTGTACGGAAGGCGCTACAACTAATTCACACCCGCGTGTCCGGTGTCAACGCCCGCGTCGCCCGAAACGGTTCATGGAGAGCACCGCGCGTCGGTTCAGCGGTCCCGGTGGGCGCTCGGGTTTCTCGACTCCGACGACGCCCGGCCTCTGAAGCGTGTCACGTCGCCGGCGCGGGGCCCACCACCCCCTCCAGCCGGACCCGCGGGGCCGCGCCGATCGCTTCGCGGAGGGTGTCGGAGGACGGAAACGACGTCGTTCGCAGCTCCACCGCGTCCACCGCGATGTCCAGCTCGGGCCCGTCCAGCTCGTACGGGCTCACGACCACGCGGCGTCCGTCCACCAGGCGGACCGACCACTCCTCGAACCGTTCCTCGCCCTGCTGGCGGGTGCAGAAGGCGAGGGAGATGAGGTCACCGATGCGCAGGTAGCGGTACTCGTGGTTCAACTCGTTCAGGGTGCCACCGGCTTCCTCGACGTGCCGGTCCCGCGCCGATTCCATTCCGCGGAAGAACGCCGCCCAGGCGGGATGGCCGCGGAACCGCCCGTACACGGTGACCGCGTGGTGGGCCACCAGTGCCGCCGACCAGGGTTCCTGGCGCAGCCGCGCGACCCCGCGGGGCCACACCCCCTGACGCGCGTCGAGGTCCAGGTGAACGAAATCGGCGACGCGGCCATTCGCATCCACTCGCGGATCCGCATCGGGCTCGCGCCAGCCGGCGTCGTGCTCGCCGACCGCAAGGAGGATCGCGTCGCGGCGCGGCTCGTCGCCCAGCGGCCGCCAGTGCTCCATGATCCGGCGGGCGAGGGCCGCGTGGTCCGGCTGCGTGATGAGGTGGACGGCGCCGGTGCTGGGGCGAACGATCATGGGTTGCCTCCGTGTGGGCGGCTGCCCTGCCGCCTTTGCGTCCTGGCGAGCTTCCGGCACAACTGTGCGCGGCGGGTGCGTGCGAGGCAAATCCAACCGACACCTGCGACTCGACAGGGACAGTCTCCTCCACGATCACGTGCTGGTCGAGCGACGTCGGGCATAGCGCCCATCTGGATCACGAGACCGTTCAGCCTCCGCGGCGACGGCCTCGTGGCTAGGCCGGACCGCGACCCCTCGCCTGCGGGTCAGCGCCGGCTCCTGCGGACCGGCCACCTACGCCAGCTCGTCGTACTCCACGCGCTCCAGGAGCGCCTCCAGCCGCTCCCGGGTCGAGCGTACCGAGAGGCCGTAGATCGCTCGCATTCCCGCCCACGCGCCGCCCAGGATCGGGATGCCGAGCAGCATGAGCGGGTCGGCGACGGGCGTCGCCCAGATGAACGCGGCCAGGCCGGAGGCGAGGGAAGCGCCGACGCCGAGGGCCCCCGCCGCGTGGCCCGCGCGGGCGCCCTTCAGGTCGCTGCTGACCTCCAGAAGACAGCGTTCGTCGTCGATGGGGGAGACGGCGACGTCCACTTGCTGCAGGTTCACCGGCTTCGGCCCGCGGGAGAGCTCCCGAACCACCCGGGTCATGCCCGCTCCGAGACTCGAGTCCCGGACGTACCGGGCCCGCCCCGGGAAGCGCCGCTGCTTGATCATGAGCTCGGTGTCGTGGAGGTATCGCTCCACACGTGCGGCGGTGTCGTGGGCGGAGCGCGCGATCTCGCGAGACGAAGAGACGGTGCCGGGTCCCATGGTCCGGGCCAGGACGCCGTGCTCCTCGGGCGGTCGGGTCCGGACCTCGGCGATGGCGCGCCGGACCGTGGCGGCGTCGAGGCCGAGCTCCCGGCCGATCCGCACCACGTCCGTCTCCGAGACGCCGTCGTCCGCCCGTCCCGGGGTCCCGGCCTCCAGCTCCACGGCGCGGCGGATCACCGCCTCGAGTTGCTGGGTGCTGAGCGTTCGGGCGGGCGCCGGCGCCGGGGTCGGCGGGTGCGTCGGGTCCGGGGTCGGCGCTGCCCTCGGCTCGGAGGTCGGCGCGGGCGCCGGCGCTGGCGTCGGCGGCTGCGTCGGCTCGGGGGTCGGCGCTGGCCCGGGCTCTCGAGTCGGCCCTGGCCTCGGCGCTCGGTTTGCCTGGTCGCGGTCGTCGTCGGGAGACATGGTGGCTTCGAAGCTAATGCGAGACAGCGACTCGCGGCCAGCAATCGCCGGCTCGGCCAGCAATCGCCGACTCGGCCAGCAATCGCCGACTCGCGGCCAGCAATCGCCGACTCGGCCAGCAATCGCCGACTCGGCCAGCAATCGCCGACTCGGCCAGCAATCGCCGACTCGCGCGGCGGGTCGAGCGCCCGGCGCCCATGCCCCTCGACCGGACGAGTCCTCCACGCCTACCACCGCCGCCGGCACCCGGAAATCGACTCCTCGTCCTCTTCTCACGGTCCCGGGGACGGAACCCGGCCCCCAGCCCCGCTCACCGACCACACGCTGGCGCCGCCCGCGAACGGATGGTCGACCGCCGAGCCCTGGAGCCGGTTCCCGACCGGTGGGCGAGGCTCGGCAGCGCCATGGTCACTTTCCGGGGACACGCCTCACTCCTGGAGCGGCACCAGCAGCACCGGCGCCGAGACCCTCGGCACCACGGCGGCGGCGAAGCTGCCGGAGAGCACGCCGGGCACGCCGGCCTTGCCATGCGTGGCGATGACCAGCAGGCCGACCTGCTGGCGCGCGACCACGTCCAGCGTCTCGTGCGTGGCGCTGCCTCGCCGTACCTCGGCGATCGACTCGATGCCCTCCGCGCGCAGCGTCTCCACCAGGGTTTCCATGTAGCGACGCGCGTCGTCGGCCTCCATCTCGAGCACGTCGGCTGTAGCGGACGGGGAGAAGATGGCGGGAGCGCCGCGCTCGGGCGGCAGGCTCGCGCGGGTGGGCACGACCGTGAGGAGGTGCAGCCGTGCGCCGCACGTGCGCGCGAGCGTGGTCGTCAGCGGCAGCGCACCGGGGCCGTGGACGACGGGGTCCAGCGCGACGATCCAGCGCTCGCAGCTCAGCACCGGCGCAGGGTCCCCCGGACGCACCACCAGCACCGGCGTGGTCGCGAGCCGCAGCGTCTGCTGCGCGATGCTCCCCAGCAGCAGGTCCCGCAGCCCGCCGGAGCCGTGGGTGCAGAGCAGGATGAGGCCGGCGCCGAGCTCCGTGGCGTGCTGCGCGATGGCCGCGGCGACGTCGCCGATGGCGGGCTCGTGGACGTGGGTCACCACGCGCGCGCCTCGTCCGCGCAGGCTCTCGGCCGCGGCGTCGAGATAGCGCAGCGCGTCGCCGGACCGGTGCAGGTGAGGCTCGCCGTGGATCCGGGTGGGCGCGTCGCGCTCGACCACGTGCAGCAGCGCGAGCTCCGCGTCGAGCAGCGTCGCCAGCTCGGCCGCGAGCACGAGCACGGCCTCGGCCAGCGCGGAGCCATCCAGCGGGACCAGGATGCGCTCCACGCGCGCGGTGCCCAGGGCGTCGGTGTCGGTCATGGGCCGCCTCCCGTGAAGATCTGGAACAGAAGGTAGAAGTTCAGCGCGATGATGGCGGCGGCAATGACCCAGGTCACGACGGTCGTCGGGCGACGATTCACCAGCACACCCATCAGCTCGGCCCTCCTGGTGAACTGCACCAGCGGGACCAGCGCGAAGGGGATTCCGAACGACAGCACGACCTGGCTGATCACCAGCGTCCGGGTCGGGTCGAGCCCCGCCGCGATGACGACGATGGCCGGCGCCATGGTCACCAGTCGCCGCACCCAGATCGGCACGTGCCAGTGCAGGAACCCCTGCATGATCACCTGCCCGGCCATGGTGCCCACCGTCGAAGACGAGAGTCCCGACGCCAGGAGCGATATGGCGAACACCACGCTCGCCAGCGGGCCCAGCAGCGGCGTGAGGGTGCGGTACGCCTCCTCGATGGAAGCCACCTGCGTCAGCCCCGCGCGGTGGAAGGTGGCCGCCGCCATGACCAGCATCGCACCGTTGATGAGGCCTGCCAGCCCCATGGCCACCGTGACATTGACGAGCTGAAACCGGAACAGCCGGCGCATCTGGTCCGGGCTGGTGGTGCGGATGCGGTTCTGCGTCAGCGAGGAGTGCAGGAAGATGACGTGAGGCATCACAGTCGCCCCGAGAATCCCCACCGCCAGCAGCACGCTCTCCGTGCCCTGGAACCGGGGCGTGACCGCGCTGGCGAAGAGCGCGCTCCAGTCCGGCCATTCCAGCAGCGTCTCGACGAGATAGGAGAGGGCTATGACACCCACCATGGCGGTGATCACCGCTTCGATGGGGCGGAACCCGTAGCGCTGCAGCCCAAGGATCAGGAAGGTGGTGACGCCCGTGAGCAACGCCGCCGGCAGCAGCGGGATGCCGAAGAGCAGGTTGAAGCCGACGGCCGCGCCGAGGAACTCGGCCAGGTCCGTGGCGATCGCGACGAGCTCCGAGACCACCCACATCCCCCACACCACTGGGCGAGGGTAGTGGTCGCGGCAGACCTCTGCCAGGTTGCAGCCCGTGGCGATGCCGAGCTTGGCCGACAGCGTCTGGATCAGCATGGCCGCCAGGTTGCTCGCCACGATGACCCACAGCAGCGTGTAGCCGAACGTGGCGCCCGCCTGGATGTTGGTGGCGAAGTTGCCCGGATCCACGTACGCCACCGAGGCGACGAACGCGGGCCCGAGGAACGGCAGAAGCCGCGCGTACCACGGCCCGCGACCTTCGCCGCGCAGGACGGCCGATGCCGCCGATTGCCGAGCGGCCTCGCCGGCCTCGCCGGCGGGCGAGGCCGCTCCGCCCGCCGTGCCGTTGCCGTCCACCGCGCTCACGACGTCAGCTCTCCCGCGGGCACCCCACGTCCTTCCACAGTCCGGACGCGCATGCGCCTACCATAGCGTGGTTACGGCCTGGCCAGCCAACCCGGGGCCTGAAATAGTGATGGCGGTGCCACTTCGATGTGGCACCGCCCGGCTCGCCGCCGATCAGGAATCTGCAATTTCCGGCACGTAGATCTCCCCGCCCGCCGCCCGGAACTCCGCGGCCTTCTGCGCCATTCCGGCCCTCGCCTCGTCCCGGATGTCCTGCGATATGCGCATTGAGCAGAACTTCGGCCCGCACATGGAGCAGAAGTGGGCCACCTTCGCGCCCTCCGCCGGGAGCGTCTCGTCGTGGTACGCCAGCGCGGTGACGGGGTCCAGCGCGAGCGCGAACTGGTCGCGCCAGCGGAACTCGAAGCGGGCTTTGCTGAGCGCGTCGTCCCACTCCTGCGCGCGCGGGTGGCCCTTGGCCAGGTCGGCGGCGTGGGCGGCGATGCGGTAGGTGATGACGCCGCGCTTCACGTCGTCGCGGTCGGGGAGGCCGAGGTGCTCCTTGGGCGTGACGTAGCACAGCATGGCCGTCCCGTACCAGCCGATCTGCGCGGCGCCGATGGCGCTGGTGATGTGGTCGTAGCCGGGGGCGACGTCGGTGGTGAGGGGGCCGAGGGTGTAGAACGGCGCCTCGTCGCACCATTCGAGCTGCTTCTCCATGTTCTCCCGGATCATGTGCATGGGCACGTGGCCCGGGCCCTCGTTCATGACCTGGACGCCGTGCTTCCAGGCGATCCTCGTCAGCTCGCCCTGCGTCCGGAGCTCGGCGAACTGGGCCTCGTCGTTGGCGTCGGCGATGGAGCCGGGGCGGAGGCCGTCGCCCAGGGAGAAGGAGACGTCGTACGCGCGCATGATCTCGCAGATCTCCTCGAAGCGCGTGTAGAGGAAGCTCTCGGTGTGGTGGGCCAGGCACCACCTGGCGATGATGGACCCGCCGCGCGAGACGATCCCGGTCACGCGGTCGGCCGTGAGCGGGATGTAGCGGAGCAGCACGCCGGCGTGGACGGTGAAGTAGTCGACGCCCTGCTCGGCCTGCTCGATGAGCGTGTCGCGGTACAGCTCCCACGTCAGCTCCTCGGGCACGCCGCCCACCTTCTCCAGCGCCTGGTAGATGGGCACGGTGCCGATGGGGACGGGCGAGTTCCTGAGGATCCACTGCCGCGTCTCGTGGATGTCCTTGCCCGTGGACAGGTCCATCACGGTGTCGGCGCCCCACAGGATGGCCCAGCGCAGCTTCTCCACCTCCTCCTCGATGCTGCTGGTGACCGCGCTGTTCCCGATGTTCGCGTTGATCTTCACCTTGAACTTCCGCCCGATGATCATCGGCTCGAGCTCCGGGTGGTTGACGTTCGCCGGGATGATCGCGCGCCCGCGGGCGACCTCGTCCCGCACCATCTCCGGCTCGAAGCCCTCCCGGATCGCGATATAGTCCATTTCCGGCGACACCTCCCCCGCCCTCGCCAGCTCCAGCTGCGTCACCGGGGCGCCGGCGGAGCGGAGGGGGCGGTTGCGGAGCGCCTCGGGCACCATGTCGCCGAAGGCGCGGCCCGCGAACGGCTCGGGCGACGGGACAACTCCGCGGTCCGCGATCCAGTCACCCCGCACGTTCGGAGCGCCGCGCCGGACATCGACCTCGAGCGGGCCCGAGGTGTCGTAGACGCGCAGCGGCGGCTCGCCGCCGGACAGACGGATCTCGCGGAACGGGACGCGGACGTCGCTGGGTCCGGTCTGATAGACGCGGAAGGAGGACGGGTAGGCGTCGCCGTAGTCGCCGGATGGCGTTGCGCCGTTCGAGGACGGGGTCCGGGGGGCGGCCGGAGAGTTCGGCGGGCGGGTCATCGAGTCGCTCCTTCCGAGCGCTGGGTCGAGCCGGGAAGGAAGGCGCCCCGCGGGGTCGGGACGGTCCGCCTCCCTACGCCGGTATCAACCGGGTCAGGTTCCAAGGGACTGTCTCAACCCATTGGCGCCTGTGCGCGGCGGGTACCCCTGGCGGTCACGTCGGACGCTAGCGGAAGCACGGGCGGCGCGTCAACCTGAGCGCCGTCCGGGGCCCTGCGCGGCTGGAGGTTTGGCCTTCGCGCGAGCGGGTCCCGTTCCGCTATGGATGGGCCCCTTATCATGGAGCACCCTCGGTCGCGAAGGGTCGGCCGGCGCCCAACGCGAACCGAGGAGGCAACAATGAACAAGATCATCCTGATGCTCGCCCTCTCCGCGGGGGCGATCACCGCCGTACCGCGGCCCGTGGCCGCCGAGTGCACGACGGAGTACGTGAGGTGTCTGAACGACTCGTACTACTACTCAGGGATGCTGAAGAGAATGGCCGACATCAGCTGCTTCGCCAGCTACGTCGGGTGCCTGAGGCGGAGCGTCTAGCTACTCACGGAGGTGCCTTTCATGCGCCGGTCGACCTTTCTCATTCTGCTGCTGATGCTGCTGCCCGGGTGCCATGACGCCGGGCGGCCCGGCTATACGATCGTGGATGGCTTCCTGAAGCGGGCCGCCCGCCTGGACTGTCGCCCCGTGCACGTGGACGGGGAGTACGCGGTGGCCGAGATGCGGGGCGTGTCCGATTCCACCTGGACCGTGCTGGACGAAGCCCAGCGCACCGTGGCCCTGTTCGACGACGAGCTCCGTCGGCTGTGGGAGGTGAGCTACGTCGAGACGGGGCCCGGCGCGGTCGAGGAGCCCGTGAGCGCCGTCCCTGCGGGTGACACCGCTGTGGCGATCGCCGGACGGGGCAACCTCCGGCTGGTGCTCCTGTCGCTGGATGGTCGGGAGCTTCGGAGCACGCCCCTCGATTTCGCCCCCGCATCGCTCGCCGAGACGGGCGACGGCAGCTTCCTCGTCACTGCGATGCCCTTCGGCCCCAGCCCGCCCACGCTCCTGGAGCGGTGGCGCGGAGATACGCTTTCTCCCGTGGACATCCCGAAGCGCGCATACACCGACATGGTCGTCGCTGCGCTGGGCAACACGGCTCTCGTGGAGGTGCTTTCGGATGGCACCGCCCTCGTGGTGCACCAGTTCCTCGAGCCACGCGCGTTCGCCCTGTACCCCGGGGGCAGCGTGCGCCAGCTGGCGCTGCCGACGCCGGACGCGACGCGCGACCGGATCGACTTCATCCCCACGGCGCCGGTCACGGAAGCTCAGATGCTCGAGATGCTGGTGCCCGCCATCGCCATGAGCCTGGATCGGCGCTCGGACGAGGTGTACGTCATGACCCGGACGAACCAGCTGACGGGGAGCCGCCCCGAGCGGGCGCTCCTCCGCCTGGATCGTCAGCTCCGGTTCATCCAGGGGTTCATCACCGACGTGCCCGCCACGGCGATGGCCTATCTCCCGCGCAAACGTACCGTTCTCCTTGTAGACGACGAGGATGGCTTCCATGCCTGCAAGCTCCCGCCCGCACCGGAACTCGCGACTGACGGTGGAAGGACTGGAGGTGCGCCGGGGCCCGAACCCGGTAGTTGAGGGGCTGGGGTTCGACATCGGCCCGGGCAGGATCTTCTGGGTGGTGGGCCCCAACGGCGCAGGGAAGACGAGCCTGCTTCGGGTCCTGGCGGGACTCGATCGGCCGCGCGGTGGAACCGTGCGCCGGGCGCCGGCCGATCCGCGGGCGTGGCGCTATTTCCAGTCCGAGATGACGCTGCCGGCCAGCGCGGAGGCGGGGGACTGGGATTCCCTGATGATCCGGCTCGTCGGCCACACGGGGCGGACTCCGCTCTGGCCTGACGTCGCGGACGGCCGGCGGGTTGGCCGCCTGTCCACAGGGGAGCGGAAACGGCTCGTCCTGGACGCGCTCCTCCGCCTGGAGGGTCCGCTCCTGCTGGATGAGCCGTACGAGCATCTGTCCCCCGATGCGAAGGGGGAGCTCACCCGTGCGCTGGAGGCGCGGGCACGGCACCACGTCGTGATCGTGGCCACGAACCAGTCCACCGAACGGGCGCTCCGGGATGGCGGGATCCACCTCGAGGCCGGAGTGGCGGGGCGGCTCGGCGGTGCGGTGGGTGTGGCCGTCCCCGATACGGCACCTCGGGTCGAGGGCAACGCGGGAGGCGGATCGTGACCGCACGCACGACATTGGCGCTGGCAGCCTTCGCGCTCCGGACCAACCTCCGGATGTGGCTCACGCGGGCCGGCTTCACCGGGGCCGGCGCGATCATCATGCTGGCCGCCTTCCTGCCGTGGAGGGCGGGATCGGGCTGGCACGCGGATTCCGACCTGGCCGGATACGGCTATTTCGTCGGACTCCTCTTCGCTCTTCGCTCCGGTCTCGAGGAACAGAGAGAGACGGGGCTCGTGACGTTCCTGCGCCACAACCTGGTCTCCCCTGTCGAGCATGCCGTGGCCGGCTCCCTCGCCCTGGTGGCGACCGGGGTGATCTATACCGTCTTCGCGCTCCTCGTCATGGTGCTCGCCGGGGCGGGCGGGCTCGCGACGGTATTCCGCGAGCTCGGGAGCTGGCTGTTCTGGGCAGCGCTGGTTCTGCCGTTCATTCCCATGGTGGAGGCCGTGGCGCGCTTGCGGCTCCCGGCCGTGCTCCCATTCGTCGTCTTCATGGCCCTTCTGGTGGTGCTCCACCTGGCGCTGGGCGAGGCCCGGGCACTCATGCTCACCCGCGGAACGAGCGACATTACCCGGGCGGCCCCGCTGCTGCCGCGACTGCTACGGGTCGCCACCGCCTTCGCGGGCGGCTTCGGTCTCTACATCGGCGGCACCGCCGTGGCGGCGCGCGCTCGCAGCCTGCGGCTCGCGCGATCCACCGGCGGCGCCTGAAGCCCGCGCCCGGGTGCGCTCTGACGGGACGTCCAGTGGCGACGGTCCGGCCGCGACCGCATCTTTGCCGCCATGTCGAGCACGCCGCCGATGGTCTGCGTGGTGGGAAAGAAGAAGTCCGGCAAGACGACGACGGTGCTCTTCCTGCTGAGGGAGCTCCGGGCCCGCGGGTACCGCGCGATGACCATCAAGCACGGGCACCACTTCGACCTGGACCGTCCGGACACCGACTCCTACCGCCATCGCCTGGAAGGCGGCGCGGAGCGGGTGGTGCTGGCGGGTCCCGGTCAGTTCTCCGTGGTGGGCACGTGGCCGGCCGGGCGAGAGATGGGAGCGGCCGAGCTCGCGTCGCGCTACCTGTCCGATGCCGACGTGGTCGTGGTGGAAGGCTTCAAAGGCGAGAGCCTGCCGAAGATCGAGATCTTCCGCCGCGCCGCGCACGAGCATCCCGTCTTCGATCCCGCGGGAGCGGGCGCGTCCGAGCTCATCGCCGGGATCACGGACGACCCGGACTACGCCGCGCGCGCTCCTTTCCCCGTCTTCTTCGCGGACGACCCGGCGCTGGCGACGAAGGTCGGCGACGTGGTGGAGCGGGCGGTGCTCGGCAAGGTTTGACCGTTCAGCAGCCGCCCCGCTTCGGCTTCGCCGCGCTCCCGCCCTGCGGCAGTACCGGCGGCGGCGCGGCCAGCTGCGGAGCGAGCGTGCCGGCGCCCGAGAAGAACGCCGAGATGCCGTTCTGCTCGCGCACGCGGTCCATCTCCTCGGCGCCCGTGCCGTTCGGCTGTGCGGGCGTCAGCACGTCCGAATCCCAGGCCGCCCAGCCACCCCGCAGCATGCGGTAGCGAGGGCGCGCGGGCCACGAAGCGGGCACCGCGTCCAGGGCGCCGTCCTCGGTGACCAGCACCACGTCGGTGTTCTCGCCCGCCGCCGCCAGGATCGGCGCCGCGGACTCGTCCGCTGCCGCGGGATACGATCCCGGAATGCGATCCTCGGCATCGCCTCGCAGGTCCAGGATCATCAGGTCCGGGTCCCCCGCGATCACGCGCCGGGCAAGGTCGATGGCTGCGACCGGGTCCTGCGCCACCGCGCGCACCGGCATGGTCGTGGGACCGGGCCGGAGCCCGAGACCGACGAAGAGCACCAGCGCCAGCGCGCCGGCCAGCCCGAACTTCGCGAACGGGATCGGCGACGGCGTCAGCTCGACCTCGGCGTGCCGGGTCCGGAACGCGCGCTCCACCATCTCCGCGCCGACGAACGCCATCCCGGCCAGCACGACCACGCCGAGCACGAACGGCAGCGTCGGGAGGCCGAAAAGGGTGGGGAGAACGGACACGCCCAGGCTGCCCGCGTGATACAGCGTATTCAGCGCCGGGAACCAGTCCACGGCCAGCGTGAAGAAGAAGGTACCGACGAAGATACCGCCGATGGCGGCCAGCCCGTCCCAGCGTCCCGAAGCGGCCGAGACCACGGAAGTGCCGGGGCAGAGGCCGCTCATGATGAAGCCGACGCCGAGCAGGAACCCGCCCACCAGCTCCGACCACAGGAAGGTGGGATTGACCCAGAGCCGGGCCATGTCCACCCAGCCGAGGCCGACCAGCGTGTAAAGTCCGACCATGGCCACCAGGATGGCCGTGAACATGACCTTGAACACGGTCATGTCGTGCAGGTAGAACTGGCCGGCGAGCTTGCGCGCGTTGCCGAAACCGCCGCGCTCCAGCGCGAAGCCGAAGAAGAACCCGATGACGAGGCCGGTGAGGAGTCGCACCTCGTCGTTGGCGAAGACCAGCGGAAACACGCTCATGTCCACTGCCTCCTCACGAACCACGCGGCGGCGTAGCCGCCCGCGAATACCATCAGCATGAAGATCCAGCTCCCGGTGGCCAGCAGCGCGCCGCCCGACAGCGCCTGTCCCGACGTGCAGCCGCGGGCCAGCGCCGCGGCGAAGCCCATGATCACGCCACCCGTGGCGGCGTAGAGCAGGCGCCCGCCCGTGGAGATGCGCGGGCCCTTCTCCACGGTGGCGCGGAACCGTCCGGCCGACACCGCGGCGATGAAGCCGCCCAACAGCACACCGATCACTTCCACCACCAGCCAGTTGCGGAGCGGGTTCCCTGCCTCCACGTAGCTTCCCAGTGCCGGATTGGCCGCGGTCCACGCGGGTGCCGCCTTCATGGCGCCGAGCGCGATGAGCCGCTTCGGCATGGCGCTCGCCCCCAGACCGCCCCCGCTGACCAGGAACGCGGCCAGGAGCGTCAACCCCAGAAGGACACCGGCGGCGTACGGGTTCCAGTATTTCTTCGCTTCCATGTCCACTCCTTTCCGCCTACCTGAGCGCGGCCATGAGCCACGTGGTGTGCTGGCCCGCGGCCACGAGCACCCAGCGGAGCGCCAGCCCGCCTGTCAGCACCAGCACCGCCGCCATGCGACCGGACACCACCCCATGCTTCGCCTCCAGCCACTCGGCCGAGAGCGGCGCAAGCAGCCCCAGCGCCACGACCATGGTCCAGAACGCGGCGGTATAGGGGCCGCCGAGCAGCACGCCCGCCGCTTCGCGCGACGCTCCTCCACCCGTGGTCAGGCCGATCAGGAGCAGGGCCAGGAGCGCCAGCTCCACAACGATCAGCCCCATGTCGGTCTTCCCCAGTAGCGTCCGCTCATCGTCGCGCAGGCCCGTGAGCATCATGAACGCCGCCCCCGTGGACAGCCCGGAGACCAGGAACAGCGGACCGAGGATCGCGGAGCTCCAGAGCGGCCGGGCGCCCAGGGAGCCGAGCAGGATTCCGGTGTAGATCCCGAGGGCGCCACCCAGCGTCACGTTCCAGAGCGCGATACCGCGCGTGTGGTCGTCCACCCAGAACGTGGCCCGGGTGAAACCGGTCTCGAGCCCCTTTCCGAGCGACGAGGCCCCGAACCGCTTCGCCAGCTTCGAAAGCGGACACGCGCGCAGCTCCACGGGCGTCATGCGCAGCGCCAGGAGGATGCTCGCGGGGTAGATCGCCAGAAGGATCCACGCCCCCCACGACATTGGCGACGAGGGACGGAACGCGAGATAGAACCGGAAGGCGTTCCAGCGATTCTCCAGGTCGAGCCAGAGGAACAGCATGCCGGCGGAAAGCAGGACCGGCGCCGCCCACGGGAGGAGCGAAAGCGCACGGGAGCGCTCCCGCCCGGGCGAGCGCAGCATCCACACGCCCGACAGCACCATCACCCCGGCCACCAACCCGCCGAGGAAGAGGTACACGGGCACCTGGTAGTGCCAGACGTGGAGCCCGGGATCCACCATCGCATTCGCGCGCGTGGTCGTGTATTCGTTCATGTCGCCGCTACTCCAGGTAGAAAACCTTCGGCCTGGTCCCCGCCTCCGGCAGGAGCACGCGCCACTTGCGCGTGGCGAGCAGTCGCGAGATCTCGCTCGTGGGGTCGTTCAGGTCGCCAAAATGGATGCTCCGGGTCGGGCACGTGTCCTGGCATGCGGTGGTCCATTCGCCGCCATCGGCGCCCCGGTGCGCGCACAACGTGCACTTGTCCACGGTGCGGGTGCGCGGGTCCACGAAGCGGGCGCCATACGGGCACGCCGCGATGCACGCCTTGCAGCCCGTGCACCTGTCCGCATCGACCTGTACCGTTCCGCCGGGGCCGTAATACGAAGCGCCCGTCGGGCATGCGGCCACGCACGGCGCGGACTCGCAGTGGTTGCACCGCTCGCTCCGGATCTCCATGGAGAGCGACGGGAACTCACCGGTGAGCTCCGTGGTCACCCAGTCGCGGGAGAACCCTTCCGCGACGTCGTTTTCGGTCTTGCACGCCACCACGCACGCCGTGCACCCCACGCAGGTGCGCGTGTCGAGCGCCATGCCGTAGCGCTTTCCGATCATTCAGCCACCTCCTCCGCACCCCCGGCCGCCGCCACATCCGGGGCCCGGACGAACGTCACGAAGTTCACGTTCATCCCCGTCCCGCCCATCAGCGGGTCGGTCCTGTAGCGCGTCACCAGCTCCGCGTCGTCGATCCCACGGCCGTGGGCGAACTCCAGCCCCTTCGCCTTGCGGCCCCAGCCGTGGACGACGTAGACCGCGTCGGGACGGATCCGCTCCGTCACCTTCACCGGCGCCGAGAACGTGGACTGGACCCCGTCCTGGTTCTTCAGGTAGACGCGCTCCCCGTTCTTCAGCCCCCACTTCCGCGCCACCTTGCTGTTCACCCAGACGGCGTTCTCCGGGAACGTCTCGGCCAGGAGCCGGTTGTTCGTGGTCCGCCCGAACGTCATGGTCGGCGCCCGTCCGAAGAGGAGCCGGTAATAGCCCGCCGGCGGTTCCTCCAGCTCTCCGTCCTTCCAGGTCGGGATCGGATCGAAGCCGAGCGACGCCAGCTGCGGCGACCAGAGCTCGATCTTCCCCGAGCCCGTGTAGAACACCGGCGGCGCCCCTTCCTCGTAGTAGATCGGCTGGCGCTCGCCCATGACGACGCCGTCGCGCCGGGCCTGCGCCACGTCCACGCCCGCCGCCTTCAGCCGCGCGTCCACGTACGAGCGCGCGTCGTCCCACTGGAAGTGCTCCGCCAGGTTCAGACGACGGGCGAGCTCCCTGGCGATCCACCACCCGGGGCGCGTATCGTACATCGGGCTCACCGCCGCCTGCCGGAGCGCCACGAAGCCCTGCCGGTACCAGACCGAGTTCAGGTCGTCGTCCCGCTCGAGGTACGTAGACTCCGGCAGCACCACGTCAGACCAGCCGACGATCTCCACCGGCAGCACGTCCACGGTCACCAGGAAGTCCAGCGCCTGGATCGCCGCGTACGTCTCCTGCGGGTTCGGCAGCGTGGTCGGCAGGTTGGAGCCGTAGACCATCCACCCCTTGATGCTGGGATCCTCGCGGAACTTGCCCGGCACGCTCGCGTCACACACGCCCTTGGCCAGCACCGAGTCCGACAGCGGGTACTCCCCCGCGAGCTTGCGGTCCGCCGGCGGCCCGGCCTCCGGGTGGTGGGCCGCGTCCAGGTCCGGCACGCCCATCGGCTGCGCCATGTAGAAGCCGCCTCGCCGCCCCCACGACCCGAGGAGCGCGTTCACCATGGCGATGGCCCGGGACCGCTGCGTATCATCGCCGTACCACGTCACATGTCGTCCCGGGTGGACGATGCTCGCCGGCCGGGCCGCCGCCATCGTCCTCGCCGACTGCCGGATCAGCTCCGGCTCGATCCCCGTCCGCGGGTACGCCCACTCCGGCGTCAGCGGCCCCACGTGCGCCTTCAGCTGCTCGAAGCCCACGGCATGCCGCTCAATGTACTCGCGGTCGTACAGCCCCTCCTCGATCAGGACGTTCATCCACGCCAGCAGCAGCGCCATGTCGGTCCCCGGCTTGATCGGCAGCCAGTACTTCGCCTTGGACGCCGCCACGCTGTAGCGCGGGTCCACAACGATCACGTCCGCACCGTTGCGGATCGCCGTGGCGAACTCCTGCACCTGCGTGTTGTGCATGTTCTCGCCGAGGTGGCTCCCGATCAGCGTCAGACACCGCGTGTTCTCGATGTCCGTGTTCTCCGGCGAGCCGGGACCCAGCCCGTACGTCAGCGTGAAGCCCACCTCGCGAGGGCCCCGGCACTGCGCGTAGCTCGGCGCCGTGATGTTCGGCGACCCGTACGACTTGAACAGGTGCTTGAACCAGCTCCCTCCGAAGCCGTGGCTGAATAGCGCCAGCGACTCCACCCCGTGCGCCTGCCGGATCTTCTCGAACCGGTCCGCCACCTCGTCCAGCGCGGTCTCCCAGCTCACCACCTCGAACCGGTCACCCCCACGGCTCCCCACCCGCACCATCGGCGCCTTCAAACGGTCCGGATCGTACAGCAGCCCGGTTCCGCCGGCTCCACGCGGACACAGGCGACCCTGGCTCAGCGGGTGCGCCGGGTTCCCCTGGATCTTCGTGACCCTCCCGTCCTTCACGTGCGCCAGGATCCCGCAATTCCAGAAGCACAGCTCGCAGAACGTCGGGACCACGTACTGCCCGTCCGTCCCCGGGTCGCGCAGATCGGGCGCGTACGACCCGTACCAGTCCGTCGACAGCCCCCCGAGCACCCCGGCGCCCACCACGCCGTAGCTGCCCGCCCGGATGAACTCACGCCGCTTCATTGGCTCCCTCCGTCACCCTTCCCGCTCCGGCGCCCGGCTCATCCGGGTGCATCCACTCGCACACCGTGTTCAGCAGCAGCCGTGGCATCTCCGCCGCCTCCAGCACCACCTCCGACCCCTGCCGCCGCCCCACCACCAGCCCCCGCTCCCGCAGCGCCCCCAGGTGCCTCGCCACCGTGCTCTGCGGCCACCCCAGCTCCTCCACCAGGTCCTTCTGCGTCGCACCCGTCCGCTCCGCCAGCAGGCACGTCAGCCGGAGACGGTCCGGGTGTGCCAGCGCCTTGAACACCTTCGCCGCCGCCCCGATCTCCGCCGCGTCTGGCTGTGCCAGCATGGCTCCGTTCTCCTCCCGGGAGATTCATGAATCCGGTAACCCGGATATCCGCATACTCGGATAAGCAAGCAGGGAGCCACGAACGCGCACTCCGCCTATGTCATTCACACACAAGCATATAGGCCTGAACCGCACCCTCCGCCGTCCACGGACCTTCAACGGATTGGTGCAACGATAGGGAACAAATCTGGACGATCCGGGACGCTGGCCCGGGGACGACCGCCCCCAGCCCGGCACCGGCGGGGCCCCGCGGCTAGAGCCGGTACTCCTTCATCTTCCGCCACAGAGTGGTGCGGCTGATACCGAGCAGCCGCGCGGCGTCCTGGCGGCTGAAGCGGGCCCGGGCGAGGGCGTCGAGGATCTGGCGGGCCTCGGCGGCCTCTGCGGCGGAGAGGTGGGGAGGAATGCGGTGGTCTGCGGCGTGGGCAGCGCGACCGCCGTCTGCGGTTGAGGCGCGCCACGGTGAGGAGGGAAGCTCGGCCGCGGGCGTGGAACCGGTCCCCGGAAGCTGGCCATGGGTGGCCCAGGGCCGGTACTCGCCAGGTGCTCCGGTTTCGACGCCGGCGGCGCGCACCTCGACGGGGAGGTGCTCGACGTGGATGGTCTGGCCTTCGCAGACGGTGGTGGCGAACTCGAGGGCGTTGTCGAGCTCCCGGACGTTGCCGGGCCAGGGATACCCCCTGATGGCGTCCATGGCGGAGGGAGCGAGTCGCAGGGAACGGCCGCGGGTGGTTCCGATGCGGTGCAGGAGGAAGCGGGTGATGGCCTCGATGTCCTCGCGTCGCTCGCGCAGGGGCGGGATCTCGATAGGGACGACGCGCAGACGGTAGTAGAGGTCTTCGCGGAAGCGGTGCTCCTGCACGGCGCGGCCGAGGTTCTCGTTGGTGGCGGCGAGGATGCGGACATCGACGTGGCGGGTGCGCGTGTCGCCCACGCGCTCGAAGGCGTGCTCCTGGAGCGCGCGCAGGATCTTGGCCTGGAGCGGGAGGCTCATGGAGCCCACCTCATCGAGGAAGAGCGTGCCGCCGTCGGCGAGCTCGAAGCGGCCGATCCGGTCCCGCACCGCACCGGTGAACGCTCCCCGGACGTGCCCGAACAGCTCGCTCTCCAGCAGCTCGGACGGGAGCGCCGCGCAGTTCACCGCGACGAACGGCTCGTCGTGGCGAGACGACGTGTCGTGGAGCGCGCGCGCCACCAGTTCCTTCCCGGTCCCGCTCTCTCCCGTGACGAGCACCGTGGAGTCGTGGTCGCGCAGCAGCTCGATGAGCCGGAAGATGCGCTGCATCACCGCGGAGCGGGCGACGATCCCGCCGTACGACGGGACCGGGGCCTCCTCCTCCTGCTCCGAGCGGATCATCAGGACTACCGCGGCCGACCTGGCCGCTCCGCCTCCCCGGAGACCCTCACCGTCGCCGTCCGCCCTGCCCGCACCCGCTCCGGCCCCCGCCGCCACCGGGCCGCCGGAGCCCACGGCAGCGGGGCCGCCCGCGCCTGCCGCGAGATCACCGGCCTGGGCCGCGCCGTCGCGGAACGTGACCGCGCCGAAGCCGTGCGGGTCGCCGTTCCCCAGCGCCCCGACGGTGAGCGACACCGCCATCCGTTCACCGCCCGAGCGGTGCAGGAATACCCGCAGCCCCTCCCGGCGACGCCCCGACCGCAGCACCTCCCGGACCACTCCGTCGGACCCGGTGACCTCCTCGCCGAGCACCTCCTCCAGTGGCGCGCCCACCAGCTGCTGCGCGCTCCGACCCAGGATTTCCGGGAGCCGCGCCGAGAACTCCACCACCCTCAGCTCGGCGTTCGCCACCATGTACACGCGCCCGAGCGCGGCAAGCAGCCGGTCCAGCTCGTACGCGACGCCCACCGGTTCCCGCATGGGGGAGCCTCCTCGTTTCAACGTTTCGGTGAAACATCGCGCGGCCAGCGCGCTGGTTCAAGTGCGCGCCGGTTCACGCCGGGCGAGGTGAGACACGCGACATGGCGCGCTCGGCGAGGGCGGTGATGGTGAGGGAGGGATTGACGCCGGGATTGGCCGAGACGGCGGAACCGTCGACGACGAAGAGGCCGGGATAGTTCCAGAGCTGGTGGTCTGGGCGAATGACGCCGGTTTCGGGGGAGTCGCCCATGATGCAGCCGCCGAGGATGTGGGCTGTGGTGGGTGTGGCGGTGAGGGTCTCCATGATGAAGCTGACGGGATAGCCGCCGGTGCGTTGGGCGACCTCCTCGCCGATGCGTGTGGCCTCGGGGAGGGAGGCGCGGGGAGCCGCGCCCGGCTCGGCGACGGTGGCGAGGGTCCGGGTTCGGGGGCGGAGCCGGAGCTGGAGGTGAGCGTCGTCGGTGCTCATGTAGAGGAGGATCATGGTGTGGCGTGCCCAGTCGCGCACGAGCCAGGTGCGGAGGGTCCGGACGGGGTGGCGGGCCACACGGCGGAGGGCGGCGGCGAGTCGTCGGGCGAGGGTCTCGCCGGGGGCGTGGGGTGCCTGGAGGAGCCGGAGGGCGCCGGAGCCGGCCGGGTAGCGGACGGGCTCGAGGGTCGCGCGGCCGCCGGCGTCGAGGATGGAGGTGATGGCGACGCCGTCTGCCATCTCGGTGCCTGGCGCGACCACGCCCATGAGCACCTCGGAGTTGGTGCGGACGTAATCGCCGATTCGGGGGGACAGGCGCGGGAGTCCCGCCGGGTCCGCCTTCATGCGGAGGAGCAGGGGGACGGTCCCGAGCACGCCGCCGGCGAAGACCACGCGGTCGGCGTGGTAGACGCGGCGGCGGCGGGGCCAGGGGAGGGCGCCTTCCCGGGTTTCCACGCGATACCCGCCGTGGTCCACGCGGACGGCGGCGACCTCGGCCAGTGCGCGGATTTCGGCGCCCTTCCGCTCCGCGAGCCACAGGTAGTTGCGGTCGAGGGTGTTCTTGGCACCGAACCGGCAGCCGACCATGCACCCGCCGCAGCGCGTGCAGCCGGTGCGGTCGGGGCCCTCGCCGCCGAAGAAGGGGTCGGCCACCGTGACGCCCGGCTCGCCGAAGTAGACGCTGACGTGCGTCGGGCGGTGATGCTCGCTCCGCCCCATGGCCGCGGCCACGTCGGCCACCACCCGGTCGGGGTATGTCTCGAACGGGACCTCGGCGGCGCCGAGCATGCGGCGGGCGGTAGCGTAGTGCGGCGAGAGCTCGGCGTGCCAGTCGTCCGCAAGGTGGCTCCAGGATGGGGCGCGGAAGAAACGCTCTCCGGGCTCCTGGAGGACGCCCGCGTAGACGAGGGATCCGCCGCCGACGCCGACCCCGGACAGGGCAGTGAGATGGCGGAGGAAAGTCATGCGGAATGGGCCGCGGAGCCCGAGGCGGGGCGCCCAGAGCCAGCGCCGGAGGTTCCAGTTGCGGCGGGCGAAATCGTCGGCGTCGAAGCGCCGCCCCTTTTCCAGGACGAGGACGCGGTATCCCTTCTCGGCGAGCCGCAGCGCGGATACGCTTCCGCCGAATCCGGACCCGATGATGACGAAGTCCCAGCGTTCACTCATGGTGCTGAAGTTAGGAAGCGCGCCGCCCCGCCGCGATGGTCGCCTTCGGCTCACGCCACGCTGGCGGCCCGGGGCCAGCGTCGGCCTTCGCAATTGTCGCAATGGCCGCAGGACCCATCGGGGGCGTCCGGCGGACGCCCGGTCGCCACGGCCCCGGCGATCTGCCCGTCCGAGCCGAAGTAACGGGTGATGAAGCGGGTGCGGCAGCGGGCGCTGCGGCAGTAGGAGACCATGGCCGCGAGCTTTTCGCGGTCCGCCTCCCTGCGAGCCTCGTAGTCGAGGAGGTCCGTCTCCAGGTCCGCCCGGGCGACGTCCGGCACCAACCGTTCCCACCCGCCACCCCGGTGCTCGCGCACGGCCCCCTCGCGCTTGAGGAGAGTGAGTACGATGCGTGACTTGCGGGCGGGGACGTCGGCGGCGGAGGCGATGTCGTCCAGGGGCCGTGCGTCGCCGGTATCCAGGGCGTTCATGACGCGTGCGACCTGGGCAGCCTCTTCCAGCGACGGGTACCTGCCGCCGAGGAAGTAGCTCTGGATCCGGCGGTCCTCTTCCCGGTACAGCAGGACGCAGAGCGCCGGCTTCCCGTCGCGCCCGGCGCGTCCCACCTCCTGGTAGTAGGCCTCGAGGGAGCCGGGGAAGTGGTAGTGGACCACGAAGCGGATGTCCGGCTTGTCGATCCCGAGCCCGAACGCGTTGGTGGCGAAGACCGCCTTGACCCTGCCCTCCATGAACGCGTTCTGGGCGTCGCGCCGCTGCTTCGCCGTGCGCTGGCCGTGGTACAGGACCAGGTCGAAGCGGTCCTCGAGCGCGTCGAACATGCGCTCCGCGTCGCGCACCGTGGCGAAGTAGACGATCCCCGTCCCCTCCGTCTCCTCGAGCAGCCGGAGGAGCATCGCCTCCTTCTGCTCCTCGTTGACGGTGCGCTCGAGGGCCAGGAAGAGGTTGGGGCGCAGCAGGTCCACGGTGAAGCGGAAGGGGTCCCGCATCCGGAGCTGCGCGACGATGTCCTCCCGCACATCCGGCGTGGCGGTGGCGGTGAGGGCGAGCACCGGTGGCCGCCCCAGCCGCTCGGCGATCGCGCCGATCATCATGTAGTCGGGACGGAAGTCGTGGCCCCACTCCGAGATGCAGTGCGCCTCGTCCACAACCAGGAGACTCACATCCCGGTCGAGCAGCGCGTCGAAGAAATCACGGTCGCGGAACCGCTCGGGTGTCACGTACAGGATCTCGCCGCCCCCCTCCGCCACCGCGTGCTCCGCCGCCCGCTTTTCAGAGCCCGTGAGTCCCGAGTTGATGGTGAGTGCGTCCACGCCGGCGCGGTCCAGCTTGTCCGTCTGGTCCTTCATGAGCGCGATGAGGGGCGAGACCACGACCGTGATCCCCGGCTTGATCACTGCCGGGAGCTGGTACATGAGGCTCTTCCCCGCGCCCGTGGGCAGCACCACCAGGGCGTCGCGGTCGTCGAGGACCGCCCGGATCACCTCTTCCTGCCCGGGCCGAAAGTCCTCGTGGCCGAACCGTTCCCGGAGCGCACGATACAGACGCTCCCGGTCACGCTCGGCGGCGTCCCCTGCGTTCATCACCAGACCTCTGCTTGAACTCGTCGGACTTGTTCTCCTCCGTCGTTCGGAGGCAAGGGCCGTTCCCGGGCGACGCTCTCCCCACGGCCTCGGGCGCCGCTTACCTTGTCCAACGATGAGGCGTCCACCGGTGTCCAACGGGCGAAGGATCCGGGTGAAGCGGAAGGAGATCGGGGTGGAGATCGCGGGGTTCCTGTCCGAGCTGCGGCGGCGGCGCGTCTGGAGGGTGGCGGGGGCCTACGTCCTCGTCGTCTGGATGGCCGTCGAGATCGTGCTGGAGACGTTCCCGCTGTTCGGGTTCCCCGAATGGGTGAGCCGCGCGGTGGTGGTCCTGGCCTTCCTCGGCTTCCCCGTGACGCTGATCCTGGCGTGGGCGTTCGACATCACGCCCCAGGGCGTGGTCCGTACGGCCGCGCTGGAGGACGTGCGGTCGGACTCCGACGCGCCCGTCGCGGTTTCGACGGCGCCCGCGCAGGTCGTGGTCCAGCCGCGGCCGCTGCGGCTGGCGGGCGTCTTCGGTGCGGGCATCGTGGTGGCGCTGGTGGCGTTCGGCGCCTACTCCGCCTTCGTGCCGGGCGCCGTGGTCCACCCCGAGCGCGTGAACGCCGTGGCGGTGCTGCCGTTCTCCGACCTGAGCCCCGCGCAGGACCAGGCGTACTTCGCCGACGGCGTGGCCGAGGAGCTGATCAACCGGCTGGCGAGGATCCCGGAGATCCGGGTGGCGGCGAGGGCGTCGTCGTTCGCGTTCCGCAGCCGGGACGTGGGCCTGGACGAGATCGGCCGTCGCCTGAGCGTCGACGCTGTGGTGGAGGGGAGCCTGCGGCGGGAAGGGGACCAGCTCCGCGTCACGGTCGAGCTGGTGGACGTACGCTCCGGGTTCCAGATCTGGTCGCAGCAGTACGACCGGACCGCCAGCGACATCTTCGGCATCCAGGACGAGATCTCCGGCGCCGTCGCCGAGGCGCTTCGGCTCCAGCTCGTCGCGGGCGCCTCCGACCTTCGGGCCGGGACGTCCAGCGTGCGCGCCCACGACGCCTACCTCCTCGGCCTCGCGCGCTGGCACGGCCGCACCGAGGCCGACCTCCAGCGCGCCCTCGAGTACTTCCAGCAGGCCGTGTCCGAGGATGAGTCGTACGCGCTGGCTCACGCCGGCATCGCTCTCACGTACGCCGTGCTTCCGATCTACAGCGACTTCCCCGCCGATTCCGCTGCGGCGCTCGGCACCGAAGCGGCAGCCCGCGCGCTGGCCCTCGACGCCCAGCTGGCGGAGGCGCACGCCGCGCTCGGCCAGATCTCCCAGTCGCTGGAGTGGAATCTCGATGCTGCCGCCATGGCATACCGGCGCGCGCTGGAGTTCCAGCCGAACTACGCCACGGGTCACCAGTGGTACGCGGAAACACTCCTGATGATGGGCCGCCTGGCCGAAGCCCGGGTGGAGGTGGACCGCGCGCTGGACATCGACCCGTTGTCCGTGGCAGCGCGCTATATCCTCGGCTACCTGCAGACGGTCGCTCACGACTACGACGACGCCCGAGCCACCCTCGGCCGCCTGGCCGGCGAGGACCCGGGCTACGCCGTGGCGCAGCGAGGGTTCGTCTATGTCTGTCTCACCGCCGGGTGTCCGGATGGGGAGGCTGAGGAGGCGGCGAGGGCGGCATTCCAGCCGGAAGTGGCGGCCGCGGTGTCGGCGGTGATCGGGGCTGGCGGCGATGCGGGACGGCGGGCGGCGGCGCTACCCGCGCTCACGCGCGCTGCGCCATCGCTCCCGCCAGCCCAGGCGGCGCTCCTCTTCGCTGCCGTCGGTGCGCGGGACCAGGCGCTGGAGCGGATCGAGCAGGCATACGAAGAGGGGGCGGACCCGAACCTTCCGTTCTATCTGGTCCACCCCCTCCTCGATCCGCTACGGGCGGAGCCTCGCTTCAGGGCGGTAGCCGACGCCATCGGCGTCGAGGCCCCCGCCGCGCGGCTCCCCGGTCGCTGATCCCTCAGGCGACGGGGGCAGGGCGGATCTCGGGAGCCACGCCCGCCGCGGTCGGCCGGAAGAGGAGGACCGGGAGCTGTACGCTGCGGACCACGCTCTCCGCCACGCTCCCCATCAGGATTCGACGCAGCCCTCCTCGTCCGTGCGTGGCCATGGCGACCAGGTCCACGTCCTCACGCCGGGCCTCGAGCGCGATCCCGGCCGCCGGGTTGCCGTGCTCCACCACCCTCACGTCGACGGGCCCGACGTCCGGCGGTATCCGCTCCCGAACGTCCCGGAGCGAGCGCTCGGCGGCGTCCGCCGTCCGGTCCCCCGCGCGGAGCAGCCGAACCAGCCCGTTGTGGCGCGTCACCACTTCGAGCAGAGACACGCGGGCCCCGGTGGCCCGGGCGAGCTCGAGCGCCGGACCCACCACCTCCCGGGAGAACTCGGATCCGTCCAGCGCGATCAGGATCCTGCGCAGCGGGAGCAGCGACCGCTCCACCGGCGCGACCAGCACCGGCAGCCCGCCCGTTCGCACCAGCTCGCGCGTCGCGAAGTTGAGGCCATCCAGGTGCAGGTCACGGGCCGGCGCGATCACCAGCGCCCGCTCGCCCGGAGCCGCCAGCGCCGCCGTCAGCGGGGCGTGGACCACCCGCGTCGAGATCGTGAGGTCCGGCTCGTCCGACGCCAGCCGGTCGGCGATCCCCGCCAGCCATTCCAGCTCTTCCGCCTCCACGTCCATGTCCCGCCCGGTCCAGGACTCCACGACGTGCTGGAACCGGTACTGCGGAAGCGCTTCCAGCTCCACCGGCGCTTCCGCGCACTCGTGGACGTGCAGCAGGGTCAGCTCGCAGCTGAGATTGCGGGCAAGGGTTCGGGCGTGGGCCAGGCACGGCGTCTCGGCGTCTTCGGCCAGCGGCACGATGACCCGGTCGTACATGTGCCCTCCTTGGTGGGAGCGTGCGGAGCGGAGAACTCACCATACAATCTCGGACATGATGGCCGGAATGTCTGTCGGAAATTTCTTGATCCTCCCGTGGGGGGCTCCCTGAGCGCTAGCCATCGACGGCACAACCGGTTGCGGCCTCATTGGTGGGGCACTACCCTGCCGGCATGCCGACACCCGCCGTGGAAGACTACCTGAAAGCGATCTACCTCCTGTGCGAACCCGGAGGCGAAGGTGCGGTGGGAACATCGGCGATCGCCGAGCGCCTGGGCGTGGCCCCGGCGTCCGTGACGGGGATGCTGAAGCGCCTCGGCCAGCAGGGGCTGGTGCGGCACGAGCGGTACCAGGGAGCCTCACTGACGGAGGCGGGGCGGCGGGAGGCGATCCGGATGATCCGCCGGCACCGGATCCTGGAGCTTTTCCTGGTGGAGGTGCTGGGCTACACGTGGGACATGGTGCACCAGGAAGCGGAGCGGCTGGAGCACGCGGCGTCGGACACGATGGTGAACCGCATGGCGCGGGTGCTGGGCAACCCGGTGGTGGATCCGCACGGGCATCCGATCCCGAGCGCGGCCGGGAAGCTCGACGCCCTCGCGCTTCCCACCCTCGCCGAGCTGGAAGACCGGACCCCAGCGGTTCTCCGCCGCGTTCCCGACGACGACGCGGAAGTGCTGCGCTACATGGCGCAGCTGAACCTGGTGCCGGGCGTGGAGGTGGAGGTCCTGGAACGCGGGGCGTCGGACGGCCCGCTACGGGTTCGGGTCGGCGCTGTCGAGGAGATGGTGGGGCTCGAGCTGGCCTCCCGCCTGCACGTGGAGCGGGCGCCAGGTTAGGGCGTGGATTCCTGCGATCAGGAGCCCTGGAGCGCGCGGTACGCCTTCATGTGACGGAGCGCGGACAGCCCGTCTCCGAGACGCTCGCACGTCCGGGAGAGGTGATAGTGGGCGTCCGCCCACCCGGGATCCGCGCCGACGGCAACGATGAACGCGTCCCTCGCCGCCCTGCCCCGCCCTGCGTCCTCGAGCGCGACGCCCAGGTGGAAGGCCGCCGCCGCGTGGCCGCCGCCGCTCGCCTCCAGCGCCCGCCTGTAGTGCACGATGGCCGCTTCCGTGGCGCCCTCCTCGTAGAACAGGCGGCCCAGGTGGAGGAGCGAGTCCGGGTGCCCGGGCTCGAGAGCGAGCGCCCTCGTGAAGGCCTCCCGCGCCTGCGCGGGCGCGTAAGCCTCGAGCTCGACGCCCAGCTCGAACCACTCGAGCGCGGAGTCGGTGTCGGCCTCCGCCTCCCCCAACGCCCTGTCCGCGAGCGGCTCGACGCGGGCGGCGAGCTCGGCGACGTCGAACACGAGGTGCATCTGCCCGGAAGCCGGAGCCCACGCCCGGCCGTGTTCCCGGACCACCACCTCGTCTCCATCGGCCGCGATGCGGACGGCGGTGAGGGAGAGGTCGCGCGGAAGCTGCTCCTTCAGACGACGCAGGGCGCGCAGGATCCGTCGCTGCGGGACTCGCGCGTCGAGCAGCCCCTTCGCCGTGCGCAGCAGGACGAGGTCCTGGAAGCCGAAGCGGTAGCGGTTGCCCGGGCCTCGCTCCGGGTCCAGGATCCCGGAGCGCGCGTACTCCCGCACCCGGCGCGGCCTCATCCCGAGGAGATCCGCCACTTCTCCCGTCGTGTATCCCTTCATTGCCCTCGCGATCAACAGTGTGCTGCCCCGGGACCCCGGACTATAGCCGGTTGAGGCCACGCTCCGACACCCCTACGTTCCTCCGCCATGCCGGCCCGCACCGTCCGCATTCCCGTCCCGCCGCACGGCCACGTCTCCGGTCTCCTGGAGCGCTCACCGGAAGCCCGCGCGCTCCTCGTCCTCGCCCACGGTGCCGGCGCCGGGATGCGACACCCCTTCATGGGGGCCATGAGCGACGCCCTCTCACGGCGCGGCGTCGCCACGCTGCGCTACCAGTTCCCGAACATGGAGGCGAGGCGGAAGCGACCGGACCGCCCCGCCGTGGCCACGGCGACGGTGCGCGCGGCCGTAGCTGCCGCCCTCGACGCCGCCATCGACGGCATGCCCCCGCTCGCCGGCGAAGGCGCGCTCCCGCTCTTCGCCGGCGGCAAGTCCTTCGGTGGGCGCATGACCTCGACGGCCGCCGCGGAGGAGCCGCTGCCGGGCGTGCGGGGGCTGGTGTTCCTCGGCTTCCCGCTGCACCCGGCGGGGCGGCCGGGGACGGACCGCGCGGACCACCTCGCCGCGGTGCCGGTCCCGATGCTGTTCGTCCAGGGGACGCGCGACCGCCTGGCCGAGCCCGGGCTGGTCCGGGCCGTCGTGGCGGGACTGGGAAGCCGCGCCGCGCTGCACGAGGTGGACGGCGGCGACCATTCCTTCCACGTCCTGGTGCGCTCCGGACGGACCGACGAGGAAGCGCTCGAGGACGTGGCGGACGTCGTCGCCGGATGGATCCAGCGGCGCTCCGCATGACGACCCACTCCGGGCGGTGGCCCGGAGGAGCGCCTATGGCACCTGGAGAAGCGTGTACACCCGGCGGATCTCGCGGCCGTCCGCGGTCCGGACCACCAGCGGGACGTTTCGCTGCGGAGCGCTTCCGGAAACCAACACCGTGGCCCGGAAATCGAGCGCCGGCTTCGGCGGCTTCGCCTCCGCCACCACGCGGCCGTCCAGGGCAACGGACGCCACGCCGGCGGTGTCCAGCGCGACGCCGACCACGGCAATCGTGTCGCCCGGATGGACGGTGGCCATCCGCTGCGGCTCACCCCACCCCTGCGGCGAGGAGATGATGACTGCCCGGTCCAGTGTCATCTGCTCGCGTATGTCCCGGGCGCGCTCGAACGCCCCGGCCGAGTCGAGCATTCGAAGCTGGCTCAGCGCCTTCTCGACGGCCGCCCCGACGTCCATGGGGCTCTCGCCGGGGATGCCCGGCATCGTCAGGTCGGGCGGGGCGGGTCGCTGGAGCGCCTCACGTTCGCCTGTCGCCGGGCGCGTCGATGCGCCGCCCGCCTCACCGGCCTTAGCCGCAGCCGGTGCCGCGGCGCCTCTTCGCCGCCGTTCCCGCTGAGCAGCAGCGCCATGGCCACGGCGCTCCCGATGGCAACGACCAGGATGGCCACCGCGGCCACCCATGGCGCGCCACTCCGCCCTCCGGCCGCGGCGGTGCCCGGTGCCGACGGGGAGCCGGGACCGGTGCGCGCCGGTTCGTCGCCGGTACGGTGGATCCCCTCGGGGCCGAGATCGAAGAACCAGGCGAGGACCAGCACGGCGGGGAACCCGACCGCTGCGGCGATGATCACGGCGGTGACCACGCCCTGGGGCCACCCCAGGTTGGGCGCGACCACGTCGGCGAACTGGATCGCCGCCCAGCCCGCCACGAGGTAGATCGCCGCCGTCTGTGGCACGTGGCGGCGCCGCAGCTCGTGGATGAATCGCTGCACGGGAGATCGCTGGCTCATGCTGCCCGAAAAGGAAACGGCCCGCGCTGAGGATAGTCGCGGGCCGCTCCCCCTGCAACGCCAGCGAGACGGGCGTTGCGGCTATGATCCGTATGGCGCGAGCCCCGGGCTCCGCGACGTCGGGCGCGTCACTCCAGCTCGGCGGCCGCGCGCGGTCCGGTGACGGCCACCCACTGCTCGCCGTCCAGGCGCATCATGCTCCATGTGTTGACCGTGCCGCAGTCCGGGCAGTGGGCGTGGGTCTCGTCGAGGATCTCGAGGTGGACGACGCGCTGGCACCCTTCGCAGAGCGCGCGCACGTGCTGGAGGCGGTCTGGGCGCAGTCCGCTCCGGGCCAGGCGCACTCCCATCACCACGCGCGGGACCCGGAACACCGCGCACAGCGGCCCGGTGCAGTCGGGGCCGAAGTCGAGGCAGACCAGCTCACCGCCGTCCGGGATGGAGGCATGCCCGCTGTGGAGCGGCGCCGGCGAGACCGTCACCGTCACGTCGTGGCTGCATTTCGGACAGTACAGCGTCCGTGTCTCCGTCGTGCCCTCGTCCATGGAGCCCTCCTTCAACCGTGGTTCAGCAGTCCGCTCCGGTCCAGGTTGCCCCGCATCTGCTCCGGCGCGACGCCGAAGAGGGGACAGAGCGCGCCGGTGCACGTCTCGCCGTAGGCAAGGCAGACCATGGCCTCCGTGGGGATCGGCTCCCCGGGCACCATCTCGAAGTCCGGCCGCAGCACGACCTCGACCTCGTGGTCGCAGGCCGAGCAGTAGGCCTTCTGTGTGCTCATGGTCTCCTCCTATGCGATGTACAGCAGGTCCGCGCGTGGATCCACGCGGCGGATGAGTCGCTCCCCGCTCGCCGCGTCCTGACCGAATGCGGCCGTGCCCGCGGCGTCGGCATCGATGCAGCGGTCCGCCGCCACCGTGATGCTGTGCTCCGCGGTGCGGCGCGGGGCGCCCGTGCGGGGATCCAGCAGGTGCGAGTAGCGTCGCCCCTGGTAGTCGAAATACTGTTCGTAGTCGCCGGACGTGGCGACCGCGCGGTCGCTCATCCGGAACCGGGCGATGATGCCCGCAGGGTTCGACGGATCCCGGACGCCCACTTCCCACGCGTCCCCGTCTTCGGAAACGCCCATGGCGTAGAGGTCGCCGCCCGCGTTCACGAGTGCGTTCTCGACGCCGCGGTCCCGCAGCGCCGCCACCGCGCGGTCCACCGCGTAGCCCTTGGCGATCCCGCCCAGGTCCAGGGAGACGGCAGGGTCGTGGTAGAGCAGTACATCGCTCCCGCCCCGGCGCCCGAGCTCCAGCGCCCGGAAAAGCCCGGCCCTCGCCACGCTGCGGACCTCGCCCTCGGCGGGCGGCGCGTGGCGGTGTTTCACGTCCCACAGGCCAACCGCCCGGCCGATCGCCGGGTCGAACGCGCCCTCCGTCTTCGAGGCCCACTCGAGCGCCGCGGCCACGACCGTGGCTGTCGCGGCACCGACCGGGACGGGCCGCTTCTGCGCCTCCAGGTTGGCACGCCCGACCTCGGAGTGATCGCTGAAGCGGGTCATGGCCCGATCCACGGCGCGAAGCTCGGCGAGCGCGGCGTCGATTGCGGCCTCGGCCCGGCGCTCGTCGCGATCGACCACGCCCACCTCGGCGATGGTCCCCATCACCGGGATGGTCCGGCGCACCAGCCGCGCGCGGCGAGGCCGGATCACGCCCGGCGTCGCGGCCACCACGAGGGCGCCGAGACCCAGGCCGATGAACTCGCGCCGCGTGGGGCGCCGATCGCTTTCAGGATTCATCATCTCACTGCTCCGTGTACTTGCACGAGCCACCGCCGCACGAGCCGCAGCTCCCCCCACCGCACCCCTTCCTCCGGAGCGCCGGGGCCAGCAGCCCGAACGCGCCGAAGAGCACCGCGAACCCGATGACCGCCGCGGCCACGCTCACGAGCTGAACAGCCCCGCGAAGCCCATGAACGCCAGCGACAGGCTGCCGGCGATGATGAGCACCAGGCCCATCCCCCTGGCGACGCCGGGGACGGTCGAGAACTGCGTCCGCTCGCGGATCGAGGCCATGAGCACGAGCGCGAGCGTCAGCCCCAGCCCCGCGCCAATGGCGAACACCAGGCCCTCGGCGAAGCCGTAGCCCCGGTTGGTCTGGAAGATCGCAAGCCCCAGGATCGCGCAGTTGGTCGTGATCAGCGGGAGGTAGATCCCGAGCTCCCGGAACAGCGCCGGGCTCACCTTCTTGATGGTCATCTCCACGATCTGCACCAGCGACGCGATCACCACGATGAACGAGATCAGCCGCAGGTAGGGCGCCGAGACCAGCACGTAAGTGTTGAGGAACCACGCGGCCACCGACGTGAGGACCAGCACGAAGATGTTGGCCATCCCCATGCGCACCGCGGTGCTCACCCGTCCCGAAACCCCCAGGAACGGGCACAGCCCGAGGAACATGGCCAGCGTGAAGTTGTTGACCAGGAGCGCCGAGATGAAGATGAAGAACAGTTCGCTGCCCATTACGCCACCACCTTTCCGGTCCCGCTCGCCGTGCTCGACGCCACACCGTGCGGCCACTCACGGATAGCGGGCCGCTTCGCCTTCCCCTTCTTCTCCTCCCACCACCCGAACGCGAGCAGGATGAAGCCGAGCGTGAAGAACCCGCCCGGAGGCAGCACGAAGATCACCCACGGCTCGAACGACGGTCCGAACACCGCCACCCCCAGGATGCTCCCGTTCCCGAGCAGCTCGCGGAAGCTCCCCATCAGCAGCAGCGCGATGGTGAACCCGAAACCGGTGCCCACGGCGTCGAGCATGGAGCGGCGCACGGTGTTCTTGGAAGAGAAAGCTTCCTGGCGCCCCAGGATGATGCAGTTGACCACGATCAGGGCGATGAACGCGCCCAGCTCCTTGTGAATGTCCGGGACCAGCGCCGCCAGCGTCAGGTCCGCCATGGTGACGAACGTGGCGATGATCAGGATGTAGGCGCTGATCCGCACTTCGTTCGGGATCAGGTTCTTGAGCAGCGAGACCAGGATGCTGCTGCCGAGAAGCACGAAGAACGTGGCCGCGGCCATGGCGATGGCGTTCGCCACCGTGTTGGTGACGGCGAGCGTCGGGCAGAGCCCGAGCATCTGCACCAGCACCGGGTTTTCCTTCCAGATCCCGCGCAGGAAGTCCTGCGTGGGCGTGGTCCGGCGGGGACTCACTGCTCACCTCCCTCGACACCCGACGACGCCGGCGCCGGCGCCTTTCCCTCCAGCGGAGCACTCGCGGCCCCGTACTTCTCCGCCATGTAGCGGGTGAGCACAGGGTCGAGCGCTTCGAGGCGGTCGTTGATGATCCGGATGACGGCTCGCGACGAGATGGTCGCGCCCGTGATCATGTCCACCTCGTCATCCCTCCCCTGTCCCGCCCCCTCCTTCACGCCCCGGATCGGCCCGGTGACCCTGTCGAAAGCGGAGATGAACTTCTGGTCCTTGGTGATCTTGTCGCCGAGCCCCGGCGTTTCCTTGCTCTCCAGCACCCGCAGCCCGAGCACCTGCTTGTGCACGGGGTCGTAGCCGAAGATGAGCTGGATCACGTCCTGGAAGCCGGGCTCCGCACCCTGCACCGCGAATCCGACCGGCCGGTTGCGGGCGTCGTAGCCGAGGAACACCTTCTCCGCGGTGACCGTGTCCGTGCCGGCGGGCGGGGTCGGTGTGAGGGCATCGTTCACCACGTACAGGGACTGGACGTGGTCCGGCTCGGCCAGCACCTCGCCGATGGCTTCGCTCATCACCTGCGCCTTGTGCTCCAGGATCTGCGGCTCCGCCCACTGGAACACGCCCACGATCAGCAGTCCGGCCATGGCGCCCGCCACGGCCAGCGTGGTCACCAGGCGCCACGACGGGACCTCGTCCATCGAGGGGTGAGGTCCGGCGTCCGTCTCGAATGCCGGACCCGCCTCGCCCCCGGCTTGGTACGCCTGGTCCGGGGTCACCGGCAGCTCCCGCTTCCCTTCGTCGCTCATGCCGCCCCCATCTTCCCGGCCCGGCTCCGGGCCGTGCCGAACACCCGCGGCTGGGTGGCGCGCTCGATGAACGGCACGAGCGCGTTCATCAGGAGGATCGAGTACATCACCCCTTCGGGCAGGCCGCCCCAGACCCGGATGACCACGACGAGCAGCCCGATCCCGAATGCGAAGATCCATGACCCGCTGTGCGTCACCGGCGAAGTGACCATGTCCGTGGCCATGTAGACCGCGCCGAGCATGAGTCCGCCGCTGAAGAGCATGAAGAGCGGTCCCGGGTAGGCGGGGTTGATGGCGTGCAGGACGCTGGAGAGCACCCCGACGGTGGCGAAGATCCCGATCGGGATTCGCCAGTTCAGGTAGTTGCGCGCCACCAGGTACGCCCCGCCCAGCAGGATCAGGATCGCCGACGTCTCGCCAATGGATCCTCCGACGTTGCCCACCAGAAGGTGCCACAGCGCCGTGCCCTGCCCCTGGAACTTCATCAGCCCCAGAGGCGTGGCCTCGGTCACCACGTCCACCTTTCCTGCCGTCATGAGCGGGGCGGCGAAGAGGTCGCCGCGCAGCTGGAGCCAGGAGCCGGCGGCCGCCGCGCTCCGCACGGCCGGCCAGGTGGTGATCGCGGTGGGGAACGCCGCCTGCAGGAACGCCCTGCCGAGCAGCGCCGGATTGAAGATGTTCTGCCCCAGTCCGCCGAAGATCAGCTTCCCGAACCCGATCCCGAACGCGCCGCCCACGAATGCCATCCACAGCGGGAACCCGGGCGGGAGCGTGAGCCCCAGGAGCAGTCCGGTGATCGCCGCCGAGCCGTCGCGCAGGGCGCCGCCACGGCCGAGCAGCCGCTCGATGCCCATTGCGCCCACCATGCTCGCCGCCACCACCAGGAGCGCGCTCACGCCGAAGAAGAACGTGGCGGCTACCAGCACCGGCACGAGCGTGGCCACCACCGACCACATGATCCGGGCCGTGGAATCCTGCCCGTGCAGGTGCGGTGAGGCGACGAGCCTCAACTCCGGCGACTCCGGGCCTGGCACGCCACTCCGCTGCTCCCATCCCGTCCCGCGCCACCCTCTCATGCGTGCACCTCCGCCCCCTCCTTCGCGCGCGCGCCGACTGCGGCGCCGGAAGGCGACGACGCGGCCGCCGCGGCCTCGACTCTCGCCTGGTCCACCCTCTCCTGCCTCGCCTTCTCCGCCTCCTTCTCCGCCTCCTTCTCCTTCTCGCGCTGCTTCAGCCGGCGCAGTCCGCTCTTGCCCAGGGCGAACATCTGCGACAGCGGGATGTTCGAGGGGCAGACGTAGGAGCAGGAGCCGCACAGCATGCAGTCCATCAGGTGCGCGGCCTCCATCTCCTCGTAGAACCCGCGCTGAGCCATCTGGCCGAGCTGCTGCGGGTTCAGGAAGACCGGGCAGGCCTCGAGGCAGCGGCCGCAGTGGATGCACGGGTTGGGCGCCGGCCGCGCCGACTCCGCCTCGGTCAGGACCACGATCCCCGACGTCCCCTTGACGATCGGCACGTCCAGGTCCGCCTGCGGCATCCCCATCATCGGGCCACCGAAGATGATCTCGGTCGCGTCATCGGTGAGGCCGCCGCAGAACTCGAGCACGTCGCGCAGCTTCGTGCCCACGGGAACGATCAGGTTGCGCGGCGTGCGGACGCCGGGTCCGGTGACGGTGACGATCCGCTCGATCAGCGGGTACCCCGTCTCGAACACCTCCGCGATCGCGGCGATGGAGCCTACGTTCTGGACCACCGCGCCGACGTGCATGGGCAGCTTGCCCGACGGCACCTCGCGGCCCGTCACCGCCTTGATCAGCATCTTCTCGGCGCCCTGCGGGTACTTCACCGTGAGGCCGATCACCTGTATGTCGAGGTCGGGCGGGACGGTCTCCTTCAGGCGGGCGATGGCGTCGGGCTTGTTGTTCTCGACCCCGACCACCGCGCGCGCCACGCCGAGGCACTGCATCATCACCCGGATGCCGAAGTGCACCCGTTCCGGGTACTCCACCATGACCCGATGGTCGCTCGTCAGGTACGGCTCGCACTCCGCGCCGTTGATCAGAAGCAGCTCGACGGGCGACTCCTCCGGCGGGTTCAGCTTCACGTGCGTCGGGAACGCCGCGCCGCCCAGCCCCACCACGCCCGCGGCCTGCACCGCCTTGCGCACCTGGTCGGCCGTCAGCCCCTGCCACTCGGGCACCAGCCGCGGACGCGGCAGCTGCGGGTTGAAACGGTCCACCTCGATGCGGATCGCAGCGTCCATGCTGCCGTCCGGGTGCGGCCACCAGCCGATGGACCGGACCACTCCGGCCGCCGGCGCGTGCATGGGCACGGACACATAGCCATCCGCCACGGCCACCACGTCGCCGCGCTCCACGTGGTCGCCCACCTTCACGATCGGCTTCGAAGGCTTCCCCGTGTGCTGGCGCAGCGGGAGCACCACTTCATCGGGGAACGGCATGCGCCGGATCGGCAGGTCCGCCGTCTGCTCCTTCGAGCCGGGCGGGTGAACGCCGTGCCGGAAGCTGGGCCCGAACAACAGCTCGGCGAGCGAGCGGCGGCGCGAGCGGCGCGTTCCGGCTCGGCCTCCGTCTGTCGGCTCATGTAAGGCTTCTGCTGACATCAGTCACTCGCGTTGGTACCGCTCGCGTGTCGCACGACTCGACGTGCGCTTGCCCTTGACCTGGCGCGGCGGCCTAGCCGCCACCTTGCGCGGCCGAGGCCGCGCCGCGCGCCGCACTCCGGGGCGCGTCCCGCAGGGGCGGCGCGTCGCGCCGCCCCTGCGTCCCTCAGTTGAACGGCTCCGCCCGCTTCATCCACTTCTGCAGGTCCTTCTCTTTCTTGTTGAGCGGGGTCCCGGGGTGGATGATCCCGGCCGGGCAGCGCTCGGCGGCCATGACCAGCTCGGCGAAGGTGCCGGCCTTCGGATCGGCGATCGTCGCCTGCTTCTGGTCGTTGTACTTGAACAGCCGGTTGTTGAGGTTCGTGCACTCGTTGCAGGTCGTGCAGCGGGCGGTCTCGATGAACGGCTCCATCGCCAGGTCGCCGTCCTCCTCCACGGCCGTCGCGGACCTGGGCGCCTCTACGGCCGCCGCGGGGGCCGCGGCCTGCGCCGCGGGCGCGTCCGCCACGGCCACGCCTCCGCCGTTCGCTGCCGCGGTGCGGGACGAGCCCAGGCTCAGCCCACCCACGTCCGCGCCGATCGGCTGGAGCCCGGGCGTCGTTTCGGCCGTGCGCAGCAGGTCGGCCACGGTTCGGCCGCCGTTCCCGGACCGGACCAGCCCCTCCGCCAGGCGGCGGGCGACGATCCGTGGGTACGTGGCCCTGATCTCCTCGAGCTTGGCTTCGAACTCCTGCCGGGCAGCGGCGACCTTCGATTCCAGCTCCGCCTCCATTTCGCTGCCGATCTCGTCGCGCACCCAGTCGGGCACTTCGAGGCCGGCCAGCTCCTTGAGCTGGTGCCAGAAGAGGAGCCGCTCCTCGGCCAGCTGCACGATCTCGTGCGAGACCCGCACCCGCTGGAGCGTGCGGCCGTCGCCCACCGTGTGGATGAAGGGCGTCTTTCCGTCCCGCTCATCTGCATCCAGCGCCACGAACTCGTGGAAGGGAACCATGTCCTCGTTCCAGTCGCTCTCCGGCATTGGCTTGAAGTGCTTCTTGAAGCGCGTCTCCGTGGCCGCCCAGTCGGCGATGGTCACGGGGAGCTCCACGGTCTGCTCGGCTCCGTCCGCGCCCAGGTACTTCAGCTCGTACGTCGGCCAGACCTCGGTCACCGACGGGTTCCCATCGAGGCTGAGGCACTCGGAAATCGACCGGCCCCCATCCGGATCGTACGTGAGGAACGGGAAGGCGCGGCTCTCCAGCGCCAGCTTCGCCGCGGTGGGCGCCCATTCGTCGGGGAGCCCGTGCTCCACCGGGCACGGTGCGTAGACGTTGATCACGGCCGGCCGGCGGGTCTTCAGCGCCTTGATCACGCCGCCGATCATGTGCGCGGCCGAAGCCTGGGACGTCTGGTGGACGAACGCGCCACGGTGCGCCATCGCGATGTAGGCGAGCTCCTTCCGCACTTCGGTCTTGCCGTGGATCGCGCGCCCGTACGGGCTCATGTCCGCGGACTGGCCGGTGTACGTCCCGGTGCTCGCCTGCCCGCCCGTGTTGGAGTACACCTGGGTGTCCAGCACCACCACCCGGATCGGCTTTCCGCTCGCCAGCAGACGGGAGAGGTTCTGGAACCCGATATCGAGCATTGCGCCGTCACCGCCGATCGCCAGGATCGGCGGCACCAGGTTGAACTCGTCATCGTTCAGCTGGCGCCAGTCGAAGTCCGTGAAGAACGGCTCGTCGCGCTCCGGGATGTAGCTCCCGGCCAGCAGCTTCTCGGCGCGCCGAACGGTCACGAAATTGTCGGCCATCTTCCGCATGTGTCCTTCGAAGATGCCGATCGCGATGGACGGCGCGTCCTGGAACAGGTGGTTCACCCAGGGGAAGGGGTAGGGGTTGTACGGGTACGTGCTCCCCCACACGCTGGAGCAGCCGGTGGAGTTGCTGATCCCCGCGGCGGCGCGGCCGCGGCCGCTCGGCCCCTCTTCGTAGCGCCACTTCAGGTCCTTGAGCGCCTTGATGGCCGTGGCCAGGTGGCCCAGCTCCTGGTGCTTGGCCTCGCTCATCGGCACATCCACCCGCGCACCGTCGGCCACCGCCAGCAGGTCCAGGTCCGCGTCGCTGGATAGCAGGTCCCTGGCCTTGGCGTCCAGGCCGGCGATCAGCTCGTCCAGGTGCTCCACGAACCGCGCCACGCGCGGCTGCATGAGCGCTTCGATCGTGGACGTGATCAGGTGAACCGTGGTCTTCTCGCCGCACCCCATGCACGCCCCGTCGCCGCCGACCATGCTGCGGTACGTGTCCTTTCTCAGCAGCAGCGTGGGCAGGACGCCGATCCCCTCCTCCAGGTCCCGCACGTTGATGTAGCGATCGGCCGTGTCCGGCAGCTCCTTCCAGAACGCCCAGTTCCTCCGCAGCGCCTCCACCACCTCGTCATCCTGTTTGATGGTGGTCAGCGCGCCGTCCGCGCACACGTTCACGCAGATGTTGCAGCCCTTGCACGCTTCCGGGTTCACGGTGATGGAGAGCAGTCCGCCGCTCCCCTTCTCCTTGCCTTCCGGGACGTCCCAGAACGGCTGTGTCTTCGCCAGCGGGAACTGGGCGAGGATCGGGTAGACGGCGGCGAAATCGTCGTCCAGCTCCTGCCGCCGCTCCGGTTCCCAGTTCAGCTTCGGGACCAGGTTCCTGTACGCCGCCTTGAGCGTGTCGCCGAAGTTGTTGAATGGCACGCCCTCGATGACCTTCCGGGCTTCCTTCGACAGGTGCTTCGACACCTGTCGGATCCGGTCCAGCGAGCGCCCGTTCGAAGCCGTCCGGATGGCCGTGTCCAGCAGGTCCTCCACGGTGTTCACGAGCCCCGGGATCGCGGAGTCCGGGCACTGAATCCAGCACTGGGCGCACCCGGTGCACTTCTCGGCGTTGAAGGCCGGCACCTCGAAGCGGATGTTGGTCATGTCCCGGATCACGCTCGTGGCGGCCGGGATCGCGCTCATGGCGGCGTACGGGTCCGCGATCGGCTCCTCGCCCGCGCCGTAGAGCGAGCACACCTGCTCGAAGAAGCGGCCCGGGTTGCCGATCCCGATCTCCGCCACCGGCACGTCCAGCATCTCCGGCACCCCGGCGACGGGGAGCGCCACCTGGTTCGGCTCCCCCTCCTCCGCGCGCGGCACCACTTCCTTCACCTCGTCGAAGCCGCGCCGGATCACGCGCACGTTGTCCTGCACCACGCGGTCGCCCAGCTTGCCGAACTTCCGCTTCATCTGGTCCTGGATCCCGGCGAGGAGCGTCGCCTCATCCAGCCCCTCGCGCTCGGCCAGCGGCGCGACCTTGAAGAACGCGCCCATGAACGCCGCGCCCTGCATCCGGTAGCGCAGCTCCGGGTCGCTCGCTTCCTCGCCCGCGATGCTGAAGCCATCGATGGCGTAGACCTTGATCCCCTGCGACCGGATGTAGCGTTTCGCGTCCGATGGGAAACTGTCCCATGCCGCCTCCGGCGAGAGGTCGCTCTGGATCACGAACACCCCGCCCTTGCTCAGCCCGGCCAGAGGGTTGGAATGCCGGAACACGTTCGGGTCCGGCGAGAGCACCACGTCCACGTGCTTGAGCTCGGCATTGATCTTCACCGGCTCGCGGCTGAGCGTGGCGTAGAACGTCGTGGGCTGCCCCTTCTTCTCGGAGCCGTACTTCGGGTTGGCCTTCACGTGCAGCCCCGCCAGCTCGAACGCCGTGAGCGCCACGTTCTTCCCCATGGTGATGGCGCCCCAGCCGCCCACCGAGTGGATGCGCAGCGCGGTCGACCCTTCGGGGAGCAGGTTCACGGCCTTCACCGGCTCCAGCGCCAGCTCCGGCAGCTTCGGGTAAGCCTCGATCAGCTGCTGCTGCCAGATCTCCAGCTTCGGCAGGCGCGTGCTCTTGCGCACGAACTCGATCCCCAGGTAGTACTGGCGGCGTCCGGAGCCACCCTCGGTCATGTTCTCGACCGCGGCCACCAGGTCGCCGGCCTGGAGGTCCCGGCTGCCAAAGCCGAAACCGCCGCTGTAGAAGTCCGGCACCTGGTCTGCGGCCAGCGCCGGCAGTCCCTCGTGGGGCAGCTTCACCGTCAGGTTCTCCGGCAGCGGGTAGCGCGGCGGCACCGGCTTCCCCGCCCGGGCGACGCGGCCGTTCTCCACCGCCTTCGACATGGCCGCGCGGATCTCCCGCAGCAGCGGCGCGTCCACGGCGAGAGGCTGGTCGACGCGCTCCAGCACGGCCACGGCCTTCTTCCCCGCCAGCGCCCGGGCCACCAGGTCGGAAGGGAACGGCCGGAACATGACCATGTCCAGCACGCCGACCTTCAGCCCGCGCTTCTCGCGCAGGTAGTCGGCGACCGCCTCGGCGTTGGGGATCACCGAGCCCTGGCCCACGAGGACGTAGTCCGCGTCCTCCAGACGGTAGCCGAGCACGGGAGCGTAACGGCGTCCGCTGAGCTCGGCGAACTCGGACATGGCCCGGTCAGCGAGCGCGCGCACGTGGTCGAAGTAGAACGGGCGCTGTGCGGCCACGCCCTGTGCGTAGCTGTCCTGGTTCTGCACCGTGCCGAGCATGGCCGGGTAGTCGACGTCGAACAGCTCCGGGATGCGCCGCCGCATCTCGCCGAAGACCATGCGCTGCGCGGGCGTGGGCGACTCGATGATGTCCGACGGGTCGCCCAGGTACTCCCGCACCAGCTCCCGCTCCGGGAGCCGGATGGTCTCGATGACGTGGCTGGTCAGGAATCCGTCCTGCGCCACCAGCCCCGGGTTGAGCGACAGCTCCGCGATCCGGTGGGCGATCAGGTTCAGGTCCGCCGCGCTCTGCACGTCCTTGGCGAAGAGCTGGAAGAATCCCGTGTCGTCCACGGCGTGGTAGTCGTCGTGGCCGGCGTGCACGTTCAGCGCATGCTTCGTCATGGCGCGCGCGGCCACGTTCAGCACGTACGTGAGCCGCTTCCCGGCGGCGGCGTACAGGCTCTCGTGCATGTACGCGATGCCCTGGCCGCTGGAGAAGTTGGTGGCGCGCAGGCCGACCATGCTCATGCCGGCGGTCACGCCGGCCGCCGCGTGCTCGCCCTCGGGCTCGAAGAAGAGCAGCCGGCGGCCGTTCACGTTCGTCGCCCCCTGGGACACGGCCAGCGCCCAGCCCTCGCCCATCTGCGTGGACGGGGTGATCGGGTAGGCGCCGGCGGCCTCGCTGCCCGCGGTCTCCATCTGGACGATGGCGGTGCTGCCGTCGATGGCCTCGGGGACCCCTGGGAAACGGGGCTCGTCGGCAGTCGCCGGCTTCTTGCTGAACGGGATCTTCATCGGATACTCCCTGCGACAATGGGCTCGCGGAACTGCGCGCCCTCGACCCACACGATCGCGCCGGTGGGACACCGGGCGGTGGCGTTCTTCGTTTCCAGCTCGGCTTTGCCGTGATCGATCACGGCCAGCCCGTTCTTCATTGCGATCAGGCCGGCGGGGGCGTCGGCCGCGCACCGGCCGCACGCATTGCACGCCACGGAACAGACCTCGGTGGCGGCATCCCCTTCGAGCAGGCTCTTGCACTGCACCAGCAGGTGGTTGTCGAGCGGGAGGATGGTGAACAGCCCGAGCGGGCACGCGTCCACGCAGTCGCCGCAGGCGGTGCACAGCTCCACGTCGACCACCGGCAGACCGTGCTCGTTCATGACGATGGCGTCGAAGTCGCACGCGACGGCGCAGTCGGACAGGCCGACGCAACCCCACGTGCACCCCTTCCCACCGCCGCCCACGGCCACCGCGGCGGCGCAGCTCTCGACGCCGTAGTACTCAGCGCGCCGCGCGGCCACGTCGCTTCCCCCCGCGCACAGCAGGCGGGCCACCCGCTTGTCCGCCTGTCCAGCGTCCACTCCGAGGTACGCGGCCACATCCTGGCGCTGGTCCTCGCCCATCACCGTGCACTGCGCCGGCGTGATCTCGCCGCTGATCACGGCCTGGGCGAACGCCCGGCACCCCGCCTGCCCGCACGCGCCGCAGTTCGATCCCGGGAGCAGCCCCTCCACATCGTCGATGCGCGGGTCTTCCCATACCTTCAGCTTGCGGTTCGCCAGCGCGATCAGCGTCCCGAATGTGAGGCCCACGCCTCCCACGATCGCGGCCGATCCGAGGATCGGGGACAGGAGCATGGGATCAGGCCTCCCCCGGCGCCGGAACGTTCGCCTGCCGGAGCAGCCAGGCGGCCAGCCTGTCGGCCGGATCCACTTCCTCTCCCGGAACGGACGCGGCCGCCACGACGCGGCCGGCCACCGCCCCGTCCAGGAGCTGGAGCAGCGCCAGGTCCGCCTCCTGCCGGGGCACGCTCAGCGTCCCGATGGCGCGCGGCGCCTCCTCCGGCAGCGACGCCACGACCAGGGACCCCGGCCCGTCCTCGGTGTCGCCCCGGTAGCGGAACGCGGCCGCGTCTTCCGGCACGATCGCGACCGCCACGGCCCCGTCGACTCCACCGACCAGCTCCAGCACGCCCGCCTCGGCGCCCTGTGCCACGACCGCGCCGGGGGCGATGAGCCGCGCCAGCGCCGCTGGCGGCGCCGGCTTGCGGACGAGCAGCACGAACGCCTGTCCGCCTTCGAGATAGTCGGCGAGGCCCGAAGGACGCAGGTCCGCGCCGTCCACGTCCACCACCAGCGGCGGGGCCACGCTCCGCTCCGCCCGGTTCCACCGCTCCGGCCCGAAGCCGTCGGCGAACGGGGGACCTTTCACCCCCGAGCGCGCGTTCTCCACGGCCCGGCCGGCGCCAAATGCGCGTCCGGCCTTTCCCAGCGCCGCGCGCACCGTGTCGCGCAGGTCGGCCCCGGAGGGCACGCGCACATAGTGCAGCGCATCGCCCGCCTCGAGCACCTCGGTCAGCGCCTCCAGCGCCGCCTCGATCCGCTCCACAGCGTCCGCGTCCAGCGTCTCCTGCTCGCCGAAAACCGCCGCGAAGCGCTCGGCATCGATCCGCCCGCTGGCGAACGCGCCCAGCTCCGCCGCCACGCGGGCGGCCCTGCCATCCGCGGGCGCCCGCTGCGCAGCCAGGAGCGTGCGCACTTCGTCCACCGCCGTGGCCACGGCGGAGTGGAACGCTTCGCGGCGAGGAGCGAGCGCCCCCAGGGCGCGGCGCCTCAGGTCGTCAAACGGCATAGTCGTCAAGCTCCTCGTTCAGGCGCTTCACCTTCTCCTCCGCCGAGTACTTCGGCAGCCGACGCGTCTCCTCGTAGCGCGGGCGGCTTTCGTCGCGGAAGAACACGCCCAGCGGGATCCTGCCGCTGTCCTCCTCGGCGATCCTGCGGGCCATGTCGATGTCCCGGGGGTCGTGCGTCCGGTGGTTCTTGTAGAGCCCGTGGATCTCCGGCACCGTCACGCCGTCGTCGTGGACCAGCAGCTCGATGTTGTCCGGCTTCCGCACCGCCTCCATGAAGATCGGCGCCGTGTACTGCGGGCACCGCTGGAGGATCCGGACGAAGCCGAGCCCCTTGTGGCGGTAAGCTGCGCGAAGCGTGGCGTACAGGTGCTGCGGGATCCACTCGGCGGTCTGGGCGACGAAGCTCGCGTTGGTCAGGCCGAGCATGGTTTCCACGGGATTCAGCGCGGGCAGGTAGCTGCCCCGCGGCTGCGTGTTCGTCTTGTAGCCCTGCGGCGTGGTCGGCGACGTCTGCATCTTCGTCAGCCCGTACACGTTGTTGTCCAGCAGGACCGCCACCATGTCCATGTTGTAGCGGAGCGCGTGCACCCAGTGCCCCGCGCCGATCGAGGTGCAGTCGCCGTCGCCCATGACCACGAACACGTTCAGCTCCGGGCGGTTCAGCTTGATGCCCGTCGCCACGGGCAGCGCACGGCCATGAATCCCGTGGAACCCGTACGTGCGCATGTAGTGCGGAAAGCGGCTCGAGCAGCCGATGCCGGAGACGAATACCGTCTCCTCCGGCTTCAGCTGCTCCTCGCTCAGGAGCCGCTGGTGCGCCGTCAGCACCGCCATGTCCCCGCACCCGGGGCACCAGCGAGGCAGCGCTCCCTCGTAGTCGTCCATGCCGAACACGCGATCGTCGCTCCCGGCATGCAGCAGTGAGCAGCTCGCGATCATGCCGCACCTCCCTTCCCCTTCGTCGTTCGCCGCCCGCCGGCCTTGCCGATCTTCCCCGCCCGGATCAGGCGGTCCACGATCGCGTCGTGGATCACCTGCGGCCGGAGCGGCTCACCCAGGACGCGCGTCCAGCAGTCCACGTCCACCAGCGTCTGCGCTCGGAGCAGCCACGCCAGCTGCCCGTACCGCCGGGTCTCCGCCGTGACGTAGGGATCGTCCGGGTCGTCGCTGTAGTTGATCTCGACCGTCATCACGTGGTCGAACTTGCTGAAGATCTCCTTCAGCCCCGGCTCCAGTGGCGAGAGGAAGCGCAGCTGGAGCGACGACACCCGTAGCCCGCCCTCGCGCGCCCGCTCGACTGCCTCCTCGATGGCCCCCTTCGTGCTCCCCCAACCCACCACCAGGAGATCGCCCTCCTCGTCGCCGTACACCTCCGGCCTCTTCAGCGCCTGGTGCAGCACGGCCAGCTTGCGGCTCCGCATCGTGGACGAGTGCTGGTTGATGTCCGAGCTGTACGCCACCTTGCTGTTCTCGTCGTGCGCCAGCCCCGTCAAGGTGTGCATCCCGTTCGGCTGACCGGGGATGAAGCGGCGGCTCAGACCCGTCTTCTGATCCCAGTCGTACGGCCGCAGGCCATCCGGGATCGCCGACTGGTCCGGCGGACCCGCGACCCACGACGCTTCCGGCACCGGCCGCGGGAACGGCTGCACCCCCGTGGCCAGGTTCGCATCGCTCAGCACCATCACCACCATGCGGAACATCTCCGCGATCCGCCGCGCCGTGACCATGGCGTGGAAGCACTCCTCGATGGTGGCCGGCGCCATCACCACGTGCGGCGCGTCGCCGGGCTGCCCGAACAGCGCGGCCAGCAGGTCCCCCTGCTCCACCTTCGTCGGCAGACCCGTGCTCGGCCCGCCTCGCTGCACGTCCACCAGCACCAGCGGGATCTCCGTCATCACCGCCAGCCCCAGGAACTCCGTCTTCAGCGCCAGCCCCGGTCCCGACGTGATCGTGAACGCCACCTTCCCCGAATACGACGCCCCGATCGCCACGCCCGCCGCCGCGATCTCGTCCTCCGCCTGGTGCAGAGTCCCGCCGAAACGCTCGAACATCTCGCCCAGCTGGTGCGACACCGACGTCGCCGGCGTGATCGGATACATCGCCGCCAGCTCCATCCCCGCCGCCACCGCCCCCAGCGCGATCGCCTGGTTGCCGTTCATCACCACCATCGGCACATCCGACGGCGTCGGCGCCACCCGCACCCGGAAGTCCAGGTTCTCCGCCGCCCAGTCGTAACCGAGCTGCAGCAGCTGGTGGTTCTTCTCCGTGATCTCGGGCTTCTTCTTCCGGAACGCGTACGCGATCTGGTCCTTCACCAGCGCCATGTCCCGCTCGTAGATCCACGACAGAAGACCCAGCGCGAACATGTTCTTCCCCTTCCGGGGATCGTCCACCACCGTCCGGCAGATCTCGTCCATTGGAATCTCGACGATCCGGTACCGCTTCGACGACAGCTCCTTCATCGCCGCCGACCACTGCCTCCGGATCGTCTCGTCCGCGTGGTCCTTCCACACGTTCTCCAGCAGGATCACCGCGTCGTCCGCCAGCGCGTCCACCCGATGCCGGTTCAACAGCACCTGCTCGTTGAACGCCACCACCAGGTTCGTGCTGTCCCCCCAGTTCGTCACCGCTCCGGTGCCGATCCGGATCCGGTTCCCGCTGGCTCCCGCCGGCATCCGCGGCGGCGGCTGGATCTCCGCCGGTATCAGCTCGACCGTCCACACGCCGTTGCCCATCTTCGCGGACACCGAACCGAAGATCTGGCCGCACTTCTGCGCACCTTCCCCCGGGTCCGAAACGATCTCGACGGTGTGCTCCTTCGCCTCGATCACTTTCGGCGGCTTGCGAGTCCTCTTCTGTTCTGCCGTTACGGTGGTCATCCCGACCTCGCATGAGGGTCCACACGATCTCGCGTTCAATATGACCGCTTACGTGAGGACTTCACTGTCGGGGTCAACAGGGATTGCTTGTGGGAAGTCAGGGGTATTTCTCTGTGGGGATTTCTACCGATCCGCTGCCGGGCTCCCGACTACCACAACCGCTACAATGAACGGCAGCCCCCCACACACCGCACCACGTCCGCGCCTCAACCCGGGCTCCGCAACCCCGGACACGTATGAAGGTCGGCCCTTTTCCGTCGCCGGCGCCGGCGCCAGCCAGGGACCGGTCGGCCGCTGCGCCCTCCGCAGTGCGGAATGCCGCGCCCCCCATCGGTGCGTGTGCGCGATCGGACGCGGGGCTGGTGCCGGTGCGGGTGACCGCGGTGGGGATTCCGGGGGAGGAGTCGGGGCTCGGCGCACGGGAAGGCTAGCGCGAGGCCGCTGCACGCGCTGTTGCGCCCCGGTCAGTCGGGACGGAGTGCGATTTCGGGGTGCCGTCCGCGGCGCGGAGGGAGGGTCTGGGCGCGATTCATGGCGGCTGGCCCGGCCGGTCCGTGGTCAGGGGCCGAGAGAGTTCCTGCCGCGCGCGCGCCCGCGCCTGGGTGTGGTGCGCGTGGAGTGACCGGGGGCGCCGGTCGGGGCTCACTTGTGGCGGTAGACGATCCGGCCGCGGGTCAGGTCGTAGGGGGAGAGGACGAGGGTGACCCGGTCGCCCGTGAGCACGCGGATCTTGAACTTCGACATCTTCCCCGCGGCGTACGCCAGCACTTCGTGGCCGTTCTCCAGCTTGACGCGGTACATCCGGTCGGGGAGCACGTCGGTGACGACGCCCTCCATTTCGATGCCTTCCTGCTTGGCCATGGCTTCTCCTGTTCCGGTTCGCGATTGGGAAAGGGCCGCGCGAGGGAGCATACCCGGCGCGGCCCTTTCGGTTCGGCTGCGCCGACGCTAGCCGAGGCGCTGCACGTTCTCGGCCGCGGGCCCCTTCTGCCCCTCGACCATGTCGAATTCGACCCGCTCCCCCTCGGCGAGGGTCTTGAAGCCCTCCCCCAGGATGGAGGAGTGGTGTACGAAACAGTCCCGGTCACCGCCGTCCGGCTCGACGAACCCGAATCCCTTGGCGTCGTTGAACCACTTCACCGTGCCCTGCGTGCGCATCGTCGCTCGTACTCCGGTCGCTGATTGCCAAAAAAAGGACCCAGGGCAAACGGTCGCCCCAGGTCTCATCAAACCGCCGGCTCAGCTTGCCCAACCTGCCCCTGTCTCGCGCGGGGAACGTTAGGCGGGGCGCGGCGGTACGTCAAGAACGAACCTGTGGGTCCTCCAACCCGGAGAGGCGCCATGAACTTCGCACTGTCCATCCCGGCCGCCGCAGTCGTTCGCTTCCCTCTCGTGTGGCGCTTTCCCTTGCCCCGTCTTCTCGCCGCGCGGCGCGAGTGGCTCGGGCTGCTGTCCCTCTGCGCGCTCCTCGCCCTGGGGGCGCTGCCCTCGCCCGGCACTGCGCAGGCAACGGGGCGGGTGATGTCGCGCTTCAGTGCGTCGGCCGCTCTCCTGGACACGCAGCCGCTGGGGGGCCTGAAGACCGGCCCGGGCGTGGGCCTTGCCGGGTCGGTGGCCTGGGCGTTGGACCCGGCGCGGGTGGTGCGACTCCGGGCCGAGTTCCGTGGTGCGATCTACGGCATGGACCGGCGAGAGTTCTGCCTCTCTCAACCCATCGGCTGCTGGATTCACGTGTCGGTGAACACCACGTACTCCTCTGTCTTCTTCGGTGGCGGCCCCGAGCTGGCGCTTCCGCTCGGCCGGAGCGAGATCGTCCTGGATGCGACGGCCGGGCTGGGCTATTTCGGTGTCTCCTCGTCGCTCGACGGCGTCAGCGGTGGCGGAGATGGCGTGTTCGACACCAGCCACTTCCACGACACCTTCCTCGCCTGGTCCACGGGCGGTGAGCTGCGCCTCCCCGTCTACCGGCAGGTGTCCCTTGCCCTCGGGACCCATTACCAGCACAACGGGCGGGTTTCGTACGTTCGCGAAGGTGACATCACCCAGAACGGCGACGGCACACTCGACGTCCGCAGCACCACGACGGACGCCAACATGATCGCCATCACGCTGGGCGTGGCTTTCCGCCCGTTCTCCGGCCCGCGGGACGGCGGGGGGCGCTGAGCCGGCGCTGGCAGTGCGGTCTGCCGGCCTCCTTCTTGCCCCAGACGGGGTCCGTGACGATCGAAACCGTTTCCGAGCACCGAATCAGGCTGCACTCCGGGCTCGACCCGGCGTTCGCCTTCGACGTGGCAAACGAAGCGAGCCTCTCGCCTTTCCACCTCTTCGCGGCGTCCCTCGCCACGTGCACCTTCTCCGTGCTGCATGGCTGGGCGCAACACGCCGGTCTGCCCCTGGAGGGGCTCGAGATCGGCATCGAGTGGGAAATCGGCGGGGAGCCCGTGCGCGTCACGGAGGTCCGGATGCAGATCCACTGGCCTGGCCTCCCCGACGACCGAGCCGGGGCAGCGCGCCGGGTGGCGAGCCACTGCACGATCCACCACACCCTCGAGCACGGCAGCCGGGTCGCCACCCTGGTCGAGACGGCATAGTCGTCACCGTGCGGGTGCGCAACCGCAGGCGGGTCCAGCGCGGCCCCCGGGTCCCGCGCCTCGCCGCCTCCCGCCCGTACGGCTTTCCGCCGTACTGCGGCCCGCGTACCTTCCGGGCGCCCTTCCCGCCGCCGACACCTCTGCTGACGGAGGCACGCCCGTGCAGCGCATCCTCGCCGTCCTTCTGCTCATGGCCGCCGTCACGAGCGGCGCGTTCTCGCCCGCGGTAGCGCAGCACGCCCTGGCGGATCCGGCGCAGGCCGGTCCGTACGACCCGGCCGTGCCGACGCCGGCGTCCGTTCTGGGCTACGGGCTCGGGTCGCGCTTCACGCCGCACCACCTGATCGAGCGCTACGCCCGTGCAGTGGCGGAAGCGAGCCCACGCGTGCGGCTGGACACGGTGGCGGTGAGCTACGAAGGGCGCGACGTGCTCCTGCTGACGGTGACGTCGCCGGAGAACCAGGCGAGGCTGGACGCGATCCGCGAGGCGGCGGACAAGCTGGCGGATCCACGGGGCGAGAGCCGGACCGAGCTGGATCGGCTCGTGGCGACCACGCCGACGGTGGCCTGGCTCGGCTTCACGATCCACGGCAACGAGGGGTCGGGCGTCGAGGCGGGGCTGGGCGTGCTCTACCAGCTTGCGGCCGGTCGGGATGCGGAGACGCTGATGGTGCTGGACAGCGTCGTGGTCCTGCTCGATCCGGTGCAGAATCCGGACGGCCACGAGCGGCACGTCCAGGATGTGCTGCGGGACCTCGGGGCGTACGGCCCCGACCCCTACCCCGGGGCGATGGTGCAGACGCAGGGCTGGCCAGGCGGGCGGACGAGCCATTACCTCTTCGACCTGAACCGTGACTGGTTCCTCCACACGCACCCCGAGACGCTGGGGCGGATGCGGACGTTCGCGGCGTGGCACCCCCACGTGGCCGTGGACCTGCACGAGATGGGCTCGAGCTCCACGTACTTCTTCGCGCCGCCGATGGAGCCGATCAACCCGAACGTCACCCCCGGGATCGAGGCCTGGTGGCGCATCTTCGCGCGAGCCAACGCCGACGCCCTCGCCGCACGGGGGTGGGGCTTCTTCACCCGCGAAGGCTACGACGAGTTCTACCCCGGCTATGGCGTCTCCTGGCCCGTGCTCACCGGTGCCATCGGCATGACGTACGAGGAGGCGTCGAGCGGCGGCGGGGCCGTTCGCCGGGACGACGGCACCATCGTCACGCTTGCCGACGCCGCACGCCGCCATTACACCGCGGCCATGGCCACCCTCGTCACCGCCGCCCGTCTGCGGACCGACCGGGTGCGCGACTTTGCCGCCTTCCGCCGCTCGGCCGTGACGGAAGCCGGGCTCGCGCCGCTCAGGACCGTGGTGCTGGAGCCCGGCGCCGGCGGCCGGGCGTCCGCGCTCGTACGGGTCCTGCTCGAGAACGGGATCGAGGTGGGCATGCTCCCGCAGGCGACGACGGGCACCGCCACTCCGTACGGCGAGTCACGCGCTCGCCGTGTCACGCTGCCGGCCGGCGCGTGGGTGGTGGACCTCGCGCAGCCGCAGGGTCGGCTCGCCCGCGCCCTCCTGGAGCCGGATGCCGCGCTCGATTCCGCTTTCATCAGGGAGGAGCTGGAAGCGCGCCGGACCGGTCAGCGCGACCGCTTCTACGACATCACCGCCTGGTCGCTCCCGTTCACGTTCCGCGTCCGCGCCTGGGCCACCGCCGGCGCCCTGACGGGCGCCCGGCCCGTGCCCCCGCCCGCGTACTTGGCGTGGAGCGCCTCCCCCGCGACGGCCGAGACCCTGGAGCGGGCCGCGCTCGCACCGCTCCCCGCGGGGTCGGTCGAGCCGCCCCTGGCCGCGGCCCGCTACGCCTATGCGTTCGCGCCGGGGAGCGACGCCTCCCTGCGCATGCTCGCCGGGCTGCTCGCGGACAGCGTCCGGGTGCGGCACGCCCGGCGAGGGTTCCGCGTGGGGAGCGCCGACTTCCCCGATGGCGCGTTCCTGGTGGTGGTGGGTCGCAACGGCTCCGCCATCCACGACCGGGTGCGCGCGCTGGCTGCGGCCACGGGCGCCCGGATCGTGGCGATCGACAACGCTCTGGTGGACGCCGGCACCGACCTGGGGAGCAACAGCGTGGTCACGATCCCGGTCTCGCGCGTCGCGCTGGTCGGGGGCGAAGGCGTGAGCGCCTCCTCGTACGGCGCGGCGTGGTACGCGTTCGACCGCCTGCTCCGCTACCCGGTCACCCGTGTCGAGGCTGGACGTCTCGGCCGCGCCCTCGGCGACCTCGACGTGGTCGTGCTCCCGTCCACCGCACGCCTGGATGCCGTGCTCGGAGAGGACGGGGCGGCCGCGCTCGAGCGCTGGGTCCGGGGCGGCGGGACGCTGGTGACGCTCGACGCTGCCACGGCCTGGCTCGCCGGTGACTCGGGGCTCGGCCGCTTCTCGCCGCTTCCGCCCCCGGCGGCCGATGGCGGCGCGCCGCTCCCCGCCTCCGTCCCGGGCGCGATCGTCCGGACCCTGGCCGACACCCTGTCTCCGCTGCTGGCGGGCGTTGCCGGAGCGGAGCTACCGGTGCTGCTCTCCGGCGACCGCATCTACGCCGCCCCCGCCGACGTGCGCGCGGGCGAGGTGGTGCTGCGCTACGCCGGCGCGGACCGGCTTCGCATCGCTGGCTATCTCTGGCCCGAAGTGCCCGAGCGCGTGGCGGGGAGCCCGTACCTGTGGACGGAGCGAGTGGGCGCGGGCCGCGTCGTCGCCTTTGCCGGCGACCCCAACTTCCGCGGCATGTGGCGCGGCCTGATGCCGGTCTTCGCCAACGCGGTGTTCCTCGGGCCGACGTTGAGATAGGCGCCCGCACCGTGCGGGGCTGGCCCCCGCTCCACGGCTTCCGTAGCTTTTGCGGTCACACCTGACCACAGAATGCGACCAACCGGAGGCTGGACGTGAGGCGTCTCCTCGCCCTTTGCCTGCTCCTCGTTTCCGCCGCTCCCGCCGTCGCGCAGCACGCGCTGGGTGAGGGCGGGCCATACGATCCCTCGATCCCGACCCCGGCGTCGGTGCTGGGCTACGAGATCGGCACCCGCTTCACCCCCGACCACATGGTGGTGCGCTACCTGTCCGCGCTGGCGAGCGCGAGTCCGCGCATGCGCCTGGACACGGTGGCGACGACCTGGGAGGGTCGACCGGTGCTGCTGGCCACGGTGTCATCCGAGGCCAACATGCGTCGCCTCGATGAGCTCAACGCGCTGGCCCACCGGCTCGCGGATCCCCGTGGCGCTTCGGAAGCGGAGCTGCGCCAGGCGGTCGCGTCCACGCCCGCCATCGTGTGGCTCGGCTACACCGTCCACGGCGATGAGGCGTCGGGCGTGGAAGCGGCCATGGCCACGCTGTACCAGCTCACGGCCGGTCAGGACCCGGACACGAAGATGATCCTGGACAGCGTCCTGGTGCTGATCGACCCGGTGCAGAACCCGGACGGCCACGAGCGGCACGTGCAGCAGGTGATGTGGGACCTGGGCCGCTTCGGCCCTGACCCGTACCCCCGCGCGGTGGTCCACTTTCACGACTGGCACGGCGGGCGGACGAACCACTACCTGTTCGACCTGAACCGGGACTGGATCGTCCACGACAACCCGGAGACGCAGGGCCGGATGGCCGTGTTCCGGAAGTGGTACCCGCACGTAGCGGCGGACCTGCACGAGATGGGGTCCAGTTCCACGTACTTCTTCGCTCCGCCCATGGCGCCTGTGAACGCCAATGTCTCCGACCTCATCCGCAAGGGGTGGCAGCGCTTCTCGCGCGCCAACGCCGCGGCGTTCGCGGAGCACGGCTGGGGCTTCTTCACCCGCGAGGGCTACGACGAGTTCTTCCCCGGCTACGGCCCCTCGTGGCCGCTCTACAGCGGCGCCATCGGGATGACCTACGAGCAGGGCTCCAGCGAGGGCGGGGCGATCCGCCGCGATGACGGCTCCCTCCTCACCCTCATGGACGCGGCGAAGCACCACTACACCACCAGCCGGGCGACGCTGCTCACCGCCGCCCGCTACCGCGCCGAGCGCGTGGGCGATTTCCTGGCCTTCCGCCAGGCGTCCATCCGCGGCAACGCGAACGCCCCCATGCGCACGCTCATCTTCGCCCGCGACGCCGATGGCCGGGCAGACTCCATGGTGACGGTGCTGCGCCGCAACGACATCGAGGTGAAGCGCACCACGGCCCCGGTCGACCTGCGCCGCGCGACCCGCTACGGCGATCAGCATGCGGGCCGCGTGCGCGTGGACGCGGGCGCCTACGTGGTCGACCTTTCGCAGCCCGAGGGAACCCTCGCGAAGACGCTGTTGGAGCCCGATCCCGCCTTCGACCCGGCGTTCATCGAGGAGGAGCTTGCGCGGCGCGAAGCGGGGATGGGCGACCGCTTCTACGACATGACCGGCTGGGCGCTCCCCTTCCTCTACCGGGTCGACGCGTGGTGGACGCCGGAAACCGTGCAGCCGACGGGCGAGGTCCCGCCGGAGACCGCCGCTCCCGCCCCACCCGGCCGCGCCGGGTACGCCTACGCCTTCGAGCCGGGCAGCGAGAGCGGACTGCGCATGCTCGCGCGGCTCCTGGCCGACAGTGTACGGGTGCGCTTCGCCCCCCGCTCGTTCACCGTCCCCGGCGGGGACTTCCCGCGTGGCGCCTTCGTCGTGGTGGTGAACCGGAACCCCGGGCGAGACGTGCACGCCCTGGTGGCGCGGGCGGGCGAAGCCACGCGCGCGCGCGTCGTTCCGGTGAACAACGCCCTGGTGGAGAGCGGCACCGACCTGGGCAGCAACAGCGTGCAGTCCATCCCGATCCCGCGCGTGGCGCTGGTGGCCGGCGACGCGGTGAGCTCGAGCTCCTACGGGGCCACCTGGTTCACGTTCGACCAGCTCCTCGACTTTCCCGTCACGCGCATCGAGCTGCCGGACCTCCTCGAGGCCCTCGACGACTTCAACGTCGTGGTCGTGCCGTCCGCGTTCGACTTCGGCTCGGCTCTCGGCGACCACGGCGCGGACGCGCTCCGCACCTGGGTCCGCAACGGCGGCACGCTCATCACGCTGGACGCCGCGACCGCCTGGCTCGCCTCCGCGGACGGGTTCTCCCGGCTGACCGCGCGGCCCGAGCCGGAGCCGGCCGAGGGCGAGACCGGGGCGCCACTCCCGACTTCCGTGCCGGGCGCCATCCTGCGCACCGTTGCCGACACGCTCTCTCCGATCATGGCGGGGATCGAGGATCGGGAGATTCCGGTTCTTCTCTTCGGCAGCCGCGTCTACCAGGCGCCCGACGACGCGCGGCCCGGCGAGGTCGTGCTCCGCTACGCCGACGAGGACCGACTCCGCCTGGCCGGCTACCTCTGGCCCGAGATCCCGGCCCGCGTGGCCGGGACGCCGTACCTCTTCACCGAGGGCCTCGGCTCCGGCCGCCTCATCGCCTTCACCGGCGACCCGAATTTCCGCGCGATGTGGCGCGGGCTGCTCCCGCTCTTCGCCAACGCCGTCTTCCTCGGCGGCGCCATGTAGACGGTCCCGCCCCCGGCGGCGGCCTTCCGCTGCCCACCGCCGGGGGCTATCGTCCTTCTACATTCTTCCGGGAGGCGCCCCCGTGCGCCGCAGGATCCCAGCGGAACCAGAGGAACTTCCATGCGCAGTGCGGCTCTCGGCCTGACCCTTCTCGCGGGGGTCGTGCTCCTGTCGGCGTGCGACAGCACCGGCCCCAGCTCCGGTCCGCCCGCCTCCATCCAGAAGCGCGCGATCCCGGGCGGTCTCGTCGTGGGCGGCATGGTCGACTCGGTCGCCATCACCGTCACCGACAAGGACGGGCGCGGGGTGGAAGGCGTGGAGGTGTCGTGGAGCGCGACAGCCGGCAGCGCCACCCCCTCCCGCGGCGCCACCGACGGTCGCGGGGTGGCGGCCACCCGCTGGACGCTCGGCACCGTCTCCGGACAGCAGCAGCTCACGGCCACGGTGGGGTCACTCCAGGCCGTGTTCGACACGTATGTCAGCCCCGGTCCGGCGGCGGCCGTGGTCCTGGACATTCAGGACACGACCCTCACCTCCCTGGGCGACACGCTCCACATCCACGCGGACGGCCGCGACAGCTACGACAACCACACGTCCACCTCCGGGCTGACCTGGATCTCGACCGCGCCGGAAGTCGCCAGCGTGAACGCCGGGACGGTCGTGGCGCGTGCAGAGGGGAGCGCCCTGATCGTGGTCGTGAACGGTCCGCTCACCGACACCGCGCGGGTCGTCGTCGACCAGGTTGTGACCGGGCTGCGCCTGGACCCGCCCGCGCCCGCGCTGACGACCGGCGACTCGGTGAACATGACGGCGACGCCGGCCGACGCCCGGGGCAACGCCGTGGACACCACCATGGCCACCACCTGGAGCAGCTCCGATGAGAGCGTTGCCACGGTGGACGCCGGGGGCACCGTGCGCGGGATCGGCCCGGGCGACGCCGTGATCACCGCCAGCGCCGGGTCGTTCACCGCCGAGGCGAACGCGCGCGTGCGATCCGGCCCGAAGCCGGAGATCTCGGCCATCCTCCCCGCCGTGCTCGGCGCGGGCGACACGGCCACCATCACGGGCACTGGCTTCTCCTCGAGCCTGTCCGCGATCGCGGTCACCGTGGGCGGCATCCCCGCCACCGTCCAGAGCGCCACCAGCACCGAGATCCGCGCCGTCATGCCCGCGCCCGGCGCGTTCCCGTGCGGCCCGCAGACGGACATGGACGTGGTGGTCTCGGTCAACGACCTCGCGGCCACGCTGGCGCACCCCGTGGCCGGAGCGGAGCGCCACGCCCTCGCAGTGGGCGAGTCGGTGGTCTTCCATGGCGGCGCCGCGGCGTGCAACGAGCTCACGGCGGACGGGCACTACGTCGCAACCGTGTTCAACGCCAGCCCGTCGCTGAGCGTGTTCACCGGGTTCGAGCTCAAGGGCACCGCCGACGCCCCCGGCGCGGCTCTGCGCGCGGCCGGCGCTGGCGCCCGCCGCTTCCTCAGCATCGAGCCTGCCGCGGTCACGCTCCCGGACAACCCCCAAGCCCGCGGGCACCTCCGGATGCTGGACGCGAACCAGCGGCTGCTGCGCACGCTGGGGTGGCCGGGGACGCGGATTCAGACGTCCGCCGACGGGGCGGTCTCGGCCCGCGCCACTGCGTCGGCCACCGCACCGCAGCCGGGCGACGTCCGCACGTTCCGGATCCCGAACATCGACGGAGACCAGCTGTGCAGCGACTACGCAACGGTCACGGCGCGCGTGGCCTATTCGGGAACGAAGGGGGTCGTCTGGGAGGACACGGCCGCCCCGCTGGCCGGCACCATGGACACGGCCTGGGCGAGGCTCGGACAGGAGTTCGATCAGGTCATGTACCCGGTGCTCCTGCAGTACTTCGGTGACCCGCTGGTCTACGACAGCCACCTGGACGGCGATGGCCGGTTCTTCATGCTCTTCTCGAAGAACGTCAACGACTTCACCGCGGGCGTGGAAGGTTTCGTGTTCTCCGGAGACTTCTTCACCCGGATCCAGTGCCCCGCGAGCAATGCCACGGAGAATGTTTTACGGCCGCGTGCCCACGGACCCCAGCAGCGGCTATGACGGCAACTCGATCCTGGCATGGCGCTGGGGGATGAGGTCCACCGTCATCCACGAGGTCAAGCACATCACTTCGTACGCCCACAAGCTGGTGGCCGCGGGCAGCGGAACCGCCAACTGGGAGGAGCAGTGGCTGGAGGAGTCCACGGCGAGGCTCGCGGAGGAGTACTACGCCCGCGCTCTGTTCGGCTTCACCCGGACGTCCAACGTCGGCTATCACGAGAGCATCTACTGCGAGCGCCGGGTCGGCCCCAACTGGCCCGAGTGCGACCCGTATCCGCTCATCATGGGGAACCACTTCGCTGGGCTGAACACGTACTACCAGGGCATCGAGGGGCTCTCTCCACTGGGCCGCGCCGTATCCGGCGACTGGTCCTTCTACGGCAGCGGCTGGCTCTTCGTCCGCTGGGCGATCGACCAGTCCGGGCGGGATGAAGCCCAGTTCATCAAGGCCATGGTCGACGAACGGTACGCCACCGGCGTGGCCAACATCATCGCCCGCACCGGGCGCAGCTTCCGCGACCTCCTGGCCGACTTCAGCCTGGCCATGGCCGTGGACGACCACCCATCGGGCGTCTCGCCGCAGCGCGCCGCGCTCGGCCTCCCGGGCTGGGACACGCGCGACATCTTCGACGGCATGCACGAGGATTACGCGAACTCCAGCGTGGCCAGCAACTACCCCACGCCGTGGCCTCTCTCGACCCACGCGCTCTCCTTCGGCGACTTCACCGTGGACGTGAGCGGCGTGCGCGGCGGCAGCGCTTCGATCTTCGAGCTCTCCGGTGCGTTCCCCGGCGGGCAGCTGCTCCAGATCCTCTCCCCCTCGGGCGGCAGCACGCCCTCCAACCTCGGCCTTGCCATCGTGAGGGTGCAATGATGCGTCCCCGCCCTCCCTTCCCGCGGGTCCGGCCCGCCGGCGGTCCGGTGATCGGCCTCCTCCTGGCCGGTGCGCTGGGACTCGTGGCCCCGGGCTGCCGCGCCGGCGGCCGCCCCGCCGAGCTCGCGCCGCAGGCGCGGGACACGCTTTCCGGGATGATCCTGGTCACGGGCGCCGATCCGCTTCCCCGCGTCGAGTTGCGGACCGACGACGCCCGCGTTCGCCTCACCGGCCCCGTCGCCGACTCGCTCCTCTCCCTTTCCCGCGCGGAAGCGGTCGTGGTCGGCGACCGCCGCGACGACGAGCTGCGCGTCCGATGGTTCCGGGTCGAGAAGGTGGCCGACATGCCCGTCGTCGACGGCGTCCTCGAGCTCGATGGCGGCGCCGCCGTGCTCGCCACCGGCGACGGCCACCGCGTCCGGTTCGGCGAGGCTCCGGCCGGGCTCCGGGCGCTCGTCGGCCGGCGGGTATGGATCGCCGGCGAGCCCGGGACCTCGCCGTCGTCGTGGGGTGAAGTCGCGCCGCCTCGCTGACCACCGAGTCGCCCGTCTGCTGCTGCCCGAAGCCACCCCCCGCCCCCCGGTCGCGCGTTGACGCTGCCGGCTCGACCGGTTTATCATTTGCTCTCTCTCCCATGCATGCTCTTCAGGCGCGACACATCCGGATCAGGAGCCGAACCCATCATGACGCGACGATGCCTCGCGACGCTCGCAGCTGCCGCCGCATTCGCCGTGGCGTGCGATGTTCCCACCGAGGCGCCGCTCCTCGAGCAGGAATGGCAGGTGGCGCTCGACTCGGTGACGGTCGGCACGGCCGATTTCCTGCCGGACGGCATCGGGTTGAGCCCGGACAGCAGCCGCTTCGTCGTGAGTTATCCCGGCACTGCGGTGTCGGTGTCCCTCGCCAGCCTGTGCGGCGGGCTGTGCCCCGGGACCGGGACCCTGCCCGTGAAACCGCAGTTCCGCCAAACGCTCACCGCCACCACCACGCTGGCCACCGACCTGGTCTCCGCCGAGGTGGCCGGCGGGTCGGTGGCCATGGCCATCACGCACACGCTGGAGTTCGATCCTCTGTCGCCGCCCGGCGCGACCGGGCACGGCTATGTCGTGGTGCGCGTGACCAGCGACGGCGTTCTGGTCGCGCAGGACAGCATCGACGGGGCGGACGCGCGCTTCACGGCAGCGGACACGCTCCGTCCGTCGCTCGAGCTGGAGCCCGCCACGGTCACCGGGCAGCTCGGTTTCGACGTGATCGTGTACTCGCCCGCCGGAGGCCCGGTGAGCGTCGGCGCGGATGACGGCCTGAAGGTCACGCTGTCGCCCGGAACGCTGCAGTTCTCCGGCGCCACGGTGCCCCTGGACACGCGCGCGTTCGGGCCGTACAGCCAGACCGCGAACCTGGACGTGGACTCGACCATCGTGAGCCACGTCCAGTCGGGGGCGCTGATCCTGTCGACCGACAACCCGTTGGCGGTGTCCGGCTCCCTCGTCCTCGACTTCGGCGTGGCCGACGGCACCATCCGCAGGACCGTGCCGCTCCAGCCGGGCGAGCAGCAGGTGCGGGTGGACTTCACCCCGGAGCAGCTCCGCAGTCTGCTGTCGAGCCCGGACGTTCGGATCACCGCCACCGGAACGGGCACGAGCCAGACGGGGTCCGTCACGCTTCACCCGACCGACAGGATCCGTGTGGCGATCGAGCTGAACGCTGTGCTCCTGATTGGCGACACGGCGGAGGTTGGCTGATGCGCGCTCTCTGCTTCGGCGCCGCCGCGGCGCTCGCCCTTGCCTTGCCCGCCGCCGCCAGCGCCCAGGTTGGCAACCCCTCGGCTCGCGCCCTCGGCCTCGGCGAAAACTACACGGCCCTCGCCCGCGGCTTCTCCGCGCCCGCTTGGAACCCGGCGGGGCTCGGGATGCCGGACAACCCGGAGACCTCCGTCACGGTGATCCCTATCGTCGGCATGGTCGGCGTGGGGCCCGTGACAACCGGTGACCTGGCCGACTACGGAGGCGAGCTGATTCCGCGGGACGTCAAGCTCGCCTGGCTCGACGCCATCCGCGGCGATGGCGGCGAGAAGGGTGACCTCGGCGGCGACGTCACCTACGTGGCGTTCAGCGCCGGCCACTTCGCGCTGTCCGCTTCCACCAGTCTCCGCGGGCGCATCAATCTCGCCCCGGACGTCGCCGAGCTGCTCCTGTTCGGCAACGCCGGCCTCTCGGGTGAGCCGGGCGACTACACCCTCGCCGGGTCCCGATTCGACATGGCGGGAACGAGCACGATCGCCGCCAGCTTCGCAGCTCCGCTGGCGCTCCGCCTGGGATCACTACCCGACCAGCATTTCGCCCTGGGCGTCACGCTGAAGTACACGGTCGGCAACTTCTTCATCTCCGGACAGGAGGAGGGAGGCAGCATCACCAGCGACCCGGTGGCCGTGACCATCCACTTCCCGGTGGTCAGCTCGCCCCTCTCGGACAGCGCCCGCGAGGCCGGCGAGAGCCAGTTCTTCGACAACGGGCGCGGCGTCGGGATGGACGTCGGCGCGGCCTGGCAGGGCGGGATCTTCTCGGCCGGCGTCGTCCTCCAGAACCTGTTCAACACCTTCGAGTGGGACACGTCGAACGTGGAGTATCGGGCGGGCGCGGCGGTGTGGACGGCCGACACGTCCTATACCAGCTTCGACCTGGTGCCGGGCGACGGGCCGCTCCCCGGCGACGTCGCTCGCCGGATCGACGACCTGTTCACGTTCTCGCCCGTGCTCGCCGCCGGTGCTGCCGCCCGAGTGCTCCCCTATCTGACGGTCACGGGAGACCTGAGGCACGCCTTCGGCGACGACCTGCACGTCGGCGCGCGCACCCACGCCGGCCTCGGGGCCGAGCTCACCATCCTACCTTTCCTTCCGCTCCAGGCTGGCGTATCCGCCGTCTCCGGCGGATATCAGCTCGCCGGCGGGCTCGGGGTGCATCTCGGCGCGTTCCAGATCAACGGCGCCGCGGCGACCCGGCACGACGACTTCGGCGACCAGACCCTGGCGGCGCTCGGGCTCGCGCTGTCGTTCCGGTAGGCGGAGGCCCAGGGGGCGTCGGGGGGCCCGGGGGCCCGGGGGGCCCTGGGCGGCCAGGGGGCGCGCGGGGCCTCGCGAGAGCCAAACGGTGAGCGCGGCCCCTAGGGGAACGCCACGCCCACCGCTTCGACAAGCGGGCGGAAATGCGTCAGCCAGCGCTTCGCCCGCGCGTCACCCGCGTCCGCGTTCGCCCGCACGGATCCGGAGTGGTCGCGCCGCAGGTCGTAGAGCGCGTTCTGCAGGGTCCACAGATTGACGTCGAACGGCGACTCCTTCACAAGGAGCGTCGCGGCTTCCAGCCGCTCCAGCAGCGGCAGCTCGTCCGGCTCCGCCAGCAGCTCGAGCGCCATACGCTCCAGTGTGCCCTGGAGCGCGAACCCGATCCCCTCCCGGTCCAGCATGATCTCCCGGCGGCGGGCGTCGCGAAGCAGCGAGCGGACGCGGTCTGCGTCCATGTCCACGCTCGAGACCTCCCGGAGCAGGCTCGTGTTGATCACGTACTCACCGGCCAGTGAAAGGGCGGCCGGCATCGGGATGGAAAGGTCGTGCAGGAACCGCATCAGCGGCGCGTTGCGCTCGTAGACCTGGCGGTACGCCCCTTCCGCGTCGCCCAGCGTCGACTGGATGATCTGATCGAGCACCTGCCGCCGCTGGTCCTGGAAGAGCGAGCGGAGATTGTAGGTCGAATTGTGGAAGTGACGGTCCAGAGTCTGGATCGTCTCCGTGAACTCCGCCGCCTCGAACGGCGCCGTCACTTCCTCCCGCATGGCGTCGAAGGCGTTGGCGTCGATGAAGGGGCGGACGCCCGCGTGGATGGTGTGGTCGCCCAGATGCAGCACGCCGTAGCTGAGGACTGCCACCTCCTTGGTCACCCGCGAGGTCACGGTGATCAGCCCCGTGGCGAGGCGCGCGCGCCCTGCCTGTTGCTGGTCCACGTCCGCCACGTCGATGTCGTAGCAGTACTCCCGGGTCTGCTCCGCGGCGTCGCCGAACAGCGACGAGATGGCGAAGTGCGCACCCACCTCCGAGAGGTCCACGCGCGAACCGCGCACCGACCTGTCATAGATCGCTCGGCCGTTCTCCTGCTCGGGAATGTTGGAGACCGCGTCCTGCATCTCCTGGAGGAACGGCTCTTCCACCCGGTACTCCAGCGCATCCTCCGCCAGCTGGAGCACCCGCGCGGCGTACTCGATCACCTGCACCGTCTCGATCCCCGAAAGCTCATCGAAGAACCAACCGCAGCTGGTGTACATGAGAAGCGCGTGACGCTGGAGCTCCAGCAGCTTCGTCAGCCGGACACGCTCGAGGAAGTCCAGGTCCCGCGACGCGTGCTTCTCGAGGAAGGCGTCGATCACCTCCGGCTCCCGATCCAGGATGACATTGATGTAGTCGTCCCTCGCCGCCCACGGATCCTCCACCAGCTCCGACGCAGCCGCTTCATAGCGCGGCGCGAGCTCGTCCCGCAGCCAGTCCAGCGCGTCGCGCAGCGGACCGCGCCACTCCTGCGTCCACTCCGGGCGCCCGCCCGTGTTGCAGCCGCAGTTCGCTCTCCATCGGTCCACCCCGTGCGAGCAGCTCCAGGACGTCGACTCCAGGATCCGAACCTCGTGCACGGGCGGATGCCGCTCGAGGTACTCTCCGTAATTCGTCAGCTGGACGTCCCGGCGCTGCTCGATCGCCTGGAGCGCGCGGGCGAGCGCCATGTCCCCGTACCGGTGGTGGTGGCCGTAAGTCTCCCCATCGGTGGCGATGTGCCCGAGCTGCGGCCAGTCGCGATCCGGCTGGAACATCTCCATCAGCCGTGAAGCAAAGGTCTCACCGCTGCGGAGGAGCCCTTCGAACGCCACTGCGCGGGAGACCGGACCGTCGTAGAAGAAGAGCGTGATCTCCCGACCACTGGGCAGACGGCAAAGGTACGCGCGGGTGGGGTCGATCCTCGCCCCCGTCACATCCTGCCACGGAGCTTCGCTCGCGGCATCCCCACCCTGGGGGGCACCGGCCCCAGCGGCGTCGTTCAGGTACTCCCCTTCGGGACTGCTCCCATCCCCTCCCGCCCCATTGTCGCCACCCTTCGATGGCGCATACGGCCCTGACTCCGAGGGCACGCCGGCTCCGCTCGCCGCCGCGGCTCTCGCCAGCGGGCGGACCGCCGCCGCCTGGTGCGGCGCCAGGATGGTGAAGCGGATCCCGTGCTCCGCGAGGGCCTCCAGCGTCGGGATGTCCGCGGCCGTCTCCGCCAGCCACATCCCCTCCGGCCTCCGCCCGAACCGGTGCTGGAAGTCGCGGATCCCCCAGATCACCTCCGTGCGCCGGTCGCGGCCGTTCGCGAGAGGCATGATGACATGGTTGTAGACCTGCGCCAGCGCGGAGCCGTGGCCGCTGAACCGCTCGATGCTGCGCTCATCGGCGTCCAGCACGGCCTGGTACGTCGCCGGTGCGTGGTCCTCCATCCAGTGCAGGAGCGTGGGCCCGAAGTTGAAGCTGATGCGCTCGTAGTTGTTCACCAGCTCCCGGATCCTGCCCATGTCGTCCAGGATCCGGGACACCGCGTTCGGGCCGTAGCACTCAGCGTCGATGCGGGCGTTCCAGTCGTGGTACGGGAACGCCGAGTCCTGGCGCTCGATCGCCTCCAGCCACGGGTTCTCGCGGGGCGGCTGATAGAAGTGCCCGTGGATGCAGAGGTAACGGGGTTTCTGGTCGTTCATGTGTCCTTGCGCCTGGAAAGGCCCAGGCAGGTTGATGTCCTCGCGCCAGGTGAGCCACGCACGCTCGCTCCGCTCGCTTTCGAAGCGGCGCGTCCCGCGCCGCCCGGCGGAGCCGGATTCGAAGCGGCGCGTCCCGGCGCCGCCCGGCGGAGCCGGATTCGAAGCGGCGTGGCCCGGCGCCTACCGCCGCGGCGCCAGGAACACCGCTGCCAGCGGCGGCAGCACCAGCGAGAGCGACTGCTCCCGCCCGTGCGCCGGCTCTTCGTCGGTCTCCACCGTTTCCTGCGATGCGGCGTACCCGCTCCCGCCGAACTGCTCGGCGTCGGAGTCCAGCAGCACGTCCCACGTCCCCGCGAACGGGACGCCGACGCGGTATTCGTCGCGGGGGACGGGGGTGAAGTTGTATACGCAGAGCACGGCGCTGCCCCGGTCGTGGCCGCGCCGGAGGAAGGCGAGGACGCTGTTGGCGCGGTCGTCGCCGATCACCCATTCGTACCCTTCCGGCACGGTATCCTTCTCGTACAGCTCCGGTCGCTCGCGGTACAGGGTGTTGAGGGCGGAGGTGAGCTTGAGCAGACCCCGGTGCTCCGGCTGCTCGAGCAGCCCCCATTCCAGTTCGTGCTCGTGCGCCCATTCCCCCCACTGGCCGAACTCGCCCCCCATGAACAGCAGCTTCTTGCCCGGTTGGCCGTACATGTACGCCAGGAGCGTTCGCAGGTTGGCCCGCTTTTGCCAGGCGTCGCCGGGCATCTTGCCGATCAGCGACCCTTTCCCGTAGACCACTTCGTCGTGTGACAGCGGCAGGGTGTAGTTCTCCGTGAACATGTACACGGCCCGGAACGTGATCTCGTCGTGGTGGTGCACGCGGTGGACCGGGTCGCGGGCCATGTACTCGAGCGTGTCGTGCATCCACCCCATGTCCCACTTCAGCCCGAAGCCGAGCCCGCCGATCTCCGGCGGGCGCGACACCATCGGCCATGCGGTGGACTCCTCCGCGAACGTCTGTACGTCCGGAAAGCGCTCGTACACCGCCCTGTTCAGCTGTCGCAGGAAGGAGATCGCTTCCAGGTTCTCACGCCCTCCGTGCTGGTTGGGGATCCACTCCCCTTCCTGCCTCGAGTAGTCGAGGTAGAGCATGGAGGCGACCGCGTCCACACGCAGCCCATCCACGTGGTATCGGTCGAGCCAGAACATGGCGCTGCTGATCAGGAAGCTGCGCACTTCGTTCCGGCCGTAATTGAAGATCCCGGACTTCCAGTCGGGGTGGTACCCCTTCCGGGGGTCGGAGTGCTCGAAGAGGTGCGTGCCGTCGAAGTAGGCCAGCCCGTGCTCGTCGTTCGGGAAGTGGCTGGGGACCCAGTCCAGGATCACGCCGATCCCCGCCTGGTGCAGGTGGTCCACCAGGTACATGAAGTCCTGCGGCGTGCCGTAGCGGCTCGTTGGCGCGAAGTACCCGGTGGTCTGGTACCCCCACGACCCGTAGAACGGGTGCTCCATGATCGGGAGCAGCTCCACGTGCGTGAAGCCGGCGTCGCGCACGTACTCCGCCAGGCGAGGCGCCATCTCCCGGTACGTGTTGAACTCCCGGTCCGGCGGCCGCATCCACGATCCCAGGTGCACTTCGTAGATCGAGATCGGCGAGTCCAGGCGGTTCCGCTCGCCGCGCCCCGCCAGCCATTCCTCGTCTCCCCAATCGTAAGCCAGATCCCACACCACCGACCCCGTCTTCGGTGGCGTTTCCTGGTGGAACCCTACCGGGTCCGCCTTGTCCACGCGGTACCCGGCACGGCGCGAGCGGATGTGATACTTGTAGATCGCACCCCGTTCCACGCCGGGCACCCGCCCGGTCCAGATCCCGGACGAGCCCTGAGGCTCCAGCGGCGTCGCGGTCTTGTCCCAGTCGTTGAAGTCCCCGATGACGCTCACCGCCTCCGCCGATGGGGCCCAGACCGCGAAGCGCGTCCCGTCCGCCTCCGGGTGCGCACCGAGGCGCTCGTACACGGCCTGATGGCTCCCCTCGTTGAAAAGGTAGCGGTCGTATTCCGTCAGCGTTGCCGATTCACTCATCCGTTGCCTTCTCTCGCCTGGTTCAACCCTCTCAGCTGCTCTGACACCACCGGGTCGCGCAGCGCCCGGAGCGGACGACGCGACCGCCGCGACCAGTTCGACTCCAGCGTGGTGCCCGGCACGTTCTGCGGCTCCGTCTCCTGCCAGAGATCCTCCATTGTCGCAAGGACCAATCCGGCCGACGAGCGTCCCATCCGGCGCAGCAGCTCCGCGTGGACTTCTCCGGCCCCCGACACGCCTGCTCCCCGCGCCAGCTTCCGGCGCAGCTCCGCCCGTCCCGCCACTTCCACCGCCGCGTCCTCCGCCGACATCAGCCCCGCGTCGCGCCGGATCTCCGCGTCACGCCCCGACCACCACCCGCCGAACGTCGGGGTGTCGTGCGTGTCCACCAATGCCAGGACCCGCGCGGGGACCCTGCTCGGCTCGAGCGCCCCTTTCTCCGTCTCGGTCATCTCGAACTCCGCGACCCACATCCCCGGCAGGCCATGCCGGCGCATGGCCCGCCGTACCTCCTGCGGCACGGTCCCCAGGTCCTCACCCACGATCACCGTCCCCGCCCGGTGCGACTCGAGACAGAGAATCGCGTACAGCTCCTCGGCGGGGTAGCGCACGTACACGCCGCGCGCCGCGTCCACCCCGTCCGGCACCCAGAACATCCGGTGGAGCTGCATCACGTGGTCGATCCTCAGCACGCGGGCGAAGCGGAGGTGTTTCCGGATCGAAGCGATGAAATACGCGTGCCCGTCCAGCCGGCTCGCTTCCGGGTGCAGCGGCGGGAATCCCCAGTTCTGGCCTCCCGCGGCCAGGGGGTCCGGCGGTGCGCCCGCGGCGGCGCCCGTGGCGAAGACCGCGCGGTGACGCCAGACGTCGTAGCCGTCGGGGTGGACGCCGAGCGGGAGGTCGAGGTACAGCGAGACTCCCCGGGCCTCTGCGGATTCTCGTGCCTCCGCGAGCTGGCGCTCCGCCAGCCACTGCGCGCACGCATGGTAGCGCGCCGCCTGCTCCGGGTAGTCGCCCGCCCGGACATCCCTCGCCCGCATCCGATCGGGCCACCTGCGCCACGGACCCCGCTGCTCCGTCAGCGCACGGAAGCGCGCGTAGTCCTCCACCGCCGGGTTCCTCGCCCGGAACGACGCCAGCTCCGCCGGCCACCCGTCTGCCGCCGCGAACAGCCGGTTGGCGAGCCGCTCCACCGCCGGCCGCTTCCTCGCCAGCGCGGCGCGGGGGTCGAAACTGCCCGGGCGTCCGGCGCCTGCCGCGCTTCCGGTGCCGGACATCGCGGGCTCATCGGCCCCGCCCCCGGTCGCCGATGGCGAGGCGGATACCGGGGCGGCGGCGGCGCCCTCCCCCTCAGCCGTCGCGTACACCTCGTTCCAGAAGAGTCGGCTCACAGGCGAGTACGGGCTCGGCTCGTACGGCCGGTCCAGGAACGCGGCGAGCAGCGGCAGCGTGCCCACCACCGAGCCGCCCAGCCGCGCCACCTCCTCTGCCAGCCGATCCAGGAGCGAGAACGACGGTGGCCCGGCCGTTTCCCACAGCGCGTACAGCGGAGCGAAGACGCCCCAGGCGCGCCGCTCGCCCAGCGACTCCCAACCCGCGGCCCTCATGGGCGCCGAGATCAGCAGCGCCCGATGCCGCGCGGGCGGACGCGTCGGATCTCGCACTTCAACGTGCAGGTCGTGGTAGCCATACGGGAGGTCGGGAAGACCGACCCGGATGCGGGTGAAGGCGACCCCATCGACCACCGCGGAGTCGAGAACGTCCAGCGTCGCCGCTTCCGCCGACCACGACCGCTCACCCCCGCCCTCGAGCGCGACGGTGACGTGCAGCCGGACGCCGGATGAGCCCCGCAGCCGGACACCGAAGGAGGAGGCGCGCTCCTCCCACGCCACGGCCACGGGCTCGAGGGCCCGCTCCCAGCGCATGCGCTCCCCGTGTCGCAGGAGGCGCGCGACATCCGCCGCGTCGCGGACGGGGACCCGCAGTGCGGCCAGTGCGGCGAGCAGAGACTCCGGTGAGGCGCCGACTCGCCGGCCGCCATTTTCCCGGTAGGCGGTCTGGATGCCGTGCAGCCGCGCCAGGGCGTACAATCCCTTCAGGGCCGCCATTACGCCTTTCCGTTCAGCAGCTGCCGGATTCCGAGGATCGGGACCCGCGCCCAGTCGGGCCGGTTGTTCAGCTCGTAGCCCAGCTCGTACACCGCTTTCTCCAGCAGGTGCGCCTCCAGGAGCGTGCGCAGCTGGTCCTTCCGCGTGGGGAGGAACGGCGCCCCGTTCTCGCCGGATCTCGCCTCCCGCAGATAGGCTCGGAGGAACGCCGCGCTCGCCCAGCCGGCCCAGAATCGCACCCACCGTTCCGCCTTCTTCCGGTCCCCCGCCCGCGCCGCGCCACGGGCCTCGTCGTCCGCCAGCGCCGTGTACGCGGCGTAGTGGAACGAGCGGAGCATCCCGGCCACGTCGGAAAGCGGTGACCGCTTCAGCCGCCTCTCCGTGAGCGGTCGCGCGGGCTCGCCCTCGAAGTCGATGATGATGAAGTCGCGACCGGTGTAGAGGACCTGCCCGAGGTGATAGTCGCCGTGGGTCCGGATCCTCTGCGCCTCCATCTTCTCGCCCACCAGCGCCCCCATGCGCGTCAGGATCTCGCCCCGGCGCTCCAGGACCGAAGCGGCGTCGCTCCTGACCGACTCCGGAAGTGCCCGGACCTCGCGTTCGAGCGTCTGCAGGGTCCGCCCCGTCAGGTTGCGCATCGACTGGTAGAGCGACCTCTGGTACAGCGCGCTGAACGGCTCGGGCGCGAACTCCTTGCGGTCGATCCCCTCGGCCAGCGCTCGATGCATCTCGGCCGTACGGTTGCCGATCGTCCTGGCCGATTCCAGGTACGAGCCCATGAGCATCTTGGCCAGCTCCGGCGGCTCTTCCGCGGCAGCGCGCTCCAGCATCCCGTCCACGTCCAGCGCCAGCCGCTCCGGCTTCGCTTCGGTGCTGCGCGCCCGCTCGAAGAAGCCGCTGAGAGCATCGAGCGTGTACGACCACGCGTCCCCCTCGTTGGCCACGTAGCGCTTCAGCACGGCCACGGTCGAAGACGCTTTCCCCTGCACGTACGACAGCTCCCCCACCACCGGGGGGGTGTGCACAAACCCCTTCCGCACCAGCTGCTGCGCGATCTCGAGATCCGGGTTCACGCCGGGATCCACCTTCCGGAACAGCTTCAGGAACAGCTCCGACCCGTACATGAGCGAGGTGTTGCTCTGCTCCACTTTCATCAGCTGCGGCTTCAGCGACTCCGGATCCGACCGACGCCGGTCCCGGAACTCCTTCACCAGCGCGCCCACCACCTCGCCCTTCTCGCCACGCAGCTTCCGCCGCGTGGCCATCACGCGCAGCAGCTCCTGCGCGAACGCCGGCTCCGCCGTGGCGTCGAACAGCACCGCGTGGTGAACTCCGCCGTCTTTCCCCGCGGTGCCGGCCAGCCGCGCGATCACCGAGTGCGAATGCTCCTTCTCCAGCCTGGTGGCGCCCCGCCCTTCCGCCCGCGCAACCGGGAGCACGTAGGTCTCCGCGTCCCCCTGCATGTAGTTGACGCGGACCAGCAGCAGGTACGCGGTCAGCTCGTGGTTGCTGGCATCCAGCGCCTCCACCACCTCGGCGCTCCGGATCTTCCTGGCCTTCCCGCCGAACCAGCGACGGGGGCGTAGATACGCCGGGAGCACCTGCTCCAGCGCTTCCCGCTCGTCGCCCGCCACCAGCGAGCGCCAGTCCCCATCCGCGGGCGCGAGCACTGGCCAATCGGGGCGCAGCCCCAGCTCCTCGCTCGGCTGCTCGCCGCTCCGTTCCGGCGTCAGCTGGAACCAGTAGAACGTGTGCGGCCCCAGGGTCAGGAAGTACGGCAGCTCTCCGATGCGGGGGAACCCGGTGTGCCCGAACAGCTCCACCGGCACACGCCCTTCGTGCTCCGAGAGGTCCAGCTCCACCGCCTGCGTGAAGCGCGACAGGTTCGCCACCACGAGGACGTGTTCATCCTCGAAGTGCCGGACGAACACCAGCACCTTCCGGTTCTCCGGCTGCAGGAACTCGATCCTCCCCCGACTGAACGCCTTGAACCGCTTCCGCAGCGCGATCAGCCGGCGCATCCACCAGAGCAGCGAGCTGGGGTTGTTCTGCTGCGCTTCCACGTTCACCGCCTCGAAGTGGTACTCCGGATCGGTGATCACCGGCAGGTACAGCTTCTGGGGGTTGGCACGGCTGAAGCCTGCGTTGCGATCGCCGCTCCACTGCATCGGTGTCCGCACGCCGTTCCGATCGCCCAGGTAGACGTTGTCGCCCATCCCGATCTCATCGCCGTAGTACAGCACCGGCGTGCCGGGCAGCGACATGAGCAGCCCGTTCAGCAGCTCGAACTTGCGACGGTTGTTCCCGAGCAGCGGGGCGAGGCGGCGCCGGATCCCCAGGTTGATCCGCATCTGCGGGTCCTGGGCGTACATCCGGTACATGTAGTCGCGCTCCTCGTCCGTCACCATCTCCAGCGTCAGCTCGTCGTGGTTGCGCAGAAACACAGCCCACTGCGCGTTGTCCGGGATCGCTGGCGTCTGGTCCAGGATGTCCAGGATCGGGAATCGATCCTCCATCTGGACAGACATGAACAGCCGCGGCATGACGGGGAAATGGAACGACATGTGGCACTCGTCGCCGTCGCCGAAGTACTCCACGGCGTCTTCCGGCCACTGGTTCGCTTCCGCCAGCAGCATCCGGTTGCCGTAGCGCTCCTCGATGCGCGCGCGCAGCGACTTCAGGAGCTGGTGACTCTCGGGCAGGTTCTCGCAGTTCGTCCCTTCCCGCTCGTACAGGTACGGGATGGCGTCCAGCCGCATCCCGTCCACCCCCATCTTCCACCAGAAGTCCATGGCCCTGAACACCTCCCGGTGCACGGCCGGGTTGTCGTAGTTCAGGTCCGGCTGCTTGGCGTAGAAGCGGTGCCAGTAGTACTGGTCCGCGATCGGGTCCCAGCTCCAGTTGCTCGCCTCGAAATCCTGAAAGATGATCCGCGCGTCCCTGTACTTCTCGGGCGAGTCGCTCCACACGTAGAAGTTTCGGTGGCTCGATCCCTTCTTCGACCGCCTCGCCCGCTGGAACCACGGGTGCTGGTCCGATGTGTGGTTGATCACCAGCTCCGTGATCACCCGGATCCCCCGCTTGTGCGCCTCCTTCAGGAACCGCCGGAAATCCCCGACCGTGCCGTACGCACCGTGTACGTCCGTGTAGTCCGCAATGTCGTAGCCGTCATCGAACCACGGCGACGGGTAGAACGGCAACAGCCAGAGCGCCGTCACCCCCAGGTCCTCCAGATAATCCAGCTTTTCCGTCAGACCCCGGAAGTCGCCGATTCCGTCGCCATTCGTGTCGAAGAACGCCCGCACGTGCACTTCGTAGATGATCGCGTCCTTGTACCAGAACGGATCGTCCGGGGCAACATCGGGCTTCAAAGGAGCTTTCGGGGTCTTCGGCTTGGCGGGCATCTCGTCCGTGGTCGCGTGGTTGTCCGTGCTTTCGTCGTTCGTTGGCCCTGCGGTCGCTGCGCTGCCTCCCGGCGACGCCTCGAATCCGCGCGCCGCGCGGCAGCCCGGAGGCCGCGGAGCGGCCGACCGGGCCGTTCGGAGGCGAGCGCAGCGAGCGTTCGTCGAATGCTCGTCAGAACTCGTCCCGCCCGTGTTCGTCGCGGGACCCGCTTCGGGTGACCCGGAAGATGTGCGCCGGGAAGACGTAGGGATTCAGCTCCACGTAGTTGTCCCCCCCGCGCCAGACGTAACGCGCGTCGCTCATCAGGTCGTGGACCTCGAAGCTCTCGTCGCTGCCGATCCCCCAGTCGTCGAGGGGGAGGTGGACCATGGAAGGCTGCGTGTGCCACGGGTCCAGATTCACCACGACCAGGATCAGGTTGCCGCCATCTCCAGGCTTCTCCTCCAGGTAGCGGTAGCGGAACGGCGTGCCGTCGCTGTGGCTCCACTTGCTGAACGCCAGGACCTGGTCGTTGTCGGCCCCGTGGAAGCGCAGCGACCGGTTGTGCTGGAGCGCCGGGTTCTCGCGGCGGATCCGATTGATCCGGCGGATGTACTCCTTCAGCGATTCCCCCGCGTAGTCCCAGTCCCGGATCTGGTACTTTTCGCTGTCCAGGTATTCCTCCTTCCCCGCCTCCCGCGGCCGCCCCTCCAGCAGCTCGAACGCCGGGCCGTAGATCCCGTAGCTCGCGGACAGCGTGGCCGCCAGCACCAGCCGCTGGAGGTACATCGCCTTCTCCCCCGTCTGCAACTGGTCCGTGAGGATGTCCGGCGTGTTCGGCCACGCGTTCGGCCTGAAGAAATCCACTACGGGCGGGCTCGAGAGCTCCCTGAAATACTCCTCGATCTCCCATTTCGCCCTGCGCCAGGCGAAGTACGTGTAGCTCTGCGTGAAGCCGAGCTTCGCCAGGCGATACATCACCTTCGGCCGCGTGAATGCTTCCGAGAGGAGCACCAGGTCGGGGTATTCCGCCTTCAGTCGCCCGATGCACCACTCCCAGAACCGCAGGCTCTTCGTGTGCGGGTTGTCCACCCGGAACACACGCACCCCCGCCTTCTCCCTCCAGTACCGGAACACGCCCTCCAGCTCACCCCACAGCCCCTGCCAATCCTCCGTCTCGAGGTCCAGCGGGTAGATGTCCTCGTACTTCTTCGGCGGGTTCTCCGCGTGGGCGATGCTCCCGTCCGGCCGGTGCCTGAACCACGACGGGTGCTCCTTCACCCATGGGTGGTCGGGCAATGCCTGGAACGCGATGTCCAGCGCCACTTCGATCCCGTGCTCCTCCCTCGCCCGCTTCACCAGCCGCTTCAGCTCCCCCAGCGTGCCGAGCGACGGGTGGATCGACCTGTGGCCGCCCTCTTCCGACCCGATCGCCCAGGGCGAGCCCACGGCATCCCGCGCCGCGTCCGGCGTGTTGTTCTTCCCCTTCCGGTGCGTTCTACCGATCGGGTGGATCGGCGGCAGGTAGAGCACGTCGAACCCCAGCTCGGCCACGTGCGCCAGGTGAGCCTCCACGTCCCTGAGCGTCCCGTGCTCCCCCGCCGGGCCCAGAGATCGGGGGAACAGCTCGTACCAGGCGCTGAAGCGCGCCAGCTCCGGGTCCACGACCAGGCGCAGCACCCGCGAGTAGCGCGTCGCGGCGGAACGGTCCGCGTGCTTGCGCATGAGCTCCGCGACCTCCTCCGTGAACGCCGCCGCCGCACGCGTCTCCGCGGGCTCGTCCGCCTCCGTCAGGCGGCTCGCCAGCGCCGACAGCCGCTCCGCGTCCTCCGGCCATCCGCTCCCCGCCCGTGCCGCCGCCGCCGCCAGAATGTTGCGCCCCCACCAACAGGTGCGTTTCCACGTCCACATCCGCTTCCAGCCACTTCCGCATCCCGCGCTCCCACGTCGACCACGGGTCCGGCCACGCTTCCACCGTGTACTCCCAACGCCCCACCTCCTCCGCACGGAACCACCCCCGCCAGCGGTCGTTGTACGCCAGCGACATAGGGACCTCCTGCCACTGTCGCTTGCCCTCTTTCCGGTAGAGCAGCGCCACCGCTATGGCATCGTGTCCGTCCGCATACGCGTCGCACTCCACAGACACCGTCCCGGGCGTCCCCTTCGCGGGGAACCGCCCCCCATCCACTTCCGGCTCGACCGCCTCGATGATCACGCGGCTGCGGGCGTTCGTCGGAAAAACGTTCTTCGCTCGGGCCATCACGCTCCACTGGTCATTGTCAAGAAATATTTGTCAGACAGAAAGCCTACGCGGCAGACGCCCATCGTTGCAAGATTCGGGCGGCGGTAGGGAACGGACGGACGGACTTCGGGAGGATGATGTCCGAGAGCGGCCGCGGCGCGCGGCGCCGGCGCCCACTCGGGTAGTCGAGGGCTCAATCCCCTTTCGAGAGGCGGTACGCGATCCAGAACGTGTAGATGGCGATCGCGGTGCCCAAGGGGAACTTGAGGAGGTTGAAGACCCCGAGCAGGACCGCCAGGACGATCACCCAGCCGCCCCAGTTCCGCAGCAGGCCAAGCCCCACGAGGAAGTTGGGCACCGACATGACGAGCATGAGGACGCCGGCGAAGCTCCCGATGAGCGCCATCGCCCCGAACGCGTGGGCGTCGCCCGAGAGCACGCCGATTCCGGTGAGCAGGCCGAACGCGGCGAGGCCCATGAGGAGGTCGAGGATGCCGAGTCCGATCTGGAGCCAGCCGAGGATCTTGACGTGTCTGCGCATGCGTCTCTCCCGTTCTTGTCGAGTCGACCCAGGAGAACATACGTCCGCGCAGGGCCGTCAGCTTCAGATTCCTGTGCACGGCCTGCGCGTCGAACAGGACGCGCCGTGCAGCGGTCTCCTGCCGCCGTCGCAGCAGGAACGTGGGCGGACGTTCGAACGGTCCTTGCGGTCCAGGAAGTAGTGAGCGATTCACCAGTAAAGGGAATACGATGCGCTTCACCGATCTCCGCCCGCTCCTGAGCGCCACCGGCCTCGCCGCCGTGGTGGCCCTGTCGGCGTGTGGCCCGCCCGAGGACACTCCGGACCGGCCGCCCGCCGAGGAGCTGCAGTCGTTCGAGCCGCCGGAGGCGGCCTCCATCCTCCCCGCCGCGCCGAGCCGGCGGGTGGCGAAGGCCGTTGACCGCTCCGCGCTGAAGGTGGAGGAAGGTCAGGCGACGTTCTACGCCGACACGTTCGAGGGCAAGCGGACCGCCAGCGGGCGGGCGTTCTCGCAGGGCGACATGGTGGCGGCGCATCGGGCGTTCCCGTTCGGCACCCGTCTGCGGGTCACGAACCTGCGGAATCAGCGGGAGATCGAGGTGACGGTGATCGATCGTGGCCCGTACGGAAGCCACGGCAGCTTCACCCCGATCCTCGATCTGTCGTCCGCGGCGGCGAAGGCGCTCGGCATTCACCGGGCCGGTCACGCGCGGGTCCGGGTCGAAGTCCTGGAGTGGGGACCGTAAGTCACTTCCTCTGGTCGTCGTCGTCCTTTGCGGTGTCGTCTTGATCCCGACGTTCCGGACCCGTACCGTCGCACCATGCGACTCCGCCTGCGACGCTCGCCCGCCGGCTCCCCAGCGGGCTTCGGCACCGGTCACCCGCGCGGCGCCGACCACACCCGCTCGGCGCCTCCGCCTGCCAGGGACGTTCTCCGGGCGCTGACGCTCCTCGTCCTCTCGGCGCTCGCGGGCTGCGGGACCACCCGCAGCGAAGCGACCGCCGCCGGCTGGCAGGCGCAGGGCCAACAACGCGCGGCGGCCTCTGCTCACCGATCCGCCCCCGTTTCCCCGGGCCGGGTGGATTCCTTCACGGTGCTCATGTCCACGCTCGGCGGGCGCGAGCGTACGGTCCGGGTCTACCTCCCCCCGGGCTACGACGACGCCGGTGGCGACTACCCGGTCCTCTACCTTCAGGATGCGCAGAGCCTCTTCTCGGCGGGCCCGTACGGGGACTGGCGCGCGGATGAGACGGTGGACAGCCTGGTGGCCGCGGGCGTGTTCCCGGGGCTCATCATGGTCGGAGTGGACAACGGCCCGGCTCGCTGGGACGAATACGGCCCGTGGCCCAACACCCACATGGCGGACTGGGTGGACCTTTCCTGGGCGCGACCCACGGAGGGCGGCGAGGGCGGCGCATACGTCGACTTCCTGGTCGGCACGCTGAAGCCCGAGATCGACCGCCGCTACCGCACCCGGCCCGGGCCGGAGGACACCGGCATCGGTGGCTCCAGCATGGGCGGCCTCATCGCCCTGTACGCGGGCGTCACCCGCCCAGATGTGTTCTCCCGCGTGCTGGCCATGTCCAGCGCCGTGTGGTTCGCGGAGGCGGGCGGTCCGTGGCTTTCGGGCAATCGCCTGCTGGCCGCCATCCGCGATGCCGGCGGGGCCGATGACGACGACGGACGAGCACGGGTGCGCCGTCCGCTGTCCGCGTCCCGCTTCTACCTGGACGTGGGCACTGCGGAGCGCAGCCGCGACACCGATCCGGACGTGCTGGACAAGAGCGGCGCGAGGCTCACGTACCCGCGGGCGTACGTGGAGGGAACCTCGGCGGTCGCGAGAGCCCTCGCCGCGGCCGGCGTTCCCGCCCGACGGATCCGCGTGGCCGTGGTGCCGGGCGCCATCCACCACGAGTCCGCGTGGGCCAGGCGCCTCGGCCCGGCCCTTCAGTGGCTCTTCCGCGACTGACATCACGGAAAAGCGGCGCCCCGGGTGCTCCGGCGCGCCGCTCCTCGCTTCGGCGGCCAGCCGCCGCCGTGACGGTCTCAGCCTCGCGTCACCAGATCTTCACGCGCTGGTCCGGCGCCAGGTACATGCTGTCGCCCGGCTGCACGTCGAACGCTGCATCGAACGCCGGCACGTGCCGGACGATGCCGTTGGTGCGGTACTCGCCGGGGGAGTGCGGGTCCGTCATGATGCGGTTTCGGAGCGCCTGGTCCGTGTAGAGTGTGCGCCAGATCTGGGCCCACCCCAGGAAGAAGCGCTGGTCACCGGTGAGCCCGTCGATCACCGGGGCTTCCTTCCCGGCCAGCGAGATCTTGTACGCGCCATAGGCCACGGTGAGGCCGGAAAGATCGCCGATGTTCTCGCCGAGGGTGGCCTGTCCGTTCAGGTGCAGCTCCGGCAGCGGCTCGTACGCGGTGTACTGCGCCACGAGCCGGTCCGCCTTCTCCTGGAACGCCGCTGCGTCCTCGGGCGTCCACCAGTCGCGCAGGTTCCCCTCCCCGTCCGACTTGCGCCCCTGGTCGTCGAAGCCGTGGCTGATCTCGTGGCCGATCACCGCCCCGATGGCGCCGTAGTTCACTGCATCATCGGCCGCGGCGTTGAAGAACGGCGGCTGGAGGATGGCGGCCGGGAACACCACCTCGTTCATCACCGGATTGTAGTAGGCGTTGACCATGTAGGGCGGCATCCCCCACTCGGTCCGGTCCACGGGCTTGCCCAGTCGGCTGATGTTGTCCTGGTAGCGGAAGTCGCGCACCCGGCGGAGGTTGTCCATGAGGTCGCCCTCCCGGATCTCCAGTGACGAGTAGTCCTCCCACTTTTCCGGGTAGCCGATCTTCGGCGTGAAGTTCGCCAGCTTCCTCTTCGCCTCCGTCCTGGTGGCGGGACTCATCCAGTCGAGGTTGTCGATGCCCGTCTCGAAAGCGCGCAGGAGATTGTGGACGAGCGTGTCCATCTTCGCCTTGGCCTCCGGCGTGAAGTGCTGCTCGACGTACAGGCGCCCGAGCACGTCACGCAGGGAGCCGCCCACCAGGTCGACGCCGTTCTTCCAGCGCGGCCGCTGCTCCGCGATCCCCTGGAGGACACGGCCGTTGAAATCGAAGCTGGCATTCACGAACGCCGAGCTGAGCATGGGCGCTGCGCCGTCCAGCAGGTGGAACGCTTCGTACGCCTTCCACGTCTCGATCGGGGCGGAGTGGACGATGGCGGGGAGCGCCTCGAAGTACGTGGGCTGCGCCACGATCACCTGATCGGCGGCTTCGAGCCCGGCGGCGTGCAGGTAGGCGGCGAGGTCGATGTCGCCCATCAGCGAATCCGCCTGCGCGACGCTCATCTTGTTGTAGGTGGCGTTGCGGTCGCGGTTCTGGACGCGCGTCCAGTGCTTGTCCGCGATGGCTTTCTCCAGATCGAACACCGAGGAGGCCGCCGCATCCGCGTCCGGCCACCCGCCGAGCTTCAGCATGCGCGCGATGTGGGCGCGGTACGCGTCGCGAAGCTGATCGAACTGCGCCCCATCCTGGAAGTAGTAATCGCGGTTGGGCAGCCCGAGCCCGCGCTCGCCCATGTACGTGATGTACCGGTCGGACTGCTTCTGATCCAACGACACGCGAGAGCCGAACGGCGCAGCCCCGCCGGTGCGCGCGGCCTCTCCCCAGTAGCGCGGCAGGTCTTCGTGGCTCCTCACCGCGGCGACGCGATCCAGCTCCGGCCGGATCGCCTCCACGCCCAGCGCCTCGATGCGCGCGCTGTCCATGAAGCTGCGATAGAGCGCGCCCACCTTCTGCAGGTCGCTACCCGCCGGCGCGTCCTCGGCCGCGGCGGCCTCCTCCACGATCTCCTTCAGATCCTGCTCCGAGCGGTCGGAAAGCTCCGTGAACGCGCCGTAGGTCGAGCGGTCGGACGGGATCACCGTCTGTTCCAGCCACTTCCCGTTCACGTAGCGGTAGAAGTCATCCTGCGGCCGCACGCCGGTGTCGAAGTTCTCCAGCGCGATCCCGCTCACCAGCCCCGCCGACGGGGCAGACGCCATCGGCGCCGCCATCGTCCGCGCCTCCGGCCTGGCGCACGCCGTCGCCACCATGGTCGCGACCGCGAGCGCGGCCGTCCTGCCAATGCTGCTTCGCATGTGCCTGCTTTCCTCGTTGTGTCTGCCGGGCCGGCCGGGTCGCCGGCCTCGTGGTCTACCCCGTCGCGCGGATCGGGGTCACTCGCCTTCCCGAACCTCGGACGCGCAGGCGCCGGAAAGCGTTGCCTGACGGGTGGTCACCGCACCAGCACGCCCTCGATCCTCGGGGCGGTCGGCGGGAAGAGCGCGTCGTCGCGGTAGGCGGAGAGCGGGGAGGTGTCGAAGCCGGCGCGGCGGAGGATGGCCGCCGTGTCGCGGTCCAGGTGGCACCCCACCGCCAGCCGCGACCAGGCTGGGTCGAGCCGCGCCTGCCATCGGGCCAGCGACGTCCCGGGCTCCGCCCCAACGTGCTCCAGCACCAGCAGGCGACCCCCGGGCTTCAGCACCCGCCGCGCTTCCCGCGCCGCCGCGTCGGGGTCGGGCACGGTGCACAGGGTCAGGAACGCGACCACCGTGTCGAACGCGGCGTCCTCGAAGGGGAGCGCCTGCGCATCCGCCGCCTCCAGCTCGACGCGGTACGGCGGCGCGGCCACGTCCGAGGCGCGCAGCCGGCGCAGGTGACGCTCGGCGCGCCGCAGAACGGCGGCATGGGGGTCGATTCCCACGACCTCCTTCACGTGCGGCGGGTAGAGCCCGAGCCCCGCCCCCGTCCCTACACCGAGCTCCAGCACGCGCCCCGACGCCCGGGCCAGCAGCGCGCGGCGTCGATCATCGAAGTGTCCCGACACCCACTCCAGAAGGTGGGGGTAGAGGCGATCGGCGTAGAAGGACCCCCTGCCGTCAGCCATGTCCTGCCGTCCTTCGCGGCTCGTTCAGCGCTTCCTTCACTTGGTGCCGCGCGACCAGCACCTTCACCGGGAAGACGGTGACGAATCCGCCGTGAGCTGGATGATTGGGCGAAAACCAGAAGCGAACGTCACGCATCCGCGCTTCGAACGCCAGCCGATCCCCCACCGCCACGAGGACTGGAACCATGGCGCGGGAAGCGTCGGCGCGTCAGCTTCCTCCAGCGATGCAGCGAACCAGGAGGACCGATGGCGAAGAGGAGGACCGCAGTCACGGGCATGCTCGCGCTCGCCGTCGCCGCCGCCGCGTGCGGGGGGAGCGGCGAGTCAGCCATTGACGATGGCGCGCGCGCCGCGGTGGCGGAGGTCGGAGATTCCGCTGCCATGTCGCTCGTGCGAACCCTCGGCGGGCGGCTCAACGCTGCGCTGGCGAACGGCGGCCCGGCGGACGCAATCGCGTTCTGCTCGGGGGAGGCGCAGGAGCTGACCGACAGCGTGTCGCGCTCCCTGGGGCCGGGGTGGGAAGTGAAGCGAACCACGCTCCGAACGCGGAACCCGCGCAACGCCCCCGATTCCCTGGAAGCCGAAGCGCTGGCGTACTTCGCGTCGCGGGAAGGGTCGGCGTCGGGAGCGCCGTCATCGTACGTGCAGCGCACGTCCGCGGGCAGCTACCGCTACTACATTCCGCTCCGGATCGGGCACATGTGCCTGGAATGCCACGGAGACCCGGACCAGATGGACCCCGCCGTGCGCAGCATTCTGAGCGAGCGTTACCCCCTCGACCAGGCCACCGGCTATCGCGAAGGCGAGTTCCGGGGCGTGGTGCGGGTCACGGTTCCTGCCAGTGCGGTGGACCGGTAGTCGTGTCAGCGGCGAGCCCGCCGCGACGCGGCCACCGCCCCCTCCACCCATTCGCCCAGCGACTCGGCATCCTCCAGCAGGTCGCCGGGGAGCTGATAGTAGCCGCGCATTGGGCGCGCCGGGTCGTCGTACGGGAGGAACGGGCCCATGCCGCGCGACTCGAACGCCGGCCGCGTCTCCTCGTCCGCCCTCAGGTACAGCACGTCTTCCGCGATGAGGGCGAAGAACACGCCGTCCGCATAGATGCCCACACCGCCGAACATTGCCCGATGATGAACGACGGCCGGCGTGGCCCGCCGGAGCTGCTCCAGAACGAAGTCGCGGTAGTCGTTGGATACCATGGCGACGCCGGGAAGGGTGAGGGAAGGCGCGCTCCTCGTCGTGAGGCGCGGACGCCGGGGCGGCGGAGCGGCGCGCACACCGGGTGGCGGCAACCCGCCGCCGTCCCGAAATTCTGTGCCACATGACCAGAGCGCGCCAGGAGCCGGTGATCCGCCCAGAGGAGCCGTGCCGGAACTGCGGGGATCCCACGCCCGGGCAGTACTGCCCCACGTGCGGGCAGCGGAAGACGGAGGTGCGCGTGTCCGTCCGGGCGATGGTGATGGACGTTCTGGAGGACCAGTTCGTCCTGGACAAGCGGCTGCCCCGGACGCTCGCCGGGCTCTTCCTGCACCCCGGCTTTCTCACCCGGGAGCACATTGACGGCCGCATTGTCCGGTACGTCCGGCCGCTCAAGATGTACCTGGCCGGTAGCGTGATCTTCTTCCTCGTCCTCTCGTTCTTCAGTCTGCATGCGCTCGAACACGCGGAGTTCGGGGAGGCAGACCGCGTCACCGGCGCCAACGCCGACTCGGCCGCGGTGGCCCGCTTCGACGTCCTGCTCGCCGACTCGACACTCGCGCCCCAGGTGCGCGCCAACGTGCGCGCCGCCCGCGACTCCCTGGCGAGCCGCCTCGCCCGCAACTCCGGGGTGAGCGGCCTCGCCCACGCCGATGCCTCGGGGCCCGCGCAGCAGGACACGAGCGACAGCTGGCTGAAGCTGGGGCCGGCCCACACGGGCATCGCGCGCCTGGATTCCGTCCTCGTGCGGCGAACCCGCGAGCTCGGTGCCATGGAGCCGCGACAGGCCGCCGAGCGCGTGGCGCGGGGGTTCTTCGGCTACATCCCGACCGTGATGTTCATCCTGCTGCCGATCTTCGCGCTGGTGTTGAAGCTCCTCTACGTTCGGACGGGCCGCTTCTACGCCGAGCATTTCATCTTCCTGCTCCACGTCCACACCTTCGTCTTCCTGATCTTCACCGCGATGCTGCTGCTGGGGCAGGTGGGGCTGCTCGCCGGCTGGATTGTCCTGGGCCTGCTCCTGTGGGTCGCCGCGTACGTTTTCCTGGCCATGCGGCGGGTGTACGGCCAGGGTCGAATGGTCACCTTCCTCAAGTGGTGGACGCTCGGGTGGGCCTATTTCTGGGTCTTCGCCATCACCGTCCCCCTCGCCTTCGCGGCCACCATCCTGCTCGTCTGAAACGGCGCTGGTCCGCCAGGCGCAGCCGTGACAGCGGGTACTCCGTTCCTCGCCATTCGATGGACCCGCGCAAGACCGCCCGCAGCGCGGCTGACCAGATGATCCACAGCAGCGTCGCCGCCGCCAGCGGGTAAACTGCGCCCGTCCACGCCGGGAGGCCGGAACCGCGGGCGATGGAGCCCGTCACCAGGGCACCCGTGAGCACGACGACCAGGTTCAGCCACCAGGTGGCGCCCGAGGTGACCAGGAGGGCCGTGAGCGGCCAGAAGATGAACACGATAGGGAGCGCCGTTCCGGCCGCGACCAGCGACAGGCGATAGCGCGCCACGGCGAAGGCATTCTTGCGGAGGCCTCGGGCCATGGCTCCGACGGAGGGGTACCACTCCACCTGCACCCGCTCGGCACCGGAGGCCGCCGCCTGCCGGTACCCGGCCCGCTTCAACTCGCGGCCCAGACGCACGTCGTCGTCCGGGCGCAGCGCCACGGATCCGTGGCCGCCCACTGCGCGGTACGCGTCGGTCCGCACCAGGTTGAACGCGCCCACGCCGATGAACCAGGGGCTGCGCGGATCCACCGCCTTCCACGGGCGGAAGAAGGTGGAGAAGACGACGAGGAACACCGCCACCACCGCCCTCGCCCACCGGGTTCCGGCGTCGATCCGGGGCGTCACGGCCAGGTGGTCCAGCCGGTCGCGCTCCAGCAGCCCGACCGCGCGTCGGAGGGCGTCCGGGCGCATGTGGACGTCGGCGTCCGTAAACAGGAGCAGCTCTCCCGTCGCAACCCGCGCCCCCCGCTCCAGTGCGTAATTCTTCCCCAGCCAGCCGTCCGGAAGCTCCGTCACGTGCAGCACCTTCAGCCGCGGGTCCCTCATGTGATCCAGGATCTGCCCGGTCCCGTCGCTGGAGCGGTCGTCCACTGCCACGACCTCGAAGCGCGGATAGTCCTGCCGCAGGAGCGTCAGGATCGCTCGGGCGATGTGGGGCGCCTCGTCGCGGGCCGCGACCACCACGGACACGGTCGGGACTTCCACTCCGCCCGTCTGCACCGCGTCCGGCGCGTCCCGCAGCCGCGGGAGCGATGCCAGGCCCCGCACCAGGTCGAAGCCGAGCAGCAGGCTCCCGGCGCACGTGGCCAGGGCGAGGATGAAGAGGAGAGCGGATATGGGGAGGCCTCCGCCGTCGCCTAACGGGGCCCTTCGACCCGCCCGACCACGGCGCCGTGCAGCGCCAGGAGCGCACCGAGGACCACGACGCCGGAAGGATACACCAGCCACCACTCCTGGAAGACGCGGCGGCGGCCCCAGATGCCGGAGCTGGCGAGGTCCCAGACCAGCGTCCAGGCCAGCAGCCACACCAGCAGCGGGACCCACTGGCGCACCACGTCCCCCGCCGACTCGATGCGCATGGCAGGGAACCAGAATGCCACCACCAGGATCGCAGCGTTCAGCAGGTAGATCCCCGGAAGCGCCCCCGCGTCCCCGCTCGGCGCGGCGAAGTACCCACCGACCAGGACCACGCCCAGGATCGACGCCGCCACCGCGCGTCGCCCGCGCCAGCCCGCCATACCGGGGTCACCGGTGTCGCGTTTTGCCATCCCGCTCCTCCAGGGCGAGACCTGCGACGGGACGACCGTTCACGCGCGGGGGCACTCCGCCTCACTCAGCGCGGCGCGAAACGGTCTGCCACGTAGCGGTCCAGGATCCCCTTGAACTCCTCGACCAGGCCCTCCCCCTTCAGGGTGGTGAGCAGCTCTCCGTCCACGTACACGGGCGCCTTCGGTTCCTCGAACGTGCCCGGCAGGCTGATCCCGATATGCGCGTGCTTCGACTCGCCCGGGCCGTTTACCACGCACCCCATCACCGCCAGCCGGAGCTCTTCCACCCCGGGGTAGCGCACCCGCCAATCGGGCATGCGGTCGCGAGTGTACGCCTGGATCTCCTCCGCCATCCGCTGGAAGTACGTGCTCGTGGTGCGCCCGCAGCCGGGGCACGAGGTCACTTGCGGAGTGAAGCTCCGGATCCCCATCGACTGGAGGACCTGCTGCGCCACCCGCACCTCCTCGGCCCGGTCGCCGCCCGGCCGCGGCGTGAGCGAAACGCGGATCGTGTCGCCAATCCCGTCCTGGAGGAGGATGCTGAGGCCGGCGGTGGTGGCGACCACCCCCTTCGTCCCCATCCCGGCCTCGGTGAGCCCGAGGTGGAGCGGGTAGTCGCAGCGCGCCGCGAGCTTCCGGTAAACCTCCACCAGGTCCTGCACACCACTCACCTTCGCGCTCAGCACGATCCGGTCGTGGCCCAGTCCCGTTTCCTCCGCCAGCGAGGCCGAGCGCAGCGCGCTCTCGATCATCGCCTCGATCATCACGGCCCGCGCGTCCAGTGGCGTCGAGCTGAGCGCGTTGGCGTCCATCATCTCCGTCAGGAGGTGCTGGTCGAGCGACCCCCAGTTCACGCCGATCCGGACCGGCTTCCCCCGCTCCATCGCGATCCGCACGATGGTCTGGAAGTTCTCGTCCCGGCGCCTGGCTCCCACATTGCCCGGGTTGATCCGGTACTTCGCCAGCGCCGCCGCCGCATCAGGGTGCTTCGCCAGCAACTGGTGCCCGTTGTAGTGGAAGTCCCCCACGATCGGCACGTCCAGCCCCACGTCCGCCAGCCGCGCGACGATCTCCGGCACCGCCTTCGCCGCGTCGTCGTTGTTCACCGTGACACGCACCAGCTCGCTGCCCGCACCACGCAGGTGCGCCACCTGCTCCGCCGTGCCGGCCGCATTGGCCGTGTCCGTGTTCGTCATGGACTGTACGACGATCGGGTGGGCCGACCCCACCTTCACTCCGCCCACGTCCACCGTCACCGTCTGCCGTCGCTCGATCACGCTGCTCCCATGCGGCCGTTTCCGTCCCGCTCCGGTCTCGCCAACACTACCGGCGTGGAGGTCACCGGCCAAGTGGTACACCGCGGGGGGCTCGGGCTCCGCCCTCGCAGAGGGGCGCGCCGGAGGCGCGCAGAGGGGCTCACTTCGTTCGCAGAGGGGCGCGCCGGAGGCGCGCAGAGGGGCTCACTTCGTTCGCAGAGGGGCGCGCCGGAGGCGCGCAGAGGGGCTCACTTCGTTCGCAGAGGGGCGCGCCGGAGGCGCGCAGAGGGGCTCACTTCGTTCGCAGAGGGGCGCGCCGGAGGCGCGCAGAGGGGCTCGCCCGCGGTCAGATCGGGTCCACTCACCCCGGCGGCGACAGCCGCCGCGGAGCGAGCGTCAGCGAGCCCCTCTGCGAGGCCGCAGGCCGAGCCCCTCTGCGAGGCCGCAGGCCGAGCCCCTCTGCGAGGCCGCAGGCCGAGCCCCTCTGCGAGGCCGCAGGCCGAGCCCCTCTGCGAGGCCGCAGGCCGAGCCCCTCTGCGAGGCCGAATGGCCGAGCCCCTCTGCGAGGCCGCAGGCCGAGCCCCTCTGCGAGGCCGAATGGCCGAGCCCCTCTGCGAGGCCGTCAGGCCGAGCCCCTCTGCGAGGCCGTCAGGCCGAGCCCCTCCCCCCGCTACCCCCCCCGCACCTGAACAGCCCGCGCCACTCTGCGGATCGCCACCATGAACGCGGCGGTCCGCAGCGACGTCTCCTGCTCTCGGGCGGCATCGCGCACCTCGGCCCATGCGCGCTCCATCACGGATTTCAGCTCCCGGTCCACCTGCTCCTCGGACCAGCGGAACTGCTGGAGGTTCTGCACCCATTCGAAGTATGATGCCGTCACGCCGCCGGCGTTGGCGAGGATGTCGGGAACGACCTTCACGCCGCGCTCCTCGAGGATGGCGTCGCCGGCGGGCGTGGTGGGCGCGTTCGCCCCCTCCACCACCAGCTTCGCCCGGACGTTGCGGGCGTTCCAGCGCGTGATCACACCACCCAGCGCGGCGGGGACGAGCACGTCCACGTCCAGCTCCAGGAGCTCGGCGTTGGTGATCGGCTCGGCCCCGTCTCCGCAGGCGGCCACGCTCTCGCCCGCGGCCGTCATCTCCCGCAGCCGCGCCACGTCCAGCCCGTCCTCGCGGTACACGCCGCCGTCGACGTCGCTCACGGCCACCACCCGAGCGCCGAGCTCCGAGAGGAAGTGCGCGCTCCAGCTGCCCACATTGCCGAACCCCTGTACGGCAACGCGGGCGCCGTCGAGTGCCAGGCGTTCGTCCGCTGCCGCCCTCGCTGCGATGATGGCAACGCCTCGGCCGGTGGCGGAAATCCGGCCGGGTGAGCCGCCCACCTCCAGCGGCTTTCCCGTCACGACGGCAGGGGTGAAGCCGCGGAACTTCGAGTACTCGTCCACGATCCACGCCATGACCTGCGGGTTCGTGTTCACGTCCGGCGCTGGCACGTCCTCGTTGGGACCGATGAACTGGTGGATGCGGCCGATGAACGTGCGCGTGATCCGCTCGACTTCCGCGCGCGAGAATCGGGCGGGGTCGATGTCGACGCCCCCCTTCGCCCCGCCGAACGGGATGTTCGCCACCGCCGTCTTCCACGTCATGAGCGATGCGAGCGCCCTCGCCTCGTCGAGGTCGACGTCCGGGTGGTAGCGCAGCCCGCCCTTCATGGGGCCCCGGGCGTTGTTGTGCTGGACGCGGTAGCCGTGGAACGTGCGGATGTCGCCATCGTCGCCGATCAGCGGGATCTCCACCATCACTTCACGGTACGGCGTCTTCAGCGCCACCTGGAGGTGCTCCGACAGTCCCAGCCGCCTCGCCGCGCAGTCGAACTGATAGTTGACCGCGTCGAACGGCGTCATCTCGTCGGCCGGCGGCTGCGCCTCCGCACCCGCCGGAAGCTCCGCGGTGCGCAGCGTCTTCCGCTCCGCGCCCCGGTGCGCGTGCACACCGGCGCCGTTCCCGGCACTCGCGGCGTCACCCGTCCCGAACCCCGTGCCGCCCCCGCCGGCCTTGCCACTGGCATCTCCGCCGGCCTCGCCGCCGGCCTGCCGCTCCGCTGCCGTCGCCGCTCTGTCGTCCGACATCACCGCTCCTCCAGATCCTCGTCGATCGTCGCCAGCGTCGCCGTTCCCGCACCCGCCCGCATCATCTCGTCCAGCGCTCTCGCCTCGTCCCCCTGCCGCACGTCGATCCCCTGGACGGCATCCAGTAGCACGACCGGTCGGATGCCGCGCGCTACGGCGTCCCGCACCGTGGCTCGGACGCAGTAGTCCGTCGCCAGGCCGCCCACGTACAGGCGATCGACTCCGCGCGCCTTCAGCGCCTCCGAGAGCCCGTGGCCGTCCTCCGCCACGGCCTCGAAGGCCGAGTAGCCGTCGTCGTTGGGATCGGTGCCCTTCGACAGCACGAGCGTCCCTTCCGGCAGCCGGAGCTCCGGGTGGAACGCCGCGCCCGGCGTCCCGGCGACGCAGTGGCGTGGCCACGGCCCGCCCATGGCTGCGAAGTGCCGCGTCCGCTCGGGGTGCCAATCCCGCGAAGCGTAGACCGGGAGGCCCAGGCCGTGGAACCGCGCCGCATACTCGTTCAGGACCGGCACCACACGATCCCCCTGCGGCACCGCGAGCGCGCCCGTAGGGCAGAAATCGTTCTGGACGTCCACGATCAGCAATGCGTCGGTCGAAGGCATGGATTCTCCGAGTGGACTTGATGCACAAAGCGCTCCGGCCCAACGTAGGCTCAGGCGCCGGAGTGCCGAAAGCTGCTGACCGCCGATCTCGCCTCCGCACGTGCGCGGGCTTGTGCGAGCTGGCACGATAATGGCACCGTCTCGACTGGTTCGAGGCGCCACAGAGACGCGACCGGGGGAGGAGCATGCCAGAGCAGGGTGAGCGGGCACCGGACTTCTCGCTGCGCGGCATCACGGGGAGCGGGCAGGAGGTGGAGATCGCGCTGTCCGATCTGAGGGGCCAGCGGGTGGTCCTCTACTTCTACCCCAAGGACGACACGTCCGGCTGCACCGTGCAGGCGTGCGGCATCCGGAACGAATGGCCGGAGTTCCAGAACACCGATGCCGTGGTGCTCGGCGTCAGCCCAGATGACGTGGACTCCCACCGGCGCTTCTCCAGCAAATTCAAGCTGCCGTTCACCCTCCTGTCCGACACGGACCACGCGGTGGCGGAAGCGTACGGGGTGTGGAAGGAGCGATCGCTGTACGGCAGGAAGTCCATGGGGATCGAGCGCTCCACGTTCATCATCGATGACGAGGGGCGGATCGCCAGGGCGTTTCGACGTGTCCGTCCCAAGAAACACGCGGAACAGGTCCTTGAGGTCCTCGGCGCCTGAAGTGGCCGATCCGGAGCGCAGGACACGGCTCCGCCTGGCCGCACTGACCGGTGTGGCCCGCGCGCTCATGACCGCCGACACGGCCGCGCAGGCTGTGGACGACGTCCTCGCCGCCGTCGGCGGGGGCCTGGAGTGGACCGTGGCGGAGTACTGGGTCCCGGCCGACACTTCCGGCGCGCTGCGCCGCTCGGCGTGCTGGAGCGACCCGCTGGCCGACGTGGGCGCGTTCGTCGACGCGGGCGAGACCCTCACACTCCCCGCCGGGACCGGATTGCCCGGCCGGGTGACCGACTCTCGCCGCCCGGCCTGGGTCCCCGACGTGCTGGAGGACGGAGGATTGGTCCGCAGGGAGCCCGCGCGCGGGGCCGGGCTCCATGGCGCCTTCGCCGTCCCGGTCCCACTGGACGGCGGCGGGTGCGCAGTGCTGCAGCTGTTCACTCGCCAGCGTGTGGAGCGCGATCCGGAGCTGCTCGAGACCATGGTCGCCATGGCGGCCCACCTCGGGGAGTTTCTCCTCCGGCGAGGCGCGGAGGCGGCTCTGCGGGAGAAGGAGCGTCGGCTCCGCTTCCAGGCGCGGCTCCTGGACGCGGTGGGCGAAGCGGTGATCGCGACGGACCTGGCCGGCCGCATCCTCTACTGGAACGCTCACGCCGAGCGCATGTTCGGCTGGTCGGCGGCCGAGGTACTCGGCCGGGACGTCGCCGAGGTCACGCCGGCCGCCCACGCCAGAGGCGAGGCGCAGGCGATCATGGCGAGGCTGCGCGAGGGAGAGAGCTGGTCGGGGGAGTTCGGCGTGCAAAGCCGCGACGGCCGTGAGTTCCAGGTACTTCTTACGGATTCCCCCATCACCGACGCGGAAGGGCGGCTGGTGGGCGTGGTCGGCGTTTCCACGGACATCACCGAGCGCAAGCGCGCTGAAGAGGGGCAGCGCTTCCTCTCGGAGGCGGGGCGGGTGCTGGCCAGCTCGCTCGATTTCGGCATCACGCTCCGCACCGTGGCCGCTCTCGCCGTGCCCACTCTCGGGGACTGGTGCATCGTGCACACCACCTCCCGCGACGCCCCCGGCGGCGACACCGTAGCCCGCGTGCTTCCCGATGCCGAACGGGACGCCGCCGCCCGCTTCGAAGCCGAAGCCGGAACGCCGGAGACCGGGCTGGTGGCCGCTGTCGTCCGTTCCGCGGACACGCTGACCGGGCCGTCCAGCGAGGGACCGGAGCTGCTGCGCCCCGGTCGCCTGGAAGAGCTCGGCATCCGCTCCGTGCTGGTCGTCCCGCTCCTGGGCCGGGACACGGCGATCGGGACCATGACGTTCGCGGTCACGCACTCAGGCCGGCGCCACGACCGCTCCGACATCGAGCTGGCGGAGGAGCTGGCGCGGCGCGCGGCGCTGGCCATCGAGAACGCCCGGCTATACCGTCGGGCGGAGGAGGGGAACCGCGCCAAGGCCGACTTCCTGGCCGTGGTCTCGCACGAGCTGCGCACCCCGTTGAACGCCATTGCCGGGTACGCCGACCTCATGGCGAGCGGCGTCGGCGGCACGCTCCCGGACCCCCAGCTGCACCAGGTGGAGCGGATCAAGGTGGGCGCGCGCCATCTGGCGCAGATCATAGACGAGATCCTGGCCTACGCCCGCGTGGAGACGGGGCGTACCGAGGTGCGGGCCACGCGCGCGGATATCGGCGACGTCGTGCGTGAAGCGGCAGTCTTGTTGGAGCCAGACGCGCGGGACAAGGGGCTGAAGCTTCGGGTCGCCGTCCCCGAGCACGGTCCCGAGATCGTGACCGATATCGGGAAGGTCCGACAGATCCTGGTCAACCTGCTGAGCAACGCCGTGAAGTATACGCACGAGGGCGAGGTGGCCGTGGAGGCGCGCGCGCTCGACCATGCCGTGGAGCTGCGGGTCAGCGACACGGGGATCGGCATCGCGCCGGAGGACACCACCCGGATCTTCGAGCCGTTCTGGCAAGCGGAGTCTCCGAACACCCGGACCGTGGGGGGAACCGGACTGGGGCTGAGCGTGAACCAGCGCCTCCTGGGGCTGCTGGGCGGGAGCATCGAAGTGGACAGCGAGCCCGGAGTCGGGAGCACGTTCACGGTGTGGATCCCGGAGGCCGGAGAGATGACCAGACATGGCGCGTGATCCGCAGCGCGAGCTGCCGGAGATCAGACCGCACGCCGCCCAGCCGGACGCCTACTTCCGCCTGCTGGTGGAGAGCGTCCAGGACTACGCCATCTTCCTGCTGGACCCACAGGGACGGATCTCCAGCTGGAATCCGGGCGCCCAGCGCCTCAAGGGCTACACCCCGGAGCAGGCCATCGGGCAGCACTACCGGATGTTCTATCCGGACGCGGAGCGAGCATCCGGCAGGCCGGAGCGACAGCTCGAGGAAGCCGCCCGAACGGGCCGGGTCGAGGGGCGGGGTTGGCGTCTGCGCCGCGATGGAAGCCGCTTCTGGGCCCACGTGGTCATCACCGCCCTGTTCGACGGCGACCGCCTCGTCGGCTTCGCGAAGGTGACCGCGGACCTCACCGACCTGCGCGGCGCGCTCGAGGAGCTGCGGTCCCGCGAGCGGCAGCTCGCCGAGGCCCAGCAGATCGCCCACGTCGGAAGCTGGGAGTGGAACCGCCACACCGGCGCCCTCCGCTGGTCCGACGAGATGTACCGGATCTACGGTCGCGAGCCGGGCACCCCGGTCGACTACCCCGGGTACATTGACGCCATCCACCCCGACGACCGCGATCGCGTCCTCGCCGCAGTCGACCACGCCATCGCCACGGGCACAGCCCTCGTCCACGAGCACCGGGTCGTCACGCCCGACGGCGTCGAGCGCTGGGTGCAGGGTCGCGGGGAGGTGCTCCGGGACGAACAGGGCCGGATGGTCGGCCTGCACGGCACCGCGCTCGACATCACCGAGTTGAAGGTGGCCGAGGAGAGGACCCGGCGCCTGAGCGCGGAGCAGATCGCGCGAGCCGAAGCCGAGCGCACGGCGCAGCGGATGGGCTTCCTGGCCGAAGCAAGCGCCCTGGTCGGCGCGTCGTTGGAGTTCGAGGAGACCCTCAGCACCATCGCCTGGCTGGCCGTCCCCTCGTTCGCCGACTGGTGCGTCGTGGACATGGTCAACCCGGACGGCGACCTGGACCGCCTCGCGGTCGCCCACATCGACCCCGACCGCGTCGCTCTCGCCCGCCAGATCGACGAGCGCTATCCCCCCGAGCCCGATGCCGAGCACGGGCCCCGCGCGGTCCTGCGGAGCGGGAAGCCGGAGCTGGCCCCGGAGATCCCGCCGGCGCTGCTCGACGAGCTCGCCCACGACGACAGCCACCGCCGCCTCATCCGCGACCTGGGGCTGCGCTCCTACATCTCCGTGCCCATTCGCGTGCGCGACCGCGCCCTCGGCGTCATCACGTTCATGAACGCGGAGTCCGACCGGAGCTACGGCACCGACGACCTGATCGTGGCCGAGGAGCTCGCCGGCCGCGCCGCCCTCGCCATCGAGAACACCCAGCTCCACGCCGCGGAGCGCGAGGCCAGACGGCGAGCGGAGGAGGCGAAGGAGCGGATCACCCGTCTTCAGTCCATCACGGCCGAGCTGTCCGAGGCGGTCACGCCGGAGGCCGTGGCTTCCGTGATCGTCGATGCGGGCATGGCCGCCCTCGACGCGAACAGCGGGTCCCTCATCCTCGCCAGCGGGGATCCGCCCTCATTCCGCATCGTCCGCTCCGTGGGCGTGCCCCAGAAGGTCGTGGACCGCTACCGCGTGTTCGGCCCCGACGCGCACGCCCCGCTCGCCTCGGCCGTCCGGCTGGGAGAGGTAGTCCTGGTCGAGAGCACCCGGGAGCTGGCGAAACGGTTCCCCGACCTGGCGGACACGCTCGCGGAGCGGACGACCGTCGGCGCCCTTTCCGCCGTTCCGCTCCGCTCCGGCGATCGCATCCTGGGCGGTCTGGGCTTCACCTACCCGACGCCCCGCGACTTCACGTCGGAGGACCGGGAGTTCCTGCTGGCCATCGGGCGCCAGTGCGTCCAGGCCCTGGAACGGGCGCGGCTGTACGAGACCGAGCACGCGGCCAGACAGGCGGCGGAGGCGGCGAGCCAGGCCAAGAGCCAGTTCGTGGCCATGATGAGCCACGAGCTCAGGACCCCCCTCGCCGCCATCATCGGCTATCAGGAGCTCCTGTCCGAAGAGATCGTGGGGCCGGTGAACGAGAAACAGAAGGATCAGCTTTCGCGCATTCGCGCCTCCGCCACGCACCTGCGCGACCTGATCAATCAGATCCTGAGCCTGTCGCGCATCGAGGCCGGGAAGGAGGAAGTATTCCGGGAGAGCGTGGACCTGGCCGAGCTGACCCGCGACGTCGCCCTGCTCATGGAGCGCGAGGTCGAGGCCAAGGGGCTGGTGTTCCGCGTCGACATCCCGGAGGGGGAGGTGGAGGGGAGCACCGACGCCGGGAAGGTGCGGCAGATCCTGCTCAACCTCATCTCCAACGCCATCAAGTTCACCGAGGACGGGGAGATCGCCGTCCGCTTCACCGTCGACGGTGACCGGGTGGAAGTCCAGGTCTCCGATACCGGGATCGGGATCTCCGCGGAAGACCAGGAGCGGGTCTTCGACGCGTTCACGCAGGTGGATCAGTCCATGACGCGTCGGGCCGGTGGGACCGGGCTCGGGCTGCCGGTCAGCCGCCACCTGGCCAGGCTGCTCGGAGGCGGGCTGGCGCTCGACAGCGACGCCGAGCGCGGCAGCACCTTCACCCTCACTCTCCCGCTGGTGGCGCCGGACGTGCCGCTGCCCGCGGACCAGGCGGAGCCGGGCGGCGACGCGGCGCCGAGCGAGGACGCGGAGGCCAGGGAGGGCGCGTCGGAGGCCGCAGCCCGAGCCGGCCGGAGCCGCTAGGCGGCCGCCCCTCCGCAGGGACGAACGCGTGACGCGGCTAAGCTGTGGTTTCCGTGCGCACCGCGGTGCCGTAGCACATGATCTCCGCCGCGCCCTTCATGATCATGGAAGTCTGGAACCGGGCGCAGATGACGGCATCGGCGCCAAGGGAGTCGGCCTCCTCGATCATCCGGTCGATGGCCTGCTCGCGCGACTCGGCCATCATCTTCGTGTACTCGCGGATCTCGCCGCCGGCCAGTGCACGGAACACGGCCATGATGTCGCTGCCCACGAAACGCGCCCGGATGGTGTTGCCGCGCACCAGCCCCAGAGTCTCCACCACCCGCCGCCCCTCGATCTCGGACGTCGTGGTCACGATCATCTCTGCACCCCCCGGTACGGATCCGTCTTCAGGTCGCGGAGCCGGTCGATCACGGCGCTGAGGGCGAGCATGACGAGCCCCACCACGATGGCGCTCGTGGCCAGCTTCTCCCAGAGCGCCTCGCCGCCCGTGAGGAACTGGTAGATGGCGTACGCCAGCCACACGGTGGTGCCCGCGAGAAAGAGGATCCAGCCCACCGGCTGCGTGAGCTTCCGGCTCACCGCGTCCCAAACCGTCCTGTGTGTTCCCATGTCTGCTCCGAGCTCCGCCAGATCCGTCTTCATGCGCTGATACAGCGCGAGCTCCCGCTTCAGCTCCGTGCTCGTCTCGAGCGCCTCCTCGACGGCGCGCCGACGCTCCGGCGCGAGCTCGCCGTCCAGGTAGCGCATCAGCTCGTCGTGCGTGATCACGGGTACTCCACCCCGATCTCGTCCAGCGCTTCCTTCAGGGCTCGACGCGCGTGGAAGAGACGGCTGGCCACCGTCCCCTCCGGGATTCCGAGCGCTTCGGCGATCTCCACGTAGCTCAACTCCTCCAGCTCCTTCAGGACCAGGACTTCCCGGTGATCCACCGAGATCCGGCTCAGCCCCTGCCAGAGGAGCTCCTTCGCCTCCGCCTGCCGCCTCGCCCGCTCGGTGTCCGCGTGCGACGGCATCCGCTCGCTCATCAGCGGGCTGATCCGCTCGGTGCGGAACCCCGCCTTCTGTCGGCGCAGCGCGTCCCGGCACTGGTTGCGCAGGATCTGGAGGAACCAGGGTCGGAAGCTTCGGCCCAGCTCGAAGCGGTCGAGCGCGCGGTACGCCTTGATGAAGGCCTCCTGCACCGCGTCTCGGGCCGCGTCCACGTCCCCCATGATCGCCACCGCCACCCTGTGCGCCTCCCCCTCGTACGCCCGCACCAGCGGCTCGTAAAAATCCTTCCGCCCGGCCTGGCACTTCCGGATCAGCTCCGTCTCGGTGTCCGGGCGAGATAGCGGGGTACGCGGCCGATCCCCGTGTCCTTCAACGTGCCCGGCGGTCATGCGCGATTAACGCCCAGGCCCGGGGCCTCGTTGAAGCGGATCCGGCCGTCCTCCTCCATCCCGGGGCCCGTGAACGGATCGTCCCGCAGGAGCAGAGCGCCGTCCAGGTCGAGGTAATCCATCAGGGGCGCGAGCTGCACGGCGGCCGCGATCCCGAGCGTGCTCTGCAGCATGCACCCCAGCATCACGCTCATCCCGTGGCTCCTGGCCGTGTGCACCATCCGCATCGCCTCCCGGAGCGACCCGGCCTTCGCCAGCTTGATGTTTATGCCGTCGACCGCCCCCACCAGGCGGGGAATGTCGGCCGCCCTCTCGCACGACTCGTCCGCCACGATCGGCAGCCGCGACCGCCTCGCCAGCAGGCGCATCCCTTCCCGGTCGTCCGGGTGCACCGGCTGCTCCACGAACGCCACCCCCAGCTCTTCCAGCATCGGAAGCCGACGCAGCGCCTCCTTCGCCGTCCAGGCCGTGTTGGCATCCACGTACAGCAGCGCGTCCGGCGCTTCCTCACGGACCGCGCGCAGGCGGGCTTCGTCGTCCGCGCGGCCCACCTTCACTTTCAGCACCGGGCGGTGCGACGCTCCACGCGCCTTCTCACGCGTCTCCTCCGGGTCCGCCATCGCGAGCGTGAACGAGGACCGCGGCGCGGCCGCCGGGTCCAGCCCCCACAGCCGCCACACGGGTTGCCCCAGCCGCTTGCCCAGCAGGTCGTGGAGCGCCGCGGAGATGGCCGCCCGCGCCGACGGGTTCCGGCCCACCGCCGCTTCCAGCGCCGCCTCCAGCGCGTCGAGCGAGAAAGGGTCCGCCGCGGACTCGAGGACGCGAGCGTAGCGCGGGAGCACGGCCGCCACTGTCCCGGCGGTCTCGCCATAGAACGCCGTGGCCGCGGCCTCCCCCCAACCCTCCTCGCCCTCGTCGGTCCGCACCCGGACCCACACGTTGCGCCGCCCATGCGGGTCGGACGGGCGCGCGATGTGGAACGGCTCGCGGGTTCGCAGCTCGAGGATGTCGAATTCCAGACGCATGCAGCAAGGATCGGGTCGCGGGGGAACGACGGTGAGACATTAACGTACACTCCCCACCCGCGGCCACCCCGGCGCGCGAGACCCCCGGGCGCGCCGCTCCCGCGCGACGACGCGCTGGCGGCGTACAGAGCGTGCGCTATCTTCGGCCGGCGACCGGGCCCCGCTCGACACCAGGGTGCCCACGGGTGGGCAGGACCCTGGCGGCCGATGGGCCCCGAACGAGAGGTGCGATGGTCGATTGGCGAATGGCACGCGCGGGAGCCGGCGCGTGACGGCGGCAGCCCGAGCGCCCGAGACAGCGTCGGCGACGCGCATCGCGCTGGCCCTGGGCACCGTCTACGTCATCTGGGGATCCACCTACCTCGCCATCCGCTTCGCCGTCGAGACCCTCCCGCCGTTCTACATGGCGGGCACCCGCTTCCTCGTGGCCGGCGCGATCCTCTACGGCTGGCGCCGTGCGGCGGGGTTCTCCCGCCCCAGCGCGAGCCAGTGGCGCGCCGCCACGATCGTTGGCGGCCTCATGCTCCTCGGCGGCAACGGCGGCGTGGTGTGGGCCGAGCAGTGGGTGGAGTCCGGCACCGCCGCCCTCATCGTCGCCGCCGTCCCCCTCTGGATGGTGGTCCTCGACTGGCTCCGGCCCGGCGGGCGGGCGCCAGCGCCCGCCGTGTGGCTCGGGATCCTGGTCGGCCTCGGCGGCGTCGCCCTGCTCCTCGGCGGGCCCCAGACCGGACCCAACCACCTCGTGGGCTGGATCGTGCTCGTGCTCGCCTCCGTGGCCTGGGCCGCCGGCTCCCTCTACTCCCGAACCGCCACTCTCCCCGCGCCGCTCCTGGCCACCGGTATGCAGATGCTCGCCGGCGGCGCGCTCCTCATGCTCGCCGGCACCCTCGCCGGGGAGCTCGGCCGCGTCGACCCCGCAGCCTTCTCCCGCCGCTCCGTGCTCGCCCTCGCCTACCTCGTCGTCTTCGGCTCCCTCCTCGGCTACACCTCCTACGTCTGGCTGCTCCGCGTCACTCCGCCAGCGCTGGCCTCCACCTACGCCTACGTCAACCCCGTCGTCGCGGTCTTCCTCGGCTGGCTCCTGGCCGGAGAGCGCCTCACCGCCCGCGTCCTCCTCGCCTCCGCCATCATCGTCGGCGGCGTGGCCCTCATCACCGGCGCCCGCGCGCACGCTCGCGGACGCGAGCGGGCTCGAGCGTAGCGCTGGCGCCCGGAAGGCCTGTCGACTCTGGCCCGGGCGTGAAACTTGAACGGGCGTGCGCCTCCATGACGCGCACACCAGAGGAACCTGATCTGTCGGCGGACGGCACGGAGGATCGCGCCCCCGAGGGCGAGGAGCGGGGCAGCTCGCCCGAGCTGACTGAGCAGGAGATCGAGAAGGCGGAGCGGGAAGCGCCGCTGAACGCGGACATCACGTACGAGGTGATCCGTCGGCGTGGTGAGGAGGAGCTTTCGCGGCCGTCGGCCGCGCTCTTCTTCTCGGGACTCGCGGCGGGGCTGTCCATGGGGTTCTCGCTGGTGGCGGAGGGACTGCTCCGGACGCACCTGCCGGACGCGCCGTGGTCGACGCTGGTGAGCAAGCTCGGGTACAGCGTCGGCTTCCTGATGATCACGCTGGGGAGCCAGCAGCTGTTCACCGAGAACACGCTCACGGCCATCATCCCGCTGCTTTCCCGGCGCAGCGGCTCGGCGCTGCTGAACGTGGCGAGGCTGTGGGCGGTGGTGCTGGGCGCCAACCTGCTGGGCGCCGCGATTTTCGCGCTGGGGACGTCGCACACGCCCGTTCTGGACGGCCCCGTGCAGGCGGCGCTGCTCCAGATCGGCACGGAGGCGGCCTCGGGCTCGTGGCTGCAGCTCCTCCTCCAGGGGGTCTTCGCGGGATGGCTGATCGCCCTGATGGTCTGGATGCTCCCGGCGGCGCAGGGCGGCCAGGTCCCCATCATCGTCATGATGACGTACCTGATCGGAGTGGGCGGCTTCCCGCACATCGTGGCGGGCTCGGTGGAGGTGATCTACGCGGTGGGAGCGGACGGCCTCACCTGGGCGGACTATGCGCTCCGATACGCGCCGCCGACGCTGGCGGGGAACGTGGTGGGGGGCGTGGCGCTGGTTTCTGCGCTGAACTACGCGCAGGTGATCGCTGGCGGCGGCCGCCCGAAGCGGACCGGGGCGCTCAGCGGGAGCCGGAGGTGGCGCTTCCGCTGATCGCGCGGAGTGCGCGCCGGACCTCGACGGGGACCATCGCGCGGCGCCACTCGGGATCGACGATGAGGTTGGTCAGCGGGCGGCACTGCTGTTGCCCCAGCCCGGCGATCCCGTCCACGGCCTGGTCGTCCAGCGGCTCGCCAAGGAACGCGTCCAGCCCGGAAAGCTCCCGCGGGCGCGAGCCCAGGGCGGACACCACGATGCGGAGCGCTCGCAGCGTGCCGTCGCCGTCCAGCCTCGCCACCACCGCCGTGTTCAGCAGCGGGAAGTCGATGGCCGCGCGCTGACGCAGCTTCCGAAACGCCATGCGGGTGCCGGCCGGCTGCGCCGGGACGCGTACCTCGGTGAGGATCTCGCCAGCCTCGCGGACGGTGTTGCGGATCCCGTCCGCGACGAAGAAATCCTCCACGGGCACCGTCCGGCTGCCGTCCACCGACGTCAGCACCACGGACGCGCCGAGCGCCCACAGCACCGGTGGGGTGTCCGCCGAGTGGGCGGCCACGCACTTCCGTCCCGCCTTCGTGACGTGACAGGTGTCGCCATCCTTCTTGAGGCAGAACCCGAGCGCCTCCCGCCAGAACGGCGTCTGGTTGTAGTACGTGCAGCGGGTGTCCAGGCAGAGGTTCCCGCCCACGGTGCCGGCGTTGCGGAGCTGGGGACCGGCCACCTGCCCCGCCGCGGCGGCCAGCGCCGGCGCGTGCGCCGCCACCAGCGGGTGGGCGGCGATGTCGGCCAGCGTTTCCCCGGCCCCGATGACGAGCCCGGCGTCGCCGTGGCGGATCCCCTTCAGCGCTTCGATCCCCCGAAGCGAGACCAGGTGCGCCGGCTCGTGCAGCCGGTGCTTCATGTTCGGGATCACGTCCGTGCCGCCCGCAACCGGCATGGCCGCGCCGCCGAGCGACGCAAGAAGACGCAACGCCTCCTCGACGGTCCCGGGACGATGGTACTCGAACGGGGGGAGACGCAGCACGGCGCCCCTGCCTCAGCCGTCGCCCAGCACGCGGCGCGTCTCGGACACCGTGCCGTCCGGGACCCGTTCGCCCCCGGCGACGGGGGCCACCCACACCGGCCAGTCGTATTTCCGCATCAGGAGCTGCCCCAGCCGCATGGCTTCCGGCACGCTCGGCGTCGCCCCGACACGCAGGCGGTAGTACGTCGTCCCGCCCAGCTCCACCATGGACGTCCACGCCGGAAAGTCCTGGCGCTGGAGGCGTTCAGTCCAGCTCGTCGCCGTCTTCGCGTCGGTGAACGCCGCCACCTGCACCGTGTACAGCGCATCGCCCGCGGGTTCAGCCTCGCCCGCCCGGCCAGCTGGGCCCGACGACGCCTCGCCAGCCGCCGCACCGGTCGATTCCCCTCCGGGGACGCCGGGCGCCGCGCTCTCGGCCTGCGCACCACTGTCAGGGCTCGCGGTGTCGGCGGGGGCGGACTCCGGCTGACGCCCTGCCGCCGGCCGCCCCTCTGCTCCCGCGCTTTCGGGGCGGTCGCCGCCGCAGGCGCCGATGGCGACGCCGGCAGAGAGCAGGAAGACGGTCAGCCGTCGCATGGATGGAAGCGCCATCTGGACGGGGTGGGATCGGGGGTCTGCGTGGACACGCCCAAGGTACGGTCGCGCCGGGGCGCGGTAAAGCGCCCGATCGCGGAAACGGACGGAGGCCAGAGCGCTATTCCAGCCAGCGTGTGACCTGCACCGCAGGCGTGCGCGGCTTCCGATCCGGCACCTCCGCCGGCACACCCAGGAAGACCACTGCCACCAGTCGCTCGTCTTCCGCCACCCCGAGCGCTTCCCGCAGAGCGGGCTCCCCCATCACCGCGCCGGTCTTGATGTGCGTTCCCAGTCCCATGTCCACCGCCGCGAGACACATGTTCTCGATCGCCATGAACGCCGTGGCGTGGTCCTCTTCCCGGATCTCCGGGTTCTCGTCCTGCCGGACCACGACCCCGATCATCCACGGCACTCCCGTGGTGCGATGGATCACCTTCTGCCGCACCGCCTCCGCCGCATCCGCGTCCTCCACCTTCGCCGCCTTGCGGCCGGCCAGCGCACGGGCATAGGCGAGCTTTGCGCCCTCGCCCATGACCCGGAACGAAAGCGGCTCCGTCATCCGGTGGTTCGGCGCCAGCACCGCCAGCTCGAGCAGCGTCTGGATCTCCTCCCGGGCGACGGCGTCGTCCGCATACTCCTTCACGGACACGCGCGCGCGGATCGCTTCTTCGACGTTCATCGGCTTCCTGGCCTATTCCGGCGATGGCATCCCGAAAACTACCCACTCCTCGCGGGACGGACCGTACACCCCCTGCACCGGCAGTCCCGCCATCCTCATCAGCGTCATCAGCTGCCCACGATGATGGATCTGGTGGCCCACCACGGCCCAGAGGGAGCGCCCCCGCGGCCAGGCCTCGCCGTACATGTCGTCTTCGACGAGGAGATCCGCGTCCGTCCATCGGTCGCGCACCGCTCCCGCGAGGGAATCCGCCGCCTCCCGGTAGCGCGCCGCCAGCACGGCCGCGGAAGACGGGACCGCCTCATCCTCCCCTGGACCTTCCAGCTCGAGCCCGGTCCGGCCGCCCATCTCCGGTATCGTCTGCGTGATGTGCCAGGCCAGGCGCCCCGGGGCCCGCACGTCCGGGTGGAGCTTCCGCGCCAGGCAGTCGTCCGTGAGGCTGCCCAGCACCTTCAGCGTGGCCTCTCGCTCGTCGTCCCACACGGCGAGGAAGTCATCGATCTTCCGGAACATTGGCTCTCCAGAGTTCGGGGAACGCCCGCGCCACCGCCTTGAACGAACAGCAGCTGAGGCGTCATGAACGGCGAGAGCGCTCGGCCTCGGCTTCCTGGCGGCGCCCGATGGCCCCGCCCGAGGTCAGTGGCGCAGGGGTCGTGCGCAGAATCTATCCGGGCGCCGCGCCCGCGCAACGTTCCCTTCGAGGCACGAGGACTCCGGTTTCATCTACGCCCAACACTTAGGTATTGACCTAAGTATCACGCGGGTGTAGAATGGTCGTGGCCGATCATGGGATCCGAGCATCGGGATGGTGTCGCGAATGGCTCACTCCGCAGCCGCTGACAACGTGTTTCACGCCCTGTCGAACCGAACGCGGCGGGAAGTGCTGGAGCGGCTGTCCGTGGGACGGGCCACGGTGAGCGAGCTGGCGTCGCCGTTCGACATGCGGCTCCCGTCGTTCGTGCAGCACCTCTCGGTACTGGAAGAGAGCCGGCTGGTGCGGTCGGAGAAGCGGGGGCGCGTGCGGACGTACGAGATCGCACCGGAAGGGTTCATGGTCGTTGAGGACTGGCTGAGCGCGCGCCGTCGGGAGTGGGAGTCTCGACTGGACCGGTTCGACCAGTACATCCGGCAACTCAAGGAGAAGGAGTCCGAGTCATGAGCGAGCGAGTCACGATCGACCCGAAACTGGATTTCGCCATCGAGCGGTTCATCGACGCGCCCACGCGGCTGGTCTGGGAAGCGTTGACGCAGCCGGAGCATATCCGGGAGTGGTACATGCCGAGGGCCTGGGGGCGCGTGGCGCGGGCCGAGATGGACGCGCGTCCGGGCGGCATCGTCCGCATCGACATCGCGCTGCCCGGCGGTCCCGAGGTTCCCAACCTCGGCTGCGTCCTGGAAGCCGTTCCCATGGAGCGGCTCGTCTGGACCTCCATGCTGTTCCCCGGCTATCGCCCGGCCGTCTTCGACGACATTCCGATCACCGCCATCATGACCATGGAGACCGTGGGAACCGGCACCCGCTACGTCTTCACGGCGCTGCACCGGGACGAAGCGGACCTCGAGAAGAACAGGGCGAGCGGCTTCTACGAGGGCACCGAGATCGCCGTCGATCAGCTCGGGGAGCACGTGATGGCGATGAAGGATCGCGGGTCACGCGGCGCCACTGCGTAGCAGCTCCAGGAGCAATCCCTCGACCTCCTGGCGAAAGCTAGCGGCCTCGGAGGAGCGGCTGCTCGTCCTCCAGGTACCTGGCGAACCCGGGCGTGACGGCCGGCTTGACCTGCGACCACGTTCGCTCGAGAAGCTTGCTGTCCATCAGGTGGGTCCACCCGAGGTTCTCCAGCGCTTCCGCGTCGAGAAGGTGCTGCTGGACCTGGAGGTAGACAGTCTCGTACAGCCGGACGTTCGCGACGACGTAGGACCGGAGCAGATAGGCGTCCGAGTCGCTGATGCCCGCCCACGTGGCGGAATCCGCGTACATCGCGAGGAAGACCAGGTCGTTGAGCTCGCGGTTGTCCGCCCTGTCCATCCAGTTGTCCGCCACCGCGATCCCGAGCTCCTGGTATGCGGCGGCGCGGGCCGCGATCCGGCTCTGACGGAGCTCGAGACCGACGAAGACGAGCGAAGCGACGACGCCGAGGAGGCCCACCGCTTCTCCGATTCGGCGAACCGGGCTTCTTGCCATGGAGGTTCCAGGTCGGGGGATCAGTAGCGCCGCAGGTTGGCTCCGGATCGAACGAAGGGCGTGGGCGTCGGACTGCTACGCTTCATTGTACGCTCGCTCCAACGCCGCCACGTCGAGCTTCACCATCGTCATCATGGCTTCCATCACGGCCCTGACCTTCCCGGGGTCCTCGTCGCGGATGAGCTCCATGAACCGCCTCGGGACGATCTGCCAGGAGAGGCCGAACGGGTCCTTGATCCAACCGCACGCCGTAGGCTGCGCGCCGGCCCCGACGAGCTTGTCCCAGTACTCGTCGACCTCGTTCTGGTCCTCGCAGTCCACGTAGAGCGAGAGGCCTTCGGAGAAGGCGAAGTACGGGCCCCCGTTGTAACCCATGAAGAACTGACCGCCGACGACGAACTCGGCGGAGGTGATGGGGCCGTCCTTGCCGGTGCGGGCGACATTCCTGATCTCGGAGTCCGGGAACGTGGCGGTGTAGAACTCCATGGCCGCTTCGAGCTGGTCGTTGAACATCAGGAACGGTGTCACCTTGGTCATCGGAGCTCGTCCTCGCTGTGGTGTGATGGTAACCGGAGTTTGCATACCCGCTGCGGCCCAGCGAAAACGTCACCCCTTGCCCGGTCGGCCACCGCCTGGGGTGGTAGCATACGCCCGCGGCCGCGCGCTGGTGGGCGACTCCCCTTCCCGCTCGTTCCGCGGCTGCGACGTGGCGCTCGGACCGCCGCCATCCTCGAACGCCTCCCCCTTCGCCGCCCGGATGGCCCGCCACACCCGGGGCGGTGAGAACGGCAGGGAGTCGAGCCGCACGCCCACCGCGTCGTAGATGGCGTTGGCGATGGCCGGAATCGACGGGTGCAGCGGCCCCTCGCCCGCTTCCTTGGCGCCGTACGGCCCCTCGGGGTCGACGGACTCGACGATGAGCGCCTGGATGTCCGGGGTGTCCATGGACGTGGGCATGCGGTAGTCGAGCAGCGACGGGCAGTTGTGGAGGCCGGCCTTCCCCTCGTCGCCCGACTTGAAGACCTGCTCCTCCATGAGCGCTTCGGCGTAGCCCATGTACACGCTCCCCTCGATCTGCCCCTCCACCAGCACGGGGTTGAGCGCGCGGCCGCAGTCGTGGGCGGCCCAGATGCTCTTCACCGTGACGACGCCCGTCTCCTCGTCCACTTCCACTTCGGCGACGTGGGCGGTGAAGGAGTAGGCGGGTGACGCGCCGATGGTGCCGCCGCGGTAGTCGCCGTGCACGTCCTTGGGCGTGTCGTAGTGCCCCACGGCGCCCAGCGTGCCGTGCTTCGCCTCGGCCAGGTTGAACGCTTCGGAGATGGGCATGCGGCGGGCGGTGTCCCGGACGTCGAACGCCCAGCCGCCGGCCAGGCCCACGCGGTCGGGGGCGACGTCCCACGCGCCCGCCACGGCGCCGCATACCCGCTCCCGGATCTGCTTCGCGGCGTGGACGGCGGCGTTGCCCACCATGAACGTCTCGCGCGACGAGTAGGCGCCCAGGTCCACGGGCACCTGGTCCGTGTCGCTGGCCACCACGCGCACGTAGTCCAGCGGCACGCCCAGCTCCTCGGCGGCGATGAGCGCGACCACGCTGTCGCTCCCCTGCCCGATCTCGCTCGCCCCCGTCCACACCGTCACCCGCCCGCTCCGCTCCACGGCCATCTGGATGGCGGACTGGGGCATGTCGTTCGGGTAGATCGGGTAGTTGGTGCCGCTGATGTAGCACGAGCCGGCGACGCCGAGCCCGCGCCCGCGCGGCAGCTTCCCCCACCGCTCCTTCCACCCGCTCGCGGCTTCCACCGCGTCCAGGCACTGGAGGAAGCCGTTGGACTGCACGCGCAGCTCGTTGATGGTGCGCCCCGTGCCCATGAAGTTGCGGCGCCGGAGCTCGAATGGGGTCCAGCTCCAGCGCGCGGGCGAGGCGGTCGAGCTGGACTTCGAACGCGAAGCGCGGCTGCACGCTGCCGTGCCCCCGCTTGGGCCCGCACGGCGGCTTGTTCGTGTACGCACGCACACTGTGGAAGCGGTAGGAGCCGAACTCGTACGGCGCCGGCAGCAGCTGGCCGGAGTAGTACGTGGTCACCAGCCCGAACGACGCGTACGCCCCGCCGTCCAGCACGATGTCGTGGTCCACGGCCTTGATATGGCCGTCAACGTCCGCGCCCAGCCTGCACTTCATGCGCATGGGGTGGCGCCCGCGGTGGGAGTAGAAGACCTCCTCCCGCGTGTACAGGATCTTCACCGGCCGCCCCGTCCGCCGCGCCAGCTCGGCGACGCAGAACTCCAGGTCGAACGGCTCGCTCTTCCCGCCGAACGCGCCGCCCACCGCCGGCTGCACCACGCGCACCCTCGCCACGTCCAGGTCCAGCACCCGCGCCAGCTCCCGGTGCAGGTAGTGCGGCACCTGCGTGGACGACCACACCGTCAGCTTCCCCCCGGGGTCCGCGTACCCGATGGCGCAGTGCGGCTCGATGGGCGCGTGCGTGGTCCCCTCGAAGTAGTAGTCCCCCTCGACGACGACGTCGCTCCCCGCCAGCTCCGCGTCCACGTCCCCGAACGACAGCTTCACGATCTTCGTGATGTTGCCGTTGTGCCCCTCCTTCTTCGGCTCGTGGATGGGCGTCGAGTCCGCCGGCGGGTCCAGCGCGTCCCGGGGGTCGAAGAAGGCCGGGAGCGGCTCGTACAGCACGCGGATGGCGTCGCAAGCCTTGATCGCGGTGTCCTCATCGACCGCGGCGACCGCCGCCACCGCGTCCCCGATGAAGCGCACCCGGTCCACGGCGAGGGCCGTCTCGTCGCGCGTCCAGGGGATGATGCAGTACTCCGTGGGCAGGTCCTTCCCCGTGATCACCGCGTACACCCCCTCCATCGCTTCCGCGTCGCCCGTGTCGATGGAGAGGATCCGCGCGTGCGCGTGGGGCGAGCGCAGGATCTTCCCGTGCAGCATCCCCGGCAGGGCGAGGTCGTCGGTGTACGCCGCGCGGCCGGTGGCCTTGGCGGCGGCATTGACGCGGGTCAGGCGCTGGCCGATGAGGGTGAACTCGCGGGCGATCGCCGCGTCGAGCTGCTCATCCGACCAGGCGGAGAGGGCCTGGCGGGGGCGGAGGTCTTCTGGGCGCATGGGGGCTTCGGGTGCGCGGGACGGGGCAGTCGTCTCTGGTCGAATGATGGGCGAAGCAGCCGGGTGGCGTCAAACCAGTCGATCCCCGGCGGCTCGCTGCCGTTGGCACGCGTGTAATTGCATTTACCATCAATGGGCAGCGCGCAGTGGGGAAGCGCGGTACCTTCGTGATTCCTGCTACCTTGCGCCGTCGCTTCGGCCTCACCGAAGGATCCACTGTCATCGCGGAGGAGACCGAAGAGGGCACTTCTCGCGCTTTCTAACGCCCTGGCGGTAAGCTGCGTGGCCCCAGCCGCCGAGGAAACGCCTACCCGTTGACCCGCGTCAGCTTCACCGCCCTCGTTAGGCCACCGAGGCCCGGCAGGCGTACCAAAACAGAGAGAGATCGGCGTTACTCCGGCGACCGAGCAGGTCCCGCCAACCCGAGGAATACGAGGATCGCCTGGTTGAGGCGAACAAGATCTTCGTCATCGAGTCTTCCGATTCGCTGCCCTAGCTTCGTCTTGGAGACCGTAGTGATCTTGTCGACCATGATGCTGCTACGCTCGTGCAGTCCATTCCGGTCGTTCGGCTCGAGAAGGATCCGAAATAGAGGCGCCTCCGTGGGATCGGTGGTGAAGACGCAGAGCGTGATCGAGGCCGTGGCGTCGAAGCTGTCGTCCTGGACGACGACCGCAGGTCGAGGCTTCCCGGCGTAAGCACTGCCGCCCGAAACCGTCCAGATCTCGCCGCGCCTCACTCGTCGTCGAACTCGGAAACCGTGTCCACGAATTCCTGGTCCCGGTCCGCATGCGAACTCTCGGCCGCGGCGAGCGACTGCCGGTGCGCTTCCGCGCGGAAGCTCTCGGAGCGGACATCCGGAACCCAGATCTGGATAGGGCGCAACCCCTGCCGCCGCAGGCGTCTGCGATGAGCGCGGACCCTCTCGCGGACGGACTTCTTTCGGTCCGAATCTGACACCACGGCCTCCATGCACGTGTTACATGTAACGTAACACGATGCCCGAGAGCCCGCCAGTTCCTGAAAGGTTGGAGGTGGCCTGACCCACTGGGCGTTAGCTGCGCGGCCCGTAGTTCTGAGGACAAGCCAACCCGCCAATCCGCGTCAGCTTCACGCCCTCGTTATCCCGCACTTACCTCGTACCGGTGCGTAGCAGCTCCCAGAATGCGCGGGGGCTCGCAATACGGATGACCGATTCGCCGGCGACCGCCAGGAGGTCCTCGTCTCCGGTCACGAGGATCTCGGCGCCGCCAGCCTCGGCGCTCGCCAGGATCCACCGGTCGGAAGGATATCTGATATCGAGCGTACTGGGCTGCTCGGGCTTCGGAACCAGCGGAATCCCTTCGAACACGGCCTCAGCTGCGCGAATGCGGTCCGCGGACAGCTTGAGCTTGCTCGAGAGCACGAGACGGAACTCGGTGAGCACGACCTCGCCCAGGACGAGCTCGTGTTCGGAAAGCGTGGTGCGGAGGACGTCCGCGCAGAGGCCCCGGGTCGCGAAGGCGGCAACCAGGACGTTCGTGTCCAGGAAGACCTTCAAGAGACTTCTCGGAACACATCCTCGTCGGTGAGGTACCCTCGTGCTTCGGCGAAAGGCAGGACTTGCTTGCGCGCCTCTTCGAACTGAAGCACCGCGAGCTGGCGCCTCAGCGCATCACGAGCGATCTCGCTCCGGGAACGCCCGGACTGCTTCGCCATGCGATCGAGTTGCCGATTGAGCTCGGGCTCCAGGCGGATCGTCAGGGCGGAAGTTTTCATGTATTACAATGTATCACGCACGCCGACCGCGATCAAGTTGCGCAAGGCCGACGCCCCCGGCCGATCCGTGCCGGACAACGCCTCTGAGATAAGCTGCGGCCCATCCGGGCGCGGCGCTACAGATACGTCTGCCCCTCTCCATGCCAATGCAACGCGAACCAACACGCCGCCAGCTTCATCTCATCGTTATACCGCGGGTCCGTAGGAATGAAGGGCTCAATCCCAGATTGCAGGACGGAGAGAGGCAGGCACCACTCAACCGATTTCAGGTATCGACAAGTTCCGGCAGATCTTCCCCGCCAGGACGTTCGAGATCTCAGTGTGCCGAGGAACGGCTTCGACCGCACCAGTAGAGGGATTCAGCCAGAGCGAGTGAGATCGTCCTTCCCGCTTGAGTACGCACCCGTGGAGTCGGAGATGCTTCAGCAGGGCATTCCGCTTCACGCCGACGCCCTCTCAGGCGGCACCGCGGACACCAACCGTGATCGTTTCCCGCTCAGCGTCCGCCGGGATGCCCCGCAGCCCGTCCTCCCGCCGGTCCTCGAGGATGAGCTCGATGGCCTCGATGAGGCTCTGTCGAGCTTCTTCCTTCGTCCGACCCTGTCCGTTGGCGCCCGGAACCTCAGGGCAGTAGGCAACGATCCACTCCCCATCCTGCTCGTACACTGCCGTAAACTCGTTGCGCATGATCCACCTGTCTTCGAAGGCCTGCTCGCTCTGGAATGTAGGTGACCAATGCCGCCAAGTCGAAGCCTCTCCTTCCAGAGCCCCGCGATCAAGTCAATACCGCGGGATAACGCCTCGGAGCTAAGCTGCGGCCCCTCCGCGCGCCGTTCGTCTGCTTCTTCTGTACAGCTCCGCGCGCACCCACGCCAGCCTCACCTGCCGTCAGCTTCAGCTCTTCGTTATGCACGACTTCCCAAACCTAGCGATGGGTTTTAGCTTGCTGCATGGTCAAGATCCACGACGACGGCCGCTTCAAGGTCTACGTATACTCTCCCCCGCGAGAGCACGAGCCGCCGCACGTCCACGTGGAATCCGTGAACGGAGGAGAAGTTCTCGTTCGCTTGGGGTACGACGAGACTCGCCCCTCCCTCTGGCAGAACCACCACATGAGTGCCCCGGACGCGCGGGAGGCCCTCAGGATCGTCAGGCAGCACCAGCAGCACTTCCTCGCAGAATGGAGCAGGCTTCATGGGTAAGTCCACCGGTATCACTGATGCCGAGTTCAACCGACAGAACGAGGAGGCTATTCGAGCGGCTCGCGAAGCCGATCAGGTAGAGCCTCGAGCTGCGTCTGCGACGTACGATCAGAGCGAGGCCCTCATCCTCGTGCACCTCCGGAACGGCTTCGCGTTCGGCTTTCCTCCGGAGCGCGTTCCTGGACTCCGGGACGCGACGAAGGAGCAGCTTGCGAACGTGCGGATTTCTCCGAGTGGAGACGGCCTCCATTGGGATGAAATCGATGTGGAAGCGTCACTCACCGGCCTCGTGACCGATGCCCTGAACCTGCGGGGCTGGGCTCCTCGGATTATGGGCCAGGTTCGAAGTGAAGCGAAGGCGAGGGCCGCCCGAAAGAACGGCCTCAAAGGCGGCCGCCCCCGCAGCTCCAGCAAGCGCTCCGCCAAATCCAGGCGCGCATCCGGGGAATAGGTTCCTCCAGAGGCTCCGCTGTCCGTGCCCAGGTCTGCATAACGCACTGGAGATAAGCGGCGGCCCGTCCGGGCGGAGCTGGACAGCCTGGGAGCGGCAACAACGGGCGAAGCTACAGCAGCCCAGCAAGCCGACAGCTTCATCTCCCCGTTAGAACGCGATCGGCTCAACCCTGCGGCCGCCGCGACCAAAGATCGATAGCTCTTCGTTGGTGGAGAACGGCCAGTATGGTGACCTGATTCTCCTCGGCTCGGTAGATCAGCCGATACGGCCCGGGTAGCAGCTGCCTCACCGACCGATCATTGATTTCAGGAACGGGCGCGCCGCGATCGCTTAGAGTCGATAACGAGGCGGCAGCATCGAGAACTCGCTCCAGCAGTGCCGCGGCGTTTGACGGCGAGTCTTCAGCTACGAAGGCGATCGCGTCGTCAAGCGTAGCAGACGCAGCCTCGGTCCAGACTACCGCTCGGTGCCGAGTACCCATTTCCGGCGCAGACGCTCCTCGACCTCCTCGTGCGATATGGTTCGTCCCGCATCGGCGTCCGCCAAGCCGCGGTTGACCGCCTGAACCACGTAGAGGTGGTAGAGGATGTCATCCAGCGAGCTGTCGTCGGGCAGCCGGTCGAGCAACTCGCGCACCGTCTGTTTCGCTTCCATCCAAGCTCTTCCTCTTCCGTTCGTGCAGTCCAGCCGCAGGCCAGGTATGCCCGTCAGCGCACCAGAGATGGCATCCACGATTCTACTGCGGCCTTTCGTTTGACGGTACAGCGGCCCGCTACCGCCTGGCTCTCCTACACCCCAATCGGGGTTCGCGTTCTAACGCACTGAGATAAGCTGCGGGCGCCGCAGGCGACCGTCAGCTTCAGCGCTCCGTTATGCGCTGGGCGATGATCACGTGCACATGCGGTGGTCAGAGATCCTCGTAGGGGTCGGCGACGCGCAACCACAGCTGCCATCCCTCGTGTTCTTGCAGCAGTCGGGCAAGGTCGTCGAACGCCACGAGCCGTCCGTCGATCACCACACCGCCGTCACCGATATAGCCGCGTGCGGTGCCGTGGCTGAATCCGATGGGCTCTCCCTCACCGGCCAAGTAGCGAATGGAGAGACCCCGCCGGATTTTTGCGCGTAATGCGGCGAGGGCGAGATACGCCGCCGTTCCCGAGTGCGCCGCGAACTCGTAGCCGGCCCCGTCCTTCGTGCTTTCACGAGCTCGGAGGAAGTAGCCGCCCTCGTGCGCGAGGCAGTCGATCCGGAACCGACGTTCCCGGCCGCAGCAATCGTGGAACGCCTCGTCCAACGGGAACTTGAGGTCGTCGCGTCCGTTGGGTCCAGCCATTGATCACCACCCTCTTCCGGTCCTATGCGAAGCAGGCAGATCGTGAGGGCCGGCACGCCCGGAGATCTGCCCCCCCTCGCCTCACCCGCCGAGCCGGTTGATGGTCCGCCTGGGCGCCTGAAGTGCCACGGATCGCTCCCACGACGGCAGCTCAGTTGCCGACGAACTAAGAAGCATGCGTATAACGCACTGGCGTAACCTGCGGCGCGCGCAGCGCGCTGTCAGGTTCACGCCCTCGTTAGGCAGAAATCGTCACAGCCGTCCCACAAGGCTCTTGATCCAACTCATTGCGGATTCGATCACGAAATCAGTTTGCTGGTCGTTGAGCACCAGCGGCTTTGCAGAGCCCGGTCCATGACCTTGTGGGTTACGAATGACCGAGAATAGGCGCTTGAGTTGTTCCGCTTCCCAATCTGCAAGGAGCCCCCGCCCACGTTTGCTTGCGAGATTCTCTACGTAATTACTTGCACCCCGCTCGCTTCCTGTGGTCAGGTTCTTCTCATCCGAGATGATCTTGATGACGCTTTCCAGCGCCTTCAGGGCATGAAACGTAGAATCCGACTTCCCTCGGTCCCGGCGATCAAGCGCTTCCTTCATGTCATGTTCTACAACCGCCCACTTCCGAGCGGAAATCATGTTCCAAAACGGTGTTTCAATGACTTCGGAGACCAGATCGTCTCGAGCCTCTTGAATTACACCGTTATGATAACGGAAGCCAATGCCATTCAGCCTGAATCTCTCATTAATTTCCCGAATGGCGCTTCGAAGCCTTGGCACGTTGCTCGACCAGACGAATGGCTCTTCGTCTCCGGCCGGAAGTAGCGGTACCAGGCCTGGTGTTTTTGGTGCGCTAGACGACGAGGCTTCTGTTTGCTGTATCAACGCGTCTGATTCCGCGAGCACAATCTCCAGAAGCGATAGACGGGTTCTCACGTAGATGTCCGGTGACATTTCCCGTTCAACGTCGCTTCGGCCGACCAGGAACTGCACTACCGCCTCTGTCTCAGAACCTCGCGTCGAGAGCCGAGGGAGTGCCATTTCCCTAGCCATCTCTGTCATGGATCCCTCGAAAGAACTGTTCTGCTAGCTGAACATTGGGATACACGTCCTGTCCTACGACATGGGCAGCCTGTCTAAACAACGTCAGGTACTTATCGGGCAACGGCTGCCCGCGCCTGAGAACCTGCCCATACCTACGAAAGAACACGTCTGTCAATGCCATGAGTTCTTGTTCTGCCTAACGCTTTCTATACTGCGCCCAGGTTCAGCCAACCAGTCCGAAACCGCAAGGTTGCTCTCCGCTCGCTATGCAGCGGTTATGCATGGTTCTCGGGCAGCCTAACGACCCCCTCTATGGCCGGGCCTTCCGCAGCGAACCCGGCAGCTAAAGCCGTGGTTCCCGTCGACGCGCTCCATTGCCGCTCCTGGCGCAGCCTAACCCATGCGGTCGAGCGGGCTCGTCACACCCCCGGCGCCGCGGTTGAGCACATGCGTATAGATCATCGTCGTCTTGACGTCCTTGTGGCCGAGGAGCTCCTGGATGGTGCGGATGTCGTAGCGGTCCTCGAGGAGGTGCGTGGCGAAGGAGTGACGCAGGGTGTGGCAGGTCACTCGCTTCGCGATGCCGGCGCGGCGGCCGGCAGCGGAGACGTCGCGCTGGACGGCCGTTTCGTGCAGGTGGTGACGGCGTCGCTGGCCCGTTTCGCGGTGCACGTGCTGTCGCGTTGCGGGGAAGAGGTACTGCCAGGCGGTATCCCGTCCGGCGTTCGGCATCTTCCGGGCGAGGGCGTCGGGGAGGGCCACCCAGCCGGCGCCAGCACGTAGGTCGGCTTCGTGGCGGAGGCGGACATCCTTCACCTGGCGCCGCAGTTCGGGCTCGAATGGCGCGGGGGAGCATGGTGATCCGGTCGTGCCCACCCTTGCCGCTGCGGACCGCGATCTCGCCCCGCTCGAAGGAGATGTCCTTGAGGCGGATGTCGAGGGCCTCCATGAGTCGGAGGCCGGAGCCATAGAGCAGCTGCGCCACGAGGCCCGGGGTGCCTCGCATTTCGGCGAGGACGGCGGCGACCTCGTCGCGTGAGACCACCGTTGGCAGGCGGCGATGGCGTCCTGGGCGGGCGATTCCCTCTGGCGCCTGCATCGGTGTTCCCAGCACTTCGCGGTACAGGAACAGCAGCGCGCTCGACGCCTGGCGCTGGGTGGCTACGCTGACGCGGCGCTCGACGGCGAGATGGCTGAGGTAGGCGGCCACGGCCTGACCATCCAGCTCGCGCGGGTGGCGCTTGCCGTGGAACAGCACGTACCGGCGGACCCATGCTGTGTAGGCTTCCGCCGTCCGATCGCTGTACTGCCTCGCGCGGCAGGCTCTACGAACTTCCTCGAGCAGCCTGGGCGTCCGTGGCGTTTCCCGACCACCGGGTTCGCAGCGAGGGTCTCCGGCGGGCGTCGGCGTCTCGTCTCGCGGATGCATGGCCCCTCCCCGTCCCCGAGCTCGACGAGCCGGGCGTTCCGTCCGGGCGACCAGGAATGGGCGTCGGAGCGGGGCACGTCCATAGCTGGACGGGCACAGGGCGCCTCGTCGATCACGGCGCAAACGCGGGCAGCAGAGCCGAAGCGTCACCTGAACAACCTCATCCGCCCGTCCAGCGTCGTCCGATCGAGCACCCCGGTGATGTTGAACACCTCGAGGTTGATCGGCTGCCCGGGCTTCCTCGCCGTCCACTGCTCGGCGAGCCGGACCAGGTCCTCCGCGGCGATGAGGGACACGTCGGTGTCGGTCTTGGCCTCGACCTTGAGGCGGGCGGTCATGTGGGCGGCGGCGGGAGCGACCTCGGGGCCGGGAAGTGGCAGAGCCAGGCCATGACGATCTCCTTGCTGCGCTCCCGGATCCGGAGCTTCTCGCGGAGGCGCTCGATGAGGCGGGCTCGTCGCATGCGTCGTCGGGACAGGCGAGGAGGTGGCGGAGGACGGCCAACGCGGGGGCCGTGCCTCGAGTCAGGCCGATTCTCTTTCCGCGGAGGACCGGCGGTGCCGATACCGAGGAATGCGTTCGAGTTCTTGCTTCTCCGCTTCCTTCGCATGGTACAGGTCCCACCGCATCTGCCCGTTGAGCCAGAACTCGCTCGTCGTTCCAAAGAACTGCGCGAGCCGCAGCGCCGTGCTCGGCGTGACTCCACGGCGCTCGTTTACGATCTCGTTCACTCGCTGGTACGGAACTCCGATCGCATCCGCCAGCTCTCGCTGAGTGAGCTCCATTGGCTTCAGGAACTCCTCGAGAAGCATTTCCCCGGGGTGGGTAGGGGCTCGGTCCGTGGGTACGCGTATCATAGGCATCCTCAGCGATAATCAACTACTTCGACGTCGTCCGCTCCGCGATCGGACCAGACGAAGCAGATCCTGTACTGATCGTTGATCCGTATGCTGTGCTGTCGGGCTCGGCTTCCTTTCAGACGCTCGAGTCGCTTCCCGGGTGGGATTCGTAGGTCGTCCAGCGCCTCCGCCTGATCGACCGCATCCAGCTCGCGCCGACCGCTTCTCCACAACTCGCTCGGAAGCCGCTGCCGCACAGCTTTCGAGTCAACCCCGTTGAAGAGGTCTTCCGTCGCCTTGTCACGGAAGGATCTGGTCACAAGAACATGTTAGCACGGATACCATGCTATTCCAAGCCTCAGGCTTCCCACGCCCGCAACCGGTGGTCAGCCGCGAGC
>CAWCUS010000001.1:830000-888928 GCA_963798845.1 uncultured Gemmatimonadales bacterium | reverse complement strand
CGCCGTCGTACTACCGGGGGATGGAGGCGGACTTCTGGTTCACCTGACGGTGACCTTCGGTTCTCGCCTCTGGGACCTGCGGCGGCTGGTGGCCGACGACACGCCGGGGGTGATCGAGGAGCTGCGTCGCCTGCGGAACACGCGCTACCACGACCGGCCGGTGTCGCTCTACGGCGGGATGGTGGAGCTGCCGCTCATCGTCACGCGCGACGACGGCGCCCGCTGGTTCGCGGACCGCGCCCTCCTCACCGGCGACCGCCTCTGGGCCGAGCGCGACGCCGACCTCCGGGCCGACACCCAGCGCCTCGCCCGGGAGCTGCCGGGCCCAGGCATGGGCGTGGCTGTGTTCGCTATGGAAGCACGGGCCTGACGGCGGTATCCTTAGGAATCGAGAAGCGCGCTTTCAACGTTGGTGATCGAGCCGGAGGAATCAGTGTCACACCTCATCCAGTCCGACCCACGGATCATGCAGGGCAAGCCGGTCGTGGCCGGCACCCGGATCACGGTCGAGAGCATTCTGGAGAAGCTGGCCGCGGGCGAATCGATGGAGGACCTGCTGGACGCTCATCCCAGGCTGACGCGCGAGGCTCTGCAGGCCTCGCTGGCGTTCGCGGCACAGGCCCTGAAGGCGGACGTCACGTACCCGATCCCTGACGAAGCGGCTTGAAGCTACTCTGTGACGAGGGCGTTGAGCGGCAGGTGGTGGAGCGGCTGCGTCAGGACGGACACGATGTCGAGTACGTAGCCGAAGACGCGCCTTCGACGTCCGACGAGCAGGTTCTCGCTCGCGCCGCCCGGGAGTCTGCCGTTCTGGTCACGACCGACAAGGATTTCGGCGAGCTGGTGTTTCGACAGCAGCGAGCGAGCGGTGGCATCATGCTCCTCCGCCTCGCCGGGATCTCGAATGATCGGAAAGCGGACGTCGTGTCGGCGGTGCTGCGCGATCACGGTCACGAGCTCGCCGGAGCGTTCGCCGTGGTGTCTGCGACTCGCCTCCGGATCCGCCGCGCTGGATCCTGACGTGGCCGGGCCCCGCCACCTCCTCACCGTCTGGAACCCTGCCTACGCCGAAGGCGCCCTCGACGCCCACCTGCGCGTCCTCCTCCGCTGGGCCGAGCGGGGCCGCGACCCGGCCGACGCGGCCTCGCCCGACGACGACGTCTACGTCTGGTGGGCCAGGGTCCGGTCGCCGAACCGGGACGGGGAGCTGCCCCACGGGGCCGGGATCGCCGCGATCGAGGCCCAGATCGAGGGCGGCGTCGAGACGCACCTGTACCTGACCGACTACCGGTCCCTCTATGTGGCCTGGCTGGGGGAGGTGAACGCGGACGAAGTGCTCGCGGAGGAGGGGGAGGCGGTGAGGTGACCCCCTGGGTCTCGAGCGCCCTTATATCAAGAGCCCGCCTTTCGATGATCCTGAGCGGAAAGCAGAACTCATCCAGCGAGTCTCTAATGTAACAGGCCAGCCATTTCCGCCGGATCCCAGGTTTCCGCGCACCAAGATCAGCTTGATCGCAAACAAGAAAGAGGAGTTTCTTGCTCTTCTCGACTGGATCGTGACCGAGACCAGAAAGGCCTTAGGATAGGACTCGATCCGCGGCGCCTGCAGCCTCTGGGCCTCAGGGCACTGACGCGGACGCGTTCCTGTCGCCAGACCGGTCGAATAGGGAGTCGAGTTGGACCAGGGCTATTACTTCGGGCCCAAAGAGGCCCTGCTGGCCGGGCGCTCGTGAACGGTCATCCGGCTGCGCCAGTAGCCGGGGCGCTGCCGCTCGTGGGCGAACGCCACGATATAGACATCGCCTGCGTCAGGGAGGTAGATCAGGTGATACGGGAAGGCGCGGACAGGGAAACGCCGGATCGAATCCCCGAGATCGCGGCCCATCTCGGGGAAGTGGCGAAGCAACCGGAGTCGTTGAACTCCCGCTCCGCGCCGGGATGGAAGCGCGGCCGGCTCACTTGAGTCGGTCCAGCGCCTCCCGGAAAACCTGGTCGGCCGGAATGGTTTCCACTCGCCCCTCCCGGATCTCCATCGCCCGTCGTTTCGCCTCTTCGGCCCACTCCGCCTCGTATTCCAGCTCCCCCTGCAAGCTCGAGAGGATCGACAGGGCGAGGCGCTCGCGCTCGTCGGCGGACAGCTTCAACGCCTCTCGTTCCAACTCTTCCACGGACATGGTCTCTCCTACGATCGCGTGGGTGTCCGAACGAAAGGTAGCCTTCGCCGACCGGGCAGTTCAATGGCGGAATGAGCCATGAACGCCTTCGTCGCCATCACCGACCGTGACTGGTTCGACTTCCTCGCCGCGCGCGAGGACGTGGACGTGGGCTGTATCCTGCTCGTGGAGCCGTTCTTCTGGCCCCGGGAGCTGTTGATCCCGCAGCCGACGACCGGCACCCCAACGTCCAACGCGGCCGCGCGGCCGAGCCGGGAGGCGCTGGTGTGGCATAACGAGAATCGGTTCAGGGAGTGAAAACCGGAACGCGAGGTGGCCATGAATGGTGCGATCCACTCCGATCCCCGGGTGATGCAGGGGAAGCCCGTCGTCGCGGGCACGCGCATCACGGTGGAGAGCATTCTCGAGAAGCTCGCTGCCGGCGAGACCATCGAGCAGATACTGGACGCTCACCCGAATCTGACGCGGGAGGGGGTCCAGGCCGCGCTGGGCTTCGCCGCCAAGGCGCTACGGGCGGACGTCGTCTACCCCATTCCTGACGAAGCTGCTTGAAGCTCCTGTGCGACGAGGGTGTCGAGCGGCAGGTGGTCGAACGGCTCCGGGCCGACGGCCACACAGTTGAATACGTGGCTGGGGGCCTGTCGTTCGCCTCCGACGACCAGGTACTCGACCATGCCCTGAGCCAGGAAGCCGTCCTGGTCACCACGGACAGGGATTTCGGCGAGCTCGTCTTCCGGCAGCAACGCGCCACCGGCGGAGTTCTCCTGTTCCGCAGGCGTACGCTTCGACTGCGACCACTGCCGGCCGCCGCCGACCTCACCACCTCCGCCACGGTCCTCTCGAACTTCCTCTCGTCCTCTCAAGCAGCCATTGGTTTGCCCCACGCTTGGCGCTTCCGTTGTTTCAGCTTGTGCTGACATGCCCGTTCTGACATATTGTGGAGCGAAGCGTGGAGGAGAAGCCGCTGGTCTGGCTGAAGGGGGAGGTGAAGTCGCCGCCCCTGTCTTCAGCGGCCCGGATCGCCGCCGGGGTGCTTCTGAGACGCCTGCAGCGGGGGGAGACACTGTCGATGCCGCACTCGCGGCCGATGCGCTCCGTCGGACCGCGGTGCCACGAGCTCCGCTTCGACGACGCCGAATCGCGTGCTGAAACGCTGCAGTCATCGCTTCCGGCGCTACGACGAAGCGGTGGGAGGATCATGAAAGACGCCACCAGGAAGAGATTGCGTGAGACTGGTTGGGCGGTCGGCTCCGCGGCGGAGCTTCTGGACCTATCCGCGGAAGAGGCCGCGTACGTCGACCTCAAGCTCGCGTTGAGTGACAGCCTGCGGCGCGAACGTGAGCGCGCAGGGCTGTCGCAGGCCGAGCTGGCGCGGCGTCTCGGATCCAGTCAGTCCCGGGTCTCCAGGATGGAAACCGCGGATGCCAGCGTGACCGTCGACCTCCTGATCCGCTCGCTGCTCTCACTGGGGGCGAGCCGCCGGGAACTGGGTCGAATCGTGGCTTCGGAGCGGCGCACGGCCTGATCCGGACCTCGCTGTCACACCCCGAGCCTACCTTCAGCCGCAGAGATCTCGACCGCTTGAGCATCGCGCGGTCGCGGCCGACGATGCGATAGTCCCACTCGCCCGCGAAGGTGACGATCTGCTCGTCGGTTGCGCCCCTGCCAAGTTGAAATTCGGGGATCGACGACAATGGGAGAGGCGCGTCCAGCGGGATACCAGCGGCTCGCAATCTCGTCCAGGCCGAACTCGAGCTGCTCGAGGTACCGGTGCAACGCGGGCCACATCGCGATTTGACCGGCTCCCTTGAGCTCAACCAGCAGGTCGCCCCGGTCCTCGCGCTCCAACAGGGCGTAGATCCCAGTGCCCCGATGCCCGCAGCCCATGGATGAACAGCAACTCGACCAGGTCCAGGAAGGTCAGGACCGGCTCACCGCCCAGCTCATCGAGGTCGGTATGAATCGCCGGGTCGTGCCAACGGCCACCGCGCCCGTAGCCGAACGCCCAGCGTCGGATCGTGTCGGGCTTCGTGCCGATGAGCCGGGCGGCGGCCGGGACTGAGTAGAGGCCGCGGGCGAGATAGGTGGTGTTCAGTGGTGCCTCCCAGGTGTACCAGGTCCCGAAGATACACCGGGGGCAAAGGTCCGGCCAAGGCTCCTGCCGGTGGAAATTGGGTGCACCATGGCCGACCCGTCAGGCCGCCCGATCGCTGCCGCCGCTCACCGAGATCTCCACATGGTGCCCGGCCGCGGCGAGCATGTTGATCAACGCGTCGATGCTGAACAGCTCGATCTTGCCGCGGACCAGGTCGCTGATCCGCGGCTGAGTGACGCCGAATCGCTCCGCGGCTTCCTTCTGCGTGATGCCTTCCGCCTCGATGATCCGCCGGATGCCCGCCATGAGCACGGACCGCACCTTCAGGTTCTCCGCTTCTTCCTTCGAGAAGCCGAGATCCTCGAAGACGTTCCCGCTCGAGTACGTGAACTCAGGCATTGGAACCTCTAGCTTCGCAAGCACGGCCGTCCGTCATCCGAGCCTATACTGGACTTTGTATATGCGCAACCTGTCGACCGAGCGTTGCGCGCGGGGTGGGGCACCGCCATGGTGGGTCGGGACATCATGAGCCATCCGACCGAGTGCCCGTTCTGCGGCCTGCCCGCCTCCCGCGTCCTGCACGCCTCCGCCCACGGCCGCGCCCTCCGCGACGCCTGGCCCGTCTCCGACGGCCACACCCTGGTCGTCCCGCACCGCCACGTCGCCAGCCTCTTCGAGCTCGCGCCGGAGGAGCGGGCGGACCTGTGGGCGCTGGTGGGCGAGGTGAGGGAGGCGCTGGCGGCGTCGCATGGGCCGGACGGGTTCAACATTGGAGTGAACGACGGCGAGGCGGCGGGGCAGACGGTGACGCACGCGCACGTGCACGTGATCCCGCGCTACGCGGGGGACGTGGCGGACCCCCGGGGCGGGATCCGCTGGGTGATCCCGGAGCGGGCGCGGTACTGGGGGGACGGGTGATCCCGGCCGTCCCCAGCGCGGAGGCGCAGCTCGAGTTCCTGGCCCGGCTCCAGCGGCTGCTGGACGAGGGCAGCTTCGTCGCCAGCTACAAGTACGCGCTGCTCCACGCCATTGCCGACCTGTGCGTGCTCCAGGGCGACGACTCCGGCGCCCCCCTCACCCTCGCCACGCGCGACCTCGCCGACCAGTTCGTCCGCCTGTACTGGCGCCAGGTCGCCCCGTTTCCCGGCGCGGCCGGCACGGAGCCGCTCAAGCAGAACACCGGGCGCCAGGCCGCGGTGGTGCGGGAGGTGAGGGAAGCCCGGGCGCGGTACGACGCCCGGCTGGGCCGCGTCGAGGCGAGCGAGGCGTGGCCGCGGCTGCTCCGGACGGTGGAGGACACGGTCCGTCGCATGCCGCTCTGGAAGCTCCAGACCATCGGCGACGAGCGGGTCGAGTTCCTCTACGAGCACCGGGAGCGGGAGAACCCGCGGGCGATCACGCTGAAGGCCGGCGTCGCCTGGTGCTTCCGGCGCTTCTACTCGATGATCATGGAGATGGTGCAGGGGGCGTGGACCGGGTACATCCGCCGCACCAACGTGCACCTGCTCGGACCGGAGGCGGAGCTTCGCTGGTTCCTGTTCGGCAGCGACCGCCGGGACCTCTCCACCTACCGGGACCTACTCGACGACATCCAGGACGGCCGGTGCTTCTACTGCGACGGGCGCATGAGGGGCGACGTCGCCGTGGACCACTTCGTCCCCTGGCGCCGCTACCCCTTCGACCTCGGCCACAACTTCGTCCTCGCCCACCCGACCTGTAACGGCCGCAAGGGCGACCGCCTGGCCGCCGTCGATCACCTGCGCCGCTGGGACGAGCGCAACCGCAATCAGCTGTACGAGCTGCCCAAACGGTTCAGGGCGGCCGGCGTGGCGCACGACCGGGAGGCGTCGCTCAGGATCACGCGCTGGGCCTACGACCAGGTGGCGCGGGCGGGCGGGCAGGTGTGGGTGAGGGGGAAGGTGCTGCAGCCGCTGACGGCGGAGTGGCAGGAGGTGCTGCCGTGACCGCCTACGCCATGGAAGCTTCCGGCCCAGCGCGTATCTTCTGAGGAGATTGAGCGGAAACCTGCAATCAGGAGGTCGAGATGGCACCAGGGACGAAAGCTTGTCCCGGGGGATCGGACGGCTTAGCGTCAGGTATGGACTACCGCGATATCATCACCATTGAGCCCGGTAAGAGGGGCGGCAAACCCTGTATCCGCGGAATGCGGATCACCGTTTACGACGTCCTCGACTACTTGGCGGGCGGTATGACCGAGGGGGAGATCCTTTCGGACTTTCCGGACCTCACCAGTGACGATATCCGGGCATGCCTCGCCTTCGCCGCCGACCGCGAGCGTAAACTGGCGTCCGATCCTCCTGCGGCGTGAAGCTCCTCCTCGATCAGAACCTCTCCCCGAGGCTGATCGCTTCGCTTGCTGAGCTGTACCCTGGATCCGCGCACGGCTTCACGATCGTTTCCAAGGACTCGGACTTCCACCAGCGAAGCTTTCTGCACGGACCACCGCCCAAGGTCATCTGGATTCGGCTTGGCAACTGCACCACAGGCGAGGGCACTGGTGCGGATCGCGAAGGCGAAGAGGGCGGGGGAGTGACCATGAGCTCGTCTGATTCTGCCATGGATCTGCCCCGATCCCAAGGACAGCGTGGCCCTGGAACCGAGCCAGGGGCGTGTCGTGCCGAGAATCAGCGAGTTCTTCGGAATCACCATTGCGATGTATTACAATGATCATGCGCCGCCGCACTTCCACGCGAAGTACGGGGAGCACGAGGCCACGGTGCTGGAGCTGCGGAACAACTGGGAGGCGGCACGACACGGTGAGCCCCTCGAGCGGATCGCGGGGCTCGAATGAGACGGAGTGTGCTGATGGTACGCGTCGATAGAGTGACACCGGGCGAGGGATACCGGCTCCGCGTCGGGTTCAGCGACGGGACGGAGAAGGTGATCGACGTCGAGCCGTTCCTGCGGGGACCGATCTTTGAGCGCGTACGGAAGGATCGCGGCTTCTTCGAAGCGGTGGAGGTGGACCGGGAGCTGGGAACCATCGTGTGGCCTAATGGTGCCGACATCGATCCCGACGTTCTGTATGGGATCGCGCGGCCGGCGTGGATGGAACAGGAGACCCGGTCATGAACGGACGCACTGGAGTTCGGATGAAAGATGAGCTGTTCGAGGAGCTGCTCTGTATACCAGATCGTGGGAGAACGGATGAAGCGGAACAGCCCTGAACGGGCCGGCGAGGGCTCGACCCGCTTCCGGGAACGCGGTTATTCGTCCGAGTGCGTCCGTCAGCCGAAGGGCAAAACGCCGAGCGGGGAGGATTGATCGGCCGCACGTACGACCTCACCGCGGAGCCCGGCCGGAGCCTGTGGCTGGCCGTGGCCGAGCGCCCCCATGCGACGCCGTCGCCCGCCGCCGCCGGCCCGGGCGAGCTCGGCGGCGGGTGGAGCGATCCCGCGCCAGGGCGGCGTCGCCTGCGGCAGGGGACGGAGATCGTGCCGCCGGAGACGCGGACGGCCTGAACGGCTTCGGTGGGCGAGTTCTCGCCCCACCTTTCCCCGGGTCCTATTATCGAGGAGCGTGCAACCAGCGCGACCATACCCCCGATCCTGACAGGAGCCAGACCATGCGACGTCGCACCGCGCTTGCCCTCCTGCTCGCCACGAGCATTCCCGCCATTGCTGCCTGCTCCGGGGGCGCGCCGGCGTCGTCATCGGCGCGCCCGGACTCGGTGACGCAGCGGCAGGTGGACAGCGCGATCGGCGAGTCGCGGCTCCCCGGGGCGCGGGGGGTGAAGGGGGCGCTGGAAGCGTCGGACGCCGCGGCGCGGCGAGCGGCGGTGCTGGACTCGCTGCAGCGGGAATACTGAAGGCTCCGCCCGTGGAACCCTGCCCCTTCTGCGACGTCGCCCCGGACCGCGTGGTCCTCCGCTCCACCCACGGCCTCGCCCTCCGCGACGCCTTCCCCCTTCGCCGACGGCCACGCTCGAGAAGACATCGAGGGAGGGGAGCCCTCCGGACACTCTGGTGACGCGGGAGCTCGCGGAGAAGGTGCTCGAGCTGTGGCCCACGTGGGCGTGCCCCAGCGACGGTGCCGTACGGACGTCCGGCCCGCTCGGTGCAGCGAGCTCCGGCGACCGGCTACGAGCCGACTCGCGATCGGTGCCCGGTTGCGTGGGGGTGCTGACGCTGGAGAGGGCTGACGTGCGGCCTCGCGAAGGCCGCGAGATCCTGCACACGCGCGACGTCCAGTAGGAACGGATCGAGACAGAACGGGTTGTGCCCCGCCCCGTCCCGCGTATTTGCGCTCATGGAAGCGCCGTTCGGCTCCTCCCCCCGATCCCGCGGCTGACCTGGATGGCGCTTGCCTCGCCTCGCCCCCCGTGCCAAGCTGCACCATTCCGCGAACCACACCGCCGCCCGTCCGGGCGCCAGAAACAGACAGAGCCATGGACATGAACGACCGACGCCGGTTGTCCCGCCTCGCCGCGCTGATCCTGCTCCTCGCCGCCAGCACGCCCGCCGCGATGGCCGGACAGGACTCGGCGCCCGCGCACCCGATGCTGGACGGCAGGAAGATCCTGACGCTGGCCGACTACGGGGAGTGGCGGCAGATCCGGAACGTGCAGCTGTCGCCGGATGGCGGCTGGCTCGCGTTCTCGTACGAGCCGAACGAGGGCGACAGCGAGCTGCACGTGAAGGCGCTCGACGGCGACGCGGACTACGCGGCCGGCAACGGCGCGTCGCCCGTGTTCGCCAGCGACGGGAAGCACGTGGCCTTCCTGACGTCCCCTGCGGAGCAGGAGGCGAAGAAGCTGCGGAAGGAGAAGAAGCCGGTGCCGCGCATGGCGCACTGGATCGACCTGCGCACGGGCGCCCGCGACTCCATCGCCGACGCTCGGGACGTGGCGTTCGCGGAGGGCGGGCGCTGGCTGGCCGTGCACAGGGCCGCGGCGGACCCGAAAGCGGACTACGACGGCGCCGACCTGGTGCTCGTCGACCTGGCCGACGGCTCGCTCCGCAACATCGGGAACGTGTCCGCGTTCGCGTTCGACTCTGCCGGCGACCGGCTGGCCTACCTGGTCGACGCGGCCGACCGCGCGGGCAACGGCGCCTACCTGCTGGACCCCGCAGCCGGCCGCACCGCCGCGCTGTCCACCGGTCCCTGGCTCTACGACGGCCTGGCGTGGAGCGAGGATGGGAAGAGCCTGGCCGTGCTGAAAGGCGACACGGTGAAGGGGATGGAGCAGCGCGCCAACGTGCTCCTGGCGTGGCCCGACGCGGGCGCGGCGCTGGCGGGCGGAGCCGGGCCGGGTGCGCCGGCGTCGGGGCGGGTGCTGGTTGGGTCGCCGCCCTCAGGCGACGCCCGCCCGTTCACGTACGACCCGGCCAGGGATGAAACCTTCCCCGCCGGCTTCGTCCTGAGCGAGAACGCCCGGCCTGCGTGGACGAAGGACCGCGCGCGCGTGGTGGTGGGGATCAGGGAGGAGAGGACGAAGGAGAAGCCGGACGGCGACGCGGAGGACCGGGCGGACGTCACCGTCTGGCACTGGAAGGACGAGCGGGTGCAGTCGGTGCAGAAGGTGGAAGCGCCCGCCGACAATCGGTTCACGTACACGTCCGTGGTGTCGGTGCCGGGCGGCACGTTCGTGCGCCTGGGCACGGAAGCCATGCCGCGGGTCGAGGTGGTCGGCCAGGGCGACTACGCCATCGGCCGGCGCGACGGGCCCTACCGGCTCGAGCTGCTGGCCCAGCCCGGGCGGGCGGACATCGTGCGCATCGACACGCGCACGGGCGACACCGCCACGCTGGCCGACAGCGTTCGCGACGCCATGGGCGCGTCGCCGGACGGGAAGTGGTACGCGTGGTCGCGCAACGGCGAGGCCATGGCCGCCGAGATCGCCACCGGCCGCACGGTGAACCTGTCGGACGTGGCGGGCGTGGACTTCAGCCAGAACGACAGCCAAATGCCGGGCGAGCTCGGCACGTGGGGCGTCGCCGGCTGGTCGAAGGACGGGCGCTCGATCCTGCTGAACACGCGCTACGACGTGTGGGCCGTGCCACTGGAGAGCGGGAGCGTCGCGACGGGCGGCGTGGCGGCCGGCGGTCGGCGCGACGGGGCGCGGGACCTGACGGGCGGCGTGGGCGCCCGGGACAGCATCCGCTTCCGCCTGGAGCCCGACTTCTCCTTCGACGCCCACTCGCCGCCCACCGCGCCGCGGCCGGCGAGGCGGTTCGGCGGCCGGTTCGGAGGGCCGGCGCAGGCGGTGGACCTGTCGAAGCCCGTGCTGCTGTTCGCCTACGGCGACTGGACGAAGAAGTCAGGCTGGTGGCGCCTCGACCCGGGTGCGGCGGCGCCGGAGCCGCTGGCCTGGGGTGACGCCATGTACCAGGGCGTGACGAAGGCGGACGACGCGGATGTCGTCGTCTACACGCGCCAGACGTTCGGGGAGTTCCCCGACTGGTGGGTCACGGACACGCGCTTCGGCGGGCCTCGCCGGGTCACCGACGGCAACCCGCAGCTGAAGGACTACGCCTGGGGCGCGCGCCGGCTGATCGAGTACACGGACAGCCGCGGCAACCGCCTCCAGGCCACGCTGACGCTGCCGGCCGGATACGAGAAGGGGAAGAAGTACCCGATGCTCGTGTACTTCTACGAGAAGATGTCGCAGATGCACCACGCCTTCTCGCAGCCCGTGTACGACGACCGGCCACACATGTCCGGGTACGCGTCCGACGGCTACCTGGTGCTCATGCCGGACATCGTCTACACCCTCGGCCGGCCGGGCTCGTCCGCGCTGGACGACGTCAGCGCCGCGGTGCACAGGGTCATCGACCTCGGCTACGCGGACCCCGCGCACATCGGGCTTCAGGGCCACTCCTGGGGCGGCTACGAATCCTCCTACATCGTGACCCAGACCGACCTGTTCGCCGCCGTGGTCACCGGCGCGCCGCTCACCGACCTGGTGAGCATGCACAACATCCTGTACAAGAGCTCCGGCGGCCCCAACGCGGGGATCATCGAGTGGAGCCAGGGCCGCATGGGCGTGACCCCGTGGGACAGCCTGTCCCTCTACGAGGAGCAGTCGCCCGTCACCCACGCGCCGAAGATCACAACGCCGTTCCTCATCCTCCAGGGCACCGCCGACGGCGCTGTGGACTGGAACCAGGGCCTGGAGTTCTACATCGCCGCCCGCGAGCTGGGCAAGAAGGTCATCTTCCTGTCCTACGCCGAGGAGCCGCACCACCTGGCGAAGGAGGCGAACCAGAAGGACTTCCAGCGGCGCATGAAGCAGTTCTTCGACCACTACCTGAAGGGCGCGCCCGCCCCGGAGTGGATGAAGGAGGGCGTGCCGTGGCTGGACCGGGGGCGGGAGATGAACGGAGGAGGCTCGTAAGCCGGGCCCCGGGACCGTGGACGACTGCCATGAGGGCGAGGGTTGGGAATGAAGATGCCGAGCGGCTGTCGCACCCCCTCGCTAGCTTGAGCGGATGACTGGCGACCGATCGACGGATGCGCCCGACCGCCGTCCCATAGACGACTGCTACTGGGCGGACGCGCGACGCGGGCACGCTGGCCTACGTCCACTGCCTGGGCGGGATCGGGCGGACGGACACGGTGGTGGGCTGCCTGTTCCGCCGGGCCGGGATGTCGCCGGACGAAGCGCTCGCCGAAGTGCTGCGCCGGTGGGGGACGATGGAGAAAGCGCGCGAGTGGCCGGAAGGCAGCCCGCAGACGGAGCCGCAGCGGCGGTACGTGCGGGAGTGGGAGGGCGGTGGGTGAAGCGTCGGCCGCCCGGGGCGCCTGGTGGGGGGGGTTCGTTGCGGGTTCGGGCGCCGGGGGGCATCTTCCCCTCGGTCCGGCGAGCCGCCGGGCGCCCCCACAGGAGCGGTAACATGCTGGAATGGCTCGGTCCGGAAGCCGACGCGATGCGGATCGCGTTCAGCCGCGTGTTCGGAAGTCGCTGGGCACCGTTCGGCAGCCCGGCGCTGAAAGTCGGCGGGCTGAGCGACGGGCGCGAGGGCGTGCAGTGGAACGTCGCTCTGGACCCGCAGGACGGTCGGAAGTGGGTGGGGGTGAACCTCGAAGGGATGGAGTACGACGACTGGCCGGTCGCCCGGCTCATCCGGCGCGAGCTGCGGGAGCCCCGCCTGTTCGAGCTGCTGCGGGAGCACGCGGGGCTGGCGGCCGTGCGCCTGCTGTGGCGGCGCGACTACTGGCAGGCGGCCGCGCGGCCGGAGATCGAGGAGCGCTTTCTGGCGCCCACGCCCATCGCGCTCGGCGACCTGTCGCCGGAGCAGTGGCACGCCTCGCTCGAGGAAGCGGCCGCCTGCCTGAACGCGCGCCGGCGGTTCCGCGGCCGCGCCACGCAGGTGGTGACGCTGGCCGGCGGCGGGGAGCAGGTGGAGGGCGAAGTCTCGCCGCACCTGACGTTCGAGTACGAGCCGGCAGCCCGGCTGGAGTGGCCGGCGCTGCTGGCGGAGGCGAGGGCGTGCATGCAGCCGCTGCACGAGTGGACGGTGCGGCGGGCGAGGGAGCCGGTCAACTTCTGACGCCGGCCCCCGGCCGCTGAACGGCTCCGGCGCCGCCGGGGCGACGCTCGGTCAGGCGCGCCGGAGGAGCCAGGCGACGAACGCGGCGTCCGCCGGCGGCATCGGCAGCGCCGGCATCTCCTCGGTCCGGACCCACCGGACCTGGTCGTGCTCGAGCGCCCGCGGCTCGCCCGTGATCTCGACGTCCAGGAACACGATCTCGAAGGGGGAGCCGGGGTCGTGGTGCCGGAACAGCGGCTCGCCCACCGCAGTCACTGTCGCGTCGAGCTCCTCCCGCAGCTCCCGCGCGGCGGCGTCCGGCCACGATTCACCCGCCTCCAGCTTGCCGCCGGGGAATTCCCACAGACCTCCGTGGCGCTTGTCCGCGGGGCGGAGGGCGAGGAGGAGGCGGTCGTCTCGTCGGACGACGGCGGCGAGGACGGCGACGGTGCGCTTGCCGGGCTGAGGCACGGTCACCCCTTTCTGTCGATTCCTCGAGATCCAACGATCGCCGCGGGCGTCGCTGCCGGGCAAGCCCGGTGTCCCGAGATCCGACCGGATTGCGAGGAGCCCGCTCCGCTGCTACACTTTTTCCGGTGCGACGCACCACGGGCGGCATTTAGGTCGAGAGACAGCGACCTGGCTACTTGGCCGGCCCGGCCCCACGACGGGGGCGAACGGGGACTAAGGGCCACGCGGTCGATCCGCGAGCCCTTCGGGGATCGCGGATTCTCTCTTTCCGGCGATCCCCTCCCGCGGCCTCATCACCTGCGACGGAGGGTCCGATGGCGTACGAAGCGAAAGTGGCGGAGCGGCACACGGTCCGGGCGGTCCCTGGCGCGACCTTCCTGCTCACCTCCGAGTCCGTCACCGCCGGCCACCCGGACAAGGTGGCCGACCTCGTATCCGACGCCGTCCTCGACGCCTGCCTGGCCGCGGACCCGGGCGCCCGCGTGGCCTGCGAGACGCTGGTGAAGGGCGGCGACGTCGTGGTGGCGGGCGAGGTGACTGTCGCCGGAGGGGACGAGGACGGTGGGTCCTACGCGGTCGACTTCGACGCGGTGGTCCGCGACGCCATCCGGAGCGTCGGCTACGACGATCCGGCCTCGCCTTTCAGCGCCGCCGACGCCCGCATCCGCTTTCTCCTCACGCGCCAGGCGCGCGAGATCGCGAACGCGGTCGGCAACGGGGCCGCCGGGGAGCTCGGGGCTGGGGACCAGGGGATCATGTTCGGCTACGCGACGGCCGAGACGCCCGAGCTCATGCCGCTCCCCATCCTCCTCTCCCACCGCCTGGCCCGGGCCCTCGCCGATGCCCGACGGAGCGGCGAAGCGCCGTGGCTGCGGCCGGACGGGAAGACGCAGGTGACGGTGTCGTACGAGGGCGGCCGGCCCGTGGCCGTCACGGACGTCCTCGTCTCGACCCAGCATGCGACCGGGGCGCTGGAGACGGTCCGGTCGTTCCTGGCCGACGCGCTCATCCCCCGCGCGCTCGACGGCTGGCTCGCCGGCGACGGCGGCGCCGGCCCGGCCACCCGGCTCACCCTGAATCCGGCGGGCTCGTGGACCGTCGGCGGTCCCGCGGCCGACGCGGGCGTGACCGGACGGAAGACCATCGTGGACACGTACGGCGGCGCGGCCCGGCACGGCGGCGGCGCGTTCAGCGGCAAGGACCCGACGAAGGTGGACCGGAGCGGCGCCTACTTCTGCCGGTGGCTCGCCCGGCAGGTCGTCGCCCGCGATATGGCGGAGCGGGCCGAGATCCAGGTGGCGTACGCCATTGGTCGTGCGGAGCCGGTGTCCGTGGCCGTGGAGACGTTCGGCACCGGCGACGCCGGTGCGGCCGCCGAGTTCGTCGCCGGCTTCGACTTCCGCCCCGGCGCCATCATCGAGCGCTTCGGCCTGGCCCGCCCGATCTACAGGACCACCACGAATTACGGGCACTTCGGGCGGCCGGGGCTGCCGTGGGAGGAGTAGCGGCTCCAGTCCCGGGGGCTGCCGCAGGCGGCAGCCCGCCTAGGTCGCCGCCAACGTCCGTCCAATCACCACGGTGATGTTGTCCGTCCCGCCGCCGTCGAGGGCGTCCTGGAGGAGCTGCTCCGCGACCTGGCGGGAGCTGCGCATCTCGGCGAGGCGCGCGGCGATGCGGGCGTCGGGGACGTGCTTGGTCAGGCCGTCGCTGCAGAGGAGCACGACGCTCCCCCATTCGCGGGATATGCGGGTGACGACCGGGGCGGCTTCCACACCGCCGATCGCGCTGGAGAGAACGTGGGCCCAGCGGGTGCCCTCGGCGACGGTGCGCGTGAGGGCGCCGCTGTCGATGAGCTCCTGCGCGATGGTCTGGTCGCGACTGACCTGGGTGAGCGTGCCGCCCTGGTAGATGTAGCCGCGGGAGTCGCCGACCTGGAGGAGGTAGGCCTGGGGCCAGAGTCCCAGGAAGAGGGTGAGCGTGGTGGCGTAGCGTCGGGGCTCGCCGACGGCCTCGGCCTTCTGGAGGAGGCTCTCGTGACAGGCAAGGGCGGCGTCGCTGAGCAGACGGGCGAAGACGTCCGGATCGTCGCGCTCGGCGGCGTCGGCGTGGTGGAAGAAGCGGGAGGTGGACTCGAGGAGGCCGGCCACGGCGATCCGGGCCGCTTCGCCTCCGCCGGCGGTGCTGCCGACTCCGTCGGCGACGATGGCGATGGAAGCGAGGCGCTCGGGGTGGAGGATGCGGCGCCGCTCGCCGACCACGCTGGTGGCGTCGACCGTGACGCCGCGGGCCAGCGCTCCGACGAAGAAGTGGTCCTGGTTCTCGGTGCGGACGAGCCCCGGGTGCGTGAGGCCGAACGCGTCGATCTCGCCGAACTGGGGGCGGTCCAGCCGCCCGACGACGGGATTGCTCATCGGCCCGCTTTCTCCTCGAGGTCGGTGAAGAAGTTGTCCACCACTACCAGGTGGTTCGCGCCGGCCATCGCCAGGGGAATGAAGAGGAACGCGGTGTCCCCGGGCAGGACGTCGTACATGCGGTGGTGATAGTCGTTGACGTAGCCGGAGGCGGGGAAGAGCACGTGCCGCTCCCCCGGCGCGAAGGTCGGATCGGTCCGGACGCTCACGGACACGAGGTCGCCCGTGTCGGTGCGGCGGTAGAAGATCTCGCCGCCGCCGCGCGACCAGAGCGGCTCGGTGGCGCCTTCCACGGACACCTGCCAGCGCGCGTTCTCCACGTCAGGGAATGGCCGGACGTAGATCTCGTCGCGACCGGACTCGTCGGAGACGTAGGCGAGCCAGCGGCCGTCGGGTGAGAACGTCGGCGCCCGCTCGGCGACGCCGGGCCTGGCGATGAGCGGGATCGCCTCCCCGTCGAGGGAGCCGTCAGGGTTCCGGCGCCGGGCCAGGATGTCGGCGCCAGGCGCCTGGAGCGCGTTGGTCCGGTAGACCAGCCACCGGCCATCGGGCGAGATCTTGGCTTCCACCACGTCGCGGGGCTCGTCGAGCAGAAGCCGGGCGGGGGCGCTCCCATCGGCCCGCACCTCCCAGAGGTCGAAGCCGCCCTGCCGATCGCTGTAGAACACGATCTCGCGCCCGTCCGGCGTCCACTCGGGCCGCTGGTTGCTGACGCCCTGGAACGTGCGCTTGGCCGGCGGGCCGCCGGCGGCGTCGCCGACCCAGAGGCTCTCGCCATCCGGCGCGGAGACGGAGGCCGCGATACGACGGCCGGACGGGGAGACCGCCACGGAGGTGACGTCCCCCGTCCATTCCGACGAGAGCGGCTGCTTCACGCCATCCCGCCGGGTCAGCACCATGGCGGCGCGCCGCCCGGACAGGTTCTCGGTCTGGACGTAGACGAGCGTTCCTTCATCGGAGAGGGCGACGTCGATGCCGCTCACGGGGTTCGCCACGCCCTGGAGCATGGCCACCGGATCGCCGGCCGGCTCGAGCGACTTCAGGTCGAGGGGGAGCGCCAGCAGCGTCCCGTCCACGCTGCGAGCCAGGACGTGTCCGGAGCTCGCGTACCCGGCGCCGATGCCCCGCATGAGCTTCCGTGACTCGCCGGTCTTCAGGTCCACCACGGCGACCGTGGAGGCGTTGGGATCCGAGCCGACCCCCGATACCGCGGTGTAGAGCAGCCCTTTCCCGCCCGGCAGCAGACGCGGGAACGCGTGCAGGTACTCGCCGCCGGCCGTGTCCACGCGCGTGACCCGCTCGGGCTCGCCGCCCGCGCTCGGGATGCGGTAGATCCCGTCGGGCCCCGCGTAGTAGAGGCGGTCGTCCTCGCCCCAGTCGAGGCCGAGCGTCTGGTTGCCGGGGGCTTCCACCGCCAGCGGCGGCTCTCCGCCCAGCCCCACCACCGCCAGGCTGCTGTTCCGCGTCCCGAACGCCAGGTGGCGCCCGTCCGGCGAGAACGTCGGCATGGTGGCCGCCACCGTGCCCGCGATCTCCTGGGCTTCGAGGCGGTCGCGGCGCCGGAGCCAGAGCTGCCAGATGCCGCTCGAACCCGAGGCGCCGTAAACGATGGTGGAGCCGTCCGGGGAGATGTCGATGCGGCGGCCCACGCTGCTCCCGGCCAGCGTCTGCCCGGGCAGCTCCATGCTGTAGCGCCGGACGGGCAGCGCTCCGCGCGGGCGCATGCTCACGCCGGCGGCGACCAGCGCCAGGACCGCCAGCGCCCCGGCGGCCATGGCCGCGATCCGCCACCTTCCCGTCGCGGCCGGGGGCCTGCCGCCGGACGCGCCCCGGGCCGTGCCGGCGCCGAACGCCGGGTTCCGGAGCGCCTCGTCGAACGCCCTCGCGCTCTCGAACCGGTCGGCCGGGAGCCGCTCGAGCGCCTTGTGGATCGCCGCCTCCACGTTCGCCGGGACCGACTTCCGGTGTTTCGTGACCGGCTCCGCCTCGCCCGTCAGAATCCGGCCGAGCACCGCCTGCGCCGTGGGCCCCCCGAACGGCGGCTGGCCGGTCAGCATCTCGTACAGGACGCAGCCCAGGGCGTACACGTCGCTGCGCTTGTCCAGCGTGCGCTCGCCCGCCGCCTGCTCGGGGCTCATGTAGTGCGGCGTGCCCAGGCTCAGCCCCGTCTCCGTGATCCGTCCCGCGCCCGCCTGAGACACGGCCAGCGCGATGCCGAAATCCGCCACCACCGGCTCGCCGCGGGAGAGGAGGATGTTGGCCGGCTTGATGTCGCGGTGCACCACGCCCTGCTCGTGGGCGTACTGGAGCGCCGCGGCCACCTTCTCGGTGATGCCGAGCGCGTCCTCGACCGGCAGCTGCTGCTCCCGCTCCAGCTTCTCGCGGAGCGATTCCCCCGCGATGTAGGGCATGACGTAGAACAGGAAGGAGTCGGCCTCGCCGGAGTCGTGGAGCGGAAGGATGTGGGGGTGCTGGAGCTGCGCCGTGGTCCTGATCTCGGCCAGGAACCGCTCGGCGCCCACCACGGCGGCCAGCTCCGGCTTCAGCACCTTGAGCGCCACCTTGCGGCCGTGGCGAAGGTCTTCGGCCAGGTACACCGTGGCCATGCCACCCTCGCCGAGCTCCCGCTCGATCCGGTAGCGGCCCTCGAGGGCGGCGTTCAGGCGCTCGATCATCGGAGCCTGCGGACGGCCATTGCCGCCCCCGGGGGACGTGCGGCCCCGTTCACAGGTCCCGGTCCCAGTTCTGGACCCATACCAGCTGGGCCTCGGCGTCCCCCAGGGAGATGACGAGGAAGCGCCCGTCCACGGGGTTGATGGTGTAGGACCTGTTGTTGATCCCCATGAGCATGCCGGTGGTGTTGAAGAGCGTCTCGATGCCGGTGACGACGAAGGCGCCGCCCGACACCGCGTAGCTGGCCGCCATCATGTCGTTGGACGCGCCGACGAAGAAGAGCTCGGTGCCGTCCGGGCTCCAGGCCGCCGAGTGGCCACCGCCCGCGGACACCTGCCACTTCCCGTCGGCCGCGTTCGGGAAGGGCGTGACGAAGACCTCGTCCTGGCCCGCCTCATCGGACACGTACGCGAGCCAGCGGCTGTCGGGAGACAGCACGGGCGAGCGCTCGTTCCGCGACGTGGCGACGATGGGGATGCCGGCGCTGTCACCGCCGACCCGCTTCGCGTAGATGTCCCGGTTGGAGGTCGTCCCGCCCACGCGGTAGACGTACCACTTCCCGTCCGGCGACACGAAGCCCTCCTCCACCTCGCGGTCGGCCACCACCACGGGCTGCGGGGCACCGGATCCCGCGGCGGACTTCTTCCAGATCTGCGTGGGAGCGCCCTGCCCGGCGAGGTTGCTGACGAAGGTGAGGGACCGGCCGCCGTCGGCCCACCGGGGCCGCACGTTGAAGGTGCCTCCGAAGGTGACGCGGCTGGGCGGGGCGTCGCGGTCGAGCCGCTGGATCCAGATGTGGGAGTTGAGCCCGTCGGCCCGGCTCAGGGCGACGGTGGTCCCGTCGGGTGACAGGTCCAGCGAGTCCCACAGTCCGATGGTGAGGCTGACCTCGAGGCCCGATGCCCGCTCCCGGTTCCCTTCGCGGTCGACCCACATCAATCCGCCGACGCCGCCGGCCGATGCCCCCGTGCGGTACACCAGGGAGCCGGTCTCGGAAACGCCGTAGTGCATGACGGCCGTCGCGTCCAGGAGGATCCCCTCCGCGACCGGCACCGCCGGGCCCGAGATCTCCAGCCGGTCGAGATCGAACGGCGCCCGCAGCAGCGTTCCTTCACGGGTGCCCCAGAGCAGGTGCCCCGCGAGGTAGCGCGGGTCGGTGCCCTGGCCGAGGTCCTTCACCTTCCCTGTGGTGAAGTCCACCACAGCCAGCGTGGCGCCGCCCGGGCCCGCGTTGCCGGCCGGGAAGCGGGTGATCACCATGGCCTCGCCGCCGGGGAGCACGTCGCCGGGACCCCAGAGCGGCGTCGGGCCCGGCTCACCGGAGATGACCGGGGCGGGCTCGGCGTCGCCGCCCGCGGCGGGCACCCGCCAGATGTCGCCGAGGCTCACCCCGTGCATGTAGTAGATCCGCCCGTCCGGAGCCCAGTCCACCACGAGCACCGCGCTGTCGGCCAGCGTCCGGTTCGAGCCGCGGTCGATGTCCACCACCTTGAGCACCCCCGACGGGTCCGCGTACGCCACTTCCTGCCCGTCGGGCGAGAAGGCGGGAGAGAAGCTCGCCTCGGTGCCGGGGATGGGCGTGGCGTCCAGCGCGTTGGCCGGACGCACCCAGAGCTGCCACGGCGCTCCCGCCGATCGGCTCGCGTACACCAGCCGGCTGCCATCCGGGGCGAGGGTGAAGGAAGTGCCGAGCTGCGGGGTGACCATCCCCTGCGACTGGGGCAGGGAGATGGCCGCCCGGAAGACCGGCGCTTCCGGAATGGGCCGGGGGCGGATGAACCCGATGGCACCCGCGAGCACCGCCACGACGGCCGCCAGCGCGAAGGTGGCCAGCTGCCACGGCCGCGGGTTCCCCGTCCTCCCCGCCGCGGCCGGCGAGGTCCCGGCCCTGTGGTCCCCGTGACGGAAGCCCGGGTCGTCCAGCGCCTCGACGAAAGCGCGCGGCGACGCCATCCGGTCGGCCGGCAGCTTCTCCAGGGCCTTGGCCAGCGCCGCGTCCACGTTCTCGGGGACGGCGCGCCGCACCTCGCGCGCCCGCCGCGGCTCCTCGGTGAGGATCTTGGCGAGCACCGCCTGCGCAGTGGGGCCCGCGTGCGGCGGCTCGCCCGTCACCATCTCGTAGAGCACGCAGGCGAGGGCGTAGACATCGCTGCGGGGGTCCAGGGACCGCTCCCCCGACGCCTGCTCCGGGCTCATGTAGTGCGGCGTGCCCAGGCTCAGCCCGGTCTCGGTCAGCCGACCGTCGCCCGCTTCCGACAGCGCGAGCGCGATGCCGAAGTCCGCCACCAGCGGCTCGCCCCGCCGGAGCAGGATGTTGGCCGGCTTGATGTCCCGGTGGACGATCCCTTTCTGGTGGGCGAAGTCCAGGGCGCCGGCCACCTTCCGGGCGATGTCCACCGCCTCCTCCACCGGGAGCTGGTGCTCCCGATCGAGCCGGTCCCGGAGCGAGTCGCCCTCCACGTACGGCATGACGTAGAAGAGGAAGGAGTCCGCGGTGCCCGAGTCGTAGAGCGGGAGGATGTGCGGGTCCTCCAGGTTGGCCGTGGTGCGGATCTCCGACAGGAAGCGGTCGGCGCCCACGACCGCGGCCAGCTCGGGCCGGAGCACCTTGACCGCCACCTGCCGGTCGTGCTTGAGGTCATGGGCCAGGAAGACCGTGGCCATCCCGCCCTCGCCGAGCTGGCGCTCGAGCCGGTAGCGGCCTTCCAGCGCCGCGTTCAGCCGGGCGACGATGTCGCTCACGTTCCGCTCGCTCCCGCCGCCCGCCGCCGCCACTCGTCCAGCCAGTTCCGCTCCCACACCATGGTCCCGCCGCCGCCGCTGCCGAAGGAGAACATGAGGAAGCGCTGGTCGTCCGGGGTGACGTCGAACGCCGTGTAGTTCTGGTCGACGTACTGGTCGCCGATGGCGAACAGGGGCTGGCGGGACACCACCGCCAGCGAGCCGCCGCGGGCTTCCACGCGCGCGGCCATCATGTGCGCGCCGTCCCGGCTGCCGATGTAGAACAGCTCCCTGCCATTGTGCGCCCAGAGCGGGCTGAAGCCGCCGCCCACGGAGACCTGCCACTTGCCCTCGGCCACGTTGGGGAAGGGGCGCGCGAAGACCTCGAGCTGGCCGCTCTCGTCCGACGTGTAGGCGAGCCAGCGGCCGTCGGGGGACAGCTGCGGCGACTTCTCGTCCGCCGCCGTTGCCACCAGCGGTTGGCCTGCCGAGTCCCCGTGGAGGCGGCGGGCGTAGATGTCGCGCCCGACCCGCGTCCCGCCGCGGCGGTAGACGAGCCACTGGCCGTCCGGGGAAACGACCGCCTCCTCGATCTCGATGGTGTCGGCGGCGAGCGGGCGTGGGGCGCCGCTGCCGTCGGCGGCCTTGGTCCAGACCTGCGTCGGCTTCCCTTCGCCGCCCAGGTCGGAGATGAACGTCACGGCCTGTCCATCGGCGGTCCAGCGGGGGCGGACGTGGAAGCTGCCCGAGAACGTGATCCGGGACGGCGGCGCGTTCCCGGCCGCGCTGCGGACCCACAGCTGGCTGCCGCCCACCGACCCATCGGTGACCACGAGCCTGGAGCCGTCGGGGGAGAGCGCGGCGCCGTTCCAGTTGCCGGCCGCCACGGGCTGGATCTTCCAGTCCGGGTCCACCAGCGCGGTGTCGCCGCCGCGCTCCACCCACTGGAGCTTCATGCCCGCGCCCCCGGCCGCGCCCAGGACGTAGACCACGTCGCCGGACTCGGACACGGCGGCGTGGGCTCCGCCCTGGCCGTCGCTGCCCACGCCTTCGGCGATGGGGATGGGCGGACCGGTGAGCTCGCCGGCGCGGGGATCGAACGCCGCTGCCTGGAGCACGCCCTCTGGCGAGATCCAGACCAGCTGACCGCTGCGCAGGAAGCGGGGCGAGGCCCCGCGCGCGATCTCCCGCTGCTCGCCGGTCTCCAGGTCCACCACGGCGATGGACTGCTGCGCCCGGTTCGCGTTGATCAGCACGCGGGTCCACACGCCGTGCTTCCCGTCGGGCAGGACGTCGCCGAACGTGTACGCGGGGGGCGTCAGCAAGCCGGGCGCCGCCCCCTCCGGACTCAGCCCCGGAACCGTGTCCGGCTCCCCGCCCGCAGCCCGGATCCGGTACCAGGTGTTGGATGCGGCCGCGAGGTAGTAGATGGAACCGTCGTCGGTCCAGTCGGCGACGAGGTAGGCGTCGTCATCCAGCGTGCGGGGCGTCCCGACCCTGAGGTCCACCACCTTCAGGTCCGTCCCGTCGACGAAGGCCACGGCCGAGCCGTCAGGGGAGAAGACGGGCGTGACGGCGTTGTGGCTCCCCGGCACCGGCGTGGCCCGGAGCGAGCTCGCGCGTCGCGCCCACAGCTGCCAGCCCTGCCCCGCGCCCGGTCCCATGTAGACCAGCGTGGAGCCGTCCGGCGAGAGCGCGATGGGGGACCCGCCCGGCGCGTCGAGCAGACGCTGGTCGTCCGGGAAGTGGATCTCAGCGATGAATCGGTCGCCGGCGCTCGCGGGCGCGCGCAGCCCGAAGCCCAGGAGGAGGCCGACGGCCACGGCCCCCGCGGCCGTCGCTGCCAGCGCCGGCCACCGGCGTCCCTTCCGGCCGGCCGCCCGCGCGGCCGCCTGCGCCGTCGCGCCCGCCTGCGCGGGGGCGTGGCGGAAGGAAGCGTCGCCGAGCGCACGGGCGAAGGCGTCGGCGGAGGGGAAGCGATCGGCCGGGAGCTTCTCCAGCGCCCGTGCCACGGCCGCGTCCACGTTCGGTGGGACCGTGCGGCGCACCTCCGTGACCCGCCTCGCCTCGCCCGTGAGGATGCGGGCGAGGACGGCCTGAGCGGTGGGCCCGCCGAAGGGTGGCTCGCCCGTCAGCATCTCGTACAGCACGCACCCGAGCGCGTAGACGTCGCTGCGCTTGTCCAGCGACTGCTCGCCCGAGGCCTGCTCCGGGCTCATGTAGTGGGGCGTGCCCAGGCTGAGCCCCGTCTCCGTGATCCGCCCGCCGCCCGCCTCGGCCAGCGCGAGGGCGATGCCGAAGTCGGCCACCAGGGGCTCGCCCCGCGAGATCAGGATGTTGTCGGGCTTCACATCCCGGTGCACCACGCCCTGCTCGTGCGCGTAGTGCAGCGCCGCCGCCACCTTGCGCGCGATCTCCACACCCTCGTCCACCGACAGCTGCTTTTCCCGGCCCAGCTTGTCCCGCAGGCTCTCCCCTTCCACGTAGGGCATGACGTAGAACAGGAAGGAATCGGCGCTGCCGGAGTCGAAGAGCGGGAGGATGTGGGGGTGCTGGAGGTTGGCCGTGGTCCTGATCTCGGCCAGGAAGCGCTCTGCGCCCACCACGGCGGCCAGCTCCGGCTTCAGCACCTTGAGGGCGACGCGGCGCACGTGCTTCAGGTCCTCGGCCAGGTACACGTTGGCCATGCCGCCCTCACCGAGCTCCTGCTCGATGCGGTACCGCGGCGCGAGCGCGCGGTTGAGACGATCGATCACTCTGGGGGGCTCCGACGGAGAGATAAGGGGCCGGGTTCAGGGTGTCCAGGATACGTCTGCCTCCCTGAAATTCCAACGATGTCGTGGCAGGCCGCGGCCACGGGAGCGTGGCAGTCCGGTGGCGGCCGCTGCATCTTGGCTCCCATGACACCGGCCATGGAAGCACTGCGGGAGGACCTGGGGACGGACTTCGAGCTGGTCCGGCCGCTCGGCCAGGGCGCGTTCGCGGAGGTTTTCCTGGCGCGGGAGCGGGCGCTGGAGCGGCCGGTGGCCGTGAAGGTGCTGCGCAGGTCGCTGTCGGCGGACGAGACCGCGCGCAAGCGCTTCCTGCGGGAAGCACGCCTGGCGGCGAAGATCCGTCACCCGAGCGTGGTGGCGGTGCACCGGGTGGGGGAGCTGGGGGACGGGCGGCCATACCTGGTGATGGAGTACATCGACGGCCGCACGTACGCGGACATCGTCGCGGCGGGCGGGCAGCTCGGCGAGGACGAGGTGCGGGAGGTGCTGACGGAGGTGTGCGGCGCCCTCGACGCCGCTCACGCCCTCGGCATCATCCATCGCGACGTCCGCCCGGGCAATATCATGCGCACGCGGGACGGCGGCCGCGTGGTGCTGGCGGACTTCGGCATCGCGGGCGTGCTGGAGACGGGCGGCGAGGCTGCGACGCGGATCACGGGCGCTGGCCAGATCCTGGGGCAGGTGGGGTACGCGCCGCCCGAGCAGCTGAGCGGAGAGTCGATCCAGCCCGGCTCAGACATGTACTCGCTCGCCGTGACCGCGTACGAGCTCCTGACGGGGAGCGGACCGTTCCCCCAGGCCACGCGGATGGCCGATCAGATCCGGGCCCACCTAACGGAGGAGCCGGTGCGGCTGCGAGCGCTGCGACCGGACGTCGGCACGGATCTCGAGGACCTGCTCCTCCGCTGCCTCCAGAAGCGGCCCGAGCAGCGCCCTTCGGCCACCCTGATGCGTTCACGCCTCGCCGGCGGCGCCGCGCTCGAGCCGCAGGGCGCCATGGCAAGCTTCCTGAGCGAGCTCAAGCGACGGGGCGTGTACAAGGTGGGCGCCGCGTACGGCGCGTTCATGATGATCGTGCTTTCGCTCGTGGACTCCGCGCTCCCCGCCCTCCCCCTGCCCCTCCCCCCGTGGACCGCGACCGCCGTGGTCACCGCCACCCTGGCCGGACTCCCCGTGGCGCTGGTTCTCGGCTGGATCTTCGACCTGAGCGCCGGCCGAATCGAGCGGACCCGCGCCCTGTCGAGCGAGAAGCCGCGCGGCCTGCCCGTGCTCCAGTGGGCCGCGCTCCTGATCATCCTGGCTCTGGCGGGCCTCGTCGCCTGGCTCGTGCGACGCTGAAGCCCACCCGCGGCGGCCGGGCCGCGCCGCGGGGGGGTGTGTACGATCCACGACTGCCCGCCCGCACCCGGGCACCCCCCACACGTGCGAGCCCGAGTGCGGGCACGACGCGGCCGCGCGCCTGCACGCAGCCTGAACCCCCACCTTGTCCGCCGGCCCCGATGCCTTTACCGTCCGGGCCGCATGAATATCCTGATCGTCGAATCGGCAGCGAAATCCCGGACACTCCAGAATTACCTGGGCTCCGGATGGAGTGTGCTCGCCACGGGCGGGCACGTGCAGACGCTCCCGGACAACCGGAGTCGGCACGGGAAGGACGCGTCGAAGGCGTTCTGGGCGAACCGTCCCGGGGAGCTGCCTTCGCCGCCCTGGGTGTGGACGGAGCGGGGGCAGGACGCGGTGCGGAAGATCGTGCAGGAAGCCGAGTCGGCCGCGGAGTCGGGCGACGAGGGTGCCGAGTTCTGGATCGCCACGGACCCGGACCGCGAGGGCGAGTTCATCGCCTGGTGCCTGGATCGCATCCTGGCGGAACGGGGCCCCACGCACAGGGTCGCGTTCCAGGAGGTGACGCGGGAAGCGGTCGAGGCGGCCATACAGAACCCTCGCCCGGTCGATGCGCGCATGGTCGACAGCGCGCTGGTGCGGAAATTCCTCGACCGGCTGGTGGGCTACCGCGCGTCGAAGGTGGCGAAATCGCTGGTGCCCGGGGGCGCGGCGTCGATGGGGCGGGTGCAGACGCCCACGCTGGGGTTCGTCGTCGAGAGGGAGCTGGAGCGGGAGGAGCACGTCCCGATCCCCTACTTCGAAGTGCACGGGGAGGCGCTGGGCGTGGACCTGTCCGTCCGCTTCCACGAGCGCGACGACGACGACGCCTGGCGCGACGAGGCCGGCAAGGTGCATCCCTCCCGCACCTTCGACGGCGAGATGGCGGGCCGCGCCTTCGCGGCGCTGCAGGCGGCGGGGCGGGTGACCGTGACGGGCGTGGCGGAGCGCAAGCGGCAGCGTCGCCCGGACGCGCCGCTGACCACGGACGCGCTGCTCCAGGCGGCCGGGTCGCGCTTCGGCTGGTCGCCCCGGAAGACGTCTGCGCTGGCGTCCATGCTGTACGAGGCCGGCCACATCACGTACATCCGGACCGACTCCACCCGGCTGGCGGCATCGGCGGTGGCGAAGACGAGGGACGTCGTCAAATCGGCGTTCGGCGAAGACCACCTGGGGCCGGGGACGGCCGGCGCCGTGGTCACGGGGCCGGTTCAGGATGCCCACGAGGCGATCCGGCCAACCCGCCTGGACGTGGAGGAGCCCCCGGTGGACGACGGGGACGCCCGCCGCCTGTACCGCCTGGTCCGCGCGCATACGCTGGCCAGCCAAATGGCGCCGTCACAGCGCACCATCCTGAGCATCGAGGCCGCGGCGGACGGCCTGGAGAGGCCGCTCAACGGGACCGTTTCGTGGCGCACCTTCCCGGGCTGGGAAAGCGCGTACGCCGAGTTCATGGGCGACGTCGCCACTTCTCCGCCGGAATGTGCCGCTGGGGGAGGGTGCGGTCTGGCCACTCGACCCCGGCACGGAGGAGCGCGCCAACCCGCTGCTCGTCGAGGACGAGACCAGGCCGCCGCCGCGCTATCGGCCCCACACGCTGATCAAGGCGATGAAGGACGCGGGCATCGGCCGCCCGTCCACGTACAGCCGCACCGTGGAGAAGCTGGAGGAGCGGAGCTACGTGACGCTGGAGGACGGCGCGCTGGTGCCGACCGAACGCGGGCGGATCGTGTGGCTGCACGCGGCGCCGCTGTACGCGAAGGACGGCGAGGACGGCGGCGTGGTCGAGGAGCTGTTCAGCCCCGAGTTCACGGCGCTCATGGAGGAGCGGCTGGACCGCATCGCGGAAGGAGAGGAGTCGGCCCCCGCGAGCTGGGAGGAGTGGCGCGACGAGATCCGCGACCTGCACAACATCGCGCTGGAGAAGAAGCGCGCGGGCGGGATCGTGCCGCACCAGAAGCACCGTCTCGAGCGGCTGCTGGAGAACGCGCCCGAGGACGTGCGGACGGCCCGGTCCGACCTGTCGACGCTGTCGTACGAGGAGGCCGACGCGCTCATCCAGGAGCTTCGCGACGCCGGAATCCACCCCGCGCCCACGGAGCGCCAAATGGACTACCTGCGCGAGCTGGCGACGGACCTGTCGCTGGACGAGGGCGAGCTCGAGGAGCTCACCGGCTTCCGCACCCCCGACGACATCCGCACAAGCCACCAGGCCAGCGCCGCCATCGACGAGCTGCGCCGCGTCTACGACGAGCGCAAGCCGGCCAGCGCGAAGCAGCGCCGGTTCATCGAGGACCTCGTCTCCGAGGCGGGGATGTCCAGGCAGGACGCGGCCGGGCTGGTCGGGGCGTCGTCGCTGGACGAGCTCACGGGGGGCGCGGAAGGCACGGCGTCGGCGCTGATCGACCGGTTGCAGGAGCTGGCGAAGAAGGCGAGTTAGCGGCGAAGCGGCGCACCGGCCTGGCAGGGTCGCCGGCGCCGGCAGACCGGGCATACGTCTTGCGCCCACGGCCCGCGCCCAGCGTGTGGTCACGCCCGTGCGGGCGCCCTGGACACCTTTCCTCCCTCCGGATCTCAGCCCATGTCATCGTCTGCGAAGAAGGCACGGTGGTTCCTTCTGGCCGCCGCTCTCGTCGCCGCCACGTGCACCGACTCGACCGGTCCCGGCGCCGTGGAAGATCCCCCTGCGGCCGACGTCGCGGTGACCATGACGGGCCCGACCAGCGTCGACGCCGGGGCGGACCTCACGTACACCCTGACCGTGACGAACCACGGTCCCGACGCCGCGACACAGGTCGTGATCCGGTCCGTGCTGTCGGGCGGGGCGACGTTCGTGGTCGCGTCGGACGGCGGCACGGAGTCGGGGGGAACCGTGAGTTGGCCCGCCGTGGGCCTGGGCAGCGGCGCGAGCGTGCAGCGCACGGTGACGGTGACGGCGCCGGACTCGGGCACGGTGGACATCGTGGCGAGGGCGACGTCGGCGACCGCGGACCCCGACGCGAGCAACAACGACGGGAGCAGCTCCGCCGCCCGGGTGCTCACGATGGTGACGCCCGCGGCAGCGCCCGCCTACGTGGTGAACGCCCTCGACGACGTGAACGACGGGACTTGCGACGCCACCCACTGCAGTCTGCGCGAGGCGATCGTGGCGGCGAACGCCCATCCAGGGGAAGACGAGATCACGTTTTCGGTCGAGGGGACCGAGCACGTGATCGTGCTCGGCTCGTCGCTGCCGGCGATCACGGATTCCGTCAGGATCGACGCGACGACCGATCCGGACCCGGTTGTGCTGAACGGGTACGCCGCGGGCAACTCGGTGGACGGCCTGCGCGTGACGGGGGGCTCGTCCGTGATCCGGGGGCTCGTGATCCTGAATTTCGCCGGCGGCGCGGGCATCCGGCTGGCGACCGGCGGCAACACGGTCGTCGGCTGCATCATCGGCGCGGAGCACACGGGAACGGCTGCGTATCCCAACCAGGTGGGCATCCGGGTCGAGGCCGGGACGGGGAACCGGATCGGCGCCTTGCAGCCGGGGGATGGAAACCTGATCTCGGGCAACCTGCAATACGGCATCCTGCTGACGGGCACGTCGAGCGGAACCGTGATCCGCAGAAGCTACATAGGGATCGCGGCCAGCGGCGATGCGGCGCTCGGGAACGGCGTGACAGGCGTACGCATCGTCGGGGTGTCCAACAACGTCGTGGGCGGATCGACGACCGGCCAGGGGAACACGATCGGCGGGAACGGGGATGACGGCGTGCTGATCACGGGCGCGGGCGCAACCGGCAACCAGGTGCTCGGCAACACCATCGGTGTGGACGCGGCGGCGGCGGGCACGCGGGTCGGGAACGGGAAGAGCGGCGTGCACATCGCAGGCGGGGCGCGCGACAACGACATCGGCGGGTCCGAACAGGGAGCTGGCAACATCATCGCGGCGAACCAGGAAGACGGGGTGAGGCTGGATGGCGGCGCGGCGAGCAACCGGGTGCGTGGGAACGTGATCGGCTCGGCCGACGGATTGACGCACGCTGGCAACGCCCGCCAGGGCGTCTACATCGAGGGGCCCGGAAACGTGGTGGGCGGCACGGCCGAGGGCGACGGCAACCTCATCATCTTCAACGGTGGCGACGGCGTGGCGGTCGTCTCCCCGTCCGCGGGCGGGAACTCGATTCTGGGCAACGCGATCTACCAGAACCAGACGGTGGCGGACCCGAACGGGACCGGCCTCGGGATCGACCTCGGCGACGACGACGTGACCCCCAACGACGCCGGCGACGGCGACGGCGGCCCGAACGGCCTCCAGAACTTCCCGGTGCTCACGTCCGCGGTGACGAGCGGCGCCATCACCGGCACACTCAACAGCAGCGGCAACACCGCCTACCGCATCGAGTTCTTCGCCAACACCGGCGTCGATCCGGCAGGCTATGTGTGTGACAGGAGCGGATACGGCGAGGGCGAGCGCTTCCTCGGCTCGATCAACGTGACGACCAACTCGGACGGCAACGCGAGCTTCACGCCGAGCTTCGGCGATCTGTCCGCCGGTGACCACGTGACGGCGACCGCCACCGATCCGGCGGGCAACACGTCGGAGTTCTCAGCGTGCGTGGAAGTACAGTGAGACCCTGACCTTCGCGTAAGCCCCGTCTTCGCGTGAAACGCTGTTGTTCGCTTCTCCACGCGTGAGCGCGCGCGCCCACGCGTGAACTTCCGCGGTCTGGCGGTGTACCAGCCCCGTCTCGCAGAACGCCCGGGAAATTCGTAAAATACAGGCTTGCCGGTCGTCCGGCCGGGCCCCGAACCGACCCACACGAAAAAGACGGTGCCGATGGACACTCCGGAGATGCCCGGAACGCAGTCGAAAGTCCTTCCTCGCCTGATCGAGGAGGAGATGCGGGAGTCCTTCCTGGACTACTCGATGAGCGTGATCGTGCAGCGGGCGCTGCCGGACGTGCGCGACGGGCTGAAGCCGGTGCACCGGCGGATCCTGTACGCCATGAGCGAACTGGGGCTGGGCCCCACGCGGCCGTACAAGAAGAGCGCGAACGTGGTGGGCGAGGTGCTGGGCAAGTACCACCCGCACGGAGACTCGGCGGTCTACGACGCCATGGTGCGCATGGTCCAGGACTTCAGCCTGCGCTACCCGCTGGTGGACGGGCAGGGGAACTTCGGCTCCATCGATGGCGACAACGCCGCGGCCTACCGCTACACGGAAGCGAGGCTCCAGGCGATCGCGCAGGAGCTGCTGGCGGACATCGACAAGGATACCGTGGGCTTCACGCCCACGTTCGACGACCAGCGCGAGGAGCCGGTGGTCCTGCCGTCGAAGCTGCCGAACCTGCTGGTGAACGGGGCATTGGGGATCGCGGTGGGAATGGCCACGAACATCCCGCCGCACAACCTGCGCGAGGTAGTGGCGGCGGCGCAGCACCTGGTCGATGATCCGGACTGCACGGTGGCGGACCTGATGCAGCACGTGCGCGGCCCGGACCTCCCCACCGGCGGCTTCATCCACGGCCGCGACGGGATCCGCGAGGCGTACGAGACGGGGCGGGGTCGCATCATCATGCGGGCCAAGGCGGACATCGAGGAGGATGACGACGGCAGCAGCCGTATCATTGTCCGCGAGATCCCGTTCATGGTGAACAAGGCCCGCATGATCGAGCAGATGGCGCAGCTCGTCCGCGACAAGCGGATCACCGACATCCGCGACCTCCGGGACGAGAGCGACCGGGACGGACTCCGGGTGGTGATCGAGCTGAAGCGCGACGCCATCCCCTACATCGTCCTGAACCAGCTGTTCAAGCACACGCAGATGCAGTCCACGTTCGGCGTCATCATGCTTGCGCTGGACAGGGGCGTGCCGCGGGTGATGAACCTGAAGGAGCTGCTCCACCACTTCGTCGAGCATCGCCACACGGTGATCGTGCGCCGGAGCGAGCACGACCTGGCGGAGGCCCGGGCCCGGGAGCACATCCTCCAGGGGCTGAAGATCGCCGTCGACAATATCGACCGTGTGATCGAGATCATCCGCGGCTCGAACGACACCGAGGCGGCGCGCGGCGCCCTCATGTCGGAATTCGAGCTGAGCGAGGCGCAGGCGAGGGCGATCCTGGACATGCGGCTGGCTCGCCTGACCGGGCTCGAGATCGAGAAGCTGGAAGACGAGATCCGGCAGGTCCTGTCCACCATCGAGGACCTGGAGGACATCCTCTCCAACCAGCCACGGCGCTACCAGATCATCAAGGACGAGCTCCAGGAGCTGGCGGACAAGTACGGTGATGAGCGGCGCACGCAGATCGTGGGCGACAGCGTGGACCTGTCCATCGAGGACCTCATCCCGGACGAGCCCATGGTCGTGACGATCTCCCACTCGGGCTACGTGAAACGCCTCCCGCTCGACACCTACCGCACCCAGCGCCGGGGCGGGCGCGGCCTCATGGGGATGAACACGAAGGACGAGGACTGGGTCGAGCACCTGTTCCTGGCGCAGACCCACGACTACCTCATGGTGTTCACCCGCCGCGGCCAGTGCTACTGGCTGAAAGTGCACCAGATCCCGCAGGTCAGCCGGGCCGCGCGGGGGAAGCCCATGATCAACCTCCTCCAGCTGGGTCCGGGAGAGGCGATCGCGGCCGTGGTGCCGGTCCGGGAGTTCAGCCACGATCGCAACCTTCTGTTCGCCACGCGGCGAGGTGTGGTGAAGAAGAGCGCGCTGAGCGCCTATCAGCACATCCGCGTCACGGGCGTCAACGCCATCAACATCCTCGAGGGCGATGAGCTCATCGATGTCCAGATCACGTCCGGGGACGACCAGGTGATCCTGGCCACGCACGAGGGCATGGCCATCCGTTTCGAGGAGGAGGACGTCCGCCAGATGGGACGGCCCGCCACCGGGGTGCGCGGGATCCGCCTCGCGGATGCCGACTACGTGGTGGGGATGGTCGTGGTGCGGTCGCGAGCCGCGCAGGACGTCGGCAGCGGGATCGACGAGGTCCCGGAGGCAGTCGAAACGGCCGAAGTGGAGCCGACACTGCTGGTGGTGACCGAGCAGGGGCTGGGGAAGCGGAGCCGGATCGAGGACTACCGCCTGCAGGGTCGGGGGGGGAAGGGCGTGATCAACGTCCGGACGACGGGGAAGACGGGGAAGGTCGTCGCGATCAAGGGCGTGGACCCGGACGACGAGCTGGTGATGATCACGCGAAACGGCGTGGTTATCCGGCAGTCGGTGCACGAGATCCGGGTGATCGGACGGAACACGCAGGGCGTTCGGCTGATCGCGCTCGACGAGGCGGACGAGGTGATGGACGTGGCCCGGCTGGTCGGGGAGGACGCGGCGGAGGACGCGCTCACGGACGACGTTCTCACCGGCGACGCGGCAGGGGATGAGGCAGGGGATGAGGCAGGGGAGGTGCTGCCGGCGGACGCGGAGCTGGACTCGTGACGGCCGCGCCGGCCGGTGCGTCGGCGCGGGCCACGGAGCTGGTGACGCTGGACTCGATCCGCGCGGCCGCCCGCTCGCTGGAGGGTGTGGCGGTGCGGACGCCGCTGCTGGCGGCGCCGTGGGTGTCGGAGGTGGTCGGGCGCGAGGTGCGGTTGAAATGCGAGTCGTTCCAGCCGATCGGCGCGTTCAAGCTCCGGGGCGCGTACACCATGATCTCGCGACTGCCGGCCGGGGAGCGGGCGAAAGGCGTGATCACGTACTCCAGCGGCAACCACGCGCAGGCGGTGGCGTACGCGGCGAGGGAGTTCGGGGTCCCGGCGCTCATCGTGATGCCGGTGAACGCGCCGGCCGTGAAGGTGGAGGGGACGAAGCGGCTGGGCGCGGAAGTCGTCATGGAAGGGACCACGTCGGAGGAGCGGCGCGTCCGGGCTGAGGAGGAGCAGGCGCGGCGAGGGATGGTGATGGTGCCCCCGTTCGACCACCCGGACATCATCGCCGGGCAGGGGACCGTCGGGCTCGAGATCCTCGAGGACTGGCCGGACGTGGAGGCGGTCCTCGTCCCGATCGGCGGCGGCGGGCTGCTGAGCGGGGTGGCCGCGGCGGTGAAACGCCTCCGTCCCGAGGTGAAGGTCGTGGGCGTGGAGCCGACCGGCTCCGCGGCCATGCGCCGGTCCCTGGATGCGGGCGAGCTGGTCACGCTCGACAGCACGGACAGCATCGCCGACGGCCTCCTCCCGGTGCGCGTCGGGGCGCTCACCTTCGCCCACGCCCGCGCCCTGGTCGACGACGTCGTCCTCGTGGACGACGCCGCCATCCTCGCCGCCGCCGCCCGCCTCCTGGCGCGCGGCAAGCTGCTGGTCGAGTATTCGGGGGCGGCGACCGTCGCCGCGCTGGAGTCGGGGGCGTGGTCCGGTGGGGCCACGGCCGCCGTGATCTCCGGCGGCAACATCGATCCATCGCGCCTGCCGGAGCTCCTGGCTGCGCTCTGAGACAACGGCACTGAAACGTGAAATCCCGCAAGCGTCGCCTCGCCGTCCTGATCGCTCTCACAGCGGTCGCGGCGTGCGGCCCCGAGGGCCGGTCGCGGTCCGCCGTGCCAGGCCCCGCCGGCGCGCCCGACCCGTTCAGCATCGTCCTTTTCGTGGGCGACGGGACCGGGCTCGCCTACTGGACGGCCGCGAAGCTGAGCGCGTCGGACCTGGCCATACAGCATTTCCCGGCCATCGGCCTGATGACGACGCAGAGCGCGGACAGCCGCGTGACGGACAGCGCGGCGGGCGCGACGGCGTTCTCCACGGGGGAACGGACCTACAACGGCGCCATTGCCGTGTCGACGGACACCACGCCGTTGCCGACCGTGCTCGAGCGCGCGAAGGCCAGGGGAATGGGCACCGGGGTCGTGGTCACGGCCACTGTGACGCACGCGACGCCGGCGGCGTTCCTCGCCCACGTGGCGAACCGGAACCAGCACTGGGACATTGCCGCCCAGATCGCGGAGCTCGGGCCCACGGTGCTGCTGGGAGGCGGGCGCCAGTACTTCGACCCGACACGGCGGGCGGACCAGCAGGACCTCCTGGCCAGGTTCCGGAGCCGGGGCGCCTACGTGGATTCGCCCGAGGGGCTCGCGACGCTGGACCCGGACACCGTGCGCGCGCTGGTCGGCCTTTTCTCGGAGAACAACCCCGGCGGCGCCATGGAGCGGACGCCGTCGCTGCCGGACATGACCGAGACCGCTCTGCGCGTTCTGTCGCACCAGCCGAAGGGCTTCTTCCTCATGGTGGAGGGGTCGCAGATCGACTGGCGGGGGCACGAGAACGCGGTGCTGCCCGACGTCATCGCCGAGGTGCTGGACCTCGACCTGGCGATCCGCAGGGCGCTGGCGTACCAGGAGCAGCACCCGAACACGCTGATCCTCGTCCTGGCCGACCACAACACCGGCGGGCTCGCGCTTCACGCCGACCCGATGGGGACGTTCGGCGCCCACTACACGACCACGGGGCACACCGCGGACATGGTCCCGATGTTCGCCCGCGGCCCGGCCGCCCGGTCTTTCGGCGCGATTCTCGACAACAGCCGCGTGGGACAGCTCTTGCTGGACCTGGTGGCCCGAGGCGGAGCCGCTTCGGTGGCCCTGGAACCGAGCACGTCAACAGCCGCATCATGGAACCCTTCGTCGCACTGACCACCACGCTCAGCCCGCAGGCCGGGCGCTACCACCAGCCGCGGGTCGAGATCTACTCGAACTACCTCCGCCTGCTGGCCCGCGTGGGGCTCACGCCCGTCCTGGTCACCCCCGCCCACGACCGCGAGGCGATCGCCGACCTGGTGGGAATCGCGTCGGGCCTCATCCTCACCGGGGGCGAGGACATTGCCCCCGCGCGCTACGGGGAAGAGCCGCTGCCGGAGCTGGACGTGGTCAACCCGGCCCGCGACGCCGCGGAGTGGACCGCCCTGGACGCGGCGCTGGAGGAGAGCATCCCGATCATGGGGATCTGCCGCGGAATGCAGCTGCTGAACGTCTACTTCGGCGGCACGCTGTACCAGGACCTGCCGACCCAGCGCGGTGACCAGGTGACGCACTACCAGGAAGAGCCGTGGGGGCAGCACCACCACACCGTGGACTGCACGCCCGAGAGCCGGCTGCACGAGATCCTGGGCGAGTGCTCTCCGCTGGAGATCAACTCATTCCACCACCAGGCCGTGAAGGATCTGGGCGAGGGGCTGCGCTGCACCGCCCGGGCGGAGGACGGCCTGGTGGAGGGGATCGAGCACACCGGTCGCGACTGGGTGCTCGGCGTGCAGTGGCACCCGGAGCGGCTGGAGGCCGAGGCCGGGAGCACCGACCCCAACATCCGCCTGATGAACGCGTTCGCGGACGCCGTGCGTGCGGCGCGCGCCACCCGGTGATCGGCGTCAGCGAAAGCGGCTGTCCGGCGCTTCCGGCCGACTTCCCCGCCGGGAGGGCATGAGCGGCCGGATCACGGACGTGCCCGGCATTCTCGTCGGCCACGCCACCGACGCCGACGCGCGTACCGGCTGTACGGTGGTGCTGGGACCGTTCCGCGCCGGGTGCGACATCCGCGGCGCCGCGACGGGCACGCGCGAGATCGAGGCGATCTCCCACCTGCATCTCGTGGAGCGCGCCGACGCCATCCTCCTGACGGGCGGCTCCGCGTTCGGCCTGGCCGCCGCGGACGGCGTGGCCGCGTGGCTGGAACAGGCAGGTCGCGGCTTCGAGACCGGCGTCGCGCGGGTCCCGATCGTCCCCGCCGCCGTGATCTTCGACCTGGCAGAGGGGCGTCCGGACCGGCGCCCCGACGCGGCGATGGGGCGGGCGGCGTGCGAGGCCGCGGGTGGTGACGTGGCGGAGGGACGGGTCGGGGCGGGCACGGGCGCGACCGTTGGAAAGCTGCTGGGCCCCGAGCGCGCCTCGCCCGGCGGGCTGGGCACGGCCTCGGTGTCGGCGCTCGGTTACACGGTCGGGGCGCTGGCGGTGGTGAACGCGCTCGGCGACGTGCGCGGCGCGGATGGCCGGATCGTGGCGGGCGCGCGGGGCGCCGATGGCGGCTTCGTGGATGGCGTCGCCCTGCTCCGCGGCGGCCAGGCGGAGGGCGTCTTCGGGTCGGCTCCGCCCGGGACGAACACGACGCTGTGCGTGGTGGCCACGGACGCGCCGCTGACGCGACCCGCGCTGCAGTCCCTCGCCCGGGCCGCCTCCGTGGCGCAGGCTCGCCGCATCTTCCCGGCCCATACGCCCTTCGACGGCGACGTCGCTTTCGCCGTGTCCACCGCCGACGCAGCGTCGCCGGCAGACCCGGGACTCCTCCTTGCCCTCGGCGCCTTCGCGGCCGACGCCGTGGCCGAGGCCATCGAGCGGGCCGTGCGCGGGAGCTGAGCGGTGCGGAAGCTGGTCCTTTTCGACATAGACGGCACGCTGGTCAACACCCACGGAGCGGGCTCACGCTCGTTCCGGCGCGCCATGCTGGAGGTGTACGGGGCGACGGGGCCGATGGAAGGCTACGACTTCCACGGCCGCACGGACCCGCAGATCGCCCGCGAGCTGCTGGGCATGGCCGGGTTCGAGGACACCCGCATCTACCCCGCGCTCCCGCTCCTGTGGGAGGCGTACCTGCGGGAGCTGGAAGTCGAGCTGGCCCGCCCGGACGCGGACACGCGCGTGCTCCCCGGCGTTTACGAGGCGCTGGATCGGCTGCACGCGACCGGGGACCACCTCGTGGCCCTCCTGACGGGGAACATTGAGCCGGGGGCGAGGCTGAAGCTGAGCGCGGTGGACCTGTGGAAGCGCTTCGACTTCGGCGCGTACGGCTCTGACCACGAGCGCCGGGACCGGCTTCCGGCGGTGGCGGTGCGGCGGGCGAGGGAGCGGACGGGAATCCATTTCCGGGGGCGCGACGTCGTGGTCATTGGGGACACTCCCTTCGACGTGACGTGTGGACGGGAGCTGGGCGTGTTGGCGGTGGCCGTGGCCACGGGCAAGCACTCGGTCGCGGAGCTCGAGGAGGCCGGCGCCGACGTGGTTCTCGATGACCTTCGCGACACCGACGCATTGCTCGCGGCCGTGGGCTGATCCCGTCCCGGCTCCCTTGACCCCACTCGAAACACGTTCATCTTCCGGCGGGTACAGTGGCAGGGGTTCCGGTCAACAGCGAGAGGGGTCGAGCGTGGCGCAAAGACAGCGGAAAGGCTCTCCCGCCCAGAAACAGGGCGGCGGGAACGGGATGTTCTACGCAGTGCTGGTCGTGGTGGCGGTGGTGGGCCTGGCCGCGCTGGGGTACGCTCTGACCGGGCGCGGCGGGTCGGCGGCCACGGAGCCGATCCAGCTGGACGCGTCGGACGTCCGCACGCTCTACGAGCAGGCCACGCCGGTTCGCGTCGGCAACGACGATGCGCCGATCAAGATCGTGGAGTTCGCCGACTTCATGTGCCCGGCGTGCCGTGATTTCTCGCTCGAGGTCCGGCCCAAGCTGATGCCGTACATCCAGAGCGGTGAGGCGCAGCTCGTCTTCTACGACTTCCCGCTCGGCGGCGCGCACGTGCACTCCTTCCTCGCCTCACGGGCCGCGCGCTGCGGGGGCGACCAGCAGGTGAACGGCGAGGACGGGTACTGGCCGATGCACGAGAAGCTGTTCCAGGAGCAGCCGACCTGGAGTGCCCAGCGCGACGTGGTGGACACGTTCGTCGGCTACGCCAAGGACGTGGGGCTGAACGAACGCGAGTTCGAGAAGTGCCTGAAGAGCGACAAGTACGCCGACGTGGTGACCGCCAACCGGATGGTGGGCGATGAGCTGGGCGTCAACAGCACGCCCACGGTGCTCGTGAACAACCGCCAGGTCGGCGGGCGGACCGTCGGCGACATGGAGCGGAACCTCCTCCAGGTCCTCCAGTCCTCGGCCGCCTCGCCGCAGCCCGCAGGACAGGGGTCCGCCACTGCCCCGGAGTCGGCGGCCGCCCCGGAGTCGGCAACCGCCCCGGAGTCGGCCGGGAGCCGATGAGCCTGCTCAACCGGCAGCTCATCGCGGTGCTCGCCATGGCCGGCATCTTCATCGCCGGCTACCTGCTCCTGTACAAGCTCGGATTGATCCCTGCCGTGATCTGCGGCGTGGGAGGCGGGTGCGAGACCGTGCAGGCGTCCCGCTACGCGGTGTTCGCCGGAATCCCGGTGGCCGGACTCGGGCTGGTGGGCTACGTCGCCATTCTCGCCGTAGCGCTGGCCGGGATCCAGCCCGGGCTGGCGGATCGCCCGTGGGTCGCGGTGGGTCTGGTCACGCTCACCGGCGTCGCTTTCCTCTTCTCGCTCTATCTCAGCGTGCTGGAGGAGTGGGTCATCGGCGCCTGGTGCCGCTGGTGCATCGGCTCCGCCGTCGTCTCCACCTTCTCCTTCGCCGCCTCCATCCCCGAGATCCGTCGCCTCCGGGACTGATCCGACGGGCGAGAGGCCCGGGTTCCCGGCCGCGGACTCAGCCCCCGGGGCTGCTGGCGCCGCCGGAGTCGGGGGGGACGGTCTCTGCGGACTTGCCCTGTAGCGCCAGGTCGAGGACGTCGGTCCAGGTCTCCATGGTCTGGACGCCCACCATGCGATCGAGGACCTGGCGGTCGTGCGTGACGATGAAGGCCGGCGTGCCGCTGATGCCGGCGCTGATGGCGGAGCCGAGGTCCTGGAGGATGAGGGAGGCCACCTGGTCGCGGGCCACGCAGGTGCGGTAGTCCTGCGCCGACGCGCCCGCCTCCTCGGCCATGCTGGCGAACCGGTCGGAGGGATCGGGGAGGGTGGTCCAGGTGCTCTGCTGGCTGTACAGGCGGTCGTGCATCGCCCAGAAGTCGCCGCCCGCCGCCCCCGCGCAGAGCGCCGCTTCGGCCGCGCTCCACGCCAGCGGATGGCTGTGCAGCGGCATGTTCACGAAGACCCACTGAACCTTGCCGCTCCGGACGTACTTCTGCGCCACCTGCGGACCGACGGTGGTGGCGAACTGGGCGCAGTAGGGGCACTGGAAGTCAGCGATCTCGAACACCACCACGGCCGCGCTGTCGGGGCCGCGGGTACGGCTTTCCAGCGCGCGCTCGAGGAGCGCCGTGCGCGCGTCCGTGCCGCTGTGGTCCGACTGCGCCGCCGCCCCTGCCGGGAGCGCCCCGGCGGCCCAGAAGCCGAGCAGCAGCAGTCCCGCCCGAATCCGTAGCATCATGTCGTCTCGTCTCCACTCGGTCCGGTTTCCGATCGGTTCGATACACCGTCCGGGCGCACCCGATCCAGCACTCTCTCCAGCGTCCATGCGCGCGCCACCGCGGGCGGCCACCGGCCGGTCCGGGCGGCCCGCACGAGCGCCGCGGCGTCCCGCTCGGCCTCGCGTGCCGTGGCCGCGTCCACCCAGCCGACGGCCACCGCTTGTTCCAGCTCTTCCCGGTCGAGCACGAACGGGTCGCCGTCGGGGGTGAGGAAGACGTCGAGGAACAGGTCGGTCGTGTGCCAGGTGTCGCCCTCGGCGGATCGGTCGATCTCCACGGGCGTCAGGATGTTGGCGTAGTACCCGGTGAAGCGACCGTCCGGGGTGTGGAAGCGGCCGATGTCGTGGGAGCGGCCGGGGAAGGTGAGCCAGACCACGGGCGACTCCGCTTCCAGCACGCGACGCCCGCCCACCACGGTGGGGCGGGCGACTCCGGCGCGAGGGAGGTAGGTGACCAGGGCGTCACCTTCGTGGACGAGCGTCTGGGAGAACACCTGCACGCGGTCGGGCGGTCGCAGGTAGTGGATGTGGACGGGGCGGGGGAGCGGGAGGTCGCTCAGCCGTAGAACCCTTCGCCCGCCTCCGCCTTGCGGACGAGCAGCGGCGCGGGCTCGAAGCGCGCACCATGCTCGCGGGCGAGCGAGCGGAGCCGGGCGACAATGGCGTCGAGCCCGACGTGGTCCGCGTAGCGGAGGAGGCCGCCGCGGAAGGGAGGAAAGCCGGTGCCGGCGATCATGGCCAGGTCCACGTCGCCCGCGGAGCGCGCGATCCCGTCCTCGAGGATGCGGGCGGCCTCGTTGATCATGGGGAGCACTGTGCGGTCCACGATCTCGCGCGCCGGGACCGTCGAGCGCTCGGCCCCGGCCACATTGGCCAGCTCCTCGTAGATGTCCGAGTCGGGGTGCTTCGCCCTGCCGTCCACGTACGTGTAGAAGCCCCGGCCGTTCTTGCGCCCCAGGCGGTCCGTGTGCTCCAGCGCCAGGAGCACGGGTGCCGGCGCCAGGCGCTGGCCGAAGGCCTCGTGCATGGTCTCGCCGGCATGGCGGGCGATGTCCAGGCCGACCTCGTCCAGGAGGCGGAGCGGCCCCATGGGCATGCCGAAATCGAGCAGCGCCTCGTCCACTTCCGCGATGGAAGCCGCCTGCCCGAGCAGGTACCCGGCCTCGTTCAGGTACGGCGTGAGGATCCGGTTCACGAGGAAGCCGGGGCCGTCGCGCACCAGCACCGGCGTCTTGCCGAGCCGGAGCGCGAGCGCGAACACGGTGGCGGCGGTCTCGTCCGAGGTGCGCTCCCCTCGGATGACCTCCACCAGCGGCATCTTCTCCACCGGGTTGAAGAAGTGCATCCCGGCGAAGTCCGCCGGCCGCTCCAGCGCCGAGGCCATGTCGGTGATCGAGAGCGACGACGTGTTGCTGGCCAGAACCGTCCCCGACCGCACCGCGTCCTCCGTCTGCTTCAGCACGGACTTCTTGACGGGCATCCGCTCGACCACGGCCTCGATGACCAGGTCCACGGCGCCGAACCCCGAGTAATCCAGCGACGGCGAGATGGCCGTCATCCGGTCCTGCGCCTCCCGCGGCTTCAGCCGGCGACGCTTCACCAGCTTGTCGAACATCGAGCGAGCGTGCCGCAGTCCCGTGGACAGCGCGTCGCGGTTGATGTCCTTGAGTCGGACCGGGATCTCCCGGTACGCCAGCAGCTGGGCGATCCCCCCGCCCATCACGCCGGCGCCGAGCACGGCGGCGCGCTCGACCGGCCTCGCCTCGGCCGTGGGCGCTGCCTTCTTCGCGCCCTCCATGAGGCGGAAGACGTGGATCAGGTTCTTCGACTCGGGTGTGGCGATCAGCTCGCCGAGCGCCTGGGCCTCGAGCGCGAGCGCCTTCCCGATCGGGGCGCCCGCCGAGCGGCGCATGACGTCGATGGCGCGCAGGGGGGCGGGGTAGTGGCCCCGGGTCTGCTTCATGACCTGCTTGCGGGCCTGCTTGAGAATGACGTTCCGACCCGGGCTCGTGGCTTCCATGAGACGCATCGGCGCCGGCGGCCTGGCGCGCGCCGGCGGATCGCCGCCCGCGGCCATGGCGAGCGCGAGCTCGCGGGCGCGGTCGTACAGGACGCCCACGTGCATGCGCTCCTCGACGAGCCCGATCCTGCTCGCCTTGCGCGCGTCCACGGACTTCCCGGCGAGGATGATGTCGGCGGCTGCCGCGAGGCCCACCAGCCGCGGGAGCCGGGTGGTGCCGCCGAAGCCGGGCAGGATGCCGAGGCGCGTCTCGGGGAGCCCGATCTTCGTCTCCCTGCGGTCGCTGGCGATGCGGACGTCACAGGCGAGGATCATCTCCGTGCCGCCGCCGAGGCAGGTGCCATCCACCGCGGCCACGGTCGGGATCGACAGGGTCGCGAGCCGCTGGAACACCGCCTGGCCGCGAGCGGCCTGCGCCCTGCCCACCGCCGGATCCGTGATGTCGACGATCTCGTCGATGTTGGCGCCGGCGATGAAGCTGCCGTCCTTGCCGCTCCGCACGACCAGCGCTTTCGCCCGACCCGCCGCCACCTCACGCTCCACCTCGTCCAGAAGCTCGTCCAGCCGCTCCATGATGGCAGAGGACAGGATGTTGACCTTGCGGTCCGGGTCGTCGAAAACGAGCCAGGCGACGCCGTCGCCGTCCACCTCCAGCGTCAGCGCCGCCTGCCTCGTCGTGCTCGTGGCCTCAGGCACGTTGCCTCACAGCTTCGGGCGCACCTCGGCGTTCTCCTCGGTGAGCTGGATCCGGGTCGGCTCCTTCCCGCCCTGGACGTTGATCGGAACGTTCCAGTACAGCTCGTCGAACTGGCGCTCGTAGCGCGCGTAGACCCACCACCTGCCCTCCGGGATGTCCTTGAAGTACGCCACGCCCTGGTCGGTGGTCGTGTCCGCGTACTCCTGAAGCCCCATCGCGTCCAGGCGCGCGCCGATGATGGAGTCGATGGGCGCGTACGCCTCGTCCCCCCACGCCCGCTTCGCCAGCCGGATCTCCCTGGCCTGCTCGTTCAGCCGGTTCTGCGAAGTGGTGAACTCCTGGAACGCCTGGTTGGAGCGCTTCTCCAGCGCGCTCACCTGGTCGTCCATGTCGTTGAAGTCGCGGAACATCGCGAAGTACTCGCCGGAGCTCTTGCTCATCCTCGCCATCTTCGTCGACAGCGTCTTCAGGCTGTCGCGCAGGGCGAGCCACTGGTTGTTGGCCTGCTGCCACTCCCGCTGCTTCGTGATCACGCGGTCCTGCAGCGCCGCGATACTGTCCGGTACCTCGGGCTCCGGCTCGGGATACGCCGCCTTCAGCGAGTCGAAGATCTGGTCCCGGTCGTACGGCAGGAGCCGCACCGGGAGGGACCCCAGCGCCACGGGTTCTGCCGTCTCGGCCCCGGTGGACGCGCCCTGGAGCTGCGCGAGCACCGTGACGTCGCCGCCCCCGCATGCTGCAGTGCTCGCCCCGAACACGGCTGCGGCCGCGATCAGCACCACTCGTCTCATCTGTCTCTCTCGGAAAGGTGGATCATGGGAAGGACAACAAGGTACAGGACCCCCCGGGGTCCATCAAGCGCCCGCCCCGCTTCCCTCGCGAGTCGCGGCCTGGCTCCGGGGAGCGCGAACGGCCGTTGCGGGCGCGGCCGCCCGTCGACCGGACGGCCGTCGATCGCCCGGTTCAGAAGCGGAGGACGTCTCCGAGGACGAACTTGTCCGGGTCCACGGGACGGCCGTCCACGATCACCTCGTAATGGGTGCTCGGCGCGGTCACCAGCCCGGTGCTGCCCACTTCGGCGAGCTTCTGCCACCGCTCCACCAGCTGCCCCGGCTTCACCACCACGCTCCCCTTCGCCAGATGGGCGTAGCGCGTGGTGACGCCGTTGCCGTGGTCGACGTCCACCATCCAGCCGTATTCGCCGTGCGTGTCCGCTGCGAACACCACGGTGCCCTTGGCCGCGGCCACCACCGGGGTGCCGCGTCGGGCCACGATGTCGATGCCCTTGTGCGGTCGCCGGATGTTGAGGATCGGGTGCATCCGACTGCGGCTGAAGCCGCTCGACTCGTAGCCTTCCGTCGGCATGATCGATGGCGTCCGCTCCCACGCGTCCACCTGCGTCTCCATCGAGCGCGTCGCCTCATCCCAGCTGGCCGTGAGCACCCGTGCCCTGCGGATCAGCGCGTTCACGTCCTCGCTCGCGCCGAACGCTTCCCGCGCGAGCTTGCGGTCCACGTGCCAGAGCGGCGTCTCCTCCAGCGTGCGTGTGCCGGGACCGCCGACACCGGCCTTCTTCACGTCCTCGTCCAGCGGCTGCAGATTCGCGAGCAGACGGTAGCGCTCGTCCTTCGCCGACAGCTCGGCGAGGGAGTTCTGAAGCACCGCCATGTCCGATCGGAGCGTCTCCAGCTGGTGGGTCAGCAGCTCGTTGGCCTTCGTCAGCCGCTCCGCATGGAAGCGCTGCGGCTCTTCCATGAAGAACCCGGCGGCCAGCGTCACGAGGACGAGCAGCGCCACGGAGGCCACCGCAAGCCAGGAGCGAACGGCTCGGCTGGAGATCCGATACTGCCGAACACGGGACTGGTCGTCCGCTAGGACCATGAGTGTCCATTGGCGCCGTGCCATGGAGATCCAGGGTTCGGGGGAGCGTTACGGTTGATTTCCTGTGGGAACCGGGCAACGATACCCCCTGCTCCGCAGGACCGTCAAGACGCCCCGGCAAATTTCCGGGATTTCCCGACACCTACCGGTCAGCGCGCGGGAACAGGATCTCGCCGCGCTCCACGTGGTGCCCGGCCAGATCGAGCCTCGCCACATCATCGAGGCCGGGCACGTCCTGGAGCCCGAGGGTGGCCGCGAGGCAGCGCATGCGTTCGGGCAGGAAGGGCTCGAGCATCGTGACCAGGGCGGCGAGGGCCCGGGCGAGGGCGGCCAGTGTGGCGTCGAGCTCCGCCGACTGTGCCGGGTCCTTCGCCTGGCTCCAGGGTGCGCGGGCCTCGACGAAACCGTTGGCCGCGTCGGTGAGCTCCATGGCGGCGCCGATCCCCTGGTGCAGGAGGTTGCCGTCCATGGCGGCACGGTAGCGGACGAGAACGTCCGGAATGCGGTCGTCGAGGTCCGTATCGCCGCCGTGCGGCACCACGCCGCCACGGTAGCGCTCGATCATGGACAGGCTGCGGCTGGCGAGGTTGCCGAGGTCGTTGGCCAGCTCGGCGGTGTAGACGTCGTCGAAGCGCTCCAGCGAGAAGTCACCGTCGCCGGTCCACGGGATGTCGTGGAGCAGGTAGTAGCGCAGCGCATCGGGTCCGTGGCGATCGATGGCGGAGTCGAGCGTGATGCTCACTCCCTCCGATTTCGACATCTTGCCGCCGCCGAAATTGATGAAGCCGTGTGCCCACACGGTGCGGGGCAGCGCGAGGCCCGCGCTCATGAGGAAAGCGGGCCAGTAGATGCAGTGGAAGCGGGTGATGTCCTTGCCGATGACGTGGAAGTCGGCTGGCCAGTAGGCGGTGTAGCCGTCGTCGGGGAAGCCGGTGGCCGAGAGGTAGTTGCTGAGCGCCTCCAGCCAGACGTACACCACGTGGTCCGGGTCGTCCGGCCAGGGGATCCCCCAGGCCAGGCGCGCGCGGGAGACCGAGATGTCCTCGAGCCCTCCCTCGATCACGCGGCGCACCTCGTTACGGCGCGTTTCGGGTTGAACGAACTCCGGCCGCTCGTCCAGGAGGTCGAGCAGGCGGTCCCGGTAGCGGGAGAGGCGGAAGAACCAGTTCTCCTCCTCCATCCACTCCAGCTCGCGGCGGGGGTGGAGGGGGCAGCGGAGCGCGTGGGCGCGCTCGGGGCTTGCCTTTCCCGGCGGCAGCGGCGAGGCCGGGTCCTTCCCCTCCAGCTCGTCCTCGGTCTTGTACGCCTCGCAGCCGATGCAGTAGTAGCCGGCATATATGGAGGTGTAGAGGTCGCCGGCGGCATCGATGCGACGCACCATCTCCTGCGCCGCCTGCCGGTGCCGGGCTTCCGTGGTGCGGATGAAGTCGTCGTTGCTGAGGTGCAGCGCCTTCCACGCCGCCTGGAACTGACCGGCCAGCTCGTCCACCCACTCCTGTGGGGTGATGCCGCTCTCCTGCGCGCTCTGCAAGACTTTCAGGCCATGCTCGTCCATGCCGATGACGTAATGCACGTGCTCGCCCTTGCGGCGGCGATACCGGGCCATGGCATCGGCACCGATCTTCTCCAGCGCGTGCCCCAGGTGCGGGGCGCCGTTGGCGTAGTCGATGGCAGTCGTTATGTACTTGTAGCGCTTGGGGTTCAACCCTCACCACCCGCGTTCCCGTTCGTCCCCGATTCGCCCCGGCTCCGCTCCCGCTTCGCCGCCAGGCGCGAACCCGCCTCCACCTCGGTCTTCAGCGCCGCCAGCTCCACGGTGCGACGCTCGCCGCTCTCGTCCTTCAGAACCACTCGCTCGCGCCAGATGTCCACGGCAATGACGCGCTCGCGCCCGCGGTCCGTGGCCAGCCACTTACCTTCGCGCGGGAAGCGCTTCCTGGCCTCCACGTACGCCGCGTGCTCGTACGTGAGGCAGCACATGAGGCGGCCGCAGCAGCCGGAGATCTGGGCCGGATTGAGGGAGAGCCGCTGGTCCTTGGCGAGCTGGAGGCTGACGGGCTTGAGCTCGCGCAGCCAGGTGGAGCAGCACAGCTCGCGGCCGCAGCGGCCGACGCCGCCCAGGAGCGCGGCCTCGTCGCGCACCCCGATCTGCTTCAGCTCGATGCGCGTCCGGAACGTCCGCGCCAGGTCCTTCACCAGCTCGCGGAAGTCCACGCGCCGCTCGGCCGTGAAGTAGACGGTCAGCTTGTTCCGGTCGAACTGCCACTCGGCCTCGCTCACCTTCATCTTCAGCTGGTGGCGCTGCACCTTCTCTCGCACCGTGCGGCGCACCCGCGGCTCATCGGAGCGGAGCGCCACGGAACGGTCCACCTCCTCCGGGCGGGCGATGCGGAGCACGCGCTTCGAGGGCGTCGGCGCGGCGCAGCCGGTGGAGCATCCGGTGCACTTCCGCTCGGCGACGGCGCCCGCGGCCGTGACGCGACCCAGGTCCTCGCCCCGGTCCGCCTCGACGATGACGTAGGAGTCCACCGAGGCCAGCTCGCCGTCCGCGGCGAAGTAGTCCCGTCGGTTTCCCTTGAAGCTGACTTCGACGATGTGCATGGGGGCTCCGCTGCTCGGCGGTCCGGGCTCAGCCGGCCGGCGCCGGCTCCTTCCACTCGCCGAGCCCGTCGTACTTGGCCCAGCGCTGCTCCCGGAGCGCATCCACGTCCAGCTTCGTGAGCTCGGCCAGCTGGCGCTCCAGGGCCTTCTTCAACGTGTCGGCGGCGGCGTCCCAGTCGTTGTGGGCGCCCGCGCTCGGCTCCGGGAGGATCTCGTCCACAACGCCCAGGCGCTGCAGGTCCGGGGCGGTGATCTTCAGCGCCGCGGCCGCCTTGTCCTTCGCCTCCGCCGTCTTCCACAGGATGGCCGCGCACCCCTCGGCCGTGATCACGCTGTAGATGGCGTTCTCGAACATCAGGATCCGGTCCGTCACGCCGAGCGCCAGCGCGCCGCCGCTCCCGCCCTCCCCGATCACCACGGAGATGGTGGGCACCCTCAGCGCCGCCATGTCCCGCAGGTTCCTGGCGATCGCTTCCGCCTGGCCCCGCTCCTCCGCTCCCATCCCCGGGTACGCCCCGGGCGTGTCGATGAACGTGATCACGGGGTGGCCGAACTTCTCCGCCTGGTGCATGAGCCGGAGCGCCTTGCGGTACCCCTCCGGGTGCGGCATCCCGAAGTTGCGCAACAGGTTCTCCTTCATGTCGCGCCCGCGCTGGTGGCCGATCACCATGACCGTGCGACCGTCCAGGCGCGCCCAACCCGCTACGATCGACTCGTCATCGCGATAGGCGCGATCGCCGTGCAGCTCCCTGAAGTCGGTGAACACCCGCTCCACGTAGTCGAGCGTGAACGGGCGCTGCGGATGCCGCGCCAGCTGGACGCGCTCCATGGGCGAGAGGTCGCGGAACGTGTCCAGCTTCAGCTCCTCCAGCTTCGCTTCCAGCGTGTCGAGCTCAGGCGACGCGTCGAGTCCGCGCTCGCGGGCCAGGCCCTGGAGGCGGTCGATCTGCTCCTCCAGCTCCTTGATGTCGCGCTCGAAGTCCAGCGGTTTACCGGCCATTCGTCATCCTTGCGCTCGTACCAGTCGGACCCCCTCCGGCCCGAACAGCTCCTTCAGCTCCGCCACCAGCTCCGGTGACGGCGACACCCGCACCGTCCTGGAGCGGAACCGCTTCCGCCCACCCCCGTTCCCACCCTCGCCCCGGTGCCCGCCGTTCCCCTCCAGCCGGACGTAGACCGGCGCCTCGCCAGGGCAGCGGCGGAACGCGACGGTGGCCGCGTCGATGCAGTCGGCGGACGCCCCGCGCCGCAGGCGGACCTCCAGACCCACCGAGCCGGCGTCCCGAACGGTGGCGAGCGCCAGCGCTTCGTCCAGGAAGACGGGCGGGTCGTCCTCGTCCCGGTCGCGCCCGGACACCTGCCCCCGGATCACCACCGCCGCGTCCTGCAGCAGCACGTCGCGATACTTCTCCCACGCCTCACCGAACGCCAGGACGGTGGCGGTGCCGTGGAAGTCCTCCACGGTCACCCGCCCCCATTCCTGCCCGCTCCGCTTCGAGATCTGGCGCGCAACCGCGGTCACCACGCACGCCAGCTCCACTTTCCGGTCCCGGTGCTCCGAGAGGTTCGCCGTGTTCACCGCGCCGAACAGCTTCAGCTCGTCCCGGAACCTGTCCAGCGGGTGGCCGCTGATGAAGAAGCCAAGGATCTCCTTCTCCCTCGCCAGCCGGTCCGACTCCGGCCACCTCGGCACCTCGGGCAGCTTCGGCGCTTCCCGCACCGGCGCGGCCTCGGCGCCCAGGTCGAAGAGCGAGCCCTGACCGCTCTCCCGGTCCGCCTGGCGCAGCTGCGCCTCGCCCACCGCCACTTCCAGCCCCGCCATGAGCTGGGCCCGGTGCCCGAACGAATCGCACGCGCCCGCCGCGATGAGCGCTTCCAGCGTGCGCTTCCCCGCGGCCCGCAGGTCGACCCGGTCCACCAGCTCGAACAGGCTCTGGAACCCGCCGTCCGCCCTCGCCGCCAGGATCTCCCGCACCGCGCCCTCGCCCACGCCCCGGCACGCGCCCATGCCGAAGCGGATGGCGGTGTCGCTCACCGCCGTGAACTTCCACCCGCTCTCGTTGACGTCGGGGGGGAGGACCTCGATGGGATCCTCGCGGCCGGGGATGTGGCGCGTCATCTCGCGACATTCCGCGATGTACTTTACCACGTCGTCGGTTTTGTCCACAACCGATGAAAGCAGCGCCGCCATGAACTCGGCAGGGTAGTGCCGCTTCAGCCACGCGGTCTGGTAGCTCAGCAACGCGTACGCCACCGAGTGGCTCCGGTTGAAGCCGTAACGGCCGAACGTCTCGATCTGCTCGGCGATCTCCCTCGCCTTCGCCTGCGGCACCTCGAGCTCCACCGCGCGCGTCACGAACTTCTCCAGCTGCGCGGCGATCAGCTCAGCGTCCTTCTTTCCCACCGCCTTCCGCATCACGTCGGCTTCCGCCAGCGTGAAGCCGGCCAGCACCTGCGCGATGCGCATCAACTGCTCCTGGTAGGTGATGACCCCGTACGTGGGCGCCAGCACCTCCGACAGCTGCGGCAGCGGGTACGTGACCGGCTCCTTGCCCAGCTTGCGACGGATGAACACGTCCGTCATCCCGCTGTCCAGCGGACCGGGTCGGATCAGCGCGTTCGTGGCCACCAGGTCCTCGAAGCGGTCGCACTTCATGGCCCGCAGCTTGTCCGTGGCCAGGCTCGACTCGAACTGGAACACGCCGCTCGTGCCGCCGTGGGCCAGCATCTCGTACACGGCCCCGTCGTCCAGCGGCACATCCTCGATCCGCTCGTACTCCTCGCCGGTGACCGGGTGGCGGAGGGCGCCGCGGCTCTTCCGCACCGCGTCCGCGGCGTCGTAGATGACCGTGAGCGTCTTCAGGCCGAGGAAGTCCATCTTCAGCATCCCGGCCTGCTCCAGTGCGTTCATGTCCCACTGGGTGACGATCGTGTCCTCGTCGCCGTTGCCTTCGCCGACCTTGCGGTTCGAGCCGGCGCCGCGGCCGCCCGACTGCGTGCACACGGGGACGTACTCCTGGAGCGGACCGGGGGCGATGACCACGCCGGCGGCGTGGACACTGGCGTGACGATTCAGCCCCTCCAGCGTCTCGGCATAGTCGAGCAGGCGACGAACGCGGTCGTCCGAGCGCGCCATCTCCCGCAGCTCGCCGATCTTCTCCCTCGCTTCCGACACGGTCATGCTGTTGCCGGGGGCGTTCGGGATCAGCTTGGCCAGCCTGTCGGTCTCCGCGGGCTCGAAGCCGAGCACGCGCCCCACGTCCCGGATCACCGCCCGGGACTTCATGGTGCCGAACGTGATGATCTGGCCCACACTGTCCCGCCCGTACTTCTCCCGCACGTACTCGATGACCTCGCCCCTGCGCTCGTAGCAGAAGTCGATGTCGATGTCGGGCATGGACACGCGGTCCGGGTTCAGGAATCGCTCGAACAGCAGGTCGAACTCGAGCGGGTCCACGCCCGTGATGCCCATGGCGTAGGCGACGATGGACCCCGCCGCCGAGCCGCGACCTGGGCCCACCGGGATCCCCTGGTCCTTCGCCCAGTTGATGAAGTCGGCCGTGATCAGGAAGTAGCCCGAGTAGTCGGCCGTCGGGTTCGTGATCACGCCCAGCTCGTAGTCCAGCCGATCCTGGACGTCGGGCGGAAGCGGGTCGCCGTAGATCTCCCGGGTCCCCTTCGTCGCCAGCTCCGTCAGCAGCGCCGACTCCTCGCTGAACCCCTGGGGGAGCGGGAACTTGGGCACGTAGTACTGCCTCGGCAGGTCCAGCGAGACACGGTCCGCGATGGCGAGCGTGTTCTCCAGCACGTCCGGATGCGCGGGGAAGCGCTCGGCCATCTCCGGTCCCGACTTGAAATAGAGGCCGCGGTCGTACCGCATCCGGTTCTGGTCCTCGCGATCCTTGCCGAGGCCGATGCAGAGCAGGATGTCGTGGGCGTCGTGGTCCTCGGGGCGCAGGAAGTGGGCGTCGTTCGTGGCGACGACGGGGAGCGACAGCTCCTCGGCCAGCGCGAGCACCTTCTCGTTCAGGTTCGCCTGGCCTTCCGTGTCGTGCGCCTGCACTTCCAGGTAGTAGCGGTCCCTGAACACCTCCGCGTACCATGTCGCCGCCTCCCGCGCGGCATCGTGCTCGCCCGCCATCAGGTGGCGCGCCACTTCGCCCGCCATGCACGCGCTGCTCACGATCAGGCCTTCGGAGTACCGCTCCAGCACCTCGCGGTCCACGCGCGGGCGGTGGTAGAACCCCTCGAGGAAGCCGATCGAGGAAAGCCGCACCAGATTCCGGAACCCGGTGAGGTCGCGGGCGAGGAGAACCAGGTGGTAGTACGGCCGCTCGCCCCTGACCACGCTGCGGTCCTGCCGCGCGCCGGGAGCCACGTACGCTTCCATGCCGATGATCGGCCGGATCCCCGCCCTGGTCGCCTGCTGGCGGAACTGCCACGCGCCATACATGGCGCCGTGATCCGTCAGCGCCACGGCGGGCATCTCGAGCTCCTGCGCCCGCCGGATCAGGTCGCCAAGCCGGTTCGCGCCGTCCAGGAGCGAGAACTCGGAGTGGGTGTGGAGGTGGACGAACACGTTATGGGCTCACTTCGTTCGCAGAGGGGCTCACTTCGTTCGCAGAGGGGCTCACTTCGTTCGCAGAGGGGCTCACTTCGTTCGCAGAGGGGCTCACTTCGTTCGCAGAGGGGCTCACTTCGTTCGCAGAGGGGCTCACTTCGTTCGCAGGGGGGCTCACTTCGTTCGCAGAGGGGCTCGGCCGCCTCGCGGCCTCGCAGAGGGGCTCACTTCGTTCGCAGGGGGGGTCACTGCGTTCGCAGGGGGGGTCACTGCGTTCGTCACTCGGCGGCGGGGGAAGTGCTGGCGGCTCCGTCGCATTGGAAGGAGTCGAGCAGGGCCTCCAGCTGGATGATGTACTGGTACTTGTCCTTGGCGGGGGCATACAGCCACGCGTCCAGCAGGTACCTGCGGTCCTGGTCGGGGCAGTCCACGACGCGCGCGATGAACGGGCCGCCCGTGGGGAAGGACTCGTCGGTGCCGCTCCACACGCCGCGGATCTGCAGCATTTCCTCCACGCCGGAGGGTTGCCCCTCGATGGTCACCTCGGTGCTCTGGATCGGGTGCGGCTCCGTGATCTGGCCCCAGTCGTAGAATCGCTTTGCGACGGAGTCGCGCCACGCCAGCGCGGGCTCCACGGCCGGCTTCCCCCCGGTGCCAATGCGCCACGTGACCAGGAGCGAGCGCACGAGCTGCGAGGCATCGGGCTCGTCGTTCAGGAACATGAAAGCCGAATCCCCCACCTGCCGCCACCGGTACACGTCCGGCACGTCCACGGTGAACCCGCCCGCCTGCTCGAGTGTGTCGGCCAGCGCTTCATCGTGGCCGCTGAAGTACATGCGCTGCTTGGCCCACGAGCGGTAGCGGTAGTCCAGGAGCGACGACAGGCTGTCCACGTACGACGCCACGACGGCCGCTTCGTTGCCACGCGGAAGCACCAGCGCCGTCACGTGCTGGCTCCGGGCCCACACGTCGTTGGCTTCCACGATGGCGGGGGGCGTGACCGAGGCGTGGGCCGCCGACACCGCCGCGGACACGGCGGGATCGTCCGCGTGCCCGATGGCGAGCACCTGTCGGAAGCGACGCAGCTCTCCCCAGTGCGGCCCCGCAGTCGATGTCTGCGTGAGCAGGAACGTCGGCTCCTGGCGCACGGCGAAGATCGTGGGCTGGAGCGTGGTCATGACCGTGTCGGACACCTGCGACCAGAGCGTGTCGTCCACCACCACGATGACGCTGTTCACGTCCCCCATGGCCATGCGGGACGAATCCGAGCACGCGCCGGCGAGCAGCACGAGCAGCGGCGCTGCGTTTCGGATCAGTCGTATGTGGGACAAGGGCTTACGCTTGGTTCCATGCGGATGTGGTGGGGAAAAGTTAACCGCGCCGCGGGCCGGCCGCCACTCTGGCCCCCGTCCCTCCGGCTCCGCCCGGGCAGGCCGCGCCCGCCAAGGCGACGCCGTGCTTCCGCCGCGGGCGGGCGGGGCGTTTGCGTCGCCGGAGGGGCGCGTGATACTCTCTGCCCGATGCCCCTCCCACACGCGCGCGACCGGATCCCGGACCTCCTCCGACTCCGCCGGACGGCGGGTCGGATGCTCGTGGCCCTCGACTTCGACGGCACCCTGTCGCCGATCGTCGCGCGCCCGGAGGACGCTGCGCTGCTTCCGGCGGCGGCCGCGGCGCTCCGGCGGCTCGCCGCCCGGTCCGACACGGTGGTCGCGATCGTGAGCGGTCGGGGTCTGGATGACGTGCGCGAGCGCGTGGGGCTGGCCGGCATCTACTACGCCGGCAACCACGGCTTCGAGATCGAAGGTCCGGCCGTGGACCGGGTGCACCCGGCGGCGGCGGAGGCGAGGCCGGCGCTGGAGGCCGCGGCCGCCGCGCTGGCGCGGTCTCTCGCGGACGAACCGGGAACGGAAGTGGAGGACAAGGGCTGGACGCTCAGCATCCACTACCGCCGCGCGCAGCGCGAGGGGGCGGAGGCGAGGGTGCGGGCCGCGGTGAGCGGCGCCGCCGCGCGGACGGGCCTGCGAGTGACGGAAGGGAAGAAGGTGTTCGAAGTGCGCCCGGACGTGGACTGGGACAAGGGCGCGGCGACGCGCTTCCTCCTGGACACCGTGGCGCCGGATGGCGCCCTCCCGGCCATCTTCGTCGGGGACGATCGCACGGACGAGGACGCGTTCGTGGTTGTGCGGGATCTCGGGGGCGGGATCGTGGTGGCGCACGAGCCGCCGCCGGAGACGGCCGCGTCGTCGTGGCTGGCGGGGCCGCCCGAAGTGGCCGAGCTGATCCGGGAGCTGGCCGATGCGGGTTGACGCCCGGGCGGCCGTGAAGCGGCTGCTGACGCTCTCGGCGCTGGTCGCCTTCGCCTACCTCGTGCTCGCGCTCGAGGCGTCGTCGCAGCCGAGGACCGTGGTTTCCGTCCTGCTCGGCTTCACTCTGCTCGTGGCGTACCTCGCCGGCGCGGCGGTGGCCGGGCTCCGCCTGCCCCGGGTCACCGGGTACGTCCTGGTCGGCATCGTCGTCGGCCCGTTCGCGCTCGGCGTGCTCACGGGCGGGATGGTGGACTCGCTGCGCACCATCGACGAGCTGGCGCTGGCGCTCATCGCCCTCACGGCCGGCGGCGAGCTGAAGCTCGGCGAGCTGCGCAAGTCGCTCCGCTCCATCCTCGGCGTCGCCCTGGGCATCCTGACCGTGGTGATCGTCGGCATGACGGGGCTCGTGCTGGCGCTCAAGCCAGTGGCGCCCGTGGTGGCCGGGGAGTCGTGGGCGTTCGCCGCGGCCGTCGGGCTGCTGCTCGCCATCTGGTGCGCCAATTCGTCCCCCGATGCCACCATCGCGGTGATCAACGAGGCGGGGGCCCGGGGCGAGCTGACGGAGACGATCCTCGGCGCCACCATCTTCAAGGACGTGGTGGTCATCGTGCTCTTTGCCGTGGCGCTGGCGCTGACCGGTCCGCTCACCAGCGGTGAGCCATTCGACCCCGCGCTGATCGGAACCGTGGCGTGGGAAGTTGGCGGGGCCATCGCCATTGGCGCGGCGCTGGGCTGGGCGTTCGGCGTGTATCTCGAGCGACAGGCGCGCCGCACCGTCCTCGGCACCCTGCTGTTCGCGTACCTCCTGGTGCTCGTTGCCGACACCGCGCACGTCGAGCTCCTGCTCGCGGCCGCGGCGGCCGGATTCGTGATCGAGAACTTCTCCGAGGCGGGCGACCGGCTGATCGAAGCCATCGAGGCCAACTCCCTCGTCGTCTTCGCCATCTTCTTCGCCCTCGCCGGCGCGTCGCTGGACCTCCACACGGTGGCGGCGTTCTGGCCAGTGGCGCTCGTGGTGGTGTCCGCCCGCACCTTCTTCACGTGGGCCGGGGCGCGCCTGGGCGCCCGCTACGCCGGGTCGCCGGCGCCGGTTCGACGCCTGGCCTGGCTCGGGCTCATCTCGCAGGCCGGCGTGACCCTGGGCCTGTCGCTGCTGGTCGCGGCCGAGTTCCCGTCGTGGGGCGGGCAGTTCGTCGCGGTCACCACGGCCGTGATCATCGTCCACCTCCTGGTCGGCCCCGTGCTCCTGAAGATCGCGCTCGCCCGCGCGGGCGAGTCCCGCCGGGACGGGAACGCCGGGCCGTCGGCGGCCCGCCTCGCACTGGAACGATCCCGATGAACGAGCAGAGCGCCCGCGAGTGGCGCATGGTGGCCTTCCCACCGTCGCCCTCAGCCCCCGGCGGCAACCCCGCCGGCGTGGTCCTCGATCCGGCGGAAACCTCGCCCGAGGAGATGACGCGCACGGCCGTCCGCCTGAACCCGCTTTCGGAGACCGCGTTCGTCTGGCCGCCCGAGGAGGACACCGGAGCCGGCGACCACGACCGGTCCGCCGAGCACGGCTCGGACCCCGTCCGGCCGCCGTTCCGGCTCCGCTACTTCGCGCCGGGCGGGGAAGTGGACCTGTGCGGCCACGCCACTGCGGCGGCATTCGCGGCGCTCGCCCGGTCCGGCCGGCTCGGGGAGCTGCCGGCCGGCGTGCGCTCCGTGGCTCCGGGCGGATCCGTGGTGGGACGGGTCGTGCGCGAAGGCGAGGGCGTCGTCGTCTGGATGGACATGCCCGTCGCCCGGCGCGTGGACCTGGCGCTCGACCTCGAGGGCATCGCCGGGGCGCTCGGACTCCCCGTCGAAGTGCTGGCGTCGCGGCCGGCGGCCGCGGTGGAGGACGTGGGCATCCGGGTGGCCCTGCTGCCCATGGCCGACCTGTCCGCGCTGGACGCCATGCGCCCGGACTTCGATCGCCTCCGCGAGATCGGGAAGCCGGGGCGCATCATCGTTTTCTACCCGTTCGTCCTGGACGCCGAGGCGGGCCGGGTCCGCTCGCGCTCCTTCGCGCCGGCCGTCGATATCGATGAGGACCCGGCCACCGGCACGGCCGCGGCATCGCTGGGCGCCTACCTGGCGAGGGAAGGACTGGTGGGCGGGGCAACGGAGCTGCGGATCCGCCAGGGCGAGGCCATGGGACACCCCAGCCAGCTCCGCCTGGTGGTACGCCACGAAGCGCGCCACCCCGTGGCCATCCGCGTCGGCGGGTGGGTAGCCGGGGCACCGGCGCTGCCGTGATCCGGGCCGCTCGCACGCGCGCCGCTCACGCCCGCGCCTACCGGAGCGGAGCTCCCGGCGCCCTCCTCGACCGGGGCGTTTCCGGGGCTGTCGCCCGGACCATCGCCCGCGCCCTCGGCGCCACCGGCCCCGCCGCGCTCGTCGCCGCCGTCCTGTCCGCCGGGGCGTGCGCTGGAAGGCAGGGCGCCGGCGGGGACGACGCGGTGGAACGCGCTGTGCCCCTTGCCACCATCCAGGTGGAGAACAGGACGGGACGGAGCCTCGACATCTGGTTCCGGTACCTGTCACCGCCCGGCGGCGATGTGGAGCTGGGGAGCGTGTCGCCCTCCGCCATGGCGCGTCTGGCGCCCGTTCCGGCGGAGGAGCCGATCGTGCTGACGGCGAAGGGCGACGGCTTCGAGCGGCGCCTGCCGCCGCGCACCTTCGCGGCGGGCGAGCGCTGGACGTGGGTGATCAGCGAAGACGGATCGAATGGCGGATAGAGGCGAGCACGGGCACGAGCACGGCCACGACCACCGGCCGGGCGGCGGTCTTGCGGCGCACGCACGAGGGGCGGGGCGGAAGAATCTGCTCGTGGTGCTGGCGCTCACCGCTACGTTCATGGTGGCGGAGCTCGTCGGCGGACTGCTGTCGAATTCCCTGGCGCTGCTGGCCGACTCGGCGCACATGCTCACGGACGTCGGCGCCCTGGCGTTGTCGCTGTTCGCGCTCAAGTTCGCCCAGCGGCCGGCCACGCCGGAGAAGACCTACGGCTACCTGCGCTTCGAGATCCTGGCCGCGCTCCTCAACGGCGTCGCCCTGATCGTGCTCTCCATCTTCATCTTCCTGGAAGCGTGGAAGCGCTTCCGGCAGCCCGCCGCCATCGAGGGCGGCCTCATGCTCGCCGTGGCGATGGCGGGGCTGGTGGTGAACATCGTCGCCGCGCTCCTCCTGCACCGCTCGGCCGGCGAGAGCCTGAACGTGCGAGGCGCCTACCTCCACGTCCTCGGCGACCTGCTGGGCTCGATCGGCGCCATCGCGGCCGCGGCCATCATTCTCACCACCGGCTGGACGCCCGCGGACCCGATCATCTCCGTGCTGGTGGCCGCGCTGATCGTGTTCAGCAGCTGGAATCTCGTGCGCGAGTCCGTGGACATCCTGCTGGAAGCCGTGCCGGCACACCTCGACCTGGAGGAGATCCGGGCCGCCATCCGCGAGATCCGGGGCGTGGAGGCCGTCTACGACCTCCACGTGTGGACGGTGACCAGCGGCTTCTTCGCCATGAGCGGGCATGCCATCATCGCCGACGTCGAGCAGGCGCAGCAAGTCCTCACCGCCATCCACGACCGCATGCACCAGCGCTTCGGCATCACCCACGTCACCGTCCAGGTGGAGCAGCGTCGGATCTACCACATCGGAACAGGCGAGACATGACCGGCCCCATCGAAGTCCGAACCACCGAGCGCGAGCAGATGGTCGACATCACGTCCCGTATCCTCCAGCGCGTGCGCGACGCGGGCACGCGCGCGGGCGTCATCCACATATGGGCCATGCACACCACCTGCGCCCTCACCGTGAACGAAGGCGCCGACCCCGACGTCCAGCGCGACATCGTCACCACCCTGCGACGACTGGCCCCGCACCAGGGCGACTACCACCACGCCGAGGGGAACTCCGACTCCCACATCAAGACGCTCATCACCGGCCCCGGCCTCACACTCCTCATCGAAGACGGCAAGCTGGTCCTCGGCACGTGGCAGCGCGTGTTCCTCTGCGAGTACGACGGCCCGAGGACGCGGAACGTGGCGGTTCGCATCTCCGCCGACGGCTAGGCGGTCGCGGTCGCTGCGCGCCCTGTCGGCGCACGGGAGCGGGGGACGGGGCGGGTCCCGGGGAACCCGCCGCCACTGTCCGGGAAGGGCGGGGCGGCAGGAGGCGGAAGTGCCCGGCGACTGTAAGGGCGAGCGGCGTGTCGAATCGCCGCTTTCGCGGCGGCGCGGCGCCGCCGGCGCCGCGCTTCGAATCCTCGCGCAGCGAGGTGCGGCCGCCCGCGAAGCGGGCCGGCCTCATTCGAATCCCCGCGAAGCGGGGTCGCCCGAGCCCGCGTCAGCGGGCGACGGCGATCGAACCCCGAACGAAACTCCTGCGCCTCTCCGTGGTACTATGCGGGCTGAACGACAGCGGTAGACCTCGAGCGCCCGGGAACCTGCATGCTTCGGAACGTCGCCATCATCGCCCACGTGGACCACGGCAAGACAACGCTCGTGGACCAGATGCTCCGGCAGGCGGGGACCTTCCGGCTGAACCAGCAGGTGGCCGAGCGTGTGATGGACTCGAACCCGCTGGAGCGGGAGCGGGGCATCACCATCCTTTCGAAGAACGCATCGGTGCGCTGGGCGAACCACAAGATCAACATCGTGGACACGCCCGGGCACGCGGACTTCGGCGGCGAGGTGGAGCGGATCCTCCGAATGGTGGACGGCGTGCTGCTGCTGGTGGATGCGTTCGAGGGGCCGATGCCGCAGACGCGGTTCGTGACGCGCAAGGCGCTGGCGCTGGGACTTCAGCCGATCGTCGTCATCAACAAGGTGGACCGGGCCGACTCCGACCCGCTGCGCGTCCACGACGAGGTGCTCGAGCTGTTCATGGAGATCGAGGCCATGGACCGGCAGCTGGACGCGCCGTTCCTCTACGCCTCCGCCCGCGAAGGGTGGGCCGCGCGGCACCCGGACGATGACCACACCGACCTCGTCCCTCTGTTCGAGACCATCCTGAGCGCCGTCCCCGCGCCGCCGGCGAACGCCGACGCGCCGTTCCAGATGCTGATCTCCACCATCGACCACTCGCCGTACCTGGGGCGCCTCGGCATCGGCCGCATCGAGCGCGGCCGGGTCGCGCTCGGCGACGGCGTGGTCCTCCTCGACCCCAAGCACCCCGACGCCGAGGGCGACGAGCCTCGCCGGGGCCGCATCGCCAAGCTCTACACCTTCGAAGGGCTCGAACGGGCGGAAGCCCAGCAGGCCGCGGCGGGCGACATCGTCGCCATCGCCGGGCTCGAGGGCGTCGAGATCGGCGCCACCGTGGCCGACCCCGAGCACCCGGACCGGCTGGAGGGGATCGCGGTGGAGGAGCCCACCGTGTCCGTGGACTTCGTCGTCAACAACTCGCCGTTCGCCGGGCGGGAAGGGAAGTACGTCACCAGCCGCCAGCTCAGGGACAGGCTCTATC
>CAWCUS010000001.1:0-825000 GCA_963798845.1 uncultured Gemmatimonadales bacterium | reverse complement strand
CAACAGGGCGCGCTTTCGCCACAAATACACCAGAACCTCCTGTGGCCAGACCACCGGCAGTGAGCCGGCGTCATCCCCTCGCCCTTGTGAAAGATTTCACTTCCCTTCGGAATATTCAATCACGTTAAACAACCCCCACCCCCTCCACCGTCCGCCACGCTCGCACTTCGGACAGAAGTCCCGACGCGGGCCGCTCGCACGGGCCGAGCTCGGCCGCCGCACTCCGGACACGGATCGCCGCAGGCACGGTCCGTACCGCGCCGCTCACAATGCTGCGCGCCGCCGACCCGGCCCCGGCGCAACCCGCTCGGGCCCGCAGACCGGGTCGCCGGCGAGCGCTCGAGCCTGCCCGGCCCGCGGCTCGGAACGGCCGCTCCACGCTTGAACGCAACCGCACGTTCGATTAGCTTGTCCGTCTCCCAACCGGGGGCCTGTAGCTCAGCCTGGTTAGAGCGCACGCCTGATAAGCGTGAGGTCGGTGGTTCGAGTCCACCCAGGCCCACTGCCGCAAGTGCTTTGCAAGAAGCGCTTGCGGCGTTCTTCTTTGAGGGCGGGACCCGTGTCGGGCTGGGTTCGGTGGTGGGTACGGGCCCGTCGCGCGTCCGTAGCTGCCTCTTCTTCGAACAGTGTCGCTGTCGTCACCTCGACCGGATCCCGACCCAGACGAGGCCTGGGCCTATCTCGACGCCGTGATGGCTCGGGGCACGAGTCCTGGTCGCACGCCCGAGAGGCTGGAGTCTGGGCGGAACTGGGGCTCCCGATTGCCACGCACTGTCACACCCGTCCGTACCTTCCAACCATCCGGGCCCATGAAGGCGAGGACGCCGCCGGTCGGAAGGGCTTGGTCCTCGTCGAGGCGAAAGCCCATGACAAGGAGCTGAAGGAGGCGGGGAAGAGGGGGCCGGATCCGCGGTCGACCAACTCCCAGGAGAACCATGAGCGAATCGGCAGCGCCATTGCCGAAGCATGCGACGCACTGGCGGCCGACATGCCGGGGATCGCCATCTCCCGGGATCAGCATTATCAGCTTTCCAACCGTGTGGCCAGGAGGAGTTGGTGCGGGAAGGCGGACGCAGCGACGGTTCCGCCTTCTGCATTCGCTGCCCCCGCTGAGCAGGTTTGGTTCAGGAGGCTCCACGGTTCTGTAGCTGCTGAACCACTCCGGCAGGCGCCGTGGTGCTGGCCGCGGGCTTCATGTCGCTCGCGGAGGCTCCCCCGCCTCGAGCCCCTCTAGCAGGGAAAGAAGACCTTCCGCTTCCCATGACTGGTTGCGGCGCTTCTTCGTGAGAGGCAGCAGCACCCCGGCTTCTTGGAGGCTTTCGAGAGCCTGGTAGATCCGGGGCTTCGCGCGGCCTGTCGCAGCGGCCGCGACGGGAGCGGTGATGATCGGGTGCGCAGGGAGGATATCGAGGATGGCCCATGCGGCTGCGTCCGACCGTGGCGGGCTTGGGAGACTCCGGAGAGAGTTCTTCCACTGCTCCGATAGTTGCGCTATTGCTTCCAGGTACGCGGAAGCGAGATTCGCTGCCGAAGCCGTCGCGGCGGCGAAATGCTCGATCCAGTTCGGGACGCGGTCTTCCCGATACGCCGTCAAGGCCGCGATATAACGGTCCCTGTTGTTGGCCAGAACGATACTGATCGGTGGCACGTACTCGGGCGCGATGCCGCGCCGATTCAGGACGACGTGGATGAGCGCACGGCCGGTGCGTCCGTTTCCATCGTGGAAGGGGTGGATCGTCTCGAACTGAGCGTGGATGAGGGCTGCCTGCACGAGCGGCGGGAGCCGGTCGTCCTCCAATGACTCGAAGAGATCATCCAATAGGCCGGCCACGTGTTCGGGGGGCGGAGGCACGAAATCGGCGCCACACGGGTTGTAGTCGTTTCCCCCGATCCAGTTCTGCTCCTCCCGGACGCGGCCAGCCACGTGCCGATTCGTGGCTCGCTCCATGAGTCGCACATGGATTGCCTCGAGCTCTTCGAGCCCAAAACGGTCTACCCGAACCGCCTCGTCGATGGCCAACTGCATGGCGTCGATGTTCGCCAGGATTTCTTCCGTTGTGGTTCCGGCCTTGTCGCCTGATTCCAGCTTCGCCTCGGCACGAGCCAGCTTGCGCGCGCCCACTTGCATACCTTCGACCTTCGAGGAGGCGATCGACTCCGTACGAAGCAGCAATCGGGCGAGGGGAGCGAGGGCAGGCCGAGCGCTGGCGTTGAGCTCCTGCACGGCGGCTTCGGCTTCTGAGACGAGCCCGGCGAGCTGTGCGTCCAGGCTGAGGTTCAGCTCCGAGAGGAACTCCGGGATGTACGCGTCGTACTTGCACGCGCGACGGTACTTTCGTGGAGCGTGGCTCCGGGGATCGTGCTGCCATGTAAGGGTGACGGTTCGTCCGCCCATGGCCTCTTGCTCCTGGTCCGTAAGTGTAACCAAAGCTCCGGTCTTAGTTACACTTATGCCGTATCCGTAATTACTGCCGGTGTCAAATTACGGTTGGCGGCCGCGACAGGAAAGAAAACTGTTCCGCAACGGCCCCTTGCCGGCGACGCCAAGCGGGGCCCTATCCGAACGACTCTGTAATGCGCGGGACGGCCGGAGCTACCGGCTCCGGGAACTCGACGGGATCCTGCCTAACCAGGACCAAGCCTTCAACCCCGAAGAACGGAGGTGAGACCCGAATCAAGCCCCCCATCGTCCAGTCCCCGGAGCCCGAGCGATTGTCGGCGGCCACGTGGAACCGCGGGCGCCCGGATGCGTGTGGGGCGCGGGACGTCCCTCAGAAGGGAACGTCGGCAGCCTGGCAGAGCCAGGCCATGAAGGGCGTCCCGGCGCGGCAGAGGTCGGCGAACCGCTCGACGAACCCGTCCGCGACCACCTCCGCCTCGGCGAGGTCCGTCGAAGCCACGAAGTCCTTGCGCTTGAGGTCCTCGATCATCGGATGCTCGCGGTCGTAGCCGGCCGGACCGCGCTTCAGCGCGTCGCCGCCGAGCTCGAGAGCGGAGCGGAAGGCGGGGGCCCGGCTGGCCCGCTTCCACCCGGCCGGGTCGGCGACGATCGCGTCGCGGATGGAGGTCAGGGTTTCACGGTCCGGCCGCCAGACCCCCATCGCCGCCATGCACCCCGCGTCGCCGCCGTACTCGCCGGGGCCGCCCTCCGGCTCCAGGTGCAGGTAGAATCCGGGCGCGTGCACATCGCCGCCCGCCGTGTGCCGGAACTGGATGCCGGCGTGGACCTTGTACGGGGGCCGGTCCGGGTGGAAGCGGCGGTTGTTGTGGATCCGGAAGAGGGATCCGCCCCGGATCCGCGGCTCGGCCTGGAAGTGCGGGCTGATCCGGCGCAGCTGCCAACGGAAGGCGAGCACGAAGATCCGCGACGGCTCCAGCACGTGCTCCTCGTACCGGCCGCGGTTCGCTTCGAACCACTCCTTCCGGTTGTGTTCCCGGAGCTCCCGGAAGAAACGGAAGAGCTCGGGCGTGAACGGGCTCGGCTCGGCCATGGTTCCGTGGCCCGTCAGGGCGACGTCACGGCCAGAGCGGCGCCTGGAGGAATTCGAGCCTGCACGGAAGCCCCTTTCGCGGCGAATGAACGGAAACGGACGGGTCCAGAGACCCGGCCTGCTCAGGCTGCCGACCCGCCGCAACGGTCGGACCAGCGCGCAGGCGGTGAGGACTGGCATCGCCTGAGGGGGCGACGCGGGAAGGTGCGTGTGGCGGCCGTGGCCGCTGAGCCCGACGCTGTCACGACCCCGGTGGCCGGCTCGTTGATCCTGTGGCGCGCCCGATGATCCACGCAGGGGTGCGCCCGAACTCGCCACGTGAGATCCAATGAGAACGGTCCTCCTCATCATGGCGCTCAGCGCGAGCCTGGCCCTCGAAGCCTGCGGCCGCGAGGCGCAGGAGAGCTACGGCTTCGTCGCGACGCTCGGCGCCGACACGACCTCCGTCGAGTGGGTGACCCGGACGGGGGACCGGATCACGAGTGACGCCGTCGGACGGTCGCCGGTCGTGGTCCGCAGGCGGTGGGAGGCCGCGCTCGCGCCGGATGGCACGATCCGCAGCTGGACCATGGACACCCGGATCCCGAACGCCCCGCCCGGGTCGGCGGAGCTGCACCACAGGGCGGCGTTCACGGACAGCCTGGTGCGGCTTTCCACGCGGAAGGACGGCGGGACGAGCAGCGTCGCGTATCGCAGGACCTACGTCGCCACCGTGCCGTGGAACGCGTTCGTCTACGGGACGTACGAGCTGCTGTTCGACGCGGCGAGAGGCCGCCCCGACACGACGCGCATCGGGCAGTACTTCTTCGAGGGGTGGGACGAGGGTCACATTGGCTACGCGCGCGTGCAGGACCTCGGCGACGGCCGCTATTCCATCCGCAGCACGGGGCTCGCCGGCGCGGGCGTCGGCCGGCTCGACGAGCGGGGGCGGCTGCTCTCGTACTCGGGGCAGGGCACCACGTACAAGCAGGAAGTCGAGCGCATAACCGAAGCGCCGGACATGGACGCCATCGCCGCGCGCTTCGCGGCGGAGGAGAAGAGCCGGGGCGTCCCGCAGGCGCTGAGCGGGCGCGAAACCGCTCGGGCGACGATCGGCGGCACCCGCTTCACCATCGACTACAGCAGCCCGCTGAGGCGCGGCCGAACGCTCCTCGGCGCGCTGATCCCCTACGGGCAGGTGTGGCGCACGGGCGCGAACGCGGCCACGCAGCTCACCATCTCCGGACCCGTTCGCCTCGCCGGCGTCGAGCTCGACAGCGGGAGCTACACGCTGTGGACGCTGCCCACGGAGCACGACGTGCGGCTGATCATCAACGGTGAGACGGGCCAGTGGGGCACGCGCTACCGACCGGGCGAGGATGTCGCCCGCGTCCCCATGCGCGTCGATACGCTCCGCTCGCCGGTGGAGCGGTTCACCATCCGCGTCGAGCCCGACACGGCCGGAGACAGGGCTGGAGAGTTGGCAGGCCGCGCCGGCCGGGAGTCGGCGGCGCGGCTCGTGATGGAGTGGGGCAGGTTCCGCTGGAGCGCCTCCGTGCTCGTCCCGCCCGTTCCATCGGGCGGTTTGGACGACGCCGCGGCGGGGCCGCGATCATAGGGATTTCGGGCCGGCGATCTCTCGAGGTGGAAAGACCCGGCAGAGAGCATCTCGCGCCCACGTCCTCGTAGGGCGGCTACCGCGTCCCCGGCAGGCGGTCGCGCTGCGAGCGGGGCACCAGCCCCACGGTCTTCGCATCCGCTCCGCGCGCCTCGTCGATGGCGCGAACCACGTCGCCGTAGCGGATGCTCTCGCTCCCGTCCACGAACACGACCCGGTCGTCTGCGTCGGCGTCGGCGAAGAGCGCGTTCAGCGTCGGCCTGATCTGCTCCAGCGGGACGCGCTTCCCGTTGATCAGGAAGGTGGGTCCATCGGCGACGCGCAGAACCACCTGCTCGGGCTGCTCCGTGGCCGGTGCCTGCCGGACGGCCGGCACCTGCACGGTGATCCCCTCCTGGAGCGCCGGCTGGATGACGAGGAAGATGATCAGCAGCACGAGCAGGACATTGATCATGGGGGTCACGTTGATGTCCGACTGCGGGCCGCTCCCGGTACCGCCTCCCGTCATGGCCATGGCTACATCCCTCCCTCTCCGGCGCGCGCGACCGCGTCGGTTTCTGCGGCGTCCGGGTCGAACGGCTCCGTGATCGCGCCGATGGTGGATACGCCAGCCCGTCTCGCCGCCTCCACCGCGTCGAGGATGCGGGCGTAGGAGACGTCTCGATCGCCGCGCAGGTAGATGAGGCGCTGGCCCGCTGGCTGGCCGGCCAGCTCTCGCCGGAGCGCGGCGGCGAGGCTGCCGTCGGGGACCGGGCGGTTCTCCACGTAGAAGGCGCCGCCGTCGTCGATGCCGACGGTGACGACGTCGTCATCGGGCTCTGCCTGGGCGGTGATCGCCTGGGGCGGAGTGGCTTCGTACTGCGTCAGGATCGGCGTCACGACGAGGAAGATGATGAGGAGCACGAGCATCACGTCGATCATGGGCGTGACGTTGATCGACGACGACAGTCCGGTGTCCGCCATCCCGGGGATGGAGGGGAGCCGCGAGCCGCCGCCGGCCGTCGGGGTGCCGCCGCCGGGCAGGCCCATGGTCAGGCCGCCTCCGGGTCCAGACCCGGCGTCAGGCGGCCGCGGAGCGCCTCGCGCCGCATGAGCCAGTCGATGGTCTCGCGGCTGATGTAGGCGAGCTCGGAGAAGACGGTCTCCAGCCGGGCCGTGAAGTAGTTGTACAGCCACACCGCCGGGATGGCGGCGAGCAGCCCGATGGCGGTGGCGATGAGCGCTTCGGCGATCCCGGCAGACACCGCTTCCAGCCCACCGCCTCCGCTTGCGGCGATACCCTGGAACGAGTTCACGATGCCGATGACGGTGCCCAGGAGACCGACGAACGGCGCGGTGGCCCCGATGGTCGCCAGGATGCCCAGCCCCTTCTTGAGCTCCGCCGCCAGCATGATCTGCTCCCGCTCGACCGCTCGCTCCGCCGACGTGATGGCTGCCGCCGCGAGCTCCTCACGCCGCAGCAGCGGCGCCACTTCCCGGAGCGCCTCGCCCAGCACCGCCGCCACGTGCGAGTCCGGGTGCCGGTCCGTCACCCGAAGCGCGGCATCCAGATCGTCGTCCGCCCGCGCGGCGGCGAACTCCGGCTCGAACGGCGTGGTCGCGCGCTTCAGCTTCCGCAGCCGCCACCACTTCGCCAGGGAAACGGAAAGCGTGATCATGCTCATGCCCAGCATCACGAGCACGATGCTGCGGACGAACCACCCCATCTGGCCCCAGAGGGCGCCGAATGACAGACCCATGACTCTCTCCTGCCTAGCTTTGGATTTCCCAGATCACCGGGATCTGGGTCAGCATCCGCACGGGATGATCCCCGATCGTCGCGGGCGTGAAGCGGAACTCCTTCAGGGCCTCGCGAGTCGCTTCCTCGAATGCCTCGCTCGTGCTCGACATCACCTTCACCGTCCCCGCGTCCACACGTCCCCGCTCGTCCACCACGAACTGCACCACCACGCGGCCGTCCCTGCCCTGCGCCCGCATGGCATCCGGGAACAGCCGCTCCATGATCCGCGGCAGATCCCCCCGGTTCTTCAGCTCCGCCTTCCGGTCCACCACGGCCGCCACATACGTCCCGCCCGCCTCCGGCACCGCTTCGCCCTGCCCACCCTCCACGCCCCCCGGCTTCCCCCCTTCCTCCCCGCCCGGCTGACCGCCGGTCGGCGCCGCCGGCGGGCTCGGCACCACCTCCGGTACCACCTCCGGCACGGGCGGCAGGTCCGCTCCCAGAGGATCGAGCTCCACCGAGTCGGTCGGCTCCACGATGTCGGAGGGGCGAGCCGGCACCCGTGGCTCCGGGGTCGCCTGAGGCTGCGGCTGCGGTTGCGGCGTCCGCGGCTGGGGCCGGGTGGGCCGGTTGGGCTGCGGCTCCGGCCGGGCCGCCGGCGGCGGGGGCGGCGGCGGCGCGAACGACCGGATGTCCACGTACGTCACCTTCTCCGCTTCCGTCGCCTGCGCGGGCGAAGCGTCCGCCTCATTGGTTCCGACCACCAGCGCGGTCACCACCGCGGCGTGCGCCGCCACCGACGCCCCGGCGAACGCCCAGCGCCGCCATCCGCGCGCGCCCCCGGGCAGCATTTCGGCGATCGGCATGCTGTCGGCCTCCGCTCGAGAAACAGATGAAGTTGCTGCGAAGAACGACAAGAAACGTGCCGCCGGGGAGCGCGACATTGACCCTCTTGTCCATGTCCGGATCGCGACCCTAAAGTCCATGCGTCCCGCGCTCTCCTCACCCCAACCTGCGAGGCCCCTATGCCGCAAACTGTCGTGGATCGTCTTTCCCAGAGCGTGAGAGGCGACGTCATCGGACCGGATCACCCTGCCTACGACGGCGCGCGCGCCGTTTACAACGGGATGATCGACCGCCGTCCAGAGGTGGTGGTGCGGGCATGCGACGAGGCGGATGTGATCGCGACCGTGCGCGCCGCCGGAGAGATGGGGAAGCCGCTGGCGGTACGCGGCGGTGGTCACAGCGTCCCGGGCTACGGGACGTGCGACGGTGTGGTGCTCGACCTGGGAGGTCTGCGGAACGTGAACGTGGATCCGGCGGGGCGGGGGGTCAGGGTGGGCGGAGGCGCACGCCTCGCCGACCTGGATCATGCGACGCACGCGTTCGGCATGGCCGTCCCCGCCGGCTTCATCTCGACCACGGGGATCGGGGGCCTCACCCTCGGCGGCGGCGTGGGCTATCTCTCCCGCCGTTTCGGCCTGACGTGCGACAACCTCGTGTCCGCGAGCGTGGTGACCGCGGACGGGCGGCTGGTGCGGGCCAGCGAGGACGAGAACGAGGATCTGTTCTGGGCGCTGCGCGGCGGGGGCGGCAACTTCGGGGTGGTGACGTCGTTCGAGTTCCGGCTGCACCCCGTGGACCAGGTGGTGGGCGGGCCGATCTTCTTCGAGCTGAGCGCCGCCGCGGACGTGCTCGCATTCTTCCGGGACCACATCCGGAGTGCGCCGCGCGAGCTCGGTGCCTTCGTCGGCTTCCAGATCGCTCCACCGCTTCCGTTCATCCCCGAGGGGCGGCACGGGGAGCCGCTGTGCCTGCTGGTGGTGTGCTGGACCGGCGACCCGGGGCGGAGCGAGGAGGTGCTGCGTCCGATCCGCGCGGCGGGGCCGGTGGTCGCGGAGCACGTCGGTCCCGTGCCCTTCCCGGCGCTCCAGAGCGCGTTCGACGCGCTGCTTCCGCCCGGGCTCCGGCACTACTGGAAGTCCGATTTCCTGCGGGACCTGCCAGCCGAGGCGATCGCGGTGCACGTGGAGCACGGGCCCCGTGTCCCGACCGTCATGTCGACCATGCACATCTACCCACTGGGCGGAGCCGTCCGGGACGTCGCCGCGGAGGCGACGGCGTTCGCCCACAGGGATGCCGATTTCGTGCTCAACGTGGTCGGGACCTGGCCGGACCCGGCGAACGACACGGCGAACACCGCCTGGGTGCGCGACTACTACGCAGCGCTGCATCCCTGGTCCGGGTTCGACGGCGGCTACACGAACTTCATGGCACCGGACGACGACGCGAGGGTGGCGGCGAACTACGGCGCGGGCTACGGCAGGCTGGCGGAGACGAAGCGGCGCTGGGACCCGGACAACGTGTTCCGGTTGAACCAGAACGTGGCTGCAGGCTCCTGACGCGCCGCCGCGACCGGCTCGCTGCATCCCGCAGGACGGGTGCAGCGGGCCGGGCGGGACGCCCCCTCAGGCGGGCGCGCGCTACCGCCCGCCGCCCGCGCTCGCGATGCCGACTCTCACCTCGTTGGCCGTGGGGAACGGGGCCGGTGGATAGGGGCCGATCGCTTCCGCCGTGACGGCGCTCGCCCAGAGGTCCGGGGTCCGATCACTGTCGGGGACCTTGTTGCTCACCGGCTCGAGCCCGCGCTTGAGGTACGCAGCGATGGCGTGCAGGTCCTCGTCGGGCATGAACCGGAAGGATGTCCACGGCATGAAGGGCCCCAGGTAGTCCGGGGCTGCGGGATAGTTCCCCTGCCCGGGGGTGGAGGACGTGATGTCGACGTCCGGCGTGTGCTCGGGGCGCAGCCCGTAGCGCAGGGCGTTGAAGATCTGGCGCTCCGTGTAGCGGCCGATCCCGGTGGCGTCGTCGGGGGTGATGTTGCTGGGCCGGCCGTGGAAGCACGGCTTCGCCGCGGGATCGGCGAGGCAGGGGCCGATGACGAAGTCCTGCGAGGGTTCCGTGATCCCGGCGAGCCAGCCCTTCGAGTCCGGGGCCGGGCCGCGATGACAGTCGGCGCACCCGTGGCTGATGACGAGATAGCGGCCGCGCAGCACGAGATCCCGGTCCGTCGCGGGGACGGTGCGCTCGTTCGCCGTGGGGTATGCCGCGGCCGGATACGCCCCGATCGCATTCTCGGTGTAGGCGCCCGCCCAGAAGTCGGGCGGCCCCTCGCTGTCGGCCACCTTGTGGCGCACAGGCTTGAGGCCGTGCTTCAGGTACGCGGCGATCGCGCGCAGATCCTCGTCCGGCATGTGCCGCCAGACCGGCCACGGCATGGGCGGCGCGAGGTAGTGCGGGTGCTCCGGGAAGTTCCCCTTCCCCGGCGTGCTGGAGGTGATCTCCAGGTCCGGCGTGTCTTCAGGACGCAGCCCGTAGCGGAGCGCGTTGAAGATCTGGCGTTCCGTGAAGCGGCCGAGTCCGGTGAGGTTGTCCGGAGTGAGGTTGCGCGGGCGCGTGGTGAAGCAGCCGGTCGCCGGGACACCCAGACCACATGGAGGAGGTCCGATCCGGCTTTCCGTTTCAGGCCCGGTCGATCCGGCAAGCCAGCCCTTCGCCGCCGGATTGTCGCCGCCGCCGTGACACTCACCGCAGGCGTGGCTGATCACCAGGTAGCGCCCTCTGGCGATCTGCTGGGGTTGCTGGGCGTTCTGCTCCGGCTCGACGCGAGGGACGGTGAACGCGGCGGCGGCGATCACCGTCAGCGTGACGGCGACGACCGCTCTCGGCCAGTGCGACATGCGCGCCTCCTGCTAGGGGGGTTCGGGAGCTACTGCACCTGGAGGATGCCCATCATGCCGGCGTCTTCGTGGTCGAGGATGTGGCAGTGGTACATCCACTTGCCTGCGAAATCGTCGAAGCGGACGACGATGCGGACGTAGCCGTGCTTCGGCACGTTCACCGTGTCGTTCCAGCTGGGGTACGGCTCCGGAACGCCGTCGCGGTCGAGGATCTGGAAGCGGAAGCCGTGTAGGTGGAACGGGTGGTCCATGCCCACCACGTTGTCGACCTCCCAGATCTCGGTGGTCCCCAGGTGCGCCACCAGGTCGACCCGGTTCATGTCCATCTTCTTGTTGTCGATCATTCCCTGGCTGAAGACCAGGACGCGGCGCTCGGCGACACGAGTCGTGTCGAGAGCGGCCACGGCGCGGAGCGTCGACGGGACGGCGACCGGGGGCACCGCCGGCGCGTCGTCATACCGGAGCGTCAGCAGGTCGCGCGGGCGGTCCCAGTCGGCGGGGCGTGTGTGCGGGTCGTAGCGGTCGTACGGGAGCGTCCGGAGGGTGGCCGTGCTCCCAGGCGGGGCCGAGCCGCGCACCAGGAGCTCGACCCGGCCGGAGTTGGCCAGAACCATGTCGGGCACCTCGCGCGGATGCTCGAAGAGACCGCCGTCGCTGCCCACGTGGAGGAGGCTCTGCCCCGGAATCGCGAGCCGGTAGACGCGCGCGGCGGCCGCGTCCACCACCCGCCAACGCTGCACCTCGCCGCTACGGATCCGCAGCGTCGGCATCACCTGGCCGTTCACGAAGAGGACGTTTCCCTCCCGCCCGTTCTCGAGGTCGATCTGCCCCTGCCGGGAGTCCGGAGCCGGGAGGTCGATGGAGCCGTCCGGGCGGAACCGGTTGTCCGACAGGATCAGCAGCCGTTCCGGGATTCCTTCGAGCGGGTCGTGCGCGGCCCGGATGATGACGGCGCCGTAAAGCCCGTGCGCCACCTGCTCGGTCGTCGTCCGATCCGGGTGCGGGTGGTACCAGTACGTCCCCGCCGTCCCGACCGGCACGTCGAACACGTAGTCGTACGTCCCGCCGGGCGGGACCGGGTCGAACGGGCTCCCGTCCGCCCCCGCCGGCAGGTGCAGACCGTGCCAGTGAATGGTGGTCGGCTCCTCCAGCTCATTGCGGAAGTGGACGATCACGTGCTCGCCCTCGCGGACGTCCAGCGTGGGGCCGGGCACGGTGCCGTTGTACGCGTAGGCGTCCGTGGCGGGCGCACCGGGGAGGAGCACGAGGCGCGCAGGCGCAGCGGTGAGGCTCACCTCCACCGTGTCCGGGCTCGCGGACCGGTCCTTCAGCGTCGGTGGGGAGCGGAGGGCGTCCCCCGCCTGCGCGAGCAACGGCGCGGACGGATCGGCGACGGCCAGCAGCGCGAGCAGCGCGAGGGCGTACTCCGGCCGGCAGGAAGCGCGGTGCGCGCCCGGTGGTGCGGGAGCCGTTCCCGGAGGCCACCGGCTGCCGCGAGGCATGGGAGGGCGCCTTCCGTGAGGGGCTGTAGGGAAATGCCCCACAAGAGTACACGGAGGGGGCGCAGAAGGGAAGGCTCTCGGCGAGCGCGCTGCGCGCGGCACACGGCGCGGTGGCGGACTGCGAGGGTGCCTCGCCTGGCGCCGCGGCGCCAGGCGAGGCTTCCGTCGTGAGGCTTCGGCCACCCGTTGTCGGCCTCGGCGGCAGCGGTCAGGGCGTCTCGCGCCCCGGACCGAGGAGCGGACAGAGAAGATAGGTGTCGGTGTCGTCCCGGATGTCGTTGTGGTTCGTGTCCTCCCACCAGCGACCTCCGAGGTAACCGGGCTGGCCGGGCCCCCACTCGGTCATGCCGCTGTCGAGCTTCTGGAAGGGTCCTTTGTTGGGGAGCACTTCGGCGGCCACGAACGTGTCGTAGTACAGACCCTGGCTCGTGACATACACGGCGCCCAGCGCACCGCCGCGGCCCGGGGGCGCGTGCCTTGCGAACTGGGCATTGGTCTCCGGCGCCAGCGGATCGGGCTGGTCCGCACAGGCGGCGAACAGCAGGATCGGCGCGAACAGCAAGATCTTTCTCATCATCTTCCTTCCTCCGTGTGAGGTGAGTGGACAGCCTGCACGGTGGCAAGGGTGACGCCCCTGTGGCCGGGACGCCGCAACTCCTGCCGTGGCAACGCGTTGCCGATGATCAGGGGCATCCGGGGCGGCCGGACGGCCTGTTTCATGAAACGCCCGGGGACGTTTCACGTGAGGGGCGGTGCAACGTTTCGATGGAACGGGTTTCGGGTGGGCCGGGCGCGATCCGGCGCGCGCGCCTGCCGGATCAAGCCGACGCGTGTGTGGCCCGGCGCCGCCGAGGACCCGGATGCTCGAGCCCCGCCTGACGCCGTGGCGCCAGGCGGGGCTTCGTGCGGGAGGTCGTGGCCGCTCCGGGCGGCCTGCGCGCACCTCCCGGGCTTCAGGCCGTGTCGGCGCCCCTGCGTCGCGCCACGAATCCAAGGCCGAGGAGTCCGGAAAGCAGCAGCACGACGGTCGCGGGCTCGGGCACGGTTCCCGTCCCGTTTCCGGTGTCCATCCCGTAGTCGAGCTGGAAATAGTCGAAGCCCGTCGCGTCGATGCTCGTCCCGCGGTCGATGGTCAGCCTCAACTCGCCGTCCCCGTTCATGGCCGCGATCTGCGCGGCATTGAAGTTGAACGTGCGCTCCACTACCGCATAGGGGCCATCCTGGAAGAAGAAGAAGTTCGGCAGCATCACCCCGTTCAGCCACACCGTGTACGCACTGAGATCACCGGACTGGAAGCCCCACATCCCGACTTTCAGCGCCGCGCTGAAGATGTTCGTCGACAGCGGGAAGATGACGTCGAAAATCGTCGGCAGCGGAGAGAAGTTGCTGGAATAGAAATCCGTCTGCTGGGCGCCATTGGCCGCGGCCGCCTCCGAGGCGCTCCGCCGGTCGACGCCCAGCGTGATGTCCGTAAGCTCGGAACACGGATACGCGCCGAACCCGAAGCAATCCTTGTCCCCGATGAGCTGCGTCTGCGCCGCGGCGTGGCCGCCGGGAACGACCAGCGCGACCGACAACAGGAGCGCAGCGAGGACCGTGCAACGCTTCATGCGACCTCCTTGGACAGGGGCGGTGGCGGAAGGAGAGTCCAGCATGTTTTTATCCGGCAACCAACATGCCGTGCACGAGCCAATGATCCGTGGGCAGCCTGAAACCCTGCAGCAGGCGTGACGAGTCCACATTGCAGGCAACCGTGGCCCGGGAGTGCGGCGATGCTGCAAACTGTAGCGCGGATGGGCGACAATGTGGCATCGATTCCACACTCCGGCCTGGACCGTCGCTCCGGCGGGTCAGCGCACGATCTTGAAATTGAACATGGGCGTGCCGAGCGCTCCCATGAGTCGGAGCCAGAGCGGGAGGAGCATCTCGGCTCCGCGCGCGGTGGTGATGTCGCCCAGATCGATGATGTCGCGCCACCCGAACCACTCGCGGAGCCAGTCCATGACCTGGCGCTTCGCTTCGGGGTCGTTCCCGCTGACGAACAGTGTGTGGTCTCCGCCGCCGACCCGGGCCGGGTCCGTCATCACGAGCGCGTTGGTGGTGTTGAGGGTCTTGACGACCCGCGTCTCGGGAAACGCTGCCTGGATGCGCTCGGCCAGCGAGTCGTCGTTGGCAACGAAGAGGGTGGGCGGCATGCCGTGGGAGAAGTCCAGCGGGTTGGAGATGTCGATGAGGACCTTCCCGCGCAGGTTGGGAGCTCCGGCGGCGCGAAGGGCGTCGAGTGATCCCGCGCCGTTCGTCGCATTGAGAATGACGTGGCCGTGGGCGGCCGTTTCCGGGAACGTGCCTGTACGCGCGCTGGCTCCGGCGCGCTGGCGCCACACGGCGAGGGAGGCGGCGCCGTGCCCGCGCGGGCGTTCGAGCTCCTCCGGAGTGCGAGTCCCGAGCACGACCTCGTGGCCCTGGCGCGCCAGCGCGGTGCCCAGGCTCTGGCCGACTGCGCCGGATCCGAGAATCCCGATGTTCATGGTGAGGCCTCCGGACAGGGTGGGGGACGACCGATCCCTAACGTTAGGGACGAGGTCAAGGGCCGTCGGCGGGGTGGCCGTGAGGGCGGAAGGGCGACGGGCCCTCTCGGCCCGGCCGGGTGCTTCCTGCGCTTTCGCCCCGCGGCGTCGGCGGCCACATTGGCGCGCATGATCTCCGCCTGGCTGCTCGTCCTGGTCCCGATCTCCCTGGCGCTCGAGCACGTGGTCCACGCCTCGCCGCTCTGGGTCTTCGTCACGGCTGTGGCGGCGATCGCGCCTCTGGCGGAGTGGATCCGGAAAGCCACGGACCACCTGGCGCGGCGGGCGGGCTCGGCCATCGGCGGTCTGCTGAACGTCACGTTCGGAAACACGGCGGAGCTGGTGCTGGCGCTGTTCGTTCTGGCCGCGGGGAACGCGGCTGTGGCGAAGGCGCAGATCACGGGCTCGATCATCGGAAACAGCCTGCTGGGGCTGGGACTGGCGGTGGTGGTGGGGACGTGGGGGCGGGAGCATCGCACGTTCAACCGCCAGCGCGCGGGGCTGCTGTCGAGCCTGCTGATCCTGTCGGTGATCGCGCTCATGCTCCCGGCGCTGTTCGACTACATGGAGCGGGGGCTGGAGGGCGCGGCCACGGTCTCGGCGCTGGACGAGACGCTGAGCCTCGGCGTGGCTGCCGTACTGGTCGTCGTCTACGTTGCGAACCTGGCGTACACGTTCGTGACCCACAGGGATGTGTTCGCCCGCGACGACGATGAAGGCGGGGGCGACGAGGGCGGAGCCTGGCCCGTCTGGCTCTCGCTCCTGGTCCTGGCGGGCGGCACTGCCGTGACGGCGCTCGAAGCCGAGCTCGTGGCAGGGGCGCTGGAAGCCACGGCCGAGGGGTTCGGGCTGTCGACGTTCTTCCTGGGCGTGATCGTGCTGGCAGTGGTGGGCAACGCCGCGGAGTACGTGTCCGCAGTGCACTTCGCCCGCGAGGGGCGGATGAGCCTGGTCATGAGCATCACCGTGGGCTCGACCATCCAGGTGGCGCTGCTGCTGGCGCCCGTGCTGGTGCTGGTCTCCTACGCCATGGGCTCTCCCATGAACCTGGTGTTCGAGAACCCGGTCGAGCTGATCGCCATCGCCAGCGTAGCCTTCATCGTCAACGCCATTGCCCAGGACGGTGAGGTGACGTGGTTCGAGGGAGTGCTGCTCCTGGCCGTCTACGCCCTCTTCGGATTCGCCTTCCTGCTCGTCACGCCGTAGCCGCGCTGGTGGCCTCCGCGTGGAGGTCTGTCACACCCCATCCCTACCTTCTGGCGTGTCCGGCCCATGGGGGGCGGGACGGAGGCCGTGGAGGGCATCCGAAATGGACACGAAGATCCTGCTGGACCATGAGCCGGTGGCGGACGGGGGCTACCTCGTGCGGGTGTTGCTGCGCATCACGGGTGAAGCGCCGGAAGCGGAGGACCGGCCGGGACTGAACCTGAGCATCGTGCTGGACCGCTCCGGCTCGATGGCGGGGCTGGGCAAGCTGGAGCGGGCGAAGGAGGCGGCGAGCCTGCTGGTGCGGCGGCTGGGCGACGAGGACGTCGCGAGCATCGTCGCCTACGACGATGACGTGCGCACCGTCGCGGGTCGGACGGAGGGCGCGCGACGCCAGGAGCTGCTGGCCCGCATCGAGACCATCGGGACGGGCGGGATGACGAACCTGTCGGGCGGGTGGCTGCGCGGCCGCGAGCTGGTGGCGGAAGCGCTGGTGGAGGGGGGTGTCAACCGCGTGCTCCTGATGACGGACGGGCTGGCGAACGTGGGGATCACCGAGCCCGGGCGGCTGCGGGAGCTGGTGGCGACGGCCGCGGCCAGGGGCGTGAGCACGACCACGATCGGCTTCGGCGCCGACTACGACGAGCGGCTGTTGCGGGGGCTGGCCGATGCCGGCGGCGGAAGCACGTACTACATCGAGGCGCCGGACCAGGCGCCGGCGGTGTTCCAGGCCGAGATCGAGGGGCTCATGGCGCTCGCCGCGCAGAACGTGGCAGTCACCGTGGCCCCGGCCCCGGCCGCGGAGCACATCAAGGTCCTGCACCACTACCCGCGTCAGCAGGGCGACGACGGGTCCTTCCGCCTCGAGCTCGGCGATCTCTATGCCCTCGAGCCCAGATCCCTCCTCATGGAGTTCCTCATCGGCGACGACGGGGACGCCGAGCCCGACGTCGCCATCCTCACCGTCGAGGGGCACGTCCTGCTCCCGGCGGGCGGTGTGGAGAAGCGGACCCTGAAGCTGCCGATCCGGGTGGCGCGCGCCGGGGCGGCGGTGGTGGAGCCGGAGGTGCGCCGGGAGCTGCTGCTGCTGGAGGCGGCGAGCACGCGGGAGGCGGCGCTGGGAGACCGGGAGCGCGGGGCGTTCGAGGAAGGCGCCCGCAAGCTGCGTCGCCTGGCGGAGAAGCTGGAGCCCGTGGCGCCCGGTGATCCCGGGCTGGTGGACGAGCTGGAGGACCTGCGAGACATGGCGGAGCGCTTCGATCGCGAGCAGGTCACGGCGGCCGACGCCAAGTGGATGTCTCAGCGGGCGTACGGCAGCCTTGAGAGCAAGCTCGCCAGCCTCGAGGCGGTGCGGGAAGCCCGGGCGTCGGAGCGGAAACGGCGCTCGTGAGGCCGGGGTGCCGGGCGCCTGGGTGCGCCCGGCGCGGCCACGACTTCCTTGCCCTCGCGACCGGAACCCGGAATACATATACGCCGCGGCGCATCCTGCGCGCGACGGGACCGAGACGTCGCACCGGTCCTTACCATCCCTACCCAACGGAGGTCCGTATGAAGCGGCTGTCCGCTCTCCTCGCGGTTGCACTCCTCGGCACAGGCTGCTACCACGCCACCATCACCACCGGCAAGCCCATGGGCAGCGAGACCATTGAAGTCCCGTGGGCCCACGGCTTCGTCGCCGGGCTGGTACCGCCCGCCACGGTGGAGACTGCGTCGCGGTGCCCGAACGGGGTGGCGCAGGTCGAGACCGTCCACTCGTTCCTGAACATGCTGGCCACGTTCATCACGTTCAACCTGTACACGCCGATGAGCATCAAGGTCACGTGTGCCGCGGGCGGCGGCACGGGCGAGGACATGGATCTGGTCGACAACCGCCAGGACCTGGAACGGGCGCTGCAGAGCGGGCAGCCGTTCTATCTGCAGGTGCCGGTGCAATAGGCGGACACGGCGGCCGGCGGCGGCCGGCCTGAGAGCCGGCCGGGTGAGCCCCGGAGGCGGACGCCTCCGGGGCTCGCGCCATCCAGCGGCGGAGGTGTCAGAGATCTCCCGACAGCGAGGGCGGGAACCGGGTCGCATGTTGGTGCATCCATCCCCTCGACACGGGAGGCTGCATGGGAAAGGTCCCGTTCTCGGCCGAAGAGTTCTTCGGCGTCTTCACCTCCTACAATCATTCGGTCTGGCCCGCGCAGCTGGTCCTGATCGCGGCCGCGCTGGTCGCGATCGGCGTCGCGCTCCGCGGTGGGCAGCGAACATCGCGCTGGATCTGGCGCTACCTGGCCGCGCTCTGGGCCTGGACGGGGATCGCCTACCACATCCTGTATTTCAGCGCGGTGAACCCGGCGGCGCTCGGGTTTGGCCTGCTGTTCATCCTCCAGGCGGTCCTCTTCCTGTGGGTGGGCGTGGTCCGCGGCGGCGTGCAGTTCGCTCCGCGACCCGACGCCGCGGGCGTGCTCGCAGCGCTGATGCTGCTGTACGCCCTGGTCGTCTATCCGGTCCTCGGTGCGGCCACCGGCCACGCATGGTTCGACAGCCCGACGTTCGGCGCGCCGTGTCCGGTCGTGATCTACACGTTCGGCATGCTCCTGCTGGCCCCACGCGCGCCGGGGTGGCTGCTGGTCATCCCCGGGCTGTGGTCGTTGCTCGGCCTGTCGGCGGTGTTCACGTTCGGCGTGGTGCAGGACGTGGGGCTGCTCGTGAGCGCGGTGGTGGCCATCGCGGTGGTGCTGATGAGACGGCGGGGGCGGATGGCGCCGGCGGGAGCGGCGGCGGGCTGACGCACCGCCCTGCACCGCGGTGCGGGGCCTCCGGCCCGGGGACTCGACGACACGGTCGGACGGGGCTACTATCGCGGCCATGGAAGAACTGCATTCTGGATTTCGAGACGCTGGAAGGCCTCGCCGACCCGGCCGAGGTCGAGGCGCTGGCCGCGTTGCTGGTCGCGCTGGAGAAGGACACCGAGGTGCTCCTGTTCGTGGCGCCGGGGTGCCAGGTCTGCCCGCACCAGCTGCGCTCCGTCGCGACCGTCGCGCTCGCCAACCCGCACGTGGTGGTGGAGATCGTGGATGCGTCGGTGGAGCGCGAGCTCGCCGAGCGCTACGACGTGCGCGCGGTGCCCACGACCGTGGTCGACGACGAGCTGATCATGACGGGCGTGGTCGCCCCCCGCGAGCTGGCGCGGCGGCTCGTGGAACGCCAGGGACCGGAGGCGGCGAAGCTCGTCTTTTCTTCCCTGCTGGAGGGCGGCCGCCACGCGGACGCGGCCGAGCGGCTCGCGGACGGGCGCGCCACGGCGGCGTTCCTGGAGATGTGGGTGTCGAGCACGCTCCAGGACCGGATGGGACTCCTGCTCGCCGCCGAGGAGTCGCTCCTCTACGACCCGCTCGGGCTCGATCCCCTGGTCCCGGCATTGATCGCCGGGTTGGAAGGCGCAGGCTCGCTGGCGGAGGACGACGCCCGACGCGGCGACACGGCCGACCTCCTCGGCCGCATTGGCCTCGCCGACGCCCGTTCCGTGCTCGAGCGTCTCACCGGCGACGCCAACCCGGATGTGGCGGAGGCGGCGGAAGACGCGCTGGCCACGCTCGCCGAGCGGGAGGCGGAGCGGGCGGAGTGGGAGGCGGGGGAGGACGAGGCCGAGTAGTTCCCCCGCAGCCCCCGCAGCCCCCGCCGCCCCGGTAGCCCCGGTAGCCCCGGTAGCCCCGGTAGCCCCGGTAGCCCCAGCCCCGGTAGCCCGCCGCAGCCGCGCCGTGCCGAGTCCCGCGGGCAGGGCGCGTCCGCGGTGCCGCGGGGCAGGCGCGTCTCCGGTCGTGCAGGGTGGCCCGCGGCTCGCATCGGTGGCCGTGACACGCTATTTCGACCGGGGAAGTCGTCGGAACCCTCAGCATGGAGCTGCCCGTGAAGCGTCCCGCCCTGACCCGTGCGGCCATCCTGGCCGGCCTCCTCGCCATTGCGGCGTGCGCCCCCCGCCCCGCCCCTGGAACGCCGCCGTCGCCGGCCCGGTCAGCCACGGGTGGGGAGCCCGCGGCTGCGGGGGCGGTCGGCGCGCCGACGGGTGCCGTGGCTGCGCCGGAGCGCGCGGTGCGTACGACGATCCCGCTGACGAACCACATCCGGCGCGCGTTCGCGGCCGGGACGCGCGACAGTACGGGCGCCCCGGGGACGAAGTACTGGCAGCTGTGGACGGACTACACGATCCGGGCGCGGCTCGACCCGTCGACGCGGACGGTCACGGGGAGCGAGCGAGTGGTGATCGAGAACCCGAGCGACTCGTCGCTGAAGACGATCGTGCTGCGGCTGGACCAGAACCTGTTCCGGGCGAACGTGCCGCGTGAAGAGCCGGTGCCGGAGCTGACGGGGGGGCTGAAGCTGACAAAGCTGGTGCTGAACGGTCAGGCCGTGGACCTGGCGGACACCACGCGGCCCAACGTCGCGCCGAACGGGCGTCGCTACGGGACGCCGATCGCCGACGCCGTCAAGGAGACCGTGGCGGAGCTGCCGCTGGCGTCGGCGATCCCGGCGCACGGGCAGGGGACGATGGAGGCGGAGTGGAGCTTCCAGGTGCCGCGTGCGTTCAACGAGCGGGGCGAGCGGATGGGGGCGTGGGCGGACACGCTGTTCCAGGTCGCGCAGTGGTATCCGCAGGTGGCGGTCTACGACGATCTGCGCGGCTGGAACGAGGAGCCGTACCTGGGACCGGCGGAGTTCTACAACAACTTCGGCCATTTCGACGTGACCATCGACGTGCCCGCGGGGTGGCTGGTGGCGTCGACCGGGGTGCTGCAGAACCCCGAGCAGGTGCTGGCCTCGGGCGTGCGGGACCGGCTGTCGCAGGTGGCGAGCTCCGACGAGCTCCGGCACATCGTGACGGCGGAGCAGCAGGGCCCCGGCCAGGCGACGGCGTCCGGGGACCGACTGGTCTGGCACTTCGTGGCGGACACGGTGGGTGACGTGGCGTGGGCCGCATCGAGCCGGTATGTCTGGGACGCCACCAGCGTGGACATCCCGGGCGCCGGCCGCGTGCCGGTCAACATCTTCTATCTGCCCGGCCACGCGGATCGCTTCACGCGGGCGCCGGACGTGCTGCGTCACGCGCTCCAGTTCTACTCGAAGCTCTGGATGCCGTACGGCTTCCCCGTCCTGTCCATGGTGGACGGCCCGGAGATGGGGATGGAGTACCCGATGCTGATCATGTCCGGCGTCGGCGCGGCCGACCACGAGACGGGTCACGAATGGTGGCCGATGATGGTGGGCACCAACGAGACGTGGTACGGCTTCATGGACGAGGGCTTCAACCAGTACATGAACATCCTGTCCGCGGCCGACCGGCAGGGGCGGGCGCCGCAGCTGGACGGGCTCGGCCAGGCGTACGGCCGGGTGAGCGGCCAGGAGCTGGAGCCGCCGCTCATGTGGCCGTCCAACTATGCCGGTCCCATGTACAGCTTCCAGGCCTACCAGAAGGCGCCGCTCATGCTCTCCAGCCTGGGCGGCGTGGTGGGAGACACGGCCGTCTGGCGCGCCATGAGCGCCTACGCCAGCACGTGGAAGTTCAAGCACCCGAGCCCGTGGGACTACGCGTTCTACATGAGCAACGCACTCGGCCGCGACCTGGGCTGGTTCTGGTACTACTGGCTCTTCACCACCGACGCCGTGGACGGCTCCATCCAGGACGTCACGACGGCTGATGGCAAGACGACCGTGACCGTCCGCCAGGACGGGCAGATGCCGTCGCCCGTCGTCCTGGGGGTCCAGCTGACGGGACAGGGCCCGTCCGTCCGCGCCCCCGCCAACGCCGTCCGCGTGGCGGAGAAGAGCTACGAGCTGCGCTGGCCGGTGGACGTGTGGCTCTCGGGCTCCCGTACCTTCAAGGTCGTCCTCGACTTTGGCGGTCGCGGCGTGGAAAAGGTGATCCTGGACCCGCACGGACGATTCCCCGACGGGGATCCGTCCGACAACGTCTGGCCGCGGCAGTAGAGAGAGCGATGCCCCGACGCGTCCCCCGCTTCGCACCGCTGTCCGTGGCGGCGCTCGCCGTCACCCTCCTCGCTGCGTGCGCGCGACCGGAGCGCGCAGGGGCGGGGGGCGAACGGGGTGGCGCGGTGGGGAGCGGCGCGGGCGTGGCGGCCGCGCGGTCCGAGCAGACGCCGGCGGCCGAGGAAGCGTTCCTGGAGGACCTGGAGCGCCGCACGTTCGACTTCTTCTGGGAGACGACGAACCCGGAAAACGGGCTGGTTCCGGACCGCTGGCCGGCGAGGACGTTCTCGAGCGTGGCGGCGGTGGGCTTCGGCCTGACCGCGTACGGCGTGGGCGCGGAGCGGGGGTACGTGACCCGGACGCAGGCGAGGGACCGGGTGCTGACGACGCTCCGCTTTCTGCTGGGCGCGCCGCAGGGTCCGTCGCGGACGGGCGTCGCCGGGTACCGTGGCCTTTTCTACCACTTCCTGGACATGGACACGGGCGAGCGGTACCGGACGGTGGAGCTTTCGACCATCGACACGGCCCTGCTCATGGCGGGCGTGCTGTTCGTGCGGCAGTACTTCGACGGCGATGACGCGGGGGAGCGGGAGGTTCGCACGCTGGCGGACTCGCTCTACCGGCGGGTGGACTGGCAGTTCGTGCAGCGAGGCGCGGACGGGATCACAATGTCGTGGCACCCGGAGGCCGGGCGGGGATTCGGCCAGGCCACGTGGACCGGGTACGACGAGAGCATCATCCTGCACATCCTGGCGCTCGGCAGCCCCACGCACCCGGCGGGGCGTGACATTCTGGGACCACTACACGAGCCGCTACCGCTGGGCCGAGTTCTACGGCTACGAGCACCTGCCGTTCCCGCCACTCTTCGGCCACCAGTACTCCCACGTCTGGATCGACTTCCGCGGGATCCAGGACGATTTCATGCGCTCGAAGGGGATCGACTACTTCGAGAACTCGCGCCGCGCGACGCTGGCGCAGCAGGCGTACGCGGAGGACAACCCGGCCGGCTGGGTGGACTACGGTCCCCGCATCTTCGGGCTCACGGCTTCCGACGGGCCGAACGACACCACGCTGGTCCTGGGCGGGCGTGAGCGGCAGTTCCACACCTACTGGGCGCGCGGCGCGGACGCGGGCGACATCCGGGACGACGGGACCATCGCGCCCACGGCGGCGGGCGGCTCGATCCCGTTCGCACCGGAGGTCACGATCCCGGCGCTCATGGCCATGCGTCACCGCTACGGCGAGGCGCTGTACCAGCGCTACGGGTTCCTGGACGCGTTCAATCCCAGCTACCGTGACACTCCCCCGACGGCGGGAAGGCTCGTCCCCGGCGTGGGGTGGGTGGATGACGACTATCTCGGCATCGACCAGGGACCGATCGTGCTCATGATCGAGAACCACCGGAGCGGCCTGGTGTGGAAGGTCATGCGCGAGAGCCCTTACCTGGTGCTCGGCCTCTGCCGCGCCGGCTTCCGCGGCGGTTGGCTGGAAGGGAGGTGCGCGTGAGACGGGTGGCACTGGCGCTGGCCGCACTCGCGGCGGCCGCGTGCGCACCGGCGGGCACGCGGCCCGCTCCCCCCGGGGCCGCAGCCGCAGCCGGGAACGGAAGCGGCGTCGCCCGGGCCACCGCCCCGTCGCCGGCCGACGACGCGCGGGAGGCGTTCATCGACTCGATCATCTCGCTCATGACGCTGGATGAGAAAGTCGGGCAGCTCACCCAGTGGCACGGGGGCTGGGGGGAGACGGGCCCGCAGGTGGACCAGGGCGGGAAGGAGCAGATCCGCGAGGGGAAGGTGGGCTCCTTCCTGGGGATGTACGGAGCGGCGACGACGCGGCAGCTCCAGGAGATCGCGCTGCACGAGACGCGGCTCGGCATCCCGATCCTGTTCGCCCACGACGTGATCCACGGTTTCCGCACGATCTTCCCGGTGCCGCTGGCGAGCGCGGCGTCGTGGGACCCGACGCTGGTGGAGCAGGCGGCGCGCGTCGCGGCGGTGGAGGCGACGGCGTACGGGATCCAGTGGACGTTCGCGCCGATGGTGGACATCGCGAGGGACCCGCGCTGGGGGCGGGTGGTGGAGGGGTCGGGGGAGGACCCGTACCTGGGTTCGGTGATGGCGGCGGCGAGGGTCCACGGCTTTCAGGGCCACGACCTGGCGGACTCCACCACGGTCATGGCCACCGCCAAGCATTTCGTCGCCTACGGCGCGGCGGAGGGCGGTCGCGACTACAACGTGGCGGACATCTCCGAGCGTACGCTGCGGGAGGTCTACCTGCCGCCGTTCCACGCGGCCGTCGACGCCGGGGCGGGGTCGGTGATGGCCGCGTTCAACGAGATCGCCGGCGTGCCGATGCACGCGAACCGGGCACTGCTCACCGGGGTGCTGCGAGACGAGTGGGGCTTCGATGGCGTCGTCGTCAGCGACTACACCGGCATCCGCGAGCTTCTGGAGCACGGCATCGGGGCCACGGACGAAGACGTGGGGATCGCGGCGATCCGGGCGGGCGTGGACGTCGACATGCTGAGCCGGATCTACCTGGAGGACATACCGGAGGCGGTGCGCGACGGCAGGCTGTCGGAGTCGGTGGTGGACGAAGCCGTGCGTCGCGTGCTGCGCGCCAAGTACCGGCTGGGTCTTTTCGACGACCCGTTCCGTTACACCGACACCACGCGCGTGGCGACGGACGTGCTCACGCCGGACCACCGGGCGCTCGCGCGGAAGATCGCGGGCGAGTCCATGGTCCTGCTGAAGAACCAGGGCGTGCTGCCGCTGCGGAAGGATGCGGGCACCGTCGCCGTCATTGGTGAGCTGGCCGACGACGCGCGCGATGCCCTCGGCTCGTGGGCGGCCGCGGGTCGCCCGGAGGATGCGGTCACCCTTCTGGATGGGATCCGCCGCGCGGTCGCGCCCGGGACCCGCGTGGTGTACGAGCCCGGGGCCAGCGTGCAGGGCGACGACACGACCGGCTTCGCGGCGGCGGTGTCGGCGGCCGGCCGGGCGGACGCAGTGGTGCTGGTTCTGGGCGAGCACGAGAACATGAGCGCGGAGGCGAACAGCCGCGCGAGCCTGGACCTTCCGGGCCGTCAGCTGGAGCTTGCCAAGCGCGTGATCGCCACCGGCAAGCCCGTGGTGGTGGTGCTGATGAACGGACGTCCGCTGGCGGTGCCGTGGCTGGCGGAGCACGCGCCCGCCGTGCTGGAGGCGTGGTTCCTTGGCGTGGAGATGGGCCCGGCCGTGGCCAATGTCCTGTTCGGCGACGTGAACCCGGGGGGGAAGCTGCCGATCACGTTCCCGCGGGCGACGGGGCAGGTCCCGATCTACTACGCCCACAAGAACACGGGCCGCCCGCCGGACTCCGCGAACCACTACACGTCCAAGTACATCGACCTCCCGTGGACGCCGCTCTACCCGTTCGGCTACGGGCTCAGCTACACCACGTTCTCATACGGCACGCCGCGGCTCAGCCAGCCGGCCATCGGCATGGGGGACAGCGTCACGGTCGAAGTGACGGTGACGAACACGGGGAAGCGCGCCGGTGCCGAGGTGGTCCAGCTGTACCTGCGCGACGACGTCGCCAGCATCACCCGCCCGGTCCAGGAGCTCCGTGGCTTCCGCAGGATCCTGCTGGAGCCGGGGCAGTCGGAGACGGCGCGCTTCACGATCGGGCCGGACGACCTCTGGTTCTGGGGCCCGGACATGCGCCGCGTCACCGAGCCCGGCGAGTTCACCGTGTTCATCGGCGGCAGCTCCGCGGACACGCAGCAGCTCCATTTCCGCCTGGAGGGACCATGAGACGACCGGCCGCCGGCCTCCTCACCCTGCTCGCCACGGCGGGCGCCGCTTCACCCCTGTGCGCGCAGGCGCAACCGCGCAACGTGATCCTGATCGTGAGCGACGACCACCGCTACGATTTCTTGAGCTTCATGGAAGGCGCGCCGGACTTCCTGCACACCCCGGCGCTGGACCGCATGGCGGCGGGAGGGCTGCACATACGGAACGCGTTCGTGACCACGTCGCTCTGCTCTCCGAGCCGCGCGTCCATCCTCACCGGGCAGCTCGCGCACCGGCACGGCATCGTGGACAACACCACACCGCCCCCGCCCGGGACCCACACCTTCCCCGAGCTGCTCCAGGAGGCGGGGTGGCGCACGGCCTTCATCGGCAAGTGGCACATGGGCGAGCACACCGACGACCCCAGGCCCGGATTCGACCGGTGGGTCAGCTTTCCCGGGCAGGGCGTCTACGTGGATCCGACGCTGAACGTGGACGGCGACCATGTCCAGGCGAAAGGCTACACCACGGACATCCTCACAGACTACGCCATCCAGTGGCTCGAGCAGCAGAAGGGGGACAGCCATCCGTTCTACCTCCAGCTCTCCCACAAGGCGCTGCACGCCGAGTTCGTTCCGTCGCCGCAGGACTCGGGGAAGTACGCGGGCGTGGACATCCCGTACCCTCCCACCATGGCCAACACCGAGTCCAACTACCGGGACAAGCCGCACTGGGTGGAGGCACAGCGGTACGGGTGGCATGGCGTGGCGTACCCGTACCAGGGGCAGATGGACTTCGACGAGTTCTACCGCCGCTACGCCGAGACGCTGCTGGACCTCGACCGGACGATCGGGCAGGTCCTGGACTACCTGGAGAAGAGCGGCCTGGCGAAGAACACGCTCGTCCTCTACATGAGCGACAACGGCTTCCTCCTGGGCGAGCACGGCCTGATCGACAAGCGGAACGCGTACGAGGAATCCATCCGCATCCCGATGATCGCCTGGGCGCCGGGGTGGATCGCGCCAGGCACCTCGACGGACGCCATGGTCCGCAACATCGACATCGCCCCCACGATCGCGGAGCTCGCAGGGGTGAAGATCCCGTGGACAGTGGACGGCGCCTCCGTGCTCCCGGTCCTGCGCGGTGAAGCGGCGAGCGCGCCGCGGGAGATGCTCTACGAGTACTACTGGGAGTATGCGTTCCCGCACACGCCCACCACCTTCGCGCTGCGCGGCGACCGCTTCAAGTACATCACGTACCACGGCGTATGGGACCTGAACGAGCTTTACGACCTGGAGAACGACCCGCTGGAGCAGCACAACCTGATTTACGTCCCCACCTACCAGGATACGGTGAAGGCGATGCGGGACCGGCTCTACGACCGGCTCGAGGCCACGGGCGGGATGCAGATCCCGGTGCGGAGAGGGGACTGGCAGGCCAACGAGCGCCTGAAGCCGGGCGGCTGAAGGATACGCCGGCGCCTGAGGCGTCGTCCGGGCGGCTGAGGCGCCGCCGGGGCGGCTGAGGCGTCGCCGGGGAGAGTGAGGCGCCGCCGGCGCGGGTGAAGCGCCGCCGGGGCGGGTGAGGCGCCGCCGGCGCGGGTGAAGCGCCGCCGGGGCGGGTCGCATCCCCGCGCGCGCCTGCACCGTATCGGATGACACGTCCGAGACGTTTAGATTGGAGAGAGTGCCGCGACACGATCGCGCTCCCCGCTCGTCTCTCCCGCCTGGAGGTCCCGATGGATCGAAGCGTCTCGGTTTCGGCTGCGACGGCGATCGGCGCGGTCCTGCTCGTGACTGCGTGTCACAACCGGGCCACCCGCGGGGATGGCAACGCGGAGGAGGTGGCCTCCCGGGGAGTCGTCGTGGACACCATGGAGACGCGCAGCAGCTCCGCCGTGCGCGTCGAACAGCTCATGGAGGGGCACTTCCCCGGGGTGCGGGTGATCCAGCTGCCGGGCGGCGGCATCGCCGTGCGCGTGTGGCCTCCGGGCACCCAGGCCGGTGACCGCGACCCCCTGTACGTCGTGGACGGCCTTCCGATCCACACCGCGCCGGGACGCGGGCTCGACTGGCTCAATCCCGGCGACATCGCCACCATCCGCGTCCTCAAGGACATCAGCGAGACGGCCCCGTACGGCGTGCGCGGCGCGGCGGGAGTGGTGCTGATCACGACCAAGCGCGGCCACGCCGGCGGCACCTGAGCGCGGGCACCGCGACGCGCGCGGGCACCGCGACGCTCGCCCCCGAGAGGGCCGCTGCGGCCCGCTACCGGCCGGCCGCAGCCGGCACGTGCACCGGCCCGGTCGTGGTCGAAACGCCGTTCTCGTCGAACGCCTCCACGGCGAACCAGTAGTCCTGACCGACGGTCAGCGCCCGGATCTCCAGCGGCTGCGGCTGGTCGGCGAACCGCTGATACGTCTCGTGCAGCCGGTCGGGCGCGATCCCCCAGAGCACGTTGTAGCCCACGGCTCCGGGAACCTCGTCCCATGTGACGAACGCGTTGCGCGGGTCGGCGTCCCGGCGGGCGTCGACGTGCGCGGGCGCCGGTGGCGGGGGCCCGTCTCCGTTGCCGAAGACGCGGATGTCGCTGATGGCGAGGTACGCGGTCGGCGAGCGGATGTGCTCATAGCGGATCCAGCGGGCGCGCATCGGCTCCCGCAGCTCGATGTACGGGTTGGCCCGGTCGCGCGTCTCGTGGCTCAGGTCGGCGATGGTCGTCCACTGCACGCGGTCCATCGAGGCGAGGATCCGGAACCTGGCCGCGGACGTGGAGTCGCCCGCGAAGATGTCCGACCGGTAATCGACGAAGTCGACCTGCACGGCCCGCACCATGCGCGCGTGCTCCAGGTCCAGCATCACGCCCTCCCCCGCCGCGTTTTGCTCGGCAACCCAGAACGTGCGGGGGTCCTCGTCGGTCAGGTTCGAGGCCGGAAAGGTGTCGAGCGCCGACGTCGCCCGCGCCGGCTTGCGGTAGGAGAGGAGCATCCACCCGGTGAACGTGGAGCTGTCGCTCCAAAGGCGATCCGGGATCCAGTGGGGAAAGTCGCCGAAGCGGGTGTCCACGTACATCTGCCCGTCCTCGTCGAACCCGGCCGGGTGCATCACCACGCGCCGCTCGAAGTGCCAGTTGATCCCGATCCACCCCGTCCCCGTGTTCCACCAGTTGCCGTGGGCGTCCTGGAACGTGTTGCCGTGCCCCGCCCCCGTCAGCCAGCCGCCCGGCTTGTACGCGACCGGGTTGTACGGCGCGTACTCGAACGGCCCAAGCGGCGCATCGCCCACGTACGTTCCGTTCGCGTACACGTTGTACTCCGTCCCGGGGGCCGCGTACTGGAGGTAGTAGCGGCCGCCGTGCTTCGTCATCCACGACCCCTCCACGAACGGCGCCCGCGGGTCGGTGTGGTTCTCCCCGAACCGCTCCCACCCGTGCCGATCCGGGTCCAGCGCGAACAACGCGCGAACGCTGTCCCCTGTCGCCAGGCGCCGCGACTTGTCCAGCGACACGCCGTACACCGGGTAGTAGTTCGACGACCCCCAGTACAGGTACCAGCGGTCGGTGTCCGGGTCATGGAAGATGTCGGGGTCCCACGGGCCGGGGGGGATCGCCCCGGGCGTCGGGCCCGGCTCCGCCTGCTCCTCCGTCACCGTCAGCATCCCGGGCGGCGAGGCCAGCGCCGGATTGTAGATCTCGAGTGCCCCCGACGACGGCGACGTCGAAAAGTAGATCGGGTGCGGCGACGTCGCCGACGCCATCAGGTACAGCGTGTCCCGCACCGACAGCGCCGCCGGCGCGACGATGCCGTCCTCCGGCCACAGGCTCGGCTCCACGAACTGCCAGTCCGCCAGGTCCTTCGAGTGCCACCACCCGCCCGAGCGCGTCACGAACAGGTAGTAGTCCTCGCCCTGACGCACGATCACCGGATCCGCCCCGGACCGGAACGACCTCCCTTCCCCTTCGCGCGGAAGGCTGTAGCGGTAGTCCAGGTCCACCGGGTTGGCGTACGTCCGCGGGGCGGCCGACTGCGCGACCACCGGCGACCAGGCCGCGGAGGCCGCGACGAGCACGAGGTTCGGGAGGATTCGGGTGCGCATGAGAATGCAGGGTAGGGCCGTGGCGTGGCCGCCGCCACGGTGGCCGGCCGGCGGCGGGTGGCGGGCTGCACGTCCCGGTCGGCGGTCGAGAGGCGGTGGCGGAGCGGCGGGGCCGCGTCGGAGGGGCCCGGGAACGTGGCTCTTGACAGGGTGAGCGGCCGTGCTGTAACCGTTTTCTGAAAACGTTTACATGAACCTCGAGCCCCGCCGTTGCCGTGACCGCCACCATTCGGGATGTCGCGCGGGAGGCCGGTGTATCCGTAGCGACCGTGTCGCGCGTTCTGAACGGGAGCGGGCCGGTGAGCGAGTCTGCGCGGGTGCGGGTGGAGCAGGCGGCTTCGACGCTGCGGTATACGCCCCACGGGGCGGCTCGGAGTCTGAGCACGCGGCGGACGACGAACGTGGGGGTGATCCTGCCGGACCTGTACGGGGAGTTTTTCTCGGAAGTGATCCGGGGGATCGACACTGCGACGCGGGCCGCGGGCTACCACCTGATACTGTCGGGGTCGCACGCGGCGCGAGCGGATGTGTCGGCGGCGCTGGGTGCGATGCGGGGTCGGGTGGACGGTCTGATCCTGATGTCTCCGGAGATGGGGCCGGCGGAGCTGGAGCGGGTGGTTCCGGTGTCGCTGGCGGCGGTGCTGGTGAGTTCGGCGCCTGTGGATGGGCGGTTCGCGACGCTGAACGTGGACAACTTCGGGGGGGCGAAGGGGATGGTCCGGCACCTGGCGTTGCTGGGGCACGAGCGGATCGCCCTGATCGGTGGGGACCCGTCGAACCACGATGCGGCGGAGCGGCAGGCCGGATACCGGCAGGGGCTGGCGGATGCGGGGCTGGAGGGTCGGGGGGAGTGGCAGGTGGTGTCGGACTTCACGAAGTCCGGCGGATACGAGGCGGCGCGGCGGCTGGTGGCGCTGGAGCGGGCGCCGACGGCGCTGTTCGCGGCGAACGACTCGATGGCAGTGGGCGCGCTGAGCGCGTTGCAGGAGGCGGGATTCCGTGTGCCAGGTGACATAGCGGTGGCGGGATTCGACGACATACCGACGGCGAGATACGTGACGCCGCCGCTGTCGACGGTGCACGTGGACCTGACGGGAGTAGGGGAGCGAGCCGTGGCGCTGCTGCTGTCGGCGCTGGAGGGAGGGGGGTTGCGGAAGCCGCGTCACGAGGTGGTGGAGACGACGCTGGTGATCCGCCGCTCGTGCGGAGCGAGGTGACGGGTTGGCGCCCGCAGCGGCAGGGGTGATCGGGCGGGGTGGGGCCATTTCACACCATCCAGAGCAGGAGATGGACGCAATGACCATGGAAGTCCGGAGGGCGCCAGGCATGGCGCGGCCGTCGCGCGGGGCGCGAGGCCGATGGTGGGCGGGGCTCGGGCCGACGTTGCTGGCGCTGCTGCTGGCGACTCAGCCCGCAGGGGCGCAGCAGGCGCGGATCGTGGGGACCGTGACCTCGGCGGAGAACGGGCAGCCGCTGCCGGGCGCCAACGTGATCGTGAAAGGAACACCGATCGGCGTGCTGACGAACGGGCAGGGGCAGTACACGCTCCGGGTGCCGAGCGCGAGCGATACGCTGGTGTTCTCGCTGATCGGATACGCGGAGCGGGAGGTGCCGATCAACGGGCAGGCGGAGGTGAGCGTGGCGCTGGAGGTGTCGGCGGTCGCCCTCGACCAGATCGTGGTTACGGGGTACGGCTCGCAGCAGAAGCGGGACGTCACCGGCTCGGTTTCCACGGTGGAGGGGAGCGAGGTGACGGAGGTGGCCACGCCGAGCGTGGTGGCGTCGCTGCAGGGGAAGGTGGCGGGGGTGCAGGTGACGCCCACGTCGGGGGAGCCGGGGGCCGGGGCGGTGGTGCGGATCCGGGGGATCGGCACCCTCAACGACGCTTCGCCGCTGTACGTGGTGGACGGGATGTTCGTGGATGACATCGACTTCCTGACGCCCGAGGACGTGGCGTCGGTGGAGGTGCTGAAGGACGCGTCGGCCACGGCGATCTACGGGTCGCGGGGCGCGAACGGCGTGGTGCTGATCACGACCAAGAAGGGGAGTGAATCGCGCGGCACGACGTACCGTGTGAACGCGTACGCGGGCACGCAGAGCGTGCTGCACCGGATCGACCTTGCGAACGCGGAGCAGTACGCGCAGCTGGCGAACGAGCTGGCGGCGAACGAGGGGAACCCGCTGCCGTTCCCGAACGGGTACAGCGGGCCCAGCACGAACTGGCAGGACCAGATCTTCCGTTCGGCGCCGATCCAGAACTACCAGCTCACCGCGTCGGGGGGATCCGACCGGATCACGTACTACTTCAGCGGCAACTACATCAAGCAGGCGGGCGTGGTGCCACACTCGACGTTCGACCGGGTGACGCTGCGGCTGAACAACGACTACCGACTGTCGGACGCGATCACGATCGGGCACAACCTCAACTTCTCGAACACACACAACCAGATCGCGCCGAACGTGCTGTCGCAGGTCTACCAGGCGGCGCCGACGGTCGCGCCGCGGGGGGCGGACGGGGAGTTCAACCCGATGACGCTGTCCTCGGCGGGGAACCCGGCGGCGACGGTCTTCTACACGAACAACCAGGCTGGCTCACAGCGTCTGGTGGGGAACGTGTACGGGGAGGCGCATTTCCTGGACAACTTCACGTTCCGCACGAGCTTCGGGCTGGACTACGACCGCTACGACGAGCGCACGTTCGTGCCGGTCTACGTGGTCTCCCCGACGCAGCAGAACACGCAGTCCGACCTGAACGTCCGCTTCAACAACACGGACGACTGGCTGTGGGAGAACACGCTCACCTGGAACTATCTCTCGGACGTGCACCGGCTGACGCTGCTGGGCGGGATCACGGCGCAGTCGTACTCCTACGAGGACGTGGGCGGCGCCCGCGTGGACATCGCCGGCTCGGACCAGAGCCTGTGGTACCTGAACGCCGGCTCGCAGGCCGGGCAGACGAACTTCAATTCCGCGTACGACTGGAAGATGCTGTCGTACCTGTTCCGGGCGAACTACACGCTCATGGACCGGTACCTGTTCACCGGATCGCTGCGCGTGGACGGCTCGTCGCGGTTCGGCCCGGACAACCGCTACGGCTGGTTCCCGTCGCTCGCGTTGGGCTGGGACCTGGCGCAGGAGGACTTCCTCAAGGGAATGGACGCCATTTCCGCCCTGAAGCTCCGGGCCAGCTGGGGGCAGATCGGCAATGACAAGATCGGAGCCTACCCGGCCGTGGCGCAGGTGACGGGCAACCTGAACTACGTGCTGGGCGATCAGCTCGTGATCGGGGCCGCGCCCGTGGCGCTGGCAAACCCGCAGGTGAAGTGGGAGACGACGACGCAGACGAACGTGGGCGTGGACGCCGCGCTCTTCCGCGGCCGGATCGAAGGGACTGTGGACTACTACAACCGGACCACGGACGGGATCCTGGTGCAGGTGCCGATCCCGAAGTACGTGGGAGTGAACACCGAGCCGACGGTGAACGCGGCGAAGGTTCGGAACTCCGGCGTGGAGGGGACGCTGACGTGGTTTGGCCACGTGGGCGGAGTGACGCTGGAGCTGTCGGGGAACGGGTCCACGGTGAAGAACGAGGTCCTGGCGCTGGGCCAGGGACGGGAGGAGATCTTCGGCGGGGCTCTGATCAACGAGATCCCGTACACGACGAAGACCGAGGTGGGTCACCCGATCGGCTCGTTCTGGGGCTACAAGGTGGCGGGCGTGTTCCAGACTCAGGAGGAGATCAACAGCTCTCCGAACCGCGGCGTGGAGCACCCCGGGGACCTGAAGTACGCGGACCTGAACGGGGACGGCGTGATCAACACGGAGGACATGACGTACATCGGCTCTCCGATCCCCGACGTGATCTACGGCTTCGACGCGAACATCAAGCTGGGCTCCTTCGACTTCGGGTTCGGGCTGAGCGGGCAGGCGGGGAACGAGGTCTACAACGCGAAGAAGTCCGTGCGCTTCGGCGTCGACAACTTCGAGACGAGCTTCCTCGACCGCTGGACCGGGCAGGGGACGAGCAACACGGAGCCGCGCATCACGAACGCCGGGCACAACTACCAGTCATCGGACCGCTGGATCGAGAACGGGTCCTTCCTGAAGGTGCACAGCGCCAGACTGGGCTACCGCGTGCCGCAGGAGATGTCGCAGCGGATGGGCGTGGACATGGCGCGAATCTACGTGAGCGCCACCAACCTGTTCGCGTGGACGGACTACAGCGGCTACACGCCCGAGGTCACGAATGCCAACGGGAGCGTGATCGCCAGCGGGATCGACACGTTCGGCGGCGTGTACCCGCCCTCGCGGATCCTGACGGTCGGCCTCGACCTGACGTTCTGAACTCGAACCGCGCAAGGTGATGACCATGAACGATCGAATTGGCGGGACCCGCGGGTCGAGGAGGATGCTGATGCGGCGGGCGCTGCCCCTCGTCGTCGTCCTCGGCCTCGTCGGCTGCAGCGACTTCCTCACGACCGAGCCGAAGGGGCAGCTGACCACGGAGAACTTCTTCACCACGGCGGACCAGGCGAAGGAGGCTACGAACGCCACCTACGCCATGCTGCGGAACTGGCAGGTGCATGTCTTCGCCTATCTCGGGATGACCGACATCACCTCGGACGACGCGACGAAGGGGAGCACGCCGTCCGACGCCGGGTTCCTGGGCGAGCTGGACGCCATCGTGTTCGACCCCGGAAACGGCGCGTTCAACGACACCTGGCAGGGCTACTACCAGGGGATCTACCGGGCGAACGTGGCGATCCAGAACATACCGAACATCGACATGGACGCGACGCTGCGCGCGCGTCTCGTCGCCGAGAACGAGTTCCTGCGCGCCTATTACTACTTCTTCCTCGTGCGCTCGTTCGGCGGCGTGCCGCTGATCACGGCGCCGCTCAAGCCGGGAGAGTACTACCAGGACCGGGCCACGGCGGAAGCGGTGTACGCGCAGATCGAGCAGGACCTGCTGGACGCCATTGACGCGCTGCCGGTTCGTTCCGCCTACAGCGCCGCGGACATGGGCCGGGCCACGAAGGGGGCGGCGCAGGCGCTGCTGGCGAAGGTGTACCTGTACGAAGGGAAGTACCAGGAAGCGCTCACGCAGGCGCAGGCGGTGATCAGCTCCGGCGAGTATTCGCTCTACCCGAGCTATGCCGGGATCTTCTCGCCAGCGGGCGAGAACTCGTCGGAGTCGGTGTTTTCCGTGCAGACCATCGCGCTGGAGGGCGGCAACAACGGCCCGTCCGGCGGCGCTTCGCAGTACGCGGAGGTGCAGGGCGTGCGCGGGACGCCGAACCTCGGGTGGGGCTTCAATACGCCGGCGCCGGGTCTGGAGTCGTCGTACGAGCCGGGGGACCCGCGTCTCGAGGCCACCATCATGTACCCGTGGGAGCTTCTCCCGGACGGCAGCGGGCTGGTGGTCTACAAGAACCCGAACATGCTGAACAACCGGTACAATCAGAAGGTGGCGCAGTCGGTGAGCAACCCGGGCGGCAACGGGAACAGCGGGGTGAACATCCGCCTGATCCGGTACGCGGACGTGCTGCTGATCGGGGCGGAAGCGGCGCAGCGCACGGGCAACGACGGTCAGGCGCAGATGTGGCTGAACATGGTGCGCCAGCGGGCGAGGGGGAGCCGCACGGTGACGCTGGGCTTCCAGCCTGAGACGCTGGCGAACGACATCGCATCGGAGCTGGGCCTGTCCACCGACAGCAGGGTCTTCGTCCGGTTCGTGAACCCGACCACGCAGGCGTACGCGGCCGGGCTGCGCAGCTTCGCCTCGACGAACAACGGCGCCCTGTCGCCGATCCCGGTGCAGGTGGACACCATGGACGTGATCACGTCGGTGGAAGGGATGCCGATCACGGACATGGCGTCGTACGTGAACGCGGTGGAGAGCCTGTCGGCGGGCGGCACCGCGACGGTGAACTTCATGCGCGTGATGGATCCGACCGGGGGGTCGCCGAGCGCGACGCCCATGTCCGTGGAGGTGCCCGTGGTGGCGCTGCTGCCGGACGTGAACGCCGCGGGTCAGGGCCTTCTGGACGCGATCTGGCACGAGCGCCGGTCCGAGCTGGCCATGGAGCAGCACCGTTTCTTCGACATCGTCCGTCAGGGGCGGGCGGCGCAGGTGATGGAGTCCCTCACCTGCGCGGACCGGGCTCTCCCGGCCGGGTGCACGCCCATTCTCGTTCGCCGATCGGAACACCCTGTTCCCGATCCCGGCGGGTGAGGTGACCATCGCGGGACTGACGCAGAATCCCGGCTACTGATGCGGCGGGATGCCGCAGCCGGATCGTGAAGCGACAGAACGTCGTCCCCGGGCCGTCCGGGGGCGGCGTTCGGTTCTTGCGGCCCCGCCGGCCTGGGCGGGGCACGCTGGCGCTGCTGGCGGTCCTGGCATCCTCGAGCGTCGCCGCGTGCTCGAGGACCGACGCAGGCGGGACCGGGCCGCCCGTGGACACCACTGCGGTCGACACGGCCGCGTTCCTGGACGAGATCGAGGCGCGCACGTTCGACTACTTCTGGCAGACGACCGACGCCGCCACCGGCCTCGCCCCCGACCGCTGGCCGGAGCCGCCGTTCGCCAGCATCGCTGCCGTGGGCTTCGCGCTGACGGCGTACCCCGTCGGCGTGGAGCGGGGCTGGGTGGACCGGGCCACCGCGGCTGCGCGCGCGCTGGCCACGCTCCGCTTCCTGGCGGCGGCGCCCGAGGGTCCGGGAACGTCGGGAGTGACCTCCCATCACGGCTTCTTCTATCACTTCCTGGACATGGGGATGGGGGAGCGCTACGGCACCACCGAGCTCTCCACCATCGATACTGCGCTGCTCATGGCCGGCGTGCTGGCCGCGCAGCAGTACTTCGATGCGGATGCAGGCGATGAGGTGGAGATCCGATCCCTCGCCGACTCGCTCTACCGGCGCGTGGAATGGGACTGGGCCTCTCCGCGCCCGCCCCTCGTCGCACTGGCATGGTCTCCGGAAGCCGGGTTCAGCCAGTACGACTGGGTCGGCTACAACGAGGCCATGATCCTGTACATCCTGGCCCTCGGCTCACCGACCCACCCGGTCGACCCCGCGGCGTGGGCGGCCTGGACGCGCGGGTACCAGTGGGCGTCCTACTACGGTCAGCTCCACGTGAACTTCGCACCGCTCTTCGGACACCAGTATTCCCACGTCTGGGTCGACTTCCGCGGCATCCGGGACGCCTACATGGAAGAGCACGGGATCGACTACTTCGAGAACTCTCGCCGCGCCGCCCTGGCGCAGCAAAGGTACGCGACGGACAACCCGGGAGACTGGCTCGGATATGGAGCCGTCGGCTGGGGGCTGACGGCGAGCGACGGGCCTGGGGAGATGACCGCCACGGTGGGCGGTGGAACCCGCACGTTCCATGGCTACTGGGCGCGCGGCGCGGCCGCCACGGCCGTCCGGGACGACGGTACGCTGGCTCCGGCGGCGGCGGCGGGGTCGGTGCCGTTCGCCCCGGAGGCGGCCATCCCCGCGCTCTGGGACATGGCGCATCGCTACGGGAGCCACCTTTACGGGGAGTACGGCTTCCGGGACGCGTTCAACCCAACGCTCACGGACGCGTCGGTGCTCGTGGGCGCGGGTCGGATCGTCCCCGGGGTGGGTTGGTTCGACGACCAGTACCTGGGGATCGATCAGGGGCCGATCCTGCTCCTGCTCGAGAACCACAGCAGCGGCCTGATCTGGAGCCTCATGCGCGAGAGCCCCTACATCGTGCGCGGCCTGTGCCGTGCCGGCTTCACCGGCGGGTGGCTGGAAGGGCGGTGCTGATGCAGCTTCGTGCTGGCAGCCGGGGGCGTGCCCGGCGCGCGCGCTCCGCCGCGGCCGCGGGTCTCGCCGGCTTGCTTTTCCTCTCGGGCTGCGCGGGCGGGGACGAAGGTCCGGCACAGCTGCGCTTCTGGGCGATGGGGAGGGAAGGGGAGGTGGTGCAGGCGCTGGTGCGGGAGTTCGAGGCGGCGAACCCCGACGTGCGCGTGACCGTGCAGCAGATCCCCTGGACCGCGGCGCACGAGAAGCTGTTGACCGCGGTGGTGGGCGGCTCGACGCCGGACGTGGCGCAGCTCGGGAACACGTGGGTGCCGGAGTTCTCGGCGCTGCACGCGCTGGAGTCGCTGGGAGGGCGGGTGGCGCGCCCGGGCGGGGTGGAGCGGAGCCGCTTCTTCGCCGGGATCTGGGCCACCAACGTCATCGACACGACCCTGTACGGGATCCCGTGGTACGTGGACACCCGCGTGCTGTTCTACCGCACGGACCTGCTCGCCGCGGTGGGCTACGATCGGATGCCGGAAACGTGGGCCGGTTGGCGGGAGGCGATGGAGCGGCTGCGGCGGCGAATGGGGCCCGGCCAGTACCCGGTTCTGCTTCCGATCAACGAATGGGCGCAGCCGGTCATCTTCGGGATGCAGGCCGGGGCGCCGCTGCTGCAGGACAACGGCACGCGCGGCGACTTCGAGGGGCCTCGCTTCCGGCGGGCGTTCGAGTTCTACGTAGGGCTCTTCCGCGACAGCCTGGCGCCCGCGCTCTCCAACACGGAGATCGCGAACCTGTACCAGGAGTTCGCGCGCGGGAACATCGCCATGTACATCAGCGGGCCGTGGAACATCGGCGAGTTCAGTCGTCGGCTCCCGCCGGAGCTCCAGGACGACTGGTCCACCGCCCCACTCCCCGGGCCCGATGGTCCCGGGATCTCGATGGCTGGCGGATCCAGCCTGGTCCTCTTCCGCGGGAGCGAGCACTCGGACGCGGCGTGGCGGCTGATCGAGTTCCTGTCCCGGCCGGCGCAGCAGGTACGCTTCTACCAGGAGACCGGGGACCTGCCCGCGGTGCGGGAGGCCTGGGAGTCGCCCGAGCTGGCGGAGAACCGTTACGCGGCGGCGTTCCGGACCCAGCTCGAGCGGGTGGAGCCGCTGCCGAAAGTGCCGGAGTGGGAGAACATCGCCACGCAGGTGCTGGAGTCTTCGGAGTCGGCGATCCGGGGGGAGACGGGGATCGACCGCACGCTGGCGGGGCTGGACCGGGACGTGGACCGGATCCTGGACAAGCGGCGCTGGATGCTGTCCCGGGGGTCCAGGCCGTGAGCGAGACGACGGTGGCCACGGGGACGGCCGACATGCGCCAGCCGGCTCCGCGGCCGCGGCGCCGCCCGTGGCCGTGGCGGGGCGCCTCGCCCGAGGGCTCGAAGGCGGCCTACGGCTTTCTCGCGCCGGCGCTGGGGCTCATCGGCCTCTTCTTCTTCCTCCCGGTCGTCGCGGCGCTGATCCTGAGCTTCACGGACTTCGACATCTACGGCATCGCGGACCCGCACAACGTTCGCTTCGTGGGTCTGGCCAACTACACCCGCCTGCTGCACACGCCGCTCTTCTGGACCGCGCTCAAGAACACGTTCTACTTCGCCCTGGTGGGCGGCCCGCTCTCGATCGCGGTGTCCCTGGGTGCGGCGCTGCTGCTGAACGTGCGGGTGGTGCGGCTGCGGACGTTCTTCCGCACGGTCTACTTCGCGCCGTTCGTCACCACGCTGGTGGCCGTGGCGATCGTGTGGCGGTACCTCTACCACACCCGCTACGGCCTGCTGAACTACGCGCTCGGGCTCGTGGGGATCGGCCCGATCGACTGGCTGGGGGATCCGCACTGGGCCATGCCGGCGATCATCGTGATGGCCGTGTGGAAGAACTTCGGCTACAACATGCTGATCTTCATCGCCGGGCTGCAGGCGATCCCCGAGGAGCTGTACGAAGCTGCCCGGATCGATGGGGCGAGCGCGGTTCGCCGCTTCTGGCACGTCACGCTTCCCGCCCTCGCGCCGGTGCTCCTGTTCGTGGCCGTCATCACCATGATCGGCTACTTCCAGCTGTTCGCCGAGCCGTACGTGATGACGCAGGGCGGCCCTCTTCGCGCCACCACGAGCGTCGTGCTGTACATGTACGAGGAGGGCTTCCGCTGGTGGCGCATGGGCTTTGCCGCCGCCATCGCCTTCGTCCTGTTCGTCGTCATTCTCGTGTTCACGCTCCTCCAGTTCCGGCTGCAGCGGAGGGCCGAGACGTGACCGGGCGCTGGAAGTCGGTCCTGCTCCACGTGGTGCTGGCCGCCGGGGCCGTGCTGGCGCTGCTCCCTATGGCGTGGATGGTGTCGGCATCGCTCATGCCGACAGGCGAGGCGAACACGTATCCACCCCGGTTCTTCCCGAGCCACTTCACGTTCGAGCACTACCGTGCGCTGTTCACGCGGCTCCAGCTCGGCCGCTACTTCCTCAACAGCGCCATCATCGCGGGCACCGTGACCATCCTCTCCCTCGTCATCAACTCGATGGCCGGGTACGCCTTCGCGAAGCTGCGATTCCGCGCCAGGAAGCCGCTCTTCCGCGTGCTCTCGGCGGGGCTCGTCGTTCCGGTGCAGGTGGCCATGCTCCCGCTCTTCCTGATCATGAAGCAGCTGGGCCTGATCAACACGTACTGGGGCGTCATCATCCCCGGCCTGGCCAGCATCTTCGGGATCTTCCTCATCCGCCAGTACGCGCTGGCCATCCCGGACGACCTGCTGGACGCGGCGAGGATGGATGGGGCGGGGGAGCTGCGAATCTACCGGTCGGTGGTGCTCCCGAACATCGTCCCGATGCTCGCCACCCTGGCGATCTGGACGTTCCTGAGCACGTGGAACGACTTCATGTGGCCGCTCATCGTGCTCAGCGACGAGTCGCAGTACACGCTCCCGGTCGCGCTGGCGAGCCTGGTGGGGGAGCACGCGCAGGACACGGAGCTGATGATGGCGGGGTCCGTCCTCACCGTGCTCCCCGTCATGCTCGTCTTCCTCCTCCTCCAGCGCTACTACGTGCAGGGGATCATGGCCGGAAGCGTGAAGGGATGAGCGACGCGCCCGCCGCCCGCGTCCTGGACAACGGCCACTTCGCCGTCCGGCTCGACCCGCTGGGCGGCGGCTGGTCCGCGTTCGACGAGATCGCGGTGGCGGAAGGGAACGGCGCCAACACCGGGTGTGGTGGCGTGGCCATCTACGTCCGGGACCTGGACACAGGCGAGCACTGGAGCGCGGGACTCCGCCCCGGGGCGCTCCGCCCGGACCGTTACGGCGCGTGGCTGGAGAGCGCGGCGCCACGGCTGCTGCGGACGGACGACGGCGTGGAGACGGTGATGGAGCTGGCGCTGCCCGCAGACGGCGCGGCGGAGCTGCGTCGCATGACGCTGACCAACCGCTCGGACCGACCCCGCCGGCTGGAGGTGACCACGTTCGTCCCGGTGGCGCTGGACCGGCCGGAGGCGTTCGAGAGCCACCCGGCGTTCTCGAAGCTCTTCGTCGAGACCGCTTACCTGTCGGCGGTGGAAGGCCTGCTGGCCCGGCGAAGGCCGCGATCCCCGGATGATCCGGCATGGAGCGCCGTCCACCTCCTCGTCCCGCACTCGGACGCCGGCGACGAGCCGGAGCGGGAGACGGACCGCGCCCGCTTCCTCGGCCGGGGCCACAGCGCCGCCGATCCCGTGGCGCTGCGTCCGGGACGCGTGGCGCTCTCGGGCACGGTGGGGAGCGTGCTCGACCCTGCGCTCTGCCTGCGCAGGGCCGTCGTGCTCGAGCCCGGGCGATCCGCCGCCTTCACGGCCGTCCTCGCTGCCGGGCGATCGCCGGATGACGCCCGTCTCGCGGCCGACCCGTTTTCCACCGCGCGCGAGTGTGACCGCGCATTCCCGCCCACCACCACCCCCGCCGCCGGGCCGAACGGCGGGCCCGCGCTCCTGGCCCGCTTCGGCGCGCAGGCGACGGAGGGGGTGCGGGACGTGCGGCCCGCGCGGCCCTCGGCCGCCGGCCAGCCCCCGCGGCAGCCGGGCGAGGGGTTGCTCTTCTTCAACGGCCACGGCGGGTTCTCGCCGGACGGGCGGGAGTACGTGATCCGGCTCGGCGAGGGGCCGGGACTGCTGGCGCTGCCGCCGGTGCCGTGGGTGAACGTGGTGGCGAACGAGCGGATCGGGTTCATCGCGTCCGAGACCGGCGCGGGGTGCACGTGGGCGGGGAACAGCCGCCTCAATCGGCTGACGCCCTGGCGGAACGACCCGGTCACCGACGCGCACGGGGAGGCCGTGTACCTCCGTGACGAAGACGACGGCGAATTCTGGTCGCCGCTGCCCGGGCCGTGCCCCGGAGCGGGCAGCTACGAGACGCGCCACGGCTTCGGCTACACCCACCACAGTCACACGGGACGCGCCCTCGAGGAGGACGTGTGGCAGCTGGTGGCGCCCAACGATCCGGTGAAGCTGGTGCGCGTGCGGCTCCGGAACCGGACCCGCCGCCCCCGCTCACTGTCGGTGTTCGCCTACGCCGAGTGGGTCCTCGGCGCCGGGCCGGAGGCACGACGGCACGTGCGGGCCTGGCCCGACGTCCGGACGGGCGCGGTGTTCGCCCGGAACCCGGCCACCGAGGACTTCGAGGACGCCGTGGCGTTCGCCGCCGTGGTGGCTGCGCTCCCGGACGGTGCCGTCCTCGCCAGCGCGGACGGGAGGGCCTTCCTCGGCCCGCGGTGCGACCTGGTGGCTCCGGAGCTGGTGCGGTCCGGCGAGGACGTGCGGGCGGAGCGGGCACGGGGGGAGGACGCGGGCGCTGCGCTGCAGATCCCGCTGAAGGTAGGCGGGCTGGAGACCGTGGAGGTGGGGTTCCTCCTCGGCCAGGCAGGGTCCGAGCCGGAAGCGCGCGAGATGATCGAGCGCTATCGGAAGCCCGGCGCCGTGACCGAAGCGCTGGAGGAGGTGGAGGCGGCGTGGGAGGACGTGCTGGGGCGGTTGCGCGTCCAGACGCCGTCGCCGGCACTGGACCTCATGCTCAACGGCTGGCTGCTCTACCAGGACGTGACGTGCCGTCTGCGCGGCCGTTCAGCGTTCTACCAGTCCGGCGGCGCGTTCGGGTTCCGGGACCAGCTCCAGGACGCGGCCGCCCTGATCTACGCGGACCCGGGGACCACGCGCGCGCAGATCATGCTGCACGCCGCCCACCAGTTCCCGGAAGGCGACGTCCTGCACTGGTGGCACCCGCCCGCGAGCGCCGGCGTCCGCACCCGCTTCTCCGACGACCTGCTCTGGCTGCCCTACGTCACCGGGTTCTACCTGGACGTCACGGGCGACGAGGCCATCCTGGCGGAGCGGGCGCCGTTCGTCCGCGGGCGCGAGCTGAAGCCGGCGGAGGACGAGGCGTTCATGCGCCCGGAGCGGACGTCCGATGACGCCGACCTCTACACCCACTGCTGCCTCGCCCTCGACCGCTCGCTCACCAGCGGCAGCCACGGCCTGCCGCTCATCGGCTCCGGCGACTGGAACGACGGGATGAACCGGGTGGGTCACCAGGGGCGAGGCGAGAGCGTGTGGCTCGGCTTCTTCCTGGCCACGATCCTCCGGCGCTGGATCCCACTCTGCCGCGGGCGGGGCGACACCGGGCGCGCGGATCGCTACGTCGATCACCTGGCCGGGCTGGAGCGGGCCCTCGACGACGCCGGCTGGGACGGCGAATGGTACCGGCGCGCGTTCTACGACGATGGCGACCCGATCGGCTCGTCCGCGAGCAACGAGTGCCGGATCGACGCCATCGCACAGGCCTGGGCGGTGATCTCCGGGGTGGCGCCGGCGGAGCGGGCGGAGCGGGCGCTGGACGCGCTGGAACGGGAGCTGGTGTCGGAGGAGGACGGGCTGATCCGGCTCCTGACCCCGCCCTTCGACCGCACGCCCCACGACCCCGGCTACATCAAGGGGTATGTCCCCGGCGTTCGGGAGAACGGGGGCCAGTACACGCACGGCGTGCTGTGGGCCGTGCGGGCGCTGGCGGAGGCCGGCCGCGTCGAGCGCGCGGCGCCGCTGCTGGAGATGCTTCTCCCGGTCACCCACGCCCGCTCGCCGTCAGAGGTGATGCGCTACCGCGTGGAGCCATATGTGGTGGCTGCGGACGTCTACGGCGAGGAGCCGCACGTGGGGCGGGGCGGGTGGACGTGGTACACGGGCTCGGCGGCGTGGATGTTCCGCGTCGCGCTGGAGTCGGTGCTCGGACTGGAGGTGCGTGGCGGTGACCGCGTCCGGCTGCGCCCGCGCATCCCCGCGGCCTGGCCGGGGTTCAGGATCACGTGGCGGATCCCCGGCGGCAGGGGCGAGCTGCGGATCCGTGTGCGCAGGGAGGACGGCGTGACGCGGGCCTGGCTCGACGGACAGGCGGTCGCGGTGAGCGACGGGGTGCCCGAGGTGCCGCTCCCGGCCGACGGCGCTGCCCACGAGCTGGAGGTCGCGCTGGGCGATGACGCGGCGCGCCCCTACACCCCCGCCCCCGCGATGACGCCCGCGTAGTAGCGCGCGCTCGCCTTCAGGGTGCGGCGCTGCGTGGCGAAGTCCACGTGCACCAGGCCGAAGCGCCTGGAGTAGCCATGGCTCCACTCGAAGTTGTCGAGGAGCGACCAGGCGAAGTAGCCGCGCAGGAGGATGCCGTCGCGGGCGGCTTCCAGGACCTCGCGGATGTGGTGCCGGAGGTAGTCCACGCGGAGCGGGTCGGGGAGCGCGTCGTCGGGGGCGGTCGGCGGGTCGTAGAACGCGGCGCCGTTCTCGGTGATGAAGAGCGGCAGATCCCGGCCGTAGCGGTCGACCACCATGTCCAGCGTTCGCCTGAGCCCGTCGGGGTAGACTTCCCAGTCCATCTCCGTGTGGGTGCTCCGCGGCTGGCGCACGCGCGCCGTCCGCAGCAGCCCGCCGGCGGGGTCGTTGCGGGTGACGCGCCGGGTGTAGTAGTTGATGCCCAGGAAATCGATCGGCTCGGCCAGCGCCGCCACGTCCGCCTTGTCGTGGTCGGGCCACGCATCGCCGAACGCTTCACCGAGCTCGGCGGGATATCGGCCGAGGAGCGCCGGGTCGAGGTACTGCCGGTTGATGTACGCGTCCATGCGCGCGGCCGCCGCCCGGTCCGGCTCCCCGTCCGTAGCCGGGTACTGCGGCTCCAGGTTCACAACCAGCCCGATCTCGTTGCGCCCCTCCGAGCGGTACGCGCGAACGGCCGCGGCGTGGGCGCGCAGGAGGTTGTGCGTGACGACGGGCGCCTCGTACACGTTCCGGTGCCCGGGGGCCAGGCTGCCCTGGAAGTAACCGCCGTCCATGACCACCCACGGCTCGTTGAGCGTGGTCCAGAGCGTCACGCGGTCGTCCAGGGCGCGGAAGACGGTGGTGGCGTAGTCGGCGAACCAGTCCGCTGCATCCGGGCTAAGCCACCCGCCGCGGTCGTCCAGGGCGGCCGGGAGATTCCAGTGGTACAGGGTGACCATGGGCCGGATCCCGGCCTCGAGCAGCGCGTCCACCAGCCTGTCGTAGAAGGCGAGTCCGGCCGCGTTGACCCTGCCCGCGCCGTCCGGGAGGACACGGCCCCACGCGATGCTGAAGCGATAGGCCTGGAGCCCCAGCTCCCGCATGAGCGCGACGTCTTCCCGCCAGCGACGGTAATGATCGCACGCCACGTCGCCCGTATCGCCGTGGCGGGTGCGGCCGGGCGTGTGGCTGAAGCGGTGCCAGATGCCGGGACCGGCGCCATCGGCCAGCGGGGAGCCCTCGACCTGGTACGCGGACGTGGCCGCGCCCCAGAGGAAGTCCGGCGGGGCGCGGAGCGGCTCGCTCACGCCGCCAGCGCCTCCCCCGTCTCGCCGTCGAAGAAGTGGAGCCTGCGGAGGTCCAGCGCCAGCGTGGCGGCGCTCCCCGCCGGCGGCAGCTCCTGCGGCGGCACGCGCGCCGTGATGCGGTGGGGGCCCGTGGTGGCGTGGATGAAGACCTCGTTTCCGAGCGGCTCGAGCACTTCGAGGTGAACCGGGATCTCGGCGGCGTCGGTGCTGGCCCCCGACTCCGGACCCCGTCCGCCTCCCGACCCCCGCTCCGCTCCGTCCCGCCCCGCCGCCCCGGCGGTGGCCGGGACGAAGACGTTCTCGGGGCGTACGCCGAGGGTGACGCGGCGGACGTCGCGGCCGGCGAGCGACCGGTGCCAGCCCGGGGGAAGCGGGAGGACGAACGCGTCGTCGTCCGCGGCAAAGCGGGGCCCCCCGTCGTCGACGATGCGCCCCTCGACGAAATTCATGGCGGGGCTGCCGAGGAAGCCGGCGACGAAGCGGTTCCTGGGTCGCTCGTAGAGCGCCAGGGGAGTATCGATCTGCTGGATCACGCCGTCGCTCAGCACCACGATGCGGTCGCCGAGCGTCATGGCCTCGACCTGGTCGTGCGTGACGTAGATCATGGTCGCGCCGAGGCGCCGGTGCAGCGCCGCCAGCTCCGCGCGCATCTGGACGCGCAGCTTGGCGTCCAGGTTGGAGAGCGGCTCGTCGAACAGGAATACGCGGGGGTCGCGCACCATGGCGCGCCCGAGCGCCACCCGCTGGCGCTGGCCGCCGGAGAGCTGGGCGGGCTTGCGATCGAGGATCTCGCCGATGCCCAGGATCCCGGCCGCGCGGCTCACACGCTCGGTGATCTCGGCTTTCGGCGTTTTCCTCAGCTTCAGCCCGAACGCCAGGTTCTGCCGCACGGACATGTGCGGGTAGAGCGCGTAGCTCTGGAACACCATGGCGATGTCGCGATGCTGGGGCGGAACGTCGTTCACCACGCGGTCGCCGATCCGGATCTCGCCGGACGTCACCGCCTCCAGGCCGGCGATCATGCGCAGCGTGGTGCTCTTGCCGCACCCCGACGGGCCGACCAGGACCACGAGCTCGCCGTCCGCCACGTCGAACGTCGCCCCGACCACGGCCACCTGGCCGTCGGCGCCGCCATACACTTTCCGGACATCCTTCAGCTGCACGCTCGCCATGGCAGGAATATGTGCGGTGGGGGAGCGGCGAGCCAGCCGCGGCGCAACGGCTTCAGGGCCGCTGGCCCACCATCAGGTCCGTCGGACCCGACAGCGGCACCCGCCGCACCTCCACGAACCCTGCATCCCGGAGCCATTCCGCGTACTCGGGCTCGCTGTACGAGCTCCCGGACCGGGTCCCCACCAGCATGTTGAGCGCGAACAAAGCCCCCACCTCGGGCGCGGTCTTGTCCGGCTCCAGGATGAAGTCCTGGATGACGACGCGGCCCCGCGGCGCCAGCGCCTCGAACGCTTGTCCGAGCAGCCGCCGGTTCTCGTCGGGCCCGTTCATGTGGCAGATCGCCGACAGGAAGACCAGGTCGTAGTCCCGGCCCAGGTCATCGGTCCGGAAATCGCCAGGGCGCGGCCGCACGCGCGCGCCGAGACCCGCCTCGTCGATGTGGCGCTGTGCGATGGGGACCACGTCGGGCACGTCCAGGATGTCGGCCGCGAGACCGGGCTCGGCCTGCGCGAACGCGATCGCGTACGCGCCCGAGCCGCCGCCCACGTCCAGCACGCGCCGCACGCCTTCCACCCCGATCGCCGCCACCACGCGCGGCGCCCGCCCGGCGGCGTTCCGGTGCATGGCGGCGATGAAGGCCTCCGTCCACTCCGCGTCCCGGCCGGCGCCTGTCCGCCTCAGCACCGACGTCCCCTCGCGCACGCATTCGGTGAGCGTGGACCAGCGCGGCCAGAGGTGGACGGCGTGCATGAGCGCGGCGCGGGAGTCGTGCTCGCCGCCCGCCGCCAGGTGCGAGCGGGTGGTCTCCGTGTTGCGGAACACCCCGCCCTCCTTCTCGAGGGCTCCCATGGCCGCGACGGCGTTGAGCAGCGCCTCCGTGGCGCGCGGGTCCGTCCCGAGCTCACCCGCGACCGCAGCCGCGCCGGCGCCACCACCCACGGCAGTGAAGAGGTCGAGCTCGATGGCGGTGAGGAGCGCCCGACTCTCGCGGAACCCGTTGATCCGGCGCTGCAGCTCGTCCATGTCCATCATTTCATCCTCGTGGGCGTGCGATCGAGACCGCCGGTCACGGCGCCGGGCGCGAGCGCGACGGCCAGGCGCGGCAGCACCTCGCCGGTGCGGCCGTCGACCTTCACTGCGGCGATGTCATCGGCGCGCGTGCGGCCGAGGTTCACCACGGCTACCGGGACGCCGTCCCGCTGCGCGCGGTAGATGAAGCGGCGGCCGGAGTAGACTGTCAGGGAGGAGCCGACCACCAGGAGGACCGCGGCCTCCCCGAACAGATCCCACGCCTCCTGCACCCGTCCCGTCGGCACGTTCTCGCCGAAGAAGACGACATCGGGCTTCAGCACGCCCCCGCACTCGCCGCACCCAGGGACCCGGAAGTCGTCGACGGGGATGCGGAGATCGGCGTCGCCATCGGGCGCCGCTTCGCTGGCGCTCCCCTCGGGTGCGCGGCGGAGCCGAAGGAACCACGCGGCGTTTTCGTGCTCCAGCCGGTCCTGGAGCACGTCACGGGCCACCGTGGCGCCGCATTCGAGGCAGCGCACGCGCGCCAGCGACCCGTGCAGCTCCACCACCCTGCGGCTGCCCGCCGCCTGGTGGAGCCCGTCCACGTTCTGCGTGATGACGCCGCGCACGGTCCCGCTCGCCTCGAGCGCCGCCAGGGCCCGGTGCGTCGGGTTCGGCCTGGCCGCCGAGAACCGTGGCCACCCGATCGCGCTCCGGCTCCAGTATCGCTGTCTGGCAGCGCCGTCCCGGACGAATTGTCGGTACGGCATCGGTGTCCGCCTGCGCAGGCTCCCCTCCGGCCCGCGGTAGTCCGGGATCCCCGACTCCGTGCTGCACCCCGCGCCCGCGAGCACCACGACCGCACGGCCGCGGAGCAGCTCGACGAGCGGACCGACGAGGGGCGGCACGGGTGGGAACGGGGTCGGCATGACGGAATGGTAACGGAAATGCAGTGAACCGTCGCGGGCCTGTCGCACGCTTGCGGACGGGCGGAGTTCGAATCAATCTTGTGCGTTGCCGCACTCCAAGTCTTCCCTCGGAGGGGAGCAGAGCAATCAGCAATCCCTCGGCGCGCGACGCCGGCGGCGGAACCGCAGTCATCCTCGTCGTCGAGCGCGATCCCCAGGTTCGAGAGCTGGAGGGCTATTTCCTCCGCGAAGCGGGCTTCGCCGTCGAGTTTGCCACGGACGGTGAAGCCGCGCTCGTGCTGGTTGGCTCCCGGCATCCCGATCTCGTGATCACGGAGATCCTGGTCCCCAAGCTGGACGGGCTTTCCGTGTGCCGACGGATCAAGCAGGCCCCCGAGCTGAACGGCACGGCGGTGCTCATCTTCAGCATCCTTGCCGCCGCGGGGCGGGCCCGGGAGGCGGGGGCGGACGCGTTCCTGCGCAAGCCGCTGGCGGAACAATCGCTCGTGCAGACGGTCCAGGAGCTGCTCGAAGTGAAGAGAGGATCCGATGGCTGAGGTTGTGGACGGCGTGCTGGAGCTGGATCGGATCTCGACGGGTCACACCGAAGCGGACGCAGTGGTGAATGGCGGGTTCCCGTCGAACTCCATCAACATCATCATGGGTCAGCCGGGCACGGGCAAGACGATCCTGGCCCAGCAGATCCTGTTCACGAACGCGGGCGGGGATCGCCCGGTGGTGTACATCTCCACGCTGGCGGAGCCGCAGGCGAAGGTGCTGACCTACCTCCAGACGTTCCGGTTCTACGACGAGTCGAAGATGCTGGGCTCGGTCGTTTACCAGGACGTGAGCCAGGAGCTGCTGGCGGAGGGGATCGACTACCTGGTTCGGCACGTGGGCGAGCTCATCCGGGAGCTGCGCCCGAAGCTGCTCGTGGTGGACTCCTTCAAGGCGCTGCACGATCTCGCGGAGTCGCCCCTGGACGTGCGCCGCCTCACGGCGCAACTGGGCGGCCTGCTGGCGGGCTACGACATCACCACGTTCCTGGTCGGGGAGTACTCGGAAGAGGAAGTGCCCGAGTACCCGGAGTTCGCGGTGGCGGACGGGATCATCCAGCTGGCGCGGCACGGGTCGGGAAAGAGGGACGAGCGCTACCTGCGCGTCCTGAAGTTGCGCGGGAGCAGCTATCGGGAGGGTCTGCACGCTTTCACGATCTCGGCGGATGGCCTCCACGTGTTCCCCCGTCTGGTGACGCCGGACAGGCCCCTGGCCTATGACATGGCGCAGGAACGCGTCTCTTCCGGCATCGCCGGAGTCGACAGGCTGCTGGGTGGCGGGTTCTGGCGTGGGAGCACCGCGATCGTGGTCGGCGAGGCGGGGGCCGGGAAGACCACGTTCGCGCTGAGCTTCGCCCTCGACGGCGTGCGGCAGGGGGAACCGGCGCTCGTCCTCAACTTCCAGGAGAACCCCACACAGCTGGCGCGCACGATCTCCGCACTGGGCGTCGACCTGGCGGAATACCGCAGACGCGGGCTGCATCTCCAGTACGCGTCGCCCGTGGAGCTCCAGATCGACTCCGTGGTGGTGAGCATGTTCGCGGCGATCCGCGAGCAGGGGATCCGCCGCATTGTTCTCGATGCGCTCGGCGATCTCCGGCTGGCGGCGGCCAGCGACGAGCGGTTCCACGACTACCTGTACTCGATCGTCCAGCACCTCGGGGCGAGCGGGATCACCACCGTGATGACCCTCGAGGCCAGGCGGCCCCCCACCTATCCGCAGCAGGGGGCCCAGGAGTCACGCCTGAGCACCCTCTCGGACGTGCTGATCTCGCTGCACACCGACCTCGAGACCGACCCGCCCCGGCGGATGCTCCGCGTCGTGAAAGCGCGGGGGATCGACCACCCGCTGGGCGGGTTCCCGTTCACCATCGGGGCGGGCGGGATCAGAGTGGAAGCCGGAGCCAGCGGTCGTGAGTGATAGCTCGCAGGGCGCCGCAGGGGCGCTGCACCGCCTCACGGCCGCGAGCCGCGCCCTCACCTATGCCGCGTCGGTGGACGAGGTGCTGGACATCACCGTCGAGACCGCCCAGGCGCTTCTCGACGCGCCGCGCTCCGTGCTGATGCTCCCGGACGAGGAGGGTCTGCTCCACATCCGGGCCGCGAGGGGCGTGGATGAAGCCATCATGGAGCGGTTCCGCGAGCCGCTCGACGAGACGCTGATCTCGCGCCTCAGCTCGGTGTTCGGGCCGGGAGCGAGGGAGCAATTCCTGGGCGTGCCACTCGTGGTGCGCGGTGCCGTGACGGGACTGCTGGCGGTGCTCCTGCCGGAGGACCGGCCTGCGGCGGAGCGGGACGAGTGGCTGCTCTCCGCTCTCGCCGACCAGGCCTCCGTCGCCCTGGAGGGGGAGCGCCGGGAGACCACGGCGGCCGGGATGCAGCGGCGGTTGAACGAGCTGGAGACGCAGGGATCGCGGCGCGAGGAGGCGCTGCGCATGGTCGGCCACGACCTGCGCTCGCCCCTCGGCTCCATGCGCGGCTACCTCCACCTGCTCCGCACCGGCGTGTACGGCCCGCTCACGGACGGCCAGGAAACGGCCGTGAGCCGTCTCGAGACGCTGATCGGCCACGTGGACACGCTGGTGGGCAACGCCCTCGAGCTGGGGCTGGCCACGGCGGGGCGGCTCACGGTCGAATGCCACCCCCTCCCGCTCCGCCCGGTTGCACAGGCGAGCCTGGAGGTGGTGGCGTTCCCCGCGAAGCAGGCGGAGGTCGACCTGGAGGTGCAGGTCGCCGACGACCTGGACGTCATCGCCGACGAGCACCGCCTCCGGCAGGTGCTCGTGCAGCTGCTCGACAACGCCATCAAGTTCTCCCCGGCCCACACCACCATCCGCGTCGACGCGGCCCGGGAGCCGCGCCCGCCTGCACGCGTGACCATCCGCGTGCACGACCAGGGACCCGGGATCGACCCCGCGCACTCCGACGACATCTTCCAGCCCTACCGCCGCCTGACCGAGACCGGGTCCGGCTTCGGCCTCGGCCTCTCCCTCGCCCGCGCCGTCGCCGGCCTCATGGACGGCGAGCTGGAGGTGGAGCCGACCGACCGTCCCGGCGCCACGTTCGCGCTCCGCCTCCCCGCGCCCGGGTGAGCCGGCCGCCGGATCGAGGTCCGCGGGGTCGCCGTTGCTCGGCGCCCGCTGCCGGGCGGTCTCAGACCGGCGCGCCCCGCCGGACCACCGTCTCGGGGACCCAGCGGAAGACCACCCAGGCGCCTGCCAGCGACAGCACCCCGCCCACGACGAACGGCAGCTCGAAGGAGAGTGCGCCCAGCAAGCCCGCCAGCAGCGGTCCGGTGGCCAGGCCCAGGCCGAAACCCAGCGTCACCATGCTCATCTGCCGACCCTCGCCGCCGGCCGTGGTCAGGTCCGCCGCAAGCGCGAACGCCGGCGCGGCGATCGCCGCCGATGCAGCGCCCTGGAACACGCGATACAGCGACAGCTGCAACATGGACCCGGCCAGGCCCAGCAGCGCCGTCGTCGGCGCCATCAGCACCAGCCCCGCCACGATCAACGGCTTGCGGCCGATCCGGTCGGAGAGCGACCCGAACGGCACCTGGAGCACCAGTCGCGCGGCCATGAGCGAGCTGAACGCCACGCCGAACCCGAACGCCGTACCGTGCAGCCGGCGGATGAACTCCGGCTCGAGCGTGGCCATCATGGTGAACGCCGTCGCCATCACGAACGTGGCCAGCGCCACCCCCAGGATGCCCGCCGACAGCAGCGAACGGTCGAACACGCGGAAGGGCGCTCCCGACCGGTCCACCTGCGACGGAACCTCCTTCACCCACTGCCACACCAGGATCGCGCCAAGCACCAGCAGGCCCGCCGCCAGGTAGAAGCTCGGCTCGAAGCCAAAGTGGTCATACAGGTACCCGCCCAGCAGCGGCCCCGCCGCGAGCCCGATCATCCGGCCGGTCGTGTAGATCCCCATCGAGCCGCCACGCGTGCCGTGCTGAGTCGCGGTCGCCATGAGCGCCATGGACGTGGGCACCGTCATCGCCACGCCCACTCCCTGGAACAGCCGGATCGCGAACAGCCCCGGGAGGTTCGCCGTCCAAACGAACGACAGCGTGGCCGCCGCCATGATCACCAGCCCACCCACGATCAGCGGCTTGCGACGGTGCAGCCGGTCCGCCCACGCCCCCGTGAACGGCTGGATCGCCGCATTCACGAATCCGTACACGGAGATCAGCGCCCCTACCACGATCTCCGTCGGAATCCCCGACCCGCGCGCCACACGCGTCACGTAGAGCGGGAGCAGCACGAACAGAATGCTGTTCCCCAGCGCATCCGCCAGCCGGGCCGTGGTCAGCGCGACCACCACCCGATTCGCCCCGAGCACGTCCGCCAGCCTGTTCATCGCCACGTTCCGGCCCCCCGCTCCGCACCCGCCGCCCGCTCGTCCCTCGACCCGGCCCACACCCGTTCTCCCATCCCGGCTCCGTTCTCCAGCCCGTTCTCAGTCCGTCCCAGCGGGACCGGCCGCCCCGCCGCGTCCCCTGCCGTGCATGACGCCCGACCCGGCGGGTAGTGTTAATGACCCGTGGGTCAGATGAACACCCAAGGTGCGCGATCGGTCCCCGGCACACGTGCGGACGGGGAACTCGGGCTTGGATCGTGCGGGCGGCGGAGCACCGGGCAGGGGCGTGGAGACCGGGCGCCGGGCGGCGGCGTGGGCGCCGCTCGAGTGGAACGGCGATCATCCGGATGGGAGGGTCATGAGATCGGTGCTGGAGCGCTTCGCGGGGCTGGCGTTGCTGACGACCGGCGCGCTCGCGCTGACGGGTTGCGGCGGAGGGGGAACGGCACAGGAGGTCGCGATCTCGCCGGAGTGGCTGTCGGCGCACCTGGAGGACCCGTGGGTGGTGGTGCTCCAGGTGGGCACCGACAGCGCGAGCTACGCCACGGAGCACATCCCGGGCGCGCGTTTCCTGGACGTGAAGCAGATCGCGGTGTCCCGCGGCGGGCTCACGAACCAGGTGCCTTCGATTGCGAGGCTGCGGACGGCGTACGGCGGCGAGGGCGTGTCGGACTCGTCGCGCGTGGTGGTTTACGGGGCCCCTCTCGCGGCGGCGCGCGCTTTCGTCACGCTGGACGTCCTTGGCCTCGGCGGCCGGACGGCCCTGCTGGACGGAGGAGAGAGGGTGTGGCGCGAAGAGGGGCGTGGGCTGAGCGGCGGGACGCAGGCGTCGGCGACATCGGCAGGGTCGGGAGGGTCGCCCGGGTCGGTAGGGGGGAAGGCGCAGCCCGGGCGGGTGGTGGACGCGGCGTGGGTGGAGGAGCACCGGACGCACCCGGGAGTGGTGCTGCTGGACGCGCGGGGGGCGGACCAGTACAGCGGACAGGTAGCGGGCGAAGGGGTGCCGCGCCCCGGCCACATTCCGGGTGCGCACGACCTGGACTGGCACCGGACCATCGTGTCGCTGGATCGGCCTCGGCTGAAGGACGCGGGCACGCTCCGGGCGCTGTTTCGTGGGGCGGGGGCGGAGCCGGGGGACACGATAGTGGCGTACTGCCGGACGGGAATGGAGGCCAGCTTCCTCTACTACGTGGCACGCTACCTCGGCTACACGGCGCGCCTGTACGACGGCTCCTTCCTGGACTGGAGCCGGCACCCCGACCTCCCAGTGGAGCGGTGATCGCCGACGCAACCCCCGAGAAATCGGAAGCGCGGGGGGCGGAACAGGGGGTGGCCCGTTCCGGTGGCACACGCACTGCGTATACGAGTGGACGAATTCACGACGGAACGCCTCTCGAAAACGGAGGATCGACGATGAAGCGGATCGGAATACCGGCGCTGGCCGCGTGCGTAGTGGCGCTCGGCGCTTGCGGCGGCGGAGACAACGACGAGTACACGGAGACCCAGCAGGCTCCGGCCGCGAGCGAGCAGCCGGCCGAGACGCCGACGGAGAACGCCGCGCCGGAGGCCATGGACCTGCTGAACAACGCTGCGAACACAGTCCAGAACATGCGCTCGGACCAGGAGCTGTGGAGCTTGCTGGACCAGGCCAAGGGCGTGTTCATCGTGCCAGACTACGGCAAGGGCGCCGTGGTGGTGGGCGCGGAGGGCGGGCAGGGCGTGCTGATGTCGCATGAGAACGGCCAGTGGAGCAACCCGGCGTTCTACGACATTGGCGGGGTCAGCGTGGGTGCGCAGATCGGCGGCACGGGCGGCCAGATCGCCATGCTCCTGATGACCGACAAGGCCGTGAACGAGTTCAAGGGCGACGTGACGTTCTCCCTGAACGCGAACTCCGGCTTCACGCTGGTGGACTACAACGCTCGTTCGCAGGCTGACGTCGGCAAGGGCGACGTCGTTCTGTGGTCGGATACCGAGGGCGCCTTCGCCGGTGTGTCGCTCGGCGCCACGGACATCAACTTCGATGACGAGCGGAACCAGAACTACTACGGCCAGCAGGTCACCGCCCAGCAGATCCTGAGCGGCCAGGTCACGAGCACGCACCAGCACCCGTTGCAGCAGGCGCTGCAGGGGATGGGCAGCTCGGACATGGGCACGACCGGCTCGGGCATGTCGCCGGACTCCGGCACTTCCGGGATGTAGCCGGCAGCGCGGCTGACTGACGCTGCACCCGGCGCCAAGCCGACGCAGCACCTGGCGAAATCGCCCCCTCCCGGCACCAGTCCGGGAGGTGGGCGATTCGTCATCGCAGAGCTCGGGATCCGGAGCTCCGGGCCCCGGTCGTTACAGGGGACCCGGGGACCATGCCGCCGTCAGTCGTCGCAGCGGTGCACGTAGGGGTGCTCGGCGAAGCGGACCGGCACGTCGCTGGCGGGCGCCGCCACCGCCACGGCCGGGCGGGTGATGACGGTGAGCACCACGCACCCGGAGGCGGGGCTCAGTGTCCGGACGTGGGCGACGAGCTCGCTCCCCAGGTCCTGCAGCGAGTCGATCATGATGCCGTACCCGCTGCTCGGCCGGCTGCCCATGGCCGCGACCAGCACCATCTCATCGGCGAAGTCCACGTCCGGGAGCGGCGCCGGGGGGTAGCGGCCGGCCTGCCATTCGTCCCAGATACGGGACCAGTCCTCGCCGGAGCGCACGACCTGGCGCATCGCGCCCGGACCGAAGGCGGGGTCCGTGGCCAGGACTCGCAGCGAGGGGTCGGCGGGCGCCTCGCTCCATTCGCCGGCGCGGATCTCCGGGGCCGTGCCATCGCCCGAACCGCACGCCGAGATCGCCGCCGCGGCCGCGATCGCGATCCCGAACGCGCGCAGGCGGTCCCGACGCAGCCGCTCATTGCCATGCATGGGTGGACGTCCTCCTTTCATGCGCGGCCTGCCGCTGGCCGTCGCCCTGTCCCGCCGCCGTCCCCCGCTGCCTAGCGGGGGATCACGGGCACCGTCACGAACGACGGGTGCCCGCCATCGTGGAAGATACGCTGGTGCGCGGCCACGTACACCGTGTCGCGCTCGTTGTCGCCACCCGTGTTGAGGTTCCGGTCGTACTTCGGGAACGCCGCCGACTCCACCGTGACGCGGATGCGGTGCCCGGGCGGAAGGACCAGCCCGGTGAACCAGAGGTCGATGTCGTAGCGGTAGACGCGGCCGGGCTCCGGCAGCTCCGGACTGTCGAAGCCGGTCCGGAAGCGGGCGCGGGCGATCCCATCCTGGATCCGCCTCGCCTCACCCTCGGGCCCGAGGTCCAGGAGCATGACGTGCCAGTCCGTGTCGCGGGCGTCGGTAGCGGCCCAGATCGTGGCGGTGATGGGGCCGACGAGCTCCAGCTCGTGCTCGAGCGGCGGCGAGTCGAACACCAGCATGTCGCGGCGTGAGGCGTTGACCGGGGCGTAGTCCTCGTTCAGCGCCAGCTCCAGCTCGCGCGCGTCCACCAGGTACGGCGTGGGGTCGCCGGGGTCATACGTAAACGTGTCCTCCGGCTCGGCGGCGGACGGGACGGTGTCGAGCCAGCCGTCGCCCGCCGACGTGTTGGCCGGGCCGTGGGAGTGGAGGTAGTAGCGGGTGAAGCGGGTGCGGGCCAGCGGCCATTCCCGCTCCTGCCGCCAGGCGCTGTCGCCCATGATGAAGAGGTCGAGCGCGGGCTCGCGGTCCACGCCGTTGTCCACGCCCTTCAGCCAGCGGTCGAACCAGCGCAGCTGGAGCAGCCGGGGATCGATGCGCGCGCGCGGGCCGAAATGCCCGTGGACGTAGTCGATCCCCTTGTGCGCGCCCGCGTCCATGACCACGCGCAGCGGCGGGTGCTCCGGGAGCCGGCTCATTACCTCGTAGTTGCGGATGGTGCCCCGGGCGTCGTCGTACCAGCCGGCGATGCCGAGCACCGGGACGCGAACCCGGTCCAGGTGGTTCTCCACGCCCAGCCGCTTCCAGTAGTCGTCCCGGGTCTGGTGGTCGAACCAGTCCAGCCAGAACTGGCGACGCGGGCACCCGGCCATCGTGTCGGCGTCGATGACCGGCAGGTGGTTGAACGCTTCCACCTCCTTCACCGGCCCCATGTCGCTCAGCTGGTCCTTGATGGCCGTGAGACAGAGCCAGGGGACGATGGTGGGGGAGAACACCATGTCGATGTACGGCACCAGCCGCACCGGGTCCGCCGTGGCCACCGCCGGCGCGATGGCCGCCAGGTGCGGCGGCTGCGCGATGGCCGCGTACCAGGCGTACAGACCCGGGTTCGAGCGACCCACCATGCCCACCTTCCCGTTCGACGCCGGCAGCGACGCAGCCCACTCCACCGCATCGTAGCCGTCCTCCATCTGCCCGGCGTTCATGTCCAGCACGCCGTCCGACCCGCCGCGGCCGCGCACGTCCTGCTTCACGTAGATGTAGCCCCGCGCGGCCCAGAACCGCGCCGCGGCCGTGTCCCAGCGCAGGTAGGGCGTCCGCTCCATCACGATCGGGAACGGACCGTCGCCCACCGGCCGGCCCACGAAGCTCATGAGCAGCGTGCCGTCCCGCGCGTGCATGGGGACGGCCGGGTCGATGACGACGTCGTACGAGGAGTCGGACACGGAGCTGCGATCACCCCAGAGCGAGGTGTACGGCTCGTAGTCCGGCGTCGACGACCGCCGCAGCAGCCGCACCCGCTCCACCGCCTCGGCGCCCCGGTAGCGCAGGCCGACGATGGTGTCCCCGTGGACCACCCCCCGGAACGACGGCGCCTCCCCCGGCCCCGCCTCCACCGCGGACGCGGGCGCGCCGCTCCCCGGCGCGGCGAGCGTCAGGAGCAGCGAATCGCCGTCCAGGCGCACCTCGCGCACGCCGTACATCGGGGTGTCCGAGCGATGGCGAACCCACGCCTTCGCGGCGTCCGTGCCTTCGAAGTGGGCGAACGCCATGCGGCGGCTCCCCTCGAAGCCGCCGATCGGCTCCGTGCCCATGGTCCGGTACCAGTCCCAGTCACCGGTCAGGGCGTCGGCGCGGTCCGCAGTCGGTCCGCGCGCGCACGCCCCCAGAGCGGCGCCGAGCCCCACCACGAGGACGAAACGGAGCTCGTCGGGCAACCCGGCGCGAAGCACCGCCCGGGCGACGCGGCCGACATGGAGGGCGGGTGCGGCGTGAGCGGATTCGGAACGGCGCGGGCGGCGAGGTCCCACAGTGGATTCCTCCGTCGGATGGTGTCCAGGGAGGAACATGCTCCGGAACCCGGAGGGTCGGCAAGCCGGGCCGGACGCGTTGCCGCGCGCGGGGCGGCGGAGCGGGTGGTGGAGCGGGGGGGTTGGGGCGGGTGGGTTGGGGCGGGCGGGTGGGCGGTCGGGGCGGGTGGGGTTGGGTCGGGCAGGTCGGGGCGGGTGGGGCGGGTCGGGCGGGCGGGTAGGGGCGGGTGGCGGTCGGGCGGGCGGGTCGGGCGGGTCGGGGCGGGTGGCGGTCGGGGGGCGGGTCGGGGGGTTGGGGCGGGCGGGCGGGTCGGGGCGGGTGGGGCGGGCGGGTCGGGGCGGGTGGCGGTCGGGGCGGGTCGGGGGGCGGGCGGGTGGCGGTCGGGCGGGTGGGTTGGGGCGGGTGGGTTGGGGCGGGCGGGTCGGGGCGGGTGGGTTGGGGCGGGCGGGTCGGGGCGGGTGGCGGTGGGGCGGGTGGCGGTCGGGCGGGTGGGGTCAAGGCGTGAGGAGGCGTCGCCGGGCCCCGGGAACCGACCTGATGAAGGGGCGCCGCGGCTCGAATGGTCGATTTCCGGCTCTCAGGGCCCCAATCCGACCATTCGTGGGCTCGAGCCCTGGCCGGGTGGTCGATTTCCGGCGCTATGCGCCTCCGATCGACCGATTGAACGACTGGCAGGGTCGTTTGGGCGGAATCCGGCGGGGCCGCCCGGCGCTCCGTTCGGCCTCGGGGTCCTGCCTGCCCCTCTCCGGCGCGGCCTGCCTCCGGCCCTGCCGTCCGCCGCCTGCCTCCGGCCCCTCACGCGCGCCGCCTGCCCCGCACCCTGGGCGCCTGCAACCTGCCGCCGGCGCCTGCCGCCCGGCGCTCCGTTCGGCCTCGGGGTCCTGCCTGCCCCTCGCCGGCGCCGCCTGCCTCCGGCGCTGCCGTCCGCCGCCTGCCCCGCGCCCTGGCACCTGCAGCCTGCCGCCTGCACCCCGCCGCGTGCCGCGCGCCGCCCTGGCGCCTGCAACCCGCCGCCTGCCTCCGGCCCTGCCGTCCGCCGCCTGCCTCCGGACCCTCACGCGCGCCGCCTGCCCCGCACCCTGGCGCCTGCAACCTGCCGCCGGCCGCCTACCAGGCGATGCCGTAGTCCTCCCCGTAATCGCTGGAACCGCCCCAGAACGTGCCGTGCTCCCGATCGAAGAAGATGGCGTTGATGGGGCCGGAGGTGCGCTCCTGGAGGTCGAGGCGGTAGCCCATGTGGCGCATCTGGTCGAGGACCCAGGGGGACGTCTGCGCCTGCACCGTCACGCGGCCGGGCTCCGACTCGTGCGTCCCGAAGGAGCTGCGCATCTGGTAGCTGTTGATGTTCGCGGCCTCGGTCGCCTCCTGGACGTCCATGCCGAACTCCACCACGTCGAGGAAGAACTGGAGGAGGTTCTGGTCCTGGGTATCGCCGCCCTGGACGGCGAACGACAGGTACGGTTTCCCATCCTTCATGGCGAGTCCGGGCGTGAGGGTGGCCCGGGGCCGCTGGCCGGGTTGGATGACGTTGAACGGGTCCTCCGCCTCGTACAGCACGAAGCTCTGGGCGCGCTGGCTCAGGCCGACGCCGGTGTGGCCGGCGATGACTGCGGGCACCCAGCCGCCGCTGGGGGTGACGGAGACCACCCAGCCGTCGTCGTCCGCGGTCTGGATGGAAGTGGTGCCGGCGAAGAAGCCGGGCGGGGCGAAGCCGTCGGCTGCGGCGCCGAACTCGTCCCCGGCAGCGGCATCGGCTGCGGCGCCGAACTCGTCCCCGGCCGCGGCATTGGCTGCGGCGCCGAACTCGTCCCCGGCCGCGGCATTGGCTGCGGCGCCGAACTCGTCCCCGGCCGCGGCGTCGGCTGCGGCGCCGGCTGCGGACCCGGCGCGGGCGGCGGCGGTGGTCGTGGGCTTGCCGTGGTCGCCGAACCGGGTCGTCGTATGCCAGCCGGCGAGGAGCTCCGTGTAGGGGTTGGTCTTGCCCATGAACGGGTACGGGTCACCGGGCCGTACGTCGGGGTCGTTGCGGTCCGGGTCGATGAGCTTCGCGCGCTCGCGGGCGTAGTCCTTGGAAAGCAGCCCTTCGATGGGCTCCTCGGGCGGGAGGTACGGGTCGCCGTAGTAGAAGTCGCGGTCGGCGTACGCCAGGTTCATGGCCTGGTAGAGCGTGTGCATGTAGCGGGCGCTGTTGTAGCCCATGCTCTTCAGGTCGAAGTTCTCCAGGATGTTCAGCGTCTGGAGCATGACGGGGCCCTGCACCCAGTGGGTCAGCTTGTAGACCTCGATCCCCTTGTAGCTGGTGTGGACCGGCTCCTCGATGTGCACCTGCCACTTGGCGAGGTCGTCCATGGTGAAGAGGCCGCCCTGCTCGCGCACCGACCGGACGATCTCCTGCGCGATGTCGCCCTTGTAGAAGCGGTCGTACGCGGCGTAGATCGCCTCCTTGCGACTCTTCCCGGCGTCCAGCGCTCCCTTCTCCGCGGCCACCAGCTTGCGCAGCGTCGCGGCGAGGTCCTTCTGGCGGAAGATCTCGCCGGCGGACGGGGCCTCGCGGGCCGCGTCGCCCAGGTGGGGGAGGAAGACGGCCTTCGAGTAGGGCCACTCCTTGATCTGGTCCTTGGCGCGCTCGATGGAGTTGGCGGTCTGGGCCTCGATGGGGTAGCCGTCGGCCAGCTCGATGGCGGGCGCGAGCACCTGCGCCAGGCTCATGGTGCCGTACTCGGCGAGCATGGTCATGAGCCCGCCGGGTGTGCCGGGCGTCACCGCCGCCAGGGGGCCGTACTCGGGCGGGTAGTCGTAGCCCTTCGAGCGGTAGAACTCCGCGGTCGCCCCGGTGGGCGCCACGCCCAGCGCGTTGATGCCGATCACTTTGCCCGTGTTCGGGTTGTAGATCAGCGCCTGCGTCTCGCCGCCCCAGCTCAGCACGTCCCACATGGTGGTCACGGAGCCGAGCATCGCGCACGCGGCGTCGACGGCGTTGCCGCCCTCCTGGAAGATGCGCGCGCCGGCGGTGGCGGCGAGCGGCTTCCCGGTGATGGCCACCCAGTGCTGCCCGTGAAGCACGGGCTTGTTGGGTCGCTGGGCGGAGACGTTCGCGGCTGTGGCGAGGACGAGGGCCAGCGTGGCGATGGCGCTACGGCGCATGGGGTGCCTCCAGGGGTTTCTGGCGTTGTCCCGGGAGTATGGGGGCGGAAGGGGGAGGCGCGCAAAGAAGGCCGCAGGATGGGCCCGAGGTGCCCGGCGAGAACGTGGCCGAGGAACGCAGGACGTGAAGGCGGGTGCCGCCAGTCCGACGGTAGGGGCTGGCTACTCCTCTCGGAGCGCGGCGGCGGGATCGGCGGCGGCGGCGCGGATGGCGGGCACCAGGAGGGCGGCGATGGCGGCCAGGGCCAGGAGGGCGACGGCGGCGCCGAGGGCCAGCGGGTCGGAGGGGGCGACGTCGTAGAGGAGGCTCCGCAGCGTGCGGCCGGCGACCCAGGCCCCGGCGAGTCCGACCGCTGCGCCGGCGGCGACGGCGCGCATCCCCTGCCGCACGACCATGGCGGCGACGGCGCGGGTGGAGGCGCCGAGCGCGACGCGGATGCCGAACTCCTGCTTCCGCTGGGCTGTGGCGTAGGAGATGACGCCGTAGATGCCGGTGGTTGCCAGGGCCAGGGTGAGGAGCCCGAAGACCGTGAACAGGATGGCCGCCACGCGTTGCGGCGCGAGCAGGTCACGAAGCCGCTCGGCCAGCGACACGGCGCGGATCGGAAGCGTCCCGTCCACGTCCGCGGCGGTGCGGACGATGCCCGGGAGGACGCGGTCCGGGCGGCCGCGCGTGCGCACCAGGAGGCTGGCGACGCCGCCGGGCGTCGCGTCTGGGACGTGGAGGTAGGCGAACGGAGCCACCACGGTGCCGGGGCCGTGCAGCGCCACGTCCTCCGCCTCGCCGACGATGGTCGCGCGTCCCGGTCCCATGAAGACGGCCCGGCCGATCGGGTCCCGGCCCGGCGAGAAGCGCTCGGCGAACGCCCGGCTCACCACCGCCTCCGGCTCCGTTGCGTTCTCGTCGAAGCCACGCCCGCGCAGCAGCGCCGTCCCGCTCGCGGGGAAGTACCCCGGACCGACCAGCCCCATCTCTGTGGCCGGCACGTCGCGCGCGCCTGCCGCCCCCGGCGCGTCGAGCGTGAACGTCTCCACGTTCTCGTCGGCGGTCAGGTGCGAGATGGAGATCCACGCCGTGGCCTCCACGCCGGGATCGCTGGCGACGCGGCCGCGCACGGCGTCCATGTAGGCGCGCACGTGCTCGGGCGTGTAGCCGGAGTTGCCCAGGTCCACCTCGAGGACCCCGAGCCTCGGCGCGTCGAAGCCCGGATCCTCGCGCATGGCCGCGCCCAGGCTGCGCAGGAGCAGCGCCGCCCCCGCCAGCAGGACCAGGCAGAGCGCAACCTGCGTGGCCACCAGGGCGCCCCTCGTCCGCGCACCCCGCGCTCCGCCGGTGGCGCCGCGGGCGCCGAGGGCGCTCGCCGCCGGCGCGGAGCCGCTGCGCAGCGCGGGAACGGAGCCGAAGAGCAGGGCGGTGATCGCGCCCATGGCTGCCGACACCGCCACCACGCGCGCGCTCACGTGCACACCGAGGGCGCCCACGTCGATGCCCCCGGGGAGGGTGAGGGCCGCGAGCAGCGCGACGCCCCACGTCGCCAGGAGGATGCCGAAGCCGACGCCGAGGGCCGCCAGCAGCGAGCTCTCCGTGAGCGTACGAAGCGCCAGCCCCCGGCGGCTCGCGCCCAGCGCCCGCCGCACGGCCAGCTCCTGTCGGCGGCGCGCGCCGCGGGCGAGCATGAGGTTGGCGATGTTGGCGCACGCGATGAGGAGCGCCAGCCCGACGGCCGCGAGCAGCACGCCGCCGAACCGCTTCAGCGCCCGGCTGCCGTCCAGCCCCGCGGCGGCCGCCGCGATCGGGACCACGCGCAGCGCCGGCGGCGTCGGGGGCACGGCGTCGGGGAAGCGCTCGATCTCGCGCCGGGCCACTGCATCCATCTCGGCGGCGACGGCGCCCGGCCCCGCGTCCGGCGCCAGCCGGCCGGCGATCCGCAGCCAGCTCCAGCCCCGCCCCTCCACGTCCAGCCCCACGTAGGCGCCGCGCTTGACCTGGGCCCAGCTCCGGACCGACACCCATCCCAGCGGGCGCGTGCCGAGCCGCGTGCCCCGGAACCCCGCCGGGGCCACGCCGACCACGGTGAACGCCTGGCCGTTCAGCGACACGGTCCGCCCCACCACATCGGCAGCGCCGCCGAACCGCTCCCGGCTCGCCGCATCCGACAGCACGATGGCGAGGGGGGCGCCCGGCTCGTCGTCCGCGGCCCCGAGCGCGCGGCCCCGGGCCGGGCGGACGCCCAGGACCCCGAAGTAGTCGCCGGTGACCGCCACCACTTCCACCCGCTCCGCCTCCCCGCCCGTGGTCAGCGCCACCCAGCGCGGAGCGAACCCCGTCAGCCTCGCCGAGCCGACCGCGTCGATGTAGTCGCGCGTGGCCGGGTACGTGAACGATTCGCCAGTCACTTCCACCACCCTGGCCGGGTCCGCCACCCCGGGCACGGGCCGCAGCACCAGCGCATCCACGAGCGAGAAGATGGACGCCCCGGCGCCGATCCCCAGCGCGAGCGAGAGCACGGCCACCACAGTGAAGCCCGGCGAGCGGCGCAGGCCGCGGGCGGCGTCGCGGAGGGAGGTGAAGACGGCAGTGAGCATGGATCGTTCGGTCCGGGTCAGGGGCACAGGGTCACGGATCGGACTGAGGGGAAGGAGCGTGCCTGCCCGGAACGCCGACCGGATGTCCTTTCACCGCAACAGCTTGGGCCGACTGGTGAGGGCCCGGGAGCGCCACCCGTTCGCTCCGGGACCGGACGCAGCCTTCCCAGTTCCGCGACAGCGCGCCGGCCCCGCCTGCGCGCCTGGAGACCCGGACTCCGGCCGGGCACCCGGTGCCCGCCGGGTCCCGGCCGGGTCCTACCTCGCCCCTGCCGCGACGGCTGCCGGCGCGCGGCTGGTCTGCGCGATGAAGCTGGCGATGTCCGTCTTCAGCTTGGCCAGCGACTGCGGGTTCACGTACATCATGTGCCCGGCCTCGTACTCCTCCTCGCGGATGTTGCCGCGCAGGTTCGCGGGGAGGCCGAGGTGGTCCATGGTGTACTCGGCGGCGAAGTACGGCGTCGCCAGGTCGAAAAGCCCGGAAGCGAGCATGACGTGGAGCTTCGGGTTCTGCGTGATGGCCTGGGCCAGGTCCGTCGCCACGTTGGTGTAGCCGGGCCAGCCGCGCGTCGCGCCGTGCGTCCAGTTCCACGGGCGCACGTTCCCGCTCACCTGGTAGACCCTGTCCCGGCCGAACTTGAGCTCATCGTGCATGTACTCGTTGAAGAGCGACGTGTAGGCTGAGCTGATGGCGGACGACTGCGGGTCGTACGGCGCGCGTTCCGCGAGCAGGTCCCCGGTGGGGCCGGTGAAGCGGGCGTCCAGGCGGCCGACCACGAGGCCGTGCTCGCGCATGAGCTCCTTCTCGAACTCGCTGGCGTCCACGCGCAGGTCCGCCCTGTCCAGGTAGTCGCGGTCCAGGCCCGTGTACCTGGCCAGCTGGTCCAGCACGCGGCCCCGCTCCGCGGGGTCCAGGTCGGAGCCGGCGAGGAGGGCGTGGGCGTACTCGCCCGTGGCGAACTGCTCCACTTCCGCCAGGTACGGCCGCAGCTCGATCGGCTTCTCCGGCAGCACGTCGTGATACCACGCCACGGCCGCGTAGGAAGGCAGGTACGTGATGTACGGCATCTCGTTCCCCGGCTGGAACGTGATCGTGCTGAAGTCCAGGACGGCGGAGACCAGCACGATGCCGTTCAGATCCACGTTCTCCCGCTGCTGGAGCAGGTTGCCGAGCGTTGCGGAGCGCGTGGTGCCGTAGCTCTCGCCAATGAGGTAGCGCGGCGAGTTCCAGCGCCCGTTCTCGCTCAGCCAGCGCGTGACGAACTGCGCCAGCGAGCGCGCGTCCTCGTCCACACCCCAGAAGTCCTTCCCGGTGGCGTCGCCGAGCGGGTGACTGAAGCCGGTGCCCACCGGGTCAATGAACACCAGGTCGGCCACGTCCAGCAGGCTGTACTGGTTGTCCTCGAGCGGGTAGGGCGGCGGCGGCGCGTGGGTGGTGTCCGGCACCGCCACGCGCTTCGGCCCGAACGCCCCCATGTGCACCCAGATCGACGCGCTGCCCGGCCCGCCGTTGTACGCGAACACCAGCGGCCGACCGCTCGTGTCGGAGATTCCGCGCCGCACGTAGGCGGTGTAGTACAGCGCCGCGGTCGGGTTGTCGTCGTCGTCGCGGAGGATGATGTCGCCGACGGTGGCGTCATAGTCGATCTTCTGGCCGCCGATGGTGGCCGAGTGCTGCGTGGTCACCTGCTCCGGCTTGACGTCCGCGTCCTTCTTCGCAGCGGCGCCGTTCTCGTGACGGACCTGGACTTCGGGCCGCCCCTGCTGGGCCGCAACGCCCGCAGGAACCATGAGCGCCGCGAGGAGGAGCGCGGGCGTACCGGCCTTTCTCATGACGTCGCCTTTCTGACAGGTAGTTTGCCGTGGGCCTGGAGGCCAAAAGGTAGAGGAACCCTGCTGGACCGTCCAGCGCGGGCGTGAGGCGGCCGACCCTGATTGCGGCGGGCTCACCGCGCAGGTCGGACACCGTCTGCCCTTTCCATTCGCGGCAGACTCGCCATCTTCCTCTGTCCCGCCGCCGAACGGACGGCGGTCGGAATGGATAGCAGCCAAGCGCGGCGGCCCGGTCGCGGAGCCGCCGTCTGCGGGAATAGAACAGCATGTTCGCCATGTCCGCCCTGCTGACGGGGCCGCAGATGGACCTGGTGGCGAGCCCGGTGGGTCTCGTCGCGGTCGGGATCTTCGTCGTCGCCTACGTTCTCGTCCTGCTGGAGGAGCCGCTCCAGCTGCGGAAGAGCAAGCCGGTGATGCTGGCCGCGGGCATCATCTGGCTGCTCGTGGCACACGCGTTCACCGTGCTCGGGTATCCGGACGCCGCGGCGGAGGCGGTGCGGCGGCAGCTGACGGACTTCGGCGAGCTGTTTCTCTTCCTCCTCGTCGCGATGACGTTCGTGAACACGATGGAGGAGCGGAACGTGTTCGAGGCGCTCCGCGCCTGGCTGCTGCGCCGTCGCCTGTCGCTGCGCGCCGTGTTCTGGATCACCGGCGCCCTCGCGTTCGTCCTGTCCCCGATCGTGGACAACATGACCACCGCCCTCGTGGTGGGCTCGGTGGTCGTGGCCGTGGCGGGCCAGCGGCCCAAGTTCCTCCTGGCCGCCCTCGTCAACGTGGTGGTCGCCGCCAACGCGGGGGGCGCGTTCAGCCCCTTCGGCGACGTGACGACGCTCATGGTCTGGCAGGCCGGCATGCTCCCGTTCGGAGACTTCTTCCACATCCTTCCGGCCGCCCTCGTGAGCTGGCTCGTCCCGGCGCTGCTCATGCAGACGGCGGTGCCCGCCGGGCGCCCGACCACGTCCGCCGCCGGGGAGCCGCTCAAGCCGGGGGCGCTGGAGGTGGTCGCCCTCTTCGTCCTGACCGTGGCGGGGACCGTCTACTCCCGACATGCCTGGAACCTGCCGCCGGTGATCGGGATGATGACGGGGCTGGCCGTGCTGAACGTGTTCGGCTGGGGAGTCCGTCGGAAAGGGGACGTGCCGAGGGGGAACGGCTCCGGCTTCTTCTTCGACCCGAGCTCACCGTTCTCGCTGTTCGAGAGCGCACCCGCCGACGCGAGCTTCGACGTGTTCCGGCTGCTGAAGCGCGCCGAATGGGACACGCTCCTGTTCTTCTACGGCGTGATCATGGCCGTGGGCGGCCTCGCGACCCTGGGCTATCTCGCCCTCGCCTCCCAGTGGCTCTACGGCTCGTTCGGGCCCACGGCCGCGAACGTCACAGTCGGGCTCCTCTCGTCCGTCGTGGACAACATCCCGGTCATGTACTCCGTGCTCCAGATGAGCCCCACGATGGACGAGGGGCAGTGGCTGCTGGTGACGCTCACCGCCGGGATCGGCGGCTCCCTCTTCTCGGTCGGCAGCGCGGCCGGCGTCGCGCTCATGGGACAGGCCCGGAACACCTACACCTTCATGGGCCACCTCCGGTGGACCTGGGCCATCCTCCTGGGCTTCGCCGCAGGCGTGGCCACGCAGCTGCTCACCGCCGGGTTCTGATCCGGGCGACGAGCGCCGCCCGCGCATCGGGCCGGCCCGCATCGCCAGCCGCCGACCCGGCCGCCGAGCTCGCCGCCCACCCCGGCGGCGGAGACCCGCGGCCGAAGGGCGAACCTTCGTCCCATGGAAGGGGTACCCGGCCTCTGCCCGGCGTGGTGGCCGGGCGCGCTCGTCCGATCCGTCGACAGGGGAAAGCCCGTGAAACTCCCGACCCACGCAACCCGCACTCCCGCCCTTGCCGCCCCCCTCGCTGTCACCCTGGCCGGAATGGTCACGCTCGCGGCCATGGCCGCGCTTCCCGGCGGCGCCGTCGCGCAGGCGCCGGCCGGCGAGCCGGCTGCGGCGGAGACTGCGGCGCCCGCGTCCGCCCCGTCCAACGCCGAGCGGATCCTGAACGACCGCTACACCCGCTCCCACGACTACGACCTCGTCCACCAGCGGATCGAGGTCCGGGACTTCGACTGGGACTCCACCAGCTTCGAGGGACGGGTGAGCACCACGCTCGTGTCGCTCCGGCCGCGGCTGGACTCGCTCATCCTGGACGCGGGCAGCCTGCTGGGCATCCGGTCCGTCACGGGCGACGCCGGTTACGGCGCCACCGGCCGGGCGGCCCCCGGCGGCGGAGCGGGCGCCCGGGCCAGCGACGCGCGGCCCCCCGCGTTCGCCTTCGACCACCGTGGCGACACCCTGGTCATCCGTCTGCCCGGGCCCGTCGGCTTCGGGGACACGATCCGGTTCGCCATCGACTATGACGGGAAGGTCGAGAACGGCCGCGGGCTGACGTTCATCGAATCCGAGGGGCGGCCGCACCGGCCGCGGCAGATCTGGAGCCAGGGCGAGGACGACAACAACCACGACTGGTTCCCGACGTACGACTTCCCGAACGACAAGATGAGCTGGGAGCTGGCGGCGACGGTGCCGGCGGAGTACACCGCGGTGTCGAACGGTCGGCTCGTCGCCGACACGAAGAACGCCGACGGCACGCGCACCATGACGTGGAGGCAGGAGAAGCCGAGCGCCACGTACCTGGTGTCTCTCATCGTGGCGCCGCTGGCGAGGGTCCACGACGAATGGCAGGGGAAGCCGGTGGACTACTACGTCTACCGGGAGGACGAGCCGCTGGCCCGGCGGCTGTTCGGCGTCACGCCGGACATGATCCAGCTCTACTCCGACTACACGGGCATCCCGTACCCGTGGGCGAAGTACGCCCAGACCACCGTGGCGGACTTTTTCGGCGGGATGGAGAACGTGAGCGCCACCACGCTCGTGGACTGGCTGCCGGACGCGCGCGCCTACGCCGACCGGCCGTGGTACCAGTGGATCCTGATCCCGCACGAGCTGGCGCACCAGTGGTTCGGCGACTACGTGACCACGGAGAACTGGGCGAACATGTGGCTGAACGAGGGCTTCGCCGAGTTCCTGCCGGGGCAGTACTGGCGGGCCCGCCAGGGGGAGCACGCGGGGGAGGACTACTACCTCGACGAGTGGCGCCAGTTCATGGCCATCGAGGGGCGTCGGAGCATGCCGCTGGCGTCGCTGGGCTCCAACAACATCTACCCGAAGGGCGCGCTCGTCATCGAGATGCTCCGGAAGTACTTGGGCGACGCGCCGTTCCAGGCCGGCATCCACCGCTTCCTGGTCGACCACGCGTATGACAACGCGACCACGGATGACCTGCGCCAGGCGTTCCTCGAGGCCACGGGCGAGAACCTGGACTGGTTCTTCGACGAGTGGGTCTACAGCGCCGGCTACCCGGCGTTCACCGTCACCAGCAGCTGGGACCCGGCGACGCGGCGGGTCACCGTGGTCGCCACGCAGACGCAGACCGACTCCCTCACCGCCGACAGCACAGGCCTCCGCTACCGCACGCCCGAAGTCTTCCGGATGCCGGTGACCGTGCGGGTGGGGACGGCGGACGGCGGCGATGTCGTCGCCCGGAGCCGGATCGACCAGCGCGTGGACACCCTCACCGTCGACGGTGTGGCCAGCGAGCCGGCCATGGTGGTGTTCGACGACGGCAACCGGATCCTCAAGACGCTGGAGTTCGAGCAGCCCACCGCGCGGCTGGCCGCGCAGCTCCGGCGCGACCCGGACCTGTGGGACCGGAGCTGGGTCATCGACCAGCTCTCCGGTCGTACCGACGACGTGGCCGCCGCCGCCGCCCTCGCCGACGCCGCGCGCTCCGCCGACTACTTCCTGACTCGCGCCGAGGCGGCCGAGGCCCTGGGGGCGTTCCCTGCCGACCGCGCCCTCCCGGCGCTCGAGGCCGCGGCCACGGACACGTCCGCCCAGGTCCGCGCCGCGGCGGTCTCCGCAGTCGGGCACATCGGCATGACCGAGGCGGCGTCGGCGGGCAGCGCGGCCAGCCTCGCCGGCGAAGTGCTCCAGCGGGACTCCAGCTACGCCGTCCGCGCCGCCGCCGTGGTCGCCGTAGCCCGCATCGAGCGGAGCGGCGCCCGCGACGTGATCCGGGCAGCGCTCGCCGAGGCGTCGTACCAGGCGGTCGTGCGCCAGGCAGCGCTCCAGGCCGTGGCGGGGCTCAACGACACCACGTTCATCGCCGACCTCTCGCAGCTGCTGGGCGAGGACCGGAACGTCGCCATCACCCTCGGCGCCCTCGCCGCCCAGGGAAGCCAGCGCGCCGCCGACGCGCTCGTGGACGCCCTCAACGACGAGCGCCCGTTCGTGCGACGGTGGGCGCTCACGGCCCTCGCCAACCGGCTCGAGCCGGGGGCGGCCGTGGCGCGCCTCAAGGCCGCCGCAGAGGGGCTCCGCTTCGAGGACACCAAGGAGGCGGTGAAGCGCGCCATCGAGCGCCTCGAGGAGCGGACAGCCCGACGGCCGGGAGGGTGAACGGTCTCAATCGCCGTTGACACCTATGGCGACGCTGCCCGTGTAGCCGGTGAAACGGAGCCGCACCTCCGCCGGTCGGCCGACGCGAACGTCGGCCTGGCCCTCGGCGATGTTGCCGTTGAGGGGACGGGCGAAAAGGAGCGCGTGAGCCTCGTCGAACAGCTCGAACGTGCCCGCCCCGCCGCCGTAGCCGGACACCGCCAGGCCGATGCTGCTGGAGTCGCTCGTGAAGGAAAGTTGGTACGTCCGGTCGAGCGTCAGCCCGTCCGCGAGAACGGCGAACCCGAACGCGTTCGGCCCGTTGCCGATCACCGGGACGTTGGGCGCGCCGTTGTCCGGCCCGGTGCTGTCCGAGCCGCAGGCGAGGATCGTCAGGACCGCGGCCATCCCCAGCGCCGCGACGGCCGCTCGGTTGCGCATGGATTCCTCCGGTAACGCGTGCAGCGAGGTTCGCCGGGAACCACGCTAACGCCAGCGTCCGCCGTCTACAAGCATGGCGGCCGCGGCGGGGCGGCGGCGTGCGAACAAGTCCCGCGGCCGCGCGGGTTCCCGGGACGGGACGGGCGTTGTGCACAAATAGTCAGGTAAACGCCCGGGGCCGCTCCGGCGCCCTCACCCCCTCGGGCGTTTCCCGTACCATGTGCCGAAAACCACCGCCGCACCCGGTCCGTGGTGGCGGGGGCGGGGGTTTCCAGGAGTCGGCGCCGCCCGTGGCCCTCGACGGGACCCCTGCCGCCTCCATTGCCGTTCCGCCTTGACGTCTCTCCGTCGCGCCGTCATATCGTCCTGTCGGATCGAGGCCGTACCCTGACGCCGAATCGCCTTCCGGAGCCGTTCATGAAGAAGCTCATCCCGGCCGTGGTGGCCGCCGCGACCCTGGCCCTCTCGAGTCTGGCCGCACCACCCCCCGCCCGGGCCCAGGCGGGCGCGGCATCATCGTCGAGCGCCCGAGCCGCCGCTCCGTCTCCGGAGGAGACCGCGCGCTGGGAGGCCAGGGCCGCCCGCGTCACCATCACGCGCGACGACTGGGGCATCGCCCACGTGCGCGCCTCCACCGACGCCGACGCGGTGTTCGGCATGGAGTACGCCCAGGCAGAGGACGACTACCCGCGCATCGAGGCCAACTACGCATTCGCGCTTGGCCGCACCGCCCTGGCCACGGGCGAGGACGGGATCTGGCTCGACCTGCGGTCGCGCATGTACGCCGACCCGGACTCGCTGAAGGCCATGTACGCGAGAAGCCCCGCGTCGCTCAAGAAGCTCATGGACGCGTTCGCGGACGGGCTGAACTTCTATCTCTACAAGCACCCCGACGCGGACCGCACCACCATCCAGCGCTACGAGCCGTGGATGGCGCTCTCGTTCACGGAGGGGAGCATCGGCGGCGACATTGAGCGCATCGACCTCCGGGGCCTCGAGGACTTCTACGGCAGCCAGGCGACGACGGGCTCGGCCGCCCCCGGTGGCCAGCGGACGACCGGGTCCGCGAACGCCGTCGCGCCCGCGAACGCCGTCGCGGCCGCGAACGCCGCCGGGGCCCGCGAACGCCGTCGCGGCCGCGAACGCCGCCGGGGCCCCGAACGCCGTCGCGGCCCGCGAACGCCGTCGGCGGCCGCGAACGCCGTCGCGCCCGCGAACGCCGTCGGGCCCGCGAACGCCGTGGCGGCCGCGAACGCCGCGGGGCCCGCGCAGCCAGCCCGGGCCGCGTCGCCGGCCTCAGCGCTCGTCGCCTACCTCGAGCAGCAGGAGCAAAGGGCCGCGGACGGGGAGCCGCGGGGGTCGAACGGGTTCGCCATCGCGCCGAAGAAGACGCTGGACGGCCACGCGCTGCTCTTCATCAATCCGCACACGTCGTTCTACTTCCGGAGCGAGCTCCAGATGACGAGCGACGAGGGGCTGGACGCGTACGGCGCGGTGACGTGGGGGCAGTTCTTCATCTACCAGGGCTTCAACCGCACGGCCGGGTGGATGCACACGTCGAGCGGGGTGGACAACATTGACTGGTTCGACGAGACCGTGGTGGAGAAGGGCGGGCGGATGTTCCACCGCTACGGCGGCCGCGACCTGCCCATGGCGACGAAGCCGGTGACCATCCAGTACCGGGCCGGCGACGGCTCCACGGCCGAGCGCAGGTTCACGGTCTACTACACACAGCACGGGCCTGTCGTCGCCCGGAACGGGGACAAGTGGCAGACGGTGAGCCTGATGTGGAGCCCGGTGGACGCGCTGACGCAGTCGTACACGCGCACGAAGGCGAAGGACCTGGACGCGTTCCTGGACATCATGAAGCTGCACACGAACGCGTCGAACAATACCGTCTATGCCGACGCGTCCGGCAACATTGCCTATCTGCACTCCAACTACATCCCCCGGCGCGACACGGCGTTCGACTGGAACCAGCCGGTCCCGGGCGACGACCCGAAGACCTCGTACGACGGCGTCCTCTCCATCGACGAGACGCCCAACGCCGTCAACCCGGACGTGGGCTGGGTCTACAACTCCAACAACTGGCCGTGGTCCGCGGCGGGGCCGGACAGTCCGGTGCGCGAGGACTACCCGGAGTACGTGGAGCGCGGTCGCTACGAGACCGCGCGCGGACTGCACGCGCTGAAGCTGCTCCCGGACCACGACCCGTTCACCCGGGCGACGCTCACGGAGCTGGGTTTCGACAGCTTCCTGCCCTGGTTCGCCGTCACGATCCCGTCCCTGCTGAAGGCGTACGACGCGCTCCCCGCCGACGACACGCTGCGCGCGAAGCTCGCCGGTCCGATCGCGCGGCTGCGCCAGTGGGACCACCGCTGGGGCGTGAGCTCCGTGCCCACGTCGCTCGCGGTGTTCTGGGGCACCGCCATGCTGCGCGAAGCGTACCGGGCCACGGACCGCCCGGACTCCATGTCGCCGCCGCGCTGGGTGGCCGACCGGGCGCCAGCGTCGCTGCTGCTGTCGTCGCTCTCCGATGCCGTGGACCGGCTCGACGCAGACTTCGGCGCGTGGGAGACGCCGTGGGGGCACATCAACCGCTTCCAGCGCATCTCCCCCGACATCGGGCCCCATTTCGACGACGACGCCCACAGCATCCCTGTCCCGTTCACGTCCGCGGTGTGGGGCTCGCTGGCGTCGTTCGGCGCCCGCCCGTACCCGGACACGAAGAAGTGGTACGGCACCAGCGGGAACAGCTTCGTGGCCGTGGTGGAGTTCGGCGACAGCGTTAGGGCGAGGGCGTTGACGGCCGGTGGCGAGAGCGGGCACCCCGATTCGCCCCATTTCGACGACGAGGCGGCCATCTACGCCATGGGCAGCCTGCGCGACGTGTACTTTTACCCGACGCAGCTGAAGGGGCACACGGAGCGGGTTTACCACCCGGGCGAGTAGCGCCGCGGCTCTGCGTGTCCGTGCCCGTGCTCCGTCTGGCGTGTCAGGATCTTCCCGGACCAGGCCGGAGCCTCAGAGCTTCGGCACCACCTCCGGCAAACGCCGGACCCGGGCACGGCGGACGGACACGGACACGGGTGAGAGAGGCGGAAGATGCGGCTTGAAGGGAAGTCCGCCCTGCTGACCGGCGCGGGCTCGGGGATCGGGCGCGCCACGGCGGAGCGGTTCGCGGCCGAGGGCGCCCGCGTGGCGGTCACCGACCTGGACGGCGGCAAGGCCGAGGCCGTGGCCACCGCGATTCGGGACCGGGGCGGGGACGGCTTCGCCCGCGTGCTGGACGTGCGGCGGGAGGCCGACTGGGAGTCCGCGATCGTCGAAGTGGTGGAGGCCTGGGGCGGGCTGGACGTGCTCGTCGCCAGCGCCGGGATCTCCTTCGCGAAGCCGGTGGACGAGATGTCGCTCGAGGAATGGCGCCACGTCCACGCCGTGAACCTGGACGGCGCGTTCCTGGGAACAAAGCACGCGATCCGCGCCATGAAAGAGCGCGGCGGGGGCGGGAGCATCGTCCTCGTGTCGTCCGCGTCCGGCGTGAAGGCCAGCGCGGGCGCCAGCGCCTACGGCTCGAGCAAGGCGGCGCTCCAGCACTTCGCGAAAAGCGTGGCCGTGGAGTGCGCGGTCCACCACATCCGCGTCAACACCGTGGTACCCGCCGGCGTGGTCACGCCGCTTTGGCACGCCATGCCGTTCTTCCAGGAGATGATGCGGGAGCACGGCGAGGGCGGGGCGTATGAAGCCCTCGCCGCGAGCACGCCATTCGGCCGATTCGCCGACGCGGCGGAGGTCGCCGCCGCCATCCTCTTCCTCGCCTCGGACGACGCTTCCTACATCACCGGCACCGACCTCCTGGTGGACGGCGGCTACACCGCCTGAGCCGGCGACCGGTCGCCCGCCGGCCCCCGCCGCTCAGAACAGGAAGGCCGCGATCCCGAGCTGGATGCCGATCCCGTTGCCGTCGATGTCCACGTCGTTGAACGACAGGCGCTCCCACTGGTACACGCCCTCGACCGTCAGCGCGACGGTGGGCGAGAGCATGAACGCCGCGCCCACCCCGGCGCCGAAGCCGTAGCCGGTAGCCGTGTCGGAGCCGCCACCGAAATCGGCCGTGGATGACCGATAGGACGCGTTGCCCTCGACGAACGGCCGGGTGCTGGCGTCCGGTCCGCCGAAGTAGTAGGCGACCGTCGGCCCCACGCCCACGGTGGTGGCGTGGCTGTCCCCCTGCGCCGTTCGCGACAGCACCAGGTCGCCGCCGATCCCCAGCCCCGGCGACATGAAATACAGGACGTAGGGATTCAGCGTCAGCGTGTTCACGCGGTCCCCGCCCATGTTCTCGTTGGCATCCCCGCCGCGGCTCATCCAGCTCCCCGAGCCGCCCAGGATCACGGACCCCTGGTCGGTGGCGTAGCTCTGGGCCGCCACAGCGGACGGGGCGCACGAAAGAACAAGGACGAACAGCGTGGCGTGCAGCATCGCTCGCATGGCAGCGCTCCCCTCTTCCACGGTGAGATCGTCGGCGCAGGTACCCCCACAGGCCGACATACTTCGCAGACGCGCGACCCTGCCGCATCGTTACAGACGGGGTGGGGATTCCGCCGCTTGAAACGCCGGATCGCCACTCCCACACTCCGCCGACGGCCGTACCCCAGACCGGAGACAGCGGAACGACGAGCGGGTTGGCCTGCGCGGGCCGGGGGCGTATTGTCGCCCGGAGCGCGCCCAGACGCGCATCGACCCCGTGGAGCCGCGGACCCGATCCCCCGACCCGGAGCCAGTCCATGACCGACGCCCCCACCGACGTCCGTGCCCTGTCCCGGACCGCGCGCTTCGCTGGCGTCCTCTACCTCGCCCTCTTCTTCCTGGGGCCGTTCAGCATCATGTACGTCCCCGGCCGGATCCTGGTGGCCGGCGACGCGGCGGCCACGGCGGCGAACGTGGCGGCGTCCGGCGGGCTGCTGCGCGCCGGCGTCGCCGTGGACGGCGTGATCGTGCTGGTGGAAGTGGCGCTGACGGTGCTGCTCTACCTGCTCACGCGGCCGGTGAGTCGGGGCGCGGCGCTGGTTGCGGCGTCGGCGCGGCTGGGCGAGGCGGTGATCCAGGGCGTGAACCTGCTCGGCGGGATATTCGCGCTGGCGCTGCTCGGCGGGGCCACGTACCTGGAGGCGTTCCGGCCGGAGCAGCTGCAGGCGCTGGCGATGCTGGCGCTCGAGAGCCGGGAGTTCGGCGTGCTGATCTGGCAGCTCTTCTTCGGCTTCCACCTCGTCGTGCTGGGCTGGCTGGTGTGGAAGGCCGACTACTTCCCCGCCATCCTCGGCGCGCTCCTCGCCCTGGCCGGCGCCGGCTATCTGGTCGACAGCTTCGGCAACCTGCTGGCGCCCCAGCACGCGGACGTCCTGGCCAACATCGTCCTGGTGCCCGCCGTGATCGGGGAGCTTTCGTTCACGGTGTACCTGCTGGCGCGCGGGGTGCGGCGGCCGGCGGAGCCGGCGAGGCGCGAGCCCGTGCACGCCGTCTAGCCGCGATGGGGAGCCGGGGGGCCGGTGCCCGCAGCGTGATCGAGAGGTGAGGAAGACCGGACGCGGGGTCAGGCGTGGAGCCCGGAGGGGGCCGGAAGCGACCAGTCGGCGGTGCCAGCTCGCCCGGTGGTCGGTTTCCGCGTCTCAGCGCCGGAAACCGACCCTTCGCTCTGGCGGCGGTCGATCGAGTGTTTGATAAGCGGCCTCCACGCCCGAAAACCGACCACTGGGCCGAAACACCGACGCCAGTGGTCGCGGCGATCTCCTGCCTGCTGCCCGGCGGCGAGGCCCACACGGCGGGGACGCGGTTGTACCCTTCGCCGCGGCGCTACGACCACGCGGTCTGGCACCTCTTCGTCCTCGGCGGCACCGGACGCCACGCCGTGGCCGTCGGCCTCCAGCTCTCCCTCCGCTGACGACGGCAGCACTTCCACCCACGTCGAGCGCAGCCGCTTCAGCAGCGCCGGCACCCGGCTTTCCTCCTCCAGCGCCGCCGTTTCCCAGTAGCTCACCTGACCGTGAGAGACCCCATCGAAGTCGTGGGCGTGGTGGGCGACGTGAAGTACAATTCCCTGACGGAGGAGCCGCCTCCCACCGCGTTCATCCCCTTCGCTCAGAGCGACGACGCGCCGCCCGACCTGATCCTCGAGGTCCGAGGCTTCGGCGATCCCGGGGCGCTCATCCCGGAGGTGAAGGACGCCGTCGCCGGAGTGAGCCCCGCTCTCACGGTGGACATCACCACGCTGGCGGACCAGCTCTCGGCGTCGCTGGCCCGGCCGCGGCTCCTGGCGACGCTGTCCGCCTTCTTCGGCGCCCTCGCTCTGCTGCTCGCCGTGATCGGGCTCTACGGGACCCTCGCCTACGCCGTAACCCGCCGCCGCGGCGAGATCGGCATCCGCATGGCGCTCGGCGCGGCACGGCGGAGGGTGCTGGCGATGGTGGCCGGAGAGGCCGGAGTCCTCGTCGCCCTGGGCCTGGGGCTCGGCGTCGCCCTCGCCCTGGCGACCACGCGACTGCTCGCCGGGTTCCTCTACGGCGTCACGCCCGGCGACCCCGGCACCCTCGCCGCCGCCGCCCTCGTCCTCGCCGCCGCAGCCATGGCCGCCGCGCTGCTCCCCGCCTGGGGAGCCGCGCGCGTCGACCCGATGGACACGCTGCGCGACGACGGGTGACGGGCGCTGCACCGCCCCGTCAGTCTCATGCCTGCGCCCAGCGATCGCTTGTGAACCCCCACGGCGGCCGGCATATTCGGGGTCGCCCCACCCGACAGCTTCGATGTTCGAGATCCACACGCTCACCAGGAGGGAGAGCGCGGTGAAGAAGCCAATCGTGTCGTTGGTGCTGGCGGTGGTCCTCTCGGCGTGCGCGTCGAACGTGCAGGCCCGGTATCCGGAGACGCCGAGCCCGGGTTCGACGGGAACGGTCATCGTCCGGTTCACGGAGCCGATCCGGTCCGTGAGCGTCCGAGTGGACGGGTCGCTCGTCGTCGAGGACAGGTTCACCGAGCGGGTCGAGATCAGCGGCATCCCGGCGGGCGAGCGCCAGGTGACGGTCACGGCTTCAGAAGGGCGGCGGAAGCAGGCGATCGACCACACCGAGCGGGTGGTGGTGCGGGCCGGGGAGCCGGCGGCGATCCTCGTCGCGACCCCGCCGTTCAGCACCGGCTACTGGATCGAGTCCGCGATCGGGACGGTGGTCACCGGAGCGATCCTCATCTTCGCCGACATCTTCGACTGACCGGCCGGCCTGACACCGTGATGGCCTCGCTGCGACCGCGCCTGTCCGCCGGCCGCGCCGCCCCGTAGGTTTCCTGTACCGGCGGCCCGGGGCCCTGTCACAACGAATCGGACATGGACGATCTGATGAAGGATCTGCTGAAGGACCTGGAGGCCCAGTGGCGGAAGGTTTCCGCCTACGCGGACCTCGAGGCGCTGCCCTGGACTCCGGGCGACGACGTCGTCACCGCGTGCCCGGAAGGGTGCGCGCTGGTGGACTCCGGGTGGCACACCATGCTCCACGACGACGGGGGCGTGGACGCATCCCGGCGCACCCTCTTCTGCCGGAAGCACAGCTTCGCCCGCATCTACGTCATCACCGGACCGGTGGCGGCGGAGCACGACTGGCGGCCCCCGGCGGGGCGCGGCTAGAACCCGGCCTGCTCGGCCTCCAGGGACGCGCGCAGCGAACGCGTCTGCTCCAGGAGCAGGCGGAGGTCCTGGACGCGATTCGCGGAGATGATCTGCTGGAGCAGGAGCGCGCGCTGCAGCGCGGCGGAGCGCCAGACACCGGCGCCGGCCGCCTCGCCGAACGCCGCGCCGTAGATTCCGCCGATGGGGACTGTCCGGATCAGCTCCTCGACGTTGCGGTGAAAGGTGTCCGTCCAGTCCTCGATCTGCTGCGCCGTGCCTTCCAGCACGCCGGAATAAGCCGCCACCGCCGCCCGCAGAGAGTCGTTCCGGATCAGCCCCAGGTCGCCCGTCTGCGCGATGGCCGCGTACGTCCCCGTCATGGGGAAGAACACGGAGAAGTGGAAGGCGTCGTTGCGCAGACGGCCGAGCGTGTCCTCGGGGGGGAGCGGGCGCGACGAGTGAACGAGCGTCAGCAGTCGAGTCGCCGACGCGAGCGCGCTGCTGTCGTCGCGCAGGGCGACCATGACACGGACTTCGTTCTCGCGCGTGGTAGCCAGGAGCTGCTCGAGGTCCACCCGCTCCCGCTCGTGATCCGCGCGGCGCTGGTACCAGCCGTCCACCCAGAGCGCCACCAGCACGCCCAGCACGATGATGACGAACTCCCGCGCCCACCGGCGGAACGCGGGAACGATGCGGAAACCCGACGCTTCGGTCATCCCACCGCCCTCCCCAGAGACCATCGGCCGCGCCTCGCCGGAGGAAACCGCCGCGCGTCAATATGGGGAGCGACGGCCACGCGCGCGACGCGGATCGGCCGTCGCATCCATGCGCCCCGGGCCCGCCGGCGCTCCGCAGTCCGTTGCGGCGCCGGGGCTTCACGTCAGGTCCCGGGGGCATTAGCTTGCGCGTCTACTAAATGACCGGTCAGTTAGTTCCGCGGGAGGGCACGCATGACGGAACGGGCAACCGAGCCGCGCTGGCGGCGGCAGCCGGAACAGCGGCCGGGACAGATCCTGGACGCGGCGCTGGCGGAGTTCAGCGAACGGGGCCTGGAGGCGGCGCGGGTGGAGGACATCGCGGCGCGGGCCGGGGTCTCGAAGGCGACGATCTACCTGTACTTCCCGGGCAAGACGGAGCTGTTCACGGAAGTAATGCACCGGCGGGTGCGGGGGATTCGGGAGGCTGTGGCCGGGGTGGAGCGCGGGGAGAGCGCCACGGTGTCACTGGAGGACCTGATCTCGGTGATCTGGGCGCAGGTCCGGTCGCCGGAGTTCGACCCGGTGCACCGGCTGGTCCAGGCGGAGGCGAACGCGTTCCCGGAGCTGGTGCGCGAGTATGTGCGGGAGGTCCGCCGCCCGGTCATGGAGGGCGTGGAGTCGCTGCTCGATTGGGGAGTGGAGCGGGGCGAGTTTTCGCCGGGCGACGCCGCGGCGCGGGCGCGCATGCTGCTGGCGCTGCTGATCAAGCACGCCGTGTGGTGCGCGCGCCCGGAGTTCATGGAATCGCTGGGCGGGCTGGACGACGAGACGGTGCTGCAGCAGCTGCTGGACTTCTACATGGCGGCGATACGCGGAGGCGAGGCGTGAGGAGGAGGACGGGCGTTCTGAGATCGGGCGCAGCGGTGCTGGCCCTGGCCGCGGCCGGTGCGGCGCCGGTGTGCGCGCAGGAGAGCGGGGGCGCGCCGGACACGCTGCGGCTGCGGCTGGGGGACGCGGTGAGGATGGCCACGGAGCGCGGGGCCCGGCTGGACATGGCGCAGCTGGGGGATGTGCAGGCGGCGGCGAGGGTGACTCAGGCGCGCTCGGCGCTGCTCCCGCAGGTCGGCCTCACGGCGCAGGACGGGCAGCGGAGCTTCAACACGGCGACGTTCGGGATCGACTTCCCGTCCCCACCCGGTGAGCCGCCCCTGTTCGACCCGAACGGGCAGGTGATCGGGCCGATCGGCACGCCCGACGTGCGGGCGACACTGACGCAGACGCTGTTCGACTGGAGCGCGGTGGAGCGCGTGCGCTCGGCGAAGTCGGCGCTCGCCGCGTCGCGCAGCAGCACGGCGGCGACGCGGGAGTCGCTGGCCGCGGGCGCGGCGAGGGCGTACGTGCGGGGCCTGCAGGCGGAGTCGAGGATGGCGGCGGTGCGGGAGGACATGTCGCTGGCGCGGGACCTGGTGCGGACGGCGAAGAACCTGCTCGACGCGGGCGTGGGCGTGAAGCTGGACGTGACGCGTGCGGAAGCGCAGCTGGCGACCATGCAGGCGAAGCTGATCGGGGCGAGGAACCAGGCATCGCAGGCCAGGCTGGCGTTGCTGCGGTCACTGGACCTGCCGCTGGACCGGCCGGTGGTGCTGGTGGACACGGTGGTGTCGGGGGCGTCGGGGGTGGGAGAGGACGTGGATGCCGCAGTGGCCGCGGCGCTGGCGCGCCGCAGCGACGTGGTGGCGCTGGACCAGCGGATCCAGGCGGCATCGCACGCGGTCTCGGCAGTGCGGGCGGAGCGTCTGCCGCGGGTGTCCCTGGGCGCCGATGACGGCTGGATCGGGAGGGAGGAGCAGCACCTGCTGAACACGTACGACTGGTCGGTGCGGGTGTCGGTGCCGGCGTTCTCGGGCTTCCGGACCAGCGCGCGTCTGGATGAGGAGCACGCGCAGGTCTCGCTGCTGGAAGCGGAGCGGCACGAGCTGCGGGAGCAGGTGGCGCTCCAGGTCCGTGCCGCGCTGCTCGATCTGTCGGACTCCGAAGAGCAGGTGTCGGCGGCGAGGTCGAGGCTGGAGCTGGCGCAGGAGGAGTACGGTCAGGCGCAGGAGCGCTTCGAGGCGGGCGTGGCCGGCAGCGCGGAGGTGACGGAGTCGGCGCTGCGGCTGAGCGACGCCCGCAGTGCGTACGTGGACGCGGTCGCGGCCTCCCGCGGCGCGCGCGTGGCGCTGTGGGCCGCGGAGGGCAAGGCGGGGGAGCTGCGCTGATGGCGAACGGACCGAAGGACGATGGGGACAGGAGCGAGGCAATGGCGGAGGGCAGGAAGGATGCGCCCGCGGGTGGGCCGCCCCGGAACGGGCAGCGCAGGTGGGTGGTGCCGGTGGCCGGGGTGCTGCTGGTGGCGGTGGCGATCTGGGGCGTGATGCGGTGGCGGTACGCGTCGTCGCACGAGTCGACGGACGACGCGTACGTGGCCGGCCACCTGGTGCCCGTGCTGGCGAAGGTGGGCGGGTACGTGAAGAGCGTGGGAGTGGAGGAGAACCAGCACGTGTCGGAGGGGCAGACGCTGGTGCTGGTGGACGACGTGGAGCTGCGCCAGCGTCTGGACCAGGTGGAGGCGGAGCTGGCGGCGGCGCGGGCGGCGGCGGGGGGTGACGGCGTGCCGGGGCAGGCCGAGTCCCAGGTGGAGCAGGCGCAGCGGCAGGGCGAAGCGCTGGGCGCACAGATCGCGGCCGCGAAGGCGTCGGCGTCGAAGGCGGACCGGGACCTGGAGCGGATCCGGGGACTGGCGGAGAAGCAGATCGTGTCGCAGCAGCAGCTGGACGGGGCGGAAGCGGCGGCGGAATCGGCGAGGGCCACGCTGCGGTCGCTGGAGCAGCAGCGGCTGGCCGCGCGGGCGGGCGTGCAGACGGCGCAGGCGGGCGTGCGCCAGGCCGAAGCGCGGCTGAAGGCGGCGCAGGCGGCCGTGGAGAACGCCAGGCTACAGCTTTCGCACGCGCGCATCGGGGCCCCGGTGACCGGGGTGGTGGCGAAGCGGTCGGCGGAGCCGGGGCAGCTGCTCCAGCCCGGGCAGCCGGTGATGACCGTGGTTGCCGACTCCGGGATCACGGTGACCGCCAACTTCAAGGAGACGCAGCTGGGCGACATCCGGCCAGGCGAGGCCGCGGAGCTGAAGGTGGACGCGTACGGCGGGTGCAGGGCGCGCGGTGAGGTGGCGAGCATCAGCGGGGCGACGGGGTCGCAGTTCTCGCTGATCCCGCCGGACAACGCCACGGGGAACTTCACGAAGGTGGTGCAGCGCGTCCCCGTTCGAATCCGGGTGAGCGAGGGGTGCGGGTCGGACCGTCCGCTGCGCCCCGGGATGAGCGTGGTCGTGCACGTGAGCACGGGCTGACATGGCGGAAGGAGTGAACGGGATGGGTGGGGGGTCCGGCGAGCCTGGCGCGCCGTTGTCGCCCGATCCGGCCGGGCCCGCAACGGCAGCGTCGCACGCGGTACCGGACGCGGCCGTGGAGGAGATGGAGCACCACAAGTGGCTGGTGGCCGGGACGGTGCTGACGGGGACGATCATGGCCGTGCTGGACTCCAGCATCGTGAACGTGGCGCTCCCATCCATGACCGGCACGCTGGGCACGACCGTGGAGCAGATCACCTGGGTGGTGACCGGCTATATCCTGGCGCAGGTGATCATCATGCCGATCACCGGCATGCTCAGCAGCCGGTTCGGCCGCAAGAACTTCTACATCTTCAGCGTTGCGCTCTTCACGCTGGCTTCCATGGCGTGCGGCGTGTCGCGCACGCTGCCGGTGATGGTGATCTTCCGCGTGCTCCAGGGGATCGGGGGCGGGGTGATCGTGACCGTATCGCAGGCGATCCTCCGGGAGACGTTCCCGGCGGAGGAGCAGGCGATGGCGATGGGGATCTACGGGATGGGCGTCGTGGTGGCGCCGGCCATCGGCCCCACGCTGGGCGGGTGGCTCACGGACAACTACACGTGGCCGTGGGTTTTCTACATCAACGTCCCGATCGGCATCCTGAACGTGATGCTGGTCACGCGCTTCATCCGCGACCCGCACTACCTGGTACGGGAGAAGGGGCGGATCGACTGGACGGGGCTGGCGCTGCTGGCCATGGGGCTGGGCGCGCTACAGCTCATGCTGGAGGAGGGGCAGCGGAACGACTGGTTCGAGTCCAGCTTCATCATCAGCCTGGCCCTCATGGGCATCGTGGGCATGCTGCTGTTCATCTGGCACGAGCTCAACACGGACCGCCCCGCGGTGAACCTGCGCATCCTGAAGAACGGCTCGTTCACTTCCGCAACGGTGATCGGCGGGGTGCTGGGGATGGGGCTGTACGGGTCGCTCTTCCTGCTCCCGCTCTTCCTCCAGAACCTGCTGGGCTACACGGCCATGCTCTCGGGCGAGGCGCTGATCCCGCGCAGCCTGGCCATGGCCGTGATCATGCCGCTGGGCGGCCGCGTCTACAACCGGCTGGGGCCGAAAGTGCTGGTCGGCGCGGGGCTGGCCGTGAGCGCCTACTCCTTCTGGGAGCTGTCTCACCTGACCATCGACGTGGGCTTCTGGGACATCTTCTGGCCCCAGCTGTGGCAGGGCGTGGGCTTCGCGCTGATCTTCGTCGCCCTGTCGACGGCGGCGCTCGCCACCATACCGCGCCCGAAGATGACGCAGGCGACCGGGCTCTACAACGTGGTGCGGCAGGTGGCCGGGAGCGTCGGGATCGCGGCGGCGGCCACGTCGCTGACTCGCTCCATGTCGCGCAACCACGCCATCCTCGGCCAGCACGCCACCGCGTTCGACCCGGCCACCGTCAACTTCCTGGCGCGGGCCACGGCCGGGATGCAGGCGCGGGGGATGGACCTGGCCACGGCCAGGGCGAGGGCGCTCCAGCTGCTGAACCTCTCGTTCCTGCGCCAGGCGGCGGTGCTGGCGTACAACCACGTGTTCGCGCTGGTCACGGTCCTGTTCGTGATCTCTCTGCCGCTCGTGTTGCTGCTCCGGACTCCTCGCGCGGCCGTGGAGATGGAGATGCTGGGGGATTGAGCGCTGCCTAACGCAACGCCTGACGGGCGTGCTGGACGAGGGTGGCGGGGGTCGTGGCAGCCGGGGCCGCCGGTGACATGGCCGGCGGGCGGAATCACGAAATCAGCGCGACCTCTGCCATTCGAGGACGGGCATGCGCGTGGTCCCGGGGTAGGGCACGTCCGGCCCCTTGATCATGGCCCACAGGATCCGGTTGAAGAGGATGTCGTCGACGCTGTCCTCGAATCGGAGGTCGATGTGGCGGGAGGCGTCGGCGCCCGGGTTGTCGATGGCGTTGCGCTCGTCCAGGTCGACGGCGGGGACCAGCGCGGTGTACGGCTCCAGGTCCGGTCGGTCCGCGAAGATGCCGCGCAACGGGCGGCCGTAGTGGTCGAACTGGGAGAGACTCCCCATGCCCAGGATGTCCGACATGGTGGCGATGACGTCCGTCGTGTTGGCGAACCGGTGGCTCACGCCCGGGCGCCCGTACGCGGACACCACCAGCAGCGGCGAGCGGTGGGAGTCCACGTGGTCCGGGCCGTTCTGGGCGTCGTCCTCCAGGATGAAGAAGACGGTGCTCTTCCAGAACCGAGAGCGGGACACGGCCTCGACGATGCGGCCGAGAGCCAGGTCGTTGTCCGCCATGTACGCCTCCGGCGTGGGCGCGCCCGCCCGGCCACCCGCCGTGTGGTCGTTGGGGAGCCGCAGGATCATGAGCTGCGGCATCTCCCCCGTGCGCTCGAACTCCTGGAGGTCGCGCAGGAAGACGTCGGCGCGGTCCTGGTCCGGGATGTTCATGTCGAAGCCGGCGTAGTCCGGGTTGGTGTGCACGGCGAGGAACGGCTTCACGCCGCGGTACCCCTCCGGCATTGGGTCGTCCAGATCCACGTCCTCCGGGATGACGAACTCGCCGTAGTTGCGGAAGGTGATGCCCGCGCGGTTGGCCAGGTCCCAGATGTAGCCCTGCGATGGCTCGGCGACGTCCTCGCCTTCCGGCGGGATGTTGGCGAAGCCGCGGTTCGTGCCCTCGTAGTCGTACGAGGGGCGGAGCCCGGCGTAGTTGGACGGGACCGTCTTCTCCACGTAGTCGCTCGCGTAGGCGGCGGTGGACCAGTTGTGCCCGTCCGCGCTCACCTCCGCGTTCACGAAGAAGCGGTCGAACAGACCGAAGCGGTCGGCCAGGGCGTGGTGATTCGGCGAGACCTCGCGCGGGAAGAAGACCAGCGAAGAGTCGCCGTCGCCCTCCGGCATGTCACCGAACACCTGGTCGTACGTCCGGTTCTCCTTGATCACGTAGATCACGTGCTCGAACGGCGGGTAGGCCGCGGAGGCGCCCCGGCGCGGGAGGTCCCAGTGGTTCGCCGCCACGACGCGAGCGGTCATGCGGCGCAGGTCGCCGCCGCGCAGCGCAGCGCCGCCCGGGACAGTGCGGAGCGTGCCGTCCAGCTGCCCCAGCGTGTAGTTCTCCTCCACCTGCCTGAGCCGGCGCGCCTGCCCGGGCTGCGGCAGCTCGGGGTTGGGCCGCGTGCCGAGCCCCTTGGCCGACAGCGTGAGGAGGGTGTCGCCGCGGATCTCGACGTCCGTTGGGTACCAGTCGGCAGGGATCCGCCCCGCAAGAAGGTCGCGCCCCAGCCCTGAGCGCAGCCCGGCGGTGCGGGAGGAGAGGTCGAAGACGGCCACGGCGTTGTTGTCCGCTTCGGCGACGAAGAGCCGCCGACCGTCCTTCGACAGGGCCAGCGCGTTCGGCGTGCTCCCCTCGCCGGGCCCGTGCGGCGCCGGGTCGAGCAGCTCCGTGATCAGCCGGCGCTCGCGCGTGTCCACCACGGCCACGCGGTCGGTGCTGGCCGACGCCACGAAGAGGCGGCTCCCATCCTCGCTCAGCACCATGGCCGACGGGTGGCGTCCCACGATGATGGCGCCATCGGGCTCGAGCCCGTCCTCCGTCGGCACGAACACAGCCACCGTGGACTGCGACCACGCCGAGACGTACACCGTCCCGTCCGGCGCGACCACCACGCCGTACGGGTAGCGCCCGGCCGGGAAGCGCTGGACCACGCGGCCGCTACCCACGTCCACCACCGCGAGCAGGTCCCCCAGGTTCTCCGCGACATAGAGCCGATCCCCGTCGGGGGAGAGGGCGATGCCGGCGGGGAAGTGAAGCCCGACCTGCTGCGGCCGGCCCGGCGTCATGGGCTCGCCGGGGAGGTGGCCGACGGACCGGTTCGGCGCGGCGAGGACGATGCTGTCGCGGAAGGTCAGCAGGTCGGCGCCCCAGTCGTAGCGGTAGATCACGTCCTGGTTTCCGCCCGACGCGAACAGCGTGCGGCCGTCGGGAGAGAAGGCGAGGCCCAGGAAGGCCGCGGGCTGCGCCACTCTCTGCACCACGCGCCCGGCCTCCCGGTCCACCACCTCCAGGCCCTGCTCACGCCACCCGCTCAGGATCGTCACCGCGTACCGTGGGTCTGGCGCGAGCGTGAAGGCCAGCGGAAAGCTGCCCACGGGGACCGCGTCACCCGCCGGATCCAGCGTCACACCGGTGGGGAGCGTCCGGGACACGGTGTCCCATGCCGCCTCATCCGCCCCTGCCGCGCCGGGCGTCGCCGGCTCCGGGGACGGGGTGACGGGCGCCGCGCACGCGGCCAGAACGAGAAGCGAGGCCAGGCCAGCGCGGCCGGCCCGCGGGTGCCATGTATTCGTCATCGGTCCGTTCTTCGTTGCCGGGGCCTTGAACGGCCAGGAACTTAGCCGGGAACGGTGCGCCGGACCACCTCGGTGGCGCCCCCGGAGGGAGCGAGTGAACCGCCATTCCGACACCCTCATCAGGTTCTTCGCGCCCTTCCGCTCATCTCCACAAGCCGGAGAGCGCCGCCTGAACCTCCGGGACGCCACCCTGGAGGATGAGGTAGCCGTCGTGCGGCTCGCGCTCGGTCATCTCGCCGGCGAGCGTGGCGGTCATGAGGGCCCGCGCGGCGGCGGGGTCATCGGGATGGAGGCCCAGCGCCCAGCCGAGCTTCACGTAGGCCACTTCGGGCAGCATGTTGGCGAGCGGCACCACGCCCAGCTCCAGGATCTCGCGGCCGGTCTCGTAGACGTGCATCTGAACGAAGCCCCAGAACGTCTGGAGCGTCATGTAGACCTGCACGCCCGCGTCCCTCGCCCGCTCCAGCGCCGGATAGATGAGACGGTTGACGTGGCCGAGGCCGGTGCCGGCCAGCACGATGCCGCGGTAGCCGCACCCCACCAGCGCGTCGATCACGTCCGGCTGCATCCCCGGATAGTAGTAGACGAGGGTGACCCGGGGGTCGAACGCGGGCCGGATGGTGACGTCGCGATCGTCGCGGCGGGGCTTCCAGTCGTCCTTGAGCGGGGTGAGCGCGCCGCGCTCCACCATGGCGAGCGGGATGTCGCCCAGGGTGCGGAACGTGCTTCGCACGGAGCTGTGCATCTTCCGCACGCGCGTGCCGCGGTGGAGCAGGTTGTACACGTCGGAGGTGGGGCCGAACATGCACACCATGACCTCGGCGATGGGCCCGTGGCCGGCGGCCCATGCGGCGTTGATGAGGTTGCGGGCCGCGTCGGAGGACGGGCGGTCGGAGGAGCGCTGGCTGCCCACGAGGATCACCGGGACGGGCGGGTCCTGGACCATGAAGCTGAGGACCGCGGCCGTGTGGTGCATGGTATCCGTGCCATGACCCACGATCACGCCGTCGTAGCCGTCGCGGATGGCCTCGCCGATCTTCTCGGCCAGCACCATGTACTGCTCGGGCCCCATGTTCTCGCTGAAGACGCCGAACAGCTTCTCCGTCTCCAGATTGCACACGTCGGCCAGCTCCGGGACCGAGCCGTACAGCTCGCCGGGGGTGAACGCGGGTATGACGGCGCCCGTGCGGTAGTCGAGCCGGGATGCGATGGTGCCGCCCGTGCCGAGCAGCTTGACGCGCGGGAGGTCGGGCGTGACGGGGAAGGCTTTCTCGGGGATCCTGTAGTGGGCCTCGCGATACCCGAGCTTCTCCAGCTCGAGGATCGTGTCGTGGCGGAGGCCGACGTTGTAGCCGGAGCCGAGCTTCAGGACGAGGTGGAGGTCGTCGCTGGTCTCGGAGCGCGGCAGCACCAGTCCGATGAACTCGCCGCGCGTGGTGCGCGCCCGCACTTCGCACCACACGGTGATGCCGAAGCGCTGCATGGCCGCCCAGGCCGGTCCGCGATAGCCGCCGGTCTCCGTCGCGCTCATCACGCCGCCTCCACTTCGAATCCGAGCGCGGCGACGACGCGTCGGCGCACGTCCGCGGCGTCCACCCGCCCCCGGACTCCGCGCATGACCTCGCCCATGGCGCGGCGCAGCGCCGCCTCGGGATCGGGCGGGCCCTCGTTGCGCGCCCGAGCGGCCGCTTCCTCGATCCGCGACGCCACGGCCTTCCTCGCATCGGGCGACGCGCGGAAGCGGGCGACGACCGCTCCGGCCCTCGTCTCCGGCTCCAGCACGAGCGCGTCCAGCGCCGGCTCAATGGCGCCGGGGAGCAGCACCCCGGACTCGAGCGCTCGGACCACGGTGGCGAGGCGGTCGGCGGACGGGGGCGGCGCGGCGTGTCTTCGGGAGTGGAAAGGGAGGCGGTGCTGGAGCGCCCGGGCCACGGTCCGGGCCGTGTCGCCGGCTGCGGGCCGGACGTCGTCGAACAGGTCGGCCCAGGGTGCCACGGAGAGGCGCTGCGCCGCACCGGGGTCGAGCCCCAGGCCGACGTAGCGGTCCGCGCGTGCCCACGGCGTCTCGGGCAGTTCGGCGACGACCTCAGCCACCAGCACGTCGGAGATCGGGAGCGGCGGCGTGTCCGTGTCAGGGTACATTCGGTCGGGGCCGGGGAGGATCCGCTCGAAGCCGGTGGTGCCGTCGGCGCGGGCCTGGCGCGTCTCGGCGGGGACGCCCGCCAGCGCCTCGCGCGCGCGGATCAGGATCTCTCTCGCCGCGGTGTCCGCGTCGGCCTCCGGCGCCCAGACCACGACGATGGCGTCACCGGTGTCCGCGCCGAGCGCGCGCTCCACCTCCCTCCAATGGGCGTGCGACAGCGTCGTCGCCCGCTCCAGTCCACCCCGGACGGCACTGCCGTTCCAAGCCATGAACGGACGGTGGACCGGGCACGCGATGACCTGCACCCGCTCCGCCAGCTCACGACCGAAGGGGATGCCCGTCTGCGTCGGCTGGTCGAGCAGTCCGGCGAAGCCCGGGAGCCGCACGGCCACGGCGGTCTCGCCCCGGTCCAGCGCACTGCGCAGCGGGGTGTGGCCGGTGCGGGCGAGGGTGCCGGACGCGTCCGCCACCAGCGTCGACGATTCCCACGCCGGCGCATCGTCGCCGGGCAGCGGGAGCAGGGCGGTGGTGACGCCGCGTCGCTCCAGCTCGGCCTGCACGCGCAGCAGGGCGAGCTGCCGGAATGCCTCGATGTGGACGAGGAGCGGGAGCCCGCGGTGGCGCGGCACGCCCTTGATCTCCACCCGCCTGCCGCCGGCGACCGAGACGTTCACGTCCTGACGGGCGGCGCCGGGGCCGCGGCGGACGTGGCCGGTGGCACGGGCGGCGCTTGCGATGAGGCGGCCTGCGGCCTGAAGCTCCCAGGGCGTGCGCAGCTCGGGCTCCGTGACCACCTCGGTGAGGGGGACGCCCAGGCGGTCGGCGCGGAACACGATGCGGTGGCCCACGTCGCTGACCTCGCGGCAGGAGTCCTCCTCCAGCGAGAGCTGCCGGATGGTGAGCGGCCGGTCCACGCCGAGCTCGGGGACCCGGAACGGGACGCTGCCGCCGAGCCCGACCATGGCCGTGCGCTGGAAACCCGTGGGGATCGAGCCGTCCAGATACTGCTTGCGCATGACGTGGAGCTCCGAGACCAGCTTCAGGTCGAAGAGCATGGCCAGCTCGACCGCGATGCGGACCGCTTCCTCGTCCACCGGGAACGGCGGCGTGTCGTCCATCTCGTACGTGCAGACGGTGCGCCGCTCCAGCAGGTAGACGATCTCCTTGCGCGTCTTGAACTCCATCAGCGCCGTGCCGTCGTACTCGCCCAGCTCGCTGAGCGTGGGCCGCATGTGGCGCAGCACCTCGGCATCGGCGTGCTCGAAACGCCGGCCTGCAGGGCATCGGCAGAAGAGCTTCGAAGTGGTCAGAAGCTGCTGGTGGACCTCGAGCCCGGCGAGGAAGCCGATGGCGTCATAGTCGGCCGGCGTCATGTCGCCGAGCGCTCGCTGGCGAAAGTCGAGCGCCGCCTCCCGCCGAGGATTCAGCTCCTCCGGCGGGCGGACCGCCCCGTATCGTTCATCCTGGTCGGGCATCGGCCTTCGGTCGCTCCTGCGGCGCCCCCCCGGACCGCCGGCGGGCGCAACTGTTCATCTCGGGTCAATGGCGAGCGGGGCGCCTCGATGATGGGCGCGGGGGCGGGGCGGGGAAAGGGGTGGGGGGTGGGTGGGCTCGGGCTTCGCCCTCGCAGAGGGGCTCGGGCTACGCCCTCGCAGAGGGGCTCGGGCTTCGCCCTCGCAGAGGGGCTCGGGCTTTGCCCTCGCAGAGGGGCTCGGGCTTTGCCCTCGCAGAGGGGCTCGGGCTTCGCCTCGCAGAGGGGCTCGGGCTTCGCCCTCGCAGAGGGGCTCGGGCTTCGCCTCGCAGAGGGGTTCGGGCTTCGCCTCGCAGAGGCGCATCGAGCCATGGCTGTGGCCGGGGGGGAGGGGTAGAGTGGGAGCATGGTGAGAAGCGGGCGGTCGCGGGAGCCGCGGGTGGCCAGGCTGGCGCGAAAGGTCCTCCGAATGGCGGAGTCGCTCGGAGGGCGGGCGGCGGTGGCAAGGCAGCCGGCGAACGATCACCTGCAACGCTCGGCGGCGTCGGTCGTGACCAACGTGGGCGAGGGCCTGGGCGAGATGAGCACCGGCGACAAGGTCCGCCTCTATCGTTATGCTCACCGCTCGGCCGTGGAATGCGAGCACGCCCTCCGCAGCCTCACGGCGGTCGGCGCCGTCGCCAACGAGGATCTCCTCTGCGCGCTCCGCCTCCTGAAGGACGTGAAGCTGGACCTGCGCCGCCTGATCAACGCCTTCACCCGCTCCCCCCCCCACCTGCCCGGCCCCGCCCCTCTGCGAAGCCCCCGCAGGGGCTGAGCCCCTCTGCGAGGGCGAAGCCCGAGCCCCTCTGCGAGGCCCCGCAGGGGCCGAGCCCCTCTGCGAGGGCGAAGCCCGAGCCCCTCTGCGAAGCCCCCGCAGGGGCTGAGCCCCTCTGCGAGGCCCCGCAGGGGCCGAGCCCCTCTGCGAGGGCGAAGCCCGAGCCAAGACCCCCCTTGTCCCCGCACCCCCTCCCCCGACATAGTGCATACGGGCGCCATGGCTTCCCCCTACCCGAAGACGACTCCCCATGCCCATTGGATCGGGTCTTCGGTCATTTCTCGACGAGCTGCGCCGCCGCCGCGTTTCCAGGATGGTCATCCTGTACCTGGTCGGGGCGTACGCGGTGCTCCAGTTCGTGGACACGATCCTGGTGTCGGCGCTGGAGTTCCCGTCATGGCTGCTCCCGTTGCTGGTGGTGGTCTCGGCCGTGGGATTCCCGATCGTCGTGGTCCTCGCGTGGGCGCTCCAGGTCACCACCGAGGGGGTTAGAGCGGACCGGGGGCGGGGGTTTTCAGAGCTGCTGGGGGTCGGTGGGCGCGTGCTGGCCGTGCTGCTCGTGGTGCTGCTGAGCGTGGCGCTGGGCGTGACCGGCTGGCAGGTCTGGGGGCCGCGCACGTCGGAAGCGGCCTCCGCCGGGAATGCGGCGGCGGTGATCGCCCCGGTGTCGCTCGACCCCGCGCGCGTGGCCGTGCTCTACTTCGACGACTACACGCCGAACGGCGAATATGCGTACCTGGCCGACGCGCTGACCGAAGCGCTGATCCACGAGCTCGGGCAGGTCCGGTCGCTGGACGTGATCTCGCGCAACGGGGTGAAGCGGTTCCGTGGCGAGCGTGTGGACATGGACAGGGTCGTGGCGGAGCTCCGGGCGGGAAGCATCGTGGAAGGGAGCGTTGCGCCGGGGCCGGACGGGAAGATCCGGGTCACGTTCCAGCTCATCCGCGGCTCCGACCTGAGCCACCTGCACAGCGATTACGTGGACGCGCCGGTGGGCGCCTGGATCGCGCTCCAGGACAGCCTCGTGGGCGGGGTCTCGCGCGCACTCCGGAAGGTCCTCGGGAGGGAGCTCGATCTCCGCCGTCGGCGCGCGGGCAACACCAGCGACGAGGCGTGGGCGCTCTGGGGCCGTGCCCAGCGCCTGTACACGGACTTCTGGGCCCTGCGCAGCGAGGACGCGGAGGCCGGGCTGCCGCTGCTGCTGCGCGCCGACACGCTCCTGGCGAAGGCCGGGCACCTGGACCCCACCTGGGACCAGCCCGCGCTCCTGCGTGGCCACGTCGCCCTCGACCTGGCTTCCATCGTGGGCAGCCCCACGGCACCCTCGCCGACCTGGTGCACACAGGCGCTGGCGCACGCCGAGCGAGCGCTGGCCGTATCTGTGGACACCGCCGCGGCGCTGGAGCTGCGGGGGCTCGTCCGGATGGCGCAGGCGACGGGTGCCTCGGGGTCGGAGCTTGCCTCGCTCCGTTCCAGGGCGGAGGCCGACCTTCGGCTGGCCGTGGAGCGCGACGACCGCAGTGCCCGGGCGTGGCAGGCCCTCAGCGAGCTGCTCACGGACCAGGGCCGCTTCGAGGAAGCGAAGCTCGCGGCCGACCACGCAATCGCCGCCGACGAGTTCCTCGACCTGGAGGAGAACGCGCTTTTCGCCGCCGCTTACAGCGGGCTGCAGTTCGGCCCTGACGACGCCATCATCACGCAGGTCGCCGAGGGCCGGTCACGGTTCCCGGACAACTCCGGGTTCATCCAGCTGGACCTCACCGTGCTCGGGACCTTCCCCCAGGTGGCTCCCGACGTGGACCGCGCCTGGGCGCTGGTCGACTCGCTGGTGGCGACGGTGCCGTCGTCGCAGCGCCAGCCGTACCGCGCGTGGGCGATCATGCAGGTGGCCAAGGTGGCGGCGAGGGCCGGGCTGGCGGACAGCGCCCGGGCGATCGTTATCCGCGCACGCGGCCCGGAGCCGCAGCCGGGGCTGGCCTACGACGAGGCGCAGGTCGCACTGCTGATGGACGACCGCGCCAGCGCAGTCCGGTTGCTCCGGATGGCGCTGGCGGTCCAGCTTCCCGACACCGCCGTGGTGGCCCGGGACTGGGTGTTCGACGGGCTGCACACGGACCCGGCGTTCCTCCGCCTGGTAGGCCTCGGAACCGAGACCGCCTCTACGACGCCGTCTCCTCCTCGGGAATGATCTGACGAGCGATCGCTTCCAGCTGCTGGAGGTCCTCCGACAGCGTCTGAGCCTGGCTCTGGATCCCGTCCAGGATCGAGTAGAAGGCGGAGGTGGTCGGCGGGTGCGGCTGGTCCTTGATCACCAGCACCGGGTCGAGAACCTTGTGGGCGCCGTAGTCGTTCCACGCCACCACCACGTACTCCACCTCTTCTCCGTCCTCGCCGGTGTCCACGTAGCCGCCCGTGGCGCAGCCGCGGGTGTTGGAAAAGACCTGCTTTTTGAACGGCGCATCCCCCAGTACGATCACGGCCCAGTGGAACGTGTTCCTCGGCTTCTCCTCCCAGTCCACGAACGACCCGTGGACCGCGCACGCCGCGTCCGGGGCGTTCTTCGCCGGGCAGGTCGAGGATGGCGTCACGGATACCTCCCTGCCATCGAACTCGATGGTGATGACCGTCCCTCCCATTGATGTCTCTCCGGCTGGCTGTTGCGGGCTGGCCGCCGCGCGGTCCTGGTGGAGCCGGCCGCCTGCGGCGGCGGGGGGATGATGCGTGCAGCGATTCCACGATAGGGCGGATCGCCCCGGGATGGTAGGATATCGTGGCGCCGGCTGCCGTCAGGCGATCTGCTCGATTCGGCGCGCCCAGAGAACCCAGTCGAACGCCCGGATCCGCGCGAGGACCGCGTCGCTGATGGCCGCGTCGACCTCGATGGTCATCAGCGCCTCCTGGTGCCGTCCGGTGCGGTCCACGCGCATGGTGGCCAGATTGACGCCCTCCTCCGCGAAGAGGCTGCTGATGGCAGCAATGGTGCCGGGGCGGTCCTCGGCTGCCAGGACGAGGGTGTGGTAGTCGCCGCCGAGGTCGACGGGGAACTCGTCGATCTCGGTGATCCGGACGCGGCCGCCGCCCACGGACGCGCCGCGGACGTGGAGCCTCTCGTCCCCGCCCTCGATCTCCAGGACGGCGGTGTTGGGGTGGGCATCGTCGCCGAGGTCGACGGTCTCGAAGCGGTAGTCGAGGCCGGCGGCGTCGGCATCCTCGAACGCGGAGCGGAGGCGGAGGTCGTCGGGCGGAACGCCGAGCAGTCCGCCGACGATGGCGCGCTGCGTGCCGTGCCCCTCGCCCGTGGCGGCGAAGGAGCCGTGGAGGCGGATGGTGGCCCGCTCGGGAGTGCCGCCGAAAATGGCGCGGGCGAGCAGCCCCAGGCGGCACGCGCCGGCGGTGTGGGACGAGGACGGCCCGACCATCACGGGGCCGAGGATGTCGAAGAGTCCGACCATGATCGCCTCCTAGGCGCTGATCCCCGCAGGGCGTCGGGACGGCTGGATCTGGACCAGGCGGCGGGCGGAAGGCGTGGCGGCCAGGCCGCCCTGGGCCGTCTCGCGATACGCGATGGGCATCTTCCGGCCCACCTCGCCCATGACGTCGATGACCTCGTCGGCGGGGACGGGGAAGTCGAGGCCGGCGAGCGCCATCTCGGCCGCGGCCAGCGCCTGCATGGCTGCGGTCGCGTTGCGGTAGATGCACGGGATCTCGACCAGCCCTCCGATGGGGTCGCAGATGAGGCCGAGCATCCCCTGCAGCGCCAGCGCGACGGAGGTGGCCACCTGGTCGTCGCTCCCCCCCGCCAGCCACGTGACGGCAGCCGCGCCCATGGCGGCGGCCGAGCCGGTTTCCGCCTGGCAGCCGCCCGCCGCGCCCGCCAGGGAGGCGCGATGGGCGATGACGCCCCCCACCCCGCCCGCGACCAACATCGCGTCGACGAGGCGCTCCTCGTCCGCATCGAGGATCTCGCCCGCCGACGTCAGGATCGCCGGGAGCACCCCCGCCGCGCCGGCGGTGGGCGCCGCCACGATCAGCCCCATGGCCGCATTCACCTCGAGCGTCGCGATGGCGCGGGAGAGCATGGTCGTGACACGGTCGCCCAGGAGGCGGGGGCCGTCGGCGTGCAGGCGAGCGGCGCGCCCTCCCGTGAGGCCGGACGGAGAGCGGACGTCCCCCTTCAGGCCCTCGTCGATCGCCTCGCGCATCACCCGCAGCGTCTTCCGAACCCGGCCGCGGATCTCGTCCTCGCCTCGCCCGCTCTCCGCCGCCTCTGCACGGAGCACCACGTCCGGGAGCGAGCGTTCCTGCTCACGCGCCTCCACCAGGAGGGCTTCGATCGATCGATGCACGGTCACCTTTCACGCTGTCGTGGGAGCTGCGATCGCCTCAATATGCAAGGTCCGGGCAAACATGGGAGCGCCCGGCGCGACGCCGCCGTTCCCGCGGCCGCCGCCCGCGGTGACCACGCTCCCCCGCCCGGACACACGAACGCCCGCCACGGCGGAACCGCGGCGGGCGTCGTGCCCTCGTGAGGGAACGGCTGGCTACCTGCCGCCCTCGTCGTTGTTTCCGCCACCCACGTCGGCGGGCTGGTTCACGCCACCCGGGGTGCCGCCGCCGTTCGGCGGGGCGTTCATCCCGGTGCCGTTCTGGGTGCCCGCCGTTCCGGTGGACGGCTGCACGTTCATCGCCGAAACCGTCAGCACCACCGGCTGCTGCTGCGCGATGTCCTGCGTCTGCTGGTCCAGCGGCTCACCGCCCATGCTGCCCAGTGTGGAAGCGTCGCTCACCGTCGCATCCCGCAGCGTGTAGCGCTGGTCCGTCGTCACTGACAGGGGCTGCCCGCTCGGCTCCTCCGTCACCACCACGAAGATGCGCTGGCCGCTCGCGTCGTCCTGCGCCCAGAACCCGCGCGGCGTGGGCGACTCCGTCACCAGTACATCGCCGCTGTAGCTCTGCCCCACGTATGTCTGCGGGTTGGACACGATATCCGCAATCGGGATCGCCGACGTCGTCGTCACCGGCGCCGGTGACGTCACCGGCGCGGGCGCCACCTGGTCCGCGGTCTCGTCGTTCGCCGCGTACCCGTTGTCATTGTCCCCGCCCCAGTCGCCGACCCACCACCAGATGAGCAGGACGATCACCAGCGCGCCCACGATCCACCAGACCCAGTTTCCGCCGCGGCCCCGCCGCGGCCTCCGTTCGAGCTCCATATCAGCCATTGCGATCCTCCTCGCGTTGGAGTTCGCCAAACATCTGTAGCAAGGGGTGTTCCGGGCCGCGCCCGCACCGCCTCATCGGTGCGTTTCGCCGCCACGGGCTGCGGGGCGGAACGGCCGGCGGGCGGGAGGTCGGAGGGTCGGAGGGCGGGAGGGCGGTATGTGCGAGGGTGGGAGGGGGAGGGGGGCGGGGGGTGGGGGCGCCGGGTCAATGGGCGGAGTGATGCGGCTCCATGTGGACGATGACGTCGAGGACGTGGGGTACCTCCTCGATGACGGCTTCCTTGACGGCATGTCCGAGCTCGTGGGCGTCCTCGAGGGACATGGCAGGATCGGCTTCGACGTGGAGGGCGACGAAGTAGCCGAGACCGGCCCGCCGCGCCAACACCTTCTCGACGGCGAGCGCGCCGGAAACGGTGGCGGCGCTGGCGCGGACCCGGTCGATGACGTCCGGATCGGGCGCGCGGTCCATGAGGTCTCCGAGCGCGGGACGAAGGAGGCGGATTCCGTTGTATACGATGATGCCGGATGCGACGAGGGCGGCGACGTCGTCCGCGGGGGCGAAGCCTTCGCCGCCCACGATGGCGACGGCGATGCCGACCGCTGCAGCGGCGGAGGTGAGGGCATCGGAGCGGTGATGCCATGCGTCGGCCTGCAGGGCGACGCTGCCGATCCCGTCGCTGACGCGGAAGACGGTGCGGGCGAGGAGTCCCTTGCCGAGGACGACGACGGCGAGGACGGCCAGCGTGAACGGGGCCGGGGAGTGGTGAGGGGTGAGGATCTCGCGCACAGCCTCGATCGAGATGCCGATCGCGGCGACCACGAGCATGGCGGCGACGGTGGCGCCGGCGACCGACTCGGCCTTGGCGTACCCGAAATGATAGCGCTCGTCGGCGGCGCGGCCGGCCACGGTGAGGCCTCGCCAGACGATGATGGAAGAGAAGACGTCGAGGCTCGACTCCACCCCGTCGGCGATCAGGGCGTAGGAGTTCCCCAGGACGCCGGCGGTCACCTTGACCAGTACCAGGACGGCGTTGACGCCGAGCCCGAGCAGGGCCACCTGGACGCCGGTTCGGCGATCTGGCGCAGCGCTCACGAGCCCGGCTGCCGGAAAATCGGTGTACGCATTGGGTTGGAAGGTGCGGTGAGCGTTCGCTCGACACCAGGGCTCGCCGGACGGGTCGGCTGAGCGGCGACGCCGCTCTGGCACCGGGCGGTCCGGACGCATATGCTGAAAGGACGGACGGAGCCCCGCCTAGCCAACGGTCGATGATGGCGGAGAAGTCCATATGCCGAAAACCAAGATCTCGTCCCTGACCCGCTGCCGTGTCTGCGACGCCGAGCTCGACGCCCGCACGCTCCAGTGCCCCGAGTGCGGCACCTGCTGTCCGGGCTGCACGACGGACGGGCTGAAGATCCGACTCACCGACACCCCTGCGGGACGCCGTCTCGCCCTCGCCCGTTCCAGCGAGTGCGGCAAACTCCAGGCGATGCACGAGGAGATCGGGCACGCCCTGATGGAGGCGATCTGGGAGCTGGACAACCTCCCGGCCAAGACCGACGAGGCCATGGCCCGCCTTTTCGCCGTGCTCGACGACATCGAGGACGCGGTCACCCGCACCCGCGCCCTCGACACGCTGCTGGAGGAATAACGGGGAGCGGGCGACCGGCTCCGGTCTACGGCTCCCGGTCAGCGGCTCCCGGTCAACGGCTTCCGGCCAGCGGCTCCCGGTCAGCGGCTCCCGTAGAGCGCCTCCCACTCCGCCTCGAACTCGCTGCCGGGGTGCCAGCGCGGCGCCTGGTCGGCGTCGGCGACGTGGCGAGCGGCATCGACGAGGATGCGCATGTCGCGCTCGGTCCCGGTCAGGTTCCACGCGTCGGAGACCTCGTCGGTGACCTGGTGGTAGCGTCCGGCGTGGTACGCCTCCGGATCGAACGCCAGTGAGTCCATGTACTCGCGACCGGCCTGCAGGTAGAGCGCCGGGACGCCCATCTTTGCGAAGCTGACCTGGTCCGACCGATAGAAGCTCCCGGCCGCGGGGTTCGGGTCGCCGACCGGGGTGAGCCCCAGGCCGTCCACGACGCTGGCGAAGGCGTCACCGAGGGAGCTCAGGTCGATGCCGATGGCGGCCACGTCCTGCGTTGGCCCGAACATCTGGGGCGAATCCACGTTGAAGTTGGCGACGATCTGGCGGAGCGGGACCGGCGGACCGGCGACGAACGCCTCGCTCCCGAGCAACCCCCCCTCCTCGGCCGTCACGGAGACGAACATGACCGAGCGGCGCGCCGGCGTGTCGACGAAGGCGCGCGCGGCGGCGAGCATGGCGGAGACGCCGAGCGCGTTGTCGGCGGCCCCGTTGTAGATGCGGTCGGCGGTGGAGTCGTCGCCGGCGGGCGCGATGCCCAGGTGGTCGTGGTGGGCCGTGAAGACGACGTACTGGTCGGCGAGGTCGGGGTCGGTGCCGCGCACGACGGCGGCCACGTTGCGGGCCTGCACCCGCTGGATACCGGTCAGGACGTGGGCGGCGAGGCGAAAGCCAGTGTCCACCGGGTGGAAGTCGCGGTGGTTGGCCCGGTCGACGAGCCCGGCCAGGTCGGTGCCCATGGCGTGGGCCACCTGCTCGGACAGGGTGGAGTCCATCCAGGCGAGCACCGGCACGCGGTAGCTGCGCTGCCAGACCTGGCGGTCGCCGGTGTTGCCGATGACGCTGAAGCCGTAGCTGGCCGACCTGGTGGTGTGGACCACGATCGCACCGACGGCGCCGTGCTTCTGCGCCTGCTCGAACTTGTAGGTCCAGCGGCCGTAGTACGTGCGCGCGGGGCCGCCGAAGAGGGAGTCGCCGTCCTCCTCGACCTGCGGGTCGTCGTTGAGGAAGAGGAGCATCTTCCCGCGCACGTCCTCGCCCTTGAAGTCGTCCCATTCGTGCTCCGGCGCCTCGACGCCGTAGCCGACGAAGACCACCGGGACGTCGCGGACATCCACCTCGGGCTGCTCGGCGGTGGACCAGAACGTGAAGTTCTCGCCGTCGCGGATCGGCAGCGCGCCGCCGGGGCCGGCGAGCTCGAGCGTGGAGCGCTCCGCGTCGCGGGTCATCCCCACCAGCTCCACGGGGAGGATGTAGTCGTCGCCGGCCGGCCGGAGGCCCATGGCCTGGAAGCGGCTGGCGACATAGTCCGTGGCGCGCTGTTCGCCGATCGAGCCGGGGGCGCGCCCCTCCATGCTGTCGGCGGAGAGGACCAGGACATCGCTCATGATGCCGTCGGCGGTGATCGGTTCCTCGTGCTGCGGGGCGCACGCTGTCGCGCCCAGCACGGCCGACGTCAGCAGTGCGGCGATCCGTCCGATGCTCATGGTGTCACGTCTTCCGAATCGGGTGAAACGCTGTCCGCGACGACGGCCGCGGCGGTGGCAAACTCCTCCGACGGCTCGGCGCCGGCGTCGTGGGCCGCTCGCTGGCGCAGCGATCGGCGGAGCACCTTGCCCATCATGTTGCGCGGGAGCTCGTCCCAGAACTCCACGGCCTTCGGAACCTTGAACGGGGCCAGGGTGTCGCGGCAGTGGTCGCGGATCTCGTCCTCGGTCGCCGACGCGCCCGCGCGCAGCACCACCCACGCCTTCACGACCTCGCCCTTGCGCGGGTGGGGGACGCCGGCGCACCCCACGTCAGCGACGGCGGAGTGGGTGGCAATGACCTCCTCGACCTCCCGCGGCCAGACCTGCATCCCGCTGACCTTGATCAGGTCCTTCTTCCGGTCGACGATGCGCACATAGCCGTCGTCGTCAAGGGTGGCGAGGTCCCCGGTGTGAAGCCATGGGCCGCCTTCGCCGTGGGAGCAGAGCGTGAGTTCGGTCTCGGCCGGGCTCTCCCAATAGCCGTCCATGAGCTGCGGCGCCCTCAGGAGCAGCTCGCCGATCTCGCCGGGCGGGAGCGTGCGGTCCCCGTCCTCGGAATCGACGACGCGGACTTCCACGTCCGTCACCGGCATCCCGACCGAGCCCACCTTCTTCTCGCCCCGGACCGGGTTCACGCAGCACGCCATCATCGATTCCGTGAGCGAGTACCCCTCGACGATGACGCCGCCCGTCAGCTCCTCGAAGCGGCGCTTGGTCTCGGCCAGGAGCGGCGAAGCGCCCGAGAAACAGCCTGCGATGGAGCTCATGTCCACCTTCCGGGCCTTCACTTTCGGGTGCTCCAGCATGGCGGAGAAAAGGGCGGGGACGCCCGCGAAGATGGTGGGGCGGAGGCGGTCGACGGAGTGGATGAGATCGTCCAGGTCACGCGGGTTCGGCGGCAGAACCAGGGGGTTGTGGCCGATGAGCGCGAAGCTCTGCACGCCCGCGTTGCCGTACACGTGGAAGAGCGGGAGCGGGAGCATGACGAGGTCGTCCCACTCGCCCAGGATCGGGTGGAGCCAGGTGCGCAGCTGAATGCCGCTCATGACGAGGGAGCGGTGGCGCCCGAGCGCCGCTTTGGGCGTTCCCGTCGTCCCGCCGCTCATGAGGAGGAGCGCGGGGTCGTCCGGGCCGACGTTCAGGGCGGGAGGCGGTGCGGCGGCGTGCTCGCGGATCAGGTCGCCGAGCCAGGCGTCGCCCGGCTGGAGCCGGATGCGGTCCCCCTCCTTCCTTTCTCGCAGGAGCGTGTACAGGACGCGCAGCAGTGGCGGCAGGTACTCCTTGATGTTCGTGGCGATGACGCGCTCCAGCGTGCTGTCCGGCTGGAGCGCCTTCACGTGGCCGTAGAAGCGCGTCAGCACCACCGCCATGCGCGGGCGGCTCTGGGCCATGGCGTCGCGCAGCTCATGCTCCGTGTAGATCGGGTTGAGCGGCGCCACGACGCCGCCGGCTTTCCAGATGCCGATTTCGGCGACGAGGAACTGTGGACAGTTCGGCAACACCAGCGCGACCCGATCTCCCTTCCGGAGCCCGGCCGCCACCAGCGCCGCGGCCAGGGCGTCGCTCTCCCGCTCCAGCCGGCGGTTGCTCAGAGCGGCGCCGCGGAAGAGTACGGCCGGCCGGTCGGGCCCTCGCTCCGCGGCCTCCCTTATGTAGTCCAGCAGCGTGCGGTCCGGGTACGGGGTGAGCGAACGGGGCACACCCTCGTCGTAGTGCTCGAGCCAGGGGGGCGTGTGCACCTGCCATCTCCTTTTGCCAGTCCATGGGACAGGAGAGGGTGCGCCGGGAAGGGGCGCGGGTAAGGTAGGGCGGGCACGCGGGGCGGGAAAGGTGTTCGCCGCGCCCTCCCAGCCTCCGCGCGATCAGAGCGAGCCGGGATCGAGCAGCGTGCTGAACATCTTGTGGAAGAAGGCGGTCGGCATGGCGCCGCTGGTGGGGACGCCGTTGATGATGAACGTGGGGGTGCCGCGAACGAGCCACTCCTGGGCGGCCAGGTTGTTGGCCTGGAGCCGGCCGGCCACGGTGGGGGACTGGAGGCACGTTTCCATCCGACGCCGCTCGAGGCCGAGAGAGTCGACCTTCGCCAGGAGGCGGGCGGGGCCGTCGTCCTCCCGGAAGAGGGGCTGGTTCCGGTACAGCATGTCGTGCATGCGCCAGAAGGCCTGCTCTCCGCCGATCTCGGCGGCGCACTCCGCCGCAGCGGCCATGAGCCGGCCGCCCGGGAAGCCGAACGTCACGGGGACGTAGCGCCAACGGACCATGCCGCTCTTCACCACGTCGTCGCGCAGCTCCGGAAAGGTCGTGCGTGCGAAGCGCGCGCAGTACGGGCAGCCGAAGTCGCTGAACTCCACCACGACGATGGGCGCATCGGCCCGCCCGACCCGGTGTCCCGGGGCTTCGGGCTCCTGCACGGTGGACGCTGCCTGCGCCGGCGCGCCGCCCTTCGCGGCGGGGCCCGGCGCCTTGGCCGCGCTTGTGACCGCGGGCTCGGCGGCCTCGGCGTCGCTGGCAGGACGGCAGCCGGCGAGGCCCAGCCCCACGGTGATGAGGAGGACGGGTGTGCGGCTCCGCATGATGGCTCCAGGTGTGGCGTGATGGGGCTCGCTGGCGGAAGGTCGTGCCGATGCACGCGCCGATCAAGGCCGGCGACGCGGCAGGGCGGAATCGCCGTCCTTGCGGCGTCCCCCGACGGGCGCCCACCATCCGGGCGAAGCCCCGGCCCGATCCGCGTCAGCGAAGGAGCCGTGATGAAGCTGAAGGAGGCCGCAGCGGAGTTCCTCTCCCACCGCAGACTGGCCGTGGCCGGAGTCTCCCGCTCGGGCGACACCGCCGCGACCATCATCTGGCGACGCTTGAGGAAGGAGGGCTACGAGGTCTTCCCGGTAAACCCGAACGCCGACGAGGTGGAGGGGGAGCGCTGCTACCGATCCATCGACGACCTGCCGGACGGGGTCGAGGGTGTCGTCGTCGCGACGCACCCGGCCGCCGCCGCCGAGGTGGTCGCCGCGTGCGCCGACCGGGGTATCCCCCGTGTCTGGCTGCACCGCTCGTTCGGCGCCGGGAGCGTTGCCGACGATGCCGTCGCGGTCGCCCGTGAGCGGGGGCTCGCGCTCCTCGACGGCGGCTGCCCGATGATGTTCCTGGAGCCCGTCGACGTGGCGCACCGCTGCTTCCGCTGGATCCTGGGCGCGACGGGGAAGCTGCCGGTGGGCGAGGCCTACGCGCCGCCGGTGGTCCGCTAGGAGGCGCTAGGCGAGCTCGCCCGCCGGGTCTTCGGCGTTCTCCAGCGCACGGGCGAGGGCCCGGGCGCGGCGCCGGCGCGCGCGACCGCGCAGCCCGGTCACGGCCACCGCGATCCCGCCGATCATGGCGCCGAGATAGAAGGTATAGAAGCGCCACCAGACCAGGAGCCCGACCATGGAGCGGGCGGTGAGGAACCCGCCGAGCATGTGGGCGAAGCCGAGCTCGATGGTGCCGCCCCCCCCGGGCTGGGCACGAGGGTCCCGGCGTAGAAGAAGAAGAGCGGCCAGGTGACGAGCGGGAGCACGGAGGTGGGCGTCTCGACCGTGCTGGCCATGGCCGGCAGGACCGCCACTCGCGCCCCGATGTGGACGGCAGTGACCAGCAGAACGCCCGCGATGGCCGTTCCCGACAGCCGGCGGAGCCGCTTCACGCGGTAGCGGAGGTGGTGCGACGTGACGCGCAGCTGGCGCCACCGTCGCTCCGAGAGGTGGAGGCGGGTCCACCAGCCCGGTGTCTCGCGCCCGGGCCTCGCGCGGGCCAGCAGCACCACGCTCAGCGCCCCGGTCGCCATCAGGGACGCGTAGAGCAGGACGCCCAGCACCGGCAGGCGCTCTCCCGCGGGCACGACCGTGCTCAGCGCCAGCACGGTCAGCATGAGCATGGACGCTTCCGCCAGCAGCTCGCCGGCCAGGATGGCGCTCACGCCCGCAACCGTGATGGAGTTGCGCGTCGCTATGGCGATCTTGGCGGGCTCCGTCCCCATGCGCGACGGCGTCACCGCGCCGGCCGCCTCGCCCGCGAGCTGGGCCAGGATCGACGTCCTGAAGGGGAGCCGAACGCCTACCCCTCGGGCCAGGAGCACCCACCGGGTGCCCCGGGCGCCGAGCTCCACCGCCATCACCGCGAGCGCCAGGATGTGAGCGTTGGCGGGGAGCGCCCGCATCACGTCGGCGACGCTGGCGCCGGCGCGCGCCGCCACCACGGCGGCCACGCCGATCCCCAGCGCGAGGGAGAGAACGGGCAGGATGTGGATGCGGCTGCGCCAGTTCCACCGCTTGCGCCCGGCTCCGCTCAACCCTTCGCCCGTCGGTTCGCTCGACATTCGTCGCAGTACCCGCTGTCGCGGCGCGTGTTCAGGTGGGGCCATCGGAAACCGAGCTGAGGCCGAGCTGGCTCTCCGCCCGCAGCCAGTCTACCAGCCCCCGCATGTCCCGGCCACCCGACCGGAGCTCACGCTGCCGGTCCGCCGCGTTCCCGCGGCCCACGACGGTCGGGTGGACGGGGCTGAGGCGGACGCTCCAGTACACGGTGTGGGCGTCCGGCAGCACGCCGGCGTCAATGAGGCCTTCCACGAGCGCTTCGTATTCGGCGCCGGAAGCGGGCGCCGGCGGCGGTCCCGTGAGCGGGAGGCGCCGCTGGATCACCGAGCGGCAGGACGGGTCGTCGGTCCACGAGGAGCGGAGCACGTGAACGGCCCCGCTGGGCAGCCCTCCCGTACCCGGATCCACGAGCTGGTATTCCTCCTCGATCCCGAACGTCGGGTTCGCCACGCCGCCTCACCGTCCTCGCGCAATGAGAAGGGCGCCCGCGACCTGCGGGCGCCCCTCTTCTTCCGGTCGACGAGCCGACGCTCAGTTCGCGCTCAGCACCTCCTCGATGGCCTGGATCAGCACCTGCTTCGGCACCGCACCCACAACCCCGTTCACCGCCTCGCCGTCCTTGAAGATCCCGATCGTCGGGATCGACCGGATCCCGTATCGCGATGCAACCGACGGACTCTCGTCCACGTTGACCTTCGCGAACCGCACCCGGCCCTCGTATTCCGCCGCCAGCGCCTCGATCACCGGCGCCACCAACCGGCAAGGTGCGCACCACGGCGCCCAGAAATCCACCACCACCACGCCCTCGCCCGTCTCGACTTCGTCGGCGAACTGCGCGTCCTCGAGCTCCATCACGTTCTCCGCCATGTCTTCCCCCCCGGCATATGACTGGTTGACCGGCCGTTGTATAACGGGGGAGTAGTACACTGGGGGCGGGAAAGGTTCCACGGGGCTCGGCCATTCGGCCTCGCAGAGGGGCTCGGCCATTCGGCCTCGCAGAGGGGCTCGGGCTTCGCCCTCGCAGAGGGGCTCGGCCATTCGGCCTCGCAGAGGGGCTCGGCCATTCGGCCTCGCAGAGGGGCTCGGCCATTCGGCCTCGCAGAGGGGGTCGGGCTTCGCCCTCGCAGAGGGGTCAGAAGGGCATGCCGAGGGAGAGGTAGAGGCTGCCGCGCTCGCCGTGGGCATAGTACAGGGAGACGGCCTGGCCGGCTCCGGCGAACCAGATTCCGCCGCCGACGGCGGTGTGGAAGCCGCCGGGGGAGTGGCCGTGGTCCCAGACGCGGCCGGCATCGGCGAGTCCGAGGATGCCGAGGTCGCCGCGGACGATGAAGGGGATGGTGGCGAGGGGGAGGCGGAGCTCGACGCTGCCGTAGGCGGCTGCGTCGCCGGCGAAACGCATGAAGCGGTGGCCGCGGAGGGTGGCGCGGCCTCCGATTGCGGCGGCGTTCCAGGCTGTGAAGTCGCCCAGCGCGCGTGCGGCGCCGACGCGTGACGCGAGGACGACGGGGCCGGCCGGGAGATAGGCGCGGAGGACGGCCGCGGCGTGAGCGGAAGCGCCGCCCGAGCCGATGCCGGGGAAGCCTTCCGCGGTAGCGGAGAGGTCGTAGCCGCTGCGGGGAGCGAAGTCGCGGTCGGTGCGACGGATGTCGAAGCGGGCGCTGGCGCCGGCCTGGTACACGGGGTCGGAGCCGATGGGGTCGCCGTTGTCGAAGGGTGCGCCGCCGGGGATGACGTCGTCGGAGCCGGTGCCGGGTGAGCGGGGTGCTGGGTCGGTGAAGGAGATCAGGGGACCGAGGGCGAGGGAGGCGCGGAACCCGGGCGGCGTCTCGTCGGTGATGGCTGCCTCGTTGATGACGAGGGAGTCCGGGTCGGTCTCCGCGCGCCAGGTCCCCCAGCGAAGCACGAGGTCGGGGCGAACGGTGACGCGTCGAAGGGGGACGAGGGACAGATCGTCGTCGAGCTTGCGACTGTCGTTGCCGGGGCCGAACCAGCGGATGGCGTCGAAGGCGCTCCAGCGCGCGTCGACGTGGACGGAGTTGAGGGAGTTCTCCGGGCGCCAGTCGACGAAGGCGCGAGCGCCGGGGCGGAGGTCGCCGAGGGCGAACAGCGCTGTGCCGCCCACCTGCCACTCGTGGGGGAGGCGGCGGAACCCGTACTTCGTCCAGCGTGGACCGAACCCGATGATCACGCCGGCGTGCTCGCCGTAGTCGGCGTCAGGTCTCCAGCCGAGCGTCTGACCGAAGTCGGGCGACCAGTCGCTGCCGAGGCGCACGCCTTCGGGGATCGGCGGCGGATACCAGTGCTTCGTGCTGACGGTGGTCTCGGGCGCCGTCCGAAACCGGTTCTCGCCGCGGGCGTCGTAGAAGTGGACGGCGTCGCCGCCCGTGGAGTCGACGAGGATGTCATCGCCGGCGTCGCCCATGAAGCGGAGGGCGATGTCGTCCTCCGAAGGCCCGCGTACGACTGCACGGTCGTCTCCTGCGCGGAGGTGGACGCGCACCTCCCGGGTGTCGGCGGGGTCGAAGACACGGTGGTAATACGGCTCCGCCGCGCGGCCGGCGTCCTCGGCCCCCGTGCGGAGGTAGAGGCTCAGCTCGACACTCCCGTCGTCGCGCCGTACCGCCTCGGCAAGGTCCGGCTGGTCGGTGCTGCGCACGTCGACGGCGGCGGCGAGCCAGTCGTAGTAAGCCTCGGCAATGCGGGGGAGCCGGTCCCGTCGCACCTCCATGGTCCGGATCAACCGTCCTCGATGCGACGCCGGATAGCGCGACGGGAGGTGGGCGACGGCGGCTTTGATCACGGAGTCGGTGAGCGCAGCCTCCACACGGGCCACCTCCGCTTCCGCGTCGGCGCGGGTGAGGGAGGTCAGGACGCGACGGTCCATGACGTGGGAGGTGAAGGTGTAGGCGGAGAGGTCGGCGTAGCCGGCCCCGTAGCGGACGTGCTTCGGGTAGATGAGGGCGAGGGCGGGACCGACCAGGCCGTCGCCGGAGACGAACGCCCAGTCTCGGTCGCGTGGAATCGGGCGCCACAGGTAGCCGTTCGCGCGGGACGGGTCCGGGAACCGGGCCCAGCGCCACTGGTCGGTGCCACGGTCCGTGTCGCCGATGATGAAGTCGAGGAGACGGGCGCGGAACAGCTCGCGCTCGTCCACCCTGTGGAGCGGACTCTCCCGCATGTGGTCCAGGAGCGTCCGCGTCTTCGCGATCTTCTTCGATCCCGCGAAGCCGGGCGAGTCGTCCTCGCCCTCGTTCGGGACCAGCTCGAGCGCGCCGATCATGCCGGCGAAGCGTTCGCGGAACTTCCCCAGACCGGGGTCATCGGGCATGACGTAAAAGGTCGGCACGACGTGGAGGAGGTCGAGCGCGTCGAGCAGCGTGGGCACCACCAGCTGCCCCGCGGGATGGAGTGCGCTGACCTGGTCGGACGCGACCCACCGGACCAGACCGCCCGTCTCCAGCTTCTCGCCCGGATACTTGTCCACGGAGCGGAAGATCCATTCCCGGCCCCTCCCGTCCTCCATGTGCAGCGTGATCGACTGGTTGCCGCCGCCCTCCTCCTCCGGCTTCAGCCCTCCGGCGAACGTTTCGATGTCCAGCACCGGCAGCGTCAGAGGCGTCCGCCACAGCTCCCGCCAATCGTCCCCCAGCAGCAGACGATGCAGCCCGCCGGCAGCGTAGCGCGGCCCCGGCGCGGCCACCACCGTGTCCTGGGTCGGAGCGGGCGGTGGCCGGACACGACCCTGAGCCGCCGCCCCGACCGGGACCCCGGCCGTGAAAAGGAGCGCGGCCAGCGCGCCGGCGATCTGCTTGACTGTCATGGACTCCGCTTCGTTGAACCGTCTCGCGCGCTGCGGAATCGCATGACCGGGCGGGCCGCAACGCGGTGTGCGGCCGAAGCGGGAGGCAGGAGCCGTGCCCGCGGGACGCCCGCGGGTGGTCAGTCCGGGAGCCGGATCTCCGGAGACTCAGGGTGACGGCGGTAGAGAACCACCGTGCGTCCGATCACCTGCGGCACGTGCGCGCCGTCGATTCGCCCGGTCAGCTCCTCCGCCGCGGCGCGCGCGTCGAGCGGCGAGCTCTCGAGCACCTTCACCTTCAGCAGCTCGCGCGTGTTCAGCGCGTCCCGCACCGCGTCCGCCACTGCCTCGGTGACGCCGTCGGCCCCCACCTGGAGCACTGGCTTCAGGTGGTGCGCCAGGGCGCGCAGGTGCGCACGTTGCTTCGAGCTCAGGCCGTCGATGGGTACCTCCGGGTCGGGGTTCGTCGCGCCCCGCGAGGAGCGTCCCGGAAGGATGGGCGTGCTCGGGCGGGACTTGCAAGCCCCGGCACGATGCGCGGGCCGACGCGGGGCCGGGACCGGGCCGCGGGTCCGAAAGTCTCTCCACCTGGAGAGATCACGTTGCAGTATCCTGTGGCCTAAGATCTTGTGATGCAACGAGTTAAGCCAATACGCGGCAGCCCGCGATCTCTCCGGGTGGAGAGAAAACGCGGGACACGCGTGGCAGGCCCCGGCCCGGGCGGCCGAGGCTGCGGCTCGGGGGCATTGGGGTTCGAGCATGAATGTGGGGATTTCCCTACTATGCGGCCCCGGGGGGTCGGGCTATTTTGCAACGGGCTGGGCGGAGGGGGAGGGGACAACACAACTCATGAGCACGCCGAAGACTCTATATATGAAGAAGAGCACTCGAGCCTACAACTCGTTCGAGATGGCTCAGGCGCAGTTCGACCGCATTGCGGACCTCCTGGAGCTGGAGGCGAGCACGCGGGATCTGCTCCGATGGCCGCTTCGGGAGCACATTTTCGCGATTCCGGTCCGCATGGACGACGGCAGCGTCCGCGTGTTCCGCGGATTCCGCGTGCAGCACAACGACGCGCGCGGCCCGAGCAAGGGAGGCATCCGGTTCCATCCACAGGAGAGCCTGGACACGGTCCGTGCGCTGGCAATGTGGATGACGTGGAAGTGCGCGGTGGTGGACATCCCGCTTGGCGGGGGGAAGGGCGGAGTGATCTGCGATCCGCACGACCTGAGCATGCGGGAGCAGGAGCTGATCTCGCGCGGCTGGGTTCGGCAGATCGCCCGGGACGTGGGCCCGACGCAGGACGTGCCGGCGCCGGATGTGATGACCACGCCGCAGCACATGCTCTGGATGCTGGACGAGTTCGAGGTGATCCACGGTCAGCGGCTGCCCGGTTTCATCACGGGGAAGCCGGTGGGACTGGGCGGGAGCCTGGGTCGGAAGGAGGCCACGGGGTACGGCGTCATCTTCACGATCCGGGAAGCGCTGCGGGAGCTCGGGAAGGAGGCGGAAGGCACGGTGGCGAGCCTGCAGGGCTTCGGCAACGTGGCTCAGTACGCCATCGAGCTCTACACGCAGCTGGGCGGCAAGGTGATCTGCGTGAGCTCGTGGGACCAGGCGGACCAGGTCAGCTACGCCTTCCGCCGTGAGAGCGGGGTGGATCTGGCGGAGTTGCAGGGAATCGCCGACCGCTTCGGCGGGATCGACAAGGCGAAGGCGAAGGAGCTGGGCTACGAGGTGCTGGACGGGGACGAATGGCTGGCGCAGGACGTGGACATTCTGATCCCGGCGGCGCTCGAGAACCAGATCCACGCCGACAACGTGGGTCTGATCCCGTCGCGGGTGAAGATCATTGCCGAGGGAGCGAACGGGCCGACCAGCCCGGAGGCGGACCAGGTGCTCCACGAGCGCGGGGTGTTCGTGATCCCCGACCTGCTGGCCAACGCGGGTGGTGTGACCACCAGCTATTTCGAGCAGGTGCAGAGCAACATGAACTACTTCTGGGAGCGCGACGAGGTCCTGGGCAAGCTGGATGTGAAGATGACCTCCGCGTTCATTGCCGTGAGCGAGGTGGCGAAGCAGCAGAACCTGACCACGCGCGACGCGGCCTACGTCATCGCCGTGGACCGCGTGGCACAGGCCTGCCGGGATCGCGGCTGGGTCTAGGCTTCAACCCCGCGCGGAAGCGCCCATGGGGCTGGTCCCCGCATTCGATCGCCGCTTCTTCCGATCCGGGGATGTTTTCTCCCGGATCGGTGGAGGCGGCCTGGGTGGGAAGGCGGAAGGTCTGCTGCGCGCCCATGCGGCCGGCGCCGGCGACCTGAAAGACGCCTACCCCGGGGTCGTGGTCGCCATCCCCCGGCTGGTGGTGCTGGCGACGGATTCCTTCGACGCCTTCCTCGAGCGCAATCATCTGGACCCCGCGGCCCTCGCGGGGCTCTCCGACCGACGCGTGGCGCACGCGTTCCAGCAGGCGAACCTCCCGGGCGAGGTCCTGGGAGACCTGGTGTCGGTCGCGGAGGAGGCCACCCGGCCGCTCGCCATCCGCTCGTCCAGCCGGCTGGAGGACGCGCTCGGCCAGCCGTTCGCCGGGATCTACGAGACCAAGATGATCCCGAACCTGGAGCTGGACCCCCGGGCCCGGTTCCAGCGCCTGGCGGAGGCCGTGAAGTTCGTGTACGCGTCCACCTACTTCTCCGCCGCTCGCACGTACCGCCGCGCCATCGGAGTGGCGGACCGCGATGAGTCGATGGCGGTGATGATCCAGGAGATCGTCGGGACGCGCCACGGCCCCCGGTTCTATCCGGAGCTGTCCGCCGTGGCGAGGTCGTACAGCTACTATCCGATCGGGAAGGCCAGCCCGGAGGACGGGGTCGCGGACCTGGCGCTGGGACTGGGCAAGACCATCGTCGACGGCGGCGTGGTGTGGACGTACTCTCCTCGCCATCCGAAGGCGCCGGCGCCGTTCGCTTCCGTGCGGCGCCTCATGGCCGAGACGCAGACGCGCTTCTGGGCAGTGAACATGGGTCGCCCGCCCGCGTACGACCCGCTGGCGGAGACGGAGTACCTGGTGGAGGGCTCGCTCGCCGACGCCGAAGCCGACGGCTCCCTCCGCTATCTCGCCTCCACGTATGACGCGGACGCCGACCGCCTGAGGGCGGGCACCGGACGGGACGGCCCGAGGGTGCTCACTTTCGCGCCGTTGCTGGAGCTGGGAGAGCGGCCGCTCAACGCCGTGATCCGGGGGCTGCTGGACGTGTCCGGGCGGGCGCTGCAGGGGCCGGTGGAGATCGAGCTGGCCGCGACGATGCCGACCCCGAACTCGCCAGGGATGCGCGTCGGGCTGGTGCAGCTCCGGCGGATGGTCGCACCGGGTGAGGCGGTGTTGGTGGACGTGGGCGAGCTGGAGGGCGACGACGTCGTGCTGGCCTCCACGGCGGCGATGGGGAACGGCGTTCGCGAGGACTTGCGGGACGTGGTGTACGTGCGGCCGGACCGGTTCGAGACCAGGCGGACGTCGCTCATCGCGGGCGAGGTGGCGGCGGCGAACGCGGCGCTGCTCGACGAGGGGCGGCAGTGCCTGCTCATCGGCTTCGGGCGGTGGGGCAGCTCGGACCCCTGGCTCGGCATCCCCGTGTCCTGGAGCCACGTGTCTTCCGCCCGGGTCCTGGTCGAGGCGACGCTCCCCGACATGGACGTGGAGCCGAGCCAGGGGTCGCACTTCTTTCACAACCTCTCCAGCTTCGGGGTACTGTACTTCACGGTGCGCCACGCCCTCGGCCGCCCCATCGACTGGGGATGGCTGGCGCGGCAGCCGGTGGTGCGAGAGACCGAGCACGTGCGCCACGTGCGCCTGGCGGCGCCACTCCGCGTACGGGTGGATGGGCGGGCGAGGCGGGGTGTGGTACGTCGGCCCGTGGTGGAGCAGAAAGGCGCAGGATGAGCCAAGAGCAGCATCGTTCCGGCGAGACGGAGGCGCAGAAGGGCGACGACCGCGACGGAGTCACGGACGATTCGTCCGTCGGCGCGCTCCGGGAGCGTGCGAAGGAGCTGAGCTGTCTCTATCGGGTGGACGACATCCTGAGCCGGAACGAGCCCGAGGACGAGCTGTTCCGACGGGCGCTCGAGGCCCTCCCCGAGGGCTGGCAGCATCCGGAGGTCATGCAGCCGACGCTGACGGTGCGCGGCCGTGAGTTCCGCGCGCCCGGCTCAAGGGAGACGCAGTGGGTCCAGCGCGCCCCGATCGTGATCGGGGACGAGACCGTGGGCGAGCTGAGCGTCTTCTACACGGAGCCTCGCCCGGAGGCCGACGACGGGCCCTTCCTGAAAGAGGAGCAACAGCTGCTCCGAGCGCTGGCCGAGCGCTTCGCCTTCTTCATGATCCGGCGCGAGATGGCGGAGGCCAGAGAGCTGCGCCGGAGCCGGACCGTGGAGTGGTTCGGGCAGGAGCGGCGGGCGAAGTGGCGGGTGATCGTGGATTTCCTGCGTCGCACGGACCCGGCGCTCGTGGAGTGGATCACGCGCAAGATGCTGAACCACCTCCGCTGGCGGGGCGTGGCGAAGGCGGACGCGCTGGTGCCCGGGGCGGCGAAGGAGGAGGCGCCTGACCCGGATCTGGACGAGAACCGACCGCTGTCGCGGGTGACGCCCGGGTCGGCATCGCCGCCGACGGACGAGGTGTTCCGGGTGGCGGCGGAGCACCTGCCGGAGGACGAGATCCTCGGGCATATCCAGATGTGGATCAGCCAGGACAAAGCGAGCTTCCTGATCCATCTGCTCGAGGACCAGGGATCGTCGCTGGGGGCGATCACGGAAGCGCTGGAGCGCTTCCAGGCGCTGGGCGTCGAGGAGGCGGAGCTCCCGCACTCGGTGCAGATCATGCTGCGCGTGGCGCTGCTGCGCCGCTTCTTCACGGACCAGATCGGCTTCATCAACACCGCGCGCGGTCTCGTGAACGTGGCCGACTTCCACCGCCTTGCCCGTCACCTCCTCGCCCCCCACGGCAGCCACGGCCGGCTCGGCGGGAAGAGCGCGGGCGTGTTCCTGGCGCAGCGCGTGGTGGAGAGCTCACCCGAGTTCCAGAGCGTGCTGGCGAACGTGCGCGTGCCGCGCACCTGGTACGTCGCCTCGGACGCCGTCCTGGCCTTCGTCCGGTACAACAACCTGGACGACATCTACGACCACAAGTACCTCGAAATCGACCAGGTGCGGCAGCAGTATCCGCACGTGGTGCAGGTGTTCAAGAGCGCGGCGTTCCCGGCCGAGCTGGAGAAAGGGCTGTCCGCGGCGCTGGACGATCTGGGCGATGTGCCCCTCATCGTGCGTAGCTCGAGCCTGCTCGAGGACCGGACCGGGTCGGCGTTCAGCGGCAAATACAAGAGCCTGTTCCTGGCCAACCAGGGGAGCAAGGCGGAGCGGCTGAGCGCGCTCCAGGACGCCGTCGCCGAGGTGTACGCCTCCATTTTCGCCCCGGACCCGATCGAGTACCGCGCGGCGCGCGGCCTCCTCGACGTCCACGAGGAGATGGGGATCATGATCCAGGAGGTGGTGGGCAAGCGGGTGGGGCCCTACTTCCTCCCCGTGTACTCCGGGGTGGCGCTGAGCCACAACGAGTTCCGGTGGTCGCCGCGGATCCGGCGGGACGACGGGCTGGTGCGGCTGGTCCCGGGACTCGGCACGCGCGCCGTCGACCGCACCAGCGACGACTACTCCGTCCTGCTCGCGCCGCGCCAGCCGGGGCTGCGGGTGAACACCACGGTGGACGAGATGGTTCGCTATGCGCCGCGCTTCATGGACGTCATCAACCTCGAGTCCAACGAGTTGGAGACGGTGCCCGTGGAGCGCCTGCTTCGCGAGTGCGGCCGCTCGCTGCCGCAGGTGAAGAAGATGGTGTCGATCCTGGAGCACGGCCGCCTCCGCCGGCCACGCGGGCTGAGCGTGGACTTCGAGAAGGAGGACGCCGTGGTCACGTTCGAGGGGTTGACCGCCGACTCCCCGTTCATGGCGCAGGTGGCCACGCTCCTGGACGTGCTCGGGACCCGCCTCGGCATGCCGGTGGACCTGGAGTTCGCCTCCGACGGCGACAACTTCTACCTCCTCCAGTGTCGCCCCCAGTCCACGCCGGGGAGCGCGATCGGCGCGCTCATCCCGCGCGACCTGGCCGACGAGCGCGTCCTTTTTACTGCCCACCGGCACATCTCCAACGGCAGCGCGCCGGAGCTCACCCACGTGGTCTATGTAGACCCCGACGGCTACGCCGAGCTGACCGAGCGCAAGCACCTCCTCGATGTCGGGCGCGCCGTGGGCCGCCTCAACAAGCTCCTGCCCCGGCGCCGCTTCATCCTCATGGGGCCCGGACGCTGGGGGAGCCGCGGCGACATCCACCTGGGCGTCAGCGTGACGTACGCCGACATCAACAACACGGCCATGCTCGCCGAGATCGCCCGGCGGAAGGGGAGCTACGTCCCCGACCTCTCGTTCGGCACCCACTTCTTCCAGGACCTGGTGGAGGCGGACATCCGCTACCTGCCGCTCTACCCCGATGAACCGGAAAACCGCTTCAGCGAAGCGTTCTTCAGGGACTCGCCCAGTGTGCTCTCCGAGCTGCTGCCCGAGTTCGACCACGTTGCCTCTGCGCTGCGCGTCATCGACGTTCGCGCCGTGGCCAACGGGCGCATCCTCCGCGTCCTCATGAACGGCGACCAGGACGAGGCGGTGGGCTACCTGAGCGACCCGGACTCCGGCGTCTGAGACGGCCCCGGCTGGCCACGCCGTCCGGCTGCCCGACCGGCCGCGTCGGTCCGGGTGGAGTGCGCCTGCGCTCGCCGCGGCAGTTTCCGGCCGGCCGACCACGGTGTGGCCCGTGGTACTTGCGGTGGAGCGGGGTGCCGCCGAGATGTTTGTTCTTTCCGGTCGCGCAGCCCGAACCCGATTGCCCATGCCTGCATTCGAAGGACGACGCAGTCCCCCGCTCACGCTGGTGCTCAGCCTCGCGCTCGCCGGCTGCGGGGGCGTGCGAATGGCGGGTCCGGTGCCCGAGCCGGCCAGCGGGGAGACGACGGACGTGGAAGAGGCGCCGTTCCTCGACGGCTCCGTGGACGGCACGGGAAACCCGGCCGGTCTGGAGGAGCTGGCGGACGCGATGCCCGACGACGCGTCCGTCGCGGACGCCGGGCTGGATGAGGACGCGGCGGCGGAAGCGCTGACCCTGAACGGGCTGTTCACGGGGGAGGCCGGAGCGTTGCCGCCGGAGGTGGAGGAGGAAGTGCGCCAGGATGTCGAGCTTTTCCACGCCGGCAGGGCGCGGGAGAATTTCGGCAAGTGGCTGGCGCGTGAATCCCGCTACCGCGATCTGATCGTGGGGGAGCTGCGGTCGGCGGGGCTGCCGGAGGAGCTGCTGTACCTGGCCATGCTGGAGAGCGGGTTCTCCGCCACCGTCGTATCGCGGGCGAAGGCCGTGGGGCTGTGGCAGTTCATGCGGAGCACCGGGCGCCTCTCCGGACTGCGCATCGATGACTGGGTGGACGAGCGGAGAGATCCCGTGGCGGCCACGCGCGCAGCAGTCGTGCACCTGGGGGTGCTGCACCGGGAGCTGGGCGACTGGGCGCTCGCCGCCGCGGCGTACAACGCGGGGCTCGGCCGTGTGCGACGCGCCCAGGACGGCTCCGGCGCCGGGTACTTCGACCTCGTTCGCGCGGGGCGCCTCCCGCCGGAGACCCGCCGATACGTGCCCCTGATCCTCGCCGCCGCGCACGTCGCGAGGAACCGGGAGCGGTACGGCTTCGCCGACATCGAGGACGAGGCGCCGCTGGCGTTCGACACCGTCATGGTGCCCGGCCGGACGCGGTTGAGCGCCGTGGCGCGCGCGGCGGGGGCGGACGCGGACGAGATCAAGGCATTGAACCCGCACCTGATCAGGGGCGCCGCCCCTCCCGGGCCCGAGTACCCGGTGCGCGTTCCCGTGGGCGCACTCGCGCCGGAGTTCGCACAGCGGCTGGCGGCGCTACCGCTGGAAGACCGCATCCTGCCCGAATACCGGGAGGCGTGGGTGGTGGTGAAGAGCGGAGACTCGCTCTGGCGCATCGCGCACGCGCACGGGATCACGGTCAAGCAGCTGCGCGCCCTGAACCCGGGCGTCCGGGACGTCATTCGGCCCGGCAAGCGGCTGCTGGTCGAGCGCCGCGTCGTCACGGACTCCGAGCTTGCCGTCGCGAGCCGTCCCTCGGTGCCGGGCCGCTCCGGCGGCTCGCCCGCCGCCACCGCGATCCCGGCTACCGCGACGCCGCCCACTGCGGCGCCGAAGCGGCTCGCGGGGGAGGAGCGCTACCGGGTTCGGTCCGGTGACACCATGAGCGAGCTGGCCCAGTCGCTGGGAGTGGCCCTGGACGACCTGGTCCGCTGGAACGGCATGTCGGAACCTCGCCCGCTGAAGGCCGGAGAAGTGATCCGCACTCTGCCGCCGGGGCCGGAGCGCCACAAGGTCGCGCGGGGCGAGACGCTGACGTCCATCGCACGCCGGTACGGGGTCGAGATCGCCGACCTCGTGCGGTGGAATTCCCTGGGCCAGGCGCGCCCGCTGCGCGAAGGCGAGATCCTGGTGGTGAGCGGGCGCTGAGCGAGCCAAAGCGCCGCCAACGCGCCGCGACCCCACCGGCGCCCGCCCCGCCAGTCTTTTGCTCCGGGCAGCAACCGGCGAAATTGAGGGATGGTCCTTCGCCGGGAGGTGGGTGTGGCGATGCCGCTGTGCCAGCGGTGCGGGTCCTCGAACCCGCGAAAGATGATCGGGCTCATGACGCTGTGGTTCGGCCCCTTCATTGACCTGCGCCCCGGCCACGGCTATTTCTATCTCTGCCCGGCCTGCTACCGCGCGCACATTCTCCCGCATCTCGAGCACGTCCAGGGGAAGCTCAAGGAGCTTCACCCTGTTGCAGCCCGGCACCTCGGGAGCGACGGCCGCGTCCTCCCCGACGAGCCGGAGACGGACCTCGACGCCGGTGACGGTGCCGGAGCCGCGGGCGAGGAAGCCTCCACCCACGAGGGCACGCAGGTCGCCTGAGGCCATCCGGCCACACCCTCCGTTTCACACCGCCGTCAGCCGATCATAGCACCCTGGCGAGCCCCGTTCTGCACCGGAATCACAGGCCGATCAGCCATCTACATACGCGTTCTGCGTTGTTGGCAGAGACTTTGCGTTGAGGTTTTCAGCACACGGGCGGTAGCTGCTGACGCAGCGGGCCGCACCGCGGTTTTGAACAAACGAGCCACGGTGGCAGCTGGGCCGAGGCTCGCATTTTTACGTCCATGAGCGATGCCGCCAGCCCCGGTCGCGGCTCGGTTTCATCGAGGACGGGGAGCGAATGGCCGGCGATGTCGTGAGAGTGGAACGAGGAGGGCGGGAGGCGGTGGAGAGCGCCCGGACGCGCCAGCGGATCAGGGGCGAGGTGGAGGCGCTGGGGCCCTGGTTCCATGACCTGGACCTCTCCGGCGTCCGGACGGCGCCGGGACACCCGCTGGGCAACTTCCTGAGGGACCTCTGGGCCACGGTTTCGCCCGCGTTCCCCGAGGACATGCGGGGGAAGAGCGTGCTGGATGTAGGGTGCAACGCCGGGTTCTACTCGTTCCAGCTGGCCGCGCGGGGCGCGGACGTGACCGGGGTGGACCACAACCCGCGCTACCTGGCGCAGGCGCGCTATGCCGCCGAGGTCCTGGGGCACGGGGCCGTCGAGTTCGTGGAGATGGACGCGTACGACGTGCCCGATCTCGCGCGCACTTTCGACTACGTCGTGTTCATGGGCGTCCTGTACCACCTCCGGCATCCGCTGCTGGGGCTGGACCGGGTGCGTCGGGTCGTCGGCGAGCGACTGGTCTTTCAGACGCTCGTGCGCGGAGAGACCGACACCATGGAGCCCGCCGCCGACTACCCGTTCGAGGAGACCGACGTCTTCGACGACCCGCGCTTCCCCCGTCTCCATTTCATCGAGCACCGGTACGCGGACGACCCGACGAACTGGTGGGTCGCCAACGACTCGGCGGCGGCCGCCCTCCTCCGCGCGGCGGACTTCCGCATCGAGGCGCACCCCGGCCCCGGCATCTACTTCTGCGCGCCGGGGCCGGGCGGAGCCGAGCCGCCGGGGCCGTCACGGCTAGGGGGAGGCTTCCGGTGAGCCGGCACGTGCTGGTCACGGGAGGCGCCGGGTTCGTCGGCAGCCACCTGGTGGACGCGCTGGTGGCGCGAGGCGATCGAGTGCGCGTGCTGGACAGCCTGGACCCGCAGGTGCACGGGCCCGACCGGCAGCCGCCTGCCTGGCTGTCGCCGGACGCGGAGCTGGTTCGAGGGGACGTGCGGGACCGCTCGGCCTGGGAAGCTGCGCTGGACGGCGGCGTCGAGGTCGTCTACCACCTGGCCGCGGCGGTGGGGGTCGGACAGTCCATGTACCAGGTGGCGGACTACACGGAGACGAACACCCAGGGTACCGCCAACCTGCTCCAGACGCTGGTGGACCGGAAGTTGGATCCGCGGCTCGTGGTGGCCAGCTCCATGTCGATCTACGGGGAAGGCCGCTACCGCCGGCCGGACGGGCGCGAGCCGCTGACCCGCCGTCGGCGGCCCGAGGAGCTGAAGCGGCACCGGTGGGAGCTGCGCGACGCGGACGGCACGGAGCTCTACCCCGTGCCTACGGATGAGGGAAAGCCGCTGGACCCCACCTCGATCTACGCGCTCACCAAGAAGGACCAGGAGCAGGCGTCGCTGATCATCGGCGAGGCGTACGACATCCCCGTCACGGCGCTCCGCTTCTTCAACATCTACGGGCCCCGCCAGGCCCTGTCCAACCCGTATACCGGCGTGGTGGCGATCTTCTCGTCGCGGCTGCTGAACGGCGAGCCCCCGCTGATCTACGAGGACGGAGCCCAGCAGCGGGACTTCGTCTCCGTTCACGACATCGTGCGGGCGCTCCTGCTGGCGGCGGAGCGGGAGGAGGCGGTTGGTGAGGTGCTGAACGTCGGCTCGGGCTCCCCGGTCACGATCCTGGGGGTGGCTCGGATGCTGGCAGATGTACTGGACGTGGACATCGAGCCGGAGGTCACGGGCCGTTACCGCGTGGGCGATGTCCGCCACTGCACGGCGGACATCACGCGGGCCAGGGAGCTGCTCGGCTACGCCCCGCAGGTGTCGCTGGAGGAAGGGATGACGGAGCTGATGGGATGGCTGCGGGAGCAGGAGCCTCCCCAGTCGAAGGCGGGCGAGCACGTGGCCGACCTGGCCGCTCGCGGTCTCGCATTCTGAGAGGAAAGCATGAACGGGAAAGGATACACGTTGATCACGGGTGGTGCCGGCTTCATCGGCTCGAACCTGGCCGACGCGCACCTGCGGGATGGTGAGGATGTCGTGCTCCTCGACAACCTGTCGCGGCCGGGTGTGGTCCGGAACGCGGAATGGCTGAAACGCCGCTACGACGGCGCCGCCCGGCTGGAAGTGGGGGACGTGGGCGACTCGGATCTGGTGGAACGGCTGGTGCGCGGCGCCCGCCGCGTCTTCCACCTGGCCGCGCAGGTGGCCGTGACCACCTCGCTGGAAGACCCGGTCGAGGACTTCCGGACGAACCTGGGCGGGACGTTCAACATCCTGGAAGCCGCCCGGAAGATGGAGCGGCCGCCGGCCATCCTGTTCACGTCCACGAACAAGGTCTACGGCGCGCTGGAGGGGTTCGGCGTCGAACACGACGGCGACCGCTACATCTTCGCGGGCGGGCGCAAGGGCGTGGGCGAGGACGCCCCGCTGGACTTCCACTCTCCGTACGGCTGCTCCAAGGGCGCGGCCGACCAGTACGTCCGAGACTACGCGCGCATCTATGACGTGCCCACCGTGGTCTTCCGCATGAGCTGCATCTTCGGTCACCGTCAGTGGGGGACGGAAGACCAGGGGTGGGTGGCGCACTTCGCGCGCGCGATCCTGGGTGACGAGCCGATCACCATCTACGGTGATGGGGACCAGGTCCGGGACGTGCTCTGGGTGGGAGATCTGGTCCGGGCCATGCGCTCAGCCCTCGACCGCGCCGACACTACGGCGGGGGAGATCTTCAACGTGGGCGGCGGACCGAGGAACGCCGTTTCGGTGCGCGAAGTCGTGGATCGCCTCGGGCAGATCACGGGCCGGCAGGTCCCGCTCCGCACGGCAGCCTGGCGCCCGGGCGACCAGCGCGTCTACGTGTCGGACACGCACAAGATCCGTAACCGGCTCGGATGGCGGCCCCGGGTGAGCGTCAACGAGGGGCTGGAGCGGCTGGTGGCGTGGCTGGAGTCGTCGGAGGCCTCCGACGCGCCGCGGGCGCCGGCATTGCGGCGGACGGGGCGTCTGAAGGCGGTGTCGTGAGGGCGGGTGTCGCCATGAAGATGGAGCGGTCTGCGCCATCGGTGACGCGTGCGGCGGTGCTGGTGGAGCCGGGGCGAGTCGAGATGGAGGACGTCGTGCTCCCGGCTCCGGGCCCGCGGGACGTGGTGATCCGGCTCGAGGGGTGCGGTGTGTGCGGCTCGAACCTGGCCCCATGGGAAGGTGCGCCGTGGTTCGACTACCCGTTCGAGCCCGGGAAGCCCGGACACGAGGGTTGGGGCGTGGTGGTCGCCGTGGGCCGCGAGGTGCGGATCGTGCGGAAAGGCGATCGTGTGGCGACGCTTGGAGACCACGCGTTCGCAGGTGAGATCACCGTGCCGGCGGCCGATGTCGTGCCACTCCCTCCCGAGCTGGACGCGCTGCCTTTCCCGGGCGAGCCGCTGGGGTGCGCCATGAACGTGTTCCAGCGCAGTGGCATCGAGGAGGGTCGCACCGTGGCGGTGGTGGGAGTCGGATTCCTGGGTGCGCTGGTGACGCAGCTCGCGGTATCCGTGGGCGCGCGCGTCATCGGGATCTCGAGGCGGCAGTACGCCAGGGACGTGGCCGAGCGCGTGGGCGCGTTCCGGACGCTGGACGCGTCGGCCCCGGACTCTGCCGTGGCGGCCGTGGAGGAGGAGACGGGAGGCGCGCTGTGCGACGTGGTGGTGGAGGCCACGGGCAAGCAGGCACCGCTGGACCTGGCCGCGCGGCTGACCCGGGTCCGGGGCCGCCTGATCATCGCGGGCTACCACCAGGATGGGCCCCGGCAGGTGGACATGCAGCTCTGGAACTGGCGGGGGCTGGACGTGATCAACGCCCATGAGCGCGATCCCGCGCAGTACCTGGGCGGAGTCCGCCAGGCGGTGGAGGCCACGGTGGACGGGCGGCTGGACCCGGAGCCGCTCATCACACACGCGTTCCCGCTGGAGCGGCTGGGCGATGCGCTGAACGCCACGCGCGACCGACCGGACGGGTTCCTCAAGGCCATCGTCCGCCCATGACGACCACGACATCCAGGCACCCCGAGTCCAGCCCGCCCCGGCCGTCCTCCAGACGGCCCGCCCTCGGCTTCGTCGGCGTGGGGTGGATCGGCCGCAGCCGTCTGGATGCGCTCGTGGAGCGCGGCGTGGCCACGGTCGCCGCCGTGGCGGACCCATCCGAAGAGGCGCTCGCCTCGCTGCGGAGCCGTTATCCGGATGCCACGTTCGGAACGACGCTCCCCGACCTGCTGGCTGCCGACCTCGACGGCGTCGTGATCGCGTCGCCGAGCGCGCTCCACGCGGAGCAGGCACGCGCGGCGCTGGACCGCGGGCTGCCGGTGTTCTGCCAGAAACCGCTGGGCCGCACCGCCGCCGAGGTCCGGGGCGTGGTCGACGCGGCGCGGGCGGCGGACCGGCTGCTCGGCGTGGACATGTCGTACCGCCAGACGGCGGCCATGCTGGCCCTGAGAGAGCGGATCGGCGCCGGCGACATCGGCGACGTTTACGCTGCGGAGCTGAAGTTCCACAACGCGTACGGTCCGGACAAGGAGTGGTTCTACGACCCGGCGCGCTCCGGTGGCGGGTGCGTCATGGACCTTGGCATCCACCTGGTGGACCTGGCGCTGTGGATGATGGGCGGCCCGGTGGAGCGGGTCGCGGCTGCGCTCTTCGCGGGCGGACGGCGGCTGGACGCCGCGGCGGATGCCGGCAGCGATGCGGCGGATGCCGGCGCCGGAGCGGCGGATGCCGGCGCCGGAGCGGCGGATGCCGGCGCCGGAGCGGCGGATGCCGGCGCCGGAGCGGTCACCGGTGGCCGGGCGGCGCCACCCGTGGAGGACTACGCCGATATCCGGCTCGACCTGGAAGGCGGGCGCACCGCTCGACTCACCTGCTCATGGAACCTGCACGCCGGGCGGGACGCGGTCATCGAAGCGCGCTTCCACGGAACGGAAGGCGGCGCGGCGGTGCTCAATGTTGACGGCTCGTTTTACGATTTCCGTGCCGAGCTGTACCATGGAACAGTTGCGGAGACGCTGATCGAGCCGCCGGACGCGTGGGGCGGCCGGGCCGCGCTGGCGTGGGCGCGCCGGATGTGGGAAGATGTATCGTTCGACGACGCGGCGGAGGAGCTGGTCACCGTCGCGGAGGTGTTGGACCGCATATACGGACGATGAGGATCCTGCTCACGACGGACACGGTCGGCGGCGTCTGGCAGTACAGCCAAACGCTGCTGAGAGAGCTGGTGGAGCGCGGGCACGAGATCATGCTCGCCGTCTTCGGATCGCTCTCGGATGAGCGCGCGAGTTCGCTTCCGCCGGAAGTGGGTGTGGCGACCCGTGACCTGGCGCTGGAGTGGATGCCGGGCGCGGCCCAGGACCTCGAGCGGGGCACCGAATGGCTCGAGCGCCTTGCCGTGGCGTGGGGTCCGGACGTCATCCACCTCAACCAGTTCGCCTACGCGCGCGGGCGGTACGCTGCTCCCGTGCTGGTGGTCGCGCACAGCGACGTGCGCTCCTGGTACGCGGACGTGCGCGGCGTGGAGCCGCCCGCCGGGTGGGACGCCTACAGTGACATCGTGCGCGCCGGGCTGCACGCGGCGGCGGCCGTGGTGGCGCCTACGGCGTACCAGTCGGGCCGGCTGGCGCAGCACTACGGCCGGACGGCGGCGCGGGTGATCCACAACGGCATCGAGCCGCCGCCCGTCCCCCCGGAGGAGGTCCGGGCGGCGCAACGTCCGCTGGTGCTCCTGGCAGGCCGCGCCTGGGATGAAGCGAAGGGCGTGTCGGTGGTCGAGGAGGCGCTGGAGCACATGGGCGAGGATGCTCCGTCCATCCACCTCGTCGGCCCGCTGGAAGGGCCGGCGGGGGAGATTGCCCGGGTCCACCGTCTGGTGGCACACGGGGAGGTGCCCGGCAGCGCCATGGACCGGTTCTATCAGAACACCCGCGTCTACATTGGAGCGTCGCTCTACGAGCCGTTCGGGCTCACTCCGCTCGAGGCGGCGGCGCACGGGTGTGCCCTGCTGCTGAGCGGCATTGGCTCCTTCCGGGAGCTGTGGACGGACGCGGCCTCGTTCTTCGAGCCGGGCAGCGCGGCCGACCTGGCCGTCCGGCTGCGGAACCTGCTCGAGGACCCGCAGCAGCTGAACGAGCAGGCGTGGCAGGCCCGGATCCGGGCGCGCAGCGACTACACCGCCGCTCGCATGGTGGACCGCTACGAGGCGCTCTACCGGGAGATCACGGACCATGGCGGCCGTCATCGCCCCCGGGCGGCCACCCTGAACGCGGCATCCTAGAGCGGAGCAGGCGATGAAGCTCACATTCTTCGGGTCGTCGCTCGTGTCGGCCTACTGGAACGGCGCAGCGACCTACTACCGGGGGCTGCTCCGCGCCCTGGCGGAGCGCGGCTTCGACATCACGTTCTGCGAGCCGGACGCGTTCGACCGGCAGGCGAACCGGGACCTGGAAGAGGATCCCGAGTATGCCCGCGTGGTCGTGTACGACAGCGCCGAGCAGCGGGACCGGCTCGTCGGGGCGGCGCTGCGCGAGAGCGACTGGGTCATCAAGTGCAGCGGCGTGGGCGTGTGGGACCGCGAGCTGGAGCGCGCCATCTCCGCGGGCGGACGGGCAGCCGCGCGGGCCGGCGTGGCCGCTGGCGGCTCCGCGGTGCCGGGGAGCCCGGGCCGGCCGGGGCGGGGCGCTGAGACGGCGCCCGGCGTCGCCAGGACGGCGTTCTGGGACGTGGATGCGCCCGCCACGCTGACCCGGCTTCGCTGCGACCCGGGGGACCCGTTCCACCGGGACCTCGCCCGCTTCGACCACGTCTTCACGTACGGCGGCGGTCCTCCCGTGGTGGAAGCGTACGAGCGGCTCGGGGCGCGTGGCTGCACGCCCATCTACAACGGACTCGACCCGGCGGAGCACTACCCGGAGCGGAGCGGCGGGCCGCCGCGCTGGGACGCGTTCTTCATGGGCAACCGGCTGCCGGACCGGGAGGCCCGGGTGGACGCGTTCTTCTTCGATGTGGCCGCGGCGTGCCCGGACCACGCGTTCGCGCTGGGTGGCAACGGCTGGGACGACCGCGCCATGCCGCCCAACGTGGAGCACCTCGGCCACGTTCCCACGGCGAGGCACAACGAGCTGAACGGGGCGGCCCGGCTGGTGCTCAACATCCACCGGGAGTCGATGGTGGAGAACGGCTACTCGCCCGCCACCCGGATGTTCGAGGCCGCGGGCGCCGCGGCGTGCCAGGTGAGCGACGCATGGACGGGGATCGAGGAGTTCTTCGCGCCCGATCGCGAGATCCTGGTGGCTCGCGATCCGGACGCGCTGGCGGAGCTGGTGCGCGAGGTCCAGCCGGAGCGGGCGAGGGAGATCGGGCAGGCCGCGCGGCGCCGTGCGCTCCGCGATCACACGTACGCCAGCCGCGCCGAAGAGGTGGACGCCGTCCTCCGTGGAGCCGCGGCTTGAAGCTCGTGGTGGTGGGGCTGTCGCTGAGCTCCAGCTGGGGGAACGGCCACGCGACCACCTACCGTGCGCTTCTGCGCGCGTTCGCGGCCCGGGGCCACGATGTCACCTTTCACGAGTGGGATGCGCCCTGGTACCGGGGAGAGCACCGCGACCTCCCGGACCCCGACTTCTGCCGCCTGGATCTCTATCCCTCGTGGGACGCCGTCCGCGGGCGGGTGATCGCCGAAGCGCGCGAGGCGGACGCGGCTCTGGTCGGGTCGTACGTGCACGAGGGGCCGCGGGTCATCGACGACCTGGCCGGCGCGGGCGTCGAGCCGCTCTTCTTCTACGACATCGACACGCCGGTCACCGTGGGGCAGCTGCGGGGAGGCGAGCCGGTGTCGCTGCGGCCGGACCAGGTGCCGCTCTTCACTCGCTACTTCTCCTTCACCGGTGGGCCGTTCCTCTCCGAGGTCCTGGAAGGCGAGCTGCGAGCGGCTGACGCGAAGCCGCTCTTCTGCTCCGTCGACACCGAGCGCTACCGGCCGGTGGCGCCGGACCCGAAGCTGGCCGCGGACCTGGCGTACATGGGGACGTACAGCCAGGACCGGGCCCCGGGAATGGAGCGGCTGCTGCTGGAGCCGGCTCGGCGGCGAGGAGGCGGGCGGTTCCTCGTGGCCGGGCCGCAGTATCCTGCGGCCGGGAGCTGGCCCGAGAACGTCCGACACATCGACCACGTCCCGCCCGGGCGCCACGCGTCGTTCTACGCCAGCTCTCTGTGGCAGCTCAATCTGACGCGGGCCGATATGAAGCGGGCCGGGTGGTCGCCCTCCGTACGGCTGTTTGAAGCCGCGGCGTGCGGCGCGCCCATGCTCTCCGACCGGTGGGAGGGGCTCGACGAGCTGTTCGCCCCCGGGCGCGAGATCCTGCTTCCCGATGGCCCGGATGACGTGCTGTCGGCGCTCGACATGCACCCGGACGACCGGCGCGCCATCGGCCTCGCCGCGCGGGAGCGCGTGCTGGCCGAGCACACGAAGGAGCGGCGAGCCGAGCAGCTCGAGGCGTGGCTGCGTTCCGGGCGGCCCGCACGGGCGAAGCGTGCCGGGTAGCGTGGACGACGGTCCGACTGCCCCCGACGCCGATGAACGGTCAGCCCGCCGTCGCGCGGGCACCGGAGCGGGCAGCGACGCGCGCGGTGGCGTCCACGAGCCGGCGGACCTCCTCCTCCGACGTGTAGGCCACGCACCCCGCCCGCAGGATTCCCCGCCCGCGATACCCCAGCCGCTCGATGACGCTCGTGGCGTAGAAGTCGCCGTGGGTCACGAACAGCGCACTCTCGGCGTAGGCGGCCACGGCCTCGCGCGGATCGACGCCGGCGATCGCGAAGCCGAGAGTCGGGGTCCGTGGCGCGCCCGGAGCCGGTCCGAAGGTGCGGACCCCGGGGATGGCGTTCATGCCTTCCCACAGCGCAAGGAAGAGCGCCTCGCCCCGACCGTGCAGCCACCCGTAGGCCGCGCGTAGCCGAGCCCGTCGCCCGTCGCCCTCGTCGCCAGCGCCCTCCCCGCCCAGCGACGCCATGAAGTCCACCGCGGCCGTGGCCCCTGCCACCGCTTCGAAGCTGATCGTCCCGGTCTCGAACCGCTCCGGGGCGTGGTTCGGGGCCGAGGCCACGCGCGGAAGCCGCAGTGCTTCCATCGCGTCGGACGGTCCCCACAGCACGCCCAGGTGCGGCCCGTAGAACTTGTACGGGGACGCGGCCACGAAGTCGGCGCCCAGCGCGCGCACGTCCACCAGCTCGTGGGGCGCGTAGTGCACCGCGTCCACGAACACCGTGGCCCCCGCCGCACGGGCTCGCGCCGCGGCATCCGCCACGTCGGAAATGGTCCCCAGGGCGTTGGAGGCTGCGCCGATGGCGAGGATGCGGGTGGGGCCGCTCAGCGCGTCGTGGAGATCGTCCAGGTCGAGCGTTCCCGACGACGGCTCCATCCGCACGACCCGGATCTCCGCCCCGCGTTCATCCGCCAGCGCCTTCCACGGGTCCACGTTGGCATGGTGGTCCAGCTCCGTCACCACCACCCGGTCCCCCGGCTCGATCTCGCGCCCGAGAGCGCGCGACAGACGGAGCGTGAGCGTGGTCATGTTCTGACCGAACGCGATCTCGTCCGACCGGGCGCCGAAGAGGTCCGCGATCGCGGCGCGCCCCGCTGCGAGCAGTGCGTCCGTCTCGTGGCTGGTCGGGTAGTTCCACCCCTCGTTCGCGTTGTGCTCCAGGAGGTACGCTCGGACTGCGTCTGCCACCGCGGCCGGCACCTGCGTCCCGCCCGGCCCGTCGAAGTAGGCGACGCGCTCCCCGTTCACCTCCCGGTCCAGCGCCGGAAACTGCGCCCGTATCCTGTCGATCATCGTCTTTCGCTCCGCCGGGCCACGGCTTCGCTGTCCACCCAGGCGGTGTACCAGAGAGCCCGCAGCATCTCGGCGCCGGCGGCGAGGCGGTCCACGACGAAAGCCTTGGCCGCGGGCGCGGCGGCGGCCGAGTCGCCAGGGAAGCCGACCTTCTGCTCGATCTGGTAGAGCGGGACCACCTGTGCGTGCGTGGCCTGGAGATAGGCCATGATCCCCTGGCGCACATCCGGGATCGCCTCGGTGCCGGGGGGGACGGCGGCGGCCACATCGGAAACGGTCACGTGCGCGTCGACGAACAGGCTCTCGAAGCGCCAGTGGATATCGTGCGCCGTGGCAAAGCCGCGTGGGTTCGCCGCCCCCTTGGCCCAGCCGTTGAAGTGGATCGTGGTGTGGTGCGGGTTCGAGCCATCGGCGACGTAGTGCCCGAGGATGCCGGCGTCGTTGATGATCCTCGCCTCGATCCAGCGCCGCTCCTGCTCTCCCTCCGCCCGCCGCCACCGGGCGAAGCCGTTGGTCACCCGCTCCTGCATCTCGAGGATCCGGTACGGGAGGAAGCCTGCGGTCTGCTGCGGCTTCTTCAGCCCCGCCGCGAAAAGGGCTTCCAGGTACGTGAAGCGGTCCCGGGCGTCCAGCGCCCCTGCCGGCACGTTCTCCAGGTCGATGTAGTGGTCGTACTTGAACGCCTCGTCCATGGCCGGTGCGTCCCTGTCCCGCCAGCGGTCGGGCTCGGGGTCGAGCCAGCGCAGCTGCGGCGCGGCGTCCCGGAAGAACGCGGGCATGTCCGTTGGCAGCGACGCCGCCGCCACCTCGCCCACGATCTCGTGACCCGTCGCTCCCCACATCGCCGCGGCCGCCGTCCCTGCCGCCGTCATGGTGAAGGCCAGCGCCACGCCCACCGTCCGTATGTGCTTCATCGTGTCTGTGCGTCCCGATCCGGGTTGGAGTTGAAACGTGGGGAACATGGGGGGGGCCGGTGTGGGAGGGAAGGGGCGTCCAGGCCGCCATGGGAGGAGGGCGAGGGGCGCGCCTTCCTGCGCTCTGTGCCTACCGGGTCACCGTGATCCTCACCGTGTCCGCGCGCGACCCCGCCAGGAGAATCAGCTGCGCCTGTCCCGCGAGGACGGAGCGCAGGACCAGCGAGTCCGGCGCGGCGCTCTCCACCAGCTCCACCACCGACGCGCCCTGGAGCCCGATCCGGAGATCGGTGCGGACGTCGTACGCGACGCCCGCCTGGTCGGCCAGGACCACGTGCAGCGAACGCTCCTGCCCCAGCCCGGCGATGAGGAGAGTGTCCGGCTCGGCGGCGAGGCGGTCCACGATCCGCCGCTCGAACCGGAGGGCGTGGAAGGGACCTTCTTCCGCGTCCGCCGCGTCCGCCTGAACCAGGATCGCCGTCCCCCCTGCCGCGATGCCGAGGCCGACCTCGGCGCCGCATCCGCTGCCGGAGACCGTGATGGTGCTGTCCACAGCCACGAGCGAGTCCCCGCTCATGGCCCAATCCCCGAGCACCTCGCAGGTGTCGGCGCTCACGCTGTCCGCCGCGGCCGCGCGCAGCCCGCCCGAGCTGGTGGTGTCGGGCGGCGTGCCGGTGCTGTCCGGCGGCGTGCCGGTGCTGTCGGGTGGAGTGCCGGTGCTGTCCGGTGGCGTGCCGGTGCTGTCCGGTGGCGTGCCGGTGCTGTCGGGTGGCGTGCCGGTGCTGTCGGGTGGCGGGGGTGTGGTGTCGCGGACGGCGAGCAGGTAGGTGAGGGTGAAGCGCTGCTCGGGCGAGGCGCCCAGGGCGAGGAGCGCGCCCGTGAGCTGGACGGCTGGCGCCCAATCGATCGGGAGCGAGCCGCCATCCGCTTCCACGGCGGTGTACTCCCCCAGCAGCTCGTTGCTGCCCGGGGCGGCCGTGTCGTCGCACGCGGCAGCCAGAGCCACGCCGCCCGCGAGAACCGCCGGCAGCCACCGCTTCATCTCCGGCCTCCGTGGGATTCGCTGGGAACGGTCGGTGCCCGCATATCCCTGCGGACACCGGTAGAGTGGCGGAGAGGTCGTGGCGTCGCAATGGTTGGACCGGCGGCACGGCGAGCGCCGGGTTTCCGGGTGGCGGCGTGAGCGCGAGCGCCTCATAGTACCGCATGTCGAAGCCTGCCCGTTCCCTCCGGACCTGGTTCGCCCCCATGAGAACGCGAGTGATCCGCAGCACCGCCCCCACGGTCCTGACCGCTCTGGTCGTTTCCGCCATCCTCGCCGCGACGGCTGGTGCTCGACCGGCCTCGGCGCAGGTGCCGGATTCGTTCACCAACCTCGAGGTGTTCCCCCCGGACATCCCGCACGATCAGCTTCTCGCCGCCATGCGCGGGTTCGCCAACGCCCTCGGCGTCCATTGCGAGTTCTGCCACGTGATGGGCCCGGACGACTCGTTCCGCGGAGCCCGCTTCGACCTGGACGACAAGCCGACCAAGGACCGGGCGCGCTTCATGATGCACATGGTCCACCGGCTCAACACGGAGATCCTTCCCGACCTCCCGCACCAGGAAGGCCCGACGCTCCCCGTTCGCTGCAAGACGTGCCACCGCGGTCTGGAGAAGCCGTACCTCCTCGACCAGGAGTTGCACCGCGTTCTCGAGAAGGACGGGCTCGACGCTGCCCTCGCGCGCTACCGGGAGCTGCGCACGACGATGATGGAGGCGGGGGCCTACGACTTCCGGGAGGGGGCCCTCACGGATGCGGCGATGGGGCTGGCGGGGGAAGGGCGGACCGACGCGGCCGTCGCCTTCCTGAAGCTGAACGGGGAGTACCACCCGGAGTCGGCCTCCATCCCGTTCGAGCTGGGGCAGGTGTACGAGCGGATGGGGCGGACCTCGGACGCCATCGCGTCGTACCGGACCGTGCTGCAGCGGGACCCGGAGAACCGGCGGGCGAAGGAGCGGCTGGAGGCGCTGGGAGGCGGCTGAAGACGTCGCCGCACCGCCTCAGTGGCCCAGGATCAGGCGAACGATCAGCACCACGCCCAGCAGGTCCGGGCCGCGCGCCAGCTGGAGCAGGAGGTCCGTAGGGAATAGGCCGACCGGACTGTCCATGGCGGAGCCGCCGTAGGTCATGGGTGGGCGGGTGGCGGAGCGGTACGCCGCCGCCACCACGCCCAGCACCAGGAACACCTCGCCCGAGCCCAGCGGTGGCCCCCCGGCCGGCGCCGTCAGGACCCACCAGAGCGCGGTCCCGACGGCGGGGACCACGACGTGGATGAGGCGCAGCTCCAGCTCCCCGCCGCCCACCGCGCGCCTCAGCCCCGCCGATCCGGCGATCGCGCGCAGCCCGCCCGTGAGGCGCCCTGCCGCCATGTACGCGCCGATGACGTGGGCCACGCCGGCCACCGAGGGCGCCACGACGGCTATGGCGTACTGCGCCAGACCGAGCGCAGCCCAGACCACCAGGGACATCGGGCGACGCGCCACCCGCCGCACCTCTCCCTGCAGGAGCGACCACGCCCGGGGCGACACGCCCGGCACCGCGCCGAAGAAGTGTCGGCTCCGAACCCGGCCGACGCGTCGCCAGCGGCGCACTTCCAGGACGCGGGACAGGAGCGAGGGATCCGTCCACACGGTCGCGCTCAGCGCGGCCGCAGCGATCTCCGCTCCGGCACCCAGCGCTGCCCGGTCCACCTGGCGCAGCGCGCGCGTCGCGAGGACGCAGGCCCCGAGCGCCAGCGCGCCGCCGCCGGCCACCAGCCACTTCGCAACCGGGGCGTCGGGGAGGGGGAGGCCTCGGCCGCCATAGTGGGCGGCCACGACCGCCGCGGCGGCGAGCGTCCCGGCGGCCGTGAGCGCTGGCCCGGCGATGCGGGCCGGAAGGAGGGTGATCCGCCCGCGCCGCGTGCGCGCGCCCTGGGCTGCCACCGCGGCGGCCATGGCGCCAAGGCCCCACACCCCGCCCGCCGCCAGCGCCGCGCCGAAGCCATGCCCCCGGAGGCCGAGGATCACCACCATGCCGGCGGACGCCGCCCCGCCCACGAGTCCGGCGAGGAGGAGGGCGACGAAGCGGGGGAGGAGCCAGCGTCGCCGGTCCATGGGCGAGGAGACGCCCCACGACTGCTCCGCGGGCGACGCCACGAGGGGGCCCACGGCCCGGACCCCCTGCCACAGCAGCCCCGACCCCGCCAGGATGACGGCGGCGGCGATCCAAACCCGCTCCGCCGCCAGGCCCGCCACTCCCGGCGGCGTGCGCAGGTGCTCCCGTACCGTGGACACCAGTGCGCCGCCGTATACCACCAGCACCCAGAGCAGCATGTACAGGTCGGTGAGGACATCGCCCGTGGAGCGCGCGTGGTGTCTGCGGCGCGCGCGCTTCAGCGCGCCCCGCCACGTCGACGGGCGCGGGATGCGGTGGGGCGCGGCAGCGAGCGTCGCACTCACGTGGCCCCGCCCCCGCCTTCCGCGTGCGCCCGCCCGACCCGGTGGGCGTCGCCGCAGCACGGGGTGGTGGCGGGTGTGGCGCGTCGGCTCACGCGCCCAGCTCGATCCGGAGGTCGGCCACGGCGTCGACCAGCTCGGAATCGTGGGACGCCATGAGCACGGTGGTGCCGTCCGCCTTCTCACGCTTCAGCCGCCGGGCGAGCCACGCGCGGCCTCGCACGTCCAGCCGCTGCTCGGGCTCGTCCAGCACGAGCAGACGACGCGGACGGACGAAGCAGGAAGCCAGCGCCAGCCGGCGTCGCTGGCCACTCGAAAGCGTCGCCGGTAGCTGGTCGCGGGCGGGATCGAGCCCCAGCTCCGTCACCACCTCCGGGACGTTTGCCGGGTCCCCGCCGTGTGCCAGCGCGAGCAGCTGGAGGTGCTCGAGGACCGAGAGGTCCGGGAAGAAATCCATGTCATCCAGGACTGCCGCGACCGCCGCCCGGACCCACGGGTCGGTTTCGTCCATGCGGTGCCCCTCGAGCACCACCTCCCCCGCGTCCGGGCGCTCCGCGCCCACCACGCAGCGCAGCAGCGTCGTCTTGCCCGCGCCGTTCGGCCCCAGCAGCACGGCCACCCGGCCGCGCGGGACCGTGAAATCGATGGCATCCAGCACCCGGAGCGGGCCGAAGCTCCGGGTCAATCCGCGTACGGTGAGCGCGTCCACTACATCTCCCGCCGTCCCCCTGTGGTCGTGGGTGAGCCCAGCACGCTAGCGGTTCGGCGGTGCGGCGAGCAAGCCGAGCGTCCCCCGTCGCGCAAGGCGGGTGCGCGATGCGCGCGGGGACGGCGGGACGGCCTACCCGAGGGCGTCGCGGATGGCGGGCGTGAGCCTCACCAGGAAATCGTGAACCGGCTCGAGTGCCAGACCGAGCAGCATCCACAGCGGGGCGTAGTCCCAGCGGATGAGCCCGTGCAGGTGCCAGCGCGCCCGCTTCGTGTAGTCCCATGGGCACGCGCCCGTGAGCCGCCGCAGCACCCAACCGGAGAGGTACTCCACCAGCAGGAACCCGGCGCCGTACAGCAGCGCGCGGGCCGGCAGCGGCCAGACACGGATGGCGTCGTGGAGCGGCTCGTACAGCGGGGCGATGAGGCCATAGATGAAGAACATCCAGACGTAGGTTCTCCCCTCGAGCCGCCATCGGCCGGGGTCCCGCAGCCGCTTGGCCGCGGTGAACACGATCTCCACCGCCCAGCCGAGCAGACCGTAGACGACGAACCGGATCACCACGCGACCGCCCCGGCGGCCGCCGCCGACGCCGCCCGCATCCGGACTCCGCCCGATCGGCGCATGGGCTGGCGCGCCACGGCTCAGTCGCCCCGGACCAGGTAGCGCCAGCCGAGTCCCTCCATGGCCACGCTCCCATTCACCGCCTCGCCGGTCTCCGCGTCGCTCCAGATGCCGGGCGGGAGCGCGAGCGTTGCCTCACCGGAGCCGTTGTTGAACACGGCCAGCACCTCACCCGGGCCCGGCTCGCCCCGGTGGAACGAGAGCAGGGTCGGCGAAGCCTCACCCGCCCGAACCACGGGAGACCCGAGGGCCGCCAGCCCGTGCTTCAGCCCGGCCAGCCGGACGTAGTGCCCCACCATCTCCCGGTCGCACTGGCTCCATTGCACCGGGTAACGCTCCATGTCGCTCCTCGACTTGGCGCCGAGCTGGGCGCACTCGTCGCCCTGAAACGTGACGGGCATGCCGGGGAGCGCATAGAGCAGCGCGGAGGCGAGCCGCTGTCGGGCGAGCGGTTCGGGGCCGGGGGTCGCCCCGTAGTGGCCACCGCCGAGCATGGTGAGCAGCCGGTCGGTATCGTGGGACGCGATGACGTTGAACATCATGGCCACGGCCGCCTCCGGGTACTCGGTGTACATGGACGCCATCCGTCGGGCCGCCGCTACACCGCTGATGTCGCCGTCGGCGAACGCTTCCACCATGCGCTGGCCGAGGGCGTAGTTCATGAGTGCGTCGAACTCGCCCCCCCGCAGCCAGCTTGGCACCTGGTTCCAGATCTCGCCCACGAGATACGCCTCGGGGTCGATCGCCTTCGCCGCGGCGCGGAACGCCGGGAAGAACGTGCTGCGGTTGCCGATGTCGAACGGGACGTCCACGCGGATGCCGTCAAAGCCGAAGGTCGTCCAGTGGCGGGTGACGTCCAGGAGGTGGTCCATCACCTCCGGGTTGTCCGTCCGGAGCTCCGGAAGCGAACCGCTACCTCCCCAGCTCTCGTAGTCATCGTCGTCCCCGGCCTGGACGGAGTCCGCGGGCACCTTGAAGGTGAACCAGTCCCAGTACTCGCTCGCCTCTCCCTTCGCCAGGGCATCCTGGAACGCCCAGTGGCCGATACCCACGTGGTTCGGAACGAAATCCCAGATCACGCGGATTCCCCGCGCGTGCGCGGCGTCGAGGAACGATCGGAGCAGCGTGCTGTCCCCGAGGTTCGGCGCCACCTTCAGGTAGTCGTACGTGTCGTACCCGTGTGCGGAGCCGGCCAGGAAGACCGGGTTGAGGTAGACCGCGCTCACCCCGAGGGAATCCAGGTGTCCCAGACGGTCGATGATGCCCTGGAGGTCCCCGCCGAAGTACTGGTGCGAGGGGAGCCATCCGGTGGCCGGACCGCTCCAGTCGTCGGTGAACACCGTGTCCCACGGCGGGAGCGACGGGTCCCGGAAGTGGATCTCGTCCGTGTCCATTGTCCAGTGGTCGTTGCCACGGTCTCCGTTCCAGAAGCGCTCCGGAAAGATCTGGTAGCCGACGGCGTCCTCCACCCACCGAATCGAGCGGAACAGGCTCGCCGGCACCTGGTACGGCCCGAAGTGCGCCGTGCTGTCCACCGTGGCGACGTCAATCGCGTAGCCGGTCGTCGCGTCCGGCAACGACGCTCGCCACACCTCCGTGATCCCGTCCACCAGCTGCAGGTGCATCGGGAAGGTCGAGTCCCCGGCGGCCACGGCGGCCGTCGTCACCACCCCGGCGCGCGCCCTGAACCGCACCGACAGGCGACCCCCGGCCTCCGACACGTACGCGGCCCCGCCGGGCTGGTGGCGGAAGTCCAGCTGCAGCGCGCCCAGCGCCAGCACCGCGTTCGCGCCGCTGTTTCCGTCCGACACGCATCCGGTCGCTGCCGGGTCCACGACATACCCGTTGTCCGGATCGCCCCACGTGGGGTCGTAGCACATGTCGTTCACCCACGCACCGTTCACGTAGAACTTGTACTGATGCGTCCCGTCCGGGAGGTCGACGACGACCTGCCAGACCCCACTCGTGCCCTTCGCCATCGGCTTCTCTTCCCACCCGTTGAAGCTCCCCCGGACGCTGATGTCGGCGATCGGAGGCGCCTGCGGTGGCGGCGAGTAGGTGAAGCGATGCCCATCCTGCGAGGGAAGCGGCTCGCCCCCATTGTCGGGCGGGGCCGTCACGGAGGCGTCCGAGCACCCTCCAGACGCCGCGGCGAACGCCGTGGCCGCGAGCAGCCAGGGAAAAAGGGGAGACGTTGCGTGCATGAACATCACCGCTCCGTGAATCGGGTCCGCTGCCGAATCTAAGGCGCGCTCGTGCTGCCTGCCGGCGCTGCCCGGGGTGCCCTGCCGAACGGTCGGGCCCCGGGAGGAAGGAACGTGCCGGGCCGGATCCACCGCCGGCGTGTCGTCCAGGATCCTCAGGCCGCCTGGCCGTGTCGAAGGATGAACCGTTCGCCGAGCTTCGCCCACAGCAACGCCCGGAGGACGCGCGTATCCCCCGGCGTGAGCGCGGGACGGGGGAGCGCCAGCGCGGCGCGATCCACGAAGAAGAGGAAGAACCCATCCGTCTCCACCACGCGCTCCACTCGCTGCCAGGGTGTCCCGGCGGCGCTGGCGGCGGCGAGGAGGGCGAATCCGCCGTCGCCGAGGCGAACTTCCCAGTGGCCGGCGACCGAGGCGTGGCGCAGGACGGGCCACGTGTGCCAGAACGCGGACGCGGGCATGCCGAGGAAGACCACCAGGAGCGGCGGCACCACGATGACGGCGAGTGCCAGCGCATCCACCGCGTCCCAGCCTCCGCGCGCCCACTGGACCATCGCTGCGACCGCCGCAGCGCATACCACCAAGAGGAGACTGACGATGGCGGCGGGGCGCGGGGCGCCACCGTGCCAGGCGAGGGCCAGCGTCGACCGGACGAGCTCGGGAACGCTCCACGGGACGCGGACCCTCAGCCGCTCGGTGCCGACCGCCTGTGACGCCAGCGCGTGGGCGATGGGGAGCGCGCGGGGGCGCCGTCCCGGGACCCCGGGGTACCTCCGTCGGCCGGTGCCATCCTTCATGCTCATCCCCTCAGGATTCAGCCTGGACCTGGGCCCGTTCCTCACGACCGACCCGCCATCGCACCAACGGCGACGCCCGACGCCATGGTCAGGCGGCGCGCGCGGTGGCCCGTCCCGACGTCGGGTCCGTGCTGTGTTGGGAGGTCACTGTGTCCGGGTGGGGGCACCCGTTACGCGAACGGCGAATCGCAGAGGGGGTTCGGCAGGGCGAGAGCCGCCACGTCCATCACAAAATGCCCCGGGGAGCCGGCGAAGGCAAGCGAATCGGCCGGGCCGGCGAATGGAGCGGCTTGGTGTCGGCGCTCCTGGTACACTCCGGTCAGCGGCGTCCGCTCGCCCGGGTGCAGCGGAGCCGCGAGCAGCCTATGTTCCGGCCGGAACCCAGATGCCGATGACGCTCTCCCGGATCGCCGCCCTCGTGGCCGCGTCGGTGCTCGCCGCCGTGGCCGTCCTCCAGCTCCTGCTCGCCGCAGGGTTGCCGCTCGGGCGAGCCGCGTGGGGAGGCGCCTACCCGGTGCTACCGCCCCGGCTCCGGCTCGGCAGCGCACTGGCCGCGCTCATCCTCGCCGTGGCGGGGTGGGTGGTGCTGGCGCGCGCGGGGCTGGCGCCGCCCGGACCGGAGCCGGCCTCGGTGCACGCGGCCACGTGGGTGTCGGCGGCGTTCTTCGCTGTCAACTTCTTCGGGAACCTGGCGTCGAAATCGCGGGTCGAGCGGCTCGTCATGTCGCCGGCGACGCTGGTCCTCGCCGCCTGCTTCGCCCTGGTCGCGCTCTTCGGCCCCTGATCCGCCGCCTGGCCTACGACCGCGCGCGCAGCGACTCCAGCTGCGTTCTCGCGCAGGGATCGTAGGCGAGGTGGGGGCGGAGGACGTCGCACGGGAAGTCGTCGCAGCGGGCGCAGCCTTCGAGCCCCCGTGCCAGGGCGCACTTCCGGATCTCGCACTCCTCGCACTCCGCGAACAGACGAGCGCCCGCGCGGCAGCCGTCGCAGTCCGTGATCGCCCGCGCGACCGAGCCGGTGTCCCCCGTATCGGGCGTGGCCAGATAGATCGGGCAGGCGTCGCAGTCCGACCCGCAGAAGGCGATCATCCGGTCCATTGTCGCTGCTGCCATGCCGACCTCCCGGGCGCGCCGCCCGTCGTGCGTGTGTACGCCGCTCCTCTTCAATGGCGACGAACGGCGCCGCCGGCAAGGGTCGCGCGGTGGGCTCGCCCGGGGGGTACGCCAGCCCCCTTCCCGCCCACCTACTTCACCGGACCCCAGGCTTCTCGGTCGACCACCAGCCGGGGCCGCTCGACCCGCGTTCCGTCCAGGCTCACACCTTCGGCCGAGGCGATGATCGTGTGGCGGCCGAAGTCGTCGATCGTGATCTGCGGCGGCGTTTCGGCGGGCGGGGCTGCTTGCGAGGTTCCGGTGTCCGCGCGGGCCCCGGTCTCGAGCGGCGTGCCCGGCACCGCGTCCGGAGCGAGGAGCACGCCGACCTTCCCGTCGCCGTGGGCGGCGAGCAGCATTCCCTGGCTCGCCTCCCCGCGCAGACGTGCCGGCTTCAGGTTCGCCACGACGACGATCCGCTTCCCCACCAGCTCCGCCGGGTCGTAGATCCCCGCCAGCCCCGCTACCAGCTGGCGGCGCTCGTCTCCCAGGTCGACCCGGAGGATCAGCAGCCGGTCCGCGTTCGGATGCTCGTCCGCTTCCGTCACCTCCGCCACGCGAAGGTCCAGGGGCGGAGGCGGCGCCGGCGGCCCGGCGGGCGTCGTGGGCGGGGTCGAGGCGTCGTTCTCGATTTCACTCATCATCGCGGGTGTCGGGGTGGTAGGGTGCAGGCGTCTACCCGTAGTGTCGGCCGTCCCGTCGCGTCCGGCAACCAGGGCAAGGGCGTCGCTAGCCCCGCCACACCGCCATGACGGCGGCGAGGCCGAAGAGGGGGATCCAGAGCGCGGGCGGTCCGGCCGCGGTGAGGGTGAGAACGCCGCCGATGAGGCATGCGCCGGCGAGCACCGCGGAGCGGAGGCCCGTGGCGGGGTCGCGGGGAGGGCGTCGGTCGAAGCTCTCCTCGAGGAAGCGGCTGCCGCTGACCAGCAGCTGGGGGAGACCGACGGCGAGCTCGATCAGCTCGGGGGCTTCGCGCAGCACCTCGCGGCTGACCCGCTCGAGCGTGAACTGTCGCTGGAGGATGCGGCTGACGTGACGGCGTGAGATCGCCGTGACGTCGAGGTGGGGGTCGAGCATGCGACCGACGCCCTCGAACGTGACCAGCGCCTTGACCATGAGCGTCATCTCCACGGGGAAGTAGACGCGGTAGCGGGCGCCGAGGCCGATGGACTCGAGGATGAGCTGGGCGATGCTGAACTCGCCGCGCTCGGCGCGGGTGACGAAGCGACGCGAGAGGTCCACGACGGCGCGCCGGAAGGCGACGGGGTCGGCGCCACGGCCGAGCTCGGCCATCTGGCCGAGGAACTTGGCCGCCCCTTCCACGTCGCGGGTGACCAGCGCGTGGTAGTAGTAGAGCATGCGACGGCGCATCCGGTCCTCGAAGCGTCCCACCATCCCGAGGTCCACGAAGCCCACACGGAGCGTGTCGCGATCGCTGTGGTCGGCTGCATGGGCGGCCTTCGAGGCTGCCGCCGCGCTGCCCGCGGCGCCCCACGCGCCCCCCCCGCCGACTCCAGCCCCCGCGGCGCGAACCGTCTCACGGCCGAGGATGAGGAGGTTGGCCGGATGGAGATCGGCGTGGAAGAAGCCGTCGCGGTACAGCATGCGGATGATGGCGCCGGCGCCGAGGTCGGTGAGGCGCTCGCGGTCGTCGGCGGAGAGGGCGCGTGCCCGGGGATCGGATGGCTTGAACCCCCGCAGCAGCTCCATGGTGAGGAGCGAGGGCGTGGTGAGCTCGCGGTAGATGCGCGGGAAGCACACTTCCGGGGTGTCGTGGAAGTTGGCGGCGAACGTCTCGGCGTTGTCCGCCTCGGCGGTGAAGTCGAGCTCTCGAAGCGTGTAGGTGCCGAACTCGTCGATGATCCGGCGCGGCTGGTAGCGCGGCAGCACGTGCTGGAGAAGCGCGCCGAGCCAGCGGAGCAGGCGCAGGTCGGTCTCGATCGAGCGGCGGATTCCGGGCTTCATGACCTTCACGACCACGGCGTCGCCGGTGACGGTCTCGGCCTGGTGCACCTGCGCGATGGACGCCGAGCCGAGCGGTTCCTCGTCTACCCAGCGGAACGCCTGGTGTATCGGGCGGCCCAGCTCCCGCTCGAGGGTCAGGCGCACGGTCTCGAACGGCACCGGCGGCACGTGGTCGAAGAGCACCTGGAGCGCCCGGCAGACGGGGGCGGGGAGCAGGTCCTCACGGATGGCCATGATCTGGCCGAGCTTCACGTACGTGGGACCGAGCAGCTCCAGGCGACGGCGCAGCTGCTCCGGGAAGGGAGCGTGGCGCAGCTCTCGGAGCAGGAGCGGGCGCAGCACCGCGGCGGACGCGCGCAGTGGAAGCGACCGGAAGCGGCGGCGCTGGTCCGGCGGCAGCCCGTCCGCCCTCGCGACCCTCGCCCCCACCAGCAGACCCAGGACGTGCCGGTGCACGCCGAAGAAGCGACCGATGACGCTCCGATAGGTGGCGTGGAGGTGCGGCGCGGTGCGCGGGACGAGCCCGGCCAGCGCCGACTCCGCTGGCGCCCCCTCCAGCGCCGCTTCCTCCGCCGGAGGCGCGGGGGGTGCCGGGGGCGCGTCGCTGCCCGTTTCGCCGCGGACCAGGGCGAGCGGACGGGCGTCCGGATCCCGAGCTGCGGTGCTCATGCCACCACCTCCGCCACCCGGGGCGGGCGAACGGTGTCGAGGATCTGGTCGGCAGCATCCTGGATGGCGCCCACCAGGTGGTCCGGGCACGGGAGGATCGCGGCATCCGTGGCGACGCCCAGCCGGATCTCGTCCGCGTAGCTGAGGATGCTGACACCGAGCCCCAATCGGCCGGACTGGGGAACCCAGCCGACGACAGACAGGAGCTCACGGTCGCAGATGCGAATCCTGCGACGGGGACCCGGCACGTTCGTGAGAACCAGCGAGCCCTTGCTGCCGAGGAGCCAGACGGCCAGGTCGAGGGCGGCGCGCGGCGTACGGCCGAGGAGCTCCAGCAGGCCGTAGATCACCATCGGCTGGGGCGAGCGCTTGAGCCGGCTCAGGGTAGCGTGCACCGCGCCGAGACGCTCGAGAGGATTCGGGATGCCCAGCGGCAACGGAGCGAAGATCAGCCCGAAGCGGTTGCCCAGCGCTTCTTCGTCGCCGTTGCGGCGCAGGTTCACGGGGACCACCGCGCGGACTTCACGCGTGAGCTGCTCTCCCTTCTCCGCCAGGAAGCGCCCCAGTCCGCCCGCCACGGCGGCGACCACCACGTCGTTGAGCGTGGCGCCGGCGGCGCGAGAGGCGGCCCGGAGCCGCCGCAGCGACATTGGACGCGACCACGCCGCGCGCTTCTCCCGGCACAGCGGCCCGCGCAGCGCGGTCCGCGGGTCCGGGCGCAGCCCCACGAGGCGGCCGAGCGACCCCGCAGCGCGGGTGCCCAGCGCCAGGGCTCGGACGAAGTCGCGCTCCGCCGCCTCTCCCGCCGTCATCGTGACCGAAGGCGAGGCGTACGTGGCGGGGTCGAGGACGGCCGGGCTCGCCCGCTCGCCGCACGCACCGTCCGTAGGATCGCCGAGGGTCATGAGGACCCGTACGAGGGCGAGGCCATCGGCGATGCAGTGGTGGATGCGGATCACGAGGGCGGAGCCGCCTTCGAAGCCGTCGACGTAGACCATGCGCCACAGGGGGCGGTCCGGGTGGAGAGGGCGGCTCATCTCCAGCCCTGCGACCCGCTGGAGCTCCGCCTTCCCGCCGCCGTCGTGCAGGCGGATCCGGCTCAGGTGCCGCTCCAGGGAGAACCCCGGGTCCTCCACCCATTGAGGGCGGCCGAACCCGAGCGGAGACTCCACCACCATTTGCCGGAAGCGGTCGTGGCGCAGGAGCCGATCGCGGAGCACGGCGTGGAGACGGTCCTCGTCGATCGGGCCATCGAACGTCAGGACCACGGTGATGGCCATCTGATTGGTGGGCTCCTCCATGTGCCACCAGGAGCTGTCCGCGCCGGAGAACCGGCGGCCGCCCGGCGGCGGCGAGGTCCACGTCATCGGTTCCTCCCCATGCGTTCGTGGGCTTCCACCCACTCGTTGGAGGCGATCGCGCAGGCCAGCGACAGCTCGCCCGCCAGCACCACGGCGGCCACGATCTCCGCCAGCATCCGAACCTTCCCCCGGCCATAGCACCCCATGACCTCCAGGCACTCGCGCTGGGTGGGCAGCCCCGTCCCGCCCCCATGGGTGGCCACGATGAGGGAGGGGAGCGTGATGGACACATACAGGTCCTCGCGGTCGGGACCGGCGAGCTCCACGTGGATGATCCCCGCGGAGCACTCGCCCACGCTGGCTGCGTCCTGGCCTGTCGCGATGAACATGGCCGCGAGCGCGTTGGCCGTGTGAAGGCCGTTGTTGCTGGGACCGGCCAGGAATGCGCCCACCGAGCTGGCGTGGTAGTGCGCGACCAGCGTGTCGGGCGACGCCCGCATCCGCTCCTCCAGCACCGTCCGCGGCACCACCGCCTCGGCCGTCACCCGCTTCCCCCGTCCACGCAGCATGTTCACGTGCGACGTCTTCTTGTCGGAGGCGAGGTTCGATTCCAGGAAGAAGCGCTCCACCCCGCCGCACTGCTGGACGATCCACTGGCACGCGGCCGCTGTAGCCCGCGTGACCATGTTCTGCCCCGCCGCGTCGCCCGTCTCGAAGCTGAATCGAAGAAACACGAACCGGCTGGCCAGGAACGGCTCCACGTGAAGCAGCCTGGCCACCCGCGAGGTGGCTTCCGCGGCCGTGCGGATGCCGGGGATGTTGTCGGCCACCCAGGCAGCGAAGTCGCGCCCTTCCCGGGCGTCGGCCAGGACGAACGCAGGCGCGCGCTGCATGCCGTCGTCGAGGATCGTGGTCCGCACGCCGCCGGCGGCGTTGAGGGTATGGATGCCGCGGTTGTACGAGGCGACGAGCGTCCCTTCCGACGTGGCGAGCGGGATCAGGTACTCGCCGTCCGCGTGCTCCCCGCGCACCAGGAGCGGTCCGGCGAACCCGAGCGGCACCTGGGCCACGCCGGTGAAGTGTTCGCAGTTGCCCGCCGCCAGCCGCGGGTCGAAGGAGCAGGCGGAGACGTGCTCGAGCCTCACCCCGCTCGACGCTTCGATGAAGGCACGCCTCCGGGCGATGGCATTGGGGCCGTAGTCGTCGTTCTCGCGCGGGATGCGCGTGGGCCGCGACGGCGGGGGCAGCGGGACCTGGGCCGGACGGCGCACCGCACGGGATCTCGTCGGCGAGTCCAGCGCTGCGGCGGCGGACGGCGTCGTCCCTGGGGATTGGGCGGTGGTCGTGGGCGCGGTCATTCTGCCTCCTTCGCGCGGCCCGCCACGGGCTCGAACCGGATGCGGAACCATCCCTGCTCGAAGCGGGTGCCGGTCAGGGTGTAGTAGGCGAGGAATCGGGGGAGCGAATAGTTGCGGCGCTGGTTTCCGAGCTGGAGGACCACTTCGTCGCCCGCGTGCCGGGCCGTGACCTGCCCGGCCGCGCTCTCGGGGAGCCGAAGGTCGAGCCGGTAGCCGCCGTCCTCGCTCACCAGACGGTACGGCTCGCCGCGGTAGAAGACGTACGTCGGATCGCGGTCACCGTAGAGCTCCGTCCCCAGGCGGCGGAGCATGTCCACCCCGAACACCTCCCGGCCGCGGTGCGGGGCGTGCAGGATCGGGAGTGGCGCGAACGCCTCCTGGATCTCGGTCAGGTAGCCGCGCTGGGCGTCCAGGTAGCCCTGGAGCGCGTCGCCGACTCCCTCCTCCGGCAGGATCCGATTCACCAGCGCGGCGTCGATGTTGTAGCCGTACAGCTGGAGGTATGCGAAGGCGCGCCGCCCTTCCTGGATCACCATCCGTTCCGGGTTGAGCACCAGCCGGATCGACGATGTGTCGGGGTCCGTCAGGAGGTCCCGTACCGCTTCCAGGTGGGTCACCAGCGACTCCAGCTCCGCGTACGCACGGTCCAGCGGGATCCCCGCCGCCTTTCGCATGGCGAAGCCGGCCGTCTTCACGGCGAAGCGCTGGAATGGGAGCGCCCGCTTCACCCACCACTCCGTGACCTGGGGCAGGGTGAGGAGGGTGAGCGTCTCGCCCGTCGGCGCGCTGTCCACGACGATGAGGTCATAGTCGCCCGAGCCGTGCAGCTGGTCGATCCAGAGGAGCGCGGCCCCCTCGCTCATCCCGGGCAGCGCCGCCATCTCCTCGGCCGCCACCCGCTCGACGCCCTGCCACTTGAACATCACCAGCAGCAGCTCCCGGATGTTGCCCCAGTGCTTGTTCATGGAGTAGTAGAGGTCGAGCTCCTGCGCGTGCAGACCCGGGAACACTTCCGTGGGCTCCGGGCCGAGCGGCAGGTCCAGCGCGTCCGCCAGCGAGTGCGCCGGGTCCGACGAAAGCACCAGCGTCCGGTGCCCCAGCTCCGCGGCGCGAACGGCCGTGGCCGCCGCGCACGTGGTCTTTCCCACACCGCCCTTGCCGGTGAACAGGAGGATCCGCGTGCGCGATGCCATGCCTCGCCTCCTCACCCGCGCCGCCGCGGGGAGCCGACCGCACCGCCCCTCCGGCTCGTGCCGCCCCCCCTCGCGCGGAGCCGATCGAGGGCACTCGAGAGCTCGTCCAGCGCAGCGCTGGCGCGGCCCACGAGCTCGCGCGCGCCGGGCAGCGGTCGCCGCTCCACCGCCAGGCGCCGGTCCTCCGTCAGCACGCTCTCCCGCAGGCGCATGCCGTGGCGGCGGAACACGGGCTCCAGACGGCCGGCGTTGCGCAGCAGCCAGCCGCGCGCCGTCGCGTAGCCGTGGTGCATCACCTCGTGGCGGTGGGAGAAGCTGAAGATGTTCGTGAAGAACATCGTCCGGTCGCCGGCCTCGGGCTCCAGCAGCACGACGTCGGCGTCGGGGTACAGAAACGCGTAGTTCCGGAACCCCGTCACCATCCGCGAATGGATCATGGTCCGAAACGTCTGCGAGAGCACGGCAGGGAGCCCGCTGTGGACGAGGCTGGGATGGCGCACGCCGTCGTCGCCCGGAATGCGCAGGTCCAGAGGGACGATGGGGTTCACGCACAGAAGCAGGTCCACGCCCGCCTGGAGCGCCTGGCTCGCGTTCAGCGTCCGCCTCGCCACTCCGTCGATGTAATACTCCCCGTCGATTTCAACGGGGAGATACATCAGCGGGAGCGCGGAGCTGGCCTGGACAGCCCGGGAGATGGGGACGTGGGCGGTGGCGTCGTCGCCGAAGGCCACCAGCTCCGCCGTGTCCAGATTGACCGCCACGATGCGCAGCGTGGCGGGGAGCTCCCGGAAGTCGTTGGTGCGGCCCTCGGCGGAGAACACGCGTGCGAGGTGCTGCTCCAGCGGCCGGTTGTCGAACAGCCCCACCGGCAGCGCCGTGGCCAGCTCCAGGAGCGAGCCGAAGAGCGAGATGTCGCGGGGGTCCGCAGCGTAGCGGGCGATGGCGCCCAGGACGCGCACGGGCACTCCCGCCGCGCGGGCGGCGTAGGTGGCCAGCGCCGGGCGGAACACCGCCTCGGGAGCGAGGGCGTCCGGGGATGCCTCCACCGAGAGCATCGCCCGGGCCACGTCCCGGGGTGGGATCCCGTTGGCCAGGCACGCCGTGAGGATGGCGCCCGCGCTGACGCCCACGTAGACGTCGAGCGCGGTCAGATCGAGCCCCTCGACGGCCTCATCGAGGGCGCACAGGACCCCGATCTCGTAGAACGCCCCCTCGACGACGCCGCCCGCGCACGCCAAGCCGACGCGGCTGGCGGCCACGGGTCACTCTTCGTACGTGAACGTGTCCTGGATGCTGCCGTCACGGCGGTACACGTGCAGGCGGCTCGGCGCCTGGCTGTGCACCACCTGCCTGGCCCGCTCCAGCGCCAGCTCCTTGGTCGGCTCGACGAACAGCGGCTCGTCGGCGCCCTCCCGCCCCACGATCCACGTGTCCTCGCGCGCCATGACGTAGTACGTTTCGTACTCTCCCGGCGCGGCGCCCGGCATCTGGCTGACCAGCACCTGCACCTGACGGGTCAACGCGTCCACCTTCCCCGTCAGCTCCCGGATCTCGCGACGGGTCGGCACACCGAACGAGCGGAGCGCGTTCATGATCGGGTCGTACACCCTCTCCTCGAGCCCGTGCGTCACCTTCTGCTGCCGGTCCTCCATCTCCTCGCGCATCTCCTCGACGCGCTTGCGCCCGCTCTTCTCCACGGTCCGACCCCGCTTCACCAGTCTGTCGTACAGCGCGCTTCCCTCCTCCTCGACCGCCGCGAAGGCGCCGAGGCCGGCAAGCCATACGTCGTGCCCCATGCCCGCGAGTCCGCGGCCCCGCTCGATGAGGTCCTGTGGGATCTTCATCAGCGTGGAATCCCGCTCCTTTGTCTGCGTCGGCATTACGATCTCTCCCCGGGATGGAATGGGTACGCGCGCGTTCCCCGGTTGCGAGCCGGAGACGGATCAGGTCGGTCTCGAAGGACTGGGAACGCGCGTCGGCCGCGTCTGTGGGATAGGGCAGGGAACTGGGGCGCCCCGTAGGTCGGGGCATGCCCCGGCTCGTGGTGTGCAACGCCGCACGGCGACCGCTTGCCAGGAAGCGACCGCGTGAAACGGCCTCCCTGCGTAGCCACGATGCCTCTCCTGCCGCGTCCCGCGGCCGAGCCGGGAGACGGATGCCCCCGGTTCGCTGAAGATATGTTACGGGGGGTAATAAAGCGATGGAAGCGGCAGGCCGGGAAGCCGGACAGGCAGGCCGGCTCTACCGCACCATGTGGCTGACCGTGAACTCGACGCTGTCGCCCTGCTCGATGAAGACCTGATCGGACGAGTAGATGCGGGAAGTTCCGAGAACGTCCACAACCAGCTGCATCTCGCCCGTGGGGCCGACCATGTCGGAGCGCAGGTCGAAGTCCTTTTCCGTCAGGCCCGGCACGGTGCCGAGGCGATACCGCACGCCGCTGGAGCGGACGGCATAGGCGGTGACGGTCGTGGGACTGTCGTTGTTGATCGTGACGGTGGCGAAGGCGGGCTCGGGCTGATTGCTGCCGCCGAACATGCCGCAGGCGCTCAGGGCGACGGCGGCGAGGAGGGCGACGAGCGTGCCGGCGCGAACGCTGCATAGTTTGTGCATATTTCCGACTCCCTGTTTGGCATGAGTCGAATGCAAACGAGTGCACGAACCATTCCCGGGCGGCTGCGTCGGATGCTGGGCGCGCTGTGGCGGCGCGACCCTACCATTTGGCGCGGCGGCGGTCTGCACTGGCCGCCACCGCTGCGCTGGGTGCTGGTGGCCGCGGGCGTGTCAGTGCTGTTCGCCTGGCTGACGTGGCAGACGTGCGGGCTGCGCGGCTGCCCGGCAGTGGAGCGGCTGGCGGCGCTGCAGCCCGGCGGAGCGCCCGTGGTCCTGGACCGCAACGGAGACGAGGTGGCGCGACTGGCCCCCGTGTCTCGCGCGCTGGTGGCGCTGGACTCGCTCCCGGGCTACGTCCCGGCAGCGTTCGTGGCGGTGGAGGACCGCCGATATTACGAGCACGGCGGGGTGGACTGGCGTCGCATGGCGGGATCGTTTCTGGCGGACGTGCGCGCGGGCGGCGCGGCACAGGGCGGCAGCACGATCACGATGCAGCTGGCGAGGAACGTCTTTCCGGGCCGGCTGCCGGGGCAGGAGCAGACGCTGACGCGAAAGCTGCTGGAGATGCGCGTGGCCGGGGAGATCGAGGACCGCTTCAGCAAGCACGACATCCTGGAGCTGTATCTCAACCACATCTACTTCGGCGGGGCGGTCTACGGCATCGAGAGGGCAGCGAGGGCCTACTTCGGCCGCCCGGCCGAGGAGCTGACGCTGGCGCAGGCGGCCACGCTGGCGGCCATGCCGAAAGCGCCCAACAGCTACGATCCGCGCGAGCATCCCGATCGCGCGAAGGAGCGGCGTGACCTGGTGCTTTCGCTCATGGCGGCACAGGGGCGGGTGTCGGGGGACTCGGCGGACGAGGCGAAATCGACGCGGCTCCGCGTCGTCCGTGAGCGACCGCTGCCGGACGAGAAGCCAGGGCCGGCTCCCTACTTCATTCGGGCGGTGCGCCGCCTGCTGGAGCGGCAGCTGGGCGACGGGCTGTACGCCGGCCCGCTCCGCATCCACACCACGCTGGACCCGGCGCTCCAGCGCGCGGCCGAGCGGGAGGTCAGGCGGCAGCTGGCGTCGATCGAGAGAGGGGCGTACGGCCGCTATCGCGGGGAGAAGCGCTACGGGGAAGCGGACGCGGTGGACTCGGCCGGGACGCGCTACCTGCAGGGGGCGGCCGTGGTCATGCGGTCGGACAGCGGGGATGTGCTGGCGCTGGTGGGTGGCCGCGACTTCGACGACTCCCCGTACGACCGCGCCACCCAGGCGAGGCGTCAGGTGGGCAGCGCGTTCAAGCCGTTCGTCTTCGCCGCCGCGCTGCGCAACGGCTACGCGCCCAGCCAGCGGCTGAGTGACGAGCCGCTGGTGGTGAAGCTCCCGGGTGGCGAGGTGTGGGAGCCGCAGAACTTCAGCGGCCGCTCCGGCGGGGACGTGACCATGCGGGAAGCGGCAGTCCACTCCGTCAACATCGCTACCGCTCGGCTCGCCCTCGCGGTGGGTCTGGACGACGTGGTGCGGGCGGCGAAGGACGCCGGGGTCCAGGAGCAGATGGTGATCCTGCCGTCGCTGGCCCTGGGCGCCATTGGCATTCCGCTCATTGATCTGACCGCGGCCTACACCGCGTTCTCCGCGGAGGGCCGGGCCGTGCGGCCGCGCCTGGTGACGAGCGTGGAGGACACCACCGGAAAGGTGGTCTGGCGGGCACGGCCGAAGCGGCACCGGGCGTTCTCGCCCGGCGTCGCCTACCTGGTGACGAGCCTGCTGCGCGACGTCGTGGACCGGGGCACCGGTCACGCCGTCCGGGAGGCCGGCGTGCGCGCACCGGCCGCGGGGAAGACGGGGACCACCAACGAGGGCTTCGACGCGTGGTTCGTGGGGTACACGCCGGACCTGGCGGGGGGCGTGTGGATCGGCCTCGACAGGCCGCAGCCGATCGCCGCCGGCGCGACCGGGGGCGAGCTGGCCGCGCCGGTCTGGGGGCGGATCGTCCGCGCCGCCTACCGGAGGCGGGACAGACCCGACGCCTGGGAACGGCCCTCGTCCGTGGTGGAACGGCGGATCGACCCCGGCAGCGGTCTCGTCCTGGCGGACGGGTGTCGCCCCGAGAAGGGGAAGGCGCGCACCGAACTCTTCCTCAAGTCCGATGTGCCGGCCACCATTTGTCCCGCCGGCGAGGCCGAGCGCGGCTTCTTCGGGCGCCTCATCCAGGGGATCCGTCACGCGTTCGCCCGCCTGGGGCACTTCGTCGCAGGGCTCTTCGGCCAGGGCGAGGAGGAACGGGAGCGGCAGCAGGAGCGCTACCTCGGACGGCCGCGTCTCCCGCGCGAGGGACAGGGGGTGAGCCCGCCCGACACCGCACCGCTGGGCATCCCCGTGGACTCCTTCCCCTTCCCGGATTCGCTGCCGGAGCCCGACACCGTGCTGGTCACGGATTCGATCCCGGCTCCCGACTCGCTGCCTCTCCCGGATTCCGTGCGACTGCCGGACTCCCGGCTCATGCCGGCCCCGACCCCGGGGCCGGATTCGACCCCGGTGCCGGATTCGGCAGTGGGCCCGGATTCGGTGCCGGACTCGACGCCGTTCCAGGACTCCGTTCCGGTGCCCGAGCGGGCCGGCTCCCCCCCGCCGTCCTGATCCCGGCGGGGAAAACGTTGAAGCCGTGACGCCGAGGTCCTTGCCGCACGGCGGCTTCCGGATGTACATTGGCAGGAGACTCGTGCCGGGGCCACGGCACGCCCCGCGGAGGTACCATGTCCGATCCCGCCATTCCGCCCCACGTCCCGGACGCCCCACGTGTGACGCACGCCTGGAGTGCGCCACTTCCTCCGCGGGTTCGCTGGCGGCACGGCATTGCCTGCGGCAGGCCAGGGCGGACTGGCCCCGGAGCCGCGGCCACGGTGCTGGCTCTGGTGGCGCTGTTCGGGCCACTCCCGGTCGCCGCTTCCCGGTGCGCCGGGCAGGTGGCAGTGCACGGGCGGGTGGTCATGGCGGGATGGCAGGAGCCGGTGGCGGGGGCGAGCGTCGAGCTGCTCAGCGAGGCAATGGCGGTCGTGGGTGCGACGGCATTGGGCGAGGACGGGGGCTTCGCCTTTTCGCAGCTGAAGCCGGGTCGCTACCACGTGCAGGCGAGGCTCGGAGGGGCGAGCAGCTCAGTGGCGGGGCCGATCGTGATCGGGGCCGATGCTCCCCCGGATCCGCTCATCCTGACCATCCCGTCGGAGCTGTACGACCGCGCACGCGCGTGCGCGCTGCCGCGGGCGGACGGTTCGCCGACGCAGGATCCGGGGAGCGCGGCGGCAGGGTCGCGCGGAGTGCTGGCGGGCGTGGCGTTCGACCCGGCCACGTCGGTGCGTCTTCCGGCGGCCACGGTGGTGGCGGAGTGGGAGGTGGCGGGGGGGCGGCGCACACAGGCGGAGGCGAGGACCGACGCGGCAGGCCGGTTCGTGCTGTGCGATGTTGCCGCGGATGTCCCGCTGACGGTATGGCTGACGGCGCTCGGCCGGATCGGGCCGCGGCAATCGGACGTGCGCGTGCATCCCGGCGCGCTGGCGCGCATGGACCTCGGGCTGGAGGTGGGAAGGCCGTCGTCGGTCCGGGTGGTGGAGTCCTCGCCGCTGATGCGACCCGATTCGCTCTCCACGGTGCTGGGGCGGCTCCTGGACGCCGACACGGACGCACCGGTCCCGGGCGCCGTGGTGCGGGTGCGGGGGCGGGAAACGCTGACCGACGACGCGGGGAATTTCCGCTTCGACGACCTTCAGAAAGGGTCGTACGTGTTCCAGGTGGAGCGGCTGGGCTACGACCGCGCGTCGCAACCGGTGGGCGTGCCGGCCGGGGCCAGCGTGGTGGTGGAGCTCCGGACGGCGCCACGCGCCATCACCCTCGACGCCCTCGTGGTGCGGGCGACGACAGCCGAGACCCGGTCCGCGCGCGCCGCCACGCAGGCGCCGCACGTGGTCGCGGGTGCGGACATGCGCCTCGCCGACCTGAGGGCGGCGTCGGTCACGGAGCTGCTGAGCCAGATCCCGAGCTTGCGCGTGCAGGAGGGGCGGTTCGAGACTTCGGACGGAGTGGAGTATGGCGTCTGCGTGCAGAGCAGCCGTGCCCTCCAGCGGTTCGTCGTGCCCGAGCAGGAGACCACGCTCCCCTGGTGCGAGATGCTCGCGATCGTGATCGACGGCGTGGCCACGGTGCGCGGGGCCGAGATGTTGAACACGATGGGGGTGTGGCAGATCGAGAGCATCGAGTTCCTGCCGCCGATGAGCGCGTTCCGGTGGGGCGAGCGCGCCGCGCTGAACGGCGCGCTCGTGATCTGGAGCCGTGGCCGCGGCCCCTACCTCGACTCGAAGCGGGGCGGTGGCCCGTGATGGGTCAGCCGGTGATGGTTGTCACCTCGATGACCCCGCTGCCGTGGCCGATCCCGTAGCGGGTCTGGGCGTCCGTCGGGCGCACGTAGTGGATCCGCAGCACGCGCTCGATCGGGATGTTCCTGAGCTCGGCCACGCCGCCCCGCTGGATCCCGTCCACATAGACCACCACGGGCTCCACCGTGGCCGCGCCGACGCCCACCGTCGCGTTCGGGCGGTTGCGGAGGAACTGCGGCCGGAGCTGCTCCACTGCGTCGTAGGCCGTGCGGATCTGCCCGCCTTCCGCCGCGATCTCGTCGCGCTCCAGCGTGTCGCGCGAGGACCCGGCCGGTCCGCCGGAGGTGCCGGCCGTGGCGCAGGCGCCGGTGAACGCGAGCGCGAGGGCCAGCCCCAGCATCATCTTCTTCATCGAACCTCCTCGTGGAATCCGGTGTGCGGCGCCGGGCTCAATGGTTGGCATGACCGGCCACCGGGCCGGACGCGTGCTCGTCGTGCGTGCCCCATTTCTCGAACCAGTAGCGCAGGTAGAGCTGCGTGCGCAGGAAGTTCGACGGTGTGGAGCTGGTCCCGTGCCACTCGTTGTTGAAACGGACCATGGCCGTGGGGACCTTCAGCACCTTGAGCGCCTCGTAGAACTCCTCGGTCTGGGGGATGGGCGTGCGCAGGTCCAGGACGCCCGTCATGAGCATGGTGGGCGTCTTCACGTTGCCCGCGTACATCAGCGGCGAGCGGCGCAGATGCTCGCTCGGGTCCTCCCAGGGATAGTGCGCGAAGTTGCGGTACCAGTTGGGCGAGTCCGTATTCCCCACGAAGCTGATCCAGTCGATGACCGCGCAGTTGGCCGACGCCGCGCGGAAGCGGTCGGTATGACCCACCGTCCAGGCCGTGAGCACGCCGCCGCCGCTGCACCCGTACACGAACATGTTGTCGCTGTCGATGTAGCCGCGGTTGATGACCGTGTCCACGCCGGTCATCAGGTCGTTGTAGTCCTTGTTCGGGTAGTCGTTCTTGATGGCGTTCCCGAACGCGCTGCCATAGCCGGAGCTGCCCCGAGGGTTGAGGTAGAGCACCACGTACCCGTGGGCCGCGTGTTCCTGCCAGGCGAAGTTGAAGCCCGCGTCGTACATGGCGTGCGGACCGCCGTGGATGGTGAGCATGAGCGGGTACTTGCGCGTCGGGTCGAAATCCGGGGGCTTGATGACCCAGCCCTGGATCCGGAACCCGTCCAGCGACGGGTACCAGATCTCCTCCACTTCGCCCAGCTCCACGCCGTGTAGCACATTGGCGTTGACTGCGGTCAGCTGGCGCATCTCCGCCGGGCGACGGAGGTCGAAGGCGACGATGTCGCCCGGCGCCTGCGGTTCCGCCCGCACGCCCACCGCTGTCCGCCCTCGTATGTCCGCCACGTCCAGCACGTGGCTCCCCTCCGTGACCCGGCGGACGCTCCCGTCCAGTGAGACGAAGTAGAGATCGCGCACGCCTTCCCGGCTCACGTTGAAATAGACGCCGCTCCCGTCCGGCGCCCACATGTGGCCGCTCGGCGAGCGGTCCAGCGAAGCGGTCAGCGCCCGCGGGTTGGAGCCGTCGGCGTCCATGACGTAAAGCATGGACTCCTGGAACGTGTCATTGCTCCAGTCGTAGCCCACGTAGGCGATGCGACGGCCGTCCGGGGAGACGCGCGGAGCGTAGTCGGGCCCGCGGCGGTGCGTGAGCTGCGAGATTTCACCTGTCTCCACGTCCACGCGGTAGACCTCCGACTCGCGCCAGGCGTATTCGGAGTCCTCGGTGCGAAGGGTGGAGAAGAGGATGGCGCGGCCGTCGGGCGTCCATTCCGGGCTCGTATGGTCCCAGTCGCCACTCGTGATCTGCCTCGGTGTCCCGCCCGTGGCGGGGACCACGAAGATATGCCTGTGCCCTTCCTCATTGAAGCCGCGGCGGTCCTGGCGGTAGTCCACGCTCTGGACGATGCGGGGCGTCTCCGTCCACTTCGCCCCCTCGGGCTTCGCCGGCATTGCGATCTTCCAGCTGTCCGCCTTCGGCACCAGCATCGAGAAGGCGATCCACGTCCCGTCCGGGCTCCAGGCGAGGTTGGAGGGAGCCTCGGTGACGTGGGTCACCTGCGTGGTCGCCCCCTCCGCGTCCATCCAGCGTACGAAGACCTGGGTCCCGTCCGGTGCCCCGCTGGCGGTGTATGCCGTGCGCGTGCCGTCCGGCGACCACTCGGCGTCGCCGCCATTGGTGAGGAACCGGAGCTTCGAACCGTCCGTGTTGATGAGCCAGAGCGCTCCGGTCCAACGATCGTTCATCTTGTCCACGTGCCGGCGGGTGAAGAGGACCTGCCGGCCATCGGGCGAGAGCCGGGGGCCCGAAACGGTCTCCCACTCGAGAAAGGATGCCAGCTGGAGCCGCCCGTCTTGCTGCTGCGCGGCAGCGGGGCGGGGAAAGGCGGTGGCCGCCAGCGCGGCGGCCAGGGCGAACAACGGAGCGCGGTGCATGGGCGCCTCCATGACGCTGCAGACGTGAGCTCGGGTTGGACGGCCGGCGGCCGTGAGACGAGATACCAGCCGCAAACCGCCCTGGAAAGACAGCGTGCCCGGCACAAGCCGATGCTCGCGCCGGGCACACGGGCAGCGGCGGGGCGGCGTGCGCCGCCCCGCCTGGTCGTCGTGACTACCGGTTGATGTCCGTGTTCCGCGAGTACTCGTTGTAGGGCAGCGGCCAGCACACCTGGTTGCCCATCCCGCCCACTTCCGGCTTGTAGTACTCGTCGGTGGGCTCGAGGACGTAGCGGAAGTGCGTGCTGCGCGCCGTGGCGCCATCACCCGTGTACCAGCGCCAGTCCGCCATGCGGCGGGCCGTGAGCCAGAAGTCGAGGCTCTTCTGGAAGAGCAGCTCCTCCAGGATGGCGTCCGGACCGGCGAAGTCACCGGCCGAAAGCGCGGCGAGGCCATTGGCCGTCCGGCGCTCGTTGATGAAATCGATCCGGGTCGCGTCCGTGCCACTGGCCTGCTGCACGAGGTACTTCGCCTCGAGCTCGCTGGCCACCACGAGCGGGGCATCCCAGCCGTCATGCGTGGTCTGGAACACGAAGGCGTGCACGCCGTCCTGCGCCGTGCGACCCTCGAAACGCCAGCTCACGCGCGCATCGCCGTCGACCTCGCCGGCGAACGGCTGCGTGGGGGAAACGTCCACTCCCTGACCGAGCGCCCGCCACTCCGGTCCCACCACCCCGCTCTCGCGGTTGGCGGTGCGGCCGGAGAACGCGAACACCGTGTTGCCCAGACGGCCGCGGTTGCCCGCGTCATCCACGTACACGGCATTGAACTCGAAGCCGGCGGGCAGCCCGCTCACATTGCCCGCCACCGACGCCAGGTCACCGTGGAACAGGTGCGCCCGGGCCAGGCCCACGCGCGCCGCATTGGCCATTGCGACGCCGTTGGCCGTGCCGTTGGCCGTGCCGGAGGAGATGGTCTGCTGGAACCGCTCGATGGCGTGCTCCAGCATCTGCGCCCTCGTCAGCTCCGGCGATGGCGCGTCCGGCCCCTCGCGGATCACGCCCGTGCAGAACGACTCGGCCATGGTCAGCGACGCGAAGCCCGTTGTCAGATACAGGCGGGTCCGGTTGATGTCGCTGTCATCCAGCTCCGCGAGCAGCACGAGGCCGTCCTCGGCCGATGCCACCGCCCTGGAGATGGGGGTCCACAGCTCTGTGTTGAGCGTGCCGTTGGTCCGGTCGTCGAGGAACCGTCGGCCGAACTCGTTCCGCGTGGGGAACGTGTCCCCGACGCGCAGCGAGTTGGTGAACCACGCCTCGTAGACCGCGAAATCGCCCAGCGCCTCCACGTAGTTCTGCCAGGAGGAGTTGGAGAACGCCACCGCGTCGTTGACCGGATCGACGCTGTTCGCCGCAATCGTGTACGGCGTCTTCACATCCAGGAAGTTGTCGCACGCCGTGGCCGCCAGACTGGCGGCGGCGAGGAGCGCGACGGCGAAACCGCTACGGATCGTCGTGTTCATGGCTCCTCCTCAGAACCGGAAGGTGAGCTTGACGAACCCGCTCCGCGCTGACGGCAGCGTCAGGAAGTCGGAGCGCTCGTCGCTGGTGAGATACAGCGACACCTCCGGGTCCGGGCCCGAGTACTTGGTCCACAGCGCCAGGTTGCGTCCGCCCACCGACAGGGTGGCGCCTGAGACGTGGGCCAGGGCCGCGATCTGGTCCGGAATGCTGTAGTGGAGCGAGACCTCGCGCAGACGGGTGAAGTCACCCGGCTCCACGTACGCGTCGTCCACGTTGCCCGCCGACAGGGGCTGGTACGCGCCGTTCTCGTCCATGTAGTAGAACGGCCCGAAGCGACGGAGGCGTTCCTCGTCGCTCTGGTTGAACGTCGGGTCGTTGCGACGGACCCAGCGCTCGCCCTGCCCGAACTGCCGCTCACGGAACTGGTCCGTGTTGTTGTAGATCATGAAGTTGTTCTTCCAGTCCAGCAGCGCGTAGACGCGGAAGTTGCGCAGGAACGTGAGGGTGGACGACAGGTTGCCCTCGAACGTGGGCATGTAGTGCCCCTTGTACGTCTCCTCCGAGGTCACGATCGCGCACTGCGCGAACTGCCCGTCGGCGTCCGTGCCGCAGATGGAAGCCTGCGGATCGCTCGAGTCGAGGACGAAGTGCTCCACCTGGCGGGTGAAGAACGCGTGCGCCTCGTACCCTTCCTTGTTCTGCTGCGCCCAGCCCGTCCAGTACGGCTCGACTCCGCCCAGGTCCTTGATCTCGCTGTGGAGGGTGTTCATTCCCACGCGGACATCCCAGGACAGGTTGCTCGCGGTGAGCATGCGGGCATTGGCCGAGATCTCGAAGCCGCTGTTCAGAACCTCGCCGATGTTGACCAGCTGGTTCTGCGTGAACCCTGCCGAGGGCGGCAGCGGCCGCCGCAGGATCACGTCCGTGCCGACCTTGTTGAAGTAGGTCAGCTCGAGGCCCAGGCGCTCATCGAAGAGACCGGCCTCGAATCCCGCCTCGATCTCCGTCCCGCGCTCCGGCTTGAGATCGGGGTTGCCCAGATCCTCTGCCTGTACGCCCGAACCCACGGTCCGGTCGACGAAGGCGAACGGGGAGGCGGTGTACGTGGCCAGCGCGCCCTGCGTGGGCGAGCGGCCCGTGGTCCCGTACGCGGCGCGGACGCGCAGCGTGCTGATCATCGCGGGCATGTGCCCCTGCCAGAACGGCTCGTCGGACACCACCCACGAGGCGCCGATCTTCGGGCTGAAGAACCAGTCCGCGTTCACGCCGAACGCCGAGTGCTGGTCCAGCCGCCCGGCCATTTGGAGGTACAGCCGCTCCGAGAAGCCGACCTGCCACTGCCCGAAGAAGCCCACCTGCGCTTCCTCGTTGAAGGTCTGGCCGCCCGTGGTCTGCGCCGCCTGGTCGATCGCGTTGGCCGCGTTCGTGGTCAGCCCGATCCCCGTGGCGCTCGTCCGGTCGTAGCGGGTGTACAGGATCTGCGTGCCGAGCGACAGGTCCGAGCTCACCGTGCTCGTGAGCGCGTTCGCGATGTTGCCCAGGTAGTCGACCGTGTAGCGGTCATAGTTCTGACGCGCCTGGGCGATCTGTCCGGTGTTGTAGACGCCCGAGTACCACCCGTTGTCGTTCTTGGGGTAGAAGTAGTGCGCTTCCATGCGGCTCAGGTCTCCGCCCATTGTCAGCCGGTTGGTCATCCACTGGAACGGGCTGTAGTTGACCTGAAGCCGCGGAGTGGTCCGCATGTTCGTGTTGATGTTCTCGTACGCCGCGATGGCGGCGTTCTGCCGGTTCGGGGCGTACCAGCCGTCGCGCGTCGTGCCCAGGCTGGTCGGGCTGCCGAGCATGGCGCCACCGAGCCAGCCGTAGATGTCGTTGTCGTTGCGCGGCAGCTGCGTCTCCGCCCGCACCAGGCCCATCCCCATCTCGATGCGCAGCTTCGGTGTGGGCTGGAAGTTGAAGTTGCCTCGGGCCGAGACGTTGTTCTGCTTGTTGTTCACGAACGCGCCCTCGCCCTTGTCCCCGCCCAGCGAGACGTAGTAGCCGTAATTCGAGCCACCGCCCGTGCCGGACCAGTTCAGGGACTGCCGGTACCCCTGCTGGATCGCGTCCGTCCGCAGCAGCGGGTTGTCGTGAACCAGGGTGCCCACCGCGTTGCCGTAGCACAGCGGGTTGTCCGCGTTCGCCACCGCGGACGAGGTGCAGGCGGCCCAGTTGTCCGGCGGAGTCCAGTAACCCCAGTCGAGCGCCTGGTATTCCGCCGAGAGCGTCTGTGTGAACGTCGAATTCTGCTGACCCTGCTTGGTGATGATCTGGATCACGCCCGCCGACGCGTCCGCACCGTAGAGCGCGGCTGCCGCGGGGCCCTTGATCACTTCGATGTCCGCGATGTCCTCGGGACGGAGGTCGTTCAGACGGCTGGTCTGCTGACCCCCGACCGCGTAGTAGAGGGCGTCGTTCCGCTGGTCCGCGCGCACGCCGTCGATGAAGATCAGCGGCTCGTTGGACAGCGTGAGCGAAGCCTGGCCGCGCATGCGGATCACCTGCGTGCTGCCCAGATTCCCGCCCGAGACCTGCACGTCCATGCCCGGGACGCGGGACTGAAGCAGCTGGGTGATCGACGAGACGGGCGCCACTTCCGTAACCTGGGCCGCGTCCACCGTGGAGACCACGGCTGCCTGGGCTCGCCGGGACTGCGTTCCCGCCGTCCCGGTGACCACGATCTCATTGAGGGCGATGGCCTGCTCCACGAGGGAGATGTCCTGGCGCATCGTGCCACCCGTGACCGTGACTTCCACGGTGGCCGGGCGGTATCCGATGATTTCCACGCCCAGCGTGATCTGCCCGCGGGCGCCCTCCGGAAGCTGCAGGCGGTAGAAGCCCTGCTCATTGCTCACCGTCGACAGGCGCATGCCCTGCACGGAAACCACCGCGCCGCGCACGGGCTCCAGCGACTGGTTGTGGACCGTGCCGGTGATGACTGCACCCTGCGCGGCAAGCCCTGCTGGCAGGAACAGCGCCGCAAGCAGGAGCACAACCGAACCAAATCTCCTGATCATAAACGCCTCCAATCGGGGGATGATGTACCGGACCTGCCTAGGGGCCGGGCAGGGGACATCCGTGTCTGGTGACGATGCACACCGGCTACGGCGGGACGAGTACGCCACGCATTGTGACCTCCTTGGCAGGGAACGGAACGCGCCTATGTGAGACTGTTAAGAGGGCGGGCCACCCACGCCGCTGGCTCGCGCCCGTCGGCGGGGAAGGTGAACCGGCCCTTTTGTTATCGATTTCGGCAGGCTAACGCCAAGATAGGAGTGACACGGAGAGGGTGTCAAGCAAGGCGGCGCGCCCCCGGTCCGATGGGGCGTACGGTCAGCGCTGCCGGTAGTAGAACTGAGTGCCGTCACCCGTGAGCACCACGTCCCGGAAGAAGACCTCATCTCCGTCCACGAGCGCGCGCATCGACACGCTCGTCTCCGGGTTCTCGGCCTCGATGGCGCGGGCGTAGAAGCGGCCGGTGTCCGAGAGGTCGTAGTCGCCGGTGAACGGCGTGTCGACCCAGGTGGTATCCGCCTCGTGCAGGAGAAACTGCTCCTGCCCGGCCTGCTCGAAGTAGACTGTGAAGTCGTACGAAGTGATGAGGCGGACGGCCGAGCCGTCCTCGCTGTCGACTTCGAGGGTGACGGTATCGTGACCCAGGTCCAGCGGATTGCATGCGGGAAGGAGGAGCGCGGCGATGGCCACGCCCACAGACCCGAGGCGGCGGGTGAGTCGGAGCACGTTCATGGTTGCAGCCGGATCGAGGGAGCGGACGCCTCCCTCACGCTACGCGCGGCCGCGCACCCGGTCAATCCCGCGTCCTCCGGTCGGAGGGAGGATGGTCTCAGGTGAAGCGGATTCCGTTCGGCGCCACCGTGCCCGGTTTCGGGATGGGAGGTTTTCCATCGCGGCTCCTGGCGCCGCTGCTGCCACGGCCGGAGCCGCCGCTGCTGCCGCTGCTGCCGCTGCGCCCGCCGCGGCCGCTGCGCGGGGGTTTCCGCTGGCCCGGCTCGGCGAAAGGATCGGACTTCATGGAGAGCCCGATCCGGTTCCGCTCCAGGTCGACGGAAATGACGGCGACCCTGACGCGGTCGCCCACCTGGACGACGTCGGCGGGGTCGTTGATGAAGCGGTCGGCGAGCTGTGAGACGTGGACGAGGCCGTCCTGGTGTACGCCGACGTCCACGAACGCGCCGAACGCGACCACGTTGGTGACCACGCCTTCGAGCTTCATCCCCTTCTGCAGGTGCTTCACCTCCTTCACGTCCTCGCGGAAGGAGGGCGCTTCAAAGGTCGCGCGCGGGTCGCGGCCGGGACGACGGAGCTCGTCGAGGATGTCCTCGAGGGTGGGGCGTCCCACGTCGTCGGAGACGTAGTCGTCGAGCCGGATGCGCGACACCGCCTCCTCGTTTTCCACCAGCTCTTCAAGCGCGACGCCGACATCCGCGGCCATGCGCTGGACCAGGTCGTAGCGCTCGGGATGGACGGCGGTGCGGTCGAGGGGGTTCGCGGCGCCGCGGACGCGGAGGAAGCCGGCGGCCTGCTCGAACGCCTTGGGCCCGAGACGCGTGACCTGGAGCAGCTCCTCGCGGGAGGCAAGGCCCCCCTTCGCGTCGCGGAACCCGACGATGTTGCGGGCGAGCGTGGGGCCGAGGCCGGCGATGTAGGAAAGCAGCGAGGGGGACGCCGTGTTGACCTCGACGCCCACGCGGTTCACGCAGACCTGGACCACCTCGTCCAGGCGACGCCTGAGGTGCGGCTGGTCCACGTCGTGCTGGTACTGGCCCACGCCAATGGACTTCGGATCGATCTTCACCAGCTCCGCGAGCGGGTCCTGGAGGCGGCGCGCGATGGAGACGGCGCCGCGCAGCGAGACGTCCAGGTCCGGGAGCTCGTCGCGGGCGATGTCGGAGGCGGAATAGACGCTGGCGCCGGACTCGTTCACGACCACGATTCCCGGGCGCGGTTCCACGGCGTCGAGCGCTCCTCTCACCGCCTGGTCGGTCTCCCGGGAAGCCGTGCCGTTGCCGATGGCGATGAGATCCGGGCGGTGCTTGTCCACGAGCGCCCTCAGCCCGGCGGCGAAGCGGTCGGACTGGTGCAGGTACAGCGTGTCCGTGTCCAGGAGCGCGCCCGTGCGGGAGACCACGGCCACCTTCACGCCGGTGCGGAAGCCCGGGTCGAGGCCGATGACGGCACGCTCGCCCGCGGGCGGCGCGAGCAGGAGCTGCTCGAGGTTGCGGCCGAAGATGTCGATGGCGCCGACGTCCGCCCGGTCCTTGAGCTCCAGGCGGAGCTCCGTCTGGATCGACGTCGTCAGCAGGCGCCTGAACGCGTCCGCCGCCACCTGCGCCATCTGGGCGCGCGCCGGGCGGTCACGCACCACCCGGCCGACGATGCCCGCCAGCAGCTCCTCCACGGGCGCCTCGATCGACCACGTCAGCACCTCCTCCGCCTCGCCTCGCCGGATCGCCAGCATGCGATGGCTCGGGATGTCCGTCGCCTTCTGGCTGAAGTCGAAGTAGTCGCGGAAGCGCGCCGCCTCGGTGCTGGATTCCCGTCCCGGAATCACCTTGCTGGCGACGACACCCCTCGCCCGCGTCTCGTCCCGCAGCCAGCCGCGCACGTCCGCGTCCTCCGCCACCCGCTCGGCCAGGATGTCACGGGCCCCCTGGAGCGCGTCGGCCACGGTCTCGACGCCCTTCTCCGGGTCGACGTATCCCGCGGCGGCGGCTTCGGCAGCGTCGTCGTCCAGCTCGCCGTTCCAGAGCGCGTCCGCCAGCGGCTCGAGCCCCTTCTCCCTCGCGATCGTGGCGCGCGTGCGGCGTTTCGGCCTGTACGGCAGGTAGAGGTCCTCGAGCTCCTGCTTGGTCTCCGCCGCATCGATGCGCGAGCGCAGCGCGTCGTCCAGCTTCCCCTGCTCGTCGATGGAGGCGAGGATCGCCTCGCGACGGTCTTCCAGCTCCGCCAGGTACGCCGCCCGGTCGCGCACGTCGCGCAGCTGCACCTCGTCGAGACCGCCCGTGGCCTCTTTGCGGTAACGGGCGATGAAGGGGAGCGTGCTCCCTTCGTCGAAGAGGCGGAGGGTGGCCGTGACCTGCGCGGCGGAAAGACCGAGCTCGGACGCCACGCGGGCGGAGATGGGCTGCTTCATATCTGCTTCTCGTGCTTCGATTTCTGCGGCATGGAACCACCGGAGTGCGGCGGTTCCGCATGAAGGTGGCGTCACGGGGCCGGCGCATCAACCGTTGACAGGACGGCCGAGTGCCTTCAGGCCGGGGACCGGACCTTGCGTCCGCCCGGCCACAGCCGAGCTCTACTCCCTGCCACCGGAGGACCCGTGAGAACCTCGATCGCCGCGCCCCCCCGACACCTGTTGTTGCTGACTGCCCTTCTCCTCCCCGCGCTCGCTCTGGGGGCTTGCGACAATGGCACGTCCCCCTCCACCGACGGCGACTCGATCGTAGGGACCTGGGTCGGCTCGAGCGCCGGACTCACGCTCTACTTCGACATCTCGGAAGACGCCGTCGTCACGTACCAGGGTGACTCCGCGTATTGCTTCGGCCGGTTCGCCTACGACATCGTCCATCAGAACGGGGACACGTACACCCTCCGCTCCCAGGATGGGACGGCTGCGGACACGTTCGTCGTGACGCTCACGGCCAGCGGCGACCAGCTGACCATAGGAGAGAGCGGCAGCACCGTCAGCCTCACCCGCACGGATGCGGATCTCACTCAGCTCGAGATCTGCCCGGCCGGCGCGGGCGACGAGCGGTACACGTGCGCCGACCTGCCGGAAATCCAGGTCGGGAGCGACGTGAACGGCACACTCACCTCCTCCGACGAGTGGCTCGGGTACGGCTTCTTCGACCCCTACCACTTCACCCTGACCGGGTCCCAGGCCATCGACCTGACGCTCGCCTCGTCCCAGTTCGACGCCTACCTCGCGCTCTATGACGAAGCCGGCAACCTCCTGGCCTCGAATGACGACGCGACGACCAACACCACCGATGCCGAGATCACCGCCACGCTCGATCCCGGCTGCTATCGCGTGGAGGTGTCCAGCTACTACAACTTCGAAACCGGGATCTACGCGCTGGGTCTGCACTGACAGCTGACCAGCCGAACGGCCGAATAGCCGAAACGGCAGGATCAGAGGAGGAGGAGAAGGACGAGGGCCAGGGCGTCGACGGTGACCATGGCCCAGCCGATCCGCTTGAGGTGCCGGGGGTGGGGCGGGAAGAGGCCGAGGACGAGGACGGCCAGGGCGGGCGGCAGGACGGCGAGCGCGGAAAGGGTGGCCGGGCCCGGTAGGGAGGCCGCGGCGACGACGGCGGCCACGACCACGAGGGCGGCCGAGACCGGCGTCGCCAGGAGCGTCCAGCGACGCTCGGCGCGCCGCAGGTGCTTCGCCTTCACCGCGTGAACGGCCAGCACCGCCGGGAAGTAGGCGGCGAGCCACACCAGCGCGGCGACGACCGCGCGCGCCACGGTGACGGGGGCGGTGAGGGCGAGGGGGAGGACGAGCGCCGACAGCGCCGACGCCACCAGGGCCTCCCCCGCCACGGACTTGATCTCGCGGCGGCCGAAGAACGGCGCCAGCGGCGCGCCGATGGCCGCCGGCACGAGCGCGAAGAGCCAGGCGCGCGCCGGCGCCAGGCCGACCGCCGCCACCAGGGCGAGAAGTCCGGCCCCGCCGAGAAACAGGAGCCTGCGCCGCGCCGCCCCGGCGAGCTTGTCGCGCAGCCGTGGGCCGCGCCCGCCCGCCAGGATCGTCACCGGCTCGTGCGCCAGGAAGACGGACGTGGCGCCGACGGCGAATGCGATCGCGCCCGGATGGAAGCGGGCGAGCGCGAGCCCGGTGAGGAGGGGGAAAGCGAGCTGCGCGTAAGCACCGTGCTCGCGAGGCAAGAGCTCCGCGTTGGCCATATCACCTCTTCCGGCCGCTTCCGGACCTGGATCCACGTTCCACATTTCGCGCTGCAGACGTGCGTCGTCGGACCACGCTGCTATCTTCACGACGCTCCGCCGTGACCCCACCATATCGGGCCCGACGAACGCGGGGCTGGACGTGAGTCCCGCGCCCGAAAGCGAGCTGCGCTGCGTGCGTCGCCGGTGCGTCGGAGGGCGTAAGATAGCGGATTCGGACGAAATGTTGATTCTGGTACCAGGTCCGCAAAATTGTTGACGCCGCCGGACGTCCGGCGGCGCTCCGGTCGCTCGATCCTCCTCTTCTGGCTGCCCCTGGCCGCCACGTGGCTCATGATGGGCGTGGAGGGGCCGTTCCTCGCCGCCGTGATCGCGCGTCACGCGGAGGCGAAGTTCAACCTGGCGGCGTACGGCGTGGCGTTCGCGTTCGCGATGCTGACGGAGTCGCCGATCATCATGCTGATGAGCGCGTCCACGGCGCTGGTGGAGGACCGGCACAGCTACTTCCGGCTGCGCAACTTCGCCAACGCGCTGAACGTGGGCTCGACGGCGCTGCTCGTGCTCGTGCTGATCCGGCCCGTTTACGACACCCTCATGAGCACGCTCCTGGGGCTGCCGCCGGAGATCAGCACCCTCACGTACGGCGCGCTCTGGCTTCTCCTCCCGTGGCCGGCGGCCATCGGCTTGCGTCGCTTCCGGCACGGGCTGCTGATCCGGGCGGGGCGGACGCGGCTGGTGGCGTACGGGACGGTGGTCCGGGTCGTCGCCATGGCGAGCACGGCCGTGGTCCTGGCGCTCCTCACGGATTTCCCGGGTGCCTGGGTGGGCGCCGGCGCGCTCTCGGCGGGGGTGACGTGCGAGGCGGCGGCGGCGTTCCTCTATGCCCGGAAGACCGTCGTCGAGCTGCTGGCGGGCCCCGAGCGGCTGGACCCTGCGGCGCCGGAGCTCGCTTACGGCGACATCGCGCGCTTTTACTACCCTCTGGCGCTCACTTCCCTCATCGGGCTGACCGTCCAGCCGATGCTCACGTTCTTCATGGGCCGCGCACCCTCGCCCATCGAGTCGCTGGCGGTGTTCCCGGTGGTTTACTCCCTGTCGTTCCTGTTCCGGGCTCTCGGGCTCAGCTTCCAGGAAGCCGCGATCGCGCTACTGGGGCGGCGGAACGAGCACTTGCCGGAGCTGGCGCGCTTCGCCACGGTCCTCGGCATCGCAGCCACCGGCGGGATGGCGATCGTCGCGTTCACGCCCCTCGCCCAGGTGTGGTTCGTCACCGTATCCGGGCTCACCCGCGAGCTGGCGACGTTCGCCCTGGTCCCCACGCGGGTCCTCGTGCCTCTGCCGGCGCTCACGGTCCTGCTCGCCTTCCAGCGCGCGCTGCTGGTGCAGGAGCGACGCACTCGCCCGATCACGCTCGCCACGGCGATCGAGGTGGCCGGCGTGGCCATGCTGTTCGTGATTCTCGGCTGGGGCGTCGGCTGGGTGGGCGTGACGGCCGCGTTCACGGCGTTCCTGGGGGGGCGGATAGCGGGCGTGAGCTACCTGGGCGCGGACCTGCGCGCCGGCGGGAGGCGGTGAAGGAGGCCCGCGGGTGATCCTGGCGAGGCGTCTGGGCGCGGGCGACGGTCGCCCGCCCCTACTTCCGCACCGCCTGCAGCACCCGCCCGATGAATCCGTCCAGCGAGCCGTTGTCGATCCACCGGGCCACGACGACCAGGTCGTTCTCGGGGTCGCAGTAGATCATGTTGGTACCGTTTCCCAGGTGCGCCCACGCGGTCCCGGGCGCGCTCGGGAAGCGCTCGCGGCCGGTGTTGAGGAAGAAGTTCATGAAGCCGTAGTCCGGCTGGGAGGCCGTGGGCGTCGTCGCCTGTTTCCACCAGGACTCGGGCAGGAGCTGGCGGTCGCCCCAGCGGTAGTGGCGCAGGGTGAGGAGGCCGAAGCGGGCCTGGTCGAACGCGCTGATGAACATGCCGCCGCCCCAGTGGCCGCCGCCGCTGGGGACCTGGACGTTCAGGCCGTCCACGAGCACCCACGAGTTGTCGTAGCCGTGCCAGCGCCAGGTGGAGGACGCGCCGATCGGGTCCATGATCCGCTCCCGCAGCAGCACCTGCGGCGGTTCGCGGAGCACTTCCGTGAGCGCCAGCGCGAGCAGGTTCACGCGCGTGTCGTTGTACTCCCAGCGCGTCCCGGGCGACGGCCGGTCCCGCCGGTGCCACTCCTCCGGGTCCCTCGCCGGGCGGTCCGACCAGTCGGGCTTGCCCCACAGCGTCCCCTCCCAGTCACTGGTCTGGCGCAGCAGGTGGCTCCACGTGATCTGCCGGTTGTGCGGAGAGGTGAACAGCAGCACCGGGCGACGCGCGCCGAAGCCGCTCCCGGCCTCCTCGCCCGGCTCGCCGTCGCCGGGCGGCAGGAGGATCGGCGGGAGGTACGGCGCGACAAGGTCTTCCACGTCGCGGATGACGCCATCGGCCACGGCCAGCCCCACCGTGGTCGACAGGAAGCTCTTGCTCACGCTGAACGTCATGTCGACACGCTGGGGATCGCCCCACTCGGCGACGATGTAGCCGTGACGGATCACCAGCCCCGTCTGCGGCCCGCGCTCGCGGAACGGCCCCACGGCCTCCCCGAAAGGCTCCCGGGCGAACGTGCGGTAGTGGGCTTCCAGCAGGTCGGCCGGCGCGCTCGTCCCGTGCGACTGCGCGAAGGCGACCGCGGAGTCGAGCAGCGCCGGGTCCAGCCCCACGTCCGCGGGCGCCCGGTGCTCCCACTGGCCCGGCGGCGGAGTGTAGGGCGCCTGCGCGGCCGCGGTCTTCGCTCCGGCGGCCACGGCGAGGGCCAAGGTGAGTGCGACGGGGCAGGTCAAGGCGAGCCGGGTCCGGTCGGCGAGGCGGCGTCGTGCGCGCATCGGGGCGCTCCTGGGGTGCAGGGTCAGGTCGGGGCGGAATCTACGGCCGCGCCCGCCGCCAGCGCACGGGGCGCAGGTCCGCTGCGGTGCCGGTTGTGGAAAGCCCCCGCGCGACGCAGGATCATGGCGGCGCACCGTGAACGCCCGGCCCGACCCGCCAGCCCACTCTCCGGCGCAGTCCAGCGCGTGCGTGGGCCGGCGGCGCGGAGGCGGGGAGGCGAGAGAGGCGGGAAGGCGGGAAGGCGGTCACGGCGCAGCGGCTTGACGGCTCGATGGTTCACCGGATTCCGGGTCCCGGAAACGGAAAGGGAGGATGTGATGGAATACACCCGGCTGGGTGAGACGGAGCTGGAGGTGTCGCGGATCTGCTTCGGCACGTGGCAGCTGGGCGGCGAGTGGGGCGCCCTGGACATGGACGACGCGAAGGCGGCGGTCCGGCGGGCGCTCGACCTGGGGATCAACTTCTTCGACACGGCGCAGGCGTACGGCTTCGGGAAGTCGGAGTCGGTGCTGGCGGACGCGCTCCGGCCGGAGATCCGGAACCGTCGCGAGGAGGTGGTGATCGCGACGAAGGGCGGGCTGCGACCGGGCCCCGGCGTGGTGCGAGATGCGGGGCGGGACTGGCTGCGGCAGGGGATCGAGGAGAGCCTGCGCCACCTGGGGACGGAATACGTCGACCTCTACCAGGTCCACTGGCCGGACGAGGACACGGCGCCGGAGGAGACCGCGGACGCGCTGGCGGAGCTCGTCGCCGAGGGGAAGGCGAGGTACGTGGGCGTGTCCAACTTCAGCGCCAAGCAGATGCTTGCGTTCGAGCGCTTCCACGACCTGGACACGCTCCAGCCGCCATACCACCTGTTCCGCCGCGACATCGAGAAGCACATCCTCCCCTACTGCGAGGCGCACGGTGTCGGCACGCTCGTCTACGGCCCCCTCGCCCATGGTCTCCTGGGAGGGAAATACGACGAGGACACGACCTTCCCCGACGACGACTGGCGGAGCGAAAGCTCGGCGTTCACGGGCGAGGTGTTCGCACACAACCTGGGCATCGTGGAGCGGCTGAAGGAGTACGCGGACGAGCGCGAGATCACTGTCGCCCAGATGGCCATCGCCTGGGTCCTCGCCCACCCCGCCGTGGACGTGGCCATCGTCGGGGCGCGCACGCCGGAGCAGATCGAGGGCACCGCCTACGCCGGCGACCTCCAGCTGACGGAGGACGAGCTCGCGGACATCGACGAGCTCACCGAGGACCGGATCGAGATCGGCGGCGCGACGCCGGAGGGGATCGAATAGCGGACGCGGCGCTCCGGCGGCCGACGGGCGCGCCGGAGAGCACGGCCAGGACCACGAGGACGTGAGCGAAGCGACGCGCTATCCCGTGCCCGCCGGTCGGCACCGGGTGGAGCAGACCATCCGGCGCAGCCGGTTCATCACCACCGTGTCGCGCGCGGAGGATGGCGACGCCGCCCGCGCGTTCATCGGCGCGATGCGCGCCGAGTTCGCCGATGCCACCCACAACTGCTGGGCGTGGGTCGCCGGGCCGCCGGGCACCACGGCGGACATCGGCATGAGCGACGCCGGGGAGCCGCACGGCACCGCGGGTCGCCCGATGCTGGAAGCGCTGCTGCACTCCGGCGTGGGCGAGATCGTGGCCGTGGTCACCCGCTACTACGGCGGGGTGAAGCTGGGGACGGGCGGGCTCCAGCGGGCGTACTCCGGGGGGGTCCAGCTCGCCCTGGAGGGCCTGGCCCGGATGGAAAGGGTGGCGCGCACGCCGCTCGTCGTGGTGGTCGAGTACGGCGGCCTCGACGCGGTCCGACGCGTCATCGAGGAGATGGACGGCGAGGTGGATGCCGAGGAGTTCGGCGTGGACGTGCGCCTGGATGTCGCGGTCCCGGCAGACAGCATCGACGCGTTCGCGCGTGCCGTGGCCGAGGCCACCGCCGGCCGGGCCCTCGTGGAGCGCCCGGCGACGGGGGATGGCTAGCGGCAGGCGTCGGTCGCCGCCGTCGGTCGCCGCCGTCGTGCGCAGCCGCGGCGTGCCCCGTACGTTGTCTCCGTACCGCCACAGGAGACACCTCATGCGACGACCCCACGCCAGCGCCTTCGGTTTCGCCTTCGCAGCGGCGCTGGGCATCACCGCGGCCACGACACCGACCCCGGCCGCCGCCCAGGGCACCACGCCGCTCGAAGCAGGCGACGCCGCCCCCGACTTCAGCCTTCCCGGCGCGAGCCGCTATGGCGTCCTGGCCGAGCCCGTGTCGCTGAGCGACTACGCCGGCAAGACGGTGGTCCTGGCCTTCTTCTTCAGGGCCAGGAGCAAGGGCTGAACTGTGCAAATGCACGCGTACCGTGATCAGTACGCGCAGCTCTTCAACGGTGGCCGGAACGTGGTCCTCATGGCCATCAGCGTCGACCCCGTCGACACGCTGGCGGCATGGGCCCGGGACGACGAGTTCCCGTTCCTCATGGCCAGCGACACGGGCCTCGTCGCCGCGGCCGAGTTCGGGGCCGTCTTCGACCGCCCCGGGACACACGTAAGCGCACGCGACGTGTTCGTGATCGGTCCGGACGGGAAGATCGCCTACGTGTCGGCGCCGTTCCGGGAGATCGATCCGGCGGCGTACACCGCGCTGGGAGAGGCGGTCGACCGGATCGCCGCGCCGCCGCAGTAGGCGGTCAGCGGCAGGTTGCGGCGGACACGGCTCCGCCCGCCGACGGTGCCGACCCGGGAGCACGCTCGGCCAGCGCAGCATCCAGGGCCGCGCTCAGGTCCTGGTCCGCGCCGGTGCCGGCGTAGGCGACGCGGCCGTCCAGCGCGAGGATGGCGATGTAGCCGGTCCCGGGCGCCTCGAACGCCCGGACTGCCTCGCCGGCGCCATCCCACACCACGGTGCCGGGCAGCGGTCGCCGCTGGACGAACGCGCGGACCTGGTCGCGCGTCTGGGCGACGCCGACGGCCACCACCACGAAGGCGACACGGTCGCCGAACCTGGCGTGCGCGGCGTCCATGCGCGGCTGGAGCGCGCGACAGATGGGGCACCACGTCGCCCAGAACTCCACGAGCGCGGGACGCCCGTCCGTGAGAGAGGACAGTGGCACGGCGTCGCCATCCAGGGTCTGGACCACGGCCGCGCCGGGGACGTCGCCTGGAGCGAGCCCCTCATCCTGGGCAGCGAGGGAGCCAGGCGCGGCCGATAGCAGAAGGGCGGCGAGCGCGAGCCCCGACGTCAGGCGCGCGGCCGACGGCGCCGGCGGTGTGGTCAGGGGGGCTCGGGCGGGAAGCATGCTCAAAAGGTAACCGCTTGCCGGCGACCGCGCGCATTCCGACCTTGCGCCCTCGGAGCGCTTCCTGACCGCGTCGTGTCAGCGCGCTTTGGAAGTACATCCGGGAGCCGCATGAGCATCGACACCACGATCGCATACATCCGGCGCGAGCAGGACCGTTTCCGCTCGGAGCTCTTCGATTTTCTCCGCATCCCCAGCGTCAGCACCGCGCGGGAGCACGATGGAGATGTGCGGCGCGCAGCAGGGTGGCTGGCGGACCGCGTGCGCCGGGCCGGGCTTGCAGCGACTGTGGAGGAGACCGTCCGCAGTCCGGCGGTGCGCTCGGGCGGCGGCGGCGGCGATGGAGGCGGGAACGATGTCGCCGGGCACCCGGTGGTGGTGGGGCGCCACCACGCGGGCGACGACGCGCCGACGCTCCTGGTCTACGGCCACTACGACGTGCAGCCCCCGGATCCGCTGGCGGCCTGGACGTCGGCGCCATTCGAGCCGGAAGTGAGGGGCGGCCGCATCTGGGCAAGGGGCGCAGCCGACGACAAGTCGCAGGTTCTTCTCCAGGTGATCGCGGCGGAAGCGGCGCTGGCCACGGGCGAGCTGCCGGTCAACCTGGTGCTGTTGTTCGAAGGCGAGGAAGAGATCGGGTCGCCGGGGCTGGTGCGCTTCGTCCTCGAGCGCGCGGCGGAGCTCTCGACGGACCACGTCGTCATCGCCGACTCCATGATGTTCGCGCCCGGGTGGCCGTCGCTGATCTTCGGGACGCGGGGGATCGCGTACTTCGAGGTCGAGGCGACCATCGGCTCCACCGACCTCCACTCCGGCCAGTACGGCGGAGCGGTGCCGAACCCGGCGAACGCGCTGGCTGCGGTGATCGCGTCGATGCACTCGAACGGCCGCATCGCCATCGAGGGGTTCTACGACGATGTGGCAGAAGCTCCGGCCGACCTGCGCGAGGGTTGGGCGAGGCTCCGCTTCGACGAGGAAGCGTTCCGTGCCGGAGCAGGCAGTGCGGCGCTGGCCGGAGAGCCGGGGTACACCACCATCGAGCGGCTGTGGATCCGCCCGACGCTGGACGTGAATGGTCTGGTGAGCGGTTACACGGGTCCGGGGAAGAAGACGGTGCTGCCGTCGCGGGCGCTGGCGAAGTTGAGCGCGCGCCTGGTCCCCGACCAGGACCCAAACCGCGTGGGCGAGCTGCTGCGTGCGCACGTACGGCGCGAGGCCCCCCGGGGCGTTCGCTTCGAGGTCAGGGCGGTGCAGGGCAGCCCGCCGTGGCGGGACGACCCCGAGGCTCCCCTCTACCGGTCGGCCGCCCGGGCCCTGGAGGGGGCGTTCGGAACTCCGCCCGTGCTGGTCAATCACGGCGGCACGCTCCCCATCGCCCCGGTCCTTCGCACCGCGCTGGACGCGCCGGTATGCATCATGGGCTTCGCGCTACCGGGTGCGAACATGCACGCGCCGAACGAGTGGTTCCCGGAGGCGCACCTGGCGCTGGGCGCGGAGACCGTAGTGCGGCTTTACCGGGAGCTGGCCGACGACGCGTTTCAACAGGGGAGCACGCCCAGCGGGCCCACACGGGCGCCCGGGCGATCGGGGTGAACGGCAATCTGCGCGGGGGTGACATGCGGATCCGGGATAGCGGCTGGATGCAGGTCGAGGCGTACCTGGAGCACGACGACCGGTGCGTGGTGCCGCTCGGGAGCACCGAGCAGCACGGCTATCTCAGCCTCATGGTGGACTCCATCCTCCCCGAGCGGGTGGCGGCGGAGGCGGCGGAGCCGCTGGGGGTGCCGGTGTTCCCCGCGCTGCCCTACGGCATCTCGCCCTACTTCCTCGGCTATCCGGGCACGGTCGCGCTGCGGGTGGAGACGTACCTGGCCGTGGTCACCGACATCCTGGACAGCCTGGCGGGCGCCGGGTTCCGTCGCATCCTGGTGGTGAACGGGCACGGGGGGAACGCGCCGGCGGCGAGCCGGGCGGTGGAATGGATGGCGGCGCACCCGGGCGTGCGCGTGAAAGTCCACAACTGGTGGAACGCGCCGGAGACATGGGCGAAGGTCCGGGAGATCGACCCGGTGGCGTCGCACGCGTCGTGGATGGAGAACTTCCCGTGGACGCGCCTGGACGGCGTGGCCATGCCCGGGGGCGGCAAGGAGCCGATCGACCACGCCCGGATGTCGCTCATGACGCCGTCCGAGGTCCGGCAGTACCTGGGCGACGGCAACTTCGCCGGGCGCTATGAACGGCCGGACGCGGAGATGCTGGCGCTGTGGGAAGTGGCGGTGGCCGAGACGCGGGCCGTGCTGGAAGGGCCGTGGGAGTGAGCCCCGGCATTGCGCGGAATGGAGGCGCTTCTGCACCTGTTGCCCATGACCCTGGGATGAGTGAACCGACGGTGGTCATCTGGGGCGCCGGCGCCATAGGCGGGACGATCGGCGCGCACCTGGTGTGGGCGGGGCACGAGGTGCTGCTGGTGGACGCCGCGGAGGATCACGTGGCGGCCATGCGGTCGGCCGGGCTGGAGATCACCGGCCCCGTTTCGCCGCTGCGGGTGGCCGTGGACGCGGCCACGCCGGACGAGGCGGCCGCAGTGGCGAAAGCACGCGGTCCCCTCGTCACCGTCCTCCTGTGCGTGAAGGCGCACCACACGGCGGACGCGCTGCGCCAGATCGCGCCGCTGCTCGCGCCGGACGGCGCCATCGTCTCGGTGCAGAACGGGCTGAACGAAGAAGCGATCGCGGAGGTTCGTGGGGCCCGAGCGCACCATTGGCTGCTTCGTCAACTTCGGCGCCGACTACATGGAGCCGGGCGTGGTCCACTACGGCGGCCGCGGCTCAGTGGTGGTGGGGGAGCTGGACGGGCGCCGCACGGCGAGGATCGAGCGCGTCCACGGCATGTTCCGGGACTTCGACGACCAGGCGATCCTGAGCGGCAACGTGTGGGGCTACCTGTGGGCGAAGCTGGCGTACGCGGCCATGCTCTTCGCCACGGCCGCCACGGGGGACCCCATCGCCGACGCCCTCGCCCGCCCCGCCCACCGGGACGTCTACGCCGACCTCGCGCGCGAGGTCATGGCGGTGGCGCGCGCGGCCAACGTGCGGCCGGAGCCGTTTGACGGCTTCGACCCGTCGGCGTTCGGGCCCGACGCCGGGCCGGAGCAGGCGACGCGATCGCTGGACGGCCTCGTCGCGCACAACCGCCGCTCGGCCAAGAAGCACAGCGGCATCTGGCGCGACCTGGCGGTGCGGAAGCGGCGCACCGAAGTGGACGCGCAGCTCGGTGCCGTGGTCGGCCACGGTCGCGCCCACGACGTCCCCACCCCACTGAACGCGGCGCTGGTCACCATGATCCACGAGATCGAAGAAGGAAGCCGCGACCTCACCCCGGAGAACCTCGCGGCCCTGCGCGCGGCGGGGAAGCAGACCTCCGCCGGGGGCGCCGCGAGCGCCGGGGGTCCGCACCGGCCTCCCGGAGAAGAGGCGTCGTGAACATCCGCTTCGACGGCAAGACCGTCATGGTGACGGGGGCGGCCCACGGCTTCGGCCGCGAGATCGCCCGCCGCTTCGCCGAGCTCGGGGCCGCAGTCTGGGCGTGCGACGTCCTGGTCGACGAGCTCGAGGAGACGCGCCGGCTGTGCGGCGGCACCGCGCGGGTGCGCGTGGTGGACGTGAGCCGCGCCGACCAGGTGCGGCGCTTCGTCGGCGAGGCGGAAGCGGCCGGAGCGGCCGGTACCGCCGGCGACGTGGATGCGGAAATGGGCGGGCACGTCGACATCCTGGTCAACAACGCGGGCGGGGTGCTGGGCCAGGTGGGGCTCCCGATCGAGGAGGTCCCGCTCGAGGACTGGCAGGCGCTCTTCGCCGTCAACGTCACCGGCGCGTTCCTCTGCTCGCAGGCGGTGGTCCCGGGGATGAAGCGCGCGGGCGCCGGCCGCATCGTCAACATCTCGAGCGGCGCGGGGCTCGGCGTCAGCCTGACAGGGATCCAGGGCTACGCGGCCGCAAAGGCCGCGCAGATCGGACTCACGCGCCAGCTCGCCCACGAGCTCGGCCCCTTCGGCATCACGGTGAACAACGTCGCTCCGGGCTTCGTGCGATCCAACCCCACCACCGAGAGGCAATGGGAGTCCTACGGCGACGAGGGGCAGCGCCGCCTCGTCGAGGGAATCCCGCTGCGCCGCCTCGGCACCCCCGCGGATGTCGCGAACGCCGTGCTGTTTCTGGCATCCGACTTCGCTGGCTGGATCACAGGCGAGGTGGTGCGGGTGAGCGGCGGCCGGTAGGCGCGGCGTTCGGGCACGCGCCGGGCGTCAGCCCCCCGGCGTCCAGCGGCGCGCCGGCCCGCGTCGATCGGTCGGAGTTTTCCCCTCCCGCGATGCGAGGCTTCCCCGATTGCACCGCGGCGATGTTCCGTCGCACGATAAGACCTCCGACCGACCCCAACAGGAGACTCACGTGTCGCTGCTGAAGCGTTGTGCGCCGGCGCTGCTGGCGCTGCCCCTGATCGCCGCACCCGTGCGGGCGCAGGATCTCCCGAACGAGGATCCCGTGCTCCGGGCCATCTGGCAGGAGGGACGGGAGCATTCGCAGGTCTACCCGCTCGCGCAGGCGCTCCTCGACTCCATCGGCCCTCGCCTCACCGGGTCGCCGCAGCTCGCGGCGGCGAACGACTGGCTGGTGGGTCTCTACCGACAGTGGGGGATCCAGGCCGAAAACGAGCAGTACGGGACGTGGAAGGGGTGGGAGCGGGGGATCACGCACGTGGACCTCGTCGCGCCGTGGGTCCGCACGCTCGACGCCACCATGCTGGCGTGGAGCCGCGGGACGGCGAAGCCGGTGGAGGGGGACGTGATCGCGCTGCCGGCGTCGGCTGACCCGGCGGCAGTGGCGGCGTGGAAGAAGCAGGCGAAGGGGAAGTGGGTGCTGGCGTCGCTGCCGGAGCCCACCTGCCGGCCGCTGGGCGAGTGGCAGGGCTTCGCCGACCCGGACGGCTACGACGCGTTCGTCGCGGCGAGGGACACGGCCCGCTCGCAGTGGCGGGCGAGGATGGAGGCGCTGGGGATCAACGAACGCCATATCGGCGCCTGGCTGAAGGACGCCGGGGCCGCGGGGGCGTTCGCGTCGCTCTGGTCCGAGGGATACGGCGCCCGTCGCATCTTCGGTGACACCGACGGTGCCATGCCCGTCATCTCCCTCGGCTGCGAGGACTACGGCCTGCTCTACCGGCTGGCGGAGAACGGGCAGCGACCGCGCGTGCGCGTGGACGCCCGCTCCAAGGACCTGGGGACCGTCCCGGTCTTCAACACCGTCGCGACGATCCCCGGGACCGAGCACCCGGACCAGTACGTGCTCCTTTCCGCCCACCTCGACTCCTGGGACGGCGGACAGGGCGCCACCGACAACGGCACCGGGACCATCATCATGGCCGAGGCCATGCGCCTCCTGAAGAAGGCGTACCCGAGCCCGAGGCGCACCATCATCGTCGGCCACTGGGCCAGCGAGGAGCAGGGGCTCAACGGCTCCCGCGCCTTCGCCGCCGACCACCCCGACATCGTGGCCGGGCTCCAGGCCGCATTCAACCAGGACAACGGCACGGGCCGCATCACCCGCGTCAGCATGCAGGGGCTCACCGATGCGGGGCCCCACTTCGTCCGCTGGATCACGCCCCTGCCGCGCGAGCTCCGCGCCGACCTCCGCATCGACTTCCCGGGCACCCCCGGCGGCGGCGGGAGCGACTACGCCGCCTTCACCTGCTCCGGCGCACCCAGCTTCGGCCTCGGCTCCGACTCCTGGGACTACTTCCGCTACACCTGGCACACGAACCTGGACACGCTCGACAAGCTCTCCTTCGACCATGTCCGCGACAACGCGATCCTCGTCGCCATGCTCGCCTACATGGCTGCCGACGACCCCGACTTCATCCGACGGGAGCGGCGCACCCTCATGCCCGCCAACCCCCGCACCGGCGAGACGATGACATGGCCGCAGTGTGAGCAGCCGATGCGTTCCTTCCAGGAGTACAGGTGGTGAAACGGCGGGCGAGCCCGCTCGCGCCGCGCAACGGCATGCCCCGCACGACGCAGGCGTGCGCCCCGGGCGGGGGGTCCAGTCCGCCCGCGGGCCCTGCGCCGGGGGGGCCGTCGCGTCCGCTGTCGGGCTTTCCCCCACAACCCGGCCCAAGCCTTTCCCGATTGTGGCTCGGTCGCCGCGGACGCACTTTGAGAACGATTCTCAAATGAGCGGTGCGGCCACGGGGTGCGGATGTTGATGCCGACGGACACGACGGATCGGAAGCGGGGCGGGCGAGCCGGTGGTGCGGGCGGCGCGGCCACCGGCGCGGCCTCCGGCGTGGTGCCGGGCGGCGAGGGGTGTGGCTGCCACGGTGGCGGCTCGCGGGGGGAAGCCGGGGAAGCGGAGCTGAAGGTCGCGCTGGTGGGAGCGCCGAACGTCGGGAAGAGCTCGCTGTTCAACCGGCTGACGGGCGCGTACGTGACGGTTTCGAACTACCCCGGTACATCGGTGGGGGTGGACCGGGGGCACGGCCGGTTCGGCGGTCGGGTGGTGGAGGTGGTGGACACGCCCGGTCTGTACTCGCTCATGCCGACGACGGAAGAGGAGCGAGTGGCGCGCTGGGTGGTGCTGGACGGGGAAGCGGACGTGCTGGTGCACGTGGCGGACGCGAAGACGCTGGAGCGTGCACTGCCGCTGACGCTGCAGCTGCTGGAGCTGGAGCGACCGCTGGTGCTGGCCGTGAACATGATGGACGAGGCGGACTCGCTGGGGCTCACAGTCGACCACCGGTTGCTGGCGGCGCGGCTGGGGGTGGAGGTGGTGCCGATCGCGGCGGTGAAGGGTCGGGGGATGAAGGACCTGGAGGCGGCGGTGCTGCGGGCTCCGGCGTCGCCGTGCCCGGGTCGTCCGTCGTACGAGAACGGGGTTGGCGCGGCTCTGGAGCGGGTGCGGGGCCGACTGAGCGACGTGTATCCGGTGGACGCGGCGGCGTTCGCGGCTCTGTTGATCCAGGGGGACGCGGAGGCGGCGGAGCGGGTTGCCGCGCTGGAGCCGGATGGGGGCGAGGCGGCGGTGGCGGAGCTGGAGGAGGCGACCGCGGACTTCGCCGACACGGCGGTCTACCGGCTGGCGTACGAGCGTCACCGTGCGGCGGAGCGGGTTCTGGAAGGGGTGGTGCGCGGCCCTGCGGACGGGGATGGCCGGGGCGGCGTTCGGAAGTGGCTCGGATCGGCACTGACCCGGCCGCTGGTGGGCGTGCCCGTGCTCTTCCTGGTGCTGTACTTCGGCCTGTACGAGTTCGTGGGCGTGTTCGGGGCGGGAACCGTCGTGGACTGGCTGGAGACCACGGTGTTCGAGCACGGTCTGAACCCGGTGCTCGAGCGGGTGTTCGCGGTGCTGGTCCCGTGGCTGTGGCTGCGCCACCTGTTCGTCGGCGACTACGGCGTCCTCACCCTCGGCGTGCGCTACGCGGTCGCGATCATCCTGCCGATCGTGGGCACGTTCTTCCTCTTTTTCAGCGTGCTGGAGGACAGCGGGTATTTTCCGCGTCTGGCGCTGCTGGTGGACCGGCTGTTCAAGAAGATCGGGCTGAGCGGCCGCGCGGTGATCCCGATGGTGCTGGGGTTCGCATGCGACACCATGGCGACCATGGTCACGCGCACGCTGGAGACCCGCCGCGAGCGCCTGCTGGCGACGCTCCTCCTGGCGGTGGCCATCCCGTGCTCCGCGCAGCTCGGCGTGCTGATCGCGATTCTCGCAGGCAACGGCGCATCGCTCGCGGTGCTGATCCTGGTGCTCGGAGGCGTGTTCCTGCTGGTGGGCTGGCTGGCGTCGAAGGTGCTGCCGGGGGAGCAGCCCACGTTTCACATGGAGCTGCCCCCTCTACGCATGCCCACCGTTTCGAACGTGCTGACGAAGACGGCGTCCCGGATGCAGTGGTACTTCATGGAGGTGCTGCCGCTCTTCCTCTTCGCCAGCGTGATCCTGTGGGTGGGGGACCTGACGGGGGGTCTCCAGGCGGCGGTCCACGGGCTCCGGCCGGTCATGGGGTGGCTGGGGCTGCCGGACGAGGCCGCGCAGGCGTTCCTGTTCGGCTTCTTCCGGCGTGACTACGGAGCGGCGGGGCTGTTCGACCTGAACCAGGAAGGTCTGCTCTCGCCCGTCCAGCTCACGGTGTCGGCCGTGACGCTGACACTGTTCGTGCCCTGCGTGGCGCAGTTCCTCATGATGCTGAAGGAGCGCGGAGTGAAGACGGCGCTGGCGATCCTGGCGTTCACCGTCCCATTCGCGTTCGGCGTCGGGGCGGCGCTGAACGTGGTGCTGCGGGGGCTGGGATGGTAGCGCCGGCGTCGGGCGTGAAGGAGCACGAGCCGGTCGTGGTGAAGTGCGGCTTCTGCGGCCACGAGTTCGTGGAAGATCCGAGCCAGGCCACGTGCCAGGCGTGCCCGATCAAGCAGGCGTGCGGGCTGATGCGGTGCCCGGCGTGCGGATACGAGAACCCGCGGCCTCCGAAGTGGATCGCGGCCCTCAGGAAGTGGATGGATCGATGACATTCGTGGAGCGCCTGACGTCGCTGCTGGGCGGCACCCCCTGGAAGGACGCCTGCCGCGCCGGCGCTCCGGTGCCGGAGACCGGGGGGTGCCACGGAGTGGACTGCCACTCGGTGCGCCTCGACACGCTGCGCCCCGGGGCCGTGGGCGCCGTGAGCTGCCTCGAGGAGCCGTGGACGTCGGCCGCGGGGAAGCTGGCCGGGCTGGGCATCCTTCCCGGCGTCCGGCTGCACCTGGTGCAGAGGTTTCCCGCCTACGTGGTGCGGCTCGGGCGGACGGAGCTGGCGCTGGACCGGGAGCTCGCCCGCCATATCCGCGTGGTCCCCGAATAACGCATCAGTCCCTGAACCGCAGCTCCCGCAGCACCACCAGCGCGAGCGTGACCGCGGTCAGCGGGAGCGCGAAGAAGATCATGGCCATGCGCAGCGGCGCCAGCGCTTCATGGCTGCGCGCGGCCAGCAGCACGTAAGCCACGTACGCCACGAAATAGCCGAGGAAGAGCGCCCCTTCCCGTCGCCCGATCCGGTGGCCCGTGAAGAAGATGGGGAGGCAGGCCAGCGCCACCACGACCATCACGGGCAGGTCGAACCCGCGCGCCGCCCGCGGCACGGGCACCCCCGCTGGCGACAGCGCCGCCGCCGCTCCCAGGATGAAGAGGAGGTTGAAGAGGTTGCTGCCCACGATGTTGCCGACCGCGATGTCGCGGGCGCCGCGGAGGGCGGCCACCAGCGAGGTCGCCAGCTCGGGGAGCGACGTGCCCACGGCGACGATGGTGAGCCCGATGACGAGCTCCGAGACCCCGAGCGCCGCCGCGAACGCGCGCGCGCTGTCCACCAGCCAGTGCGAGCCGAGGACCAGCAGTCCGAGACCGCCCACCACCAGGGCCACGTTCGCGGCCATCATACGGCGGACGGGCGGCCTCCCTCCGCGTCCGATGCCGCGCGGATGGCCGGGGTCGCGAGACGCCACGGGTGCCGATCCGGACCCGGGGATGGCACTCCCCGCCACTACCCGGGCCGGGCTCCGGCTCGCCGAGGGCCGCTCCGCCGCGCCCACGGCCTGCCGGATGAGGACGGTCGTGTACGTCACGCCCGCGAGCAGGAGCAGCAGCCCTTCGATGCGGCCGACGTGGCCGTTCGCACCCATGAGGAAGGTGGCCAGCGACACGCCGACCATGAGCGGAACCTCCACCCGCACCAGGCTGCGCTGAACCACCAGCGGGGCCACCAGCGCGGACAGCCCCAGGATCAGCAGGATGTTGGCGATGTTGCTCCCGACCACGTTCCCGAGGGCGAGGTCCGGCTCGCCGCGGAAGGTGGCGGCGAGGGTGACGGCGAGCTCGGGTGCGCTCGTGCCGAAGGCGACGACGGTGAGCCCCACCACGAGCGGGGCGACGCCGGCCACGGCGGCGAGGCCGGAAGCGCCGCGGACCAGCAGCTCGGCGCCGGCCACGAGGAGGACGAGGCCGAGGAGGAAGAGGAGCACCGTCAACGAGGGGTACCGGAGTCAGGGTCGCAGGAGGGGAGGAAGCTGGGCGGCCGGAGCCCGCGGGGCAAGGCGGTCGGCGCGGATCGTGTGACGGGCTCCGGCCGGCAGCCCTGTCGCGGTGGCGCGCGGAAGCGTCACAAGTCGGTATTTGACAGCGTTCCTCATGTACAAGTACCTTGCGGACGATGCCCTATCCGCATCGCACCCTATCTTCCACAAAACCACCCAGGAGGCACTCCGCATGAAAACATCGTGCGCAGCCTTCGCGTCGCTGGCGGCAGCATTTCTGCTGACCGCGTTCGGCGCTCCACGGAGCCTTGCGGCGCAGGAGCCCGGGTCGATCCGTGGCATCGTCACCGATGCGCAGACCGGAGAGGCGATCTCCGGCGCGCAGGTGATGATCCGAGGCACAGGAATCGGGACGATCACGAACAACGACGGACGGTACCTTCTGACGAGGGTGCCGAGCGGGCGGGCGGAAGTGCGCGTGGAGTACATCGGGTACTCCGCCCAGGCGCGCACGATCACCGTTCCCGCGGGCGGGACGGCCACCGAGGACTTCCAGCTGGGGGTGACCGCGATCGAGCTGGAGGAGCTGGTCGCCACCGGCTACGCACAGCAGACGCGCCGGGAGGTGAGCAGCGCCATCAGCACGGTCCAGACGCAGGACGTCCAGAACCGGGTGGTGGCGAGCCTGGACGCGGCGCTGCAGGGGAAGGCCGCGGGCGTGCAGGTGATCCAGAACGCCGGCAATCCCGGCAACGGCATCACGGTGCGCGTGCGGGGCAGCTCTTCGATCTCGGCGGGCAACCAGCCGCTGTACGTGGTGGACGGGGTGCCGATCTTCCGCGAGGACTTCGGCCAGCTGGGGCTGGGCGGCCAGGACCTGTCGTCCATCACGGGGCTGAACCCGGATGACATCGATTCCATCGACATCCTGAAGGACGCGGCCGCGGCAGCGATCTACGGCTCCCGCGGCTCGAACGGCGTGATCATGATCACGACCAAGCGGGGCGTCCAGACGGCGGGCCGTCCCCAGGTGACGGTGAACCTGTCGGGTGGCTGGCAGAAGGCGCAGAAGAAGATCCCGATGCTCAACACGGCAGAGTGGATCCAGTACTTCTCGGACGGGATGCGCTACGACGGCTACACCGAGCAGGACGTCCAGGATGAGCTGGACTCGTTCGGGGTGGACCCGAGCATCAACACGGACTGGCAGGACGCCGTGATGCGGACCGCCCCCATCAGCAACACGCAGCTGGCGGTGAGCGGCGGGACCGAGGCGTTCAAGTACTACATCTCCGGAACGTACTTCGACCAGACGGGGATCATCATCGGATCGGGGTACAACCGCGCATCCGGTCGGGCGAACCTGGACTTCCAGGCGTCGGACAAGCTCAGCTTCAGCACGTCGCTGTCGCTTTCCCGCGAGAGCAACGACCGGATCGAGTCGGACAACTCGATCGACAGCCCGGTGACCAACGCCATCGCCAACGAGCCGTGGGTGCCGGTGAAGAACCCGGACGGATCGTGGTCGGACGCGGCGTCGTACGCCAACCCGGTGGCCGTGGGCACGGAGGACTTCACCAACGCCCTGACGAACCGGACCTTCGGGAACATCACGGCCAACTACGCCTTCTTGCCGTGGCTGACCGCCACGGGGCGGGCCGGGTTCGACATCCTGAACCTGCGCGAGCACCGCTGGAACTCGCCGCTGACCCCGCTGACGTACGGGGCGGGCGTGGGCGGCGTGTCGCGCGTGGCGAACTCGTCGGGCAACAAGTACCTGCTCGAGGGCTACCTGACGGGCAGCAAGTACTTCGGCGTGAACGAGCTGTCGGTGACGGCGGGCGCCTCCACGGAGCGGGACAAGCGCGAGGAGAGCTTCGTCCGGACGGAGGGCTTCACCAGCCCCGACCTGAACTGGCCCGGGAACGGTGCGGACGTGGCCGGCTACGATGGCACGGGCTGGTCGCACAACCTGATGTCGTTCTTCGGGCGCGCGAACTACGTGTTCAACGACCGTTACGTGCTCAACGCCAGCATCCGCGCGGACGGCTCGTCGCGGTTCGGCGAGAACAACAAGTTCGGCGTGTTCCGCGCCGCGTCGGCGGCGTGGGTGGTGAGCAGCGAGCCCTTCATGCAGGGCCTGGGCTTCATCAGCGACATGAAGCTGCGTGCCAGCTGGGGCGAGACCGGGAACGAGGCCATCGGCAACTTCCAGTACCTCGGCCTCTACGGTTCGGCCAACTACGGCTCGATCCCCGGCACGGCGCCGACCAACCTGGCCAACCCGGACCTGAAGTGGGAGACCACGACCGAGAAGAACCTCGGCCTGGATCTGAGCCTCTTCAGTGACCGCCTCGGCTTCGTCGTGGAGCTCTACCAGAAGGACACGAACGATCTGCTCCTCAACCGGCCGGTGACCGCCACCAGCGGCTTCACTTCCGTGCTGGCCAACGTGGGCGGCATCCAGAACAAGGGCGTGGAGCTGAGCGTGAACACGGTGAACATCCGCCGGTCCCACGCCAACGGGTTCGAGTGGACCACCGAGTTCAACATCACGCGCAACCGGAACAAGGTGAAGGCGCTGTACGACCACGAGCCGTTCTACGCGCCGGGCGGGTTCGTCAACTGGGTGGAAGAGGGGCAGCCCCTGGGCGTGTTCTTCACGCCCAAGTACATCGGCGTCGACGCGGCCACGGGCGTGGCGAAGTACGTGGACCTGGACGCCGACGGGAACATCCAGTACGACTCGAACGGCGACATCGTCTGGACCACGTTCCCGGGCTCCGACGACCGCATGATCGTGGGCAGCCCGCACCCGGACTACTACGGCGGGATCCGGAACACGTTCTCGTTCGGCGCGTTCGATCTCATGGCGTTCGTCGACTTCAGCCAGGGCGCCAAGATCTTCAACGCCATGCGCGAGTACTCCGACGACGGCGGCTACTTCCTGGACAACAAGTTCAAGGTCCACGTGGAGAACTACTGGACGCCGGACAACCCGAACGGCACGGCGCCGAGCCCGAGCTGGTTCGGCTCCACGGGCGCGTGGGTGGAGTCCAGCCGGTATCTCGAGGACGCGTCGTACGTGCGCCTGGGCGAGGTCACGGTGGGTTTGAAGGTGCCCGACGCCATCAACAACCTGATCCGGGCGAGCAACGGCCGGTTCTACGTCTCGGGCAAGAACCTGAAGACGTGGACCGACTACTCGGGCTACGCTCCGGAAAACAACTTCGCAGGCTCGGGCGCCGGCGCCGGCGCGCTGGGCACGGACTTCTACGCCTACCCGCTGGCCCGGACGTTCACGATCGGGTTCCAGGGGAACTGGTAGCGCGGAAAGGAAATGACCATGAAGAGACTATTCCGAATGGCGCCCGCGCTGCTGATCCTGGCAGGCGTCGCGGCGTGTGACCAGGGGCCACTGGACGTGCTGCCCCAGGACGCCATCGCGTCCGAAGTGGCGATCAAGGACATGGAGTCCGCCACGGCGGCGCTCATGGGCGGGTACAGCGCGCTCCAGAGCGGCGACTACTACGGCGGCGACTACGTCCTGTGGTCGGAGAACATGTCGGACAACGCCGAGCACACCGGCACGTTCGGCAACTTCGGCGAGGCCGACCTGCTGAACACGACGGCGGCCAACTACTCCATCGAGGGGGTCTGGAACGCGGCCTACCGCGGGATCGACCGGGTGAACCAGCTCATTCAGAAAGTGCCGGAGCTGGACAACATCGGTCAGTCCGACCAGGACTGGCTGCTGGGCCAGGCGTACGCGCTCCGTGCGCTCAACTACTTCTCGCTGGTGCGGGCGTACGGCGGGGTGCCGCTGGTGCTGACGCCGCCCGCGTCACTGGAGGAGGCGTCGCAGGTGACGCGCGCCACGGCGGCCGAGGTGTACGCCCAGGTCGAGTCCGACCTGACGCAGGCCAAATCGCTCATGATGTCGGCCGGGATCGACAACTCCGACCGGACCTTCATGACCCCGGGCTTCACGGATGCGCTGCTCGCGAAGACGTACCTGTACGAGCAGAAGTGGTCGCAGGCGCAGGCCGCCGCCATGAGCGTGGTGAACTCGGGTGACTACGGACTGGCGTCGGACTACGGCTCGATCTGGGCCGACCAGGGCTCGCCCGAGGACATCTTCAAGATCGTCTTCACGGCGGTCGACTACAACAACTACGGCTTCTACTACCAGTACGCGGGCCGGTTCGAGATCGGGGCGACGGAGGAGATCTACAACCTCTTCGACCAGGCCAACGACCAGCGCTTCGCGGCTGACTTCAGCGGCACGCGGCCCGACGGCATCCAGGTGGTGAAGTTCCCGACCACCACGGGGACCGAGGACTTCAACGTGATCCGCTATGGTGAGATCCTGCTGATCGTGGCCGAAGCGGCCGCGCAGCAGAACGACCTGGACACGGCGGTGGAGTACCTGAACATGATCCGCGAGCGGGCGGGCGTGTCGACGTACGACCTGGCCGCGGACCTGAACAACAGCCAGCAGGATGTGCTGGACGCCATCTACCTGGAGCGCCGGCTGGAGCTGGCGTTCGAAGGGGACCGGTGGTTCGACCTGGTCCGGCTGGGCGAGGGTGCTGCGGCGTTCGGGAGCCGGTGGGCGCCCTACAAGGGGCTCTGGCCGATCCCGGTGTCGGAGCTGGACGTGGCGCCGAACCTGACGCAGAACCCCGGCTACGAGAGCTGACCCCAACCGTTCCGCTCCGCGGCACCCGCCGCGGACGGACGCACGGACGGCCCCGTCCCGCGCTCGCGGGGCGGGGCCGTTCCGCATCCGCGAGAGGCGCGGTTCTTGCCCCTTCGAGGTGCGAAAATGGCCCGGACAGGAGCGGAACGCGTGGCGGAGCGGGAGGAGAATCGACGCAACGGCGGCGAGGGCGCCGGGGTGGCGCCGCCCGGGAGCCGGCGCGGGGGGCGGCACAAGGATCGTCGTCGCTACGCCGAGCATTCCCGCAGGATCCCGATCTTCCGGCTGCTGTTCTACTACGCCGTCCTGGTGGGGATCGGGCTCCTGGGCGTCTACTTCGTGCCCGGCGTGCAGAAAGCGCTGGTTTCTCCGCTGGGCGGGAACGTGGCGGACGCGGGGGCGGTGAGTCCGAGAAGCCTGCTGGTGACCCCGGCCACGACGGAGTCGGCGCGGGTGCTCACCACTGCGCTGGCCATCGTGGCCACGCTGCTCCTGGTGCTGCCGATCGCGTGGGTCTACACGTTCGCCCGTCGTCTCCGCTACGACCGCTCGCTCGTGCACACGCTCATCATGCTGCCGCCGGTCGTGACGGGCACGGTGATGATCGTGAAGAACAGCGTGGCGCTGGCGTTCGGGCTTGCCGGGATCGTCGCGGCCGTCCGCTTCCGGACCACCGTGAAGGACCCGAAGGACGCGGTGCACGTGTTTCTGGTGATGGCGATCGGACTGTCGTGCGGAGTGCAGGCGGCGGACATCGCGTTCGTGCTCTCGCTCACTTTCGCCGTGATGGTGCTGGTCTTCTGGAAGTACGACCTGGAGCTGTACGTGGACGAGGACGCGGAGCTGCTGTCCGTGGGCGACACGAGCATGATGATCGCCCAGACGCGGCAGGGGCAGGAGCGAGTGCGGCATCGGTTGGAGGAGCTCGCGGAGCAGATGAAGACGGACGGTATCCTGCTGATCCACACCACGGAGCCCCGCTCCGCCCGCCAGGTCGCAGAGGTGGTGCTGAGCGAGATCGGCAAGGAGTGGCTCTTCCGCGAGCCGCCGCGCGGGCGGAACGGCGTCTACACGCTCGAGGCGGCGGTGCGGTTGCGAAAGAAGAAGACGCCGGTGGACATTCTCGGGGAGCTGGAGGACCGGTGGTCGCCCACCGTCGCCGCGGCCGAGTACGTGCCGTACCACCCCGCGGAGGACGACGAGTGACGGGCTGGAACCCGTTCGTCCCCGTCGCTGCGGGGGCCGCGGCGCTCGGGGCCGCCGCTGCCGCCGGCGCGCAAGCGCTCGAGCCCGACCCGCGCTCCTCCCCGCAGCGGGACACGGTAGTGGTGGCACCGGAACCGGGCTACGCGGCCGGGCCGTTCCGTCGCTTCTTCAACGGGGACAACCGGCGGGCGGAGTGGACGCGCTCGGTGAGCGTACCGGTCCTGGCGCTGGACACCTTCGCCGGCGGACTGGTGCCCGTCGAGCAGGGAGGCAACCAGAGCCGGACGCTCCACCTCGAGTCGGCGGACGGCCGTGAGTTCATCTTCCGGAGCACGGACAAGTTCCCCGTGCAGGTCCTCCCCGAGGATCTGGTGGGGACGCCGTTCCAGGCACTGCTCAAGGACCACGTCAGCATCTTCCACCCGTTCGCCGGGCTGGTGGTGCCCCGGCTCAACGCCGCGCTCGGGCTGCTGGCGGTCCCCGGCGTGCTTCGGGTGATGCCGGACGATCCCCGGCTCGGCCGTTTCCGGGACGCGTTCGCGGGGATGCTCGGGCTGCTGGTGGAGCGGCCGAACGAGGGGGAGGGTGGTACGCCCGGCTGGCGCGGCTACTCCCGGATCGTGGGAACGGAGCGGCTGCTCGAGCTGCTGGAGGAGACTCCGAACGACCGGGTGGACGCGAGGGAGTACCTGGCGTCGCGGCTGGTGGATTTCCTGGTGAATGACACGGACCGGGGCGGGGACCAGTGGCGGTGGGCGAGGGAGCCGGCGGCGTGGGGCGCGCGGTGGCGCCCGATCGCCCGCGACCGGGACTGGGCGCTGATGAGCGCGGACGGCGTGCTCGCCCGCCTCGTCGATGCGGAGTTCTTCCCGAAGCTGGCCGTGTGGAAGAACGAGTTCCACTCCATCGAGGGGCTGCTCTGGCACGATCGGGAGCTCAGCCAGCGACTCCTGGCGGGGCTGGATCGCGCGGCGTGGGAAGCGGTCACGGCGTCCGTGCAGGCCGGGCTCACCGACGATGTGCTCCGCGGGGCGCTCGAAGGGCTGCCGCCGGAAGTGCCGCGGGAGCAGGCGGACACGCTTCTGCACGTCCTGGCCTGGCGCCGCGACCACCTCCAGGACGTCTCGGCCCGCTTCTACCGCGCCCTCGCCGGAGCCGCGAGGATCGACGCGACCGATGCGCCGGAGCATGCGGAGCTGCTGCGGCGGGACGGCGGCGCACTCGAGGTCACGCTCTACCATGGCGCCGTGCCGTGGTACCACCGCGTGTTCGTCCCGGCCGAGACCCACGAGGTTCTGCTGGACCTGCACGGCGGCGATGACGTGGCGGTGGTCCGCGGCACGGGAGCGGAGCGGATCGCGGTCCGGGTCGTGGCGGGGGGCGGCGCCGATACGCTCTACGATGCGGGGAGCGGCGGCCCCACGTACCTGTACGCGGCCGGTGGACAGGACGTGGTGGTGGCGGGCCCGCGGACGAGCGTGGACCGGAGGCCTTACGGCCCGCCCGCGGCTTCCACGAGCTCCTGGTTCGCGAAAGAGACCGGGAACGACCGTGTCCGGCACTCGGGCAGCAGTGTCGCGTGGTTCACCCCCGAGGCGGACTACCGCGCGGCGGAAGGCGTGGTCGTGGGCGGCGGCCCGACGTGGACGACGTACGGCTTCCGGCGGGACCCGTTCGCTTCCCGCTTCACGCTGCGGTTGCTGTACGGCATGGGGTCGGGGGATTTCGGCGCGCGCGCCGACGCCGTGTGGCACCTGGAGAACAGCCCGGCCTTCGGGCGTCTGAGGGCGGAGGCGACCGAGCTCCAGGCCACACGCTTCTACGGATACGGCAACAGCTCCGAAGCGCCGGCATCGGCGGGATCCGGGATCGTTCGACAGGACCGCATGGAGATCCAGGCGACGCTCGGGGTGGAGACGCCCTCCGTCGAGGCCTACATCGGCCCCACCGCGCGCTACACGCTGTCCGACGGGGGCTCCGCGGCCCCGGCCGTGAGGCTCGATCCGGTGCCCCGCGCGCTCACCGAGGTGGGAGTCCGGAGCCGGTTGTCGTTCCGGCGGGTGGACAACCCGGCCGTGCCGACCCACGGCTTCAGCGTGGCCGTGGATGCGGACGCCTATCCCGCCGCCGCTCCCCGCTTCGGGCCTCACGCGAGCGCCGACGTGGCAGCGACGGCGTACCTGCCTCTGCCCATCGCGCTGGATGATGGAGCCAGCCCGGTGCTCGCGGTGCGCGGCGGCGCGAGCCGGGCCTGGGGCGACTTCCCGTTCCACGCGGCCGCTCGGCTGGGCGGGCGGCTCACCGTACGGGGCTATCGCTGGGAGCGCTTCGCCGGGGAGGCGGCCACGTGGGCCGGCGCGGAGCTCCGGATCCCGCTGTTCCGGGCCGACCTGTGGCTGACGAAGGGGCGTCTCGGCGTGATCGGCCTGGCGGATGCGGGGCGCGTATACGTGGATGGTGCGTCTCCGGGCGGGTGGCACCTGGGCCGCGGCGCGGGGGTCTATTTCGAGACGCTCGGCACTGCGGTGAGCGCCGTGTGGGCGAGGGGCGAAGAGGACCGCGTCTACCTCGGACTGGGGATGCCGTTCTGATGGGCGGCACGCGCACGATCCGGCTGGAGGTCCCGAGCGGCGATCTCCTCGACCGCCTGGCCCGGGCGCCGCTCGCGATGGCCGCACGCAGCGAGAGGCGGTCCATCGAGGTTTTCCGAGACGTCTACTACGACACGCCGGGCGGGGAGCTGGGCCTCAAGCCCGCCGCCGTGCGGCTCCGCTACCGCGCCGACGGCGGGCGCGCGCTGCGCGTCGACATCCGGAGCACCGGCGAGGGGGAGGGTCCGGCGCGGGTGGAGGAGTCCGAAGTCGGCCCGGGCGAGCCGGAGAGCGTCTTCCACGGCGACTCGGCAGCCGCCGAGCTCCTGCGCGGCCTCATTGACCCGGCGCGGCTCGAGCCGGCGTTCGAGGTGGAGACGCTCTGCCGCCTCCGCCACGTCGAGCTGACCGCCGGCGAAGAAGGGGAAGAGGGGCGGGAGCTCGTGCTCTCGTACGATACGCTCACGGTCCGCCGGAACGAGCTCGCGGGAACGCTGTGGGAGCTCGCCCTCACAACGGGAGAGGACGCGGAGGTGGACGGGCTGGTCGCGTCGCTGGAGAAGGAGCCCGGCGTCCGCATCACCCTGTCTGACCCGGCCACGAGGGCGCGGGAGCTGCTCGAGGACGCGGAGGTGGAGGCGCTGGAGCGGGAGGTGCGTGCCGCGAGAGAGCTGGCCGTGATCGCGTACGCGATGGGGCGCGTCGCGCTGCGCCGGGTGCCGGATGGGCTGCGGGTGCCGTGCGGCGATGGGAGCGGCGAGGCGGGGGCGCGCCGGCTGGTGTCGCGGGAGCTGGGGCGGACGGGGGCGCGCGTGCGGCTGCTCGGCACGAATCCCGGGGGCCCCGGGCGCCCGGCGCTCGAGGTGTGGCTCACGGACGAGGTTCAGCCCGACGACACGGACGAGCGGATGGTCTGGGTGCCGCTTGCCGAAGCGCTGGAAGCGGTGGGTGGCGGCGCGCTGCGGGAGCCGCGCACCCTGGCGGCGTTCGAGGTGGCCGCGCGCTCGGACCTGGGGAGCGCCGAAGAGGCGGCGGAGCTCGGAGAGGCCGACGCGGGGCCGGAAGCGCTCGAGCTGGCGCTGCCGCCGATGCCTTTGCCCGAGTATGCGCCGGGGAAGGACGTTCCGCCGGAGCACCTTCTCAACGCGGAGCTGAGCCGGATCGGATTCGACGAGCGGATCCTGGTGTTCGCCGAGTCGGAGGAGCCCCCGCTCATGGAGAGGGTCCGCTTCCTGTCCATGTTCGGCACGCGTCAGGACGACTTCTTCATGACCCGGGTGGCCGGGTTCAAGGAAGAGGCGGCCGCGCCAGGCCAGCGCCGGACCATGGACGGGCTCACGGCGCAGGAGCAGCTCGACCTGATCGGGGTCCGGTCGCGACAGGTGGCCGCCCGCGCGCAGCGGCTGCTGCGCCGAAGGCTACTTCCTGCGCTTGCGGAGCGCGGCGTGCGGATCCTGCGCTGGCGCGAGCTGGACGACGGCGAGCGCGCCTACCTGCTGGAGCGGTACGCCGCCGACGCCGAGGTCGTGCTCACGCCCATGGCCGCCGATGCCAGCCACCCGTTCCCGCACATGCGGAACCTGCGCCCGGCCGTGGGCGCGGTGGTGCGGCTGCCTGCGTCCGACCGGGCCCACTTCACGGCCGTCGAGCTACCGGGAGAGCTTCCCCGTTTCCTCCCGCTCGAAGACGGACGCCGCCTGGTGCCGCTGGAGGATCTGCTGGTGGCGCGCCTGCCTGAGCTCTACTCGGGGCTCACCATCCAGAGCGCACACCTCTTCCGCGTGACGCGCAGCGCCCGCACCCAGCTCGAAGAGACCCTGGTAGGCGACGTGCTGCAGGCGGTGGAGGAGGACGTGGCGCGTCGCCCGTTCCGCTCCCCCGTGCGCCTGGAAGTGGACGCGCGCATGCCCCGTCCACTCCGCCAGATGATCGTGAACGAGCTGCGCTACGAGTCACCCGCCGAATCGTGGTGGCTCGGTCCTCAGGATGTGTACGTCGTGGACGGGCTCATCGACCTGGCGGCGCTGGAGGAGATCGCCGACCTCGACGTGGAGGGCGAGGCCCGCTTCCCGCCCTTGAAGCGGTCGAAGCCGCTCGACCCGGGGCGGCCGGTGTTCGACCTGCTCGCGGAGGCGGATCGGCTGGTGTACTTCCCGCACGACGACTTCAACTCGAGCGCCGAGCGCTTCATCCGGGAGGCCGCGGAGGATCCGGACGTGGTCGCGCTCAAGGTTACGCTCTACCGCACCGACACATCGTCCGAGATCGTGCAGTCGCTGTCCAGGGCGAGGGAGCTGGGCAAGGACGCCGTGGCCCTGATCGAGATCAAGGCCAGCTTCGACGAGCAGCAGAACATCGCGTGGGCCAAGTCGCTGTCGGCGGCGGGGATCCACGTGGTCTTCAGCCCGCTCAAGTACAAGGTGCACGCGAAGGCCGGGCTGGTCGTGCGCAGGGAAGGGGAGCGGCTGGTCCGCTACAGCTACATCGGCACGGGGAACCTGAACGCGGCCACGGCGAGGACGTACACCGACGTGGCGCTCCTCACGGCGGACCAGGGCATCGGCGAGGAGCTGCAGGGGGTCTTCAACATCCTCACCGGCTATTCCGCCACGGGCGACTTCGACCAGCTGCTCGTCTCGCCCTTCAACATGCGCCAGCGGTTCCTCCAGCTCATCGACCGCGAGATCGAGCACGCGAAGGCGGGGCGTCCGGCCGGCCTGCGCGGCCAGCTGAACGGCCTTGCCGACCGTCGCATGATCTCGAAGCTGTACGAGGCCTCCCAGGCCGGCGTGCAGGTGGAGCTCGCGGTGCGCGAAATCTGCGCGCTGCGCCCCGGTGTGCCGGGGCTTTCGGAGAACATCCGGATCGTCAGCCTGCTGGGACGGCTCCTCCAGCACGCTCGCATTTTCGAGTTCTCCAATGGGGGGGAGCCCGAATACTTCATCGGCTCCGCCGACTGGCGGCCGCGGAACCTGTCGCGTCGCGTCGAGGTGGGCGTGCCGGTACGGAGAGCGGAGCTGTGCGAGCGGCTGCGCGCCATTCTGGATGGCGTCCTTCACGATGAGGCGGTGTGGGAGCTCAGTCCTGACGGCGCCTACGTCCAGGGGAGCGGAGAGGTCGTGGGGGGCGGCGCCGCACTGCGGGCGGTGCGGGTGGTGGCAGGCTAGCCACGCGCCGGCGTCAGTCGGCGAGCGGTGCGAACTTGCGCGTCGCCATGTCCAGCGCGAGCACCTGACCGTCCTCGATGACGTACATCCAGCCGTGCAGCGACAGGCGGCCCGCGTCCACCCGCTCGCGCACCGCCGGGTAGGTCATCAGGCTCGTCAGCTGCACCGCTACCGAGCGCTGCTCGGTGCGGAAGAGCAGCTCGCGGGAGGGCGGCGAAGGTGGCCGGGCCGTGCCGGCGCCGCCGGCGCCTCCGGCGCCCGGGCCGCCGGCGTCGGGCTGGCGGCCGGCCGGCTGGTCGAGGTCGGGGTCCCGCTCCACCGGGTCGCGGCCGATGCGCGCGCGGGCGCCCAGCTCGAGCCATTTCCGGATGTGCGGCGCCTCCTTCCCGGGCGGCTGGTAGAGGGCGCGTATCGCCCCGCAATGGGAGTGGCCGCATACCACGATGTCGGTGACGTCCAGCTCGAAGAGCGCGAACTCGATGGCCGCGGCCGTTCCGTCGAAGCAGGGGTTTTCGCCATAAGGCGGGACGAACGCGCCGATGTTCCGGACGATGAACAGCTCGCCCGGATCGACGCTCACGAGCAGGTCGGGAACCACGCGGGAGTCGGCGCAGCCGATGAAGAGCGTGGTGGGGCGCTGCCCCTCCTCCACGAGGCGCCGGTAATGCTCACGGTACTTCGGGAATGTTTCGCGCCGGAAGCGCGCCAGGCCTTCGATCAGGCGGTTCGGCATCAGTCCTGAGGCGGCGGCAGGACGTGGAGGACCAGCCGGGAAGGGTGCTCGATCGAGCGGTAGACGCGCTGCGTCGCCTTCACGAAGGGGCCGGTGGCGTCCAGGGCGTAGAGGTTCGGCACGTAGGTATGCGGGTTCAGGTCCACGAGCGGGAACCACGTGCTCTGGACCTGCACCATGATCCGGTGCCCCTGCCTGAACGTGTGCAACACATCCTGCAGCGGGAGCGCCACTCGCGTGGGCTCGCTCGGCCGGAACGGCTCCGGTCGCGACGGGTCGTTCCGGTAGCGTCCGCGGATGGCTTCGCTGCGCACCATCATCTGGTAGCCGCCGGTGTGGAATCCGGGTCGGGAGCGCGCGGCCGGAGTATCGGGGGCGTCGCCGGGGAACTCGTCCACCAGCTTCACGATCCAGTCCGAGGCCGTGCCGGAGGTGGAGACCCACAGCTCGGCGACGAGCGGGCCCGCCAGCGTCAGGTCCTCTTCCAGAGGCGGCGTGCGGTAAACCACGACGTCCGGGCGGCGCGCGGCGAAGCGCTGGTCCTCCGTCATGTACTCGCGCGTCATCCCGAGCGCCACCTCGCGGGTGAACGGCACCGGGTGCGCCGGATCGCTGACCCACTCATCGAAGGCGTCCGCCTCACCGGGAGGCGACCACCCCAGCACGCCGTCCGGCGCGAAGTAGAGCGCACGCTCGGCCGCGGCGGGGGGCGTCCACTCGGCGAACCGCCGCCAGCGGTTGACGCCCGTGTCGAACATGGTGGCCTCCGCCAGGCCCGGATCCGGCGCGTCCTTGAGCCAGTGCCTGAACCAGGGCAGCTCGATGCTGTCCTGGAAGAACTCCGACGTGGGCTGGTCGAACCAGGCGTCGCCCAGCTGCTGGCCCGTGCTCCGCTCCCAGCCGCCGTGGAACCAGGGCCCCTCGACGATGCGGTTGTCGATGCCCGGGTTCTGCGCTTCCACGGAACGGTACGTGGCCAGGGCGCCGAACAGGTCCTCGGCGTCGAACCAGCCGCCCACGGTGAGGACGTGCGGCGCCACGTGCTTCAGGTGCGGCCGCAGGTTGCGACGCTGCCAGAACGCGTCGTAGTCCGGGTGCGCGACCATGGAATCCCAGAACGCGACGCGGTCGTGATACCAGTCCTCGTTCACGCCGGCCAGCGGCTCCAGGTCACGGTAAAACGCGTAGCCGTCCACCGTCCCGTAATCGAGCGGTGCAGGGAACTGCGCGGTGGGCTCCGGCCGGGGCTGGCCGAAGAACCAGAAGAAGCCGAAGAAGTGGGGCAGCCAGAACGCGCCGTTGTGGTGGAAATCGTCGTTCCACCAGTCGGCGATGGGCGCCTGCGGCGACACTGCCACCAGCGCCGGGTGGGCATCGATCATACCGGCGGCGCTGTAGAAGCCGGGATAGCTGATCCCCCACTGGCCCACGCGCCCGTTGTGGTGCCCGACGTTCGCGAGGAGCCACTCGATCGTGTCGTACGTGTCGCTGCTCTCGTCCACGTCCGAGGGGGTGCGCTTGTCCTCCACGTGCGGCGTCATGTTGAGGAAGTCGCCTTCCGACATCATGCGACCGCGCACGTCCTGGTACGCGAAGATGAAGCCGTCGCGCGTGAACGCGGCGTTCGGGCCCAGCGAGGCCGGGTATGCCCCAGCCCCGTACGGCCGCACGCTGTACGGCGTGCGGAAGAGCAGGATCGGGTACCCGCGCGTCGTGTCCTTCGGCGTGTAGATGGCCGTGAACAGCCGCACACCATCGCGCATGGGGATGGTGACCTCGCGCTTGTCGTAGTGGGCGCGCACGTACGCGGTGTCCACGCCTTCGGCCGCCTGGGCGGAGGCCGGCGCTGCTGCGGCGGCGGAAAGCACGCCCACGAGGGCGAGCAGCGCGAGGGTGGAAGCGGTGGCGAAGCGGCTCGAGTGGGGCATCGTCGCGCTCGGGATGAGGGTCGGATCCGGTCGCCCGGAAGCTGGGGAGTGAACGGGGCGCCGGCAAGATCGGGCGCGCGACGTGAGTTCGCCCGGGGCCGTCGCGGGGGCGTGGAGAACGCCCGATACGTGCGCGCGCCATCGGTCCGAACGGGCGTTCCTGCCACCCTGTGCGGGGAACGCCCCCTTCCGACGATGGGGGCGGAACGGGACCGTTGGGTTCCCACACTAATTGCGAACAACGCCCGACCGGTACCGGACGGGTCGATGGGAACGGGGGTTGACGGGAGCCGGCGTAAGGCCGGTGGCGGCGACGGCGTCAGGCCGGCGGCGTCGGCCGGCGGCGTCAGCCCGGTGTCGGCCGTCGGCGTCAGCCGGGTAGCGGCGTCGGCCGTCAGCCCTCGTGTCGGCGTCGGCGTCCCGCCTGCGTGCCGCAGCCTAGTGAATGCGGGCCGTGGCGGCCATGCGGAGGAGCAGCTGCCTGATCGGGTCGGCGAGGTCGCAGACGAGGCAATCGCCGCCGATGCCGGCGCATGGAACGCCATCGGCCTGGGCCTCGGCGCAGCAGACGCCGAGAGGGAGGACCCATTCGAGGGCGCGGTCGAGGTCCGCGGGATCGAGACCCGCCTCCTGGATGTCGGCGCGTCGGACCTCCGTCGAGGTGGGCTCGGGACGGTTCGTTTTGCGCGAGGCCTTCATCGGCACCTCCGGGCGGCGCGTGCCGCGGTTCGATGGGACTGCATGAAAGCTAGCCGTGGCGGGGGTCGCGGGGCAATGCGGACGGGGAGAGTCGGGGCCCGCTCGCAGGCATTTTCCGGCAAACCCCTCCCGGGGCGTCCTGCGTTCTCCCACAGCATTTTCAAGCCTCTCCCTACGTCGCCGGGTGAGAGTTCCCCGCATCTTGGAGGTGCAAGGTGCGGAGCGCGTTCACGGCCGCTCCAAGACATACCTGCTTCGTAAGGAGTCCCAATGCGTGAGCTGCGCATCCACGGGCGTGGTGGGCAGGGCGCGGTCATCGCGTCGAAGGTGCTGGCGGTCGCGCTCTTCCGGGAGGGCCGGTGGGTGCAGTCATTCCCTGCGTTCGGTGTGGAGCGGCGGGGCGCGCCCGTGACGGCATTCCTGCGAGTGGCGGATTCGCCGATCCGACTGCGCTGCGAGATCACGGCCCCCGACGACCTGATCGTGCTCGACCCGACGCTGGTGGGAGCGATCGACGTGACGGCCGGGCTGAAGCGCGGGGGCGGGATCTTGATCAACACGGGTCGCCCGCCGTCGGCGTATCCCGCGCTGCTGGAGCGGTTCCGGGTTGCGACGGTGGACGCGAGCGCGATCGCGACGTCGCACGGGATCGGGTCGCGCTCTCAGCCGATCGTGAACACGGCGATCCTCGGTGCGTTCGCGGCGTGGTCGGGGCTGGTGAGCCTGGACTCGGTGTGCGCGGCCATCGACGAAGAGGTGCCCACCCGGATGGAGGCCAACCGGGCCGCGGCGAGGGAGGCGGCGGAGGCGGTGGTGACGGCCGATGGAGTGGGTCTGACCGGCGCGGCGGCGGGCGGGCCCGGAGAGGCTGGGGCGGAGGAGGTGACGAATGCCTAGGTATGCACCGGGGGCGCCGCTGATCTCCATCAGCAGCGCGTCGACCAGGGAGAACCGGACCGGGTCGTGGAAGTACATCCGGCCCATGTACCGGGACGGAGTGGCACCGTGCAACCAGGCGTGCCCTGCGGGCGTCGACGTGGAAGGGTACATGAACCTTCTGCGCCAGGACCGCGTCGAGGAGGCGCTGGATCTGCTGCTGCGGGAGAACCCAATGCCGGCCGTGACCGGGCGGGTGTGCCACCACCCGTGCGAGATCGGCTGCAACCGCCGCGACTTCGATGAAGCGGTGGCCGTGCACGCGGTGGAACGGGCGCTGGGCGATGCGATCCTGGCCCGGCCGCTGCCGGAGCCGGCCGAGCGCACGCGGCGGGAGAACGTGGCGGTCGTGGGCGCGGGTCCTGCCGGCCTGGCCGCCGCGCACCACCTGGCTCGGCTGGGATACGGTGTGGTGGTCTACGACGAGGCGCGCGAGGCGGGCGGGATGCTGCGCCAGGGGATCCCGGCGTACCGCCTTCCGCGGGACATCCTGGACCGGCAGCTGGCGAGGATCCAGGCGCTGGGCGTGGAGCTCCGCCTGGGCGTGCGGCTGGACGGGCCGGGCGTCGCCGGGGAGCTGAGCGGCTACGATGCGGTGTTTTTCGCCACGGGCGCGCACCGGGGGAAGCCATTGGGCGTGCCGGGCGAGGACGGCCCGGGGATCATCGCGGGGCTGCAGTTCCTGAAGGCGGTGAACCGGGGCGAGCGCCCGGAGATCGGTGCGAGGGTCGCGGTGATCGGCGGAGGGAACACGGCCATCGACTGCGCCCGAACGGCGCTGCGGCTCGGCTCGACACCGATCGTGGTCTACCGCCGCACGCGCAACGAGATGCCGGCCATCCCGCAGGAAGTGGATGAAGCCATGCGGGAAGGGATCGAGTTCGTCTTCCTGGCGGCCCCCGCCTCCTTCGACCATCAGAAGGGGAAGCTCGTGCGCATGCACGTGACCCGGATGGCGCTAGGGGACGCGGACGCCAGCGGGCGACGTCGCCCCGTCCCCATCGAGGACGACGGCTTCAGCATCCCGGTGGACACGGTGCTCTCGGCCATCGGTGAGGACGCGGAGCTCGACCTGCTCCCCGAGGGGGTGGCCAGGGGAAGGGGGGCCGTCCTGGTGGACGCGTGGGGCGGCGCGGGCGGGACCGTGAACGCGACGTTTTTCGCCGGGGGCGACCTGGCCGGCGGCGACCGCACGGTGGCCGACGCGCTGGGCTCGGGGAAGCGGGCGGCCATGGGGATCGACCGCTACCTGCGCGAGCGGACCGGCGACCTGGCCGGCGCTCCCGAGATGGACGCGCTGCGTTGGGGCAAGGGGACGCCGAGCATGTCGCGCTGGCGCGGCGACGACCCGGTACGCCGTACCAATCCGACGAACGACGTGGTGGACGTCGAGGCCCTACAGCTGGCGCACTACGCCCACGCGGAGCGGCACGAGGACCGGTGGCGGCAGGGCCCCATCGATTTCCGCGAAGTGAACCTCGGGCTGGCCCTGGATGCGGCGGTGGCGGAGGCGAAGCGCTGTCTGAACTGCGCCGTGTGCAATGACTGCGAGGTGTGCCTGGTGTTCTGTCCTGACGCCGCGATCACACGAAAGCCGGAGGGCGGGTTCGAGATCGACCTGGACTACTGCAAGGGGTGCGGCATCTGCGCGGAAGAGTGCCCGCGCGGCGCCATCGTGATGACGCGGGAGGGACTGTGAGGAAGGTCATCGTCGGCAACCACGCCGTGTCGCTGGGCGTGAAGCTGGCCCGCGCGGAGGTGATCTCGGCGTACCCGATCACGCCGCAGACGCAGGTCGTGGAGATGCTGAGCGAGATGTGCGGCAGCGGCGAGCTGGACGCCCGCTTCATCAAAGTGGAGAGCGAGCACTCTGCGATGGCGGCGGTGGTGGGCGCGAGCGCGGCGGGGGTGCGTGCATTCACGGCCACGTCGTCGCAGGGGCTGGCGCTCATGCACGAGATGCTGCACTGGGCGGCGAACGCCCGGCACCCGATCGTGATGGCGGAGATCAACCGCGCCATGGGTCCGGGGTGGAACATCTGGACCGACCAGAACGACTCCCTGAGCCAGCGCGATACCGGGTGGATCCAGCTGTACTGCGAGAACAACCAGGAAGTGCTGGACACCACGATCCAGGCGTTCCGGCTGGCCGAGGCGGTGGACCTGCCGGTGATGATCATCCTGGATGCCTTCTTCCTGTCGCACACCAGCGAGCCGGTGGATATCCCGGACCAGGAGCTGGTGGACGGATTCCTGCCGAAGCGCGAACCCAGCGTCAAGCTGGATACGGCGGATCCCCGTGCGTTCGGCGCGCTGGTTCGGCCGGACGACTACATGGAAATGCGATGGGACCAGCAGGAGGCGATGCACCGGGCCGCGCGCATCTTCGCCGAGGTCGACGCAGACTGGCGTGTGCTCACCGGGCGAGGGTACGGCGCGCTCGAAAGCTATCGCGCCGAAGACGCCGAGCTGGTGCTGGTCACGTCCGGCACCATCACGTCCACCGCCCGCGAGGTCGTCGACCAGCGGCGCGACGACGGAGAGAAGGTGGGACTCGTCAAGGTGAAGATGTTCCGCCCGTTCCCGACCGACGCGCTGCGGAAGATGCTGGGTGGCGCCGCCAAGGTGGCGGTACTGGACCGCAATGTTTCGCCCGGCCACGGCGGGATCTTCGCGGAAGAGATCCGCGCCGGCCTCTATGACGTGGCGCCGGACGACCGTCCGACGCTGTACGGCTACGTGCTCGGGCTGGGAGGACGTGACGTCACGCCGGCCACCATCGACGAAGTGATCGAACGAACGCGGGCCGTGGACTCGCCGGCGCGCGAGGACCTCTGGGTGGGGGTGAAGGCATGAGCCAGGTCATGATCAAGGACGCGGTGCCGCGTCTCGAGCTGCTCGACTCCGGCCACCTCGCCTGCCCGGGCTGTGGCGCGCCGCTGGCCATGCGGATGGTTCTCAAGGAGCTGGGCGAGCAGACGATGGTGGTGCTGCCGGCGTGCTGCTGGAGCATCATCGCCGGGCCCTACCCGCAGTCGTCGCTACACGTGCCGCTCTACCACACCGCGTTCGAGACGGGCGCGGCCGTGGCTTCCGGGATCCGCGCCGCGCTCGATGTGCGCGGGGACACGGAGACCACCGGTGATGGTGTGGGCGGGCGATGGGGGGACGTTCGACATCGGGCTCCAGGCGCTCTCCGGCGCCGCCGAGCGAAACGAGAACATCCTCTACGTCACGTACGACAATGAAGCGTACATGAACACGGGGATCCAGCGCTCGTCGGCCACACCGTGGGGGGCCTGGACCACGACCACGCCCACCAACCAGCCGCAGTCCACGAAGAAGAAGGACATTCTCAGCATCCTGGCAGCGCACCGGATCCCGTACGCAGCGACCGCATCCACCGCCTATCCGCTCGACCTGCTGGAGAAGGTCCGGAAGGCGAAGGCGATCCGGGGGACCCGCTTCCTGCACATCCTGTCGCCATGTCCTCCCGGATGGAAGGTGCCGGACGAGATGACCATCGAGCTGGGCCGGATGGCGGTGCAGAACCGCGTCTTCCCGCTCATGGAGGTGGAGAACGGCGACCGCTGGCACTTCACAGTGGACAGCACGGGCGACCCAGTGGGTCCATACATCAGGGCCCAGGGCCGCTTCCGGCACCTCGACGATGCGGCCATCACGCACATCCAGGCGGACGTGGACGCGCGCTGGGCCTATCTCAATCGGATGGTGGCGGCGTCGGCCGGCTGACTCGCCCGATCAGGATCACGCCAGGACCATCACGGACCCCGGGCGGGGTGCCTAATGGCCCCCGCCGGTGGCCCCCCCGGCGCCGCCCTCACCTCCCCGGCCCCCCGCCTCGCCCGGCCCGGGTCGAGGCGCATTCAGGTCGATGCCGTTCGCGTCCGCGATCTCCTGGGCGTACGCCCTGGCCCAGGCCACGATCTGCTGGCGCTCCTCGACGGTGAGCCGGGCCGCCGGGTGCATGGGCGTGTACAGCCGCGGCGGCATCTCGCCCCGCTCCACCTGGTCCGCGATCTCCTTCACCTTGCGCGCCATGCGGCGCGGCTCGTAGCGGTTCCAGGTGGAGAAGTTCAGCTCGCCTCGCCCTTCGGCCACGTCATGGCCCACCAGCCACTTCGATGGCGCGACCCGCGAGTACCACGGCCATACGGTCTCGTTCGAGTGACAGTCGTAGCACGCCCGGTGCAGGAGTTGGCTGACTTCGGGCGGCGCGGCGAGGTCCTGCTCCACCGGCGGGTTGTCGGAGACCCCGATGTTGATGATCTGGATGATGACCAGCACCGCCACGACGGCGCCGAGAATCATGAGCCAGCGGCTTCCGTTCATGCGTTCGTTCCTGATCGGGTGGACGACAGACGCTGCTTGGTGAAGAAGGGACGCAAGTTATCGTGCAGAGCGTCGGCGTGCGAACCTCCGGCGAAGGTGCCGCGGCGGCACGCTGACCTCCGGGAGAAGGAGGCGCGCGGGCCAGCGCGCGGCGGCGCCGTCGACGGATTGCGCCGGGGCGCTCGCGGATTGCGGCACCCCGCGGGCCGCGCTACCGTTCTCGCGTCCGCACCGACGGCCGCCAGAGCCCGACTGCCGACTGCCGCGCACCCCCGTTCTCCCGACCAGAACAAAGGCGTATCCATGAAATCCCGCTCGCGCGCGCTCCTCGCTCCCGTGGCCGTGGCTCTCGCCGCGGCCCTGGCGGCCTGCTCCGGCGACAACCCCGTGGATGTGGACTCGCTGCTCACGGACCTCGATCCCACCGGGCTGCAGGCCGACATGCAGGAAGACTTCGGGGTCGCCGAAGCCGTGTCTCCGGCGAACCGACTCATGGCCGAGGCGCTGGACAGCATCGCGGCCTATCCCGGCGTCGCACTCGCCGGCGGGTTCGGGACCGGCCCCGCTTCGCTGGCGGCGATGGTGCTCGCACTCCGAAGTGCACTGCCCGGGTCGCCCGCGATCGCCGGGTCGCCCACGATCGCCGGGTCGCCCGCGATCGCCGCGTCCCCCGTGATCGCCGGGTCGCCCGCGATTGCCGGGTCGCCTGCGATTGCCGGGTCGCCTGCGATCGCCGCGTCCCCCGCGATCGCCGGGTCGCCCGCGATTGCCGCGTCCCCCGCGATTGCCGCGTCCCCCGCGATCGCCGCGTCCCCCGCGATTGCCGCGTCCCCCGCGATTGCCGCGTCCCCCGCGATTGCCGGGTCGCCCGACCTCGTGGCGGCGGATGGGTCGGTCGCCCACGTCTCGTTCGGCGACGCTGCCGGGAAGACGTTCACCTACGATGCACAGACCGGCGCGTGGGTGGAGGACCCGGGGCGGACCGGCGCGCCGGCGGATGGCGTCCGCATCATCTGGTACTACACGGACGGGCTGGGTGGCATTCTGGTCCCCGTGAACGAGCGAGGCTACATCGATCTGACGCCGCGGGATGAGGGTGCCACCCCGAAGGTGGGCATCCGCATCGTCGAAACCACGAACGGGACGCTGGTCGTGGCCGACTACGTAGAGGCCCACTCCATCACAGAGACGGGGAGCCAGTGGTCCGAGACGCTCAGCGCGGTGGGCACGATGAGCAACGGCACGGTCACCATGGATTTCGATATCGATGGGACCGGCAGCGGCAGTGACGAAACCGGGGCGACCGCGTCCACGATCCACGGCGCCTTCGACGCCGGTGAGCGGCGGTACACGTATGCGCTCACGGAGACGTTCGCGGCGGGTGGGCAGGACTTCACCGACGACATCTCCGTCACCGCAGTCCGCAACGGCAACCGCGCCGCCCTCGCGCTCGTCCTGTCGGGGAACGACGCCGCGAGCGGCGGGAGCGGGCAGCTGAGCCTGAACGGCGAAAAGCTGGCGGACATCTCCGTCACCAATGGGGCACTGGCGTTCGACAAGCCGGACGGCGGTGCCTACAACGCATCGAACTCGGATCGGCTCAACTCTCTGGTGGGACAGATGATCGTGAGCGGGTTCCTCGTTCTGCTGGCGATCCCGCTGCTCATCTGACACGGGTCGGGGGAACGGAGAGGGTGTGCGGCGGCGTCATGGCAGGCGGAGGAGGCCGTGGGGGGCGGGGGGACCAACAGTTCCCTCTGACAGAACCCGATAGCGGGTCCGGGGTGGTTGGGGGACCGCAACCAACAGTTCCCTCTGACAGAACCCGACAGGGGGGCCGGGGTGGTAGGGGGACAGCGACCAACAGTTCCCTCTGACAGAACCCGATAGCGGGTCCGGATGGGTGGACGCCTCGCTGGCGGGAAGGGGCCGAGCGTGAACGAGTTGGACGTGGTCATCGTGGGCGGGGGAGTGGCGGGACTTGCCGCGGCGCGGGACTTGTGGGCGGGCGGCGCGTCGGTCGCCGTGCTCGAGGCCCGCGACCGACCGGGCGGCCGCATCCAGACGCGTCCGGGCCTGCCGCCGCTGGAGCTCGGCCCGGAGTTCCTGCCCCGCTCGGGCGCCGTGGCAGAACTGCTGCGTGACCACGGCGTCGCCCTCGCGCCGACGGAAGGGGAGCGGATTCGCGTGAGCGGTGGGCAGGTTGGCGGCTCCGGTTGGGAATCCGCTCTCGGCCGGCTTGCTGAAATCCTTCCGCGCCCTGGCGAGCCGGACCTGTCGCTGGCGCGGGCGCTCGAGCGGGCCGATCTCCCGCCGGAAACGTCATCCGGCATTCGAGCTTACGTCGAAGGGTACCACGCTGCACCCGCCGACGAAGTCAGCGCGATCTGGGTAGGCGAGGTGGAGGGGACGGGCGAGGGTGGCGGCGGCGGTGCGCAGGTTCGCGCCCTCCAGGGCCTGTCCCGGCTTCCGGAGATCCTGGCCCGCGATCTCCCCTCCGACACGCTCCGGCTCCGACACCGCGTGCAAAGGATCCGATGGCGCCCGGGCCCGGCGACCGTCGGGGTGGAAACTCCCGGCGGCCCGGCGGAGCTGGTGGCGCGCCAGGTCGTGATCACTGTCCCGGTCCCGCTCGTGACGGCCGGGGGCCTCGATGTCAACCCGCTCCCCGAATCCACGGTGGCCGCCTTGCGAGGCATCCGCACAGGGGCGGTGTGCAAGGTAGCCCTACGCTTCGCCCGACCCTTCTGGCTGGAGGTCATTGGCGCCGAGCGCCCGTTCTTCCTGGAAGGGGAGCCAGACGACGGCCCGTTCCGGGTCTGGTGGACCCCGGCCTGCCTGGAAGCGCCGACGCTGGTGGCGTGGGCGGGGGGTCCCATGGCCAGGAACCTGCTCGCATTGTCCGCGAACGCGAGAGTGGAGGCGGCGCTGGCGCAGCTGGCGGCGATGCTGGGCCTGGGGGTCGACGTCATCAGGGAGTCCCTCGTGGAAGCGGGCCAGCACGACTGGAGCGCGGACCCTTTCGCGGGCGGCGCGTACCCCTACGCGCTGGTCGGGCACGCGGACGCGGCACGCCGCCTGGCGGCGCCCGTGGACGGCACGCTCCACTTCGCCGGGGACGCCGTGGCCGAGGAAATGGGTACGGTGGAGGGCGCGTTCGCCTCGGGACGGCGGGCGGCAGCGCGCGTGCTCGCGGACACCCGCTGAGTCGGTCGCTCCCTCAATCGACGGGGACATGACGGGCGGCGAGCGGTTGCTCCTCCCGCCGCTCCTGCTCCTGCACCTGGAAGCCGATCCGGCCGGTTCCCAGCGGACTCTCCTCCTTGAGCCGCTCCCGCATCTGCTCGTACTCCCGCTCCATGTCCGGCGTGACCGATGCTCGCGTCTCCTCGAGCCCCGCTTCGAAGAAGCGCATCGGCACCACGTCCGTATCCACGTCCTCCCGGAGCGCCTGGAGCCCGGCCCGGCGCACCAGGTCGGCCAGGTCAGCGCCAGTGTAGCGCTCGGTGCGCGACGCGATGGATCCCAGGTCGACGTCGTCGCCCAGCGGCATCCCACGCGTCTGGATGGAGAGGATCGTCTCCCTCGCCGCGCGGTCGGGGACAGGGATGTAGACCAGCTCGTCGAAGCGCCCGGGGCGAAGGAGCGCCGGATCCAGGAGAGTGGGGCGATTCGTCGCCCCGATGACCACCACCCCCTGGAGCTCCTCCAGCCCGTCCAGCTCGGCAAGCAGCGTGTTCACCACCCGCTCGGTGACCGCGGGCTCGCCCAGGCCGCCGCCCCGCTGCGGAGCCAGCGAGTCGATCTCGTCGATGAAGATGACGGTGGGCGCCACCTGCCGCGCGCGGGCGAAGAGCCTCGACACCTGCTGCTCCGACTCGCCGTACCACTTCGACAGCAGGTCCGACGACTTGGTGGCGATGAAGTTCGCCTCGGCCTCCCGGGCCACCGCCTTCGCGATGAGCGTCTTCCCGGTCCCAGGCGGCCCGTAGAGAAGGAAACCCTTGGCCGGGCGGATTCCCAGCCGGCGGAATGCTTCCGGGCGCCGGAGCGGCAGCTCGACGCCCTCCTGGAGCATGCGCTTCGGCCTGTCGAGCCCGCCGATGTCGCCCCAGCGCACGTCGGGGACCTGGATCATGATCTCCCGCATGGCCGATGGCTGCACGCGCTTCAGGGCGTTGGCGAAGTCGTCGGGGGTGACGCGGATCCGCTCCAGCACCTCCGGCGCAATCTCGGGCTCCTCGAGGTCGATCTCGGGGAGGTTGCGGCGGAGAGCGTCGATGGCCGCCTCCCGGGCCAGGGCGGAGAGGTCGGCGCCGACGAAGCCGTACGTGGTGCGCGCCAGCTCGTCCAGGTTGACGTCGTCGGAGAGGGGCATGCCGCGCGCGTGGATTTCGAGGATCTCGCGGCGCCCCTGGAAATCCGGGACACCCACCACGATCTCACGGTCGAAGCGGCCGGGTCGGCGGAGCGCCTCATCGATGGCGTCCAGGCGGTTGGTGGTGGCGATGACCACCACGTTCTGGCGAGGGTTGAGCCCGTCCATGAGCGTGAGCAGCTGGGCGACGATTCGCCGCTCCACCTCGCCGGTGACCTCCGACCGCTTCGGCGCGATGGAGTCCAGCTCGTCGATGAAGATGATGGAGGGGGCGTCCTGCGCCGCCTCCTCGAAGATCTGGCGCAGCCGCTCCTCCGACTCGCCGTAGTGCTTGCCCATGATCTCCGGCCCGGCGATGGCAAGAAAGCGGGCGTCCGCCTCGTTGGCCACGGCGCGGGCGAGGAGCGTCTTGCCGGTCCCGGGCGGGCCGTGAAGGAGCACGCCCTTCGGGGGATCGATGCCCAGGCGCTGGAACAGCTCCGGGTGCTTGAGCGGCAGCTCGATCATTTCCCGGACCTGCTCGATCGTGGAGCCGATCCCGCCGACGTCGTCGTACGTGACGTCCGCGCGCCGCGTCTCCGGCTCGGTGTACTGCGGCAGCAGCTCCAGCTCGGTTTCCTCGGCCACGCGGACAATCCCGCGCGGCTTCGTGGCCACCACCACCAGCCGGATCTCCTGCAGGGCATACGACGGTTGCTGGAAGAAGGTGCGAAAGAGGTCTTCCGGGTCTCCGTCCGGGACCCCGGCGGAGGTGCGCCGGTAGCTGGAAGTGGAGACGACGTCGCCGGCGGTGAGGGGGCGCTGGTAGAGCGTGCGTTTCAGGAGCTCGCCGGAGCCCCGGAGCCGGACGTTCTGCTGGGCTGGCGCCAGCTGGATGCGGGCGGCCGGCTTCGGGTCGGCCTTCCGGACCTCCACGTGATCGCCCATGCCGACATCGGCGTTGGCGCGCTGGAGCCCGTCGAGCCGGACCAGGTCCAGCCCCTCGTCCTCCGGATAGGGTGGCAGCGCGATGGCGGCCGTGGAGCGCTTGCCGACGACCTCGATCACGTCGCCGTCCCGTAGACCCAGCGCATCCAGCGCCTGGCGGCTGACCCGGGCCACTCCCTTGCCGGAGTCCTTCACCTTCGACCCCGCCACCTGCAGCCGTACGCCCCGCTGTTCCTCCGTCGCCTCCGCCATGCAGCTCCTCCCGTCCGTTTCGTCACCCGCGGGCTCCGGCCGCAGGGGCGCAAGGACCGTGCGTGTGCCGGCTCATCCCCCGGCTGGGGCACCCCCCTCCGCCGTGCCCAGCTTCGCCATCTGCTCGCGGGCGAGCGTGCGATCGCGCGAATAGATGTCGGGGTGGAAGCGGATCTCGCCGTGGTCGCCGACCCAGGCCGTGAAGTAGACGATGTAGACCGGGATCTTGCGGTCGAACCGGACCCACTCCTCCCGCCCGGAACGGCGGAGCCTGTCGTAGTCGGAAGCCGGCCGGTCCGTGAGCATCGACAGGAGCGTGCGGGCGAGGGAGTCCGGGTGCTGGAGCCGGATGCAGCCGTGGCTGAACGCCCGCGTCTCCTGGCTGAACAGGTGGTCCGCCGGCGTGTCGTGCAGATAGATGTCGTGGTTGTTCGGGAACAGGAACTTCACGTGCCCCAGCGCGTTCCACGGCCCCGGCGTCTGTCGGATGCGCATCTCCCCGTCGCGCTCGTCCACCTCGAAGTGGTTCCGCTCCAGGTACAGCGGATCGTCCTCCATCTCCGGCAGGATCTCTTCCTCGGCGATGCGTGGCGGGACGTTCCAGTACGGGTTCACCACCATGGACTCGAGCGTGTCCTCGAAGATCGGGGTGCGGTCCGCCGTGCGCCCCACCACCACGTCCATGGACTGCACGACGGAATCCCCGCGCACCACTTCGAGCTCGAAGCCGGCCACGTTCACCAGCAGGTAGGTGTCGCCCAGATCCGACGGCAGCCAGCGCCATCGGTCGAGGTTCAGGCGCAGCGCGTCGATCCGCTGCGCGACCGGGACGTTCAGCGCCTTCGTGGTGTTCGGTCCCAGCGCCCCGTCCTCGTACAGGGTGTGGCGCTCCTGGAAGTGCCGCAGCGCGCGCCCGAGGGCAGGGTCGAAGCGGTACGGATCGCGCTGGCTCCGCTCTGCCAGCTGCCGCTCCGTCGGGTCCAGCCCCGCGATCAGGCGACGTCGCAGCTCGCCGACGCGGGGGTCCCGGTCCCCGACGGAGAGCGGCGATCCGGCCGACACCGTCCCCCAACCCCCGGCCGCCGACGCCTGGCGGAGCCGGGCCAGGGCAGCGCGCATGCGAGCGTACTCGGGGGCGCGAGGCCGGAGTCCCTCGAGAACGGTCCGAGGGCCCGTGGCCGCGGCGCTGGCGAGGAGCTCGCCCAGAGGCGCGTCGCCGGGATCGATCTGCCACTCGAGTCCGGCCCGCCGGGGGTCGATCGTGCCGCGCACCAGGTCCTGGGCAAGCCGGACGAAGCTCTCGCTGAGCAGCAGGTCGAGGTCGCCGAGCACCGCGGACCGGTCGCCATCGTCCTCCGCTTCATCCACCCGCTGGCGCAGCCTCGCCGCGGTCAGCACCCGGTAGCGTGAAGGGTCGAGACCGTCGGCCGCGGCGCCGGAAAGGGCCGCCACGAGGTCCTCGCCCTCTCGGCGCACGCCGGAACCGTCGGTCCACACCGGGGCGTAGCGACGGTCGCGGTAGAACCCGGCGACTTCGGCGTGCACATGGACAGTGTCTCCCCCGGCGAGGCGGAGGACGGGGTCGTCCAGCGGGTCGGGAAGGGGGACGGCCGGAGAGTCGAGCGCAGCCGGAGCACCCGCGGCGTCCGTGGCGGGGGCGTGAGCGCCCGTCAGCACGGCGACCACCCGGGCCCTGCCATCCGGCCGCTCGCCGCACGCGGTACTGACCGCGGCCCCGAGGGCCAGGACGACTCCCGCCAGGCGTGCTGCTGCCATGCGCCTCCATTTGGTGACGGTCTCCAGTGAAGGCATAGAAGTGCAACGACCGTTCCACACGCGCGCGCGCGCGTACGAGAAGGCGCGACGGTGCGGTTGCTCCGGCGGTCAGCGGATGGTGGGGTCGCGGGTCACGGCGTGCGGGTCACGGCGTGCGGGTCACGGCGTGCGGGTCACGGCGTCGCCGGTCAGGGGGCGCTCGACCCGGTCTGCAGCAGGATCACGCCGTAGGCGTGGCCCATCCCGTACCGATAGGTGGCTTCCCGCGCCGAGAGGAAGCGGGCGCCGGTCAGCAGGTCCGTCGAGATGTCGCGAAGCTTGGCCACGCCACCGAGCTCGATGTCGTTCATGTAGACGGCGATCTTCTCGGCGCCCGCGAGCACGTACTGCTGACCCCCGTTGCCCAGGCTGCCGTGCGTCGTCTCGGTCGGGCTGTTCGTGCCGCGCGTCACCAGCCATTCCGGCCGCAACGTCGAGATCAGCGCGAATGCCGTTTCGGACTTCGAGGACCGGATTTCCTCGGTGCTCAGGCGGGTTCGCTCGTGGTCGTACTGCACCGGCGACCTCAGCCCGGCGGACGGCGATCCGGTCGCCCCCACCACGCGGCTCCCCACGACGCCGAGCACCGCGCCCGCCGCGGTCCAGAGCGAGCGCTGTCGCTTCAACGCCGAGTTCGACGCCTTGTCCCAGTCGCCGTGGGCCACCTGCGCGCTCACGTAGCCGACCCAGCCGCCCACGAGCGCGCCTCCCAGCGTCTCCGCCACGCCCCGCCAGCTCAGCTGAATGAGCGGCCCACGCTCTTCCGCCTGAGGCGCCGGCGGTACCGGCGGCGCCGGAACGAGCGTCGGCTCCAGCGCGGCGCCGATCGGGAGCGAAGCCGGGGTTCCCGTGGCTGCGGGACGCCGGATCGCGGGTCGGCCGCGGCCTTCGGTGCCCGGGTCGGCGACCGCCTGGGCGCCGGCACCGGCGGTGATCAGGGCAGTGCCGACGAGGGTGAGGGCGGGGACTCGGAACATGGCAGGCTCCCGGTGCTGAAGGTGGCGTGCAGGGGCGCTTCCGGCATTAAGCATTCCGGATGCCCCCGAGATGGCCGTCTCGGACGCGAACCGGCCCCCGGGGCGGCCGGAGCCACCCAGGGGGCCGTCATTGGCAGACCGCCGCTCCGTTCCCGCGCTACCGTTAGGTCGCGGACGTCGAGAGGAGGATCGCGCCGTGGGCGTGCCCGCTGCCGAAGCGTTGCGTCGCCCGCCGGCCGTCCAGGAACTCCGCCCTCGTCAGAAGGCGGGCGTTCACGTCGCGAAGCGAATCGACCCCGCCGATCCGCGCGCCATTGAGGTAAACGATGATCTGGCTGCGGCCCGGGGTGAGAGTCGGCGGGGCGCCGGTCCCGATTTCGCCGCGCGTGGTCTCGGCCCAGCTGTTCGTCCCGCGGGTAATCAGCCAGTCCTTCCGAAGGTTGAGGATGAGGTCGTACGCGTCGGTGACCGACGCTGCCTGGATCTCCTCCGTCGTCAATACGTTGCGGTCGGCACGCGGCCGAGGCTGCAGCGGTCCGAGGACCGGGGGGCTCGTCCTCCCGATGAGACGGCTGCCGAGGATCCCCAGCACGGCCCCGCCCGCCACCCAGGCCGACCGCTGGTCGCTCAGCGCGCTGTTGCTCTCCTTGTCCCAGTCACTGCGGGCTACCTGGGCCCCGACGTAGCCGACCCAGCCGCCCACCACGGCGCCACCGACGACGTGCGCCAGTGTGCGGAACGAGAACAGGCCGTTGGAGCTGCCTTCCTTCTGCTCGTCGTCGGCGCGATCCACGTGTGCTGCCGGCGCAGCCACACGCCCGAGCGCCGGCGCGGCGGTAGCGGCGGTAGCCGGTACGGCGGGCACGGCGGCGAGGGCGGGGAGGGCGGGGAGGGCGGCCTCGAATCGCGAGGGCGCCAGCCGCTGTGCGTGAAGGGGTGCGGCGCCCGCGGCGAGAATGACGGCCAGGAATGCTATGCGCTTCATGCCTGCTCCACATGATGATGCTGAATCAAAGGAATACTAACGCCGCATCGCGCGCCGGTCGAGGTGCGGGAGCATTGGGATGGCGACGTGGCCGCGCCTCAGAACAGGATGCCCGCCGCCAGACCGCCGGCGAACAGCGCGCTCATCAGGAACTGCAGCTGGATCGTCGCCGCGCAGGCCGGCTTCAGGGCGGCCGGCGTGCGGGTGGAGTACAGGATGCGGGCGGCCCGCACGGCCAGCGGCGCCGGCAGCAGTCCGACCAGAGCGGACGCCGGTGCGAGCCCTGCGGCGACCAGTCCGACCACGGCCACGCCGGCAGCGCCCACCAGGGCGATGTACCCGCCTCTGGCCGCTTCCCAGCCGAGGACCGCGACCAGGTTCATCTTCCCGGCGGCGCGGTCCCCTTCGATATCGGGGAACTCGTTGATCCACAGGATCGCGGCGGTGAGGAAGCCCGGGACCAGACCGTACAGCGCGTCGGTCCAGACGATGGCACCGCGCAGGACGGTGCCCGTTCCGAGCGTGAGGAGGGGACCGAACAGCAGCCCCACGAACACTTCGCCGAGACCCTTGCGGGCGGCGAGGCGGAGGGGCGGGGCGGTGTAAAATAGCGATGCGACAGCCGCGATGATCCCGATGACGCCGATCCCCGGCGCGGCCGATGGCTGCAGGACCATCAGCACGGCGCCCGTCGCAGCGGCGGCCGCGAGGAGCGACACGGCGACTGCCAGCAGCCCGCGAGGCGTGATGAGGCCGAGCTCGATGGAACGGCTGCCGCCCGTGAACGGGACGATGTATTCGGTGTTGGCCTGATCCGTCCCGCTCACCCAATCGAAGTAATCGTTGCTGGTGTTCGCGAACAGGTGGAGGAGCGACGTCCCGAGCAGTGTCAGGAGAAGGAGCCCCCACGGCACGGCTCCCGTGCTGGCCAGGACCGCGGCGCCGCCCGTCAGCACGCCCGTCACCGTCGCCGTGAGGAAGGGCGCGCGCAGGATCACGAGCCACTTGAAGATGCGGGTGCTGGTAGCGATGTCGGGCGCCACCGCTGCGGCTTCCACCCCCTCGAGGGGAACCGTGACTCCACAGTAGCCGATCTGCTCGCCCTGTCGGAATGTGGGTGTGATCCGGATGTGCGCCGGGAAGGTCGAACCATCCTTGCGGACGAATACGGTGTCGCCTTCGAACTTGCCGTCCGTCACGGCCGTCTTCAGCCACGTCCCAACGTGGCCCAGCACGACCTCCCCGGGCGAGAACGCGGAGACGCGCAGCCGACCGATGGCTTCCGCGGGCGAGTAGCCGAACAGCCGCTCCGCACCTTCGTTGAACGTCTCGATCTTGCCATCCAGATCGCAGGTGATGACGCTCTTCACAGTGTCAGGCATGGCGTTCGACCTCCGGCAAGGGCTGGGCGAGAGGACCAGTCGAAAAGTGCGTGCCCCGGTCGCCGCGGTCAACGCGGGCGCTCGCGGGACCAGAGCGCTTCGGGGGGTGCGCGGGTTGGCCGCACCGGTCCGGCAGCCTCGATGGGTTGCGGCGCCCTCCGGAAGACGCAATCCTGCGTCGCCATGAGCGCCATCATCCTGCTGGTCATCGGCCTGAGCGCGTTCGTCACGGGCTACCTGCTGTATTCCCGCTACATCGCCCGGTTCGTGTTCCGCCTCGACCCCGACTACATCACGCCCGCCCACCGCTTCGAGGACGGCGTGGACTACGTGCCGACGAACCGACACGTGCTCTTCGGCCACCACTTCACCTCCGTTGCCGGCGCCGCGCCGATCGTGGGGCCGGCCATCGCCGTGATCTGGGGGTGGCTGCCGGCGTTCCTCTGGGTGGTCCTGGGCACCATCTTCGCCGGCGCCGTTCACGACTTCGGGGCACTCTGGATTTCAGTTCGCCACCGCGGCGAGTCCATCGGCACCATCACGCACGGCGTCATCGGATCGCGTGCGCGGACGCTGTTCCTGCTGATCATCTTCCTGCTGCTCCTGATGGTCAACGCCGTATTCGCCGTTGTGATCGCGAACCTCTTCATCGCCAACCCCGGCGCGATCTTCCCTATCTGGATGAGCCTTCCCACAGCCGTGGTCGTGGGGCTGCTCGTGTACCGGACACGGGCCGGGATCCTGGTCCCGAGCCTCGTCGCCCTGGTCCTGCTCTACACCTACATCTGGCTCGGGCAGTACATGCACCCCCAGCTCCCGGACCTCTTCCACTTCGCTCCCACCGGCGCTCAGCTGCAGGCGGCCGGCGGCGACGCGGCCGCGGCCCAGGCGGCCGCCGCCGTCGACGGGATCCGCGCGGGCTGGGTCATCATCATGCTCCTGTACGGGCTGCTGGCGTCGACGCTCCCGGTCTGGCTCCTGCTCCAGCCCCGCGACTACATCAACAGCCATCAGCTCTTCGTGGCCCTGGCCGTCATCTTCGCCGGCGTCCTGGCGACGAACCCGCCCGTCCTCGCCCCGGCGGTGAACCATCATCTCCCGGCCGACGCGCCCGGCTGGTTCCCGCTCCTCTTCATCACCATCGCCTGCGGCGCCATCTCCGGTTTTCACGGGCTCGTGGCCTCCGGAACCACGTCGAAACAGCTCGATCGTGAGACGGACGCCCGTTTCATCGGCTACGGCGGGATGGCTGGCGAGGGGGTGCTGGCGCTGACTTCCATCATCGCCACCACCGCCGGATTCGCTCTGTTCGCGGGGCGCGATGGCTGGCGCGAGCACTACTCGTCGTTCGCCAAGGCGTCTGCTGGTGGCGTCAACGCCTTCGTAGACGGCGTCGGCCGCCTCGCCGAAGGGATCGGCCTCCCCCACGACGTGGCCGTGATATTCGCGGCGGTCGTCGTCATCTCTTTCGCCGCCACCACGATGGACACCGGTGTCCGGCTCCAGCGCTACATCGTCGAGGAGCTGGGATCGCAGTACCGGATAAAGGTCCTGGAGAACGGGCTGATCGCGTCGATCATTGCGGTGGCGGCCGTCGGGGCGCTCGCACTCGGCATCGATCGAGGTGCCGGCGGGATGCGCATCTGGCCCCTGTTCGGGACCACCAACCAGCTGACGGGCGCGCTGACGCTCCTGGTCGTCACCATCGTGTTGCTGTCACTCAAGAGAAATGCGTGGGTGACCGCGGTTCCCATGGTGTTTCTCTTCTTCATGACCACGTGGGCCATGGTCGAGCAGCTGGGTCAGCACTTCCGCCACCAATGGGTCCTGTTCGGGGTTGGCGCCGTCATCTTCGCCCTCGAGATCTGGCTCATCCTCGAAGCCGCCGCCGCGATCCGTCGCGCGCTCCGCGGCGACCTGGACCCCGCCATCACCGCCGACGTCGAAAAGGTCGAGTACAACGTGACCTGACGGCGAACGGGGGAGTCGGCGACGCTCTGCCCACCGCCGGCGGGCCGGTGCCCCGCCCCGGTCGCGCCTCGTTGCTCTCCCCAAGATCCGACCGTCCGGTTCTGTCAGAGGGAACTGTTGGTCGGGTGCTGGAGCCTCGAGCGCGGGGGCCGCAGCCAACAGTTCCCTCTGACAGAGCCGGATGGTCGGCGTCGTCACACGCTCCGCACACCATCCGCGTTGTCGCAACCCACTATTCCGGTGCCCCGGGCAACAGCGCATTCCTCTCCCATGCCGGCCCCACACCCATGCGCGACCCGCAACCCCTCGCGCTTCACCCACCGCGAGACGAATGCCGACCCGCAACGGCTGATCCGGGATCTCCGCCGAATGCTGCGGCCTCGCCCGCTTGCGTGTCCGCACTGCGCCTGCGACGCGATCCACCGTTGGGGCCATTTCTCCGGGCGTCAGCGCTTCCGCTGCACTGCCTGTGGGCGGACGTTCAGCGATTTCACCGGCACGGCGGTCTACTACCTCAAGCGCCTGGATCGCTGGGCCGCCTTCTGCCGCCGGCTCCCGCGCGCAGAAAGCGTGCGTCGCTCGGCCGCGTGGGTGGGCGTCCATCGCGACACCGTTTTCCACTGGCGGCACCTGGTTCTCGGACACCTGCGGGACACCGAGATCTGTTTGCTACACGACGCAGTGGACATCGCGTGGACGTGCCTCCCATTCTCGGAGAAGGGGAGGCGGGACCTGGACCGACGGCCCCGGCGACGGAAGGCGTTCTGGTGGTTCGTCCAGGCGCGCGCCTGGGTGCTCCTTGCCTGCGATGGGCACGGGCGGGGCTACGCTCGCCATGCCGGATTGATGCGGCGCACAATGGACGGTCGGAAGGCGGGCGAAAGACCGCCTTCACCGGCGAGGATGGCCGATCTCCTCTCCGGGTGCCTGGACCCGCTGGCCACCCTTTCGTCCAGAATGTTGGCGCCCCGGGTTGTCGCCGCGACAGCGCGCGCGGCCGGGCTCCCATGGCGAGCGGCGCGCGGCGTGCCGAGTTGCGCCGCAGGTTGCGGCGGCAGCGACGCCCGGAATTATGGCTGCCGTCTCCGCGCGTGGCTTCGTCGGTTCCGAGGCGTGGCAACCCGCTACCTCGATCAGTACCTGGCCTGGTTCCGTTTCTGCCGGCGGCCAGCTCCGAGCGGATCCCGCGCCGGGCGCCTGTCGCCACCGGGGCGACCTCGTATGTTGACGAATACGATCATCTCCAGCGCACCGCGATGAGCGAATCCGAGCTCGACAACCATGGCGGGCGGCGCGGGCCGCGCGCACCGGCGGCGGGTCCTCTGTCCCGGGCCCCCGGCGGTCTGCGGCGCTGGGTGCCCCGAGGCCCCGGCGGTCTGCCCCGCTGGGTGCCCCGAGCTCGCGGTGGTCTGCGGCGCTGGCCGATCCGAGCCGCCCTCTGGCTGGCGGACACCCTCGAGCGCGCCGGATGGGGCATCGCGTGACCCTCCCGCGAAGCGCCCGAGCGCTGGCGCGCACCCTCACGCGAGCCGGTCGGTGCCTGACGGCCGTGCTGCTACGCGGCGCCCGGATCTACGAGGGTGTGGCGATGGTTCCGTACCGGTCGGAAATCCAGCGGCGGTACGCCAGGCAGCGGGATGCGTTCATGGTTGCCACCTTTTCCGATGCCATCGGGGTGCCGAACCCGGTGGACTTCTACACGCTGGAGCTGCTGCCTTACCTGCTGGAGGACTTCCACGAGTGGCACCGTCGCGCGGGGCTCGAGCGTACGCCGGAAGGCGGCTGGCGATGCTGCTGAAGCCGGTGACCTTCGTGGGTGGGAAAGGGGGCGTCGGCAAGACGACGGTCGCCGCGGCGGCAGCGCTGGCCGCAGCCGACTCCGGGCTCAGCACGCTCCTGGTGTCGACGGACCCGGCGCATTCCACGGGCGACATCCTGGAGACGCCGCTGGCCGACACGGCGAAACGGGTCGCCGACCGGCTCGACGCACTCGAGATCGATCCGCGGGCCGAGGCCGACCGCTACATCGCCGAAGTAAAGACGCGCATTCGCGAGGTCGCATCGCCCCGGCTGCTGGCGGAGGTGGAGCGCGAGATCGACGTGGCACGGGCGTCGCCGGGAGCGGAGGAAGCGGCGCTTTTCGACCGATTCGCCCGGATCCTGGCCTCCGACGAGCATGAGCGGATCATCTTCGACACGGCGCCCACCGGGCACACCCTCCGGCTCCTCGCGCTTCCCGAGCAGATGCAGGCGTGGATCGACGGCCTCGTCTCGCGTCGGCGGAAACTGAACTCCCTGGGGCGCATGTGGCGCAACGTGGCCGGCGCGGCGGCCGGCCGCGCGAGCCCGGGTCAGGGTCGGACGCCGCCGGACGTCGAAGACCCGGTGCTGGCCGCGCTGGCGCTTCGCCAGGACCGGTTCCGGGCGGCGAGAGAGGTGGTCACGGATCCCGGCCGCTCGGCGTTCGTGTTCGTCGTGATCCCCGAGCGGCTGCCGATCCTGGAGACGGGACGGGCGGTCGCGGCGCTGCGCCGCTACCGCATCCCGGTGGGCGGGCTCGTGGTGAACCGCGTGCTGCCGGCCGATGCCGATGGCGACTTCCTGGCCCGTCGCCGGGATCGCGAGGCCGCCTACCTCGCCGAGATCGACGCTCGTTTCGGCGACCTCCCCCGGCATCTCCTGACCCTGCGCGCCTCGGACGTGGTGGGCGTGGCGGCGCTGCGGGAGGTCGCCGCCGAGCTGGCGCTCTGACGCCGGCCGCACGACCGCGACGGCGGGGGATCCGGCGGGGCTAGCCAGCGCGCCCCGACGGCCGCTAGCTTCCCGACCCTCCATGGGAAGCACCGAAGCACACCTCCGTGGACTCAATCCCGAGCAGCGCCAGGCGGTCCTCCACACCGAGGGGCCTGTCCTCGTGCTGGCGGGGGCGGGGAGCGGAAAGACGAAGATGCTGGTTCACCGGATCAGCCACCTGATCCGGACCGGGAAGGCGGAGCCTCGCCAGGTCCTGGCTGTGACGTTCACCAACAAGGCCGCCGACGAGATGCGGGAGCGGGTGGCGGCGTTCGCAGGCGACGCCGCCAGGGACGTGGTCATCTCGACCTTCCACTCGCTCGGCGTCCGCATCCTCCGGGAGCACGGCGACCGCCTCGGCCTCCCCCGTCGGTTCGCCATCTACGACTCGCGCGACCAGCTCGGCGCCCTCCGGACCGCGGCCGCCGAAGTCCACATTGCCGACGACCGCTTCGACCTCCAGGTCCTCCTGCGCCGCATCTCCGACTGGAAGACGCGCGGGGTCACGCCGGAGGCGGCGCGCCGCGAGGTCATGGCCGGGGCCGCCCTGGACACCCGCGCCGACGAGTACGCGGTGCTCGCGGCCGACGCGTACCCGAAATACGAGGACGTGCTGCGGGCGTGCGGCGCCGTGGACTTCGACGACCTGCTCCTCCTCCCGGTTCGGCTCCTCGCGGACGACGAGGAGGTCCGCCGTGCGGCCTGGCGTCGCTGGCATTACGTCATGATCGACGAGTACCAGGACACGAACGGCGTCCAGCTGGAGATGGCCCGCCACCTGGCCGGGGCGCGCCGCAACCTGTGCGTCGTGGGCGACGACGACCAGTCGATCTACGCTTTCCGCGGCGCGGACGTCCGGAACATCCTCGAATTCGAGCGCCATTTCCCCGGCGCCAGGGTCATATCGCTCGTGCAGAACTACCGGAGCACAAAGCGGATCCTCGCCGCCGCCAGCGCCGTGATCGCGGCCAACCCTCACCGCCACGAGAAGACGCTCCGGACCGACAACCCCATCGGCGAGCCGCTGGACCTGTACGAGCACGAAGATGACGCGCTGGAAGCCGCGACGGTCGCCACGGAGATCTCGCTCCGGCACTACCGCTTCGGGACGAAGTGGAGTGATTACGCGGTGCTCTACCGCACGAACGTGCAGTCGCGCGTGCTCGAGGAGACGATGCGCGAGAAGGGCATCCCGTACCGCGTGGTGGGCAGCACCGGGTTCTTCGACCGCAAGGAGGTGGCGGACGGCATCGCCTACCTGCGCGCCGTCGCCCACCCCGATGACGAGATCGCCGTCCGGCGGATCATCAACTTCCCCACCCGCGGGGTCGGCCGGACCACGGTCATGAAGGTGGCCGAGCTCGCCCGCGATCGGCGAAAGGGATTCTGCGGCACGCTCCGCCACGTTTCGGACGACGACGTCGGCGCCGCCCAGGCCCGCGCCATCCGCGGCTTCGATGCGCTCCTCGACCGCGCGCGGAAGTCGCTGCACGCGGCCGAGGAGAGATCCGCGCATCAGCCGCCCGGGTCGCAGCTGACCCCCGTGGCGGACTGGGCGCTGTCGTTCTTCCGCGATGGCTGCGGCCTGATCGACGCGGTCTCGGACGAGGAGCACCGCGTGTGGAACCTCAAGGACCTGGTGGGCTCCATCGCCCGCTACGAGCGGAAGCGCTGGGCCGACCGGCCGGACGCGGACGAGGACTACCAGCACGCGCCGCGCGCGCTTCCGGAAGGCTGGGAGCCGCCCACGCTCCACGACGCCCTCGCCCGCCTCGCCCTGGACCAGAACGACGAAGAGGAGGAGGACGGCGACCTGGACGCAGTCGTCCTCATGACCCTCCATTCCGCGAAGGGGCTGGAGTTCGACGAGGTGTTCCTGGTGGGGCTCGAGGAGGGAATCCTCCCCCACGCCCGCTCCATCGACGCGGCTCCCGCCGGCGACCCGCTGGCCGAGGAGCGCCGGCTGCTCTACGTGGGGCTGACGCGTGCCCGGAATCGCGTCACGCTGTCGCGCTGCCTGACGCGGAAGCGGGGCGGGGATGCCGTGGAGGCGCTCCCGTCCCGCTACCTGGACGATCTCCCCGAAGAGCACCTGAACGTGAAGACGGCCGAGAACATCCTGAGCCCCCAGGAGTCGGCGGAGCTCCGCAAGAACTTCTTCACCGACATGAAGGCAATGCTCGGCGACTGACCACCGGCCCCCGCTGGCTGCCACACGGTCGACCGCCTAGAATTGGCTGCCCACGACGCCGAGCCATCCCTCTCCCGGACCTGCCACTGGTGCCCGAGCCATCACTCCTGTCGCTGCTGCCCGCGGTGCTCGCGATCGTGCTGGCCATCTGGACGCGGCAGGTCTACCTGTCGCTCGCCGCGGGCGTGTGGCTGGGGTGGACGATCGTGTCGGGGTGGAACCCGGCGGTGGGGGCGGCGGTGGCCATCGACCGGACCATCGCCGTGCTCGGCGACGCGGGGAACGCCCGCGTCATCCTCTTCGCCCTCTTCATCGGCGCCCTCATCGCCACGATCGAGACGTCGGGCGGCGTGAAGGGGTTCGTGCAGTGGCTGGAGCGCCGGCGCTGGGTCACGGGTCCGCGGGGCGCGCAGCTCCTGGCCTACGGGATCGGCATCGTGATCTTCATCGAGTCGAACATCACCGTGCTGGTGAGCGGGTCGGTGGCGAGGCCGCTGTTCGACCGGTTCCACTCGTCGCGGGAGAAGCTGGCGTACATCATCGACTCGACCTCGGCGGCCATCTGCATCCTGATCCCGCTGAACGCGTGGGGGGCGTACATCCTGGGCATCCTGGGCGAGCTGGGGGTGCCGAACCCGCTGGCCACGTTCCTGGAAGCCATCCCGCTGAACTTCTACGCCCTTGCCGCCGTTGCCATCGCGGGCATCACCATCGCGACCGGGCTGGACATCGGACCGATGCGAGCGGCGGAGCGGCGGACGCGTGAGGGGAAGCTCCTGTGGGATGGTGCTTCGCCCCTGATCGACCCGGAGGTCCTCTCGCCCGAGGCCGAAGGCGGCCCGGGGCACCCGCTGTTCATGGTGGTGCCCATCGTCGTCATGGTGGCCATGATGCCGGTGGGGCTGTTCGTCACGGGCCACGGCGACCCGCGCACCGGCTCCGGCTCCACGAGCGTGCTCTGGGCGGTCCTCACCGCGCTGGCCGTGGCGTGGATCATGATCCTGGCCGCCCGGCGCTCGACCGTGGACGATCTGACGCGGATCGGGCTGCGCGGTGCAGGGGGGCTCATCAACATGGCCGCCGTGCTCTGGCTCAGCCTCGCCCTGGCGGCCGTCACCGACGCGCTCGGGGCCGGGCCCTACGTGGCCCGGATGATCGCGGGCACGCTCCCGCCGGTGGCGTTCCTCCCGCTCATCTTCGTGGTGGCCGCGTTCGTCGCCTTCTCCACCGGGACCAGCTGGGGGACGTTCGCCATCATGCTGCCGATCGCCGTCCCGGCAGCGATGCACCTGGGGTGGCCGCTGGCGCCGTTCGTGGCCGCATCGCTCTCCGGCGGGATCTTCGGCGACCACGCCTCCCCGATCAGTGACACCACCATCATCTCCTCCATGGCCGCCGCCACCGACCACATTGACCACGTGCGGACGCAGCTGCCGTACGCGCTGCTGGGGGCGGCCGCGGCTACGGTGGGCTTTGCGCTGGTCGGGGCGACGATCTAGGGTCGAACGGCGGGCTGACACGCGCCGTTCCCCCGCCTACCGCAGCGCCTCACCGGGTCGATCCGCGCCGCCCGCCTGGCGGGGACCCACGCGGCCAGCCCGGCCGTCGGACCGGCCGGCCGGCCGTGCCCCGCTACCTGCCCTTCGACTCCCGGGCGCGCTGGTGGGCTGCCAGGTTGGAGAGCCAGGCCTTCCGCTCGAAGTAGCTCTTCGTCATGGCCGCGACCTGCGGCGAGAGGATGGCGAGGGCGATGAGGTTGGGGAGGATGACGATGCCGAGGAACACGTCGCCCAGGGACCAGATGACGGTGAGGGGCACGACGGCGCCGAGGAAGTGCATGAGCACGAAGACCACCTTGTATGGCAGGATGGCCTTCGGGCCGAAGAGGTAGTTGGCGCAGCGGTCCCCGTAGTAGCTCCAGGAGATGGCGGTGGAGATGGCGAACAGCACCACGCTGATGATCACGATGTACTGGCCCCACTCCCCGGGGAGGCCGTACTGGAACCCGAGCATGGTGAGGGGGGCGCCCGTGGTCACGGCGTTGGCGTAGAGGGTCGGCTGTGTCTGGCCGCTGATGGTGATGGCCGTGCCGGTGCCGGGCCTGACCTGGCCGGTGAACGGCCGGGTGAGCGCCGTGTCGGTGTAGAGCGTGTCGACGGCCACCTGGTGCCAGGCCAGGCGGACGCCGTCGGGTCCGGCCGCGATGCCGTCCTGGTACGATGATGGCCGGCGGCGTGGAAGCGACGGTCTGGGCGTGGCCGTTGTCGTCGATGGTGACGTAGGAGATGTCGCCCTGGTCGATGGTGATGGGGGTGAGCACCTTCTCGTGGTACGCCCCGCTCATGATGATGACGAGCCCGGTCATGGAGCAGATCACGATGGTGTCGATGAAGGGCTCCAGCAGCGCGACCACGCCTTCGGAAACGGGCTCGTCCGTCTTGGCTGCAGCATGGGCGATGGGCGCGGATCCCTGCCCGGCCTCGTTGGAGAAGAGCCCCCGTCGCACGCCCCACATCATGGTGACCAGGATGGCGCCGGTGCCGGTGCCCGCGACGCCTGCCGTGGGGTTGAACGCCTCACGGAAGATGAGGGCGAACGTGGGCAGGATCTGGTCGTAGTGCATCAGGATGATCACCAGCGCGCCCAGCACGTAGATGGCGGCCATCACGGGCGCCAGGATGCCCGTGACCTTCCCGATGCGTCCGATCCCGCCCAGGATCACGAGCGCCACGACGCTCGCGGTGACCAGGCCGGTGATCCATCGCGCGAGGCCGAACTGCGTCCACAGCGCGTCGGCCACCGTGTTGGCCTGGATGCCGTTCCCGGTGAGGAAGGCGGTGATGCCGAGGATGGTGGCGAAGAACACGGCCATCCATCTCCAGTTCGGGCCCAGCCCCTTCTCGATGTAGTACATGGGGCCGCCGGAGACGCTGCCCTCCCAGCGGTGCGGGTCGGCGTCCGGGTTCACATCCCGGTAGCGCTGGGCCAGCGTGACTTCGGTGTATTTCGTCGCCATGCCCAGGAACGCGGTCATCCACATCCAGAAGAGCGCGCCGGGTCCGCCGAAGTGGAGCGCGATGGCCACGCCCGCGATGTTGCCGATCCCGACGGTGGCCGAGAGGGCGGTGGTGAGCGCCTGGAAGTGGGCGACGTCGCCCGGCTCGTTCGGGTCGTCGTACTTTCCGGTCGTCACCGCCACGCCGTGGGCGAAGTGGCGGAGCTGGACGAAGCCGAGCCGGAGGGTGAGGTACGTGCCGACACCCAGCAGGGCGATCACGACCAGGGGGATGGTTTCGTCCCCGACGGGAATGCCGAAGTCCCAGACGTAGTAGCCGATGGTGTCGACGAACCAGCCCAGGGCGGATCCGATCCAGGTGAAGATGTCCATGATCGCGCTTTCGATTCTCCGATGCCGGCCGGCGCGGCCGCTGTCGCTTCTGGGGACGGAACCGGCCAATGGTACAACGCGTGAACGAGGTAGGCCAGTGAATGTCCGGCGTGGCGCTTGCACGGACCTCCCACACATGCATGTCGAAGGAGTCGGCCGGATGGAGATTCGAGCGAACACGCTGTCTGCGCTCGCCGTCGCCGTGGCGGCGTGGGCGGCGCCCGTGGCGTCCGGCGCCGCCGCGCAGACGCCGCTGGGGACCCCGGTCCCCGGCCTGCCACTCGGGACACCGGCGGAGCGCGAGGGTGGCCCCGAGGCGTTCGCCGCTCACCAGCTCACGTTCGCCCGCGTCGCCCGCGCCCGCGACGACGCGGACGATCGGCTCCACGCGCTGTTCTCGCAGAAGGGCGTGGGCTACCCACCCGCTTCCATCTTCCTCCGGGTCTTCAAGCATGAGCGCGTCATGGAGCTGTGGGCGCGCGCGGCCGGCGACTCGTCCTTCACCCTGATCCGGGCGTATCCCGTGTGCGCTCTCCCCGGTCAGCTGGGACCGAAGCGCAGCATGGGTGATGTCCAGGTCCCCGAAGGCTTCTACTACATCGACGCTTTCAACCCCAACAGCGCATACCTCCTCTCCCTGCGCGTCAGCTACCCGAACCTGGCCGATCGCATGCGCCGCGATGCGCTCTCCCTCGGCGGAGACATCTTCATCCACGGCGGCTGCAAGACGGTGGGCTGCGTTCCCATTGAGAACGACAACATTGAGGAAGTCTACTGGCTCGCCGTGCAGGCCATGGACCGCGGCCAGCGCATCATCCCCGTGCACATCTTCCCCACACGCATGGACTCCGGCCGCCTGGGCTGGCTCGAGCACACCTTCCATCCCGATCCCGACGTCCTCGACCTCTGGCAGGACCTCGCCAGAGGCTATGCCTACTTCCAGGCGACGCACCGCGTTCCGTGGGTCACCGTCGGATCCGATGGCCGCTATGTCGTCCCCCCGGCGCCCGGGCCTGCCATTGCCGACTCCGCCGCCGTGCCCGCCGCGGACAGCGCCACCGCCTCCGCGGCGGCCGGCGACGCGGCGTTCGAGCCGCGCGTCGACACTCCCGCGCCCTCTCCGTCCACGGACTCGGCCGCCCCCGCCTTCATGGACCGCGGCCGGCGGCCGGGGCATGGACGAAAAGAAACGGTTGACGGCGCCGGCCCGATGACCTAGGGTTGAACATCCCCGGTCGAAAAGCCGATACAACCAGAACAGACAGGCGATGGTCGCCCCTGTACGACTCCGTATCACCGTAGTGGCCGCGGCGGCCTCCCTGGCCGCCGCCCATCTCTGTGCTCAGGAGCCGCTCCTGTCTCCGCGCGCCGCCGCCGAGGTTCTCGCCTCGCCGGAGGCGACGGCGGCACGCGTGCTGGCCGGGCCGGTCCTGTCCGCTGCGAAGGCGCGAACGCCCGTGGCGAGCCACACCGTCTCCTCGAAGGAGCTCGCATTCCCGCGTGTGCGCCGGGCCTACGCGGCGAAGCGAGGCGCGGTGCGAAGCCTGTTCACGGCGGCCGGCGTCACGCGTCCGGCGGCGGTCTTCTTCCGGGTGTTCAAGCGTGAGCGGGTCCTGGAGGTCTGGGCGCGCGGGGAGAGGAGCGATGCCTTCGTCCTGCTGAAGCGATACCCGATATGCAGGATTTCCGGCAGACCCGGGCCGAAGCGGCAGCGCGGGGACCTGCAGGTTCCGGAAGGCTTCTACACGCTGGACCTCTTCAACCCGGTGAGCCGTTTCCTCCTGTCCATGCGGGTCAGCTATCCGAACGCCGTGGATCGCGCCCGTGGTCGCGGGCGGGAGCTGGGCGGGGACATCTACATTCACGGCGGCTGCGCGAGCATCGGGTGCATCGCCGTGGGCGACGAGTGGATCCAGGAGCTCTACGTCATCGCCCTCGAAGCGCGCGACGCCGGACAGCGCCGAATCCCCGTCCACGTTTTCCCGACTCGCCTGGATGACCGCGGCATGCTCTGGCTCGCCCGGACCTACACCCGCCGGTACGTCGACTATCCCTTCTGGCAAAGCCTCCAGGCCGGCTACCTGGCGTTCGAGCGCGCGCACCGCCTTCCTGACATCCGGGAGGTGGACGGCCGTTACGTGCTCGGCGACACGGCCGACCCGCTGGCCGGCGCACCCCTTGGCAAGCCCGCCCTCGCCGCCGCCAGCACGGCGCTCCACCCCTGACCGCTTAACATCCGCGGCCGCCGCGTCGTCCATACCTCCGGAGCCCCACGGCGGGGCCGATTCGATCAACGGCATGGAGGAGGCAGATGCAGAAGCGAACCGTCATGGGCGCGTTCATGGCCCTTGCCCTCGTCGCCGCGCCGGCGATGGCGCAGGGCGGCCCCGGGCGTCCGGGGATGGGAGCCGGGATGCGCGGCCCGGCCCAGATGGAGCGGAACCCGGTCCAGGTCCTGCTGGACCACGGCCAGGATCTCGCGCTCACCGCTGAGCAGGTGACGAAGCTGACCGCGATCCAGGCGCGGGTCGAGAAGGAGAATGGCCCTCGCTGGGAGCAGATGAAGAAGGCGTTCGGCGACAAGGCGCCCGCCGACATGACGGCCGAGGAGCGGCAGCAGGCGCGCGAGCGGATGCAGGCGCTCCAGCCGGTACGCGACCAGATCCGGGAAACCGACCGGACGGCGATGGCCGAGGCGCGAGCGCTGCTCACCCCCGACCAGGTGACGAAGATGCGCGCCTTCATGCGCCGCGGCCCGGCCGACCGGCCCGGGCGTGGCGAGCGGCCGCGCCGCGGCCCGCGCGGCGGTGGCGGCGGCCCGGGCGGCGCCGGCGTTCCGCGGTAACTCGCCGGCGAGTGGCCGGTACCCGATGAGATGAGGGGGCGCACCCACGTGGGTGCGCCCCCTCGTTCACGTTCGCCGCCCTGCCTGGCTCAGGCGCGCTCGAGCGTGCGCCGGAAGAGCCACCAGCTCACCATCAGCCCCAGGCCGATCCAGAGCACGCCCCAGACGACGGTCGGCACCCCGGTCAGGTCGGCCAGCATGGATGCGTCGGACGTGAGGTAGGGGCGGTCCAGGACGTCGCTCTTGATGTCGAGCAGCGCGTACAGGCAGCTCGTGAGCCCGAGCGCCGTCAGCGCCAGGACGTGCGCCGTCCTTCCCAGCGCGCGCATGGCGATGACCGCCGCACCGAACAGCGCTCCGAACAGGATCCCGAAAGCGTTCCGGACATACAGCGCCGTCAGGATCAGCACTGCTACGCCGATCAGTGTAGTGGAGTCCTGCGGCTTCGGGCGCCTTGCCCTGCCCAGGAGGAGGATGAGGGCGCCGAAGCCGAGGCTGCCGAGATAGCCCGCCGAAAGGGTGAGAAACGGACTGCCGCCCGGGCAGTAGCAGACGCCGCCCTGGCCCGGCGTGACCACGATGCGCTGGACGGTTCCACCCGTGGCAACCGCCATCAGCGCGTGGCTGGCCTCGTGGAGGAGCACCACGAACAGCTTCACCGGATAGATCACCGGCGACCACCAGAACAGCCACATCACGGCCAGCCACAGGCAGAGACCGAGGATGAAGCCCGCCTGTCGCTTCGTGCGCGCCTTCACCGCGGCGTCCCTTCGCGGCGAGGCAGCGGAGTCGCCGGTCCGCGCCGTGCGTTGCCGCGGGCGCTGCGTCCCGCCCGGGCGCAGCGCGCGCTACCCGGCAAAGCCGTCCAGCACCTCCAGGACACGGTCGATGTCCGCCTCGGTGTGGTCCGCGTTGATCTGGAACCGGATCTCCTCGTCCCCCTTCGGCACCACGGGGTAGGCGAGACCGGTGGCGAGCACGCCGTTCTCGAACAGATGCTGGACGATCCTGCGGGTGCGCGCGGTGTCGCGGACCATGAGCGGGACCACGGGGTGGTCGCCGGGGATGGTCTCGAGGCCCAGCCGCCCCAGACCGCTCTCGAAGCGCTTGGTGAGGGAGCGGAGCTTCTGCAGCAGCTGCTTGCCCAGCGGGCTGTCCAGGATCTCGAGCGACGTGGCGGCCGCCCGCGCCTCGCCGGGCGTGATCGGGTTCGAGTAGATGTAGAACGGCGACGTCTCGCGGAGGAAGCGGATCACCGCCTCCGGCCCCACGATGTACCCGCCGTTCACCCCGAACGCCTTTCCGAGCGTGCCGACCAGGAGATCGACGCGGGCGCCCGTGTGCTCCTCCGTGCCCCGGCCCGTCTCGCCGATCGCGCCCACGCCGTGTGAGTCGTCGGCCACCACGAACGCGCCCTCCTCGAACTTGGCGTCGTGCTTTCGGACGATGCCCATGATGCGATCGAGCGGCGCGTTGTCGCCGCGCATGCTGAAGATCCCGTCCGTGACCACGAGCAGCCGCTTGGCCTTCCCGGCCGCATCCGCGCAGGCGCGCTCCAGCGCGTCCATGTCGAGGTGGGGGTATACCACCTTGTCCAGGGGACGCGACAGCCGCATCGCGTTGATGATGCAGTTGTGGTTGAGCTCGTCGCTGACCACGATCGTCTCGGGCGTGATCAGCGGCGTGATGATCCCCATGATGGTGGCGTACGCCGAGCTGAAGATCATGGCCGACTCGCGGCCGTGGAACGCGGCCAGGCGCCGCTCGAGATCGGTGTGCGCCTGGTACGTCCCGCTGATGAAGCGGACCGCCCCCGGCCCGGCGCCGAGCTCGCGGCTGCCGTGCTCCTCCGCATCGATCACCTCGGGGCGCAGCCCCATGCCCAGGTAGGAGTTGGAGTTCATCCGGATGAACTGCTTCTCCCCCTGGCCCCGGAGCATGAAGCGGGGACCACGGTCGCCCGCCGGCGTGAGGACCCGCGTGACCACGGCTTCCGCCCCCTTCGCGCGACCTTCCGCCTCGAGCTGCGCCACCTGGTCGCGCAGCACGGGTACGAGCTTGTCTAGCGGCATGTTCCTCTGGTCCCCGGTTCTACCGTTCGGCGGCCACCGGGCTCTGCCGGCCCAGGCGCTCCGCCAGTCGGGTGAGCATGTCCTCCACCATCGACGCCATGTCGTATTCCGCGTCCCAACCCCATTCCTGCCGGGCCGCCGCGTCATCGAGGTGGCGGGGCCACGAGCCCGCGATCCGCTGGCGAACCGGATCCACCTCGTAGCGGATCTCGAAGCCGGGAATGTGGACGCGGATGGCCTCCGTCAGCGTGGCCGGCGTCAGCTGCATCGCCGTGATGTTGAAAGCGTTGCGGTGCTTCAGCTTGTGCGCGGGGGCATCCATGAGCTCCATGGCCGCGCGCAGCGCATCCGGCATGTACATCATGTCCAGCTGCGTGTGTGCCGACAGGTAGCAGGTGTAGCGCCCCTCCGTCAGCGCGGCGTGGAAGATCTCCACGGCGTAGTCCGTGGTCCCTCCGCCCGGCGGCGCCATGTAGCTGATGAGCCCCGGGTAGCGGACGCCCCGGGCGTCCACGCCGAAGCGCGTGTGGTAGTAGTCGCAGAGCAGCTCGCCCGCGACCTTCGTCACGCCATACATGGTGTTCGGCCGCTGGATCGTGTCCTGCGGGGTCGGGTCGGAGGGGGTGGTCGGACCGAACGCGGCGATCGAGCTCGGCACGAACAGCGCCGCTCCTTCCCCGCGCGCCCCTTCCAGCAGGTTCTCCAGCCCGTTCATGTTGACCGCCCACGCCTTCTCCGGCATCCCTTCCGCCTTCGCGGACAGGATGGCCGCCAGGTGGTACACGGTGTCTATGCCGTTCTCCGCCACGACCCGCTGGCACGCCTCGGCATCCGTGCAGTCCAGCGCCGCGAAGCGCGCGCCTTCCGGCAACGCCTCGGAGGGCTCGCGGATGTCGGTCGCGACCACCGTCGCCCCCGGGTATCGGTCGAGCAGGGCCGGTACGAGCTCGGTGCCGATCTGGCCCGCCGCGCCCGTCACCAGGATGCGTTTCATATCACTGCTCCTGAAGCGATTTCTGGCACTCTGTGGGTGCGAGGGGGATCGTACCGTGCGGCCCTTTGAGCGGCAAGGCGTGCAGGGGCCGGGGCATCACTCCAGGAAGAGGCGGGCGACGCGGGCGGCGATGCCGGCGTGGGAGATGGAGCCGGTGTTGCCCAGGATGGCGACTGCCACGTCGTCGTCCGGGAAGAGGAGCAGCATGGCCGTGGCGCCGACGGAGCCGCCGCTGTGGGACACAACGCGGTGGCCGTCGATCTCCCCGATCCCCCAGCCCAGCCCGTACGCTGCGGTGCCTTCCGGCGTCTGGCGCGTCCACATCATGCTCCTCACCGCGTCCGACAGGATGTCCCCGTGGAGCACGCCCAGCGCGAAGTTCGCCAGGTCCGCAGCCGTGCCGACCAGTCCGCCGCCCGCCCACTTGTTGGACAGGTCCACGGCCGGCGCGTTGATCCAGCCGCCGTCCGGAGCTCGCTCGTAGAAGCGGGCGTGTCCCGGGATCACGGAGTCCGCCCATTCGGGCTGGAGCGTGGTCAATCCCAGCGGGCCGGTCACCTCGTCGCGCAGGATGGTGGTCCAGGTGCGGCGCCCGTCCGCGGCTTCGGTCACGGCGCTCACCACCGTGTAGCCGTACGTGGAGTAGCTGTAGTCGGTCCCCGGCTCGAACAGGAGCGAGTCCGCCCAGAACACCGCCAGCGGGGCGAACACGTCCTCGTAGTGGGTGCCGCTCAGGAACTCGTCGCCGCGGTAGTGCCGCAGGCCGGCCGTGTGGCTCATGACCTGCCGGGTGGTGATCCGGTCGCCGTTCGGCCGCGGGTATCCGGGCAGGTAGCGCGACACCGGGCTGTCCAGGTCCAGCTCGCCCCGGTCCACGAGCGCCATGGCCGCGGCGCTCGCCACCGGCTTCGAGATGGACCCGATGCGCGACACCATGGCCGGCCCCGCTTCCACCCGGTTCTGCAGGTCGGCGAAGCCGAAGCCGCCCGTCCAGACGACGCGGCCGCCCACCGCGATCGCCGCCGACAGTCCCGCCACGCCGCTCGTGTCCCGGTGCGTTCGCAGCATCGACGCGGCCGAGTCGAGCCTCGCCTCGAGGGAAAGGCCGCCCGTCGGCTCCGCCTGTTGCGCCGACGCCGGCGCCACTGCCAGCAGCACCGCGGCGGCGGCGGCCAGCGCGCGGCGCATCGAACACCCGAGATCCGCAGTCCTCATCAACCTTCTCCCGAGCGCTCCGAAGTGGGTCCTGTTCGCCATCCCCGCGCCGCCGCTCACGCCAATTCCCGCAACCGCTTCCCCGCCTCCTCGAGCGTCTCCGGCTTCTTGCAGAACGCAAAGCGGACCAGGTCGCGACCGTCGACGGGGTCGTGGAAGAAGCTGGAGCCCGGCACCACGGCCACGCCTGCGTCGGCGGCCATGCGGCGGGCGAAGGTGTCGTCGTCCTCGTCGCTCAGGCGGGAGAAGCCGGCAAGGATGTAGTACGCGCCGGCGGGCGGGGAGCAGTCGAAGCCGGCGCTCATCAGGGCGTGGTACAGGATATCGCGGCGCTGCCGATAGTCGTCGGCGAGGGTGCGGTAGTAGTCGTCGTGGAGGGTCTCGAGACCGGCGGCGACGGCGTCCTGGAGCGGCGCCGGCGCGCCCACCGTGAGGAAGTCGTGCACTTTCCGTATCGCGTCCGTGATCTCCGGCGGCGCCACGATCCACCCGACTCGCCAGCCCGTGACGCTGAACGTCTTGGACGCGCCACTGATCGTGACGGTCCGTTCCCGCATCCCGTCCAGCGCCGCCAGCGGGACATGGGGCGCGTCGTAGCGGATGTGCTCGTAGATCTCGTCGGTGAACGCGATGGCGTCGTGGCGCTGGCACAGCTCGGCCACGCTTTCCAGCTCCGCCCGCGAGAAGACGTGCCCGGACGGGTTGTTGGGGGTGTTCAACACGATGGCCCGCGTGTGGTCGCTGAAGGCTTCGCGTAGCCTGTCCAGGTCGAGGGCGAAGCGCAGGCCCTCCGGGCCGTTCGATCGCTCCATCGGCACCCACACCGGTCGCGCGCCGCACAGGATGGCGTCGGGGCCGTAGTTCTCGTAGAACGGCTCGATCACCACCACCTCGTCGCCCGGGTCCACCACCGCCATGAGCCCCGACGCCATCGCCTCGGTGGCGCCGCAGGTGACCGTGATCTCGCGGTCCGGGTTCACGTCCATGTCGTACCAGCGCCCGTACACCTCCGTGAGCGCCCGACGGATCCGGGCGGAGCCCCACGTCACCGCATACTGGTTGACGTCGCGGCGGATGGCGTCGCAGGCGGCGGCCTTCAATGCTTCCGGCGCCGGGAAGTCCGGGAACCCCTGGGCGAGGTTGATGGCCTCGTGCATTGCCGCGACCCGTGTCATTTCCCGGATCACCGACTCGGTGAAGGACCGGGTGCGCGTCGCGGTGTGTGGCGCCTGGTGAGGCATGGATGCGGGGTCAGAGGAGGCCGAGCAGGAGGGTAGACTCCGCGGTCGGCCACGGCAAGGGCGCGCGTCCGACCGTCGCGCCATCCTGGTTGCCTCGCCTCGCGTTTGCATCACTGTGGTCCCCGTGCGCAAGTTGATGGGGTCTGACGGTGGACGCCGGAGCCGGGCGCGCCGAGCTCCCGGACCTCCGGCGTCGTCGTATCCATTGAGAATGTGAACACTGAGCTCTGACATGGCCGACCAGTTCGGAAGCAAGGACACGCTGCGGGTGGGTGACCGCACGTACGAGATCTATCGCCTCGACGCCATGGAGAAGGCCGGCTACTCCATGGGCCGGCTGCCGTACAGCCTGCGAATCCTGCTGGAGAACCTGCTCCGTCACCAGGGTGCGGCCGACACGGCCGAGGACGCCGCGGCGCTGGCGCAGTGGGACCCGAAAGTGGAGCCGGAGCGGGAGATCGCCTTCACCCCCGCGCGGGTGCTCCTCCAGGATTTCACGGGCGTCCCGGCCGTGGTGGACCTGGCGGCGATGCGCGACGCCATGGCGCGCATGGGCGGCGACCCGAACCGGATCAACCCGCTCCAGCCGAGCGAGCTGGTGATCGACCACAGCGTGCAGGTCGACGAGTTCGGCACGCGCTACGCCTTCGAGACCAACTCCGACATGGAGTACAGGCGCAACCGTGAGCGCTACGCCTTCCTGCGCTGGGGGCAGGGGGCGTTCGACAACTTCCGCGTGGTCCCGCCGGAAACCGGGATCGTCCACCAGGTGAACCTCGAGTACCTGGCGCGAGTGGTGTTCGGCGATGGCGGCAAGGCTTACCCCGACACGCTGGTGGGCACGGACTCCCACACGACCATGGTGAACGGGCTGGGCGTGCTCGGCTGGGGCGTGGGCGGGATCGAGGCGGAGGCCGCGATGCTCGGCCAGGCCATCAGCATGCTGATTCCTCAGGTGGTGGGCTTCAAGCTCCACGGCGAGCTCCCCGAGGGCGCCACGGCCACCGATCTGGTCCTGCGCGTCACCGAAATGCTGAGGGAGAAGGGGGTGGTCGGGAAGTTCGTGGAGTACTTCGGCCCCGGCCTTCCCACGCTGCCCCTGGCCGACCGCGCCACCATCGGCAACATGAGTCCCGAGTACGGTGCCACGTGCGGCATCTTCCCGGTGGACGCGGAGACGCTCAAGTACCTGCGGTTCACCGGTCGGGACGAGCACCACGTGCAGCTCGTGGAAGCGTACATGAAGGAGCAGGGGCTCTTCCACACTGCGGACACCCCGGAAGCCGAGTACTCGGACACGCTCGAGCTGGACCTGTCCACCGTCGAGCCGAGCATCGCCGGACCCAAGCGTCCGCAGGACCGGATCCGCCTGAGCGACGCCAGGCGCTCCTTCGACGACGCCCTCCCGAAGCTCTCCGGCGGCCGCGTTTCCCAGGCCGGCACCGGCATGACCAGGGCGCAGAACGGCGTTGCCACGGCGCCGCCTGAAGTGAAGGTGAAGGGGCGGGACTTCACGCTCAGCGATGGCGACGTCGTCATCGCCGCCATCACGAGCTGCACCAACACGTCGAACCCGTCCGTCATGGTGGCCGCGGGACTCCTGGCGAAGAAGGCGGTAGAGCTGGGACTCACGCGCAAGCCGTGGGTGAAGACGTCGCTCGCCCCGGGGTCGAAGGTGGTCATGGACTACCTGGCCGAGGCCGGGTTGATGGAGTACCTGGAGCAGCTCCAGTTCAACCTCGTCGGCTACGGCTGCACCACCTGCATCGGCAACAGCGGCCCACTACCGGAGGAGATCAGCGCGGCCATAAAGGAGGGCGACCTCGTGGCCGTCAGCGTGCTCAGCGGCAACCGCAACTTCGAGGGCCGCATCAACCCCGACGTGCGCGCGAACTACCTCGCCTCGCCGCCCCTCGTGGTGGCGTACGCGCTGGCCGGGACCATGGACATCGACCTCTACAACGAGCCCATCGGCCACGATCCGAACGGCCGCAGCATCTTCCTCAAGGACGTCTGGCCGACGCAGAAGGAAGTCAGCCGCGTGATGCAGGAGTCGGTGAAGAGCGAGCACTTCACGCGACAGTACGCCAGCGTGTTCGAGGGCGACGAGCGCTGGAAGGACCTCCCCGTCCCCGAGGGCGACCGCTTCGCGTGGGAGGACGATTCCACGTACGTGAAGGAGCCGCCCTACTTCATGGACATGAGCCGCGACCCCGCGCCGGTGCAGGACATCGCCGGCGCCCGCGTCCTGGCGCTGATGGGCGACTCGATCACCACCGATCACATCTCCCCCGCCGGCTCCATCGCCAAGGACGGACCGGCGGCGAAGTACCTCGTGGAGCACGGCGTGGAGCCGAAGGACTTCAACTCCTACGGCAGCCGCCGCGGCAACCACGAGGTCATGATGCGCGGCACGTTCGCCAACATCCGCTTCCGCAACAGGCTCACGCCCGACAAGGAGGGCGGCTGGAGCCGCCACTTCCCCGATGGCGACGTGGGCTTCATCTACGACGTCGCCATGCGCTACCAGGAGGAAGCGACGCCAACGATCGTGATCGCGGGTAAGGAGTACGGCACCGGTTCGAGCCGCGACTGGGCCGCCAAGGGCCCCGCGCTCCTGGGCGTGAAGGCCGCCATCGCCGAGAGCTACGAACGGATCCACCGCAGCAACCTGGTGGGCATGGGCGTGCTCCCGCTCCAGTTCCGGAAGGGCGAGAGCGCCGAAAGCCTCGGCCTCGAAGGCGACGAGGCCTACTCCATCACCGGCCTGGCCGACGCCCTCGCCGCCTCCGGCCCACGGATCGTCCGGGTCACGGCCGAGAAGGACGGCGAGACGAAGGAGTTCACGGCCCGCCTCCGCCTCGACACGCCGCAGGAGGTGGAGTACTACCGCCACGGCGGGATCCTCCAGTACGTGCTGAGGCAGCTGCTGCGCAGCTGACGGGGGACGCGCGGCCCCGTGTACTCCACCTGCATCTTCTGCAGCACGCGACTCGGCGAGAACCGGGTCATCGAAGAGTTCCCCGTCGGCCGCCGCCTGGCGTTCGATCCCGGGAAGGGCCGGCTCTGGGCACTCTGCCCGAGGTGCCGCCAGTGGAACCTCTCGCCCATCGAGGAGCGGTGGGAAGCGCTGGAGTCGCTGGAGCGGCTCTACCGTGACACGCCGCGGCGCTTCAGCACGGAGGAGATCGGCCTGGCGAGGCACGCGGAGGGGCTGGAGGTGGTGCGGATCGGGAGGCCGACCAGGCCCGAATACGCCGCCTGGCGGTACGGCGGGGAGATGCTGCGTCGCCGGAGGCGGGCGCTGGTCGTGGGCGGCGCGGCTGCGGCCGCCGGTGCGCTCGTGGTGGGCGGCGCCATGGGCGGCGTCCTGGTGAGCGGGGCCTACGCTGTCGTCAACGTGAGCGCGAACTGGATCAACCTGTACCGGAACATGATCCGCACATCGGCGCGCGTCGACACACCGGACGAAGGTCCCGTGCGGCTGACATACCGTCACGCCCAGCACGCGCGGGTCGAGCGGACCGGCGACGACGGCTGGGCGATGATCTTCCCGCACCGGCCAGCGCCGGGGTCCGCGCCCGTGCGGGTCCGGCGGTGGGCGCGCGGTCTGGCGCGCCTCGACGACGACCCGGTCAGCCGGCTGGAAGGCGACGCGGCCATCCGAGCTGCGGGCAGGATCCTCCCCGCGCTCAACCGCTCCGGCGCCTCGCGCCGTCGGGTGGAGGAAGCGGCACGGTTCGTCGAGTCCAGCGGCAGCGTGGACGCTGCCTTCCGGAAGGCCGCTCGCGCGCCACGCTCCGCGTGGATGAACGCCCGCGCACCCATGAGGCTCCCCGAGCACGCGCTCTTCCGCCTCCCTGCCAACGTCCGGCTCGGCCTCGAGATGGCGGCGCAGGAGGAGTCGGAGCGGCGCGCGCTGGAAGGCGAGCTGGCGCGCCTGGCGGCCGAGTGGCGGGATGCGGAGGAAGTCGCGGCCATCGCCGACGACCTGCTGTTGCCCAGGCGCGTCGGGGAGTTCCTGCGGACGCGGCGGGAGTGGAGCGGCCCCGGGTCCGGGACGCACGGCTGACGCCGCGGCACGCGGGCTGGCGCCCGCGGGGGCGCCCAGCCCCCGCGTCCCGCGCGCGCCGACAGGCCGCGCCGCGCCCCGCCGGCGAAGCCTGCGTCCCGCCGGGCGTGCGTCCCCGCTACGGCTGTTCCACGTCCTCCGGACTTCGAATCTCCAGCCGTGGCTCCGCGGTGAAGGCCGGCCGTGTCGGCTCGCGGAGCCGTCTCGACGCGCTCATATTTGGGAGATCATCACAGATCGCGAGGTGAGCAATGAAGATCGGGCTGGTGGGCTTTGCCGGATCCGGCAAGACCACGGTGTTCAATACGATGACGGGGCTGGACGTCCCGGTCGGTTACGGGGGCGAGGTGCGACTCGGGACGGTGCACGTACCGGACGAGCGGATCGACGCGCTCAGCCGGATCTTCTCGCCCCGCAAGACCACCTACGCCGAGATCACGTTCTGCGACATCCCGGGCGAGCACGGGGCGGAAAAGACCGGGCTGTCGCGGCGCGGCCTCCAGCAGATCCGTGACCAGGACGCGCTCTGCCTGGTGCTGCGCGCCTTCATCAACCCGGCCGTCGAGGGGTCGCCGGACCCTCTGTCGGACCTGGAAGCCTTCCACGCCGAGTGCGTGCTGGCCGACCTGGAGATCGTGGAGCGGCGGCTGGAACGCGGCCGGAAGGAGCGCGCGGACCCGCTGGAAATGGCGGCTTTCGAGCGCATCCGTGTCGCGCTGGAGGACGGCCGCCCGATCCGGTCCATCGCGCCGGAGGAGGTGAGGCCGGAGGTCCTGCGCGGCTTCGGACTCCTCACGGAGCGTCCTCTCCTGGTGGCCGTCAACGTGGGCGAGGACCGGGCCGCGGCGCCGATGCCGCCGCAGCTGGCCGCGCGGATCGAGGAGCTGCATGCCGCCGGGCTCGTGATCTCCGCCGAGCTGGAAGCCGAGATCGCGTCGCTCCCCGCCGAGGAGCAGGGCGCGTTCGTACAGGACCTCGGCCTGGACCAGCCGGCGCTGCGGCGCTTCATCCGCTCTGCCTACGGCCTGCTGGACCTCATCTCCTTCTTCACGGTCGGCGAGGACGAAGTCCGGGCGTGGACCATCCGCCGGGGGACCCGGGCCAGGGAAGCGGCCGGACGCATCCACTCCGACCTCGAGCGCGGCTTCATCCGCGCCGAGGTGACCCCGTACGACATCTTCATGGAGCATGGCTCCGAGCACGCCATCCGCGAAGCCGGGCACCTCAAGCTGGAGGGCAAGGAGTACGTCGTGGCGGACGGAGACATCCTGTCGATCCGCTTCAAGGTCTGACTACGACGCGTCTGGCGGGCTCCACCGCTCGATTTCCGCTCTCAGGCCGGGGCCTCCCGGGCGAGCCCGGTGCCGCCCGGACCCGCCTTGCCCCCTTCCCGGCATTGCGCCAGACTTGGGCCGCACGATTACCACGCAGACGAGACATTGAATGAAGCAGAACGTACGGCCGAGGACCGTGGAGCCCACGGAGGACGGGCATTGGCTCCGGATCGTGTGGGCGGACGGCCATGTCAGCGAGTACGAACCGCGCCGGATTCGGCTGGTCTGCCCGTGCGCCGGCTGCATCGACGAGTACACCCACCAGCCGCTCCTCGACCCGTCCACCGTGGCGGCGGACATCATGCCCGTAGCCATCGAGTACGTGGGGCGCTACGCCCTGAAGTTCACGTGGCCGGATGGCCACGACACCGGCATGTACCCGTGGGACCTGCTGAGAGGGATCTGCCCCTGTGACGAGTGCCAGGGAACCGGTGACCGGTGACGTTGCCTTTTGACCGTCGACCGGGGAGAGCGAGAGGCGCGAAGAGGGGTGGGGAAGAATGGGTCTTCTGACATGGTGGCGGACGGTGCGCACGTCGGGGCAGGGCGTGATCTCCGGAATGGACGAAGCGGCGCTGGCGCGGGCGGACGCGGGGTCGGACCCGCTCGTCCTGTTCGGCCGGTGGTTCCGCCAGGCGAGTGACGCCGGCATCTACCTGCACGAGGGGATGGCCGTGGCCACGGCCACCCCGGACGGCGCGCCGTCGGTCCGCCAGGTGCTGCTCAAGTCCTTCGACGAGCGCGGCTTCGTCTTCTACACGAACTACGACAGCCGCAAGGCCGACGAGCTGGAAGCCAACCCGCGCGCCGCCCTCCTCCTCCACTGGCCCACGCTCCACCGCCAGATCCGCATCGAGGGGACGGCCGAACGAACCACCTTCGAGGAGTCCGACGCCTACCACCGCAGCCGCCCCCGCGGAAGCCGGATCGCAGCCTGGGCCTCCAGGCAGAGCGCCCCGATCGAGAGCCGAGCCGCGCTGGAGCGCAGCTTCGAGGAGCGGAACGCCGAGTTCCCCGGCCACGACGTCCCGCTCCCTCCGTTCTGGGGCGGCTACCGCGTGCGTGCGGAGCGCATCGAGTTCTGGCAGGGCCGAGCGAACCGCATGCACGATCGGTTGCTGTTCACCCGCACGGAGACTGGCTGGGCGTTGACCCGGCTCAGCCCGTAGGCGCAGGCGGGAAGGGACGCGGGCTCGCAGAGCGGCCCGCGTCCCCGCGCAGCGGGACCGCTCCCGCCGCTACCGCCCGCCGGGGACTTTCACCGGATAGGCGGGCTTCTTCGCCCGCACCGGGGGCTGCGTGCGAAGCAGCTTCATCGACTCCGCGATGGCCGCTTCCAGCTGGGGATCGCTGCCATCGGCGGTCTTCGACGGGTCCATCTCCACGGTGATGTCGGGCGTCACGCCCTGGTTCTCGACCACCCAGCTCCCTTCGGTGGAGTAGATGCCGAACGTCGGAACCGTGACCGCGCCCCCGTCCACGAGCGGCGGGACGCCGCTGATGCCGATGAGGCCGCCCCAGGTGCGCGTCCCGACCAGCGGGCCGAGATTGGCGCGGCGGAACAGCCACGGGAACGCGTCGCCGCCGGACCCGCTCCACTCGTTGATGAGCATGACCTCGGGCCCCGTGTGGGCCAGCGGCGGCCACTGCCAGTCCACGCCATCGCGCGTGGCCCAGAAGTTGGTCACCGGCCGGTTCAGCAGCTCGACGAAGCGGTCCGGGATCTGTCCGCCGCTGTTGAAGCGCTCGTCGATGATCAGCCCGTCCATGTGGAACTGCCCGGCGAACTGCCGCACCAGCTCCGTCTGCCCGGGGATGGACGTGTCGGGGACGTAGATGTAGCCGACGCGGCCGTCGGTCGCCTGCGCCACCCGCTCCCGTTTCGCCTGGATCCACGCCAGGTTCCTCAGCCGCTGCTCGTCGTCCAGCTTCATCATCGCCACGATCACGCGCCGGGCGCCGTCCATCGTCGGGCTGCCATTGACCGTGAGCGTCACCGTTTCTCCCGCCAGGCCGGCGAACGAGGCCCACGGATCCTTCGCCGGGTCCAGGGGACGGCCGTCCACCGCCAGCACGTAGTCGCCCTCGTGCAGGTCGACCCCGGAGCGGTCGAGCGGGGAGCGGACCTCGCTTTCCCACGGCGCCGGGCGCACGATGCGGGCGATCCGGAACGCCCCGTTCTCCTTCTTCCAGTCCACGCCCAGCAGCCCCACGTCCTCCCGCTTCGGGTGCTCGATGTCGCCGCCGCCGCGGTACGTGTGCGATGAGCTCAGCTCCCCGATCAGCTCACCGATGACGAAGTTGACGTCCTCGCGCGTCACGGCGTCATCCAGCAGCGCGCCGTAGCGCTGGCGCATTGCGGGCCAGTCCACGCCGTGCATCTTCGGGTCGTAGAAGTAGTCGCGCTCGAAGCGCCACGCGTCGGTGAAGATCTGCCGCCACTCGGCGCGCGGCTCGATCGTCGCCTGCATGTCCGACATCTTCAGCGGCTTGTCCAGCTTGGCACCGGGCTTCAGGTCCACGATGGCCAGCTTCCCGTCCTTCAGGGCCAGCAGCTTCTTGCCGTCCGCCGAGACGCGGAACGCGTCTGCGTCCTCCAGGATCGTCTTCTCCTCGCGCTCGCCCAGGTCCCAGTACAGGACGGGCGTCTCCGACGGACCCTGAGATGCCCCGGTCCGGGCCCGGCGCCGGTACAGCACCTTCCCCTTCACGGCCTGCAGGTCGCCATAGTTTCCGGCCCCCGGCGGGAGGATGACGGCGCGCGACTCCAGCCCGTCGAAGTCGATGGCCACCGCCGGCGGCGGTGCGCCCGCTCCTTCCTCCTCTCCCTTGCTGCCCCCGCTCCTGCCGGCCGCCGCCTTCGCGCCGCCGGTCTCCTCATCGTCCTGCGCGGAGCCCGGCTTCTCCTCGTCGTTCCGGGGCGCCAGCGGGGAAGCGGTTTCGCCGGTCAGCGGGAGCGCGGCGATCTGGGTGGAGTTGGCGTAGATCCACGTGCCGTCGACGTCGCTGTAGCTGGGCTGGAAGCTCTGGTTCGTGAGCAGGTAGAGGTACTTTCCCTCGGGATCGAACGCGGGCTCCGACGCGTTGTAGAAGCCGTGTGTCACCTGGTGGCTCGCGGCCGTCTTCGTGTCGAAGACGAAGATCGCGCCGGCGCGCGACGGCAGGTCGCCGCCGTACGCCACGTAGCGGGAGTCCGGGCTCCAGCTGGCGACGAAGCTGGCCAGCCCGCCCTGGTAGAAGTAGTTGCCCTTTCCGATCTGCTGCGTCTTCCCGCCGGCGACGTCGGTGAGCTGGATCCGCATCGCCTGGTCGATGTACGCCACCTTCTTCGAGTCCGGCGACCAGAAGATCCGGTAGCGGAACCCGGGCCCCAGCTTCGTCACTGTCCTGGGCTCCCCGGTCCCGTCCGCGGACTCGATCGTGAGCTCGTACTCGCCCGTGCGGTCACTCCAGTACGCCACCTGGCGGCCGTCCGGCGACCACGCCGGGTGTCTTGCCGCGCTCGCCGACGCTCCCTCCAGCGTCACGACCGCGCCGTGCTCCGCCGGGAGCGTGAACAGGTCGCCGCGCGCGGCCACCACCGCGCGTTTGCCGCTGGGCGAGATGTCGGCGTCCTGGAACTCGCCGCCCACGCTCTCCAGCCGCGGCCGGATGCTGGCGAAGTCGCTCTCGATGCGCACGTCCACGGCCGATGACTGCTCCGTCGCCAGGTCCATGATCCATAGCTTCCCGCCTTCCTCGTAGACCATGGCGTCGGGGCCCACGGCCGGGAAGTGGATGTCGTAGTCCTCGTAGTGGGTGACCTGCCGAACGTCGCCCGAGTCGGTGTCGTACGCCCAGATGTTCATCCGTTCGTTCGCCGCGCGGTCGCTCAGGAAATAGAGCGTCTTCCCGTGCCACATTGGGTCGGTGTTGTTCGCGCTGTCCCCCGGCACCTTCCTGGCCGCGTGCGACCCCAGGTCGAACAGCCAGATGGCCGTGGTCAGCCCGCCCCGGTAGCGCTTCCACGTGCGGAAGTCCCGCCAGTTCTGGAGGTAGGCCAGCGTGCGGCCATCGGCCGAGATGTCTCCGTACTCGCCGAACGGCAGCGGCAGCACCTGCGGCAGACCGCCGTCGGGGGAGACGCGGAAGAGCTTGCTGAAGCGGTCCTTCTCGCTCGTCATGTTCGACGCGATCAGCAACGCGTCGCCCGACGGGTACCAGTCCACCATCCGGTCCGTCCCCGGGTGGTGCGTCACCCGCGTCGGCACACCGCCGCTCGCCGGCATCACGTACACGTCCGTGTTGCCGTCGTAATTGCCCGAGAAGGCCAGACGCGACCCGTCCGGCGAGAAGCGCGGGAACAATTCCTCCCCCGCCGGCGTGGTCAGGCGCGTGGCGACGCCACCCGTCCGGGGCACCACCCACACGTCGTTGCCGTACACGAAGGCGATCTCCGTCTTCGAGACGTCCGGAAAGCGGAACAGCCGCGCGTTGACCTGCGCCGGAGCGGGCGCAGCCGCAACGCCTGACGCGCACAGCACGACGGCGAGCAGGGATCGGTTGCGGCTTCGTGCGGACACCTTCATTGGCGTTCTCCTCTCGGGGTGTTCATCGTCGGCATTCGAGGCTTCCCTACGCGACTGGAGGCCGGAGTGATTCGGCTGGGCCTCGGGCACCGGGAGGTCTCCCGAAGGCCAGGCTCAGAGCCCCACCCGTGCATGGCTACGAAAGAACGCGCTGCGCCCCACGATTGTGGCGCCCAGCGCAGCGACGAAGGAGAGCGCGACCGCGGCGACGACGAACGGTGCCGGGACCGCGTCGCCCGCCGCCCGGGCTGCGAGCCCGACCCAGGCCACGGTGCTTCCGGCCAGTGCGGTCGTGAGCAGGGTGGCCCGGCCGGCCGGACCGGTGCCCGAGGCGCCGGTCGAAGGGGCGGGGAAGAGCCCGGAATCCACCGCCGCGCGGGCAGCGCGCCGATGCCGGGCCCACAGCGGCTCGAGCCAGAGCTCGACCGAGAGGCTCGCGAAGGCGAGCGCGAGGAGAGCGGCCGGCGTCGGCCCGGCTCCTCCCGCCCAGGCCAGAGGCAGCGTAGTCGCCAGGCTCCCCAGCGACGCGGCCGAGAGGAAGAAGGAGGCGGTGGTCAGGCGCGAATCCCACGCGGGCACGGTCCGGAGGCGGTAGACGCCGGACATCGCCAGCAGCAGCCCCGCGCCCAGCAGGCAACCCGCATACAGCGCGAAGGCCGCGTAGCCGGCGCCGCCTTCGTCCCGGCCGGAATCGCGCCAGCGGAGCACCGCCACCGCCACGGCCACGGCGGTGAACAGCGCCGCGCCGAGGATCTCCCGGCTCAGCCACGATCCGCGCACGTTGAGCAGCGCCCGCCAGGCGTTGCGCGGCGTACCGAGGTGGAGGAACGCGGCCGCACCCCCCGCGGCCATGACGCCGACGACCACGGTCGCCTGCCAGCGCAGCAGGGCCGCCGCTTCGGCGCCGCCCAGACGCGAGCCCAGATCCACCAGGAGCAGCGCCCAGAACAGCCCGACCGCGAGCTGCGAGAGGACCGTGAAGGCCACCAGCGACCGCTCCCTCACGGCGAACTCACCTCCTCCCGGTTCCCCACGCGCACGTCGACGCTCCGCCCCGTGTCGCGGTGGGGCGTCATGCGCAGCGCCGGCCGCGTCAGTGCAGGGTCGGGCAGGGGCGCCGCCGCCGGCACAGGTCCGTGCCTCGCTTCCAGCTCGGCCAGGTCGCCGAAGTCGAGGGCGCGCAGCCCGCACGCTGCCACGCACGCGGGGGGCCGCCCCGCATCCAGCTCGTCCACGCAGAACGTACACTTCGAGACGCGTCCGGCGCCGGCATCGTATTGTGGGGCACCATACGGGCACGCCCACTCGCAGTACCGGCACCCGAGGCACCGCTCCGGGTCGATCAGGACCAGACCGTCCTCCCGCTGGCGCATGGCGCCGGCGGGGCAGACCTCGACGCACACCGGCCGCTCGCAGTGATTGCACCCCATCGACAGGTTCCAGGCGACGACGTCGTTCACCCACGCACCGCCCCTGCGCTCCCAACCTCCACCGACCACCTCGTACACCCGGCGCCAGCGCACCCCCGCCGGAAGGTCGTGCTTGTCCTTGCAGGCCACCTGGCACGCCTTGCACCCGGAGCACGCCGACGCGTCGAAGTAGAAGGCGTAGCGCGTCATGCCTTCGCCGCCTGCACCATGATCGTGTGCTGCGCCGTGGCGTGGCCGAGCGCCGTCCACCTGGCCGATGTCAGCACGTTCACCGCGCCACCGCGGTCCACCCCGTTCTCGTCCGGGCGCCACCACGCGCCCTGGGGAATGTCCACCACGCCGGGCATGATCCGCGGCGTGACGCGGCAGGCGAGGATCATCTCGCCGCGATCGTTCCAGACCCGGACGTCATCGCCGTCACGGATTCCGCGCTCGGCGGCGTCCAGCTCGTTGATGAACACGCGCTGAGGGAACGCCTCCCGCAGCCAGTCGTTGTTGTCGTGCGTGGAGTGGACCCGGGCCATGGTGTGGTGTCCCATGGCCTGGAGCGGATAGCACGCCGCCTCCTCGCCGAACGGGCTCTCCCACTCCTGGATGTACTTCGGCACCGGCGGGACCTCGGGGCTGGCGAGGGCGTGCAGCGCGACGGAGAAGATCTCGATCTTCCCCGATGGGGTGGACAGGGGGTGCGCCTCCGGGTCGGCCCGGAAGTCGGCCAGCGCCACCGCGGGCTCGGTCACCGGCCGCGAGTACACGCCCTGGTTCGTCGCCTCGAGCTCCTCCAGCGACGGCAGGTCCGGAAAGCGCGTCTCCCGCCAGCGATCCAGCGACCACTCCACCCACCCGCGCTCGTCCAGACCTTCCGTGTACGCCCCCCCGATTCCGAGTCGCCCGGCCACGTCGGCACAGATGGCGTAGTCGGAGCGGCACTCGCCCGGCGGGTCGACGAGCGGCGGCATGAGCAGCACCTCGTCGCCGTACTTCCAGCCGTCCTCCACACCCCAGGTCTCGAACTGCGTGCTCGCCGGCAGGACCAGGTCCGCGAAGCGCGCCGTGGGCGTCAGGAAGTTGTCCTGCACCGCGATGAACTCCACCAGGGACTCATCGGCCAGGATCACCGCCGTGCGGTTGATGTCCGCGTGCTGGTTCACAAGCGCGTTGCTCGCCACCGCCCAGATCAGCTTGATGTCGCTCTCCAGGCGACGATTCCCGGCGCCCCCACCGCCCGCCGCCGCCGCCGCGCTTTCCGACCCCTCGCCGCCCCCCGCATCCCCGAACAGCACCCCATCGCGCGCCCCCAGCTCCCGCCCGCGCAGCACCGCCTCCGTCCACAGGAACACCGGAATGGCCGCCCCCACCGGGTTCCGGCCGACGGGGAACACGTTCCAGAGAGGCCCTCCGTCGGGCGCCTGGAGCGCCAGCCCGCTCGCCCAGCCGCCGGGGACCCCCACGTTGCCGGTCAGCGCCGCCAGCGCCGCGCCCGCGCGCACCACCTGCTCGCCGCAGGCGCGGCGCTGCATTCCATATCCCTGGTACAGCACGCCCGGCCTGACCGTGGCGTATTCCCGCGCCAGCCGGGCGATGGTCTCCCGCGGCACCCCGGTGATCGGCTCCGCCCATTCCGGCGTCTTCGGCTGGCCGTCGCGGCGACCGAAGAGGTAGTCCTCCCACGTCTCCACGTCCTCGAAGCCGGGAGGCATCGTCGTCGCATCGAAGCCCTGGCAGTGGGTGCCGACGAAATCGCTATCGTGGAGTCCTTCGGCCACGATCACGTGGGCCATCGCGCTCATGAGCGCCGCGTCCGTCCCGGGGCGTACCGGCACCCACTCGTCCGCCAGCGCCGCCGCGCTCATGCTGAGACGAGGATCGAGGCACACGACGCGTGCCCCCCGGCGCCTCGCCTCCTTCACCAGCCAGTCGCTGTTCGTCCCGTCGCGCATCTCCGCCGGGTTCCACCCCCACATGAGGATCAGGCGGGCATTCAGCCAGTCCTGGCGCTGGTTGCCGGTCTCGACGGTGCCGTAGACGGTGGGCGTCGCGACGTTGATGGCGCCCCAGGAGTAGCTGTTCCAGATGCCGAGGCAGCCGCCGTACAGGTTGAATAGCCGACGCGCCGTCTGGGAGCCGTTCGTCTGGTTGTAGCTGCCGGTGCCGTACGGGACGAAGAGCGCGCCGTTGCCGTGCGTGTCCCGAACCCGGCGTATCTCCGAGGCGAGCAGGTCCAGCGCCTCGTCCCACGAGATGCGCTCGAACCTCCCCTCGCCGCGACGCCCCACCCGCCGGAGCGGGTGCATCAGCCGGTCCGGGTGGTACTGCCGACGCAGGTACGCCCGCCCGCGCGTGCACGCCCGAAGCTGCGGGTCCGCCACCGAATCGGGCCGGTCGTCCGTCTCCAGCCGCACGATGACGCCGTCGCGAACGTGCGCCCGCAGCAGGCACCGCCCGCCGCAGTTGTGCGCCGGACACCCGACCCGCACCACGCGCTCCGACGACATCGTCACCGCTCGCTGCATGCGCACCGTGCCCTCCGTCACGTCCCGCCCGCCACGGGGACGGGGGTGCCGTGGCTGGCCGCCCACCAGCCGCGCGCTTCCACCGGCCATACCCGCTCGATCCCGTCACCGCGCAGGCCGAACACCCGCGGCTGGAGGTTCACCGACACGCACACGTGGTTCGGGATGATGCGCACCCGGTCGCCCACGCGCGGGCGCCAGTCCGTGCCCGAAAGGTCGAGGATCCCGTGCTCCTCGCTCGTGCGCGCCACCGTCACGCCGGGGCGGTCCAGGAGCTGGCCGTAGCCATCGAAGCCCGGCGCTCGCATGGGGTCGCTCGACAGCGACTTCGAGCCGGCATCCACCACCGCCTGCCCCGCCACCGCCGTGCTGATGACCGTCGCCAGGATCGTGTACGCGCAGTCGCCCCACGCACACGCCCCCATCGCCGCCGTGGTGCGGTCGTTGTACACGTACGTGCCGGGCCGGATCTCGGTCTGGCCGGGAACCTCGTGGGAGCGGAAGGCCGTCGGCGTCGAGCCGCCGCTCACGATGGAGGGCGCCAGCCCCGCGTCTCCCAGCACCTCGATGGCCGCGTTCAGATCCTCCGCCAGCCCCTCCAGGCCCGCGTCCTGTTCCGTTACGTGCTGCCGGATGTGCCCCGGGTAAAACAGGATCCCCTCGTAGGCGACGCCGCCCGCGCACGCTTTCGCAACCGGCACCGCCGCGGCACCCGTCGGCACGCCGCAACGGCGCATCCCCACGTCCAGCTCCACCAGCACCCGCACCGGCGACGCTTCCGGCTGCCGGTCCACCGCCCGCCGCAGCGCCTCTACCGCCTCCACCGAGTCCAGCGCCACCAGCGTCGGACGCTCCTGCGCCACCGCGGCGATCGCGTTCGCGCGCGCGCCCAGCGCCGGGTACGCCACCAGCAGCTCCGGCGCCGCCCGCCCCACTCGCTCCGCCTCCACCGGCGTCGCCACGGTCAGCCCCCGGGCCCCGAGGGACACCTGCGCTGCCCCGATCCACGCAGCCTTGTGCGTCTTCGTATGCGGCCGCAGCTGGAGGCGATGGCCGTCCACGTAGTCCTGCATGCGCCGGAGGTTCGCCTCCATCCGCTCCAGGTCCACAACTGCTGCCGGCGTCCGGATCTCCTCGACGCTCCCCGCGTCCGCTGTCTCGTCGGTCATGCATGAATACTACGTGTGCACGCTTTGCTTCGCCCACCCTCTTCGGCGAAGCCCGCTGGTCGACCGGGCGGTCGCGACCGGACCGGCCTTCGGACTTTCGGCTCTCGCGTCACTTTCCGCTTTCCCGGCACGCCCTCTGCACCGCCCCCATCCCCGACGCACCGCGAACCCCGACGCCGATGCAATACTCGCTCGAGCGCTGCACCGAACAGCACCGGAACACCGCCGCGACGGAGCTCGGCGCCGAGCTGGCCGAGTTCAGCTTCGACGGCCTGGTCCAGCTCAGGGACGACCTCGCCAACGGCCGCGTCCTGCGCGGCAGCTGGACCGGCTGCGTCATCTCCTACAAGGCAGGCGCCCCGGGCTCCGTCCGCCGCGACCGCCTCGGCCGCGCCCGCAACGCGTTCACCGCGCTCTGGGACGACGGCTGGATCACCGACGAGGAGGTCCTCGCCGCAATCGACCACGAGCTCCGCGGCCGAACCATCGTCGCTCCCTCGCCCCCGCACCACCCCGTTCGTCCCCCACCCGTCGCCTCACCCCACGGCTGACCACCCCTCCCCCCTGCTCGCCCCGTCGCCGATCCGACCGTCACCTGCCACCGGCTGACCCGTCCCCGCACTTCCTCCACTCGCCCGCCGCATCTACATTGATCTGCTGTGGGGCCCACTAGCTCACTATTGGAGGTGCTGCGGGCCGGAAGCGCGCGCGTGGCCGGTCATCCTGCTTCGATCCCCCCGGGTCAGGCCGCCGCGGAATAGGTCGTTTCGCATCGCTTTCCCCCTTGTGACGCAGATGTCGCGAGTGCACATTTCGGCGCGTCGTACAGGACAGGCCGCGAGGCCGTCGTGCTTTTATGCTGACCCGGGCCAGCAGGTCGTGCTCCCATCGTCACCCGCCGGCAACGCTGCAGGCATCGCGCCCATCCGGGCGCTGATGCGGGTGTGTCTGTACGTGGGACTGGCGCTGGTGGCGAGCTGCGCATGGACGCGGGGGGTGGCGGCGCAGACGGGGATGCGCTCCGCGGCGCTCGTGCTGCGCGGGACGATCGCGGGAAGGGTGGTGGACGCGGCCGACGGGAAGCCGCTGTGGGGGGCGCGCGTGGCGCTGGAGCCGCGGGACGTCCCGCGCGATCTGTCGCCGGCGGCTTCGGGCGAGCCGCTGGGAACGATCCTGCGGGAGACGCTGACGGACTCGTTGGGGGCCTACCTGTTCGACGCTGTGGACGCGGGGAAGTACTGGCTGCACGTGGACCGCCCCGGGTACGCGCGCCGGACCGTGGAGGTGGAGCTGCTCGGCGGGGCCAGCGGGCGCCTGACCGTAGGCTTGAGGGTGTCGCCGATTCCGTTGGGGGTGCTGGCGGTGCGGCACGAGCCGGCGCAGCCGTTCCCTCGCACGCGTTCGCCGGAGGCGGAGCGGGTGGGTGCGCGCCTGGCGGCGGTGGCGGTGAGGCGGGCGGAGTACCTGAGCTCGGATGTGCGGAGTCTCACCGCGGGGGACGTATCCGAGGCGATCACGCTCGGGGAGACGGACCTGTTCCGCGCCCTCCAGCGGATCCCCGGGGTCGGCCGCCGGGACGACTACACGGCGGTGCTCTGGACGCGCGGCGCGGACTGGGCGCAGACCCGAGTCTACTTCGACGGGCTTCCTCTGTTCAACCCCACGCACGCCGGCTCGCTGTTCTCGTCGATCAGCCCGAACGGCGTGGGCAAGGTCACGTACCAGCCCGGGGTGCGGCCGGCGCGCTCGGGTCCGGGCGCGGCGGGGGTGCTGGACCTGGAGTCGCGGACGGGGAGCCGGGACCGCTGGCTGAACGGGTCCGCGGATCTGTCGCTGGTGAGCGCGCAGCTGCAGGCGGACGGCGGAGTGGCGGGGCTGGGGTCGTACATGGTCGCGGCCCGGCGCACGTACGTCGACTTCCTGGCCGACGCGTGGCACTACTTCAATCCCCGCTCGGACCTTCGCGTGCCGTACGACTTCGCGGACATCACGGCGCGCGCGGACCTCGACCTCGGTCCGCTGAAGGTGGAGGCCAGCGGGCTGCGGGAGATGGACCGGCTGCGCGGCGACATCCCCGGCCTGCTGGTGAACAACGACGGGCGCTGGGGCAACCGCATGGGGCAGGTCACGCTCCGCCTTCCGCTTCCGTGGGTACGGTTCAGCGCCACGCGCGGCGCCACGCGCTTCAGCACGGTGGTGGACGAGGAGTGGCGGGCGACGCAGACCCTCGGCGCCGACGCCGATGCGGTCACGCTCCCGGCGCTCGAGAATGGCATCGACCACGACCTGTGGAGCGTGGGGGCGGCGTCGGGGATCGCCTGGACGCCGCGCCTGCAGTGGTCGTTCGGCTACGAGATGGTGAAGGACCGGGTCCGCTACGATGGCCCCTTCTCCCTCATCGGCCAGGGGATCCCCGGGCTGGTCTCCGATTCGCTGGGCCGCATCCCGTTCCAGCTCACGGCATCGCTGGACTACCGGGCCGCGTGGGGCGAAGTGCGCGTGGAGCCGATCGATGGGCTGCAGCTGGAGACCGGACTCCGTGTCGAGAGCGGGGACTCCGTGCGCAACGGCGGCGAGCGGATCGTGCTCCCCCGGCTCCAGGCGCGCTGGCAGGCCACGCCCGAGCTCTCCTTCTCGGCCGGCTGGGGGCGCTCGTCGCAGTACATCCAGGCGATCGGGGCGACGGCCGGGCCGCTGGGCCCCGAGCTCCATCTGAGCAACCTGTGGGTGCTGGCCGGGCGAGGCTACCCGGCGGTGCGCGCCGAGATGGCCACGGCGGGGACTGAGCTGTGGCTGGGAAGAACGTGGCTCCTGGCCGCCAACGTCTACCATAGGACGATGAGCGGCCTCACCGAGCCGGATCCCTCCGCCGGGACGCTCCGGGCGGACCGCTCTCACGTGGAGGCGGAGAGCGCGGCGCGCGGGCTGGAGCTCTCCGTCCGCCGGCTGGCCGGGCGGTGGACAGGGTCGCTCGGCTACGCCCTGGCGGGCGCGCAGATGAGCGCCGATTCCATCGAGTACCCGTCGTCCGCCGACATCCGCCACAGCCTGGACGCGTCCGCGTCCTACCGTCTCGACGCCCACTGGCGCGTGGGCGCCGCCGGCTCATACGCGTCCGGAGTCCCGTTCACGCGCGTGATCGTCGACTCGGTGCCGCGCCTCGAGCTCGCGAACGGCAGCCGCACCCCGACGTATCACAGCCTCGACCTGATGGTGGAGTACGGACGTGACATGGGACGCTGGAGCCTGAGCGCCTACCTCCACGTGCTCAACGTGCTCGGCGCCGCCAACCGGATCACGTACGCGGGCACCGTCGACCGCTGCCAGGAGGCGGGGCCCCCGGCCGCGTGCGCCGCCGGCCAGGTGCTCCAGGACCGCTTCAAGGCCGGCATCCCCCGGCTCCCGCTTGCGGGAGTTCACTTTGGATTCTGACCGGCCGTTCGGTCGCGACGTGGAGCGGCTGTTCGAGGCCCACCACGACGAGATCTTCGCCTACCTCGTCCGCCTCACGGACGACCGGGACCTGGCCGCTGACATCGCCCAGGAGACGTTCATCCGCTGGGTCGACCGCGCTCCCGACCGCGCGAACCCACGCGCCTGGCTCTTCACGGTGGCGACCAATCTGGTCCGGGATCGCGCCCGCGTGCGGTCGCGGCGGCTCACCCTGCTCCGGGGGTCCGGCGACGCCCTCCCCATGGCCGATCCGCCCGTCCATCCGGATGGCCAGCTCGAGGCCGAGGAGCGTCGCCGCACGGTGCGCGCCGCCCTCGACCGGCTCTCCCTCAAGGAGCGCACGCTCCTGCTCATGCAGCAGGAGGGATTCAAGCACCGCGAGATCGCCGAGACGCTCGGCGTCAATCCCAAGTCGGTCGGCGTCCTCCTCGCCCGCGCCCTGAAGCACCTCTCCAACGAGCTCGCGCCCGAGGCGAAGGAGCTACTCTGAGCGGCCCCTGCGCCATGTAAGAATCCGCCACGCCCACTCGTTCCACGCCCGGAAGAAGGGAACGACGGCCTCCGCAGGCGCGCCGGATGAACGGGAGAGACATGAGACGGCCCGATCCACACCTCGACAACGGAGATCTCCTCCGCCTCATGGCGGAGGAGATGGACGTCGAGGAGCGCGCATCGGCAGCGGCTCATGTGAATGAGTGCCCCGCGTGTGCAGGGCGGCTGGAAAGCTGGCGAGAGGCGGCCGACCGTCTCGATGTCGCCCTTTCCGACCTCCCCGCCGCCGCCCCCGATCCGGTGCGCCGGGCGGCCAGCCTGGCGGCCGTGCGGCACGCGGCGGCGAGCAAGGCGGCGGAACGGAAGCACTCCACGCGCTTCCGTCCCCGCTGGGCGCCCCTCGCACCCCTGGCCCGGGCGGCCGCCGTGGCCGGCGTGCTCGTGGCCGGCAGCGCCATGGTCGTGACCGCCACCCCGGTCGGCCACTGGATGGCCGGTCTCCTGGGTCGTCTGGCGGGCGTGCCGGCGCCAGCCGTCGTGCAGTCGGACACGGCCGCCGCCGGTGCGCGGGCGCTGGCCACTACGGGAGCGATCGTCGCTTTCCGTCCTTCGGGCGATGCCATGGAGGTCGAGGTCCTCGCCCGGCAGGAAGGCGCTACGCTGACGTTCCGCCTCTCGGACGCTCCGACGGTGAGCGCGCGGGTGCGCGGCGGTGACGGCGAGGCGGACATGATGGTGCTGCCCACGGCGCTGACCATCGACAACCGGAAGAGGGCCGCGGCGGCCTACGAGGTGACGGTGCCGGCGCGGCTGGAGCGGCTGCGGGTGCGGGTCGCGGGAGAGCAGGTGCTGGACGTCCGGCCGGTGGATCTCGGCGCGGACTGGAGCGCGGTCGTGGACATGGGCGGGCGGCCCGATGCGACCGGCACCACGGACCGGAAGTAAGAAACCAGGAATCCGACTCGTTACAGGGTTGGCGTGACCGTTCGGCCACCCGCCCTTTCCCCAGGCGAAATCTCACGCGCGAGCATTGATGCTCGGCTTTTTCTCACCCGAGAGGACAGGAGGAGACGCGAAGAGTCGCCGTACGGGAGTGAACGGGCCTGCCGCGCAGGTCCAGCAGGATCCGGGGTGATGGAGCCCCACCGGCGGCGCCCGGAAAAGCGCCGAGAGCACGAGACCCTGCCACGGCAGGGAATGACCAATCAACACTCGGAGGTATGATGAACGCTCGGACCCCTTGGTTGCGGGGCGTAGCCCTCGCCGCCATCGCGGCGTTCGGCCTGACGGCGTGCGGTGACAATGTCACCAACGTGCCGCCTCAGCCGGAGCCCGCGATCACCATCACGGTGACGCCCGCGACCCTCAGTCTGAAGGTCGGGCAGTCGCAGCAGGTGGTGGCGACGGTTTCCAATTCGGACAACAAGTCCGTCACTTTCTCCTCGTCGAACTCCAGCGTCGCGACGGTCGATGGTAGCGGCCTGGTGACGGCAGTCGCCGAGGGCACGGCCACGATCATCGCCACGGCCGCCGCCGATCCGTCGGTGCAGGCCGGTGTGGGCGTCACGGTCGCGCCGCAGGTGATCCCGGGCGGTGGTGACACGGCGTCGATCGTGATCAACTCGATCACGCAGTACGTCACGAACGAGCCCGTCGATCCGAACGACATCTACGGCCAGATCGACATCTCCCTCGCGGTCGACCGCGCGGATGCGGACAAGCTCGAGGTCCTGCTCAACGACGAGCCGGTTTCGAGCTGCACGCAGACGTTCGGCGCCACGGGCGCGATCACGGTCGATGGTCTCTCGATCCGCATGGTGGGCGCGCAGGCCGAGGTGGTCTGCTCGATCAACACGGGTTCGTTCGACGTCGTGGACGGCTACGGCGTGCCGAACTACGCGAACGGGGAGTACACCATCAAGGCCCAGCTGTCGAAGGACGGCGAGGTCGTGGACGCGGCTTCCCGCGCCGGCCTCACGTTCAACAACGACGACTTCATCGCCACGACGATCACGTCCGAGCGCGACGCGATCAACGAGAACACCGGCCTGGTGTGGAACGGCGGCGACGTCACGGTGACGGGAATCCCGGTCAGCTACTCCGGTGGCGACATGGCGATCGCGCGCGTCACCTTCAACCCGGATGACGGCGACGCCATCACGGATGAAGATGGCAGCGATGGCTTCTCCGCCACGTTCGACGCCACCGACGCTGCCGATGGCATCGGCGACGTCACGGATTCCTCCTGGCAGGTCTACGTCACGAGCGTGACCGAGGGCGGACAGCAGGGCGAGAACGACTGGACAGAGGCGATCCGCCTCGACACCGAGGCTCCGGACGCCGGCACGCTCGACCTGGTCACGCCTTCCAGCAACGCGTGGATCAACGGTGACTACGCGTTCGCCGACGGCAAGGATGCCGAGGACGACGCGGGCGTGGACAACGTCACCGTCCAGTTCTTCTACATGGACGCGGCCGACGTCGACGCTGGCACGACGGTCGAGCAGGCCATGCAGATCGCCGACGAGGGCACGGCCGTGGAGGCCGGTTCCGAGATCCCGGCTTCCGACGTCAACACGACGTACATGGCCGCAGCGGTTGTGATGGACGCGCTCGAGAACACGAGCTACGTCCTGCTCATCACCCCGAACACGCTGCTGGACAACGCGTTCGGTGTGGACCTGGTGGCTCCGACGGTCAAGATCGAGTCGGGCCCGAAGGACATGAGCGGCTTCGATACGTCTCCGCTGGCCAACTGGGTGTTCAGCTCGACGGATGACATCAGCGGCTTCGACGGCATGCAGTACCACGTCACGGTGGTCCGGCACTTCCCGAGCCTGAGCGCTTCGGCCGGCTGCGTGGTCGGCTCGTACAGCTCGAGCAAGGGCTGCCAGTACGTGACCAACGCCGGCACCGTCGCCGGTCCGGCCGCTGACGGCTACTACGTGCTGAACGTGTTCTCGCAGGATCAGGCGGGCAACATGTCCGCGACGCTGTCGCGCGTGACGCTGCTCGACACGAGCGTCCCGACGCTGAGCAACATCGCGATTCCGGCCACGCTGACCGGTGGCGCGAGCACCACGTTCACGGCGCTCGGCGGTGACAACATCGACGTGGCGTCGGCGCAGGCCCGCCTGGTGTTCAACGGCGCCACGCCCACCACGGGCCTGGATGAGCTCTGGTTCGGGCCTGGCTCGGACTATGGCACGTACGGCTACGACACGTTCACCACGAGCGTTTCGCTGAACGAGGCGATCCCGTTCATCCGCGCGCTGTACTGGGTGGATGCGGGCAACGCCTACGCCGCCGCGAACATGCACGCGGTGACGGACGTCCGCTACCTGGTCGAGGACATGGTCGGCAACGCCACGACCCAGTCGCAGGCGTTCTCCACGGTTCCGGCGAGCGACGGCGTGGACGCGCTCGACGCCACCAACACGTTTGCGGTCGCCATTCCGTCGGCCGCTCAGAACGTGTGCAACGACGACGGTGACTGCGGCACGACGCCCACGACCCGTACGATCACTGCGTACGCAAATGGCGAGACGGGGACGTTCGACAACCCGTTCTCGAAGGTCTACTTCTACTATTGGGACGGGGCCGAGTACCACCTGATCGGGACCGCTTCCAGCGTGTCGACGTCCGATGACGGGACGACCCGCACGTGGAAGTACAACGCCACGTTCGACGCGGCAGGCCTGGATACGCAGGCCGGCGTTCCGGTCTTCGCCGTCGGCGTGGACAACAACGGTGACGCGCTCATGTCGAACCCGAACTCCAACCTCACGATCGTAGCCGGCAGCTAAGCCGCCGCGCTGATCGAAGAGCCGTAAACGGGAAAGGGTCCCGCCTCCGGGCGGGGCCCTTTTTCCATCGAGGGCGCTTGATCGCTTCCCGCGGCGCCCCTACTCTCCCGCCACCATGCCGGCCATCCACGCCATCCCCATCGAAGTCGCGGCGGACGCGATCGACGAGAACCGCCACGTGAACAACACGGCTTACCTGCGCTGGATGCAGGAGGTGGCCGTGGCGCACTCCGCGGCGAGGGGATGGCCCATGGAGCGCTACTTCGGCATCGGCGCCACGTGGGTGGTTCGCTCCCATTTCGTGGAGTACCTGCGGCCCGCCTACGAGGGCGACGCCCTCCACCTCGCCACGTGGGTGGCGGACCTGGGCGCCAGCCGCTCCACGCGCCGCTACCTCTTCTGGCGCGAGCGGGACCGCCGAGTGGTCGCCCGCGCCGAGACGCTCTGGGTCTTCGTCGATCTCCGGACCGGGCGCCCGCAGCCGATCCCCGACCAGCTCCGGGCCGATTTCCACCTGGTGGAGGACGACGAGGCGGCGATCCTGAAGCGGCTGGGCCTGAGCGGTGCACCGCTTCCGGACCAGGGGCAGTCGACGGTTCGTGAAATTCCGCGGACGTAGCCGAGCTCGCGGCCGCCGCGCGTCACTCGTCGGGCAGAACCTGTGGGTTCCACACAACCTCCCACAGGTGCTGATCCGGATCCTGGAAGTAACCCGCGTAGCCACCCCAAAATGTCTTGGCGGCCGGCTTCACGATCACTGCGCCCGCCTTCCTGGCCTGCTCCATCGCGGCGTCGACCTCTGCCTCTGAGCGTACGTTATGGCCGAGCGTGAACTCGGTCGGGCTCGGGCCGCTCAGGGGGAGACCACTGTCGTGAGCGATGCTCCGGCGAGGCCAGAGCGCCAGTCGCGATCCGCCCTCCAGGTCGAAGAACGCGACGGCCCCGTATTCGAACTCCCTGCCCATGATCCCCTCGGTCTCGAGGCCGAGGCCATCGCGGTAGAAGCGCACCGCTCGCTCCAGGTCGTCCACACCGATGGTGATTACGGTCACTCTGGGTTTCATGCTTGCCGCTCCGGTCGACCGTCGCTCCTCCTTCCTCCCCGTCGCCCGCATCCGTACGACGCGCTGGTCGCGAACACGTAGTCGAGCATCGCTGCGACCCGAGTCCGGCCCGCCTCGCGGCCCGCTCTCCGGCCGCCGCCATCGCGCGCATCCGCCTCCACGGGTATGACGCCGGGTTGACACACCCGAATTGGCGCGCCGCAGGAAGCCGGCCACCCGGGGCGCCTGGCCGGGCGCAGGATCGTAGGGACCAGGGATGCGACGCGAGCTCCCCGCTTCCCGCTGCCACCTTGGCCAGCGCCATTTCTTGTGCGGTCACAATTTTCGGGTTCGATCCGTCAACCTGTCGAGGACGCAGCGTCCGGCCAGAGATTCAAGGAGGAAACGGCATGAGCGAGACGTCGCGGCGTGGAGCCCGGGTGAGAATGGATGGCAGGGAGTGAGTGCAACCGATGGATGAACGAGAATTGCTGGCCCGGCGGTTCGAGACGCAGCGAACCCATCTGCAGGGCGTCGCCTACCGCATGCTCGGCTCGGCCGCCGAGGCGGACGATGCCGTTCAGGAGGCGTGGCTGCGAATGAGCCGTGCCGGGGCCGATGGAGTGGACAATCTCGGCGGCTGGATGACCACGATCGTGGGACGTGTCTGCCTGGACATGCTGCGCGCCCGGCGGTCACGGCGGGAAGAGGCGTTGTGGTTCGACGAACCCGAACCCGCGGGCGGCCGGCGTCATGAACGGAACCCGGAGGAGGAGACCGAGCTTGCGGACGCGGTCGGGCTGGCCCTGCTGGTGGTTCTGGAGACGCTGAACCCGGCGGAGCGCGTGGCGTTCGTGCTCCACGACATGTTCGACCTGCCGTTCGATGACATCGCCCCCGTCGTCGGACGGACGCCCGCGGCCGCGCGGCAGCTGGCCAGTCGTGCAAGGCGTCGCATCCAGGGCGCATCGCCATCGGATCTCGACCGGCATCGCAAGCGTGAGGTCGTCGAAGCCTTCATCGCAGCCGCGAAAGCCGGTGACTTCGAGGCGCTGGTGGCGGTGCTCGATCCCGATGTCGTCTTTCGGTGCGACGCCCAGGGCATCCGGATGGGCGGCCCGGCCGAGCATCAGGGTGCGGGCGGCGTGGCGGAGTTCTTCATCGGGCGCGCGAGCGCGGCCGTTCCCGGCCTCATCGACGGCGAGGTCGGGATCCTGGTGCCGGTGAAGGGGCGCATGCTGCTCGTGGTCAAGCTCGCGATCGTTGGCGGGAGGATCACGGCCCTGGACGCCGTGGCGGACCGCGACGCGCTCGCGGCGCTGGCACTGGAGGAGCTCGAATTTCACAAGGAGGGATGATGGCAGCGAGGAAGAAGACGTCCGCTGGTTTCACCGCCGAGGAACGCGCCGCCATGAAGGACCGCGCGCGTGAGCTGAAGGCGGAGAAGGGCGGTAAGAAAGGGAAGGCGAACGGGGAGCAGGACCTGCTCGCCAAGATCGCGGAGCTGGCGGAGCCGGATCGCGTCATGGCCGAGCGGCTGCATGCGATCGTCATGGCCAGCGCGCCGGGGCTGTCGCCGAAAACCTGGTACGGCATGCCCGCCTGGGCGCGGGACGGCAAGGTCATCTGCTTCTTCAAACCCGCGCACAAGTTCAAGGAGCGCTACGCCACATTCGGCTTCAATGACGCGGCGAGCCTGGACGAGGGCCACATGTGGCCGACTTCATTCGCGCTGACGAAGCTCACCGCCGCGGATGAGAAGAGGATCTCGGCGCTGGTGAAGCGGGCGGTGAGCTGAGGTTTCTGCTGGCGGTTCACTCGCGTGCGCCCGTGCTGCGTGCGCTCCGGCAGAGCGGCCGCGTCCCGGAACCTGCGGCCCGCGTCCCAACCGGGCCGGGCCAAACGTGCCGGGGGTGATGGAAAGGACGAAGACGAAGCCGTGGTGGAGGGAGGCTCGACATGCACGCATTCCTGGCAGGAGCGAGCGGAGCGATCGGGCGGACGCTGGTGCCGCAACTGATCGAGCGAGGCCATCAGGTGACCGCGACGACACGGAGCCGCGGCAAGATCGACGATCTCCGGGCTCTCGGGGCCGACGTGGTCGTCGTCGATGGCCTGGACGCAGCCGCCGAATCCCCGCACCGGCGGTCCGGTGAAGAGCGAGGACGACCCTCTCGAGCCCGAACCGGCGAAGGCCCAGAGGGAGACGCTCGCGGCGATCCGGTTCCTCGAGGATGCGGTGCTGGCCGCGCCCCTGGAGGGGATCGTGCTCCGCTACGGCAACTTCTACGGACCGGGCGCGTCGGAGCCGCTCGTCGAGCTGGTCCGGAAGCGGCAGTTTCCGATCGTCGGGGGCGGGACCGGCGTGTGGTCGTGGATCCACCTGGACGACGCCGCGGCGGCGACGGTGGCCGCGCTGGAACGGGGAAAGCGAGGCGTCTACAACATCGTCGACGACGACCCCGCTCCCGAGTCGGAGTGGCTACCCTGGATGGCCGCCGCCGTCGGGGCGAAGCCACCGTTCCGCGTGCCGGTGTGGCTGGGGCGGCTGGCCGCAGGCGAGGCCGTCGCGCGCTGGCTGACGGAGGGTCGAGGGTCGTCGAACGCGAAAGCGAGGGCCCAGCTGGACTGGCAGCCCGCGTGGAAGAGCTGGCGGCAGGGCTTTCGTCACGCGTTGACGGATGAGGCCTGAACGCCGCTCACTCGCGCGAGGCCGCGGGCGAAATGACGGCAATCGCACGTGGGTCCCGTCACGCGGGCGCGGATCGACAGGGAGCGGCGACCAATGTCACGCCTCGTGCACGCGCAGTCCGTGGGCGCGGTCGAGGAGGAGCGTTCGCTCCTGGACGTTCCTCGCCAGCGAAGCGGCGCGCTCCAGCTCCACCCGGGCTTCGCCGTAGCGGCCGAGCCTGGACAGCAGGTCGGCGCGCACGCTCGGGAGCCAGTGGTAGCCTTCGAGCGCCGGCTCGGCGGCGAGCTCGTCGACCAGGTCGAGCCCGGCCTCGGGGCCGAACGCCATGCCCACGGCGACGGCCCGGTTCAGCTCGACCACCGGCGACGGGGCGACCTGCGCGAGCGCGTCGTAGAGCGCCACGATGCGGTCCCAGTCCGTGTCCTCGGGCCTGGGGGCCCGGGCGTGGCACGCCGCGATCGCCCCCTGGAGCCAGTAGGGCCCGAGCGGCCGATCGAGGGCTGCGGCCCGGTCCAGAGCGGCGAGGCCGCGTCGGATGAGGAGGTGGTCCCAGCGAGCGCGGTCCTGGTCCATCAGCAGGACCGGCTCGCCCCCGGCCCTCCGCCGCGCGCCCAGGCGCGAGGCCTGGATCTCCATGAGCGCCACCAGGCCGTGCACCTCGGGCTCGCCCGGCGCCAGCTCGGCCAGGATGCGTCCGAGGCGGAGCGCCTCCTCGCAGAGCGACGGCCGGATCCAGTCCTCCCCGGCCGTGGCGGTGTAGCCCTCGTTGAAGACGAGGTAGACGACCTCGAGCACGGATTCGAGACGCTCGCCCGCCTCCTCCGGCGGCGGCACCTCGAACGGGATGCGAGCCTCACGGAGCGTGCGCTTCGCGCGCACGATCCGCTGCTGGAGCGTCTTCACCGGAACCAGGAAGGCGCGGGCGATCTCCTCGCTGGTGAGCCCGCCGAGCAGGCGGAGGGTGAGCGCAACCCGGGACTCCCGCGCCAGCACGGGGTGACACGTGGTGAAGATCAGGCGGAGCAGGTCGTCTCCGATGAAGTCGTCGATGGCCGCGTCCAGCTCGCTACCGGCATCGCGCTCGTCGGCCTCGAGGCGTCGCGCCAGGTCTCCGTGTCGGCGGTCGAGCATCTTCGATCTGCGGAAATGGTCCAGCGCCCGGTGCTTGGCCGTGGCCATGAGCCAGGCGCCCGGGTTGTCCGGGACGCCCGACTCCGGCCACTTCTCCAGCGCCACGACCAGCGCGTCCTGCGCCAGGTCCTCGGCCATGCCGAGGTCGCCCACCATGCGGGTGAGCCCGGCGATGAGCCTGGCAGACTCGATCCGCCAGACCGCGTCGATCGCCTCGCGCGCCGCAGCCTCGCTCACCCGTTCTTCTTCGCGTTCTCGGACGCCTGCGCCCCCACCCGCTTCTCCTGCTCTCGGAGCTCGGGCGTGAGCTCCTCCCCGAAGTCGTCGACCCCGAAGATGCGCCGGATCTCGACTTCCGTGCCGCCGTCGAACGGCGCACGCTTCAGCCACTCCACCGCCTCGTCCATCGAGCGGACCTGCCAGATCCAGTATCCCGCGATCAGCTCCTTGGTCTCGGCGAACGGTCCGTCGACGACCGTCCGCTTCGCGCCTTCGAAGCGGATCCGCTTGCCTTCCGAGCTCGCCGCGAGCCCCTCGCCCGCGAGCATCACGCCGGCTTTCACCAGCTCCTCGTTGTAGGTGCCCATCTCGGTGAGAAGCTCCGTGCTCGGCATGACCCCCGCCTCGGACTCCTCGTTCGCCTTCACGATCACCATGACGCGCATTGCAGAATCTCCTCGTCTTCGGTTCGAGGGGCGCCGGCCTCTCCGGACGCCTCCTACCATGCGTCGAACGTGGGGTCACGAGATCGACAGGGCCCACCCGCGCCGCCCACGGATCACCACCACCGCCGGCTCGGCGAGGCTGACGAACTGCATGAAGAGGGCCGGACGCGCGGGCTGGCGCGTCAGCTCTTCGGCCGGCATCCAGAGCCTCATTGTGCCCGCCACGAGTGAGACGGCGAGCATTGCCCGCGTCGAGGCGGTTTGCAGCGGTGCGGAACTACCCGTCCAACCGTGAGTATTCGCACTCGCGGCTGTCGCCCTTCCGCCGCGGCAATGCGGGCCTTATGATTCCGTTCGCATGGCCCCGGGCGTTCGCTTGAGTGCAGGAAGGGTTTCGGGGCTGTAGCTCAGTCGGGAGAGCACCTGCTTTGCAAGCAGGGGGTCAGGGGTTCGAATCCCCTCAGCTCCATTGCAGTTCCGCGGGCACCATCCATGCCGTGCAACGCGCCGGACTCCTCGGGAGTCCGCCGGGTTGACGGTTCCGTCGGACCCGCGACATCCTCGTGCGGCCGCCGACCGGTGGCAGTTCCAGACCGGCCCGGCGTCCGCCAGAATGTCCGATATCGGCGGAGCCCGCGTGATTTCAACTGGTGTCGCTGCGTTCGTGCGAGCGCGCCAGCCGTAGGATCCGGCCCGGAGTGGGCCGGCCCCAGACGAACCCCCGAACAGACGGACAGGGAAGGGCACGTGATCAAGGAAGCGCCTCTCGGCGTGCTCGAGGTCCTCTCGAGCGGCTCCGGGTTCATCCGCCGCAAGGACGATGGCTACGTCCCGGGCAACAGTGACATCTACGTGGGCCAGAAGGTGGTCCAGAAATTCGACCTGCGAACGGGCGACGAGATCTACGGCGACGTGGGTCAGGCGCCGGGTCGCGGCAAGAGCGCGCCGCTGACGCGGCTGGTGGCGGTGAACAACCGTCCACCGGAGTCGCTCGGCCCTCGCCGGGACTTCCAGCGACTGAGCGCGCTGCACCCGGACGAGCAGCTGGTGCTGGAGTGCGGGCTGGAGCGCCGCGGCCAGCCGGACTACACGAACCGGATCATCGACCTGCTCTGCCCCTTCGGCAAGGGTCAGCGGGCGCTCATCGTGGCGCCGGCGAAGGCGGGGAAGACCATGGTGCTCCAGGCGATCGCCGAGGGCATCGTGAAGAACTATCCGGAGTCCTACCTGATGATCCTGCTGGTGGACGAGCGGCCGGAAGAAGTGACGGAGATGGAGAATACCGGCTTCGGGGAAGTGATCTCCTCGAGCTTCGACCACCCGGCGGAGCGTCACGTGAACGTGGCGGAAATCACGCTGGAGCGGGCGCGTCGCCGGGCGGAGCTGGGTGAGGACGTGGTGATCATCCTGGACTCGATCACTCGCCTGGCCCGCGCCTACAACACGGTGGAGGAGGGCTCCGGCCGGACGCTGTCGGGTGGGCTGGATGCCAACTCGCTGGAGAAGCCGAAGCGGTTCCTCGGGAGCGCACGCAACATCTCGGGCGACGAGGGCGGCGGCAGCCTCACGATCATCGCCACGGCGCTGATCGACACGGGCTCGCGCATGGACGACGTGATCTTCGAGGAGTTCAAGGGCACGGGGAACAGCGAGCTGGTGCTGAACCGCGAACTGGCGGACAAGCGGATCTGGCCGGCCATCGACCTGAACGGAAGCGCGACGCGTCGCGAGGAGCTGCTGTTGACGAACGACATGCTGCGCGTCTCGCATCTGCTCCGCCGCCAGCTGTCCGACGACCCGCCGGTCTCGGCCATGGAGAAGCTGCTGGCGTTCATGAAGCGCACGAAGACGAACGAGGAGCTGGTGGACCGGATCCTCAGCAACGCCGGCTGAAGCGCGGGACACAGTCGGGATGACTTCGAAGCCGAAAGCCCGTCTCTTCTGGCCGCTCCTCCTGGGTCTGGCGCTCGGGGACTGCGGGACGAAGCGCGTGGCGGAGCAGAACCTGACGCTCCACTCCCCCACCGACGTCCTGGGCGGCGTGGTCCGGTTCACGCTCGCCTACAACCCCGGCGCGGCCTTCGGCCTCGACGTGGGCCCGGCCTCCCGGATCATCTTCATCTTCCTCGCGTTCCTGGCTCTCGCGGCGCTCTACCTCATGTACCGTGGCACGCCGCCGGAGCGTCGCGTCCAGCTGGTGGCCCTCGGGCTGGTCACCGGCGGGGCCCTGGGGAACCTGATCGACCGGCTGCGGGGCGCGGCGGGCGTCGTCGACTTCATTGACGTAGGGCTCGGGAACGTGCGCTTCTGGACGTTCAACCTGGCCGACGCGGGCATCACCATTGGCGCGATCCTGCTCGCGCTCTCGCTCTGGGGCGACTCCGAGTCCCGTGCTTCCGCCGATGCCGAACGGTCTCCGGCGGACCCTTCTTCCTGACGTGGCGGCTCGGCGGCGGCTACGGGCGCCGGACGTAATCGGCGCAGCCCAGAGCGGACTGGACCGCGTGGGCCGGAGCGCGCTGATGGCGGCGGCGATCGTGCGCACCCTGATGTCGCCCCGGAAGTACGTGCACGCGTCGGTGAGCCAGGCGTACGCCATGGGCATTCGCTCGCTCCCTCTGGTGGCGTTCATGGGCGCGATCGGCGGGGCGATCGCCTCCCAGCAGACGGGCTCGCAGTTCGCCGGGGGGCTCCCGACCTGGGTGACCGGAGCGGTGGTGACGGCGGGCGTACTCACCGAGCTGGGCCCGGTGCTCACCGCCATCGTCCTCATCGGGCGGCTGGGCGCCAGCATCGCTGCCGAGCTGGGCACCATGAAGGTCACCGAGCAGGTGGACGCCCTCTATTCCATCGGACGCGACCCGATCACGCTGCTCATCGTGCCGCGCGTGGTCGGCGGCGCGCTGGTGGTCCCGTCGCTCGTGATCCTGGCGGACGCCGTCGGGATCTGCGCCGGCTGGATGACGGGCATGCTGTCGCAGGACGGTCTGACCACGGCGGACTTCCTGTTCGGCGCCCGTTTCTACTTCCGTCCCTGGGTGCTCTTCTTCTCGGTGATCAAAGGTGCGGTGTTCGGGGTAACCATCACGTTCCTCGCCTGTTTCATCGGGCTCGAGGGGCGCGGGGGCGCGGAGGGGGTGGGTCGCACCACCACCTCGGCCGTGGTGGCCACCACCCTGGCGGTGATGATCCTCGACCTGCTGCTGATCCCGCTCCTGAAGGTGGCGTGAATGATCGAGTTCCGGAGCGTCTGGAAGACCTTCGGGGGCGAGCCGGTCCTGTCCGGCGTCGATCTCACCGTGCGGGAGGGGGAGACACTGGCGCTGCTGGGGCCGTCCGGCACGGGCAAGAGCGTGCTGCTCAAGCACGCCATCGGCCTGCTCATGCCTGATCGGGGCGACGTTCGCGTGGACGGAGTCTCGATTCCGCATGCCTCACCGGAGCAGCTGAAGCGGGTGCGTCGCAAGGTGGGGTACGTGTTTCAGCACTCCGCGCTGTTCGATTCCATGACCGTGGCGGCCAACCTGGCGCTGGCGCTCACGGACGAGGATTCGACGCGGCCGCTTGAGAGCACGCGCGACGAGGCCGCGACGCTACTGGCGCGCGTGAACCTCGACGCGGATGTTCTGGACCAGTATCCCGCGGAGCTGTCGGGCGGGATGCGAAAGCGCGTGGGCGTGGCGAGGGCCATCGCGAGCCGGCCTCGCTACGTTCTGTACGACGAGCCGACCACGGGACTGGATCCCGTGAACGCGGACACGATCGACGAGCTCATCAGCGAGCTCGCGCGGGACCTGGGCGTGACGAGCATCGTGGTGACCCACGACCTCGAGTCCGCCTTCCAGGTGGGCGACCGCGTGGCGCTGCTGAGCGAGGGGAAGCTTCGGGCGGTCGGGACGCCCGCGGAGATACTGGAAAGTGAAGACCCGGTCGTCCGGCGGTTCATGCACCGCCGATTCGGAACCGCGGTATGAAGGGGACATAGAGCGATGGAACACCAGGTACGGAACCTGACCGCCCTCGGCCTGCTCGTGATCGGGGCCACGGCGCTGTTCATCTGGGGCTTCTTCTTCCTCATGGGCGATCCGATCCTGGTGGGCGGAGACGAGATCGTCGTGGCCATGACCGATGGCGCCGGCCTCAATCGAGGGGATGCAGTGCAGCTCAACGGCGTGCAGGTGGGCGCCGTCCGGCGCGTGCACCTGGAGCCGCCGAGCCGGGTCACGGTGTCCATCAAGATCGATGACGCCATCCGCCTGCCCGCCGACACCCGCGCCCTCGTGGCGGGCGACATGTTCGGCAAGAACACGGTCCAGCTGCTCCCCGGCAGCGCCCTGGTCCTGCTGGAGGGCGGGGACACGATCCAGGGGATGACGCAGCGCGCGCTCCCGCAGCTCGCCACCGAGCTCGGCGACCAGGCGCAGGGCCTTCTCACGGCCGCGGACTCGCTGCTCTCGCCCGACGCGGTCTCACACCTGAGGGCGACGGCGTCGGTGCTGCCGGAAGTCGCCGCCCAGCTGCGCGCCACCTTCACCCAGCTCAGCCTGGCCGCTTCCTCCCTCCGGCGCACCGCCGAGCAGATGGAGCAGGCCCAGGCGGGAGCCAACGCCGGGGATGCGCTGGCGGAGATCCGCAACAGCGCGCTCACGGCCAACCAGACGCTGGCCGCGCTCCAGCCGTCGCTCGCGTCCATGGCTTCGGTGATGGACAAGCTCGACCGCGGCGATGGCACGCTCGGTCGACTCATCAACGACACCACGCTCTACGGCGACCTGTCCGCCACGCTGCGCGAGGTCCGGGCCCTCGCCCTGGACGTGCGCCAGAACCCGAGCCGGTACGTGAAGGTGTCCGTCTTCTAGGGGAACGCCCCTTGCAACTCTGGTGAGCGGAGGTCGGCGAGCACTGTCCCAGTAGAGGATCCGGAGCTGTCCCATGATCACCGCCCGCGGCATGCGTCTCCTGCTCCTGTTGTTCGCCCTCGGCGGTTTCGCCGGGGCAGGCGCAGCGCTCGCGGTGGGTCGCTTCCGCGAGGTGGACGACGGCGGGACCGACGTGGGCCTGGCGGCCATCGCCGGGCTCTTCCTCCTCTTCGGCATCCTCTGCACGCTCGCCGTCGGCGGGCTCACCGGCATCCTCGCCTTCGGCGGCGTCATAGTCTGGGCCGCCTACCTGATCATGGCTCAGCGACTCGGCCTCTTCCGCATCGAAACGCGACCCGCGCCACCCGCCCACCGGGAAACCAGCCGGCGGACCTGAGCGCGCGTTCGTCGAATCGCGGTCTCCACGATAGATTTCGCTCCCGAACCGGCTTTCGAACGGGGAGGGGAGCGTGATCCTGATCGCACCGACGGCGTTCAAGGGGACGATGACGGCCCGCCAGGTCGGCGAGGCTATGGCGGAGGGGGCACGGGAGGCGGTCGCGGCCGCGCGGGTGGGCGCCCATGAGATCCATGTTCTCCCGATGGCCGACGGGGGGGACGGCCTGCTGGAGGCGATGGAGGCGGCGGGGGGCGGAAAGGCGCACGGGGTGCGCGTCGCCGGACCGCTCGGCAGCTCGGTTTCCGCCCGGTACCTGCAGCAGGACGACCGGGTGGTTGTCGAAACCGCCGAAGCGTGCGGGCTGCACCTGGTCCCCCGCCCGCTCCTCGACCCCATGCGCGCTTCCAGCCGCGGCGTCGGAGAGCTGCTCATCGCTGCGGCCCGGGCGGCGGGCGACCACCCCGTCGTGGTCGGCCTCGGCGGCTCGGCCACCGTGGACGCGGGCGCCGGCATGGCTCAGGCCCTCGGCTGGTCGCTCCTCGACGACGCCGGTCACCCGATCCCGCCCGGCGGCCTCGGCTTGATCCGCCTGGCTGCCATCGACTCCCCTGCCGAACCCCCGTTCTCCACCCCCATCGTTCTCACTGACGTGGACAACCCGCTGCTCGGGTCCAACGGCGCCGCGGCGGTGTTCGGCCCGCAGAAGGGCGCCAGCGCCGCCCAGGTGGAGCAGCTCGAGCGCGCACTGCGCCACTGGGCGGACATCGTCCGGCGCGACCTCGGCCGCGTCGTGGCTCCGCTGGAAGGCGCCGGCGCCGCGGGCGGCCTCGGCGCCGCCTTCGCCGCTCTCCTGGGCGCGACGCTCCGGCGGGGAGCCCCGTGGGTGCTGGAGGCGACCGGGTTCGACGCCCTGCTGCCGGAAGCGACGCTGGTGGTGACCGGCGAGGGCTCGTGGGACGACCAGTCGTTCATGGGGAAGGCCGCGGGGGAAGTGGTGCGCCGGGCGCGCGCCGCCGGCGTGCCGGTGCTGCTGGTGGTCGGACGCGCCCACGCAGACGTGGAGGAGGGCGTGACGGTGGTGACCGGCGGTGAGACGGAGCTGGACGCGGCGGGGATCGCCCGGAAGGTGAGCGGCGCGCTCGGTGCCTTGCTCGGTCAGCCGGGCGTTCGGTAGGTTCCGCGCCCTATGAGCAACGGAAACACGAACGACCTGATGGACAAGCTCGTCTCGCTGTGCAAGCGGCGGGGCTACGTCTTCCAGTCCTCCGAGATCTACGGCGGCACCGGCTCCGTGTGGGACTACGGCCCTCTGGGCGTGGAGCTGAAGAACAGCATCAAGGCCGCGTGGTGGCGCGCCATGGTCCACGAGCGCGACGACATCGAGGGGCTGGACGCGGCGATCCTCATGAACCCCGAGGTGTGGGTGGCGAGCGGCCACGTGGAGGGGTTCACCGATCCGCTTGTGGAGTGCCGCAACTGCCACCGGCGGTTCCGCGCCGACAATCCCGGGATCCACGACGGGCAGTGCCCGGTGTGCGGTTCCACGGACGCGTTCTCGGAGCCGCGAAACTTCAACCTCATGTTCAAGACGTTCATGGGGCCGGTAGAGGAGGATGCCGCCGTCGTCTATCTGCGCCCGGAGACCGCGCAGGGGATCTACGTCAACTTCCAGAACGTCCTGACCACGGCGCGGCAGCGGGTCCCGTTCGGGATCGCGCAGATCGGGAAGGCGTTCCGCAACGAGATCACCCCCGGGAACTTCATCTTCCGGACGCGCGAGTTCGAGCAGATGGAGATGCAGTTCTTCGTCGAGCCCGGCACCGACGACCAGTGGATGGAATACTGGCGGGAGAAGCGGATGGACTGGGTGAAGTCGCTCGGGATCCGTCCGGAGAAGCTCCGCTTCCACCAGCACACGCCCGACGAGCTGGCGCACTACGCCAAGAAGGCGTTCGACATCGAGTACGAGCTGCCGTTCGGCTGGAAGGAGTTCGAGGGCATCCACAACCGGACCGACTTCGACCTCACGCGCCACCAGGAGCATTCCGGCAAGCGCCTCGAATACATTGACCCCGCGGACACCAGCAGGCGCTATCTCCCCTACATCATCGAGACCTCAGCCGGTGCCGACCGCACCGCCCTCGTGGTGCTGGCCGACGCCTACCGCGAGGAACAGGTGCAGGGCGAGCAGCGCGTGGTCCTCGGACTCCACCCCGGGCTCGCGCCCATCAAGGCCGCCATCTTCCCTCTCGTCAACAAGGACGGCCTCCCCGAGATCGCCGAGAAGCTCAACGCCGATTTCAAGAAGGCCGCAGTCAACTCCTTCTACGACGCCAGCGGCTCCATCGGGAAGCGCTACCGCCGCCAGGATGAGGCCGGCACTCCGTTCTGCCTCACCATCGACGGCCAGACCAGCGAGGATGGGACCGTGACGGTGCGCGACCGCGATTCGCTGGAGCAGGTTCGCATCGCGGCCGATCGCGTGGTCGGGTATGTGCGCGACCGAATCGCTTAGGTAGCCGGAGTCTTTCTGCGGGGCTCGGCGGCGAACGCTCCGCCGCCTGGCGGCGGCTCCGCTGTCGATCGCGGCGGTCGCTTCGCTCCCGGCCGCGACCCGCGTTGCGGGATTCGATCGCGGCGGTCGCTTCGCTCCCGGCCGCGACCCGCGTTGCGGGATTCGATCGCGGCGGTCGCTTCGCTCCCGCCGCGACCCGCGTTGCGGGATTCGACGCAACCGGAGGCGGGCGGGCGCGCTCCACGAGGCGGGCTGCGCACCGGGGTGGGCGTTGGGGGAGGAATCGGCGCTTCGCGCCGCGGGCGACGTCGGCGACGTCGCCCGTCGAATCGCCGCGGAGCGGCGCCGAGGCGGCCGCCAGGCCGCCGAGGTTCGAATCCGCGCCCCGCGGTCCGCGGGAGGGAGCGTAGCGACCGAGCGCGGATCGATCCTCGCTCTTGCCCGGGCCCGTCGCGGCGCCTAGGCTTCGGACCTTCCCGACGCCTTTCCAGGAGCACAAGATCGTGTCCCGTTTTTCCAGCCGCTGGGGGATGATGCTGGCCATGCTGGGCATGGCCGTGGGGACGGGAAACATATGGCGGTTCCCGCGCGTCGCCGCTGCCAACGGGGGCGGCTCCTTCCTCGTCGCCTGGGTGGCCTTCCTCCTCCTCTGGAGCATCCCGCTGATCCTGGTGGAGTTCGCCATGGGGCGGGGCACCCGCTACGGACCGGTGGGTGCGTTCGCCCGTGTCGCCGGGCCGAAGTACGCGTGGATGGGCGCGTGGGTGGCGTGGACTGCAACGGCGATCATGTTCTACTACAGCGTGGTCACCGGCTGGACGCTCCGCTACACGTGGGCTGGGATCACGGGGCAGCTGGCGGGCGAGATCCCGGGGTCGCTGTGGGTCACCTTCGCGGGCACGCCGTGGGCGCTGGTCACGCACGCCATCGCCATGGCGATCGGGCTGGTGGTGGTGGCCCGTGGGGTGCGCGGAATCGAGGTGGCCGCGCGTTTCATGATCCCGTCGCTTTTCGTGCTGGTGGTCTTCCTCGCCATCCGCGCGGTCACGCTGCCGGGGGCCGTGGGCGGTCTGAACTACCTGTTCACGCCCGAGTGGCACGAGCTGGCCAACTACCGGATCTGGCTGGAAGCGCTGACCCAGAACGCCTGGGACACGGGGGCGGGCTGGGGGCTCATCGTCGCCTACGCCGTCTACATGAGGCGCCAGGAGGACTCCACTCTCAACGCGTTCATGCTGGGCTTCGGCAACAACTCCGTCAGCCTCCTGGCGGGGATCATGGTGATCTGCACGGTGTTCGCCGCCGGGCCGGGGCTGGCGGCGCGGATCGTGGCGACGCCCACGGGCTTCGAGCACGCCCTCCTTGCCTATCCGGGCCTGGAGACCCAGCTGGAGGCGGGGTTGGCCGCTCTCCCACCGGACCAGTTGCAGGGGCTGGTGGGCAGCCCGATGGAGGAGGGCCAGGTCCAGGGCTTCTTCAAGAACGAGGCGGTCCCCGCCGAGACGCGCATGGCCGTGGCGCAGGCCACGGGCGGGCTGGAGCCGAAGGCGCTGTCCGAGGCGGTGCTGGGGAGCGGAAACAACGGCCTCACGTTCATCTGGGTCCCCCAGATCTTCAATACGCTCCCGCTCGGGCGACTGCTGACCACGTTCTTCTTCCTCGCGCTCGCCTTCGCCGCTCTCTCGTCGCTCATCTCCATGATCGAGCTGGCGGTACGCGTGCTGGTCGATGGCGGCATGACGCGCCGCGCCGCGCTCGCCGTGGTGGGCACCTTCGGCTTCGGGCTCGGCATCCCCTCCGCCCTCTCCATGACCGTGTTCGAGAACCAGGACTGGGTCTGGGGCGTGGGGCTCATGGTCTCGGGCCTCTTCTTCGCCACCGCAGTGCTGCGCCACGGCGTGCGGCGGTTCCGGGAGGAGTTCGTGAACACGCCCTTCGCCGACATCCGCATCGGCCGCTGGTGGGAGTGGTCGATCCGGCTGGTGGTGGTCGAAGCGGTGGTCCTCATCCTCTGGTGGCTGTACCAGGGCGGGCTCGCGGATGTCTGGGGCCGCTACGGACTCCTCAACACCCTCGCCCAGTGGGCCGCCGCGCTCGCTCTCTTCCTCGCCCTCAACCGCTGGCTCGTGCGACGCACCCGGCCGGACGTCGATCGCGATGAGGCCCCCGAGGGCGAGATGCCCGCCTCCATCCCCTGAGCCGACGGCTCCGTGCGGTTCCAGGCGTTCGAGCGGCGGGCCATGGAAGCCTGGGAGGCGATCCCGGACGAGTACCGCGCGGGCGTGGACGGCCTGGTCCTGCGGAGCGGCGCTCAGCCGCACCCGGGGCTCGATGGCGTCTATACGCTCGGTGAGTGCCTCACGGAGAGCTACCCCTCCGACTGGGACGGCCCCGACACCACCCGCTCCGTGCTGGTCCTCTACTACGGCTCGTTCCGCCGCCTCGCCCGGCTCGATCCCGAGTTCGACTGGGAGTACGAGATCTGGGAGACCATCCACCACGAGCTCCGCCACCACCTCGAATCCCTCGCCACCGAGGACGCCCTCGAGGACGTCGACTACGCCGTCGACGAGAACTTCAAGCGCCTTCAGGGCGACTCCTTCGACCCCTGGTTCTTCCGCTCCGGTGAGAACGTCGCCCCCGCCACATTCGATGCCGACGGCGACCTCTTCATCGAGGTCGAGGTCGACGACGCCGGGCACACCGTCGTTCCGGCCGCAGAGCCGTCCCGACCCGCGGCTGGCGCCACGCTGGAGGCTTCGCGGGCGGCGCAAACCGCGCGGGGCCGCGACGCCAGCCCACCCATTGAGTTCGCGCTCCAGGGCCATTGTTATGCCATCGACCCACCCGCCGAAGTCGGGGACGTCACGTTCGTCGACATCGTCGACGGCATGGCGGCGCACGGCGGAGTGTGCCTCGTGCTCGTGCGACGGCAGGGGACCCTGGCGGCGCTGCGGCGGCTGCTGACGCGGCGGCCGCTCCGGGTGGTCCAGGCGGAGGGCGTGGCGAGGGCGGTGTAGGGGAGCGCTTCGCGTCGCGGCTGACCGGTGGCGGCGGGGCACGCCGTGTCGAATGTCCGCGCGCCGCGGCTGCCGTCGACCGCCCAACGGGCCCGCCCCGGCGGGTTCATTGTTCAACGGACGTGCGTATGCGCCGCCCGTCGTACACAAGCGAAGCGCCGAACGTTGGCGCGTGTACGATGCACGGCATTATTCGCCGTCGATCGCCCCATCACGACGCCGCGCCGGTCCATTGTCCGATCCACGGCGCCCCCCAGCCCCCCGCCCCATGCCCCATGCCCCATGCCCCATGCCCCATGCCCTCCGGCAGGAATCTTGAACGGAACCCGCCTGGTGACGCGAACGGCCGTCGCCTCGTGACGCCCGCACCCCTCCGGCCTATGATGTGACCCATGACCGAGCCCAACGAGCGACCCAGTCCGTACCACCTCGTTTTCGGGGCGGAGTCCATCGACGAGCGGCTGTTCCCGCCGATCGCGGAGGAGGCGGAGGCGAGGGGCGTGGCCGTGGATGACCCGGACCGCTTCCTCTTCCTGACCAGCGTAGGTCGCCTGCTCCACGCCATTGCGGGCGACGAGGCGATGGCCGGCGCTTCGGCGCCCGAGGGCACCCGGACCGCCGACGCCGCCGACGCCGCCGGTGGCCGCCGACGGCACGCCGGACGCCGCCGGGGCCGCCGACGCCGCCGCCGCCGACGCCGCCGGGGCCGCCGGCGCCGCCGGCGCCGCCGGGGCCGCCGCCGACGATGCGCTGCGGCAGTATGGGCGCGTGCTGTACCACGCGTTCCGGTTCTGGCGCGGGGGGAAGCGCACCGAGTCGCTGGACGCGGAGAAGGTGCGGTGGCTTCTGGATGAGGTGACGCGAGTGGGCGATTGGGAGCTGACCCTGCCGTCGTCGGCGGGGTACCTCCGGCTTCCGCGGAACCTGGTCTGGGCCTCGCCGTCGCCGGGGATGCGCCCGGAGCCTGCGGACGGGTTCTTCTGGTCGCTGGTGGAGCGGGACGAGGCGGCGCCGGAGCTGCACGTGCTCATGCCGCTGGGCGTGCGGCCGGGTCGTCCGGGCTTCAGCATCGTGAGCGCCACGGGGGTGCTGGACGACGAACCGCACTGGGCGGAAGCTGACGCGCGCCCGGACGGCAAGGATTTCGAGACCACGCTCCCTGGCGGCGAGATGGAGCGGCTGTACTCGGTCGCGACGTCGGCGGAGCTGCTGAAGCTGGCCTCGCTCTGTTTCTGGGCGCTGGATCCGGCGAGTGGCTGAAGTCCCGGCCCCGAAGGCGGGGGCGACCGGCCCCGGTGTCGACCGCCACCTGGCCGCGCTCGTGCTGGACGAGATCGGGGCGCTGCTCCGGCTCCAGGACGACGACCCGTTCCGCGCGGCCGCGTACCGCACCGGCGCTCGCGTCCTCGATCGGCTGGACGGCGGCCTTGGGGACGCGCTCGAGTCCGGGGAGCTCGCGGAGGTGAACGGCGTGGGGCCGGGGATCATCCGGGTGCTCCAGGAGATGGTGGAGACCGGCCGCTCTCGCCTCTACGACCGCCTCCGCGAGGAGACCCCGGCAGGGCAGGCGCAGCTGCGGGCCGTCTCGGGCCTCGGCCCCAAGCGCGTGCAGACGCTGGTCGAGCGCCTCGGCATAGACTCCCTGGCTGCGCTCCGCGAGGCGGCCACCGCCGGCCGTGTGGCCGCGCTCCCCGGCTTCGGACCTGCCACGCAGGAGCGGATCCTGGCCGGCATCCCGTTCGTGGAGCGGAGCGCGGGGCGTCGCCGGCAGCCGGGCGCGTTCTCCGCGGCCGAGCGCCTGGTTGGCCACCTGGAAACCCTCCCGGTCCTCGAGGTGGCGCTCACGGGCGAGGTCCGGCGGCGGTGCGAAACGGCGGGGGCGGTGGACGTGCTCGTCGTATCCGATTCATGCGACGCCGTGCTCGACGACGTCGCCGGGCTCCCCGTGCTCCGGGACCCACGCCGCGTCGGGGCCGGCGGTGGGCCCGCGGGACGGCCGGTCCTGGTCGAGGGTGAGCTGGCGGATGGCATGGTCGTCCGCGTCCGGTGCGTGCGCCCGGAAGCGGCCGCGGCGGCGAGGGTGGTGGACACGGGCTCGGCCGTGCACGTGGCCGCGCTGGCCGAGCGGGCGGACGAGCGCGGCCTGCGCCTCGATGGCAATGGCCTCTGGCGCGACGATGCCCGCGTCGAGGTGGACGACGAGGCAGCGCTCTACGCGGCGCTCGACCTGGACTGGATCCCGCCCGAGCTGCGGGAGGGGATGGGGGAGATCGAGGCTGCGGCGGAGCACCGGCTGCCGCGCCTGGTCGCCTACGACGACCTCCGCGGCACGTTCCACTGCCACACCACGTGGTCGGACGGCACGGCCACGGTGGCGGAGATGGCGGAGGCGGCGCTGGCCCGCGGCTGGCGCTACCTGGGCATTGCGGACCATTCTCCCGCGGCGGGGTACGCCGGCGGGCTGAGCGTCGAGCAGCTCCGTCTCCAGCAGCGGGAGATCGACGGGTGGAACGCGGCCCGCGGCTCGGAGCTCTACCTTCTGAAAGGCGCCGAGGCGGACATCCTGTCCGATGGCAGCCTCGACTACCCGGATGACGTGCTGTCGTCGCTGGATTACGTGGTGGGGTCCGTCCACTCGGGCTTCCGCATGGGGCGGGACAGGATGACGGCCAGGATGACCGCCGCCATCGCCCGGCTGGGCGGCACGGCCCCGCACGGCGCCGGAGTGGGCGGCCGGAGCGGCGCCGGCGCGGCCCGCGGCCGCGGCGGGGGCGGGATCCTCGGCCACGCCACGGGTCGCCTGCTGCTGACGCGGGACGCGTACGAGGTGGACGTCGACGCGCTGCTGGAGGCGGCCGCGGCCTCGGGCGCCGCGGTGGAGATCAACGCGGACCCCGCGCGTCTGGACCTGGACTGGCGGCACTGGCCGCGGGCGAAGACCCTGGGGATCCGGTGCGCCATCGACCCGGATGCACACTCCACGGCCGGGCTCGGCGCGGTGATGTACGGCGTCCACATGGCGAGAAAGGGATGGCTGGAGCCGGACGACGTGATCAACACATGGGAGCTGGAGCGCGTGCTGGCGCATTTCGGGGGAACATGAGCGAGACCAAGCGAAAGACGGCGAAGACGCCCGCCGGCCGCCGGTTCGTGGGCGAGAAGAAGGCGGAGAAGGCGGAGCGGGTCGAGCAGATCGTCCGTCGCCTGTGGGAGGAGTATCCCGACGCGGCGACGTCGCTGGAACACGCCAATCCGTACGAGCTGCTGGTGGCCACCATCCTGTCCGCGCAGTGCACGGATGAGCGGGTGAACATGGTCACGCCCGAGCTCTTCCGTCGCTACCCGACTGTGAGGGAGCTGGCCGGGGCGAAGACGGAGGACGTGGAGGAGCTGATCCGCTCCACGGGCTTCTTCCGGCAGAAGACGAAGAGCCTGCTGGGGATGGCGGATGCCGTGGTGGAGCGGCACGATGGCCGGATTCCGGACAGCATGGCGGAGCTGACGAAGCTGCCGGGCGTCGGTCGCAAGACGGCGAACGTCGTGCTGGGCAACGCATTCGACAAGGACGAGGGCGTGGTCGTGGACACCCACGTGAAGCGCCTCTCGGGCCGCCTGGGGCTCACGGCGGAGACCGCGCCCGAGAAGATCGAGCAGGACCTCGTCGCCCTGGTGCCGAAAGCATCGTGGACCGCCCTGCCGCACCTGTTCATCTTCCATGGCCGCGCCGTGTGCAAGGCGCCGAGCCCGCTGTGCGACGCCTGCGTCCTGTTCGACCTCTGCCCGAGCGCGAGGGTGGCGTGAGCGACTCTCCGCTCGGCGGCGCCGCGAGTCCGTTCCTCCGCCATGGCGCCGAACAACCCGTGCGCTGGCATCCGTGGGGCGACGAGGCGTTCCGCCTGGCCCGCGAGGCCGACCGCCCCGTCCTCCTCGACATCGGCGCGGTGTGGTGCCACTGGTGCCACGTCATGGACCGGGAGAGCTACGAGGATCCGGACACGGCCGCGCTCATCAACGAGCTGTACGTCCCGGTGAAGGTGGACCGGGACGAGCGGCCGGACGTCGATGCGCGCTACCAGCGCGCCGTGCAGTCTCTGGTGGGCCAGGGCGGGTGGCCGCTCACCGCCTTCCTCACTCCCGACGGCGAGGTCTTCCACGGCGGCACGTACTTCCCGCCGGAGGATGCCCATGGCCGACCCTCGTTCCGGCGCGTGCTCCAGGCGGTGGCCCGGGTGTGGAAGGAGGAGCGGTCGCGGGTGATGGAGGCGGCCGCGGCGGTGCGCGAGCGGCTCACTTCGTCGCTCTCGGCCGAAGCGTCGCCGGGCGAGCTCCGGCCCGGGCTCGTGGACGAGGCCATCCAGGCGCTCGCCCGGGCTTACGACGCCGCCCACGGCGGCTTCGGCGGGGCGCCCAAGTTCCCGTCCGTCGGCAGCCTGGCGCTGCTTCTGGACCGGGCGGCGGAAGCTCCAGGCGAAGGCGATCGTGGGGGCAGTGGCGGGGAGCCGGGCGGGCTCGCGGGGGCGAGCGCTGCGGGCGCCATGGTCCGGGAGACGCTGGCCGCCATGGTGGGCGGCGGCATCCACGACCAGCTGGGCGGCGGCTTCCACCGCTACAGCACGGATGCCCGCTGGATCATCCCGCACTTCGAGAAGATGGCCTACGACAACGGCCCACTGCTCGAAGTGCTTTCGCGGGCGGCGGCGCTCTTCGGTGATGCGGAATTCACCGCAGCGGCGGAGGGGATCGTGGGCTACTACCGCGACGTCGCCCCGGCGCTCGTGGAGGCGGGCGGCTTCCCGGCATCGCAGGACGCGGACATCGGCCCTGAGGACGATGGCGACTACTGGACCTGGACCGTGGAGGAAATGGCCGCGGCGATCGGCGAGGACGTGTATGCCACGGCTGCGCTGGCGGTCCGCTTCCGCTTCGGCTTCGACGATCCGGCTGGCGCCATGCACCTGGATCCTCGCCGCCACGTGCTCTTCCGCGCCACGTCGATGGCCAGCGTGGCGAGGCGGGTGGAGCGCCCCGCCGAGGAAGTGGAGGCGCTGCTCGCCTCGGCCCGGGAAGCGCTGAAGGAGGCCCGCGACGGGCGTCCGCGTCCCTACGTGGACGAGAGCCTCTACGCGGGATGGGTCTCACTCGTCGCGTCAGGCCACCTCGCAGCGGCGCGCTGGCTGGGCATCGACGGCGCGGGGGAGGCCGCGCTGCGGGCGCTGGAGCGGGTCTGGGCGGAGGCGTGGGTCTCGGGCCGGGGTTTCCGCCACCGACTCGGCGACCCCGACTCCGGCGTGCACCTGCCCGATCAGGCACACGCGGCCGCCGCAATGCTGGACGCGTTCGAGTGGTCGCAGGAGGAGCGGTGGCTGGAGCGCGCGGCCGCCGTCGTGGAGGTCATCCGCCGCCGTTTCGCCCACTCGTCCGGCGCGCTTCTCGACCTCCCCGCCCGCCCGGCCGGAGCCGACGATGATGGAGGCGCCGCCGCGGACGCTGACGACGCCGCGGAGGAGCGCCGCCGGCCCATCGTTGCTCCGCCACGGCCGTTTCGAGATCGCGGACTCGCCCGAGCCGTCGCCGACCGCCGTGGCCGCCATGGCGTTCTCTCGCCTGGCCGCGCTCCGCGACGACCCGGCGCTGGCCGCCGCCGCCGCCGGGGTCCTGCGCGCCTACGCCGGCTCCGCGCCGCAGTTCGCGGCCAGCGCCTCCACGTACTTCCGTGCCCTCCGATGGGCTACCGGGCCGGTCACGACGGTGGTCGTGGTGGAGGAGCCGGGCGAGGACGGACGCGGCCCGTTGCTGGATGCCGCGCTCCGCGCCACGCGGCCCGCCACGGTGGTCCGGCGGCTGGCGCCGGAGGTGGCGGGTGCGGCGACGACGGACGGCGGCGTCGCCGGAGGCGCGACGCTTCCCGACGTGCTCCGCGCCATGGTCACCGGAGAAGCGCCGCGCGCGTATGTGTGCGCAGGTCGGAGCTGTGCCTCGCCCGTGACGGAGCCGGACGTGCTGAAACGTCTGCTGGAGACGTTCGCAGGCTGACGGGAGGTCCGGTTGCCGCAGGACGTGCCACGCCCACGCGTGGCGAGCCAGGCTCCGGCGCGCCGCCACGTCCTCGCCGGGTGTTTTGCCCTGGCCGGAGCCTGCCCACATCTTCCATCCTTCATTGTCGGGGCCGCGGGCCCTTCGGAGCGAGGAGTCGGGACCATGCCGGATCGCGCGGAAGCGGTGCAGCTGCTGGAGGAGTGGGTCGAGAACGTGAACCTGCGCAAGCACATGCTGGCGGTCGAAGCGGCGGTGCGGAGCTACGCGCGCATGGAAGGGGAGGACGAGGACCTGTGGGGGTTGGCCGGGCTGCTGCACGATCTGGACTGGGAGAAGTACCCGGACGAGCATCCGCTCCGGGCCGTGGACGCACTGCGCGAGCGCGGCTATCCGGAGCCGGTGCTGCACGCCATCCTGGCCCACCGCAGCGACTTCACGGGCGTCGAGCCGGAGACCAGGCTGGACCGCACGCTCGTCGCCTGCGACGAGCTGACCGGCCTCATCACCGCCACCGCCCTGGTCCGCCCCAACGGCATCGACGACCTGAAGCCCAAGTCGGTGAAGAAGAAGATGAAGGACTCCACGTTCGCGCGCGGCGTGGACCGCGGCGACGTGGAGCGGGGGGCGGAGCTCATCGGCATCGATTTCGACCAGCACGTGGGCAATGTCATCGCGGCCATGCGGGACATCAGCGATGAGCTGGGGCTGAGCAGGGGGTAGCACCCTCGGACCACGTTTCCCTTTTCCGCTTGCGCCCTCGGTCTCGGCCGAGGCCGCTGCAGTTGGCGAAGGCTACGGGGCGGCGGGATACCCGTATTTCGCCCGGGACACGGTGGTCGGGCTTGTGCCGAAGAGCCGTGCAAGATCGCCGGTCCGGTACCCGTCGTCGCTGAGGCCACGAATGACCCGCGCTCGCATGCGGGCGAGCGGACGCGACAGCCAGGAACCGCGAAGCTGGTCGAGCGTCGCGCCTTCGCCGGCCCGGGTCAGCTCGGCCATGACACGGTCGCGCAGGTCGAGGCGCGGGCGACGGATGGCGTTCCGCGCCCGGTCTGCGTGAGCGGCGAAGTGGCGGAGCCAGGCGGCGTCGCCGTGGCCGGAGTGCAGGGAACTGGGCGCGATGTCGGACTCAGGGCTACCCGAGTCCGAAATACCGGCCCTCCACCGGATATCGCGTGTCATGCGGTCCCGCAGCCAGACCAGGTGATCGCGACACAGATCATCCCGCGTCGCGCGGGGAGTGAGGGCGAAGAGTTCGAGCATGAGGCGTTGGGCCTCCGGGGCGATGCCGAAAGCCGCGGGGTCGGCGCCGGGCAGATAGGCCCGGTAAGTCGTTCCCGGGTAGTCGAGGGTTCCGCCGCACAGCCCGGCGCGCCATGGGTTGAGATGCACGTACATCAGCGCCTCTCGCGCATGGTCCGGACTCTCACAGAGCCGATCCCGAAACCGTCGCTCGACGACAGTGCCCTCGATGCCGTGGTGGCGCTGGACCCTGTAGGCGACTCGGCGCACCAGCGGCTGCATCGACGCCGACAGCGGCATCTCCCCCTGTCGCAGCAGGATGTGGAGGTGGTTCGGCATCACGGCGAACGCCAGTAAGCGCGCATCGGTCCGGCTCACGACGGCCGGGATCAGTCGGGTGAACCGGTCCCGGAGCTCGGGAACGAACCAGCGCTCACCGCGGTGGGTCCGCGAAACCAGGTGGAATAGCATGCCCGGGGCGTGGGCCCTCTTATGTCTTCCCATGGGCCGATGATGCCGGTTCCGCCAGGGCGTTGCCATAGCATTTCCGGCCAAAACGGAAAGGGAAAACCTGGTCCGAGGCTGGGGTCCAGATTACAGGACCAGGAGGAGGCGCATGAGACGGATCGGGACGCTTACGGCCCCGGTGGTCGCCGCCCTCACGCTGGCGGGGCCGGTGCATGGACAGGGGGCGAGCCACACGGTTCCTGAGGCCAAGGCCAGGGCCACGGCGCTGGCGCGGGTCCCTGGCGGCCGGGTTGAGTCTCGAGCCTGTCTCCTACCACCATGCGGCAGGACGCGAACGGGCTGCTCGCATACGGCGACACGCTCCGGCGCAGCGGGGAGTGCGGGAGTGGCCGCCGTGCGACAGCCGGGGCTACGGCTGGAGCGTGATCACCATGAGCTCGAATGACCCCGGAACCAGCGGCGGACGTCGGCGGCCCTCCCCCTCCGGCATCGGTCCGAACTTCGCGCTCACCGTATAAACCGTGTGCGTTCGCGCGTCCAGGGCCAGGGTCCGGGCGCCGGGCAGGGTGGCCACGTTCTGCACGACGTGGTACGCGTCGGGCGAATCCTGGTGCACCACGGTGAGCGTGCCATCGCCATTGGACGCAAAGGCATAGCCGGTGCCGGGGTCGAAGCGTGCGCCGTCCACACCGGCGCCGATGGGGACCGTGGCCACCACCCTGCCGGCGTCGGCGTCGGAGATGGCCATGACCCGGCTGTGGCAGACGCTGAAGAGCCGGTGGTGGGCGACGTCGATGGCGAGGCCGCTCGGCTCCTCGCACGGCGCCAGCGACCAGCGGCGCATCACCTTCATGGCCCTGGCGTCGATCTCCACCACCTCGCTCCGGTCCTCAATGTTCACGTACACCTTCCCGTTGCCGGCGCTCACTCCGAACTCCGGCTTGCCGCCCAGGGGGATGGTGCCGACGCGCTCGCCGCTCACGGGGTCGATGACGCTGGCCGAGTGGGCGTCTCCGTTGAAGGTGAAGACGTGGTCGGAGGCGGCGTCGAAGAGGACGGCGTCGTCGTCCACGCCGGCCGTGGTGGTGCCCAGCACCTCCAGCGTCCGCAGGTCGAACATGGTCACCGTGCTGTCCGCACCCGACGTGACGAAGCCGTGGCCGGCCGCGTACGCCAGCGCCACGCCGTGGCCGCGCTGGAGCCCGGGGATTTCCGTGATCAGTCGCAGGGAGTTCTGGTCCACCACCATGACGCGGTCCGAGCGGGTGAGGAAGATCCGGTTGCCGGCGGTGTCCACGGTGATGTAGTCCCAGCCGCCGTCGCCGCCGAGCTGGACATGACGGGTGACCTGGTAGGGCCCGGACTGCGGTGCGGCCGGGCGGGGGAGCGCGAGTGTGGCGGCGAGGGAGAGCACCAGCACGAGTGCCGGGAAACGCTTCATCGGAGTCCTCGAGGTAGGGGTGGCGAGCGGTGGTCCCGTCGACGCGCGCGCGATCCAAAGGACCGGGCGCGGCCGTGCGGGAACGGACTACAATACGCCCGCGGAGATAACGGGAGGATAACAGCCGAGGATGACAGCCGCCCAGCTGTCAACGTTTCCCCCGATCTCCGTGTTAGCCTGTTGTTAGCAGGCGGCCGCTATCTTGGCCCCGGGAACACTGGGAACATCACAGGAGAGCGGAATCATGAGGAGCATGGCACAGGTCGCGTCCATGTCAGCCGTCCTGCTCGCTTTTTCGGCCTGCGCCGGCAACCCGCCGGAGGACCGCATACCGGAGCCGAGCGCGCGCGCCGCCGCACTGGCTGTGGTCCCCGGGGCCACAGTGAAGGGGCAGGAGCTGGAGCACGAGGGCGGGCGGTGGATCTACTCCTACGACCTCGTGGCCGCCGGCCAGCCCGGGGTTGAGGAGGTCCACGTGGACGCGGTGACCGGGAAGGTCCTGGCGCGCGAGCACGAGGGAGCGGCCGATGAGGCGGCCGAGAAGGCGGAGGAGTCCGGCGAGAACGGGGAAGCCGATGAGGCAGGGGAAGCTGCCGAAGTCGGCGAGGCCGGCGAGGCCGCGCCCGCGGCCACGCCGGCGCCGGTCACGGAGCCGTACGAGCCCGGCGTCGTCGCCCGCGAGTTCGTCGCCGGTGTGGACAACCCGTACTTTCCTCTGGCGCCGGGGACGGTCTACCGCTACGAGTCCACGAACGGCGAGAAGAACGTGGTCACGGTGACGGGCCAGACGAAGGACATCCAGGGAATCGCGGCCACGGTGGTGCTGGACCGGGAGTACGACGGGGACGGCGCGCTGGCGGAGGAGACGTACGACTGGTACGCCCAGGACCGGGCGGGCAACGTGTGGTACCTGGGCGAGGACGCGCGGGAGCTGGAGAATGGCCGTGTGGTCTCCACATCCGGCTCGTGGCAGGCGGGCGAGGCCGGGGCGAAGCCGGGACTCATCATGCCGGCTAACCCGTCCGTGGGGCAGGCGTACCGGCAGGAGTACCGCAGAGGCGTGGCGGAGGACCAGGGGCGGGTGGCAGCGCTGAACGTGTCCGCCACGGTGCCCCAGGGCAGTTTCAGCGACTGCATCAGGACGGTGGACACCACCCCGCTGGAGCCGACCGTCCGGGAGACCAAGCTGTACTGCCGGGGCGTGGGGCTGGTGCAGGAGAACGAGGGTCCGAACACGGTGAACCGGCTGGTCACGGTGGAGCGGCAGTAGGCCGGGAGCGGGCATGCGCGTGTTGATCGTGGAGGATGACGTGGAGATGGTCTCCATCCTCACCCGGGGTCTCGAGGAGGAGGGGGTCGAGACGGAGTCGGCCACCACGTACCGGGACGGGCGCATGCGGGCGATCCTGGGCAACTACGACGTGATCGTGCTGGACGTCATGCTCCCGGGCGGCAGCGGTCTGGAGCTGTGCCGGGCGGTGCGCGAGGAGGAGATCCGGACGCCCATCCTCATGCTCACCGCGCGCGACGCCGTGCCCGACCGGGTGGCCGGGCTGGAGAGCGGCGCGGATGACTACCTGACCAAGCCGTTCGACCTGCGCGAGCTGCTGGCGCGGGTCCGGGCGCTGGCGCGACGGCCGCCGCAGCTGGCGCCCGAGCTGTTCGAGCTGGAGGATCTGACTGTGGACCTGCGCAGTCGCCGCGTGCGCCGGCGCGGCGAGGACATCCGGATCACGTCCAAGGAGTGGGACCTGCTGGAGCTCTTCGTCCGCAACCACGACCGCGTGGTGGACCGCGCCGAGATCACGGCGTACGTCTGGGACGAGAACCACGACCCGTTCTCCAACGCGCTGGAGATGCTCATCGCCCGGCTCCGGAAGAAGATCGACGGCGAAGGCGCGCGGCCCCTGATCCACACCGTCCGCGGCGCCGGCTACCGGTTCGGGGCGTGAGCGCAACGGGTGCGGGGGCGGCGGCATGATCGAGGGGCTGCGGCGGCTCCGGCTGCACCTCACCGCCTGGTACATCGGCGTGTTCGCCCTGCTCCTGCTGGGCTTCGGCGCCGCGCTGCTCTGGGTGGTGGCGCGCGAGGCCTCCAGCCAGCTCGACCGCTCGCTCCGCAAGGCCGCCGAGGCGGTCGTGGAAGCGGCCGACACCCGCGTCCGTGAGGGCGCCCCGGGCCCGGGCCAGGTGGACGCGCTCGACGAGCTCCGCATCCCGGACCGGGCCCTCTACCTGTTCGACGACGCCGGGCACCTCATCCATCCCGACACCGCCGCTCCCTGGGTCCGCGACCTCGCCCTGGCCGCCGCGCACGGCGGCGCACGGCTCGTGGAGCGAGACCTCCCCGGCGGTGCCACGGCGCGGGCGTACGCGTCGCCCGTGACGCTGGACGGGGGCGAGCGGCGCGTGGTGGTGGCCGGGGGCGAGGCGCTGGAGATCGACCATCAGTATCCGGGGCTGGTGGCCGCGTTCGCCGCTGCGGCGGCCGCGGCGCTCTTCCTGGCCGGGCTCGGCGGGTGGCTGCTGGCCGTGCGCTCCATCCGGCCGGTGGATGAGGCGTTCTCCCGCATGCGCCGGTTCATGGCCGACGCCGCCCACGAGCTGCGCACGCCCGTCTCCGTGGTCCAGGGGCACGCGGACGTGGCGCTGCGCCACCCCCGCTCCGGCGACGACTACGCCGACACCCTCCGCTCCATACGCGCGGAGACGGAGCGCCTGAGCGGGATCCTCGCCAATATCCTGACGCTCGCCACGGCCGAGGCCGGGGCGTGGCCGGAGCGGCGGGAGTCGCTGTTCGTGGACGACGTGCTGCTGGACGCGGCGTCGTCGGCCCGCGTCCTGGCCCGGGAGCGGGACGTGGCGCTGGAAGTGGACGCGCTGGACGAGCTCCCCGCACGGGCAGACCCGGGGCTCCTGCGCCAGCTGTTCATGATCCTGCTGGACAATGCCATCAAGTTCTCGCCCGCCGGCGGGACGATCCGGCTGCGGGCCACGCGCGCGGACGGCCGGGCGCGCGTGCACGTCGAGGACGAGGGGCCCGGGATCTCCGACGAGGCACTGGCCCGCGTGTTCGAGCGCTTCTACCGCGCCGACCCCGCCCGGGGCCGCGCGCCCGGCGCCGGACTCGGCCTTCCCATCGCACGCTGGATCGCCGGGGCCCACGGCGGCACGGTGGAGTTGGCCCGCTCCGCTGCCGGTGGCACCCTCGCGACCGTGACACTACCGCTGGAGGATGCGTGACAGGACGACGACGTGCCTTCAACCCCGAACGCCCGGTCCGTCGCCGGCTTGCCGGGCGCTGCCGGACCCCCGCCCGCGGCGCGGCGCTCGCCGCGGCCCTCGCCGCGGTCGTGGCCGCCTCGCCGGCCGCGGCCCAGCGCCCCGTGACGCTCGCCGAGGCGCTGGACGCGGCCCTCGCCGCCTCGCCCTCCGTCGCGGTCGCCCGCGCGGACTCAGGAATGGCGCGGGCCGAGCTGCGCACGGCCCGGGAGTGGCCGAACCCGGACCTGGCGGCGGACTACACGAAGGACGCGCCACACTACCACGTGGTCCTGGAGCAGCCGTTCGAGTACCCGTGGGTGCGGGGGCCCCGGATCCGCGGAGCGCGCGCGGGCGCCGCCGCGGCGTCGCTCCGGCTGGCCGTGGAGCGCGCCCGCCTGCGCTATGACATCACCCGGACGTACGCCGAGGCGGCAGCGGGTCGGCAGGTGGCCACGCTGGCGGCGAGGCAGGCGGAGGAGGGCGAGCGGCTGGTGCGCGTCACAGAGCAGCGTCGCGACGCCGGTGATGCCAGCGACCTGGACGTCGACCTGGCCCGCGTCAACGCCCGCCAGCTCCAGTCCTCCTTCCTCTCCGACTCGCTGACCGCGCTCACCGCAACGCTGGAGCTGCAGAGCCTCATGGGACTGCCGGTGGACTCGATCCGGATCATCGCCGTCGACACTTTCGACCCGGCGACGATGCCCGCCGCCGCGGCCGCCACCCCGCACCGGCCGCCACCACACCGGCCGACGCCCCACCGGCCGCCACCCCACCGGCCGACGCCCCACCGGCCGACGCCCCGCCGGACACCGCCCTCGCCCTCGCCGCCGCCGCCGCGGAGCGCGAGGCCGCACTGGGCCGGCTCGCCTCGACGCGACGGGGGCGGTTGCCGGCGCCCGCGCTGCGGCTGGGCGTGGAGGAGGGCGCGCCCGACGAGCCGGGGCTGCTGCCCACGTTCGGCCTGAGCCTCCCGATCCCCCTGTTCAACCGGAACGGCGGGGCGGTGGCCGCCGCCCGCGCCGAAGCGGACCGCACCGCCGCCGAGCTGGCCGGCGCCCGACGCGACGCGGAGCTGGCCGTGGCGACGGCGTCCCGGGGCCGCGACCTGGCCCGCTCGCGCCTGGCCGTCGACCGGCAGGCGCTCGAGAGCGCCGAGCGCGTGGCCCGGCTGTCGGTGACCGCCTACGAGGAGGGGGCGTACCCGCTGGCGAGCGTGCTGGAAGCGCAGCGGAGCGCCCGGGACGCCCAGCGGCAGGTGCTGGAGGACGTCGTCGCGCTGCGCACCGCGAGCGCCGCGCTTGCCCTGGCGCGCGCGACGGGGGTGCAGCCATGAGCGCGGGCCGGCGCTGGGGGGTAGTGGGCGCGGTCGCGGCCCTGCTGGCCGTCGTCGTGTTCCTGGTGACGCGCGGCGGGGGCGCGGGCGAAGCGGGGGGCGGCGAGCCGCCGGTGGTGGAGGCGGCCACGGCCACGGCCCGGGTGGAGGATTTCCCGCTGACGCTCACCGCGCTCGGGACGGTGGTTCCGGGGCCGGGCGCGGAAGCTCGACCGGCGGCGCCGGCGCCCACCCGGGTGACGGCAGTTCTGGTGGCGGCCGGGGACCGGGTGTCGGCGGGTCAGCCGCTGGTGCGGCTGGACGCGTCCGTGTTCGGGCCGCAGCTGTCGCAGGCCCAGGCGGCGCTCGCGTCGGCAAGGGAAGCGCAGGCGCGGGCGGAGCGGCTGGTGGACCAGGGCATCGCGCCGCGCAAGGAGCTGGAATCGGCCACGTCGGAGCTGGCCCAGGCGCGGGCGGCGGTGGCGGAAGCGCGCCGGAACCGTGACCTGGCCACCGTGCGCTCGCCGATCGCGGGCGTGGTCACGGGGGTGGACGTGGCGCTGGGGCAGGCGGTGGGCATCGACCAGCCGCTGGTGGACGTGGTTGCGCCGTCGGGCCTCGCGGTGGTCTTCCGCCTCTCCCCCGCCGACGCGGACCGGGTCCGCCCGGGCGCCGACGTGGAACTGGCCGCCACCGATCCGGGCGGCGCGCGTGACGTGCCCGCGGGACTGGGCCACGGCACGGTCACGGGCGTCAGCGCGGCGGTCGACGCGGCCACCGGGAGCGTCCAGGTGCGCGTGGTCCCCGACCGTCCGGCCCGGCAGCTCCGCTCGGGCGAGACGGTGGCGGGCCGGATCACGGTGGGCGTGGACAGCGGCGCGGTGGTGGTGCCGGTGGCGGCGCTGGTACCGGGAGAAGCGGGGACGCACGTGTTCGTGGTGGATGGCCAGGGGATCGCGCACGAGACGCCCGTGGTGGTGGGCGGCCGGTCCGATTCCGGAGCGGAGATCGTCTCCGGGCTCGAGGGCGGGGAGACCGTGGTCACCGGCGGGGCGTACGGGGTCACGGACGGCGCGCGCATCCGGCCGCCCGGGAACGGCGCCGGGCCCCCGGGCGACGGCAGCGCCGGCGTATGAGAGCCTTCGACGCCCTCCTCGCCCAGCGGCGGTTCATCTACCTGGTCGTGGCGCTGCTCACCGCCGCGGGCGTGGCGGCCATGTTCCGGCTGCCCTCGTCCATCTACCCGGAGCTCAACTTCCCGCGCATCACCATCGTGGCCAAGGGAACCGCGCTGGGCACGCGCCAGCAGATGTTCAGCGTGACGCGCCCCATCGAGCAGGCGGTGAGCGTGGTGCCGGGGGCGCAGCGCGTCCGCTCCCGCACCATCCGGGGCGGCAGCGAGATCTCGGTCTACTTCGCCCCTGGCACCGACATGGTCGTGGCGCTCCAGCTCACCGAGTCCCGCATCAACCAGGTCCAGGCGGAGCTGCCCGCGGAGGTCGAGATCGAGACGGAGCGGATGCTGCCGTCGCTCTTCCCCATCATCACCTACAACGTCCTTGGCGGCGACGACGCAGGGGCGCTCTACGACATCGCGCGCTACCGCATCCGTCCGGCGCTGGCCGGCATCCCGGGCGTGGGCCGCGTCGACGTCCAGGGCAGCGACGTGCGCGAGTACGAGGTGGTGGCGGACCCCGCGAAGCTGGCGGGCGCCGGTCTGTCGTATGCCGGCCTCGCGGATGCCATCCACGCCGCCCTGGGCGTGCACCCCGTGGGCCGGGCCGACCGGGACTACCTCCAGTACCTGGTCCTCATGGACCGCGAGGCCCACGACGCCGGCGACATCGGCGCCGTGGTGCTCCCGGGCCGGCTCCGGGTGCGCGACGTGGCGGACGTGCGGCTCGGCACCGAGGAGCGCGTCAGCCTCATCCGGGGTGATGGGCAGCCGGCCGCGCTCATCAACATCTCGCGGCAGGCGGGCGGCAGCACGCTGGAAGTGGCCGACAGCGTGGCCGCCACGCTGCGCGCCCTGGCCCCGTCGCTCCCGAAGGGCGTGCGCGTGGAGGTGGTCTACGACCAGGCGTCGCTCGTGCGGGAGGCCGTGGGCTCCGTGCGGGATGCCATGCTCATCGGCGCGCTCCTGGCCGTAGTGGTGCTCCTCGCCTTCCTCCGCGACGCCCGCATCACCGCCATCAGCGCCCTCGCCATCCCGCTCACCATGGCCATCACCGTGTTCGGGATGAAGCTCCTCGGGCGCACGTTCAACCTCATGAGCCTGGGCGGCATGGCCATCGCCATCGGCCTCGTCATCGACGATGCAGTGGTCGTCACCGAGAACATAGCCCGCCACCTGGCTCTCCAGCCCGACCGCCGCTCCGCCATCCGCGAGGCCGTGGCCGAGCTGGTCTGGCCCGTCACCACCTCCACCCTCACCACCGTGGTGGTCTTCCTCCCGCTCGTTCTGCTCCAGGGCGTGGTTGGCCAGTTCTTCGCCGCGCTCTCCTTCACGCTGGCCATGGCCGTCATGGTCTCCCTCGCCCTCGCGCTCACGCTCGTGCCCCTCCTGGCCGAGCAGCTCGTGCGCGCGGAGGACGTGGAGGAGGCGTTCGAGGGCGAAGGCCCGCGGCAGCCGACGCCGGGCGAAGCCGGCTTCATCCACCGCCTCTCGCGCCGCCTGGGTCACGGCGTGCAGCGCCTCACCGCCGCGTACGCCACCGCCCTCGACCGGGTGCTCCGCCACCGGCGTGCGCTGATCGTCGTGGCCGCGCTGCTGGTGGTGGCCGGCTGGGGCGCGCAGCGGTTCGTGGGCACCGGCTTCCTGCCGATCATGGACGAGGGCGCTTTCGTGTTCGACTACCTGACGCCCACGGGCACCGCGCTCTCCGAGACGGACCGGCAGCTGCACATCGTGGAGCGGATCATGATGGCCACGCCCGAGATCGTGGCCACGTCCCGGCGGACGGGCGCCGAGATGGGCATGTTCGCCACGGAGCAGAACAGCGGGGACATCGTCGCCAGGCTGAAGCCGGAGAGCCAGCGCTCCCGCACCATCTTCGAGGTCATGGAGGAGGTGCGGGCGAAGGCGGAGCGTGCGGTGCCACGCATGGACATCGAGTTCGTCCAGGTGCTCACCGACCTCATCAACGACCTGGCCGGGAGCCCCAACCCGCTGGAGATCAAGCTGTTCGGGGACCGCCTGGCGGCGCTCCAGGCGTACGCCCGGGAGCTGGCGCCCAGGCTGGAGCCGATCGACGGCCTCGTGGACCTCTACGACGGCGTCCCGGACCCCGCGCCCGAGCTCCTCATGCGCGTGAGCCCCGCGGCCGCCGAGCGCATCGGCCTCACGCCCGAGGCCGTGGCGCAGCAGGCCGCGGCCGCGCTCCTCGGCGTGGGCGCCGGCCAGGTGCGGACCGACGAGCGCACCGTCGACATCCGCGTCCGGGCGCCCGACGCCTTCCGCTACGACCCCGCCGCCCTGGGCACGCTGCCGATCTACGGCGACGGCGGCCGCACCACGCCGCTCAGCGCGCTGGCCACGCTCTCCGACACCGCGTCGCCCGCGTCGCTGGAGCGGGAGAACCAGCGCCAGATGATCGCAGTCACCGCGGGCGTGGAAGGGCGGGCGCTGGGCAAGGTGATGGCGGACGTGCGCGACGTCATCGCCGCCAACCCGCCCCCCGCCGGCGTGCGGCTCGAGCTGGGCGGGCAGTACCAGGGGCAGCAGGAGGCCTTCCACAGCCTCGTCCTCGTGCTGCTGCTCGCCGGCCTCTCCGTCATGGCCGTCATGCTCATCCAGTTCCAGTCCTTCGTCGAGCCCCTCGTCATCATCCTGGCCGCCCCGCTCAGCTTCGTGGGCGCCGTAACCCTCCTCCTGGTCACCGGCACGGAGCTGAACGTGTCCTCGTTCATGGGGATGATCCTGCTCGTGGGGCTCATCGTGAAGAACGGCATCATCCTGCTGGACTTCACTCGCCACCGCATGCGCTTCCTCGGCGAGCCGCTGGGCACCGCCGTCCGCGAGGCCGCGCGCGTGCGGCTCCGGCCCATCGTCATGACCACGCTCTGCACCCTCTTCGGCCTCCTACCCCTCGCCCTCGGCCTCGGCGCCGGCGCCGAGCTCCAGCGACCCCTCGCCCTCGCCGTCATCGGCGGCCTCGCCCTATCCACCCCCATCACTCTCTTCCTCGTGCCCACGTTCGTCGTCGCCATCCGGGGCGAGAGCTGGCGGATGGACGCGGAGTGAGCCGCCCAGACATACCCGGACCCTCTGCCCGACCGGTTGCTCAGCACTTGCCCCGGGAGCATTTTGCCGTGACCCTCGGCTCCGCCACCCTCGAACCCCCAGGCACACGACGCTTGATGGCTTCTCTCCTGCGGCGCGCCCGATGCGCGACAGCTCCGGCCAGCCCGAGCTGAGCGCCCGGTCGACGGGCGCATGACGACAGCGCCCGCAGGCAGCGCCGCCGGCGCTTCGGGGCCGGCGCCGCTCACGATCGGGGTGGACCTCGGCGGGACCAAGGTCCTGGCGGCCCTCGTGGACCCCTCCGGGCGGGTGGTGGCCTCCGAGCGCCGGGAGACGGACGTGGCTGGCGGCTTCGACGGCGTCGTCGCCGAGATCGTCGCGACGGTGCGCGCGTGCGGGGACCGTGCGGCGGGGGCGCCGGTGGCCGGGATCGGGGTGGGCGTGGCGGGGCAGGTGGCTGCGCAGACCGGGGTGGTGTCCTACGCCCCCAACCTCTTCTGGCGCGACGCCCCGCTGCGCGCCACCCTCGAGCACGCCCTGGACCTCCCCGTGGCCGTGCTCAACGACGTACAGGCGGCGGCCTGGGGGGAGTGGCGGCACGGGGCCGGCGCCGGCGTGGACGACCTGGTCGTCGTGTTCGTCGGGACCGGGATCGGCGGTGGGCGTGGTGAGCGGGCGCCGGATGCTCACCGGCTGCACGAACATGGCCGGCGAGCTCGGCCACATGACGGTGGTGGTGGGCGGACGGGAGTGCCGTTGCGGGAACCACGGCTGCCTCGAAGCGTACGCCGGCGGCTGGGCCATCGCGAAGCGGGCGCGCGAGATCGTGGGCGCGGACCCCGACGCGGGTGCGGAGCTGGTGCGGCGCGCGGGTGAGTCGGCGGCGATCACGGCCGAGACCGTCCACGAGGCTCGGGAGGACGGGGACCCGCTGGCCACGCGGCTGGTGGATGAAACGGCAGAAATCCTGGGCGCGGGGCTGGTGGGCGTGGTGAACGGGTTCAATCCGTGCACCCTGGTGCTCGGGGGCGGCGTCGTGCAGAATGTCCCGTTTTACGTGGATCGGGTGCGCGAAATCGTGCGGGAGCGGGCGCTGGCGGCCGGGGTGAGGACGCTCCGCGTCGTACGTGCCGCGCTGGGTGACCACGCGGGTGCCATCGGGGCGGCGGCGTTCGCTCGCGAATGGCTCATGGAACAGGGAATCGAAAGAGCAGGATAGATCGGATGAGCGACAGGGACTCGGTGGCGGTGAACACCCTGCGCTTTCTCGCGGCCGACGCCGTCGAGGAGGCGAACTCGGGACACCCGGGGATGCCCATGGGCGCGGCGCCCATGGCTTACGTTCTGTGGACGCGCTTTCTGCGCTTCGACCCGTCGGACCCCGAATGGTTCGACCGTGACCGCTTCGTCCTCTCGGCCGGCCACGGCTCCATGCTCCTCTACGCCCTCCTCCACCTGGCCGGTTACGACCTGCCACTGGAAGAGATCCGCCACTTCCGACAGTGGGGGAGCATCACGCCGGGGCACCCCGAGGTGCACCTGACGCCGGGCGTGGAGGCGACCACCGGCCCCCTCGGGCAGGGCTTCGCCAACGGGGTCGGCATGGCGATGGCCGAGCGCTACCTCTCCCACCGCTACAACCGGCCCCAGCACACCGTGCTGGACCACCACATCTACGCCATCGTCTCGGATGGGGACCTGATGGAGGGGGTGGCGTCGGAAGCGGCGTCGCTGGCCGGGACCATGAAGCTCGGAAAGCTCGTGTACCTGTACGACGACAACCACATCTCCATCGAGGGCAGCACCGGCCTCGCCTTCACCGAGGATGTCGGCGCCCGCTTCGAGGCGTACGGCTGGCACGTCCAGGCGGTGGAGGACGGCGAGGACCTGGTGGCCATCGAGCGCGCCATCGAGAACGCGCGCCTGGAGACCACCCGCCCGTCGCTCATCCGGGTGCGAACCCACATCGGCTACGGCAGCCCGAAGCAGGACAGCGCCTCCGCGCACGGCGAGCCGCTGGGGGCCGAGGCCCTGACCGCCGCCAAGGAAAGGCTCGGCTGGCCGCTGGACCCACGGTTCCACATTCCCGCCGAAGGGGCGGCGGCGTTCGGCGATGCAGTCGAGCGCGGACAGGCGCTCAAGGCCATGTGGGAGGACCGCCTGGCCGCGTACGAAAGGGAGCACCCGTCCGAAGGCGCCGAGCTGAAGCTGGTCATGGCCGGGAAGCTGCCCGTGGGCTGGGATCAGGAGATCCCGACGTTCCCGGCAGGGGAGAAGAAGGTGGCGACGCGCGCCGCGGGCGGGAAGGTGTTGAACGCGCTGGCGAGGCGGGTGCCGACGCTGCTGGGCGGCTCCGCCGACCTGGCGCCATCCACCAAGACCCTGATCGACGGCGAGAACACCCTGGCCTCCCCTGACGAGCCGGGACGGAACATCCACTTCGGCGTGCGCGAGCACGCCATGGGCGCGGCCGTGAACGGGATGGCGCTGCACGGCGGAGTCGTCCCCTACGGCGCCACGTTCCTCATCTTCTCCGACTACATGAAGCCGTCCATCCGGCTGGCGGCGCTGAGCGGGGTGCACTCGCTCTTCATATTCACGCACGACAGCATCGGCCTCGGCGAGGATGGGCCGACGCACCAGCCGGTGGAGCAGCTCGCCGGGCTGCGCGCCATCCCGGGGCTCGTGGTCTTCCGTCCCGCCGACGCGAACGAGACCGCGGAAGCGTGGCGCGTGGCGCTGGGCCGGCCGGGCCCCGTGGCCTTCGCGCTCACGCGACAGGGGCTCCCGGTCCTGGACCCGACAACGCACCCGATCCGAGACGGTGTGCCCCGGGGGGGCTACGTCCTCCAGGAGGCCGCGGGAGGCGCGCCCGACCTGGTGATCATGGCCACCGGCTCCGAAGTGGCGCTGGCGCTCCAGGCCGCGAAGCTCCTGGCCGACGACGACGGGATCGCGGCGCGGGTGATCTCGATGCCGTCGCTAGAGCTGTTCCGCGAGCAGCCGCCGGAGTACCGGGCGCAGGTCCTTCCGCCCGACGTCCCCCGCCTCGCGATCGAGGCGGCCAGCCCCCTCGGCTGGCACGAGTGGGTGGGGGAGCGCGGCGACATCATCGCACTCGACCGCTTCGGCGCCTCCGCGCCGGGGGCGACGGTCATGACCAGGCTCGGCTTCTCCACGGAGAACGTGGTGGCCCGGGCCAGGGCACTCCTCGAGCGGGTAGGATCCCCACTCCCTCGCCGTGACTGACCGCCGCGCGGGGGGCGACGCGTTCGGGGCGCCGGGCATCGAGCCGCGCTGGACGCACGGCGGCAAGGATGCCGTCGGCACGGCGCACGACCGCGCCTCTCGCGTCTGGTTCACCCTCTGGAACGGGGTGGTGACGGAAGTCTACTACCCCACCGTGGACCGCCCGCAGATGCGGGACCTCCAGTTCCTGGTCACCGACGGGCGCACCTTCTTCCACGACGAGAAGCGCGACCTCCGCTCCACCACGTCCGCGCTCTCCCCGCACGCCCTCGCGTTCCACGTGGTCAGCGAGGACCCCACCGGCCGCTACGCCATCGAGAAGGACGTCATCACCGACCCCATCCAGCCGTGCGTCCTCCAGCGCGTCCGCTTCCGCGGCGACGCCGCATTCCTCGCCACCCTCCGCGTCTACGCTCTCGCCGCTCCCCACCTCCAGGTGGGCGGCTGGGCCAACGACGCCCGCGTCGAGGAGGTGGCCGGCCGGCGGGTGCTCACCGCGGAGAAGGGCGGCGTCTGGTTGGTGCTCGGCGCCAGCGGCGGCTTCGACGCGGCCTCGTGCGGCTACGTGGGGACGAGCGACGGCTGGACCGACCTCCACCAGGACCGGACGCTCGACTGGAGCTTCGAGCGCGCGCTCGGCGGCAACGTGGCGCTCATCGGCGAGGTCGCCGCCGGCGCCACCGCGGCGTTCACGCTCGCCGTGGCTTTCGGCGATTCGAAGGAGAGCGCGGCCACCACCCTGTTCGAGGCGCTGGCGACCCCCTTCGACCGGCAGCTGTCGCGCTTCGTTGAGCAGTGGGAGCGGATCGGACGTCGCCTCGCGACGCTGGACCCGGCCACCGGCGACGGCGGTCGGCTCTACCGCCGCAGCGCCAGCCTGATCCTCGCCCACGAGGACAAGACGTTCCCGGGCGCGCTCATCGCGTCGCTCTCCATTCCATGGGGTGAAGTCCGTGGCGACGACGACCAGGGCGGCTACCACCTGGTGTGGACGCGCGACATGGTCAACAGCGCGGGCGGCCTCCTGGCGGCCGGGCTCCCGGGGCCGGCGCGGCGGGCGCTGGTCTACCTGTGCGTGGCGCAGCGCGCCGACGGCGGCTTCCCCCAGAACTTCTGGATCGACGGGGAGCCGTACTGGCAGGGTATCCAGCTGGACGAGGTCGCCTTCCCGATCCTCCTGGCGTGGCGGCTCAGGGCCATGGACGCGCTCGACGACTTCGACCCCTCCTTCATGGTGCTGCGCGCCGCCGCGTACCTGGTGCGACATGGACCCGCCACCGAGCAGGACCGGTGGGAGGAGGCCGGCGGCTACTCCCCCGCCACCCTGGCTTCAAACATCGCAGCGCTCGTCTGCGCCGCGGATTTCGCCCGCGGCGCGGGCGACCCGGGCACCGCGCGCTTCCTCCTGGAGTACGCCGACTTTCTGGAACGCCACGTCGAGGCGTGGACCGTCACCACCAATGGCTCGCTCCTGACGGACGTCGCCCGCCACTACATCCGCATCCTTCCGGTCACCGTCGACGACGTCTCGCCCGACGAGGACCCCGACCGCGGCGAGATCCGGATCGCCAACCGCGCTCCCGGTGAGCGGGCGGTCTTTCCCGCCCGCGAGATCGTGGACGCGGGCTTCCTGGACCTGGTCCGCTACGGGATCCGCCGCGCGGGCAGCGCGCTCATGGAGGACTCGCTGCGGGTCGTGGACGCGGCGCTGCGCGTGGACACGCCGGGGGGTCCCGTGTGGCGGCGCTACAATCACGACGGCTACGGACAGAGGGACGATGGCAGCGCGTTCGACGGCTGGGGGCGCGGCCGCGCCTGGCCGCTGCTCGCCGGTGAGCGAGGGCACTACGAGCTGGCGGCGGGACGCGACCCGGGACCGTACCTCCGCGCCCTCGAGTGGTTCGCCACCGATACGGGGCTGCTCACCGAGCAGGTGTGGGACGCGCCGGACCTGCCGGCCGCCCACATGCGCCTGGGCCGCCCCACCGGCGCGGCCATGCCCCTCATGTGGGCGCACGCCGAGTACATCAAGCTGCTCCGCTCGGCGACCGATTCCGAGGTGTGGGACCGCGTGACGCCCGTGGCCCTGCGCTACCTCGGGGACCGCCACGGTGTGCGCGAGCTCGAGGTCTGGAAGCCGAATCGCCGCGTCCGCGCCGTGCTGGCAGGGCGCACGCTCCGGATCGTGGCACCGGCCGCCTTCACGCTGCACTGGAGCGACGACGACTGGGTCACGGTCCACGACGACGACGCCACCGTCACCGGCCTGGGTCTGGGCTACGTGGACCTGCCGACCCGCGCTGGCCATCGCGCACCGCTCCGCTTCACCTTCCACCGGGAGAGCGGATGGGAGGGGGAGGATCACGAGGTGGAGGTGGTGCAGGGGAGCCCGTCGTGACGACAGCCGTCCTCTTTCTCGACGTCGGCGGAGTGCTCCTCACCAACGGCTGGGACAGCGGCGCACGCGCTCGCGCGGTCGACGCCTTCGGCCTCGATGCGGAGGAGCTGGAGGCGCGCCACGAATCGGTGGTGGACGCTTTCGAGACCGGGAGGATCAGCCTCGACGAGTACCTGGACCGGACCGTGTTCCACCGCCCGCGGACGTTCGAGCGCGACGACTTCCGCCGCTTCATGGAGGCGCAATCGCGGCCGCGGGAGGATGCGCTGGCATTGCTGCCGGAACTGGCGCGCGTTCCCGGCCTTCTGCTGGCCACCATCAACAACGAGTCGCTGGAGCTCAACCGCTTCCGCATCGACACCTTCGGCCTCCGCGGCCCGTTCACCGCGTTCTTCAGCTCCTGCTATCTCGGCGTGCGCAAGCCCGACCCCGCCATCTTCCGGATCGCCTGCCGCGTCCTCCAGCAGGAGCCGTCCGACTGCCTGTTCGTCGATGACCGCGCCGTCAACGTGGAGGCCGCGCAGCAGGTGGGGGTCCGCGCCATGCAGTACCGGTCGGCCGCCGTGCTGCGGGCGGATCTCCATTCCCGCGGTGTCGACGTCGAACCGTGAAAGGGAGACTCCCATGGACATGGGGATGATCGGGTTGGGGCGCATGGGCGCGAACATGGCCGAGCGGCTGGTCCGCGCGCGGCACCGGGTGGTCGGCTTCGACCCGGGCGAGGAGGCCAGGCGCCGGGCGGAGTCGACAGGCGTCGAGGCCGTGGCGTCGCTCGACGCGGTTGTGGACGCGCTGAGGCCGCCGCGCGCCATCTGGATCATGGTCCCGGCCGGCACGCCCGTGGACGAGACCGTGGACGGCCTTCTCCCCCGCCTCGACGCCGACGACACCCTGGTCGACGGGGGCAACTCGTACTATCGCGACACGCTGCGCCGGGGCGAGCGCGTGCGCGCCGCGGGGGTGCACTGGGTGGACGCGGGCACGAGCGGCGGCGTCTGGGGTCTGGAGGAGGGCTACAGCCTGATGGTGGGCGGCGCGCCGGAGGTCGTGGACCGGCTCCGGCCCATCTTCGAGGCGCTCGCGCCCGGAAAGGACCGCGGCTGGGGGCGCGTCGGCCCGACGGGGTCCGGTCATTTCGTGAAGATGGTCCACAACGGCATCGAGTACGGGCTGATGCAGGCGTACGCCGAGGGGTTCCACGTCCTGAGCGCGAAGGAGGAGTTCGGGCTCGATCTGGCACGGGTGGCGGAGATCTGGCGCTTCGGCAGCGTCGTCCGTTCGTGGCTGCTGGACCTCACCGCCGACGCGTTGCACGACAACCCATCGCTGGAAGGGATCGCGCCCTGGGTGGCGGATTCGGGCGAGGGGCGCTGGACGGTGGCTGAGGCCATGGACCTCGACGTCCCGGCGCCCGTCATCACGCTGGCGCTCCAGGCCCGGCTCCGTTCGCGCGTCGAGGACTCCTTCTCCGACCGCCTGCTGGCCATGATGCGCAACGAGTTCGGCGGCCACGCCGTCCGCCGGGAGCGGTAGCGTGGCGAGGCAGCCGCTGGACCCGCACCTCTTCGTCATCATCGGCGGCACCGGCGACCTGACGCAGCGCAAGCTGCTCCCGGCCCTCGCCCGCGGCGTGGGTGGGGACCCGGAGGTCGAGTCCGTGGTGCTCGCGGTTGCTCGGACGCCGGAGCTGGACGACGCGGCCTACCGGGAGTGGGCGGCCGCGGCGCTGGCGCGTGCCGGGATCACGGATCAGGCGGCGCTGCGCTGGTGCGCGGAGCGGCTCCACTACCTGGCGGTGGAACAGACGAGCGCCGACGCCTACGCGGCCGTGCGGCAGCGGGTCCTCGAGGTCGAAGCGGAGCACGGCCTGCCCGGCAACCGGGTGTTCTACCTCGCGCTCCCCCCGGCGGCGTTTCCCGGGGCGATCACGGCGCTGGGAGACGCCGGGCTGGCCTCGGGGCCCGGGTGGACCCGTCTGGTCATCGAGAAGCCGTTCGGCCGCGACCTGGAGTCCGCGCGCTCGCTCAACGCGCTGGTCCACCGCCACTTCGACGAGTCGCAGGTCTACCGCATCGACCACTACCTCGGCAAGGAGACGGTCCAGAACCTCCTCGTCTTCCGCTTCGCGAACCCCGTCTTCGAGGACGTGTGGAACCGCGACCGCGTGGCCAGCGTGCAGATCACGGTCGCGGAGTCGCTCGGCGTCGAGCACCGCGCCGGCTACTACGAACAGGCGGGCGCGCTGCGCGACATGGTCCAGAACCATGCGACGCAGCTCCTCACCCTCGTCGCCATGGAAGCCCCCGCGGCGTTCGACGCGGCCGCCATCCGCTCGGAGAAGGTGAAGGTCCTGCGCAGCATCGCGCCCCTGGATCCCGGCGCAGTGGTGCTCGGGCAGTACACGGCCGGCGCGGTCGACGGCGTGTCCGTGCCCGGCTACCTCGGGGAGCCCGGCGTCGCCCGGGACTCGACCACGGAGACGTACGCGGCTCTGAGGCTCGACGTGGCCACCTGGCGCTGGCAGGGGGTGCCGTTCCACATCCGCACCGGTAAGCGGCTGGGGCGCAGGCTCACGCGCATCGTGGTCACCTTCCGCCGGCCGCCCGTGGAGATCTTCGAGCCGTTCCAGGACGCCTGCCGGCTCGGCTCCAACATCCTGGTGCTCACGCTCCAGCCGGACGAGGGCTTCGACCTGGGCTTCGAGGTCAAGACGCCAGGGGAGGGCGTCGAGCTCGCGAGCCAGCACCTGCGCTTCCGCTACGACGAGGTGTTCGAGCCGCTCCCGGACGCGTACGAGACGCTCCTGCGCGACATCGTCCAGGGCGACCAGACCCTCTTCGTCCACGCCGACGAGGTGGAGGCCGCCTGGCGCCTCTACGACCCGATCCTCCACGACAGGCCTGCGCCGCTCCCCTACGCGGCCGGCAGCCGCGGACCCATCGCAGCAGGCAGGGTCACCGCGCCCGAGGACGAGGTGACATGGCGGCTCCGGTGATCCAAGTGCTGCCCGACCTGGAGGCCGCCAGCCGCGCCGCCGCCGCCCACGTGGCCACGCTCGCGGCCGCAGCCATCACCCGCACCGGCCGTTTCGTCCTCGCCCTCGCCGGCGGCCACACGCCCCGGCGCCTCTACCAGATCCTCGCCGCCGACTTCCGCCGCGCCGCGCCGTGGGAGCGGGCGGAGCTCTTCTGGGGGGACGAGCGGTGCGTCCCGCCGGACGACGCGCGCAGCAACTTCGGGCTTGCCCGGGACACGCTCCTCGCCGGACTCCCCGTCCGCGCGTCCGCCGTGCACCGGATCCGCGGCGAGCTGGGCGCGGCAGCGGCCGCCGCCGCATACCACGATGAGCTGGCCCGCTTCTTCGGGCAGCCGTCGCCGCCGGGGCCGCGCGATCGCGGCCGCGCCTCGTTCGACCTGGTGATCCTCGGGCTCGGCGCCGATGGACACACGGCGTCCCTGTTTCCGGGGCACGTGGATCCGGATGATGCGCGTTGGGCGAAGCCGGCCCGGCCGCCGGAGGGTCAGGAGCCCGTGGACCGCGTCACCGTCACGCTGCGCGCCATCAACGGCGCACGGCGCGCGCTCATGCTCGCAGCGGGGCCGGAGAAACGGGAGGCGTTCGAACAGGTGAAAGGCGAAGGCGGAGCGAGCCGGGACGACAACGTCCCGCCCGCCGCGCTCGTCGACGCGGAAGACGGGACGACCTGGTTCGTGGACCGCGCCGCCGCGGGTGTGTAGGCGCCCGTACCCCGCGGGCGGCGAACAGGGTCAGCCGGCCGCTTTCACGACCCGGTCCACGTAGCCGTCGATGCCCACGATCACGTCGACCACGTCGCCCTTCCCCTGGGCGTTCGCCACATCCCGCGCCAGCTCCAGCAGCACGGTGCGGACGCGGTCACGGCCGCGGTCCTGACCCGCGCCGGCGGCCGGACTGCGGCTGGCGCGACGCGCCGGCGCCTTTCGCTTCCGGGCCGGCTTCTTCGGCGCCATCGCCCGCTTGACCTGGAGCGGATAGGTAGCGTTGAACTGCCGCGCGCTCAACTCGGCTACGCCCTTGTCGATCCGCTTCGCACGCTCGAACAGCTCGGGATTGGAGACGTCCGGGTTCTTCTTGAGCTCCGCCTCCACCATTTCCATGACGGCGGGGTTTGCCTCGGCCATGCTGGCTCCTGTCGCGCTAGGGTTCGGAATGGACTTGTTCGCGAATGTCGGCAATGAACGACGAATATGGAACAATGTCAAGAGCCCCTACATTGCGGCCTCGCTCGCACGCTGGCGCGCTCCCAGGTCCCGCGGTATTTTCTCGCGCTCTCATGGCTCGGATGGATTCCCCGGAGGATAGATGCGCTCGACCTTGCTGATGCTCGCCACCATGCTCGCCCTCACCGCCTGCGGCGACACGGAGACGACCGATTCCCGCGGCTACACGAAAGCGCCGCTGGAGCAGCCCGGGCTCGTCGTGAGTAGTGAGCCGGGCAGCGCCATGGAGGGGATCGGCACGCCCGATCGACCGCGCCCCGAGATCGTGCAGGTGCCCGGTGACACGGGAGCCGCGCCGGTGGCTGCGCAGGAGGCCGGAGGCCAGGCTCCGGCGAAGCTCGCAGCCGGAGTCACCCGGGCGCAGTACGACGAGGGGCAGCAGATCTTCAAGGGGCAGGGGAACTGCTACACCTGTCACGGCCCCGATGGCCACGGTACCCAGCTCGCTCCGGACCTGACCGACACCGAGTGGCTGCACGTCTCCGGGCCGAACGTGGAGGAGCTGGCGAGGCTGATCACCAGCGGTGTGCCGAACCCCGTCTCCCACCCGGCGCCGATGCCGGCCATGGGCGGCGCCAGCCTGACACCGGACCAGGTGCAGGCAGTGGCGGGGTACGTAGCCTCGCTCTCGCAGCAGTAGCGCTAGAACAGGGGCGGTCGCGGGCGCCGGGCGCGGTGGAACAGCTGGATCTGCTCGCGCTGCGCCAGCTCCTGCGCCCGCTGGAGCGCGATCCCGGGCGGCACGTGCCAGTCCACGCCCGCGACCGTGGGCTCGGGGGCGGACAGCTTTCCGTCGCGGCGGAAGAGAAGGGCGTTGTGCCACGTTCCGTCCGTGTCCGGGCTCGACCGGACCCAGACCTCCTGCCGCTGCCCCTCGATGATGAGCGTTCCCAGGCGTTCTTCGATGGCCGGATAGGCGCTGTCCACCGTTCCTCCTACAGAACTCATCGTGCTCGCGGTCCCGTTCATCTATCGGTCGAACGCCGCCGTTCGTGAGCAGGCGGCGAGCGCGCCATATCCGGCCGCGGGGCGATGGCTCGAGCCGCCCCGAGGTGCCGTCCGGGAATGCAAGACCCGGACCCCCCGAGCGCCACGGGAATCCGGGTTCGGCATCCGCTCGTGCCGCCTCCGGGGCAGCTACGATGGGACCGATGCACCACTTTCGCCAGGCCGAGGCGAGCGGCCCATCCCCCGGACGGGGCGATGCTTGCGCGACCGCCGGCACAGCGGCCATCATTCCGTCCCGAACGCATTCCACCCACCGGTTCCCATGAACACGGCAGCTATCGCCACCTTCGTCGTGATCGGCGGCTTCATCTGGGGCGGCCTGATCCTCATCACGGCCACCGCCCTGCGGAAGGAACGGGGGAAGGGGGAGGTGGAGTAGCCGGTGCCTCGCCGGGACGATCTCCACAGTATCCTCCTGCTCGGGTCGGGCCCCATCGTCATCGGCCAGGCGTGCGAGTTCGACTACAGCGGCACGCAGGCCATCCGCGCCCTTCGCGAGGAGGGCTACCGCGTGATCCTGGTCAACAGCAACCCGGCCACGATCATGACCGACCCCGACCTGGCGGACCGGACCTATATCGAGCCCATCACCCCCGAGTGGGTGGAGCGGATCATCGAGCGCGAGCGGCCCGACGCGCTCCTCCCCACCATGGGCGGGCAGACAGCCCTCAACGTCGCCCTCGAGCTGTACGACACGGGCGTCCTCGAGCGCTGGGGCATTCAGCTGATCGGCGCCGACGCGCGCGCCATCCGCATGGCCGAAAACCGCGAGGAGTTCGCCCGCGCCATGGCTCGGATCGGGCTCGCGGTCCCCCACGGCGGCTTCGCCCGCTCCATCGATGACGCGCTCGGCATCGTCGATGACACCGGCTACCCGGCCATCATCCGACCTTCGTTCACCCTCGGCGGCACCGGCGGAGGGATCGCATACAACCTGGAGGAGTTCCGTGCGGCCGCGCAGCGCGGCCTCGACCACTCCCCCGTGCACGAGGTCCTGATCGACCGCAGCGTGATGGGGTGGAAGGAGTTCGAGCTGGAGATGATGCGCGACTCCGCGGACAACGTGGTGGTCGTTTGCTCGATCGAGAACATCGACCCCATGGGCGTGCACACGGGCGACAGCGTGACCGTGGCCCCGGCCCAGACGCTCTCGGACGTGGAGTACCAGCGCATGCGGGACGCGGCCATCGCCATCATCCGTGAGATCGGCGTGGACGCGGGCGGGTGCAATATCCAGTTCGCAGTGAGCCCGCACGATGGCGAGTTGCTCGTGGTGGAGATGAACCCGCGGGTGAGCCGGTCGTCCGCGCTGGCGTCCAAGGCCACCGGCTTCCCCATCGCCCGGATCGGCGCCAAGCTCGCCGTCGGCTACCGCCTCGACGAGCTCCCCAACGACATCACGAAGCAGACGCCGGCATCCTTCGAGCCCGTGCTCGATTACGTGGTGGTCAAGTTCCCGCGCTTCGCCTTCGAGAAGTTCCCCACTGCCGACAACACGCTGGGCGTGCAGATGAAGGCCGTGGGAGAGACCATGGCCATCGGACGTACTTTCAAGCAGGCGTGGCAGAAGGGGCTGCGCGGCCTGGAGATCGACCGGGACGGCTGGTCCGCGGCCCCGCTCCCAAGCGACGACGGCCTCGCCGACGACCGGCCGGACACCCTGCGCGCCGCGCTGCGCCGCCCCACCGCCGAGCGCCCCTTCCAGCTCAAGCGCGCGTTCGAGGCCGGACTCGAGATCGAGGAGATCCACGAGCTCACCTGGATCGATCCATGGTTCCTGGCCCAGCTGCGCGAGCTCCAGGAGGCGGAGGAATGGTGGCGATCGCTCGGGAGGTCATTGGCCCCGGCCCACGGGGAGAACCGTGACACGAAGGGCTCGAAGGGCTCGAAGGAAACGAAGAACGGCGGGGCCGCGGCCGGGGACGTCGGCGGTGAGGGTTCCGAAGCGGATGGAGCTCCGGAGGGCGAGGAGCGTGCTCCGCCCGGTGACCAGAGACAGCCCGGGCAAACTCCAAGAGAGAAGTCCTTCGACCTCTTCGACCCCTCCGAGTCCTTCGTGTCAAAGGCTGTTGATGCGGGTGGGGGGCCCGCGAACCAAGCCCTGGCCGGCGTCGACGCCGCCGCCCTGCGTCGCATGAAGCGGCTCGGCTTCAGCGACGCGCAGCTGGCCCGCCTCCGGGGCGTGAAGGAGGAGGAAGTCCGCGAGCTCCGCTGGTCCCTGGGCGTGCGCCCCACCTATCAGATGGTGGACACGTGCGCGGGCGAGTTCCCGGCCGCCACACCGTACCTGTATTCGGCGTACGAGAGCGAGTCCGAGGCCGAGCCCGGTGACGGCCGGAAGATCGTGATCCTCGGGAGCGGACCGAACCGGATCGGGCAGGGGATCGAGTTCGACTACTGCTGCGTCCAGGCCGCGCTGGCGCTCCGCGACGACGGGTTTGAGACCATCATGATCAACTCGAACCCCGAGACCGTCTCCACCGACTTCGACATCAGCGACCGCCTCTACTTCGAGCCGCTCACGCTGGAGGACGTGCTCGAGATCGTGGACCGGGAGAAGCCGGAGGGGGTGATCGTGCAGCTGGGAGGGCAGACGCCGCTCAAGCTGGCCGAGCCGCTCGCCGAGCTGGGCGTGCCGATCCTGGGCACGTCCGTGGACGCCATCGATCGCGCGGAGGACCGCGATCGCTTCGCCGGGCTCTGCCGCGACATCGGCGCCGTCACGCCCGCCAGCGGCATCGCCACCAGCATCGCCCGCGCCGTGGAAGTGGCCGTGGAGGTGGGCTACCCGGTCCTCGTCCGCCCCTCCTACGTCCTCGGTGGCCGCGCCATGGAGATCGTCTACGACGAGGACTCCCTGCGCCACTACTTCGAGCACGCCGTCCGCGCCAGCCACGACCACCCCGTCCTGATCGACCGCTTCCTCGAGGATGCGTTCGAGGCCGACGTGGACGCCGTCTGCGACGGCACCGACGTGGTCATCGCGGGCGTCATGCAGCACATCGAGGACGCCGGCGTTCACTCCGGCGACTCCGCCTGCGTGCTCCCGCCCTACCTCCTCTCGGACGCCGAGGTGGCCGAGATGAAGCGGCTGGCGCGACAGTTCGCCCGGGAGCTCGGCGTGGTCGGCCTCATCAACGTCCAGTTCGCCGCGCGCGACGGAATCGTCTACGTCCTCGAGGTCAACCCCCGGGCTTCGCGCACCATTCCCTTCGTCGCGAAGGCGACCGGTGTCCCGTTCGCCCGCATCGCCTCTTCCATCATGGCCGGCAGCACCCTCGCCGGTGCCGGCCTCGATCCGGCGTCCGAGCCCGCACCCGCCGCAGTCGCCGTCAAGGAGGCGGTGTTCCCGTTCGACAAGTTCAACGTGGACATCCTCCTCGGCCCCGAGATGCGCTCCACCGGCGAAGTGATGGGCTTCGACTCGTCTTTCGGGATGGCGTTCGCCAAGGCACAGGTCGCGGCCGGAGGCTCGCTCCCGACCGACGGCACGATCGTGGTCACCGTCAACGACAACGACAAGCCCACGGTGACGCCCATCGTCCGGCGCTTCCACGAGCTCGGCTTCGACATCCGGGCGACCGCCGGCACGGCCCGCTACCTCCGCGCCCGCGGCATCCCGGCCACCCCGATCTTCAAGGTGGGGGAGGGTCGGCCGGACATCGCCGACGGGATGATCAGCGGCGAGGTCCAGCTCCTCATCAACACCCCGTTCGGGAAGAAGTCCCAGTACGACGACTACGCGATGCGCCGCACCGCCATCGCGTACAAGATCCCGTACTGTACCACGATGTCCGCCGCCAACGCCGCCGCCGACGCGGTCATCGCCCTCACGCGCCGCAAGCGGGAGGTGCGCAGCCTCCAGGAGCGCTTCGCGGACTGAGCCGGCGCGGTCGGGCGAGCGTCAGGAGCGGTCCGCCCTCCCGACAGCCTCACTCGGAACGCAGCACCTCGTTCGGGTCCACGCGCGTGGCGCGCCACGCGGGGAGGACGCTGGCCACGGCCGCGACCGTGAGGACCGCGACGGCGACGGCGCCCAGGACGCGGGGGTCGAGCGGGTCCACGCGGAAGAGGAGCGGCTCGGCGCGGGTGGCCGCGAATCCGCCCGCGGCGAGGCCGAGGAGGGTGCCGATGCCGGCGACCCGGATGCCGTCGCCGAGGAAGAGCCGGATCAGCCGCGCCGAGCCGGCGCCCAGCGCGCTCCGGATCCCGAGCTCCGGACGGCGCTCGAGCACGTTGAAGGAGAGCACGCTGTAGAGGCCGACGGCGGCCACCAGCAGGGCGAGCACGCCGAACGCGGCGAACAGCGTGGCGCCCAGCTGCCACGATCGGTAGCTCGGGTCGATCACGTCCTCGTACGGCTGCGTGGTCACCAGCTTCGCGCCCGGGATCTGCCCCTGGAGCGCGTCGCGGACCGGGCCCGCCAGCGCCCCCGGATGCGCCGTCTCCACGATCAGCCGCGTGGGAGGCCAGGGGAACGGCGCCTGGGAGAGGGGGACGTAGTACTGGAGGCTGGCCGGCTCTTCCAGCTCGTAGCGGTGGTGGTCCTCCACCACGCCCACCACCGTGGCGCACGGGTGCTCCTCGATGATCAGGCACTGCCCCAGCGCTCCGCCGCCCGGCCAGAGCAGTCGCGCCATGGTCGCGTTCACCACCGCCACGCGCGCCGCCGACCCGTCATCCGCGTCATCCAGCCCCCGCCCCTGCAGGACCTCCAGGCCCATCACCTCGAAGTAGCCGCCGGTGACGGCGTTGATGTACGCCCCGCCCGCCGCCGTGGTCGGGATGCTGTCCAGACCAGGCACCCGGAGATCCACTCCCCGGTTGTTGCGGAAGGGAAGGGTGGTCGATATGGCGGTGGCGTCCACTCCCGCCAGCCCCCTCACCTCCTCACGGGCGTCCCTGTACATCCGCGTCATCGCCTCGCCGCCCGGATAGCCGCCTTCCGGCTCCAGCCTCACCAGCAGAACCCGGTCCGGCTCGAAGCCGAGATCCACGCCGCGGGCGTGCCGCAGGCTCAGCACGAACAGCCCGGTCCCGACGAGCAGCACCACCGAGATGGCCGCCTGTGCCACCAGCAGACCGCTGCGCATGCGCGATCGCCCGCGCACCACTCCGCGCCCGTTCGCCCGCAGCGATCCCACCACATGCGGCCGGCTCAAGCGGAACGCCGGCACCAGGCCCGACAACAGGCCGGCCAGCAGCGTGACCGCCAGCCCGAACGCCAGCACCCGGGCCCCGCCGGGAGCGTCGCGCCATGCCAGGTCGGGGAGCATCAGGCTCCGCAGCAGACCCCCGCCCCACGCCGCCAGCACGATCGCCGCCGCTCCGCCGGCCAGCGCGAGCAGCATGCTCTCCAGCATCGCCGTCCCAATGATCCGCCCCTGGCCGGCGCCGAGCGCGAGCTGGACCGCTGTCTCCCGCTCCCGGGCCGACGCCCGCGCCAGGAGCAGGTTCGCCACGTTCGCGCACGTGAGCAGAAGCACCATGAGCGCCACGCCCATGAGCCACGGCACCACCTTCGCCTCCGCCGACGCCTCCGACGTGCGCGCCAGGATCAGCGACGCCAGCTCCACCTTCGCCTCGGCGTCGTAGCCCGGGTTGTCGGCGCGACCGGCTCGCAGCGCAGCGGTGGCCTCGGCTTCCGCCCGATGCACGGGCACCGACGGGTCCAGACGCGCCAGAACTTCGAACCAGTACCAGCCCCGGCTCTCCACCCACTCCGTCCCGCCCTCAACCAGCTCGCCCGCCGCATGGAACGGGAGCCACACGGAGACCGGCTTCAGCTCCGCCCCCGTGAACCCCGGCGGGGCGACGCCGACCACCGTGTAGCCGGTCCCTTCCACCTCCACCTGCTCGCCCAGCACGTCCGCGCTGCCACCGAACCGGCTGCGCCAGAACTCGTGGCTCAGCACCGCCACGCGCGCCCCACCCAGCCGGTCCTCCGCTTCACCGTAGAAACGCCCCAGCGACGGGCGCACCCCCAGGAGCGGGAAGAAGCCCGCCGTCGCCAGCGTCACCGGCTGACGCTCGACCCCCGCCGGCGTCGTCACCACCAGCTCCTGCGGCGAGTACGCCGCCGTCGCTGCGAGCGATTCCACCCCGCTCCAGTCCCGGTAGTCGGGGTACGTGTGATACGCGTCGGTGCCCTCCCGACCCGTGCTGTAGCGGCGATGCACGAACACCCGCCGGACCCCGTCCGCATCCCGCACCCACGCCGGCGGCCGCACGAACACCCGGTCCAGCACCCCGAACATGGCCGCGTTCACACCCACGCCCAGCCCGATCACCACCACCACCGCCAGCGCCAGCCCCGGCGCCCGCACCACTCCCCGCGCCGCCTCCCGAACCACGGTCCCCACCGTGCCCAGGCCCTCCGCCACGCGCATTCGACGGTCCGCTCCCCGCGCCATGCGACCCAGCTCTTTACGATAGCGCGCCTCGTCGCCGAACCGACGCCGCGACTCCATGCGCGCCTCCCCCTCCGTCATCCCCGACGACACCAGCTCCCGAACCGTCTCCTCGAAGTGGAACGCCAGCTCGCGGTCCACTTCCCGCTCCGAGTCCCCGCCCCCTATCCCGAGCCGGAAGACCCGCCGAATCCCCTCGAAGCCGCTCATGTCGCCGTCTCCGCGCTCGCCGCACCTCCCGTCGCACCCAGCACCTTGAACACCGCTTCCGCGTACGACGTCCAGTCCCGCGTCCCCTGCGCCAGCTGCCTCCGACCCGCCGACGTCAGACGGTAGTACTTCGCCCGACGGTTGTTCTCGCTCAGCCCCCACTCGCTCTCCAGCCACTTCCGCTTCTCCATCCGGTGCAGCGCCGTGTACAGCGCTCCCTCCTCCACGCGCAGCGCGTCCTCCGTCGTCTCCCGGATCCAGCCTGCCACCGCGTACCCGTGCCGCGGCCCCCAGACCAGCGCCTTCAGCACCAGCACGTCCAGCGTCCCCTGCAGCAGCCCGTTGTCCACGCGTGCCCCCTTTCCCATCAACATTTGAGGGGTAAGATGTCACCCACCCCGTCGGCCGCGCCAGGGTCTTCCCGCCCGCCCCGGAGCCGTGGGGGCCCGGGCGATCACCCGATCACGCGTGGGGCGCGGTTACGCGGCCCTTCGCGTGTCCGCCGGTTCCTGCCGTTGTCTGGCGTGCTCACGGTGCCTGAGCGCGAACGGCCGTTCGACGCGCCTCGGCCCGCCCGGGGGTCGCGCGTCCGGCGGAGTTCCACCACCTTCCGCCCATGCGTGAAACCGCGATCGTCTCGCACTCGGCGTGCGCGCTCCACGACACGGGCTGGCACCACCCGGAGCACCAGGGGCGGCTGCCCGCGATCGTGAAGGCGATCTACAGGGAAACGCCGGCGCTCCTCGACCGGATGCTGCAGGAGGAGGCGCCGGCGGCGTCGCGGGACGACCTGCTGCGCGTGCATTCACCCGCGCACCTGGCGGCCGTGCAGCGGGGGGTGGAGCGGGCGAGGGCGGCGGGGAGGCCGGTGGACCTGACGCAGGACACGATCGTATCCGGCGCTTCCTGGGAGGCGGGGCTCGGTGCGGCGGGCGCGGCGCTGCACGCGGCGCGGCTGGTGCTGGAAGGGAAGGCGGGGACGGCGTTCGCGCTGACGCGTCCGCCGGGGCACCATGCGACGACGGAGCGTCCCATGGGCTTCTGCCTGTTCAACAACGCGGCGGTGGCGGCGCGCTGGGCGCGCGACGTAGCGGGGGCGGAGCGGGTTCTTATCGTGGATTGGGATGTCCACCACGGGAACGGCACGCAGGACATCTTCTACGGCGACCCGAGCGTCTACTACCTGTCGCTGCACATGACGGGGCACTACCCGGGCACGGGGCACACGCACCAGACCGGCCTGGCGGAGGGGGAGGGGACCACGCGCAACGTGCCGTTCCCCCCGGGGGTCGAACGGGAGTACTACCTGCGGGTCTACGACGAGGTGATCTCGATGGTCTTCGACGAGTTCACTCCCGACCTGGTGCTGGTGTCCGCGGGCTACGACTGTCTGGCCGGGGACCCGCTGGGAGGGCTCCTCCTCGAGCCCCCCGACCTGCACGCGATGACGCGCCGGCTGATCGAGTGTGCGGGCGGCCGCGTGGTGGCCCTCCTCGAAGGCGGATACGTTCCCCACCGCACGGCGGCGGGCGTGGTCCAGACGATCCGGGCGATGGCCGGGCTTCCGGCCGCCGCGGCGGACGATTGACCCGCCCCACGGTCATCCGCACATTGCCGCCATGCCCGGCCGGAGGAGGAGCCGGGAGCGTACGGCCGGGCGTCGCACGCGGGGCGGAGGAGCGGGTCGAACCCGAGAGGGAGGACGGCAGTGAAGAGCACGGCGAGTGATTTCGGGACGCTGAAGGGGCGGCTGGCGGAGATCCAGGAGGGGCTTCGCGAGCACGGGCTGGACGGCTGGCTGCTGTACGACCTCCATGCGCGCAACCTGGTGGCCGGGCGTCTGACCGGGGTGGGTGAGCTGACCCGCCGCTACTTCGTCCTCGTCCCCGCCGACGGCGACCCGACAGTGCTCATGCACGGGATCGAGACCACGCCGTGGGACGCGTGGCCGTGGGCCAAGCGGAGCTACGTCTCCTGGAAGAGCCTCGACGAGAGCCTCGCCGGGCTCGTGGGCGGGAAGAAGGTGGCCGCGGAGGTGATGAAGGACGACGCGGTCCCCGCCGTCGACCTGATCCCCGCCGGCGTGGCGGACCTGCTCCGGAAGGCCGGTGCGGAGCTGGCGTCCTCCGCCGACCTGATCACCCGGTTCTACGCGCGCTGGACGGAGGAAGGGCTGGCCTCGCATCGCCGGGCGGCGGCGGTGCTGGCCGAGGCGGCGAGGGACACGTTCCGGCGCGCGGCCGATGCCGTGGCGGCCGGGGACGCCCTCACCGAGGGGGCGCTCCACGGGTGGCTGCTGGACCGGCTGCGCGATCGCGGGGTGCCGGAGGGTCGGGACGCCATCGTCGCGAACGGTGTGAACGCGGCCAACCCGCACTACGAGAACGGTCCGGGCGGCGCCACGTTCAGGAAGGGCGACGTCGTGCTGGTGGACCTGTGGGGACGCGAGGACACGGATGCCATCTTCGCGGACCAGACCTGGATGGGGTACCTGGGGCCGTCGGTGCCGGAGGACGTGCAGCGCTACTGGGAGGCGATCCGCGACGCGCGCGACGCGGCCGTCGAATTCGTGCGCGCCGAGTGGGACGCCGGCCGGACCCTCCAGGGCTACCAGGTGGACGACGTCCCGCGCGGGGTCATCCGCGAGCGCGGCTTCGACCGCTACTTCATCCACCGGACCGGCCACTCCATCGACCAGGATGTCCACGGCATGGGGCCGAACATCGACAACCTGGAGACCCACGAGACGCGCAAGCTGATCCCGGGCGTCGGCTTCAGCATCGAGCCCGGCATCTACGTCCGCGGGGACGTGGGGCTGCGCACGGAAATTGACGTGTACATGGGTGAGAACGGGCCGGAGGTCACGACTCCTGAGCCCCAGAAGGAGATCTTCACCCTGCTCCCTTGAGGCCGCATGCGGGAAGCCGCCGAAGCAGGTGCCTCGTCCGGGGCGGTGCACCCCCCTTCCCACCATCGGGAAGAGCGCACCGCGTTGGAAGGACTGTACCTGTACGGCGTGGTGCGCTCCCGCACCTGGAGGTCGGGGAGCGCGGACTCGGGCGACCTCATCAAGGTCCGCTACCGCGACCTGGAGGCACTGGTGCGCGCCGTGCCCTACCAGATCCCGGAGCTGAGCGACGAAGCCGTTCACGCCCACCAGCGGCTGGTGGAAGGGACGATGCGCCGGGGCACGATCCTCCCCGCGCCGTTCGGTGTGGTCTTCCGCGGCCGGCGCGCCATGATCCGGTTCCTCGAGGACCAGTACATCGTTCTGGACGAAGGGCTGGCGTTCCTCGACGGCCACTGGGAGCTCCGGCTTCACATTCTCGGCGACGAGGGAGACGATTCGCTGCGCGAGCTCGCCACCCACGCGTATTCCGAGATGCGCCGCTTCGCCCGGGCCGCCATTCCGCTGCGCCGGGTCGAGGGCCGGCTCATGAGCGCCGCCTTCCTGGTCGAGCGCGGCGCGTGGGTGGAGTTCGTCGAGCGCGCGGACGACCTGAGCGGCTCGCATGCCGACCTGTCGTTCGATGTCACAGGCCCGTGGCCGCCGTACGACTTCGTGCGAATCCAGCTCTGATTCCCGCTCCGGCCATGCAGTCCTCGCACGTCGCGACATGAGCGCCGCCACCGCCCGCCACGCGCAGACCCCGTCCGCTCCCGCCCGGACATGCTCGTAGAGATCGCGCTCCCGCTCCCGATGCCTCGCACCTTCACCTACCGTGTGCAGGCGCCCGTGGAGCCGGGCACCCGCGTCGAGGTGCCGTTCGGCCCGCGCAGGATGGTGGGCTGGGTCGCGGGCGAGGCGCGATCCGAGGACGTAGCCGACGGGGGCGGCGGTCCCCGGATCCGTGACGTGCGGCGCGTCCTCGAGGACCGCCCCAGCGCCGATGCGGACATGCTCCGTCTCGCGGGCTGGGTGGCCGACTACTACCTGTCGTCGCTGGGACTCGTGCTGCGTACCGCGCTCCCCAACCCGCTGGCCGGCGCCGGGGCCGACCCCGTCCGGACCCAGCGCGTCCTTCGCATCACGCGCGAGCTTCCCAGCCTGACGCTCCGGGACGACGTCTTCAGGCGAGCGGGGCGGCAGCGCGAGTGCTACGAGGTCGTGGAGGCGGCGGGCGGCGCGTCGCCCGTGCCCGGCCTGGTCGACCAGGGGTTCTCCTATCCGGTCATCAACGGCGTGGTGGAGCGCGGCGTGGCCGAGATCATCGAGGAGGTGGTCGACCGCGACCCGTTCGCCGACATCCCGGCGACGGCCGGGCCGCTGCCGCCGCTCACCGTCGATCAGCAGGCCGCGCTCGTCCCGTTGCTCCAGGCCGCGAGCGGCGCCGGCGGCACCTTCCTCCTGCGCGGCGTCACGGGCTCGGGCAAGACGCGCGTCTACATCGACCTTCTGGACGAAGTGGTGGCGCGACGGGGGCGGGGCGCCATCGTCCTCGTTCCCGAGATCGCCCTGACCCCGCAGACCGTGGACCGCTTCCGCTCCCGCTTCGGCGAGGACGTGGCGGTGCTCCATTCCGCACTCTCGGAAGGGGAGCGCTACGACGCCTGGCGCATGCTCCGCGCGGGCGAGCGGCGCATCGCCGTGGGCGCCCGGTCGGCCGTCTTCGCGCCGGTCCGCGACCTCGGCGCCATCGTCGTCGACGAGGAACACGAGTCCAGCTACAAGCAGGGCGAGGCGCCCCGGTACCACGCGCGCGAGGTGGCCATAGTCCGAGCCGCCATGGTCGGCGCCGTGTGCATCCTCGGCAGCGCCACCCCATTGCTCGAAAGCTGGGCCAATGCCGCGAGCGGGAAGTACGCGCTCATCGAGCTCCCCGAGCGCGTGGAGGGGCGCCCGCTCCCCTCCGTGAGGGTGGTCGACCTCAGGCGCCCGCCCGGAGTGCCGGCGGCGGAGCGTCCGGCCGCGGACAGCGCGTTCGGGGCGGGCGGCATCGTCGGACGAAAAGGCCGGGTGATCCTGTCGGAGCCGCTCGCCGCGGCGATCCACGATCGGCTCGTCCGCCGGGAGCAGACGATCCTCCTTCTGAACCGGCGTGGCTACGCCAACTTCGTCCAGTGCGGCGCGTGCGGGCACGTCTGGCAGTGCGGCCGCTGCAACGTCTCGCTCACGTACCACCGCACTCGCCGACGGCTGGTATGCCACTACTGCTTCCACGAGGAGGCGATCCCCCGCCGTTGCTCCGAGTGCGGCAACGAGGACCTCTCCTTCCGCGGCCTCGGCACCGAGCAGGTGGAGCGGACGGTCACCGAGACGTATCCCGCCGCGCGCGTGGCACGCATGGACGTGGACACGACTTCGGGAAAATGGGCCCACCACCAGATTCTCGGTCGGGTGGGGCGGCGCGAGGTGGACATCCTCCTCGGCACGCAGATGATCGCCAAGGGGCTCGATTTCCCCTTCGTCACTCTGGTCGGCGTGATCAACGCCGACGTGGGCATGAACCTCCCCGACTTCCGCGCGGGCGAGCGCACGTTCCAGCTCCTGACCCAGGTGGCCGGACGCGCCGGTCGCGGCCAGCGCGCCGGAGAGGTGGTGATCCAGACTGCGCTGCCCGGGCACTACGCCATACGGCGGGCGCTGGAGCACGACTACATCGGCTTCGCCGCCCGCGAGCTCGAGGAGCGACGCGACCCCGCGTACCCGCCGCACACGCGCCTCGCCAACATTGTCGTCAGCGGCCCGGACGAAGTCCAGGTCCAGGAGACCGCCGAGGACCTTGCCGCCTGGTGCGCCGATGCCATCCGCGCCACGAGCCGAAACCACCCCGATGGGCCCGCCGGCGCCGGGCTCGCCGGCTCGACGGTCCACGTCCTGGGGCCGGCTCCGTGCGCCATCGACCGGATCCGCGAGCGCTGGCGCTGGCATCTCCTCCTGAGGAGCACGAGCGCGCGCCGGCTCGGCGACGTCTGCCGCGCGCTGTACCGCGAGCACGGCACCGGCTCCGGCGTGGTGCGCGTCATCATCGACCGCGACCCCGTCAGCCTGCTCTGACCCTCCCGCAGTTCCGAGCCGCCCGCCACAACGGACCGCGCGGCGAACCGTCGTCGTGGCGCGGCGAGAGGTTCAACGCTAAACTATGGAGCGGTCATCTGCGGCCGCTCTCTTCCCGCCAGAGGCGCGGGTTCGACGGCCCAGGTGCTTCGGTTCTTCGCGGCAGGAGGCGGAACGACGACCATGGGCTGTCTGGCGCTGAACGCATCCTACGAGCCTCTCACGCTCCTTCCCGTCCGGCGCGCGCTGCGGCTCGTGCTCGACCGCAAGGCCGAGATCCTCGAGGTGGACGAGCAACGGGTGTTCCGGTCCGAACGGGCCGAGCTTCCCTGTCCCGTCGTCATCCGGCTCGTACGCTACGTGCAGGTGCCGCGGAAATTCCGGCGGCAGGTCACGAACACGTTCCTGTTCGCCAGGGACGGCTACAGCTGCCAGTACTGCGGGCGTCACCGCACCCAGCTTCGGGGCCGCGAGTTCCTGACCCGCGACCACGTGATCCCCCTCTCGCGCGGCGGCGCGAACGACTGGGGAAACGTCGTGGCGGCCTGCTCCCCCTGCAACAACCGAAAGGGGAATCGGCTCCCGAACGAGGCCCACATGAAGCTGCTCACGGTTCCCCTCGAGCCGAACCACGTCGAGCTGGTCTGGGCGGTGCGCCGCATCACCGCCGTCCAGGCGAAGTACATCTCCATGTTCTACGGCGACGACGTGCTCCGAGCGCTCAAGCCGCGATTCGCGCGCGCATCGCGCTAGGGATCAGGATTCCCCCGACCTGCCGGCCCGGCCCCAACCCCGACCTCCGCCCTCCGCACCCCAACCCCCGACCTCCGCCCTCCGCCCCCCAACCCCCAACGCCCGCCTGTGACCGGCGCCCTCACCCCAGGATGTTGGCGGCGGCGGAGACCATGGCGACGATGACGAGGCCGAGTGCGCAGGGGAGGAGGACCGCGACGGCGGGTTTCCAGGTCGCGGTATCGTGGGCTTCCCGGAGTCCGATGATGGACACGGCCACCATCCACGCCGCTCCGACCAGCGGTCCGAGGAAAGGGATGACGGCCAAGCCCATGGGGCTGTAGGCGTAGCACATGGTCCGTACGGTGGTGCCGAAGCCGTGGCGCGCGCCCTGGAGGACGAGCAGCAGGAAGTGAGTGACGGACGCCGCGAGCCCGAGGGCGAGGAGGAGAGCGGGCGGCGAGAGCAGGAAGCGGGTCAGCGGGTGGAGGCCGCGCGCGGTCGCCGGGGCGGTGGCGTCGCCGCCGGCGCTCATGGCGAGCGTCGCCCAGAACAGGTTGACGCCGGCTACGAGGACGCCCACCACGAGGTAGTAGGTCACCGCCGCCGCGGTTCCGCCGCTGCGGGGGAGGCGCCGGTAGAACTGCGTCGGCGCGAACATGGCATCGCGCCACGTTTCACGGAGGCGGGCGACCACGGGCCCGTCAGGCGGCGGCGGCCACGGGAACCCCGTCGCGGCGGCGGGGTGGTCGTGGTCCGAGCCGGGCCGGGCCGGTGAACCCGCGATGCCGGTGTCGCCCGGCATCGCCTCGTGGTCGCTCCCGCCGGCTCGCGGCTCATCGTTCATGGCTCACTCCGGGTGGTGAAGGGAGCCGGGCCCTCACGCGCTCAGGTATGCGTTCCGTTGGAGAGCCACTTCCTCACCTTGGTCAGGAGCGTGCCCGAGTTGATGGGCTTGCCGAGGAAGTCGTCGGCCCCGGCTCCCATGGCGGTGTCCCGGATGCCCTCCATCGCGGTGATGGTGATGATGGGGATGTGAGCGGTCTCGGGAAAGTCGCGCAGGCGGCGAGTCGCCTCGATCCCGTCCAACCCCGGCATCATGACGTCCATGAGGATGAGGTCGGGGTGGCACTTCCGTGCGAGCGCCACGGCCTCCTCACCGTCGACGGCGGGGAGCACGTGGAATCCGAACGCCTCCAGCAGCGCGCTGAGGGCCTCCCGGCTGTCCGGGTGATCCTCGGCGATCAGGATGGTGGCGTCGTCGTTTCGGAGGGCTCGGGCGTCGCTGGTCCGCGCCATGTCATGCAGTGTGGAACTTCGATCGGCCGCGTCGCCGGGGCGGACGGTGCCGTGTGATTGGGATGTCCGGGGTGGCAAGTTCCGCGCCGGGGCGGTGTCCGTGCGTTCCATCCATACTGGACGCCCATGCCCCGGTTCTCTAGCTTCTCCCTCCCATGGGCGTCGCCTATCTGACCCGTCGTGCTGCATTTTCTGCCGCGCACCGCTACTGGCGCGAGGAGTGGACCGAGGAGCGGAATCGCCGCGTCTTCGGGCTCTGCGCCAACCCGCACGGCCACGGGCACAATTACGTCCTGGAGGTGACGGTCGCGGGGGAGATCGCCGGCGACACCGGGTTCTCGGTGGACCTGACCGCGCTGGATGACGCGCTTGCCGCCGTCGTCCGGCGGCTCGACCACCAGCACCTCAACCACGCCGTCGAGGCGTTCGGCCCCGGCGGGCGGGTTCCCACCACGGAGAACCTGCTGGAGTGGATATGGCCGCGCCTGGAGGAGCGGGTTCCGTCCGGGGCGCGGCTGCACCGGCTGCGCCTCCGCGAGGACGAGACCCTCTGGGTCGACTACTTCGGAGGTGGACCGGGGAGCCCGCCATGAGCGACGACGGTCACGAGGACGCCACAGGGCCCGTCCCCGTCCGCGACCTGATGAAGACCGTGCATCCGGAGCAGGAGCCGGCTGCGGAGGGCGAGCCCCGGTGGGATGGGCCGGAGCGGTCTTTCGAGCACGGCGGCGAGGAATGGACGGCCCGCAGCGCGGGTGCGGGAGCGTACGGCACGGGGCGGGCGGGGCGCGCCCGGCTGGTGGCGGTCCACTTCTTCAGGGTGGCCGACCCTGAGCGGCCGGTGCGGGAGGCGCTGGTCGCGGCCGGATGGTTCCCGCACATGAGGCCGGAGGAGCTGCGCGAGCTGTTCGAGCGCGCGACGCCGATCGAGCTGGACCGCTAGCGGTCGCCGATGGGGGGGCCGACCTGCACGGCGTTCCCCTCCACGCGGATCCGGTACCGCTGGAGCGGCCGGCCCTCCGCGTCGACCCGCTCTCCGGTGGCCAGGTCGTACTCGGCGTCGTCGTCGGGGCAGGCCAGGCGGTCGCGCGTCTTGAGCTCGAGGGCGGCGCCGCTCTGGGGGCAGAGGGCGTCCACGGCATAATAGGTCTGACCCACGTTCAGGAGCAGGATCGGGTGCCCGTGCACTTCCACGGCCCGGCTCTCGCCGGGACCCAGCTCCGGGGTCTTCAGGACGGGTTCGTATTCGGCCATGTCGGAGTGCCTCCTTCCGAGAGGAGGAGGGCAAGGTTCATTCCCCCGCGCACGCGGGGGCGGGCGAGTGTGACGAAGCGGAGGCAGGCGAAGCATGGCGGAGGACAGGAAGCGGGTTCTGACGGGGGATCGGCCCACGGGGCGGTTGCATCTGGGGCACTGGGTGGGGAGCATACAGAACCGGGTGCGTCTCCAGCGCGAGATGGAGTGCTTCTTCATCATCGCCGACCTGCACACGCTCACCACGAAGCCGGAGAAGGAGCACCTGGCGCAGGTGCCCGGCAACATCCGGGAGATGGTGCTGGACTACCTCGCGCTCGGGATCGATCCGGAGGTGAGCACGATCTTCGTGCAGTCGGCGGTGCCCGAGACGGCTGAGCTCAACCTGGTGCTCGAGATGCTGGTCACGCTCCCCCGGCTGGAGCGGCTGCCCACCATCAAGGACATGGCCCAGGCGGCGGGGCTGGAGGTCCTCCCCTTCGGCCTGGTCGGCTATCCCGTCCTCCAGGCCGCCGACATCCTGCTGCCCCGGGCCCACCTGGTCCCGGTCGGCCGCGACAACCTCTCCCACGTCGAGGTCACTCGCGAGATCGCGCGCCGTTTCAACTATCTTTATGGTGATGTCTTCCCCGAGCCGGAGCCGCTCCTGAGCAGCGATGCCGTGCTGCCGGGGATCGACGGGCAGAGCAAGATGTCGAAGTCGCTCGGCAATGCCATCCTGCTCTCGGATGACGAGCAGACCGTGAACGCGCAGGTGATGAAGATGTTCACGGACCCGAAGCGGGTGCGCGCGGACATCCCGGGCACGGTGGAGGGCAACCCGGTGTTCATCTACCATGACCTCTTCAACCCGGACGTGGCGGAGGTGGACGACCTCAAGGCCCGCTACCGCGAGGGCAGGGTGGGGGACGTGGAAGTGAAGCGGAAGCTGGCTCGCGCACTGAATGCCTTCCTCGACCCGATCCGCGAGCGGCGACGAGAGCTTGCAGCGCGGGAGGGGATGGTCGAGGACATCCTGCACGCCGGCAACGCGCGGATGCGCGCGGTCGCGAGTGACACCATGGCCACGGTGCGGGGCGCCATGGGTCTGACGTACTACCGTGGATGATGGAGGAGGGCCGATGTCGAAGAGCATGTGGGCCGTGCTGATCACCCTGTCCTCCGTGGCGTGCGGGAACGCCGGCGGAGAGAATTCCAACGACACGTCGCAGCAGGTCGGCCTCCTGCCCGCCTGTGAGCCCTCGGACCGCATGCCGCTGGAGGGGCGACCCAGCCCGTTCGACTCGATCACCTTCGACGTGGGCGACGGCAAGGCCAAGATCTGCTACGGCCGCCCCTCGCTCCGCGGGCGACTGATGATCGGTGGCCAGTCCGTGCCCTATGACACGCTCTGGCGCACCGGCGCCAACGAGCCCACCACGCTGCACGTGACCGTCCCGGTCCGCATCGCCGGGATGGAGATCGAGCCGGGCGCCTACTCGATCTACACCGTGCCCCATCAGGGCGACCACTGGACGCTGATCGTCAACCGCTCCACGTCGCAGTGGGGGCACGAGTCCAACTACACGCCGGAGGTCCGCGCACAGGAAGTGGGCCGGGCCGACGTACAGGCCGGCCGCATCGAGCCGGCCGTCGAGCAGCTGACGCTCCGGGCCGCGCCGCCCGGCGTGGTCCTCGAATGGCAGAACAGCCGGGTCCTCATCCCCATCGAGCCCGTCCCATGACGACCGGGCGGGCGTCGGAGATCGAGGTCATCGCCCCTGCCGATGGTGAGGTCATCGGGCGTGTCCCGAACCTCGACGAAGCCGCCGTTCGCGATCTGCTCGCCCGCGCCCGCCGTGCCCAGCCGGCATGGGCCGCCCGTGGGCCGGCCGTCAGGGCCGATCTGCTCGACCGCTTCCGCCGCAAGCTGGCGGACCGGGCCCAGGAGGCGGCCGCACTCAGCAGCCGCGAGTCCGGCAAGATGGTGTACGAGGGGCTGGTAGGGGACGTCCTCCCGACCCTCGACCTGGCCCGCTTCTATGCCAGGCGCGTGAAGAACGTCATGAGTCCCGAGCGTGTCCGCTCCTGGATCGTGACCAAGAAGGGGCTGGTCGAGCGGGAGCCGTTCGGCGTGATCGGCATCATCTCCCCCTGGAACTTCCCCGTGGTGAACCCGATGCGCGCCGTGATGGCCGCACTCGTCACCGGCAACACCGTGGTGCTCAAGCCGTCGGAGATGTCTCCGCTCTCCGCCGTGCTCATGCGCGAGATCGCCCTGGAGGCCGGCTTCCCGCAGGATGTCTTCCTCATCGCCACCGGCGACGGCTCCACCGGCGCCGCCCTGGTCAACGGCGACGTCGACAAGATCAGCTTCACCGGCTCCGTCCCCACGGGCAGGAGGGTTGCGGAAGCCGCCGCCGCGCGACTGATCCCCGTCGTGCTCGAGCTCGGTGGCAAGAACGCCATGGTCGTGCTCGCCGACGCCGACCTGGAGCGCGCCGTGAACCTCGGCGTGCAGGGGGCGTTCTGGAACGCCGGCCAGATCTGCATCGCCATTGAGCGCGTCTACGCCGAGGCTCCGATCTACGATCGCTTCGTCGAGCGCGTGGTGACCGAGACCCGGTCATTGACCGTGGCAAACCACTCCGACCCGGACGCCGACATCGGCGCTGTCACAACCGAGGCGCAGATCACCCGGATCGAGCGCCAGCTCGACGACGCGCGCGAGCGGGGAGCCCGGATCCTCGCCGGCGGCCACCGGCTCCCGGGGCCAGGCCGCCATTTCGCTCCCACGGTCGTGGCCGACGCGGACCATTCCATGGCCATCATGCGCGAGGAGAGCTTCGGCCCGGTCATGCCGATCATGAAGGTCGCCGACGCCGACGAGGCCATCCGCCTTGCCAACGACTCCGTCTACGCGCTCGCGGCCAGCCTGTGGACCACCCGCCGACGCGGCGAGAAGATGGTCCGTCGGCTCCGCGCCGGCATGGTCTCCGTCAACGACGTCCTCTACCACGGCGCCGTAGCCGGACTTCCCTTCGGCGGCATGGGTGACAGCGGCTACGGTCGCGTCCACGGTGAGGAGGGGCTGCGCGAGATGACGCAGACCCGCTCCGTCCTCGTCGACCGGGCAGGCGTCGCCCGCGAGCCCGTGGGCGGGTTCCCGTTCCGCCGCTTCGGGGTCCGCCGCGCCGTCGCCCTCGTCGGCCTTCTCCACGGCTCCGGGCCCGCCGCGCGCGTCCGGGGACTCTGGGGTGTGCTGCGCGGCGGCCGCTGATGTGTCACACACCCCGGGGTCCACGCGTTCTGTTGCCGGAGAGCCGGAGGAGGCGCGGATGACGGACTTTGATGCGCTCTTCCGTGACCTCTATCCGTCGCTGATCCGGTATCTCAACCGACTTACCGGCGATCCGGACGCGGCGGAGGATGCGGCACAGGAGGCGTTCGTGCGTTTGACGGATCAGTCGCTGCCGACGGACGAGGTGAGGCCGTGGCTGTTCACGGTGGCCACGAACCTCGTGCGTGACCGGGCGAGGAAGGCGCAGCGCCATCGTCGCCTGGAGATCCACGTCCCGCGCCCCGGGCGGCTGCCGGGGCCGGAGGAAGCGGTGGAGCGGCGGGAGCGGGTCGCGGCGGTGCGGGCGGCCCTCGAGCGACTGCCGGAGCGGGACCGGACCATGCTGCTGATGCGGGAAGAAGGATTCAAATACGACGAGATCGCGCGGGCTGTCGGCGTGGCGCCGGGCTCGGTGGGGACGCTGCTGGCGAGGGCCGCGAAGCGGTTCGAGCAGGTGTTCGGCGGCACGCGCGCGCAAGTGAGCGGTACATGACGACACATCTTGATGAGGGGACGCTCCAGGCGTTCCTGGACGAGGAGCTGCCCGCGGGCGAGCGGGCGAGCGCGGCGGAGCACATGCTGGTGTGCGAGCAGTGCCGCGGCGCCCACGACGACCTGCGGCGCGCCGGCGCTCTGTTCTCGTACGCGGTATCGCTGCTCGACGGGGAGGCGGCGCCTGCGGCCGCAACGGCGGTCGGCCGGGGAGAGGGTCGCGCCCGCCGAGGCGGCATTGGGTCACTGGTGAAGGCCGCGGGGCTGATCCTGGTGGTGGCCGCCGCGGCCTCCGCAGGAGTGCCGGGGTCGCCCGTGCGGGTCTGGGTGGAGCGGATCGTGGCGCGCGATGATCCGGAGCCCGCGGCCGCCCCGGTGGACGCGCCGGACGAGGAGCCCGCGCCGCCGGTGGCCATGCCGGTGGGGCTCGCCGTGGTGCCCTCCGGCGACACGCTCGACATCGTGCTCGAGGACGTGAGCGACGTCACAATCCGGCTGCGCCGGTCGGGGGCGGAGCAGGCGACGGTTTCGGCCGCGGGCTCGGCGGTGGATCCCGCGTTCGAGAGCGGCCGGGGCCGCATTGCGCTCAGAGGCGCATCCGGTGGCGAGCTGATCGTCGAGCTTCCGGAAACACTGACCACGGCCCGTCTCCTGGTGAACGGCCGGCTGTACGCGGACGTGGTGCACGGGCGGATGGAGGCGAGGGTCCCGGCGCAGGAGCGCGGCGGAGACCTCGTGTGGCCGTGATCCCCCTGCTCGCGGCGCTCCTCTCGGTGGCGTGGGCGACGCCCGCGGCCGGGCAGGGCACCGTGGCTGCGGTGACGGGAGTGGTACGGAGCTCGGATGACGGCCGCCCGATCGCGTACGCGCACGTCCGCGTGCTGGACGATTCGGTGTCCGACTGGACGGACGCCGACGGCAGCTACCGGCTCGACGGGCTGGAGCCAGGGCGCTGGCGGCTGCGCGTGGCCCACCCGGGGCACGACTCGGTGGACGTGGACGTGATCGTTCCGGGTGGGCGGGTGCTTCGGCTCGACATCACCCTGGATGCCGTACCCGGACCCGCGCCGGCTCCATTGGCGGACTTCCAGCCGTTCCAGGTGGAGTACACGCTCCCCGCGCTGATGAACACGGCCGAGGTCAAGGCGCTGATCAAGTCGCGCTATCCGCCCGGACTGGCGGCGCGGGGCGTTGCGGGCGAGTCGGTGCTGCGGCTGTGGCTGGACGAGCAGGGGAGGGTGGTGCGCGGGGTCCTGTCGTCTTCCTGCGGACACCCGGCTCTCGATTCGCTGGCGCTCCAGGTCGCCGAGCACATGCGCTTCCGGCCGGCCCGGAACCGCGATCAGGCGGTGCGTGTGATCGTTCGGATCCCGGTGGTCTTCAGCGTGCCCGAGCGCGCGCCGGAGGCACCCGGCGGCTGAGGTCCACCGGTGTCTCGGGACGGCCGTCCACGGCCGCTCCCCACACGCACTCGGGCTTGAAGCAGACGCCGTGACCCCACTCGTCCTCGAGCCAGATCGGCTTTCCCTCCCGCAACAGGTACAGGATCCGGCGCTGGAGATCGATGGGGCGGTCGCGCCAGCGCACCCGCAGCGTCGTCTCGCCGTCGTCGGTGGCGAGACGGACGCGGACCATTGGGATCCGGTGCCGGAGAAGCGTCTGTCGCCTGGGATAGATCATGGCCTGAACGGTAAACGCTCGCGCGGCACCTATCAACCGCTTGACAAGCGGGTCAAAACCGGTTCCAGATGCGCGACCCGACCGGGTCACACCCCCTTGTCGCGCCAGAGCCTCTCCAGCTCGGCATGCCGGGGACCCACAGCTTCCCGCCATTCCGGGAGCGCGTAGATCCCGCCGCCCTCCGGTGGGCCGGGACGCGGGTCGGGCGGGATCTCCCCCAGCACGTCCCGGATCGCCGTCCTGAGCTGGGCCACGGTCTCCACCATCCGGCGGTGGAAGACCGTTTCCTCCCCGGCGTACGGGCTCATGTTCTGAGCACTCGGGTGCAGGAGCCACAGCAGACGCGGGTACGACCGCTCGTCCCAGGCCTCTCGCCACGCCGCGTCGAAAGCGGCATCCGGCGCCAGCGTGCGTGGCCACGATCGCGCCGTCCCGCGCGTCAGGCCCGCGCGCTCCAGCTTCGGCAGCGTCGGGAGGGTGAGGCGGGCTCCGTCCTCCAGCCGCGCGGCCGCCACGGTGCTGCGGACCGCGACGTTGCCGAGCGCCACCACCAGGCGCGGCCCCGCCGCTATCAGAGTGTCCCGCAGCACGTGGAGGCTGGAGGCATAATCGCCTGCCGGCGCGCGAAGCTCCGCGACGCGCGGCTCGCCGCCGCCTCGTTCCGGCAGCTGGTTCAGCGCGGCCACGATGAACGTCCGGTTCCGGTCCAGACCCGCGGCCGAGAGGAGGACGTCCAGGTTGCCGCCCGCGATGTCTCCGCCGAACGGGATGCGAGTGGCGTGTGCGCCCATGCTCCCGCTCCCGCGACCCCCCGCGTTGCCCGGCGCCGCCCCGACCCAGAGCACGTCGACCCTGCGCCATCGCCCGTTCCGCCGGGACCACGCGATCGGCCGCTCCGCCGGTCGTCCGTCCGCGAGGCGACACGGGCTCGACAGCCACTCGTCCTCGCGGCAGTCCGGGTGCTCGGCGTGGATGCGCCGGTGGATGGCGCGGAACCGTTCGTCCTCTCTCGTTTCGCTCACGCGGCCGAAGCTGAGGACCGGCCGCGCGGCTCGCAAGCTCGCCGGGAACGTGCTAGGCTACCGGGCGAAGCCTTAGCAATGCCACCGGAGCCGACCATGAGCGAATCGAACGATATCAAGCACCGCAGGATCGGGGACCACGACCTGCACCCGGAGACCCTGATGATGGGGTACGGCTACAACCCCCACCTCTCCGAGGGCTCGGTGAAGTGCCCGATCTTCCAGACCTCGACGTTCGTGTTCAAGAGCGCGGAGGAGGGGAAGGCCTTCTTCGAGCTCGCCTACGGCCTCCGCGAGCCGCACCCGGCGGAGCAGCCGGGGCTGATCTATTCGCGCCTGAACAACCCGGATCTGGAGATCCTGGAGGACCGGCTGGCCCTCTGGGATGGCGCCGAGGGCGCCCTCGTCTTCTCCAGCGGGATGGCCGCCCTGGCCACCACCTTCTTCACGTTCCTGCGCCCGGGCGATTGCATCGTGCACAGCGAGCCCGTCTACGGTGGCACGGAGTTCCTCCTCCTCAACATCCTGCCGCAGTTCGGTATCCAGCGCTTCGGGTTCCCGGCGGGCGAGGACGGAGCGCTGGAAGCGGCAGTCGCTGACGCGAACGAGGCCGGCAGGATCGCCGTGATCTTCGTGGAGACGCCGGCCAACCCCACGAACGCCCTGGTGGACATCGAGCGCTGCGCGGAGCTGTCGGCGTCGGTCGCGGACGACGAGGGACGCCGGCCCGTCGTCGCCGTGGACAACACGTTCCTGGGACCGCTCTGGCAGCGTCCGCTGGAGCACGGCGCCGACCTGGTCATCTACTCCCTGACGAAGTACGTGGGCGGGCACAGCGACCTCATCGCCGGCGCGGTGCTCGGCGACGAGGGGCGGGTGAAGCAGGTGGCCGGCATGCGCACGATGCTCGGCACCATGGCCGACCCCTGGACGGGATGGCTGCTCATGCGCTCGCTCGAGACGCTCAAGCTGCGCATGACCAGCCAGATGAAGAACGCCCGCTACGTGGCCGAGTTCCTGGCCGACCACCCGAAGGTGCGGCGCGTCCACTACCTGGGCTTCCTCGATGAGGACGACCCGCAGCGTCGGATCTACCAGCGCCAGTGCATTGCCCCGGGAAGCACGTTCTCGTTCGAAGTGGATGGCGGCGAGGCCGAGGCGTTCCGCGTTCTGGACGCCTTGAAGCTCGCCAGGCTCGCCGTCAGCCTGGGCGGGACGGAGACGCTCATGGAACACCCCGGCACGATGACCCACGCCGACGTGAAGCCGGACCACCAGGCCGCCATCGGGATCACGCCCGCGATGATCCGGATCTCGGTGGGAGTCGAGCACCCCGAGGACCTGATCGCCGATCTCACGCAGGCCCTGGAAGCCATGTAGGCGGCTTCCGGGTTCGGCGCCCGGGCGCGCCCCGGGCCGCGCCCCTAGATGCTCCGCAAAAGGTCGTCGATCGCCTTTTGCACGGCGTCCTGCGCCCCGCCCGACAGCAGGTTCTCCAGCATCTCCTTCACGTCGCCCGCCACCTGGCCCGGGTGGTGCCGGTCCGAGGCCGGGCGGACGACGTTCCCGATCGGCAGCAGCGCGTACTGCGGCTCGTCGTCGTCGTCTTCCTCGTCGTCCGCACCGGACGCGTACCCGCTCTCCACCTCGGACGGGGGGCGGGGGACGCTGGCCCGCCACGGCTCCGACGCTTCCTCCTCGTCCTCCGAGCCCGGCATCCCGTCTCCGTCGGGCTCCACCGGCAGCACCAGGCAGATCCGGCCGTCGATGTTGCCTTCCTGGTCCTCACGCGCCGCCAGCGCCACCGACACCGGCGACGACAGCAGCGCCTGGATCGTCTCCAGCGCCGCCGCTGCCACCACGCTCCGCGCGATCAGCCGCCCGCCGTAGTAATAGCCGAGCCCCACCGCCCCTTCCGGAACGGCATTGTGGCGGATCGAGCGGGCCTCCAGCTCGATCGGTGTGGGGTGCGGGACGACGACGAGATGCTCCATCGCTCTCCGGGCACGGGTGCTTGTCCTGTCAACATTCAACCCGCCATCCAGCCGGGCAACAGGGTCGTGATACCCGACTGTACGCCGCGGGTTCTCCCCCGCATCCGACCTTCTGCTCCCGACCGCTCGGCCGGTGGCTGGAACCCACTGGGTCCCGTGTGGGGGGGCGGGAAGCAGCGCGACCGGGAAGGCTGCACGCTGAAGGGGTCAGCGGCCGAACGCTTCCCGGACGATGCGCGCCTGCTGGTCGTCGTGGGCTTTCTTGTAGCCCTCGGCGGGGCTGGCGCGCTCGGGGCGGCCGGCGTAGCTGACGTGGAGACCATCGCCCGCGAGGCGCTCGAGCCGGGGCCGGATGTAGCTCCACGCGCCCATGTTGGCGGGCTCTTCCTGCACCCAGACCAGCTCCTCCGCCTGCGGATAGCCGGCCAGGATCTCGGCCAGCTCTTCCACGGGGAACGGATACAGCTGCTCCACCCGGAGCACCGCCACGGCGCCGGCGCTCTTCCGCTCGTCGCTCCCCACCAGATCGTAGAAGACCTTCCCCGTGCAGATGGCGATGCGGCGGACGCCGTCGGCCCGCTCGCGCGCGTCGGCGTCGTCGAGGACCATGTGGAAGCGCCCCTGGGTCAGCTCGTCCACCGTGGAAACGGCTTTCGGGTGGCGGAGGAGGCTCTTGGGCGTGAGGGCCACCAGTGGCCGGAGCTCCTCGAGTCGAGCCTGGCGACGCAGGAGGTGGAAGTACTGGGCCGGCGTGCTGCAGTTGGCCACTCGGATGTTGTCTTCGGCCGCGAGCTGGAGGAAGCGCTCCAGCCGGGCGCTGGAATGCTCGGGGCCCTGCCCCTCGTAGCCGTGGGGCAGGAGCAGGACGAGCCGGCTCTCCTGTCCCCACTTCGCGCGCCCCGCCACGATGAACTGGTCGATGATCACCTGCGCGCTGTTGACGAAGTCCCCGAACTGGGCTTCCCACAGGATGAGGGACGCGGGCGTGGCGGTGCTGTAGCCGTACTCGAATCCCAGGACGCCGGCCTCCGAGAGCGGGCTGTTGTAGACCTCGAAGGGCGCCTTCGATTCCTCCAGCGCCGCCAGCGGGGTGTAGCCGCCGCCGTTCTCCACGTCGCGCAGCGTCAGGTGTCGCTGGCTGAAGGTCCCGCGCACGGAGTCCTGGCCGGAGAGCCGGATCGGCGTCCCCTCTGCGAGGAGGGATGCGAAGGCGAGGGACTCGGCGTGGGCCCAGTCGATGCCATTGTTGTCCGGCACCGTCCGGGCGCGCCGCTTCAGCTGGCGCTCGAGCTTGGGGTTTGGGTGGAAGTCCCCCGGCCAGCTGTGCAGCTGGCGGTCGTAGGCGACGAGCCGCTCCCGCTCCACTGCCGTGTCCACTGGAGCCTCCAGCGTGGCCGGCTCCACGGGCGGCGTGGCAGACTCCCCCTGCTCCTTCGCCGCCCGCTCCTTCACCTCCGCCTGGATGCCCGCGAGCTTCTCGTACGCGTCGTCCCAGATGCTGCGGCGCTCCTCGGCCTCGAGGGTCCCGTTCGCCACCAGCAGGTCACCCCACTGCTTCAGCACGGTCGGGTGCTCCGCGACTTTCGCGTACATGAGCGGCTGCGTGTACGCCGGCTCATCGCCTTCGTTGTGGCCGTAGCGCCGGTATCCGACCAGGTCGATGAGCACGTCGGCCTGAAAGGCCGTGCGGTATTCCATGGCCAGGCGAACCACGGCCAGGCACGCCTCCGGGTCGTCGGCGTTCACGTGGAAGACGGGGATGTCGAAGCCGCGGGCCAGGTCGCTGGCGTAGCTGGTGGAGCGGTCCTCCTTCGGCTCCGTGGTGAAGCCGATCTGGTTGTTGACGATGATGTGCAGCGTCCCGCCGGTCTCGTAGCCGGCGAGCCGGGCCAGGTTGAGCGTCTCGGCGACGATCCCCTGCCCGGCGAACGCGGCGTCGCCGTGCATGAGGACGGGGAGGACGCACGACACATCCTGCGCGATGCGCGTCCCCGCCCGGTCCGTCTGCTTCGCCCGGGCCATGCCCTCGACCACGGGGTTCACGAACTCCAGGTGACTGGGGTTCGGGGCCATGGTGACGGGCAGCTCCTGCCCGTCAGCGGTGCGATACGTCCCGTCCGCGCCCACGTGGTACTTCACGTCCCCCGTGCCACTCCCGAGCTGCTGACCTTCGAACTCGGCCAGGATCTTTTCGTACGGCCGGCCGACGACGTGGGCGAGCACGTTCAGCCGCCCCCGGTGCGCCATCCCGAGCACGACTTCACGGGCGCCGGTCTGCGCGGCCTGCTCGATCGCGTGGTCGAGCATGGGGATGAGCATGTCGTTCCCCTCCACGCTGAACCGCTTGTGCCCCAGGTAGGCCCGGTGGAGGAACTGCTCCAGCGACTCCACTTCGGTCAGGCGACGCAGGAGCCGGAGCCGCGCCTCCCGGTCCAGCGGCTCCCGGTGCTCACCGGACTCGATCCGGCGACGCAGCCACTCCCGGCGCGTCGGGTCCTCCAGGTGCTCGTACTCGTACCCGATGGTGGCCGTGTACGTCCTCCGCAGCCAGCCGAGCACGGTCTGCATGCTGACGCCCGGGTCGCCCAGCCCCAGGAGCGAAGCAGGGATCCCGTCCAGGTCCGCGGCGAGGATGCCGTGAAACTCGGGGGACAGCATCGGGTGACCGGGCGGCGCGCCGCCCAGCGGATCGAGGCGCGCCGCCTTGTGGCCGTGGAGCCGGTAGGCGTCCACCAGGCCGGCGGCCGCCATGGCCGCGCGCAGCTGGGCCCGCGAGGGGACGCCACTGCCGTTGGCCACGGGGATCAGGCCGGTTCCGGCGGGGTCCATGCCGAACACCGCGTCCCAGCGCGGGTCGACGGACGAGGGGTCCCGCACGTAGTCCTCGTACAGCGCCTGCGCGTACCCCGCGTTGTATGAATCGAAAGCGAGGCTCTTCTTTTCGTTGCTCACGGCGTCGAGTCGATGCGCTCTGTGCTCGTGTCAGGTCCCGGGTGGCCGCGCTGCGACGCCCGGCGCCCTTCAGGGCGCATCAAGATAGAGGCCACCGGTAGGTTAATCCACCTGAAATCCGCGTCAGGGCGCCACGTCCTGCGGAATCTCCAGCCGGAACGTGGTACCCTCGGGAGAGCTCTCGAGGACGGACACGTCGCCCCCAAGAAGGCGCGCCGTACGCCTCGCCACGCTCAGCCCGAGCCCGGCGCCACCCGCGCGTCGCGTCGCGGGTTGTTCCGCCTGCCAGAACGGATTGAAGATGTGAGGAAGGTGCTCGGGCGCGATGCCGGCGCCGGTGTCGCTCACGTCGAACGCGACGCGACCATCCCCTCCCGATACGCGCAGGCGGATGGCTCCGCCCTTGCCGAACTTCATGGCATTGAGCAGCAGCCCCAGGAGGACCTGGAGGACCTTCTCCCCATCCGTGACCACGACGTCGGGCGCCGCCGTGGCGTCGATCTCCAGGCGGCTCCCGTCCTCGCGCACGCGGGGACCCAGCACTTCCTCGAGCCGTGCCAGCAGCGTCGCGAGCTCGACCCGTACGCGATACGCCCGCTCGGTTCCAGTCTCCAGGCGAGCGAAGGCGAGGATGCTCTCGATGATGTGGAGCAGCCGGTCCGATCCTGCCCGGATCCGGTCCACCTGGTGCTTCTGCTGCTCGTTGAGCGGCCCGGACACTTCGGCGGAGAGGAGGTCCGCGTAGCCGACCACGGCGGTGAGCGGAGTGCGCAGCTCGTGGCTGATCACCGCGAGGAAGTCGGACTTGGCCCGGTTCGCCAGCTGCGCCTGCTGGAAGAGGCGGGCGTGGTCGACGGCGAGCCCGATCCGCCGACCCAGCTCCTCCAGCATCTGGACGTCGGTTTCGTCGTAGCGGTCGGTTTCCGATGTCCGCGCCACCACCAGCACGCCCACCAGCTCCTGTTTCGCCCGCAGCGGCACGGCCACGGCGGTTCGGGCGCCCAGCGAGCGCGCCAGGCCGCCGATGTGGCGCCCGAGCTCCAGCCGGTCCCCCAGGTCGTCGGCGAGGCGGGAGAAGAGCAGGGGCTCGCCGGAGCGTCGAATCCGGTCGAGCAGCGCAGGCCGGACGCTGCCGCCGTCGAAGAAGCTGCGGATCTCGTCCACGACGGGCTGGAGCCGAGGGTCGGAGTGGGATGCGGCACTGAACGGGGGCGACCCGTCGCCCGGCTCCACGCGCACGAAACAGACGTCCGCCAGCGTGGTGGTAGCCAGGCGCGCGATGGTGGGAAGCGTGGCCTCATAGTCGAGGGAGAGGTCCAGGATCATGCTGGCCTGGGAAAGGAAACGCTGCTCCTCCCGCAACCGCCGTCGCTCGGTCAGGTCCACGATCGCCCCGACCGCGCCCACCGCGTGCCCGTGCGCGTCGCGGGCAACGTGCGCCCGATCGAAGACCAGCGCGTACCCGCCATCGTGCCGGCGGAAGCGGTACTCCTCCGTCCACAGGCGGGCTCCCTCCGCGACGGCGGCCCGGAACCGATCCGCGACGCGCGCGCGATCGTCCGGGTGCACCCGCTCGTGCCACCACGCCGTGGTCGGCTCCACCGTGTCGGGCGGGTACCCGAACGTGGTGGTCATGGCGTCGCTCCAGCGCACTTCGCCCGTCCGGAAGTCCATCTCCCAGATCACCGCGTCGGCGGCGGCGCGCACCATTGCTGCCCGCTGCTCCGACTCGCGCAGCGCTTCCGCCGCCGCGTGCCGATCGCTCGCGTCCCGGGCGACACAGACGCTCCCCGCGATGGTGCCACCCTCGTCGCGGAGCGGCGAGATCGTGGCGTGCACCGCGAAGCTTCGGCCGTCACCGCCCGGGACGGTCAGCTCGCCCTGCCACGACCGCCCCGTCTCCGTTCGCTCCATGAGCGCAGCCGCACGCTCGCGCAGCTCCCCCGGCGGAAGCAGGTCGAAGACACACAGGCCCACCACGTGACGGGAGCGTACCCCGAAAAGGCGTGTTGCGGCGGCGTTCCACGACAGAATCCGCCCCTCCCGGTCCACGGCCACGACCGCCTCTCCGGCGGAATCCAGAACGGCGGCTCGAAGAGCGACGTCGAAGGCGTCCGGCAGCGCGGCGAATCCCAGCTCGGCGGCTTCGGCGGCGTCCGGCTCCTGCTTGACGGCCATGTTCCGCGGGAGGGGGGCAGAAAAAAGAAGGCGCTCCGGGTCGGGCAGGCAGGGCCTGCTCCGGCGTCGGAGCGCTGGCGACGGAGGCATGCTAACCGGCGGGGATGGGGATGGTCAAGGCGGTTGCAGCCACCGCCGCGCCGCCGCTATCGTTCCGCACGATCGCCCGGACGGACCGCCACCACGTCGACCCGGATGCCGAAGCAGGAAGACACCCCCCTGATGCGCCAGTGGCGTGAGGCCAAGTCGCGCCACGCCGATGCCATCGTGTTCTTCCGCGTCGGCGACTTCTACGAGATGTTCAACGAGGACGCCGAGGAGGGCGCCCGCCTCCTCGGCCTGACCCTCACCTCCCGAAACAACGGCGGCGCGGCCAACGTTCCGCTCGCCGGGATACCGGTCAAGGCCAGGAACGAGTACCTCGAGCGCCTGGTCCGCCTCGGCCGCCGCGTCGCCATCTGCGAGCAGGTGGAAGACCCGGCTCAGGCCACGGACATCGTTCGACGGGAGGTCGTGGAGACCGTCACGCCCGGCGCCATCACCGCCGACCCTCTCCTCGACGCGCGTCGCAACAACTGGCTCGTGGCGATCCTGGACGGCGACGGCGATGTCGCCCTCGCGGCCGTCGACGTGAGCACCGGCGAGTTCCTCGGCACGCGAGTCGCGGCCGAACGGCTGGCTTCCGAGCTGGCCCGCTTCGAGCCGTCGGAGGTGCTCCTGCCCCGGGCGCGCGAGGGGGATTTCGTCCTGGACGGCCCCAGCGTCACCTACCGCCCCGACTGGTTCTTCGACCCGGAGCTCGCCGCCGACGAGATCCGGCGCCACTTCACGCTCCACGCCCTGGACGGGCTCGGGTTCCAGGATGGCGACCAGCCGCTGGTCGGCGCGCTGGGCGCCCTCCTCGCCTACATCCGGGAAGTGCAGCCCGCGTCGGCTTCCGGGCTGCGCCGCCCTCGCATCGAGCGCCCGGGCGAGGCCATGGCGCTCGACGACATGACGCGGCGCAACCTCGAGCTGACCGCGCCGCTTCGCCCCGACGCGCCGGCCGGCGCCGCCGCCACCCTCCTCGAAGTGGTGGATGAGACCGTCACGGCCATGGGCGCGAGGCTCCTGCGCCAGTGGCTGCTCCGGCCCCTGGTCGCGCCCGAGGCGATCTGGCGTCGGCAGGAGGCAGTGGCCGAGCTGGTGGAGCGGCCGGCGCTGCGGCGCGCGCTGCGCACGGGACTGAAGCAGGTGCGGGACCTCGAGCGCCTGGCAGGGAAGGTCGGGACCGGACGCGTCAATCCCCGCGAGATGGCGGCGCTCGCGTGGTCGCTGGCCCGGCTCCCGGCGCTCGCTGAGGCGCTCGGAGAGGCCGAATCCGTGCTCCTTTCCTCACTCCGTGATGGGCTCGACCCTCTGGACGACGTGCGGGAGAAGATCGCTTCCGCCCTGGCCGACGAGCCGCCGCCGGCGCTGGGGGAGGGGGGCGTGATCCGGAGCGGTTTCGACACGCAGCTCGACGACCTGCGCGAGACGCGCGATGGCGCCCGAGACTTCATCGCATCGCTCCAGGCGAGGGAGCGGGAGCGCACCGGGATCGGGTCGCTCAAGGTGGGATACAACAAGGTGTTCGGTTACTACCTCGAAGTGACGCGCTCGAACGTGGAGCGGGTCCCGGAGGAGTACCGTCGCAAGCAGACGCTGGCGAACGCCGAGCGCTTCGTGACCGACGAGCTGGACGAATGGGAGGCGAAGGTGCTGGGGGCCGAGGACCGGATCACCGACCTGGAGGCCCGCCTCTTCGGCGCGCTGCGGCGTGACGTCGGGGAAGCGGTGCCCCGCCTGCTGGAGACCGCCGCCGGGGTCGCGGCGCTCGACGTGCTGGCGGGCCTCGGTCGCCTGGCGGAGCGGCGTCGCTACGTCCGGCCGGAGGTGCACACCGGCTACGAGCTGGACATCCGCGCCGGGCGGCACCCGGTCGTGGAGACCATGATGCCCACCGAGGAGTTCATCCCGAACGACGTTCGGCTCGACGCGGATGCACGGGTGATGATCCTCACCGGGCCCAACATGGCGGGGAAGAGCACTCTCCTGCGCCAGGTGGGGCTGATCCAGCTCCTGGCGCAGGTCGGCGCGTTCGTCCCCGCGGACGCCGCGCGCATCCCGATCTGCGATCGGATCTTCACCCGCGTCGGCGCATCCGACAACCTGGTCCGCGGGCAGTCCACCTTCATGGTGGAGATGAGCGAGACGGCATCCATCCTCCACAACGCCACGGACCGCTCCCTCGTCCTGCTCGACGAGATCGGCCGCGGCACCGCCACGTACGACGGCGTCAGCATTGCCTGGGCCGTCACGGAGTTCCTGCACGAGAGGATCGGGGCCAAGACCGTGTTCGCCACGCACTATCACGAGCTCACCCAGCTTGCCGACCTGCTCCCCGCGCTGGTGAACGCCAACGTGGCCGTCCGGGAGACCGGCGACGACATCGTCTTCCTGCGACGCCTGGAGCCGGGAGGGGCCGACCGCTCGTACGGGATCCAGGTCGGCCGCCTCGCCGGGCTCCCTGCCGACGTGGTCGAGCGGGCCCGGGAGATCCTGGGCGAGCTGGAGGGGAGCCACACGCACCACGGCGAAGGGCTCGGCCGACGCGGGCGACGCCGCCCGCCGAGCACCTCGCCGCCCGACCAGCTCTCCTTCTTCGGTGCGCAGGAGCACCCGGTGGTGCAGCGCCTCCGCGACGTCGACGTGGAGCGGCTCACGCCGCTGGAAGCGCTGAACCGGCTGGCGTCGCTCCGCGACGAGGCGCGCGGAGGAGCATCGTGAGGACCCCCGTCCTCGCGCTCGTGGTCGCCGCCGCAGCGCTCGGAGGCTGCGAGCGCGACTCCGACCCCGTCACCAACCCGGAAGCGATCTCGGTCGAGTCCCCGTTCCACTATCCGCTGCAGCTCTGGGACGCGGGCGAGCAGGGCGTAGCCGTCCTGATGGTGCACGTCACGGACAGGGGTGGCGTGGACAGCGTCTACATCCTGGAGCCGAGCGGGCACGCCGCTTTCGACTCCGCGGCGCTGAAGGGAGCACGCGCGCTGAAGTTCTCCCCCGGTCGCCGCGGGGACCGCCGGATCGCCATGTGGACGAAGCTCCCCGTCCGCTTCCGGCGCGACTCCACACCGGGGGAGCCAGCTTCCTCGCTCCCCGGAGAGAGCCCATGACCGAGCAGGCCCCGCGCAACGCGCGGCCGTACGAGAGCGTTCTGGGCACGATCGGCTGGACCCCGCTGATCCGCCTCAACCGGGTCACCGACGGCGCCAGGACGCCCGTGTTCGGGAAGGCCGAGTTCTTCAACCCGGGCGGCTCGGTGAAGGATCGGATCGGGCTGGCCATGATCGAGGCCGCGGAGCGCGAGGGAACGCTGAAGCCGGGCGGCGTGGTGGTGGAGGGGACGAGCGGCAACACGGGGGTGGGTCTCGCTCTCGCCGCCGCGCTCAAGGGCTACCGCTGCATCTTCACCATGCCCGACAAGATGAGCCAGGAGAAGGTGCGGCTGCTCAAGGCGTTCGGCGCCGAGGTCATCGTCACCCCCACCGCCGTGCCGCCGGACCATCCGGACAACTACGTCCAGACCGCCAGGCGAATCGTGGCGAGCACGCCCGGCGCCGTCCTGGCGGACCAGTTCTACAACCCGGTGAACCCGGAGGCGCACCGCGCCACCACCGGTCCGGAGATCTGGACGCAGACCGAGGGCAGGATCACCCACTTCGTCGGGTCCGCCGGGACGGGCGGCACCATCAGCGGCACGGGGCGCTTCCTCAAGGACCAGAACCCCGACATCCGCGTGGTGGCCGGGGACCCGGTGGGGTCGATCTTCGCACACTACTTCCGGACGGGAGAGAAGGGGGAGGGGGCGCCGTACAAGGTGGAGGGGATCGGCAACGACAAGCTCCCGTCCACGCTCTGGTTCGACGTCATCGACGAGCTCCACGTCGTGGGCGACAGGGAAGCGTTCCACATGGCCCGCCGGCTCACGCGCGAGGAGGGGCTGTTCGTGGGCGGCTCGGCCGGGCTGATCGTCCACCTGGCCGCAGAGCTGGCGAAGCGGCTCGACGACCCGGAAGCCCTGATCGTCTGTATGCTCCCCGACACCGGCGAGCGCTACCTCTCCAAGCTCTACAACGACGAATGGCTCCGCGAGAACCAGCTCATCGAGCCCGAGCACATGGACGCCGCCCACCTCCTCGCCAGCAAGAGCCCGGGCACGCCCGCCCTCGTGGTCGTGGCGCCCGACCAGACGGTGCGTGAGGCGCTCTCGCTCATCACCAGCCACGGCATCTCGCAGCTGGCCGTGTTCGATCGCGACGACGCCATCGGCTCGCTCGCCGAGGAGGTGATCATGGCCGCCGTCATCGAGGACCCGCTCGTCCTCGACCGGTCGGTCCGCGACCTCATGGAGGCGCCGTTCCCCAGCGTCGAGAGCAGCGCGGGGATGGAGGACATCGCCCGGCTCCTGACCCGCTCCAACCCCGCCGTGATCGTGCGGCAGGATGGTGCTCCGACCGGCATCATCACCCGCTACGACCTGGTCCGGCAACTGACGGGCTGACCCCCTTGCCCCGGCTCGCAAATTGCGCCCCCCGACCGGGAAACTGGCACACGATCGGACCAGGGAGCACGTCATGAAGATCGTCACGGCCGCGGCGCTCGCCTGCACGCTGGCAGCCTGCGGCTCCGCCGCCGCCGGAATCCCGGCAGCGGATCTCGGCGAGTCGGCCCGCGACGCCTACAACGAGGCAAACGTCGTCGCGCGCGGCTGGAGCGCGGATGCGAGTCTCCGGTGGATCGAGGGGACGTCCATCGCCCAGAACGGATTCGCGCTGCCCGGCACCGGAGCGTGGCGCTTCCACTACACCGCGCCCGGACACGCCGCGGAGCTGCTCGTCCAGGTCTCGCCGCTCGAGACGTCGAGCGACGAGCATGCCATTACGTCGCCGCCCGGCTACGTTCTCGGCACCAATGCCGTCGGCGCCGAGTGGATCGACTCGCCGGCTGCGCTGAGCGCGGTGCAGCAGCACGCGCCGGCCGCAGAGGGGGAGGCGTCACTCCTCCTCGTTCCCACGCGGCCGGCACAGTGGATCGTGCAGCTTCCCGCCGGCGGCACGCGCTGGCGGGTGGACGCTCACACCGGAGAGCTGATCACGCAATGAAGATCGCCGTGCTGTTCGGCGGGACCAGCGAGGAGCGGGACGTTTCCATCGCCAGCGGCGCCGCGGTCGTCGAGGCCCTGCGCGATGGCGGTCACGAGGTGGTGGCCGTCGACACCGCGCAGGGGGTGCTCGGAGCCGCGCAGGAGGAGCAGCTGCTCGTCGGCGGCGTCGCCCCGCTCCCGCCCGGGCGGGACCAGCTCGACATGCTCCGCACGGGCGATCCCACGGCGCTCACGCGTGCGCCCCAGCTCTCGGACGTCGACGTCATCTTCCTGGCGCTCCACGGCGGCACCGGCGAGGGCGGTACGCTCCAGGCGCTGCTCGACCTGGTCGGGTTGCCGTACACGGGCAGCGGGATGCTCGGCAGCGCCGTGGCCATGGACAAGGACATCGCCAAGCGCCTCTTCCGCTTCGGCGGCGTGCCCACTCCGGACTGGTTCATGGCCCCCGCGCCACCGTCCGCGCTGGTTCCGGACGACGTAGAGGAGCAGATCGGGTGGCCGGCCGTGGTGAAGCCCAGCAAACAGGGATCCACCGTCGGGCTCAGCGTGGTGAAGAAGCCCGCCGACCTCCAGGCCGCACTCGACCTGGCCTTCGACCACGACGACGAGGTCATGATCGAGCGCTTCGTACCCGGCCGCGAGCTGACCGTCCCCATCGTGGGCGCCGACGCCCTCCCCGTGGGTGAGATCATCTCCAGGAACGAGATCTTCGACTACGAGGCCAAGTACCAGCCCGGCATGGCCGAGGAGATCTTCCCGGCCGACATCCCGGACCACGTCACGGCCGAAGCGCAGCGCCTGGCATTCCACGCGCACCGCCTCCTCAAGCTCCGCGGCTTCAGTCGCGTCGACTTCCGCCTGGACGCGGACGGCGCGCTCTGGTGCCTCGAGGTCAACACCCTCCCCGGAATGACCGGCGCCAGCCTCGTGCCCAAAGCCGCACGCGCGGCCGGGATCCCGTTCTCGCAGCTGTGCGAGCGCATCTGCACGCTCGCCATCGAGGAACACCGCGCCCGCACAGGGGGTTGAACCGCCATGGCCTACCGCAACCGCACCGCCGGCCTGGCCTTCGGCTATGGCATCACGCCGTGGGTCCTCCGGCTGATCATCGCCAACACCGTCGTCTGGCTCGCCTCCCTCGCCCTTCCCGCCATCAGCCAATGGCTCGCCTTCATCCCCGCACTCACCCTCGTGCGACCGTGGACCATCGTCACCTACATGTTCGTCCACGGCGGGTTCTTCCACCTCTTCTTCAACATGCTCGTGCTCTTCTTCTTCGGCCCGCCGCTGGAGAGCATGTGGGGAGGACGCGAGTTCCTCCGATTCTACCTGGTGTCCGGCCTCGGCGGCGCCTTCTTCTCCTACCTCTTCGCCTTCAACGCCGGCGTGATCGGGGCCTCCGCCGCCATCTACGGCGTCATGCTCGCCTTCGCCATGAACTGGCCGAACATGCCCATCTATATCTGGGGCATCCTCCCCGTGAAGGCGAAGTGGCTCGTCATCTTCGCCTTCGCCATCTCCTTCCTCAGCATCGCCGGCCAGACCATGGGCGGCGCGCCCCGCGACCACATCGCCCACTTCGCCCACCTCGGCGGCTTCGCGGCCGCTTTCGTCTACCTCAAGATCCAGGGCGACCTCACCAGCCGCTTCAAGCGCCTCAGGAAGTTCGTCGGCCGTCGCAAGACCAACGTCGTCCCCGGTGGCGGCGGGGCAAGGGCCCCCCAACGCCCCCGTCGCCGCGATGAGGACCGCGCCCTCGACGAGGTCGACAAGGTGCTCGACAAGATCAGCCGATCCGGCCTGCAGAGCCTTTCCCCCGAGGAGCTCCGCATCCTCGACGAGGTCAGCAAGCGCTATCGTCAGAACTGAGCGGCGAACCCCTGCGTTCAAGCCGGCTGCACGAGGCGCGGTCCCTTGCCCCGACCAGGGCAGTGGGCGCGCAACCAGGGACGCAGTCATCCGCGACCCTTGAAGGCGTGGTTTGACGAAATAGGATTGGTGTCACACCTGTTAGACATGACCATTTCCGGTCTTGAGCTTACTTTGACCGTTGAATGCCCGAGCGCGCACAGCCGGAGCGAGCGCGTGTGTGGCAGCGGCGGGTGGAGGAGGCGAGGTCGGGTGCGGCGGGGGGTCTCGACGTATTGACACCCGCGTTGCCGCGGCCCTACCATCCGATCCTCCGCAATCCGCGCGCATCTGGGCCATCGGGAATGGAGGGGTCATGGCCACCGGGAGTGAATACACCACGGAAAGGATCCGGAATGTCGCCGTGCTTGGGCACGGCGGCTCCGGGAAGACGACGCTGGTGGACGCGCTTTGCTTCGTGTCCGGGACCACGCGTCGGCACGGGAGCGTCGGGGACGGCACGGCGCTGACCATGTACACGCCGGAGGAGATCTCGCACGGGATCTCCATGCAGACCTCGCCGGCGTTCGCCGAGTGGGAAGGGACCAAGGTCAACCTGCTCGACACGCCGGGCTACATAGACTTCACGGCCGAAGCGGTCGCGGCCACCCGGGTCAGCGACGGCGCTGTAGTGGTCCTCGGCGCCACGACCGGCGTCGAGGTGGGGACGGAGAAAGTCTGGGAATACTGCGAGGACCGCGGGATTCCCAGACTTTTTTTCGTGTCGATGATGGACAAGGAGAACGCGGACTTCGACCGTGTCTACTCCGACATCAAGGAGCGCCTGGCGGACAAGGTGATCCCGGTGGAGATCCCGATCGGGGCGGGTGAGGATTTCCGCGGAATCATCAACCTGTTCAGCGGCAAGGCGCACATCTACAAGGAGGGAAGCGCCAGCGGGGAGTATGACGAAACGGAAGTCCCCGAGGACAAGCAGGCAGAGTACGATCGGTGGCGGACGGAGCTGATGGAGACGATCGCCACGACGGATGACGCGCTCCTCGAAGCGTACCTGGAGGGTGGTGAGATCGACCGTGAGCAGGCGCTGGAGGCGATGAAGAGCGCGATGCTGCGGGGCGAGGTGTTCCCGCTGTTCTGCGGCGCGCCCCAGAAGACCTGGGGGACGCGCGCGCTGCTCAAGAAGCTGGTCGAGCTGATGCCGAGCCCGGCGGACGCGGCCACGGAGCTGGCGCAGCGGCCGAACATCGACCAGGTCGTGGAGCTGCGGTCGGCGGACGACCAGCCGCTGGCGGCGCTGGTCTACAAGACCGTGAACGAGCCGCACGTGGGCGAGCTCAGCTTCTTCCGCATCTTCAGCGGCACGGTGGAGAACGGGAAGGAGGTGCTGAACGCCAACCGGGAGGCGCCCGAGAAGCTGACGCACGTGTCGGTCGCGCAGGGGAAGGAGCGGCTGGAGGTGGATCGGCTGCACGCCGGCGACCTGGGCGTGGTGGCGAAGCTGAAGAACACGCACACCAACGACACGCTCTGCGACGCGTCCCGTCTGCTGGTGATCGAGCCGATCAAGTTCCCGGAGCCCGACATCTCCGTGGCGATCCGTGCGGCGAGCCGGAGCGACGAGGACAAGATCGGCACCGGGCTGACCCGGCTGCACGAGGAGGACCCGACGTTCAAGAGCGGGTACGAGCCGGAGATACGCCAGACCATCATCCGGGGACTCGGCGAGCTGCACCTGGAAGTCCAGATCGAGAGGCTGCGTCGGAAGTACGGCGTCGAGGTGGAGACCGAGCAGCCGCGCATCAGCTACCGCGAGACCATCCGCAAGGAGGCCGCGGCGCAGGGGCGCTACAAGAAGCAGACGGGCGGCCGCGGCCAGTTCGGCGACTGCCACGTCCGGCTCAGGCCGCGTCCCCGAGACAGCGGCTACATCTTCACCGACGCCGTCACCGGCGGCGTGATCCCGAACAAGTTCATCCCGAGCGTGGAGAAGGGGATCCAGGAGGCCTCGGGCCGGGGGATCCTGGCCGGCTACCCCGTGGTGGACTTCGAGGCGGAATGCTACGACGGCTCCTACCACTCGGTGGATTCGAGCGACGTGGCGTTCCAGGTGGCCGGGTCGATGGCCTTCAAGAAGGCTGCGCAGGAGGCCGCCCCCGTGCTGCTCGAGCCGGTCATGGAGGTGGAGATCACGACGCCCGAGGACTTCATGGGCGACATCATGGGCGACCTGAACCAGCGCCGCGGCAGGATCCAGGGGATGGACAGCGCAGGGTCGAAGACCATCATCCGCGCCCTGGTGCCCGAAGCGGAGCTGTACAAGTACGCGACCACGCTGCGCTCCATGAGCCACGGCCGCGCCGTCCACCGGCGCGTCTTCCACGGCTACGAGGAAGTGCCGAGCCACGTGGCCGAGCACGTCATCGCCGAGGCCAGGAAAGGGGCCGACGAGGAAGTGCACGTCTAGCGCCTCGCGGGCGCCTCGCGCGGAGCCGCGGAGCCTGCTCACGCGCCTCCGCGTGAGACCTCGCGCCTCCGCGTGAGACCTCGCGCCTCCTATTCCTCCGTGCGCTCCAGCTCAATGGTGGGGCCGCGCGGGCGGTTGCGGTTCGCGAGCCACCAGTCAAGGCTGTAGCGGCCGGGTCCCATGAAGGAAATGCCGATGGCCACCCAGAGGTTCTTGAACGCGTTCGCGGGAGTCCCCTGACCCGTCCGGACGTGCATGGTCCAGGCGGTGAACATGGTGAAGCCCAGGAACACGGCAGCGGTCCGGAAGAAAAGGCCGACGGCGATGAGGAGGCCGCCGAGGCTCTGGGCCAGCGCGGCCATGAACCCGAAGAACGTGTGCCAGAACGGAACACCCAGGCGGCCGATGGCCGCGCCGGTGCCGGCCCACCGCTCGGGGCCGCCCATGAGCATGGCCCAGCCGTGGAAGTAGAGGAAGCCGAGCCCGAACCCGAGGCGCAGCAGCAGCATCCCCAGATCGTACGCGCGGTCCGACGCCTGCCGCATCAGTCGCTCCCGGCGGCGGCGTGTCCACCGCCGTCTGCAGCGGCGTCGAGCCCGCCCTCGGCGGAGAGCTGCGCGGCGGCGTCCTCCCCGGCGTAGAGGCGCTTGGCGATGGCGTCCCACTCGGGGAGGAGGTCCCGGACCTCGAACACGGGACGGATGTCCACGGGGACGTCGCCGATTCGGGCCACGGCCGCCTGGAGCTCGGGTGTGAGATGGCCGTACGTGTCGAGGAGCCGGCCGGCGCGGTCATAGTCGCCCTCGGCCTCGAGCGTCAGGATCTCCGTCGCCAGTGACTTCACGGCGGCTTCCATGGCGGGGAGGTCGCCCGTGATCCTGCCTTCGTCATCGAAGCGCAGGGCGCCGTGCTCGAGCATCCAGTTGACCTGGATGAGGTTGGCCTTCCCGTGCGCCTCGCCCGCGCCGAACCGCACGCCGCGGAACAGGTCGGGGAGCTTGCTGATGAAGGCGGCGCGGACGAAGTCGTCGTCGTAGACGCCCTGGTCGCGCAGCACGGTCAGGTTGTAGAGCCCGACCACGTCGGCCTTGGCCTCCTCTATGGCGCTGTAGCGGTCCTGGAGCGCCTGGTTCACCGTGGTCCGCTCGCCGTCGCGGGAGATGAACCCCGGGCCGAGGCCGTGCGCCAGCTCGTGCATGAGCGTGCTGGTGAACCACGGCTGGAACCGGACCTCGCCGATCAGGGACGGGTCGAGCAGCTGGTGCGCGATCGGTTCGAGGATCTTGTCGAACTTGGCGTGGCTCACGTTCCGCAGCATCACCTTCTTGGAGCCCTTGGCCTGCCGGACCCGCTCGTCGTTCGGGAGGTTGAACGCCAGCGTCTGCACCCCCGCGCGCGTGTCGCCCGCGGTGTAGACCACGTCCACCACGCGGATGGGGCTCTCGAAGCCGCGGTCCATGTTGCGGTACTGCGGCGGCTCGGGGAGCTTCTCCTCGAGCATGGGCAGCGACTCCTTCAGCCGATCCAGCTCGGCGCTGGCCGCGGAGTCCGCCACGGTGACGAAGCTCTCGAACGCCGCCTTGTAGCCGAACAGGTTGTCCTCGTACACCTCGTACGGGCCGATGGTCGGTTCGATCTTCGTTCCGGCGATGTCCATCCAAGCCACGTCGCTGGGGTAGTAGTCGTTCGACAGGAACGACGCAGCGCGGCTGTCCAGGTAGTCGGACAGCGAATTGTTCTGCGCAAGCGCCGCGGCTTCCCGGAGGAGCGCCGCAGCCTTCTCCAGCTCGGGATGGTACGCCTCGGAGTACGGCACGGCCGCGAGGCTGTCGCCCTGTCGCTCGATGATCGTGAACGGGCTCTCCAGCGCCTCCTTCTGCTCGGGATGGGCCTCCGCCCAGGAGCGGAGCTCCTCCTTCGTCATGTCCTCCGGGTAGAAGCCGGCGCCCGCCGGCTTCGGGCCAGCGTCGAGAAAGGGAGCCTGCTCCGACTGCCGGTCCCACGGCCCCACCATGATGTCGTAGTAGATGGCGGCCGGGTCGTCGGCGCCCCGGGCGGCCACCTGCGCCCGCCAGTCGGGGTTGCGGCGCGAAACCTGGCGCGCGAACAGCTGGTGCATGATGTCCGACGCTTCGACCAGCTTCGCCAGCACCGCCTTCTCCCAGTCGGCCAGCGCGGTCTCGTCGAAAGAGATCTCCGCCGGTTCGAAATCCTCCACCTTCTCCTCCAGTGCCGTTTCGTCCACCCCTCCGGCCAGTCGCATCACCTGCCGGTTCCGCTCCATCGAGCACCCCGCCAGGCCCACGGTCCAGAGCAGGCCGAGGGCCACGCCGCCCTTCAGACTTCCGCGCATCCGATCTCCTCCGCCAGTGATTCGTGCTCGCGCGCCGAGCTACCTGCGGCCGCCTTCGCGCACACGGAACTCGAAGAGCTCCGGACGCTGATAGTGGCCGCTCACATCCAGGGTCATGGCTTCCTCACGGTTCCGGCGATACGCCAGCTCCGCCACGAGCACGCCAGGCTCGTCGTACAGCGGGCCGGCCAGGTACGATCCGTCCGGACCGATGATGGCGCTTCCGCCCCGGAGCAGCCACTGGTCCGGCCCCGACACCTTGGCCGGGCTCGGCTCCAGCTCCGCGGGCAGCGCGGCCGCGCGCATGAGCTGCCCCGCGGCCACCACGTGGCAGCGCCCTTCGAACGCGTAGCAGCGGCTCGCCTCCTGGTGCATCCCGTTCACCCCCACCACCGCCGACCAAACCGCCACGTGCACGTCCTCGCCGCTGTCATGCAGCGCCTGGCGCGCCAGCGGGTTCCAGTGCTCCCAGCAGATCAGCCCGCCCAGCCGACCCGCCGGCGTGTCCACGGCCTTCAGCCCCGACGCGTCGCCCGGGCCCCAGACCAGCCGCTCCGTGTACGTGGGCGTCAGCTTCCGGTGGTGGTTCAGCAGCGAGCCGTCCGGGCCGTAGACCAGCAGCGCGTTGTACAGCGTCGCACGCCCGGGACCGGAGAGAACGCGCTCGCTCGCGCCCATGACCAGCGTCACGCCCGCATCCTTCGCCAGCGACGCGAGCGCCGCGCCCGACTCGCCGTCCACCACCACGCTCTCGTCCACCAGCCGCGCGTACACCGCCTTCACCGGCGCGTGGTCCCACAGCGCAGCATCGCGGGTGTAATCGATCCACGCGGGGTACCCCGGGAGCCACGTCTCCGGGAAGACGACGAGGGACGCGCCCTTCGCCGCCGCCTCCGTCACGAGCGCTCTCGCCAGCTCCAGCCCCTCCGCCAGCGTCCCCGGCTGCTCCGCCTGGACCACCGCCGCCGTCACCCGGTCCATGGTCTTCCTCGTTCGATTGTCTCTGCCCCGGAAGGTGAGGAGGATGCGCCGCCGTGGCTCGCCCCGGCAACCCTGGGCTCGAAGTGCAGGGGCCATGACGAGGTTCGATCGCGCGTCGCTTCGCTCGCGCGACCGCGCGAGGCGCGGATTCGAACCGCGGCGGCCGGACGCCGCGGCGCCGCGAAGCGGCGATTCGATCTCGTCGGCCGGGGCGGCCTCCTCGACCCCGCGCTGCGGAGATTCGAAAAACCTCGGCAGCCGAAGCTTCCCGGCGCGCCGATCCGCCTCTCCCACGAGGGTTCTTCGAATCCGCCTCCGGCGGGCGCCGCCCCACCGCCGCTTCGAATCCGCCTCCGGCGGGTGGCGCCCCACCGCCGCTTCGACAGCGAGCGCAGCGGGCGCTCCTTCCCGGCACGCGCCCGAACGCCTGTCTGCGAGGCTACCCTTTCCGCGAGCCCGTCAACGCAGCACGATCTCCAGCCCGTCCCGCGCGAACTCGGCCTCCACGCCCCGCTCCTCCGCCATGGCCCGCAGCTCGGCGCCGAGCACCCGCTCGTCGCCCTCCACGATCTCCTTCCCGCAGTGGCTGATCACCGCGCGCGGGACCCCCTCCTTCGCGCACCAGGTCAGCTGCGTCCGCACCGGCGTGTGGCCCACCAGCCGCTTGCCCCGCCTGCGCACGAACGACTGCGTCATGGTGGCCCCGTCGCCGATGTAGAGCCGGCAGCCCTGGAGCGCCTCCGCCCGCTCCGCGATGTACACCAGGTCCGGCCCGTACCAGACGGTCACCTCTCCCGCGCTGATCCGATAGCCGACGGTCGGCGCCCGGATCGAATGCTCCACCACGAACGCCTCGAAGCGGATCCCGCCGATCTCGAACGGCTCCCGGTCCACGACGATGCGCCGCGCTTCGGCCGGGATCGCGTACTCCGCCATCCCGTCCCACGCCGCCGCCGTCGCCCAGACCGGCGCGGGCGACCCGTGCTCGAGCCCCCACGCGTGGTCCGGGTGCGCGTGCGTGATCACCAGCGCGTGAGGGCGCGGACGCAGGTCGTGCACCGCCTCCAGCCAGTCCGTCCCCGCGTCGATCATCACCCGCGCGCCACCGTAGCTCACCAGCAGCGACGTATGCATGCGGTGAAGAGGCGTCCGCGCCTCGATCTCACCGCGCGTTCCAAGGAACGTGAGCTTCATGGCCGTGACCCTCCGCAACCGCCCTGCCAGCGGAAGCGTCGAAGGGCCGGCGGGAAGGGTCGAAGAAATTCTTGACACGAAGGGATCGAAGGGTCGAAGGGCTCGAAGTCATGCCGGGCGACCCGAGGTGCCCGGGGGACCCCGACGCTCACGGGCAGAGCATGGTCCGGAGCTTGGTTCGCCGGTGACCCGAAGCTCACCGGGAGTCCAGTTTCAGTCCCGGAACCCGGATCGCTTCCACCCCCGCGGACCCCCGCTTCGACCCGGGGCTCAGCGCTGCCCCCTTCGAGCCCTTCGACCCTTCGAGTCCTTCGTGTCACGGTTCCTCTTCGACCCTTGATTTCGGTTTATCTTCGGTATTACACTACGGGCCCCTGGCATCGCATCACCCGACCGGAGGAGACACGTCCGTGGCCGCACTGCCCGCCGAGGTCCTGGAGCTCCGCAGGGAGCTGGAGCGTCGCTTTCCCGACGCCCAGCCCGTGCGGACGGGGCTTGCCGGGGCGGTGCCGACCGGGGTGGGTGCGCTGGACGCGGCGCTGCCGGCGGGGGGGCTGCCACGGGGGCGGATGACGCTCTGGCGGCCGGGGGGCGGGAGCACGGCGGTGCTGCGTGCGGCGAGCCGGGAGCGGGTGGCGGCTGGAGAGCGCGCGGCGTGGGTGGACGGGCGGGGTGATGCGGCGGGAGCGTACTGGGAGGAGGGACCGCTGTTTTTCCGCCCCGGTGTGGCGGACGCGGTGCTGGTGGCGGAGGAGCTGCTGCGCTCGGGCGGCTTCGCCCTCGTCGTCCTGGCGGGGGATGGTGGGGTGCTGGGCGACGGCGAGGGCGTGCGCCTGGGGCGGGCGGCGAGGGAAGGGGGGAGCGCGTTCGTGGCGGTGGCGGCGGGGGCGCCCCTGTCGCACCTGAGGGTGTCGTCATCATTCGAACCGGAGGGGTTCCGCTGGCGGCGGGGCCCGTTCGGAGAGCCGGTAGCGCTGGAGTCCGTGGCGGTGCGGGCGAGGCTGGAGTCGCTGGGGCTGGACCGGCGGGTCCGGTTCCGACTGGGAGTGAAGCATCACGATGTACGTCTGTGTCTGGAGCCCCGGCTGGTCGACCGCCGGGGCGTCTCTTCCCGCTGAAGGCGACGGCCCCGCCGACTCCTCCTCGCCGCTCGCATCTCCGCGGGAGGCCGGTCCCATCGTGGCGGAGCTGGCGCCCCGGGTGCGGGTGGAGCGCGAGGTGGTCTGGGCCGATGCCCGTGGGCTGGACGCGCGGGCGCTGGCCGGCGCGCTGGTGGCGCGGCTCGAGGCGGCGGGGGCCGAGGCGGCGGGGGCCGAGGCGGCGCCGCCGGATGGGAGTGGGGGTGGAGGCGCCATCGTGCGCGCGGGCGTGGCCGCCGTTCCCGTGGCCGCGGAGCTGGCGGCGCGCTTCGGCGCGGAGGCCGGCCGTCCTGCCGGTCCCACGCCGTTCCTGGTGAAGGAGCGCACCGGGTGGGGGTGGCGGAAGGGGGTGGGGGCGGGGATGGGAGGGAGCGGCGCATCCGGGGCCGTCGTGGCGGTGGAGCGGGGTGGGGAGGCGGCGTGGATGGCTACCCTCCCGGTCGCGGCGCTGGGGCCGGACGACCGGCTGCGGGCGCTCCTCGACGGGGTGGGTGTGGCGCGCGTGGGTGAGCTGGCGGCGCTGGAGCGGGAGGCGGTGGAGGTGCGCTTCGGAGCAAGCGCGGTGGGGCTCTGGCGGCTGGCGCGCGGCGACGACCGGCGTCGCCTGTTCCGGCCGGTCCCGTCCGAGCGACCCCACGGCTCCATCGACTTCGTGGACTATGTCCTCACGGACCCGTCCCGGCTCCTGTTCACCGCCAACGCGCTCCTGGGGCCGGTGTGCGATGGACTGGCGACGCGGGGCGAGCACGCCCGGGCGCTGCGCCTCACGCTGCCGCTGGCCAACGGCGACGAGTGGGCGCGCACGCTCCGGCCGGCGCGTCCTACTGCGAGCCGGGAGACGTGGCTCCGGCTCCTGCGCGGCCTCCTCGACCGGCTCACCGTCCCGGATGCCGTGGCCGGGATGGGCCTCGAGGTGGTCTCTACCGAAGCCGCCGCCGTTCAGCAGGGCGACCTCTTCGACCGTGGCTTCGCCACCGCGTCCGCCGTGGAGGCCGCCGTGGCCCGCCTTGCCGAGCGGGAGGCGCTCCCCCTTGCCCCGGGATCCGGCGCCCACCCGCTCGTGGAGCGGCGCGCCGACTGGACGCCCGTGAGCCTGGAGCGCGTGGCAGCGGGCCCGAAGCCGGTGCCCGCCGCCGGAGCGTCCGCCCCGGCGACGCTGTCGGGGGCCGCGTCGGGCGAAGGCGCCGACATGGTCCTCCAGCTCCTGGACCCGCCCCGCGCGGTCATGGTGGAGACCGTCCGTCGCCGCGACCACGAAGCCCCGGTGCGGATTCGCGACCGCGGGGGTTGGCGGGAGCTGGTCGTGGCGGCCGGGCCGGACCGTATCTCCGGCGGACAGTGGGAGCCCTCGCCGTATGCGCGCGAGTACTACCGCTGCGTCACCGACGAGGGCGTCCCTCTGTGGATCTTCCGCGACGGCGTGGACGGCGGCTGGTACGTCCACGGCTACTGGGATTGAACGACGCGTACGACCCCCCACCCGGAAGCGCGCCCGGCGGCGCCGCGGCGCGCCGCCAGGTGATCTGCGACGGTCATGGTGGTGGTCGCGTGGTGGTCGCGGTCATGGCGCGCCCCACCCGAGGATCCCGGCGCCGCAGACCCGGCCTCCATGTCGAGATCGAGCCAGCCTTCGGGGATGTTGACGATGCCGTGGTTGAAGATCCGCCCTTCCGCCTCGGCGCACGCGCCGCCCCCTTCGGCGATGCGCATCTGGTCATTGACGAGGCAGCCGTCTCCGGGAACCGGCACCGACGTAGAACGGATACGTGGGCATGGCGCCGAACAGGTACTGGCCAGGGTGCAGCGGATCCTCGTACAGCCCGAGGTCGCCACGCGTCGTGTACGAGAAGTTCATGCAGTGGTCGGCCGGGAGCACGCCCGGCGCCCTGGAAGCGTCGGAGCCCGGCGCCCCGAGGGCCGGCGCCGTCGGCGTGCCGCCGTCGCCGCATCCGGTCACGATAGCGGTGGCGGAGAGCAGTGCGCCGAGCGACACCGTGCCCTATGCGTTCGCGGCCCGCGCCGCTGTTCGACCGCAGACCGGCGATCCGGAGGGCGCCGCCCGCGACGCCGGGACCGCTCTCCGCATCGGCCCCGACTACCCCCTCCCGGCTCTGGCGATGCTGGCGGCCGCGCGGGCAGGACTCGGCGATACCGAGACGGCGCGCACCGTGCTCGCGCGATACGTCCGCCTCATGCGGGAGGTGCACCCGGAATAGGCGAGCTCCGCCCCCGTCACTCGTGGCGGATCGCCTCGATCGGCGACAGCTTCGCGGCACGGCGCGCAGGGTACGTCCCGAAGGCCAGGCCGACCACCAGCGCCGCTCCCGCGGCCACCAGCACGGACCCCCACGTGAAGGCCGCGAACAGCGGCGCATCCGTGTAGTGGCGGATCGCCGCGGTGATGCCGAACGCACCCGCCAGTCCCACCACCACCCCCAGCACGCTGCCCACGCCGGTGATGGTGACCGCTTCGGCCAGGAACTGGACGAGGATGTCGCGCTGCCGCGCACCGGAGGCCTTCCGGATCCCGATCTCCCGCGTACGCTCCAACACGCTCGCCAGCAGGATGTTCATGATCCCGATCCCGCCGACCAGGAGCGAGATCCCCGCGATCGCCCCCATCACGAGCTTGAACACGAGCATCCCCTGTCGCGCCTGCGCGGCCCGCGCCTGGTTGCTGGCGACGGCGAACCCGTCCGCAGCCCCGTACCGCTCCGCCAGCCACGATTCCGTAGCCGCTCGCACCCGCTCCACATCTTCCACCCGGCGCGCCCTCACCGCGAGCGACGTCGGCCGATCCGGCCCCTCGAGCTGCTCACGCCGCGCGTCGCTCAGCGGGACGTAGACTCGCAGGATCGGCCCCGTTTCCTGCGTCACCCCGATCACCCGAAGCACGTCGCCACCTATCCTGACGCTCTCCCCGACGCCGCCGGCCCGGGCATCGGCTCCCAGCGCCTCCAGCGGCACCACCGCGACCGCAGAGTCGCCGGAAACGTCGGCCGCGGTGAGGAACCGCCCCGCCACCACCCCCTCCCTCAGCTGCAGCGCCGCGGCGGGCTCCGTCGCCGTGAGCAGCACCGCATGCTGCTCCGTGTCCCGCGCTGCTTCCATGCGTGCAGCCCCCATCACGAACAGCATGGCATCCGCCCGTTCCCCCAGGCGCGTCTGCAGCCCCGCCACCGCCTCGCGGTCCAGCCGCTCCACTCGCTGCCGACGTACCAGGATCCCGTCCTCTCGGTCCGTCGTCTTCGGCGTCACGACCACCGTCTGCAGGTCCGTCGATTCCGCGATCTGCGCACGGCTGTACCGCTCCAGCCCGTCGCCCAGCGCCAGAATCGCAACCAGAGAGGCCACCCCGATGATCACGCCGAGCGTCGAAAGCACCGTCCGGAGCGGGTTGCTCCTCAGGCTTTCGACTGCGGCGTTCAGCGACTGCAGCACGGCGGTCATGAAGTCTCCGGTGGCGCGGTGTCCTGGTGTATGGGTTAACCATTACACAGCGGCCGTCGGCCCGTCAATCCCCGGGGGGCGCGGCCACGGAAGGCTGCCCAGGCGCGCGCTGGTGCAGGGTTGGTGCGCCGTTCGAGTCCGCAGTGCGCCTGAGCGCGTCGAAGGAGGTGGCGGCAGTCAGGGGCTTGGGGAGCCCGACGGCAGCGGAGGCGAGGCGCGCGCCGGCTGCCGTCGGTCGGGCGGTGGATCAGCCGCCCGTGGCCGTTGGGGGATGCACCTCGGTGTAGCCGGCCGGAACGGCGAAGCGGTCGGCGGGCACGGGGCCGACATCGATGCTCGTGACCTCGGTGGTGGTGGTCATGAGCGTGGCCTGCTGAGGGGCAGCCGGTGTCTCTTCTGTCGGCTCCTCCTTCGGCTTGCGGCCGAGGAGTCCGCCCAGCTTGTTGGAGACCGCTTTCTTGGCGGCGTCGGAAGCGCCGCTGCCCTCCTTCTTTCGGGGGCCCTCGAGGGCGAGCTGACGATCGAACTCCGTGCCGGGAGGCAGGAGGACGACGTAGGTGGTGCCCTTGAGCTGGATCCCCTCGAGCTTCGCGGCCTCCTTCGCAGCCTTCTCCATCCCGGCCTTGATCCGCGGGTCCTGGCCGAAGGCCTCCTCCATTCCTGCCGTCATCGAGGCCCCGCTCTCCCGGGCGGCCTCGCTCATCCCGGCGCCGAACTCCTTCATGGCGCTGGTGAGGGCGGCGTCGGTGCTCATCCAGAGGTCATTGAGGAGGACCATGTTCATGCTGGCGGTGTCGCCGGTCTCCTGGTCCGTTCCCTTGCCCTGGATCTTGAGGGTCAGCAGGACCTCCTCGGCGGGGTAGCCGGAGACCTGCTCCTTGCGGCCCGTGCGATCCACGGCCAGATCGAAGCTCCACTCGATGCCGGAAGAATCCGCCGCCGTGCCCCGCTGCGCCTGCGCGGGCTGCTGGGCTGCCGCTTCCTTCATCTGTGCCCCCATCTGCGACATGGACTCCATCATGTCGTCCAGCGACATGGCGTAGTACTGCTTCTTCTCGTGGTCCAGGAAGATCCAGCGTTTCGCCTGCGTGTCCAGAATCGTCGAGGACCCCTCGCTGTCGGTGCGCATCTTCCCGTCCCCGATGCTCACGGTCTGCTCGGACTTCATCCCCCCGCTCAGCACCTTCAGCACCTTGCCCGCCGTGCCGCTCAGCTCGGTCCGGCTCACTTCCCTGTACGTGACGCCCTGCGCCCGCGCTCCCGTCGGGACCAGGAAGAGCGCTGCGGCCAGTACCGGGCCGAAACGCGCCGCGCGGAAAACGGGGTGACCGGCCCGACTCGAATGCTGCGTCATGCAAGAACCTCCGGGATGTTGCGTCGCCTGCGGGACGACCTGCGGCGTGGATGATGGGTGCCGCGGCCTCCAGACCGCGGTGCGATTAGCATAACGCGCGCGGCATTCCGGGCAAAGACCCCGCCGCCGCCTTTCGGGTTGTTTTCGGTTCTGGGTGATGCCATTCTTTGTTTCGGTAAACCTTCGGCTTCGGGGCCGCCGCTCGCCGGCGGCCTTCGTATCGGCCAAGCCCTCCATCCCCGCGGGGGAATGGCGTGGTGCGTCGTTCCGGAGCCGCCAATCGCAGGCGCAGCCTCCCGGCACGGGCGGGCGCGCAGCCGGTGCAGGGGAGGCCATGACCGGATTCACCGAGCTTCGCGCGCACTCCGCCTTCTCCTTCGGCGATGGCTCGGCCACACCCGAGACGCTGGTCCGGGCGGCGGCCGGGCAAGGGCATGGGTCGCTCGGGCTGACGGACTGCTCGGACCTGGGCGGAGTGATCCGCTTCGCACTGGCGGCGGGGAGCGCGGGAATCCGGCCGGTGGTGGGGGCAGAGCTGGTGGTGGACGGGCATCCGCTGGCGCTGCTGGCCTCGGACCGGGAGGGATTCCGCAACCTGGCGGGGCTGGTGACGCGGAGCCGCATGGGGGACTGGGGGGCGTGGCTCGCGGAGAAGGCGGAGCGGGTAGCGATCTATGCGGAGGAGGGGGACGGCTCCGCTCCGGGGTCGAGCTCCGCTCCGGGGTCGAGCTCCGCTTCCGGGTCGGGGTGGTACCCGGATTCCGGGAGCGCGAGGCGGGCACCGGGGGCGGGTCTGCACCTGGACCGGGACGGGCGGGTTCGCACGCGGGCGACGGCGGTGACCTCTCGGCGACGACCGCTCGCCGCCTCGCCGGGCGCCAGCCGGGCCGGCACCCGCGGCGATGCCCGGGCCGTCACCCGCGGCGGTAGCCGGGCGGGGGCACGCACCCGCACGAGCACGGGCACTCGCACGGGCGCTGGCACGGCACTCGCACGGGCATGGAGGCGGGGGATCCGATCCCTCCGCGCGGTCAGCCGCTTCTCACCCTGTCGGATCTGGAGGGGCGGACCGGTGGGCTGCACCTGCTGACGGGCCCCGCGGAGGGGGAGCTGGCGAGCATGCTGCGGCAGGGTCGGCCGGAGGAGGCGGTGTTCCTGCTGTCGCGGTTGCGGGAGCTGTTCCCGGGACGGTTGGCGGTGGAAGTGGGGCTGCACCACGTGTCGGGGGAGGAGGGCGCACTGGTGGGAGCGCTGATCGAGCTGGCGGAGCGGCAGGGGGTGCCGTGGGTGGCGACGAACGACCCGCGCTACGTGGACGGCGGCACCCGCCTGGTGCACGACCTCCTCACGGCGCTGCGGGCCGACCTGGACATCGACACGGCGGCGAGCTGGGGGGTGCTGCACCCGAACGGGGAGTGGCGGCTCAAGAGCCCGGCGGAGATGGGCACGCTGTGGAAGGGGCGGGAAGCGGGGCTGGAGACTTCTGCGGCCATCGCGGAGGCGTGCGCGTTCGACTTGAGGTGGGTGCGTCCGCCGCTGCCGAAGTTTCCGGTGCCCCGAGGCCAGACGGACGGCTCGTGGCTGCGGGAGCTGACGTTCCGGGGCGCGGAGAAGCGCTGGGGTGAGCTGGACGCGCGCCAGCGGGCGCAGCTGGAGCACGAGCTGGGGGTGATCGACCGGCTGGGCTTCTCGGGCTTCTTCCTGGTCATGTGGGACGCGGTGCGGGAGGCGAGGTCGCGGGGGATCCTGTGCCAGGGTCGGGGGAGCGCGGCGAACTCCGCCGTGGCCTTCTGCCTCGAGATCACCGCGGTCGACCCGGTGCGCCACGGGCTGCTCTTCGAGCGCTTTCTCAGCGAGGTGCGCACCGACGGGCTGACGGAGGCGCCGGACATTGACGTGGATTTCGAGATGCACCGGCGCGAGGAGGTCCTGGACTACATGTACACGCGCTACGGCCGGCAGCACGCCGCCATCACGGCCGTGACGCAGGTCTTCCACGCGCCCACGGCCATCCAGGACTGCATGCGGGCCCTGGGCTGGCCGGCGGAGACGGCGTTCAATCTCAGCAAGCGGCTGCACGGCCGGGAGCCGGCGGAGGCGGCGGAGGAGCTGACCGCGGGGCTGGCCGCGCAGTTCGGGGTGGACACGGCGTCGCCGAAGGGGCGGGCGCTGCTGTCCGCGCTCCGCTCGCTCGACGACGTTCCGCGGCTCCGCTCGACGCACCCGGGCGGCTTCGTCCTGTCCAGCGCGCCACTGGGCGAGTTCCTCCCCATCGAGGAGACGACGATGGGGCGCACCATCCTCCAGTTCGACAAGGACGACCTGGACGCCGCGGGCGTGCCGAAGTTCGACTTCCTGGGGCTGGGTGGCCTCAGCGTCGTGCACAAGGCGTTCGACGCCATCCGCGCGCGCACCGGCCGGGAGATGGCGCTCTACGACCTCCCCGTGGACGATCCGGCCACGTACGACATGATCGGCCGCGGGGACACGCTGGGCACGTTCCAGATCGAGTCCCGGGCGCAGATCCAGTCCATCCTCCAGACGCAGCCGCGGCGGCTGTACGACATCGTGGTCCAGGTGGCGCTGATCCGCCCGGGTCCGATCCAGGCCCGGTTCGTCCGCCCCTACACGCGTCGCCGGCTCGGGCTGGAGGAGGTGGAGTACCTGGACGAGCGGCTGAAGCCGATCCTCCGGCGCACGTACGGCATCCCGATCTTCCAGGAGCAGGCCATGGCCATCTCCATGGCGCTGGGCGGCTTCACGGCCGCGGAGGCGGACGAGCTCCGGCGCGCCATGGGGCACCGTCGCAAGCTGCCGAAGCTGCACGCGGCCATCCAGCGGCTGAAGGAGCGGATGACCGGGAACGGCGTGTCGCCGGAGAACGCCGAGCGGATCACGGACGACCTCTACTCCTTCTCCAACTACGGCTTCCCCGAGAGCCACGCCTGGAGCTTCGCCCTCATCGCGTACGCCACCGCGTACCTGAAGGCGCATTACCCGGCCGACTTCCTCATGGCGCTGCTGAACGCGTGGCCCATGGGCTTCTACCCGCCGGCCACGCTGGTCCACGAGGCCCGCCGCAACGGCGTGGAGGTCCGCCCGCCCTGCCTCCGCCACGGCCAGTGGGACTGCACGCTGGAGCCGGGCGACGACGGTGCCGCCGGCGACTGGGCCACGGCCGCCCACCGGGCCGATCGGGCGTCCGTCGGCGGCGTCGGCGGCTCCGCGGACCGCCAGCCGGCCGTCCGCATCGGCTGGAAGCACATCCGGGGGCTGGGCGAGGAGGCCCGGGACCGGCTTCAGCGGGCGGGCGCCGGTGGCCCGATCACTTCCGTGGCCGACGTGGTCCGGCGCGCCGGCCTCACCCGCGCGGACGCGCTGCACCTGGCGAGGGCCGGCGCGTTCGAGGCTTTCGAGCCGGGGCGTCGGAAGGCGGCGTGGGAAGCGCTGCGCGCCGCGGGCGACACGCTCCCGCTGGCTCCCGCCCGCCGGCTCCCGTTCCGGCCCGATGAGATGGACGACGAGGACCTCATCTTCCTCGACTACCTGGCCACCGGCATCTCCGTGGCCGGTCACCCGATGGAGCACATCCGGCCGCGGCTGAAGGACTATGGCGTGGTCGGCTCCGCCGAGCTGCCGGACGTGCCGGACCGGGCGCCCGTGGTGGTGGCGGGGCTGGTCGTCGCCCGGCAGCACCCGGCCACTGCCAACGGCACGGTGTTCATCCTGATGGAGGACGAGACCGGCTTCATCAACGTGATCATCCCGCCACCCGTGTACCAGGCATACCGGGAGGCGATCAACAACTCGCCGTTCCTTCTGGTCCAGGGGCGCTTCGAGCGCGAGGGCCGCGTGCTGAACGTGGTGGCGAGTCGATTCCGTGAGATGGAGCCGCGCAAGCGCCCGGCGGCCCCTCCGGCGGTGTCGGGGGCGCGCTCGTGACGGGCACCGGCGCGCCCGAGGGGCAGCCCGCGGCCGACCGCGCGCTCCGGGGGCGGGGCGCCACGGACAACCCGGCGAACCGCTTCGAGCGGCTCCACGTGGTGGCCACCGAGTCGTGGACGGACCCGGACGGCCCGGCGCCGCGCACGCTGTTCTTTCGGGACGCCTCGCGCTCCATCCTGAACCGCAACGACAGCCCAGACGTGCCGTGCAGCTGGATGCTGAACCCGTACCGGGGCTGCGAGCACGGCTGCATTTACTGCTACGCTCGTCCCACGCACGAGTACCTGGGCTTTTCGGCCGGGTTGGACTTCGAGACCCGGATCCTGGTGAAGGAGGACGCGCCGGTGCTGCTGCGGAAGGCGCTCGCGTCGCCGCGCTGGGAGCCGTCCCCCATCGGCCTGAGCGGCGTGACCGACCCGTACCAGCCTGTCGAACGGCGGCTACGCCTCACGCGCGCCTGCCTGGAAGTGCTGGCGGAGTTCCGTCACCCGGTCTCCGTGATCACGAAGAACCATTGGTCACCCGCGACATTGACCTGCTTGGCGATCTGGCGACGCACCGCGCCGCGACCGTGGCGCTGTCGCTGACCACGCTACGGCCCGAGCTCCAGCGGGTGATGGAGCCGCGCACGTCTTCGCCCGCCCGCCGCCTGGAGGCCATGCGGGCGCTCACCGACGCGGGCGTCCCCGTGCGCGCCATGATCGCGCCTGTGATCCCCGGCCTGACGGACGAGGAGGTGCCCGCGCTGGTGGAGGCGGCCGCGGCGGCCGGCGCCGTGGCCGCCTCCATGCTCGTGGTCCGGCTGCCGCACGGGGTGAAGGGGCTGTTCGCCGACTGGCTGGAGGCACATTTCCCGGACCGGAAGGGACGCGTTCTGCACCGCATCCGCGAAGTCCGCGGTGGCGCTCTCAACGACCCGCGCTTCGGCTCACGCATGAAGGGAGAGGGGCCGTACGCGGAGCAGCTGCACCAGCTGTTCCGGGCCGCACTCCGGCGCTGCGGCCTGGAGGACGGCCGGATCGAGCTGGACGCGACGGCGTTCCGGCGCCCCCGTACCGACGGCCAGCTCGGGCTCTTCGACGCCGCCGACCCGGGCTCGCGCTAGCGCCGCGGCTTGTGGTCCATGGGGCTCTGGATCGCCCGGTCCCGCCGGGGATCGGATGCGTCGCCCGCGGCGTCCAGCCGGACCACGTCCCGCGCCTTCCGCCCCTTCGGCTCCTCCACCACCTCGTACTCCACGCGCTCGCCTTCGCTCAGCGTCTTGTACCCGTTGCCCTCGATGGACGTGTGGTGGACGAAGACGTCGTCGCCGGATTCGGACTCGATGAAGCCGTAGCCCTTGGCGTCCGAGAACCATTTGACCTTGCCGCTTTCCCGTGGCACTGGGGGACCTCCTCCGTGTCGGTTGGGCCGGGCGGGCCCGCCTCCGCGCGACCCCGCCCGCATCTGACGATCGCTGCAACGACCCTGCCGTCCGGGCGGCGATGCCCTATATTTCATGACAGATGGAACCATCCGACGGGAGGAGATGTAGTTTCGATGAACCTGACCCGGAGGAATCCCATGCGAACCATGCTCCCGCTCCTCCTCCTGGGCGTGTCCGCGTGTTATGCGCCGCGCACCGTTGGCGCGGGCCCGGATGGCTACGCCACCCCGGCGTACGGCGTCGGCGGCTACGACATGCCGCTGCAAGCGTCCATCTGGTACGACGAGTACAACGGCTTTGCGTCGTTTGACGTCAACCGCCCCGCCCACGTGGCCATCTTCGCAATACAGCCGGGCAGCAGCCTGCGCATGATCTACCCGGCCATCGGCTACGGCGGCCAGCAGCGCTTCGCCAGCGGCCGCCACGATGTCCGGACCGCGACGTCGTCGATGCGATTCGCCAGCAACCAGTCGCTGGTCTACGGGGCGGGACCCACGTACATCGTCCTGATCGCCTCGGAGCGAGCCATGGACGTGGCGGCGTTCATGGCGACGGGGTACGCGCCGTGGCTCCAGCACCGGCTCGCCACCATGAGCCCGTACCACGCGGCGGACCTGCTGGCGCAGGAGATCGTGCCGAACCCCGGCGTCACGGACTGGACCGTGGCGTACCACGTGGTCTGGCCCACCAACCTGTGGTACAGCCCGTACGGCATGCAGCGCCAGTACGTCTGGGTGAACTGCGGCAACGGCATCATCCTCTCCGTGCCCACTGACGCCTACTACGCCGGCTGGGTGGTGTGCCCGAAGCAGGACCGGACGCAGCCGCCGGCGGACAGCACCAGGCCGCTGCCCAGGATCAAGGACAAGCTGCCCAAGCGCCCGGGGGTCCCGCCCGGCTGGGTGGCCGAAGGGTCCAGCGACGACGGCGTGCCCGCGCGTCGCGTGGGCGGCGTGATCGATCGGAACGGCGGCAGGGACGGCACGGAGAAGACGCGGCCCCCGCTGCGCGGCACCGAAGAAAGGACGGGCACGCTCGGGGATCGAGGCTCGCTGCTACCAGGCGCCGGAGAGCGCGTGAGCAAGGAGCGACCGGTGCTCCGCGGTCCGGTCCCAAAGCGGGCCGACGACGGCTCGGCGGACGACGCCGCTGGCCGGCGCACGCTCGGAGATCCCGACACGCCGGAACGAGCCGGTCCCACCCTGCCGGACATGTTCCCGTCGCGAGGTGAGAAGGCGGCCCCGTCGGCGGTCGAAGCGCCGCCACGCGTGGACCGCCCGTCGGAGCCACGAGCCGAGCCCCGCGCGGTCACGCCGCGCGTGGAGCGGAGCAAGCCCAAGCCGCAGCGCGCGGCCTCGCCGTCGACGGAGCCCCGCTCCTCGCCGCCGCGAGTGGAGCGGTCCTCGCCGCCGCCTCGGGCGACGCCGGCGCCGCGACCTTCGACGCCCAAGCCTTCCTCCAAGCCGTCCAAGCCGGGTGGTGGCGGCGATGGCGGCGGTGGGCACTGACGGGCGTCGAGCGGGAGGCAGTGAAAGCGCCCCGCCGGCACGCTGCCGGCGGGGCGCTCTGCATCGGCCCCGAGACCCTCAGACCACGGCGCGGCCGATGGACAGGATTCCCGCCACGATGAGCAGGATCGTCACGCCGATGCCGATCGCCGCGATCCGGTGCGCTCCTTCGCCGGTCGTCCGCCGAGCGAGGACGCTCGTGGAGTGCGCCGCCCCGGCGGCGAGGACCATCATGGCGATGTGGCCGGCCAGGGCGGGGAACCAGGGGCGGAAGAAGACGAGCGTGATCCCGAGCAGTATCTGGAGATCGAGAACGCCGACGAACGCGGCGGTCAGCGCACGTCCGGCACCGGCTTCGGGCGCGTGCTGAATCCAGCGTACGAGGGCGTAGCCGAACGCGACCACGGCGCTCAGCAGGACGAGGTAGCGCAGCCCGGAGTGGGCGTGAAAGAGGATGTTGCTCATGGCGTTCCGTCCGGAAGTTGAATGAAGTCGCTCCCGCCCCCGATCGGGCTGCCTGGTGGCGCCGGGACCGGCTGAGCGGGTGACCACGGGGCCGCGGGGCGGTCCAGGAAGCGCTGGATGTCGCCCGCGAGCCGGAGGTCGGTGGCCCGCTCCTCGACGGGCGCGCCGCGGCCCCGGGCCTGCAGCCGGTCATGGAGACCCCGCAGCTCCAGCTCGCTTCCGGAGCGGACCTGCGGCATGGGCGCGCTGGCGGCGAGCCGCATGAGCCGTTCGACCACGGCTTCCTCCACCACACGCCTGATCTCCGCCTCGTACGGGCTGCCGGTGGCGGCGCCGAAGGAGGCGCGCTCGAGGCGTCCGAGCACGTCCTGGAGCCCTGGCAGCGACGGGTCGAGCGCGTGCTGCTCCACCAGACGGGCTGCTCGCTCGGGATCGAGGAGGAAGGTGAGCGTGAGGTCGGCGGCGGCCGCAGCGGGGGAAACGGCGTCGAAGGTGATCCCCGTGTACCGGTCGAACAGCTCCTGGTGCGACGGGAACCCCGCGGGCCGCGGAGGGATGAGGTCCACGAGTCGCGTCGGGAGGGCCAGCACGGCGGGGGCTAGCGTCTCGAGCACCGCCGAAAGCGCCGCCTCCTGCTGGGCGGCCGGGACGCGGCGAACCGGGGCCTGTCCGTCCCCCCTCATGGCGAACGTGTAGTACTTCCCCCCGATCACCTTGGTGGCCGCTTCGACCTGGTAGCGGTGGTGCAGGTAGAGCGGAACGAGCGCCTCTTCCATGGTGGCCAGCGGCATCCCCATGCGGATGGCCCGCTCTCCGAAACGATCCAGCGCGGCTTTCCGCACGGCGAGCATGCGGCGCAGCTCGCTCGCGGCGTCGGTGCCGTTGTCCCACAGGTGCGTCTGGGGGTGCGCGCTCCCCGCCGGCCGCGCGTCCTGGTCGGTCAGGAAGATGAGCCCGCGCGCCCGGGCGTCGGAGATGATCTGCTTCAGCGCAGCCTTCTCGTCGGTGCTGTCCGGGAAATCCGAGTAGCCGTAGGCGATGGTGACCCTGTCCCACTCGCCGATTCCGGTGTCGTACGCATTGGACAGGTCGATGGTGCCGTCCGGCGCGAGCTTGACCAGCGGGTGCGGATAGTCCATGACGGAAGCCCGGCCCTCCGTGCTGGCGATGTAGTTGTGGGCCAGCCCGAGCGTGTGGCCGACCTCGTGTGCCGAAAGCTGCCGGATGCGCGCCAGGGCCAGCTCTCGCATGGCGGGCGGGACATCACCCGTGGAGTCGTACGGCGAGAGCAACCCCTCGGCCAGCAGGTAGTCCTGTCGCGCGCGCAGCGAGCCGAGCAGGACCTGCCCCTTGATGATCTCCCCGGTGCGCGGGTCGGTGACCGAGCTGCCGTAGCTCCAGCCGCGCGTCGACCGGTGCACCCAGTTGATCATGTTGTAGCGGACGTCCATGGCGTCGGCCGTGTCCGGCAGCACCCTCACCTGGAACGCGTTACGGTACCCGGCCGCCTCGAACGCCTGGTTCCACCAGCTCGCGCCTTCCACGAGCGCGGAGCGGATCGGCTCCGGCACACCCGGGTCGACATAGTAGACGATCGGCTCCACTGGCTCGCTCACGGCTGCCGTCGGGTCCTTCTTCTCCAGCCTGTGGCGGGCGATGAACCGCTGCTCCAGCGGCTCGCCAAGCGGCGCGGCGTAGTCCTTCCACGTGACGTCGAAGTACCCGGCGCGCGGGTCGAAGCGGCGCGGCTGGTACCCGGGCGGGGGCAGGTGCACGAAGGAATGGCGTTCGCGCACGCTCACCGCTTCCGGCGAAGGGGTGACCGAGCGGATCCAGCCGCCCGTGGGCTCGCCTTCGAAGGTGAGGATGACCTCCACCTCGGTGTTGCGCGGAAACGCGCGGGTACGGTCCAGGTCGATGACGCTGCGGGCGCTGTCGAGCTTGTAGCTCCCCTGGTGCGTCTGCTTCAGCTGCTGCGCCACGCCGTGGACGTCCCGGATCAGGAAGTCCGTGGCGTCCACCAGCACCCGGCCATCGGTCTCCGCTGCGATCGGGAAGCCCCACAGGATCGAGCGCGCGAATGCATCCTCCACTGCCCGCCGCTCCGCCGGGTTCTCGCTCACCGCGCGGTATTCGTAATTCGGCTCGACGACCAGCAGCTTGCGGCCCATGCGGTCGAACCGGATCACGCGAGTCCGGCCGAGCTGCGCGCGGTCCAGGCCGATGTCGTTGGACCCGACGCCCGCCGTGAGCGCTTCCACGTACAGCAGCTCCGTGCCCGGCTCCGGCACCTCCATCCAGAGCTTCCCCTCCGCCTCGTCCCAGTAAAGGGGAAGGAACCCGGGCAGCTGCTGCAGCCCCGCGGTCTTCGAGGCGATGGAGGGCAGCGACTTCGGTGCCGAGGGGGCCGTCGGGGCGCCGCCTCCGGCGTGCGCGCAGCCTGAGAGGGAGCCGAGCAGCAGCGCGCCGGCAAGCAGTCGGTGCATTGTCCAACCTCCGGTGGTGGATGCGGTCGGAAGGAATCGGGGCCGAATATGCGGGCGGGTCCGTTCCGGCGCCACCGCACGCCGTCGCCCGGCTCGGTCGCGGGCGCGCCGCAGGCGCATTCCCACGCGCTCCGCAGCGGCACTGGCGAAGCGGTGGCGGGCTCCTTGCGCACGACGCTCACAGCCTCAGAACCGCACCAGGAGCAGCCCCGTGACCTTCGCCCCGCTGGGTCTTCCGGTGGAGCCGCCGCTCGCGCCCATGGAAGCCCGCAGCACCGACGCCATCCCCCGGGAGGGGCAGTGGCTCTACGAGCCGAAGTGGGATGGGTTCCGCTGCCTCGTGTTCCGCAACCACGGGACCGTCGAGCTGCAGTCGAAAGCGTGCAAGCCGTTGACTCGCTACTTCCCCGAGGTGGTGGAGGCCGTGCTCGGCGTGGGCGCTCGCCAGTTCGTGCTCGACTGCGAGCTCCTCGTCCCCCGGGGCGACGACGTCGCCTTCGACCTCCTGCTCCAGCGCATCCACCCGGCCGAGACCCGCGTTCGTCGGCTGGCGGCCGAGACGCCGGCATGGCTGGTGGTGTTCGATCTGCTCGCCCGCGGCTCGACCCGCTCATTCCTCGAGCAACCGCTCCGGGATCGTCGTGACGCGCTGGAAGCGTTCGCCGCCCGGTACCTCGACGACGCGCCCGCCGTACACCTCTCCCGCGCCACGTCCGACGCCGATCTGGCCGCGGAGTGGCTGCGCGGGCTCACCGGCGTGGACGGGGTGATGGCGAAGGACCCCGGCCGTCCCTACCTCGCGGGATCGCGGGACGCCATGCTGAAGGTCAAGCGGCGGCGCACCGCGGACTGCGTCGTGGGCGGATTCCGCTACTCGCGCTCTGGAAAGGGCATCGGCTCGCTGCTCCTCGGACTCTACGACGACGCCGGGCGCCTCGACCACGTGGGGTTCTGCTCGAGCTTCTCAGACCGCGACCGCCAGCGGCTTCGGGAGGTGGTCGAACCGCTCGTCGAGGAGCCCGGATTCACCGGCTCGCGGCCGGGGGGGCCCAGTCGCTGGGCGACCGAACGGTCGTCGGAGTGGGAGCCGCTGCGCCAGGTGCTCGTCGTCGAGGTCACCTACGACCATTTCACCGACGGCCGGTTCCGCCACGGCACCTCCCTCGTGCGCTGGCGGCCCGACAAGGACCCGCGCCAGTGCACCTACCAGCAGCTTGAGCGGGAGGGGAGCGGCGCGCTGTGGGTCCTCCGCGCGGCCGGAAAGGATCAGAAGCGGTAGACCGCCTCGATACGGAAGGCGTGCGTCGGGTACGGCGTGGCGCCCAGTCCGCCGGCGAGCCCGTCGAACGCCGCGCCGCCGCGCACGAGCAAGTGACCGAGCACGAGGTCCGCACCCGCCTCGCCCCCCAGCGACTCCCCTGTGGCGCTCGCGTCCAACCCCAGGATGCTGCCCGAGCTGTGCGCGGCCAGGGCGCGCCCTTCGACGAACGGCGTCAACCGGACCCCGCCGAGCGGGAGCGGGAGGCGAGCGACCAGACCCACCCCGCCCGCGAGCACGCGTCCATCGTCGCCGTTCGCGCTGAACCAGCTGGTGGCGCCGTGTCCTGCGAAGCAGAAATGGAGCCCCAGCAGCGACGCGAGCGGCGCCCGCACCGTGACCCTCGCCACGTTCGGATCGGCCACCCCCTGCTGGAGCAGCAGACGACCGTAGGCGACCTCGATCCCGAGGCTCCCCGCGCTGCCCCGCAGCCGCGCGTCCACCTCCGTTCCGCTCACGCCGCCGGCCATGTCGTAACGCACGGCCGCCACCGATCCGCCGACGGCCAGCCCGGTCGGGCCACACACCTGCGCGGCGGTGTGGCCCGGCACCAGGGCACCCGCCGTGAACGTCGCGGCGACCAGCATCGGGCGGAACGCCGTTCGCGCGCTCATCAGTGCACGCGCAGGAAGGAGCCCCGCAGCGCGTCCGGCGGTGCCCTGTCGCCGGACTGGGCGTGAAGCGTCGCGCGTTCCCCGCCGCTCACCTGGAAGAGCGGGAACGCGGCGCCTCCCGGGAGGAGCGAGAAGGTGTGGTCGCCTTCCGGCGAGAGGGTGCGCGTGCTCAACGGGTATTCGCCCACGGTGGAGTTGGTGAAGACGTCGCGGTAGTCCCAGCTCGGCTGGGTGAAGCGCGCGTCCACACCGGGCACCGCGTCGTCGGCGAACACGGCCACGGTCCAGTCCTGCATCCACGCCAGCGCCGATGCGCCGAGCGCCGCCGAGACGTTGTCGAGGCCGGATGTGGTCGAGTTCACGAGGTCGCGGAAGAAGACCGCGTCGGTGCGGCCGCTCCGGTCGGCGGCGTAACGGAGGAAGGCCCAGACCGCACCGCGGGTGGACAGCCCGGGCACCCCCATGAGCGACGTGGTGTCCGGATCCTCCAGGTACGACCGCAGCAGGTCGAAGTCCGGAGCGACGAAGCGGTTGAACGCCTCCACGCCGCCGGTGGTCGAGCGCAGGGCGTCGGCGGTCAGGTTCATGCCCGCGTGAAGTCCGGTGACGTGGTAGAACACGAGCTCCTCGGCGGTGTGGCTGAGCCCTTCGTTCAGCCAGGGCTCCTCGAACACCGTCGCCTCGTTCACGTACAGCCGGCGTCCGGCGTTGATCAGGTGCTGGTACTCGTGCGCGATGATCCCCACCGAGCGCCGCAGCACCTCGTCCGTGCTGATGGACGGGCCGTAGGCGCCGTCCGGGTCCGGCGCGATCATGTAGAACATCTCCGCACGGTTCCCGCCCGAACACGCCTCCAGGCGCGTGGTCGATTCCGCCGGGAAGAGGTCACCCGACCAGAAGAAGCCAACCGTCACCGACCCCGACTGGTGCGCGTTCAGCTGGTTCACCGCCCTCGTGAAGAAGATGATGGCGCGGCCGTTGCCATCGATGTCCGTCGACTCGCCGAAGTTCTCCGTGTCCACCGGGTAGACCAGCGTGTCGAACGTCGCGGCAATCGACGCGAGGTCCGCCTGGCTCAGCGCCACCGGGTTGCCGGTGTCCGCCACCACGATCGCGTGCTGGGAGATGTAACCGACCCGTCCCGTGCGAACGTTCTCGTTCGTGCAGCTGATGGCGACGTTGTAGTCCACCAGGTCGCCCGTGTGCGGCGGGTCCGCCAGCGACGGTGTCGCCGCGACGGGGCCGGTGGCGGACCCGCCGGGGGCGGCGGGCGCCGTCCCGGCGGTGTGGATCAGCGGTTGCAGCTCCCGGATCTCCCGGAGCCGAAGGCGGGTGTCGAAGCCCTGATCGATCGGCCGCCAGCCGGGAACGCGCTCGGCGCCCAGCAGCACGGGCTCGCGGGCGGGCGCAGGAAGGGCGGACCCGGTTACTGCCGTGGTGCCCGCAGTCCGGATGTCCAGCTGAAGCCGGGGCGCGGGAGTGTCCCCGCTCGGCGCCGGCGACGCGTAGAAGGGGACGTAGAGGAAGAGCCCGGCCCCCTCGTCGCCGGGCGTGAGGCAGACGTCCCGGTGTCCCTCTCCGCGCACCTGGAGCACGCCCCCGGGCTCCAGCCGCGTCGGGTCGGCGAACACGCACGAGACGAGCGTCGCGGGCGGCCCGCTCACGTCCGTGCCGCACGCGGCGGCGCCGAGCAGGAGGAGGAGGGGGAGGGGGAGGGGGAGGGGGAGAGGCGAGACGCGCCGGCGGCGCGTCACGACCAGGCGGGCCACGGTCAGCCCACGTCGAGCAGCCGCTGGAGCTCTTCCGGCGAGAGGTCCGCGGTGCTGCGGGAGCCGAGTCGCCGGCCGCTGCGATTCCAGCGACTGGCGACGCTGCTGGCTTCGGCCGGCGCGCCGGTGTAGTCGAAGCCTTCGAGCGACACGCGGGCAACGGCGTAGCCGAGGACCCGCTCGATGCTTCGCACCTGTCCCAGCTCGGCGGCCGTCATGAACGTCACTGCCTGGCCACTCGCGCCCGCTCGTCCGGTGCGCCCGATCCGGTGGACGTAGTCCTCCGGGTCCTTCGGAACGTCGTAGTTGACCACGTGGCTGATCCCCTCGATGTCCAGCCCGCGCTGCGCCACGTCCGTGGCGACCAGCACCTGGGCGTGCCCATCGGCGAACGCCTCCATGGCGCCGCCACGCTGCTTCATGTTCCGATCGCCGTGGATCACGTCCACCGCGATCCCGGCAGAGCGGAGCCTGTGGTACAGGAGGTCCGCCCCACGCTTCGTGCGCGTGAAGACCAGCACCTGGTCCCAATCCGGGTCGCCCATGAGATAGAGCAGCAGGTCGACTTTCCGGTCGGGTCTCACCGAGTACACGACCTGCGAGACGGTCTCGGCGGCCGTGAGGTCCGGCGTGGCCTCCAGCCAGACCGGGTCATCCTGGATCCGCAGCGCGAGCGCGTGCACGCCGTGCGGCATGGTCGCGCTGAACAGCAGCGTCTGCCGGTCCCGCGGCACTCGCGCAAGCACCCTGTCGATCTGCGGACGGAAGCCCATGTCGAGCATCCGGTCCGCCTCGTCCAGGATCAGTACCTCCACATGGGACAGGTCCACGTTCCCCTTCTCCATGTGGTCGATGAGCCGCCCGGGCGTGGCTACCAGGATATCGAAGCCTGCGCGCAGGTCGCGGATCTGCGGCTCGTAGGGCACGCCGCCGTAGATCTCCCCCACGAACAACTCCGTGTCGGCGCACAGGTCCCGGGCATCCGCCGCCACCTGCTGCGCCAGCTCCCGCGTCGGGCATAGCACCAGCGTGTGCAGCCCCTCGCGGTCCTCCTGGCGCTCCATGGTCGGAATCAGGAACGCGCCGGTCTTACCCGTACCCGTCTGCGCGATGCCGACGACGTCACGACCCGCCCGCGCTGCGGGGATCGCCTTGAGCTGAATCGGTGTCGGAACCGTCCACCCGAGATGGCGGACGGCGCTCAGGAGCGCCGGCGAAGACGTCAGGTCCTCGAACGACCTCGGCGCCTCGGCAGCTGTGTCAGGGGTACGGTCGTCGGGATGGGTGGCCGTCAACGGGACCGGCGACGGCGAGCCCGCGCGTTGCGGCGACGAGACGCGGCAGCCTTCCGCTTCTTCGCCTCGCTGGGCTTCTCGTAGTACCGCTTCTTCTTCATGTCCTTGAACCGGCCGGACCGTAACATCTTGCGCCGGAACTTCTTGAGCGCCCAGTCCAGGCGGTCGTTTTCGCCGAGTACAACCTCGACCATTGGTACTCCCTTCGCTCGTGTTTACAAAAGCACACCAATCTACCGCCACAGGCGGTGCGTGTCAAAGCTCGCTGTGCGCGTTACGCGGGGAGTCGATGGCCCGCTCGCTGCGCTCGCGGCCACCCCCTTCGGGGGAGTCGATGGCCGGCTCGCTGCGCTCGCGGCCACCCCCTTCGGGGGAGTCGATGGCCGGCTCGCTGCGCTCGCGGCCACCCCCTTCGGGGGATTCGATGGCCGGCTCGCTGCGCTCGCGGCCACCCCCTTCGGGGGATTCGATGGCCGGCTCGCTGCGCTCGCGGCCACCCCCTTCGGGGGATTCATGGCCGGCTCGCTGCGCTCGCGGCCACCCCCTTCGGGGGATTCGATGGCCGGCTCGCTGCGCTCGCGGCCACCCCTTCGGGGGATTCGGATTCGAGGACGGGCGGCCGCGAGAGGTGACAGGGGGCGGCGGCTCGAATCCGGCTTTGCCGGCCGTGGGGGAGCTGAAGCGAGCCCACGGTTCGAATCCCGCAGCGCGGGCGGCGTCGGCGAGCGCAGCGAGCCGTGCCGTCGAACTGCGCCACGAGCCGCGTTCCGAGCCGTGCCGTCGAACTGCGCCACGAGCCGCGTTCCGAGCCGTGCCGTCGAACTGCGCCACGAGCCGCGTTCCGAGCCGTGCCGTCGAACTGCGCCACGAGCCGCGTCCCGAGCCGCGCCGTCGAACTGCGCCACGAGCCGCGTTCCGAGCCGCGCCGTCGAACTGCGCCACGAGCCGCGTTCCGAGCCGCGCCGTCGAACTGCGCCACGAGCCGCGTCGCGGCCTTTGATTCACCCAGAACCGCCGGTATATTCCGCGGCTGGAGCCGATGTCCGCCCCGTTCCCCGGGTTACTCCCAATGAAACGCCTCGAGCACAGCATGAAGTCCGCGCGTGATCGCGCGGCCGGAACCATCCTCTGGACCCCGCCTCCGTGGACTGCGTCACAGCGGGGCGGTAGGCCCCGCGCCGGCGTCGGGCGGGTCCCGCGCGGGGCCCGCGTCGTGAGCGAGTGCTGAACGCGGAGAGCTGAGGATCCATGGCTGGACATTCGAAGTGGGCGCAGATCAAGCGCAAGAAAGCGGTCAACGACGCCCGCCGGGGCAAGCATTTCACCAAGCTGATCCGTGAGATCACGGTGGCGGCGAGGGAGGCGGGCGGCGATCCGGAGATGAACCCGCGGCTGCGGCTGGCGGTGGACACGGCGAAGGCGGCGAACATGCCGCAGGACAACATCGACCGTGCCATCGGACGGGGCACGGGCGAGCTGGAGGGGGTGAACTACGAGGAAATCGCCTACGAGGGGTACGGACCGGGCGGTGTGGCTCTGTACATGGAAGCGCTTACGGACAACCTGAACCGCACTGTCGCCGAGCTTCGCCACGTCCTGGAGCGGCACGGCGGCAACCTGGGCCAGAGCGGCTCGGTGGCGTGGCAGTTCGAGCGGCGGGGCCGGATCTACGTGGACGCAACCCGCTACGACGAGGACTCCACGATGATGGCGGCGCTGGAGGCGGGGGCGGACGACATGACGCGGGAGGACGAGGCGTTCGAGGTGCTCACGGACGTGGCGAGCTTCCACGCGGTGCAGGATGGGCTGAAGGCGCAGGGTATCGAGTTCGACGAGGCCGAGCTGGCCATGATCCCGAAGGCGACCGTCCGCGTGGAGGGTCACGACGCCGAGAAGCTGCTGAGGCTCCTCGATGCGCTGGACGACGTGGACGACATCCAGAAGGTCCACACCAACGCGGACATTGATGAGAAGGTGCTGAGCGAGGTGGACGCTTGAAGGTTCTCGGGATCGACCCGGGAACGGCCGCAACGGGATACGGCGTCGTCGTCCGCGGGGACGGCGGCGCCGTGTCGCTGTTGGAATGCGGCGTGATCCGGACTCGGTCGCAGGCGGAGCTGCCGGAGCGGCTCCGCCAGATCCACGAGGGGCTCGGGGACGTACTGGCGCGTCACAGCCCGGATGTGGTGGCGGTGGAGAGCATCTTCTACGGGAAGAACGTTCGGACCACGGTCCTCCTCGGCCAGACGCGCGGGGCCATACTGCTGACTGCCGGACTCCTGGACCTGCCCGTGGCCGACTACTCGCCGGCGGAGATCAAGAACGCGATTGCCGGCACGGGACGCGCCACCAAGGAGCAGGTGCAGTTCATGGTCAAGAAGCTGCTGCGGCTGAAGGAGCCGCCGTCTCCCTCCGACGCGGCGGATGCCGTGGCCGTGGCGCTCTGTCACCTGCACACCGGGCGTCTGTCCGCGCTCGGGCGGGCGGTGGTCGGTCGATGATCAGCAGAATCCGGGGCACGCTCCTGCGCCGCGATCCGGCGCAGGTGGAGGTCATGACGGCGGGCGGCGTGGCGTACGAGATCGAGATCCCGCTGTCGGTGTTCGAGAAGCTGGCGCGGGTGGGCGAGGAGGTGCAGCTGCTGACGTACCAGGTGGTGCGCGAGGACGACCTGCTGCTGTTCGGCTTTCTGGGTGATGCGGAGCGGGTCCTCTTCGGCCGCCTCCTGGGGGCGTCCGGCGTCGGTCCGCGGCTGGCGCTCTCGCTCATGTCCACGCTCACTCCGGCAGCGCTGGTGCGCGCCATCACGAACCGTGAGCTGGCGACGCTGGTTCGCGTCCCGGGGGTCGGCAAGAAGACCGCGGAGCGCATCGCGCTCGAGCTCGGTGACAAGCTGGACGACCTGGCGCTGGGCGCGGCCGGTCCGTCGGTGAAAGGCGCGGCGGCGCAGGAGGCGGTCGGTGCGCTGGTGGCGCTCGGCTATTCGGCGATGGATGCGGGCGCGGCCGTCCGCCGGAGCATCGAGGACGACGGTCCCGAAGAGGATGCGAAGGCGCTCATCCGGAAAGCGCTGGCGCGTGCCGGCAGGTGAGCGGAGCAGCGGCGGCCGCCGGAACCCGGGGGACGCGAACCGCGTAGTGAGCGGCTGAGTACACAGGATCGGGGACGGAGCGTGGCGAAGAAGCGTAAGGGTTCACGGAGCGCCGCCGGCGGTGCCGGAGGGGCGGAGGCGGAGATGAGCGATCGGGACGAGGTGGCGACGGCGGCGGCTGCGGATGGCCCGCCTGTGCGACCGGGGGGGCTGGGACGCCCGCGCACGCGCAGTCAGGTCGCCATGGACTGGACGAAGTCGGCGATCGCGGCGCTTCTCCTGTTCCTGGTGCTGCGCACGTTCCTGGTCCAGACGTTCGTGATCACGTCGTCGTCGATGGAGCACACGCTCCTGGTGGGCGACTTCCTGATACTCAACAAGCTGGGATACGGCCCGCTGATCCCGTTCACGCAGGACCATTTCCCGGGCTACAGCCACCCGAAGCGGCACGATGTAGCCGTGTTCCGGCCGCCACACGATCCCGGCCTGGACGTCGTGAAGCGGATCATTGGCGTTCCGGGGGACACGCTGCTCATGAAGGAAAAGGTGCTCTACATCAACGGGGTGCGGCAGGACGAGCCGTACGTGGAGCACACCGACGACGAGGGCGACGTGGCCCACCCGTGGATGCGGTGGCAGTGCGGCGAGCCGGTGCACCTGAGCCCCGACATCTCCGGCGCCTACCGGGTGCCGGAGGACGAGAGCCTCCAACCGGGTTGCCACCCGACGCGAGACAACTGGGGCCCGCTGGTCGTGCCGCCGGCCCACTACTTCATGATGGGCGACAACAGGGACGACAGCGTCGACTCCCGCTACTGGGGGTTCCTCGCCGGGTGGCGCCTGCGGGGCAAGGCCACGGTGGTCTACTATTCGTACGATCCCCAGCACCGCCGCCCCTTCGCCTTCCTGCGCAACATCCGCCCGGGTCGGATCGGCGACGTCATCCACTAGCGCACGCGGCCCTGCCGGACCCGGAACGGACCGGCAGGGCCGCGCCCTACGACGTTTCGGGGAACCGGCTCAGAAGATCCGACGCAGTGTATAGCCGGCCAGGAACGCCACGGCTATGGCCGCCAGCGGGTGGCGCCGCACCTCGGACTCGAGGTCCCCGCGCATCTCGCTGACCGGGTGCGTCCGGACGTACTCCGCGGCCGTGTCCAGCCCCTCCGCCGCGCCACGGGCGAGCGGCCGTGTGGGGGCGAGGAAGCGGTTCCGGTCGGCGGCCGCCTCGCCGAGGTGGCGGACTCGACTCGACACGTCTGAGATCCGGTCGCCGGCGGCGAGGCGCACGCGAGATTCCGCGGCACCGTCGCTCCGCCGTTGCTGAAACGCCCGCATTTCCTCGCCGTGCTCCCCCTCCATTGGGTGCTCATCCGGGAACCGGCCAGGGTTGCCCATCCCCGTGGCACGGCGTGTCTCGTGCTCGGGGTAGTCGGCGGTGTGCCGCTCCGGCGCACGGTGCTCGCCGTGCCGCTCCGGCTCCCGGTGCTCGGGGGTGTCCCGCTGCGGCCGATCAGTGAATTCCGCCATGGTCACTCCTTCAGTGCTTGCTTGAAGTCATCCGCCTCCGTCCGGGCCCAGGTGGCGTCGGCCCGCAGCGAGTCCACCGTCCGCTTCGGCGCCAGCTCCCGGGACCGCAGCCGCTGTACGCCCACGAGCGCTCCCACCGCGCCCACCAGCAGGAGGAACCCGCCGACGATCAGGGTGCCCAGCCAGTAGGAGTCCAGGAAATACCCGACCAGGAGCGCCAGCCCCAGGACCACCACCACCCCGCCCAGCGCCGCGATGCCGGCCCCCGCGGCGATCCAGATCCCATCGACCGTAAGGTGCCGGGCCGTGCGCACGACCTCCATGCGCGCGAGGTCCAGCTCCTGGCGGACCAGCGTGCGGGTGTCGTCGGCGAGGCTCCGCAGGAGGTCGGTGACGCCGGCGTCCTGCTCCTCCACGGCGGGGCGGCGGGGGGGCCGCTGCCCGCGCGGCAGCGGGTGGTCCGGGGGTGGCGAGCGCCAGCGGGATGGGGCTCGGGTCGTCGGTTCCGTGGCAGCCATGCGTTTCCTCCGGGGAGGTCGGGGCTCGGATCAGTACCCGCGAACGGTGCAATGCGTGTGCCGCCCGCGAGGGGCCGTGGAAAGGTGCGGGCGAGGGGCGCGGCTCTTGCAACCGATTGCGCCGGCACAACTCTCACCACGATGAGCCATGGCCGATTCCATCGAACTCAACAATCCGGATCCGAGCCACGCGCTTCCTCGCTCGACGCGCGCCGAGCGGGCAATGGACGGCAGGGGAGCGGCCGATGGCGGCCCTTCGGCATCGCCCGCGGACACTCCCGACGCCATGCGACGGGAGATCCAGCGCACGCGGGCCAGGATGTCAGCGACGCTGGATACGCTGGAGGTGCGGCTTGGACGGGAGAAAGCGGAGCTCAGCCGGAAGAAGGACGAGCTATGGGGGAAGGCGACGCTGAAGGACTTCCGCCACGCCGTCACCCGCGAGCCGTGGCGCTCGTTGGCCATAGCGTTCGTGGCCGGGTACATCGTGGCGGCGCTGCGCGACTGAGCGCCGGTCAGCCAGAGGCGTCCCCCCGCCGACTCGCCAGCCAGCCGACCAGCAGGACGGGGACCAGGACGAGCATGGCGATGAGGTACGGGTGGTCCAGGAGGGTCGAGCGCTCCACCGTCGCCCGGTACGAGACCTGCCCCAGGTCGCCCACCCGTACCGTGAAATCCCATTCCCCTGGCTCCTCCAGCGCGAACTTCGCGGCCTTGAACAGCTTGTTCGTGGCCGCTCCGCGCGTGACGGCGAATGTGCGGGAGCCCGCCGGCTCTCCCGCGCGGCGCACCTCGAGCGTGAGCGGGACGTCCACCTGTCGGTCGGCCGAATCCTGCACCAGCACGCTCACGTCCTGCCCACCCGTCCGCGAAGGCGTCGGGCTGCTGTAGACGGAGACGAAATACGGGCCGACTGGGGCGCGGGAGACGCGCACCTTTCCCCCGTTGGCCAGCAGCGGAGCCGTCCCGCCGACCAGGAGCGCCGCCGCGACGACCATGGACCGGCGGGTTCTTCCGTCCCGCCTGCTCACAGCCCGGGCTCGGCCACCGGTGTCGCGGTCTTCACTGCCCCGCTGCGCGAGACGGCAGCCGCCGCCGGGCGGTTGGCGCCCGGCCCGACGCCGGTGCGCGCGGCAGCCTCGGCATCGCGGACGGCCTGCGGGGTCCACAGGTCGCCCTCGTCCTCCCGCATCATCATGAGCACGAGCGCGAGCAGCGGGATGATGAAGAGCACGCCCACGAACACCCACATGATGAGCCCGCCCGCCTGCTGGTCGGCGAGCGCGGAGATCCCCCAGACGCGGGGTTGCCGGGCGTAGAAGTCGTATACCGGCTCCCTCGCCAGCGAGAGCCCGGCGCCGAGGATCAGACCTGCCAGCTTGGCGGGGAAGATGTACAGGATGCCGGCGGCGTAGCTCAGGCGCCGCTTCCCTCCGGACGGCTGGATGACCGGCCACCAGAAGAGCAGCGCGGTGCCGAAGAAGAACAGGTGCTCGAGGTCGTGGAGCAAGGTTCGGCCCTGCGCGGCGTCGTAGAGTGGCGGGAAGTGCCATCCCAGGAGCACCAGCACGAAGATCGGCAGCGCCACGACCGGCCGCGTCAGGAAATGGAACACGCGGTGGACCGGGTTCCGCCGCCGGAAGAGATTCCCCAGCCGATGCCGCGTGGGGCGGTCGAACGCCCAGAGCGTCGGGAGCATGGGCGCGCCGAGCCAGATCAGGGGCGCTGCGATCATGATCAGCAGAACGTGCTGGATCATGTGCATGAAGAAGAAGATCGAGTCGAACGTGGCGATCGGGGAGAGGAGCGCCAGCGCCACCGAGGCCAGGCCGCCGGCGAAGCACCACGCCCTCCACGGCCGCAGGATTCTGCCTCCGCGTCCCCGCTTCCTGAGCCGCCGCCATCCGCGTATGTACAGTCCGGCCGCCATCACGATGCCGATGATGATGGTCGGCTCGAGCTCCCAGGAGAGCAGGAACGCCTTCACGTCACCCATGAGGGCTCCCGCCACCCGGGTCTCCGCCGGCCGCCGGCGCGACCGGGGGCGTCTCTCCCCGCCTTCCTTCCATCCCGTTCTCCTGTTCCGTTCCCTGCGTCGACGGCTGCGGGGTGACCCGGTCCCCGTCCGGATCCGGGGCTGCGCTCCCCGTCGCCGCCGGCGCCTCGCCCGCATGCTCCATTCCCGGCATTGGCGCGCCGTCCATCATCCCGGGCATTGACGCGCCATCCACCATGCCGGGCACGCCCCCTTCAGCGCCCATACCCGGCATCATCATGCCGCGCATGGCCATCGGCTGCGACATGATCCAACCTCCCAGGCCGCCGAGGCCGAGGGCGAGCACGGCCCACGGGGCGAACGCGCGCCTTGCCAGGCGCGCCGACCCGAGCGTGGCGCGCGAAATGTAATGGAGGAGCAGGATGCTCCCCAGGAGCCCGCCCTCCACCGCTGCGAGCTCGATCGGCAGGAGCCACGCCGCGGGGACCAGGGCGCCGAGCGACCAGTCCGGCGCTGCGCCGGCGAGCCCGACGTCGCCGGCCGCGCGCTGCAGCACCGGGACCAGGGTGAGCCCGCTGGCCAGGAGGTGGAACCCGTAGTGGGCGACCCACATGCCGAAGCCGACCGGAACGAGGCCGGTGGCCATGCGCAGTCCGAGCCGCCGGGCGGGCACGGCCCCGCCGGTGAGCCAGCGGCTGGATGCGGTGGCGGCCGTGAGCAGCAGGGCGGGGGCGACGATCATCGTCGCGACGAGGAAGACGGTCCAGATCATCCACTCGCTGGAGGTGCCCAGGGCGCGACCGATCCCTTCGAGCAGCGGCTGCACGGGCCCGATCATCCCGGCCGCGTTGACGAACGAAGCGAACACGACGGCCATGAGGAGCGCGACCACGTCGGGCCGCTCCGTGAAGCGTCCGATGCCGGAGCGCCGGGGATCGAGGACCAGCTCGGCGCCCGGCATCCTGGCGATGATGCCCACGTTGTCGTACGGACAGGCCTGCACGCAGTCCAGGCAGAAGGTGCAGTCCATGTTCCCGGCCTTGCGCGGCTGGAAGAGCCAGAGCTCGCAGCCCGACTGCACGAGCCGCCGCTCACCGGAGCGCGGGTCGATCTCGCGGCGGCCCGTGATGCAGTCCTTGGTCTCGCACGCCGCGCACACGCCGGCGTCCCGCACGCGCACTTCCGCCGGCGACGCCAGCGCGTTCACGAAGTTGAACGACCCGATGGGGCATGCGTACTTGCAGAACGCCGCCCCCTTGAAGAACCCGTCCACCACGAAGGCGCTGGCGAAGTAGGCCAGCACGAGCCAGGCGGTGAGCCATGGGCTGTTCCAAAGGTCGAACCCCTCGTACGCCCAGAAGAACGCGACGAGCAGGCCCAGCGCCAGCCACTTCCCCTTCAGCCACGCGGGCCAGCTCCGGCTCCCGGGCAACAGCTTCTTGGCCAGGCGGCGCGGGAGCATGAAGGGGCAGGCCATGCAGAAGAGGTTTCCGGCGACGAGGAGCGCCAGCACGACCAGCCCCCGCCACTGCACCCAGGGTCCGACGCCCGCCGCGTTCTCCGGCGCCACCTGCGGCCCGAAGAGCCCGTCGGCCACGATCACCGCCGCAAGCAGCAGCAGCGGGACCTGGACCGCGGTGCGGGCGTGCTTCCAGCGCAGGAAGCGACCGAGGAGAGGGGCGCGCGTCAGGTCGCCGCGCGGAGGCGGCACGGACGGGTAGACGGGGAGCGGTCTGGCCGTGCCGGTCACCACGTCAGTGGAGCCGGTGGGATAGAGTGGTGTGCCCTTGGCTTTGAAGGCGCGCCATGCTCCGGCGAGTTCGAGGGACCGTGGACGGGAAAGCTATCAGAACGGCGGGCAGGGGCAAAGGGCGGTTCAGCGCCAGAGGCGGGTGGCGACGAACGCGATCTCCCCCGGCCGCACCTCGACGGGGCCCAGGTAGACCGAGCTGTCGGGGGTGCCGGCGTCGCCGGCCTCGAGCGTGAGCTCGTGGGTGCCCGCCGGGAGCCGCATGCGCACCATGGTGATGGAGCCCGGCAGCAGCTGCCAGCAGCGCGTGTCCGCCCGCTCGGTCAGCATGGTTCCGAGGTTCGTCAGGATGCCGGCGACTTCGCCGGCAGTCTCGTCCTTCTTCGACACCGCCTCCTTCACGCCGGCGGAGATCGCCACCTTGGCGGCCGCCCGGACCACAGTGCGGGCGAGCATGGTCGGCCGCTCCGCGTCGAAATCGGCGCGCGTGGCCTCGCTCAGGTCGAGCCACGCCACGCCGTCCGCGGCGTAATCGCCGGATCGCACGCGCACCTGCGACGGCGGCCACATCTCCTGGTAGAGGACCGGCCAGGAGATGCGGAGCAGGTAGGGCGCGGAGTCTTCATCATCGTCGTCGTCGCCGCACTGGCCGCCGTCCGCGCACGCGTCGGCCCACGGCGCCAGCCGGATGCCGCGCTCGAAGCCGCGGTCGTGATAGAAGCTGCTGCGGTCCCCGTACAGCCCGGCCGCCGTCGCCAGGATGCGGACCGCCGCTTCGCCTGCAACGGTCGCCCGTTCTCCCGGTGATCCTCCGGTCAGGTGGTCGACCTCGAACGGCGGGATCACGACGACCACGGACTGCTCCACCCGGTGGGGCACGAATCCCCGCTCCACCAGCACCACGACATCGCCCAGCGAATCGGCGTTCGCGGCCTTCTCCGGCTGCCCCGGCGACACCGCCTCCGCGAGCGGACCGGCGCGACGGTACGCCACGTCGGCGGCGTTCACGTCGCGCGCGGCTTCGAACACGGTCCCGGCGAAGTAGTGGAGGAACCGGCTCTCCGCCGGCGCGTCCTCCCGGTCCTCGTCTTCGTCGAACTTGTCGAGAAGCGCTTCGATCCGGCGCGCCTCCACCGCGGCGCCGTCGGCGTCGCCGGCCGCGAGGTAGTTGACAGCGGAGATGTAGGGGATCATGAGGCGCTCGGTGCGGCCGGGGACGTAGGCGAGCGCGCGGTCGTTCGTGATGAAGCTGGCCAGCTGCCGGCTCACGCTCGTGGTGACCCGGTCCTCGGCCAGGTACGAGGCGACGTCCAGCAGGTGACTGCTCTCCTCGTACGCTCCGGCGTAGCGTCCCGCGATGCCGGCGTAGAGGAGGCGGAGGAGGTCGTCGCCGGGCAGCTCCCGCTTCCCCTCCGTGATGCTCCGGTAGGTGACTGGCGCACGTGTAGCCAGGTCGCGCCGGAGGGCATCCTCGGGGCCGGTCAGCCCGTTCGGCGCGAGGTCGTAGCCGCCGACCATGGCGGCGCAGCCGGAGAGCGGGAGGACCGCGGCCAGGACCGCGACCCTCCCTGCACGCATCAGGCGCACACGCGTCACCCGCTCAGGGGTTTCGCTTCTCGAGGACGATGAGCCGTTCGCGTGCGTGCGCGATGGCGTCGGCCATCTTCGCGTAGGCGTCACCGTACGCCTCGATCTTCTCCAGCTCCATCTGGTGCAGGAACAGCTGATACTGGATCTGGGCCTCCATCGGCCGCAGCGCCTTGTCCAGTGTGGTGGCGATCCGGTACGTGACCTCCGGGTCGTCCACCTTGAGCACCGAAGCGCGGTCGTACCGGTTCAGCGCCAGGTCGAACTCGCCACGCGCCATGTAGTCGTCGCCCTCGCGCACCAGCATGTCGGCCATGGCGGCCGCACGCCCCGCCGTCGTGGCTTCCGCCGGCGTGCTGACCACCCGGATCCCCTGCGGCTCACGGTAGCTGTAGGAGCGCACGCGCCCTTCGGCCACCTGTACCAAGGCGACTTCGCCGGTGGCGTCCTTCGGCGCGTACTGCGCGCTCCGGGGCACCAGCACCGCGCTGGCGCCGGCACGGCGTACCGTCCACGCGTCGTAGGTGGTCCGGGTCGCGGCCAGCACCTGCGTCTCGTTCATGCCCAGGGCCAGCTCACCGCGGGTCACCGCCGCGCAGATCTCGCCGGCGCACGTCGCGAGCGCCTCCGCGGCGAGCGAGTCGCGGTCCATCTGCTGGTAAGCCTGCTGGTTGGCCGCTTCCGCGGCCGCGGAAGCCGTGCTCGCCTCCGGCACCCGGTCATCGTTCTCGAGGATCGGCGCCTGGTTCACCCGCTTCGGCGCGCATCCCGCCGCCGTCACGAGCGCGGCCAGCGACAGCAGCGGCAGCGTCTTCATGGTCGTCTTTCTCATGGGGAGCCTCCTCACCACCCGATCCGGGGCCGCTCGATGTACTTCTTGATCCGGTGCTGACCGGCCCAGACCTTCACGTTGCTCTCCAGGTCCGTGAGCGTCGCGTCCACCTGATAGTAGACCACCTTCTCCCGGCCCTCCTCGTCCTCGATGGCCGTGATGTCGCCCTGGAGCATGTAGTTCGCACCCAGCTCCTGCGCCATCCTCGCCCGCGTATCGGCCCGGGCGTTCTCCTGCTGGTCCGTCCGCTCCGCCCGGATCTCGTCCCGCTCCACCGGGCTCGCCACCATCTTCACGGCACCCGAGTTGATCAGCGCCCGCTCCAGGTCGCTGATGAACGTGTTCACCGGGATGTGCTCCAGCGTGCGGTTGCGGAAGCTGCCCACGATCACCGCCGGCGACTCTCCTCCGTGAGCGCCCGTGTACCGCGCCGCCCAGCCGCCGCCGAGCGTCTGCTCGATGAGCGCGTTCGCCACGAGCCGGGAATCCGTGTCGTTCCAGCGACCCGACAGGTCAGTGACGCTGGATGGGTCGATGCGCGAGACGCGCTTGGCGCAAGCGGTGCCCCCGACGGCCAGGAGCGCCACGAGCAGCACTCCAATCGCTCTGCCGGAACCGTTCATTGCTCTTTCTCCAGGGACAGGGATGGTTGTGTCCGCAGCATTGTACACAGATTCACGAGCGGATGTTCGGGGGCAAGGGGGTTGGTTTCGCGCTCGCGCGGAGACGGCGGCCGACACGAGCACGGGAACACACGAAAGAAGAAAGGGAAACGAAGGACGCGAAGGAGGCCACCGAAGACTGGCCGAAGGGGCGGCGGGTGTGGTACCTTCGGGGACGATGAACCGACCCGAGATCACCACCCCGGAAGCGATCACCGGCGACCAGGACGTCGAGCTCTCACTGCGGCCGCAGCGGCTGGAGGAGTTCATCGGCCAGTCGAAGGTGAAGGAGTCGCTGCGCATCGCCATTGACGCGGCGAAGCAGCGCCGCGAGCCGCTGGACCACACGCTCTTTCACGGGCCGCCGGGGCTCGGCAAGACGACGCTGGCGTTGCTCATGGCGCGGGAGCTCGGCTTCCAGATCAAGACCACGTCCGGGCCGGTTCTGGAGAAGCCGGCGGACCTGGTGGGGCTGCTCACGAACCTGGAGGAGGGGGACCTCCTCTTCATCGACGAGATCCATCGCCTGCGCCCGATCATCGAGGAGTTCCTCTATCCGGCGATGGAGGACTACCGGATCGACATCCGGCTCAGCGAGGGGCCGAAGGCGCAGACCATCACCATGCCGGTGGAGCACTTCACGCTGGTGGGGGCGACGACGCGCTTCGGTCTGCTCACGCCTCCGATGCGCGCCCGCTTCGGAATCGTCCAGCGGCTCAACTACTACGGGGCTGATGAGCTGATGGAAATCGTGGTCCGGAGCGCGGAGATCCTGGACGTGCGCGCTACGGCCGAGGGCGCGGAGGAGATCGCGAAGCGGAGCCGGGGCACACCGCGCGTCGCGAACCGGCTCCTCCGGCGGGTGCGGGACTTCGCCCAGGTACGCGCGAACGGGGTGATCACGGGACCGGTGGCCGACGACGCGCTGAAGATGTTGGATGTCGACGAGTACGGGCTCGACGAGATGGACGGTCGCATCCTCAAGACCCTGATCGAGAACTTCGACGGCGGCCCGGCGGGCCTGACCACGCTGGCCGTGGCGGTGGGCGAGGATCCGGGCACGATCGAGGAAGTCTACGAGCCCTTCCTGATCCAGAACGGCTTCCTCATGCGCACGCCGCGCGGCCGGGTGGCGACGCGGCGAGCTTTCCAGCGCTTCGGCTACGCGGTGCCCGAGGACCTGAGCGAACGGGGGCAGATCAACCTCTTCGGGGCCGGCTGAGGCGCGGACCGCGCCTAGAAACCCCGTTTCGCGCCAAAGGTCGCGAGGCCGCGATGGCGCCGGCGCGCTTTGCCTTTTGCCGCACTCCTCGTTTTCTTTCGCCCGCCATGGAACCGGACCGAGACCCGGGGCGCGCAAGTGCCCCCGACCTGGGGCGCGCGAGCGCCTACGACTACGACCTGCCCCCGGAGCGGATCGCGCAACGGCCGATGGAGCCGCGGGACGCGTCGCGGCTCATGGTCGTGCGGCGGGGGGAGGGGGTGGCGGGCGACCGCGCGTTCCGTGACCTGGTGGGTCTGATCCCGGCCGGAGACGCGCTTGTGGTGAACGAGACGCGGGTGATTCCGGCGCGGATCCTGGGACGGAAGCCCACCGGGGCGGCGGCGGAGGTGCTGCTGCTGCGCCCCGCCTCCCGGGACGAACGGGAGTGGGAGGCGCTGGTCCGCCCGGGCGGGAAGCTGAAGCCCGGAAGGGTCATCGAAGTGGACGAGGGCTTCCGGATCCACGTCCTGGATTCCACCCCCGGGGGCGGCCGGCTGGTCCGGCTCGAAAGCGAGCTGCCGCCGCGACAAGCGATCGAGCGTTGGGGCGCGATGCCCCTCCCGCCGTACATCGAGCGGGCGGCGGATGCGGCGGACACGGAACGCTATCAGACGGTCTACGCGCGGGCGCGCGGATCGGTTGCGGCCCCCACGGCCGGTCTCCACTTTTCGCCCTCCATGCTGGACGCGTTGCGAGAGAAGGGGGTGGAGGTCATACCGGTCGTGCTCCACGTGGGCGTCGGCACGTTCCGCCCCGTGGACGAGGACGACGTCTCCGCCCACGAGATGCACGCGGAGTGGTTCGAGGTGCCCGCGGCGTCGGCGGAGGCGTTGAACGGGGTTCGGGCGAGGGGCGGAGCGCGCTGGGCGGTGGGCACGACCGTGGCCAGGACGCTGGAGACGGTGGCTGCGGAGGACGGCACGATCCCGGCCGGGAGCGGGTGGACGGCCCTGTTCATCCGTCCGCCGTACCCGTTCCGGGCGGTGGACCGGCTGATCACCAACTTCCACCTGCCGCGCTCCACACTGCTCATGCTCGTGAGCGCGTTCGCCGGCCACGAGACGGCCATGGCGGCGTACCGCACGGCGGTGGCCGACGGGTACCGCTTCTACTCCTACGGGGACGCCATGGTGATCCTGTGAGCGAGCCGGGCACGGGGCCGGAGCCGGCGTCGGCATTCGACTACCGCATCACGGCGACGGAGGGCGCAGCCCGCGCGGGCGCCTTCACGCTCCCGCACGGCTCCGTCCGCACGCCGGCGTTCATGCCCGTGGGCACGCAGGCCACGATCAAGACGCTGACGCCGGAGGAGGTGCGGGCCGCGGGAGCGGAGATCGTCCTGTCGAACACGTACCACCTCTTCCTGCGGCCCGGGCATGAGGTCGTGCGGGATCTCGGCGGACTGCACCGGTTCATGCGCTGGGACGGCCCGATCCTCACCGACTCCGGCGGCTTCCAGGTCTTCAGCCTGGCCGCCATCAACGAGGTGCGGGAGGATGGCGTGGTGTTCCAGAGCCACATCGACGGGTCCAGGCATCTCTTCACGCCCGAGCGGGTGATGGAGATCGAGGCGGCGCTCGGCGCCGATGTCGCCATGGCCTTCGACGAATGTCCTCCCGGTCAGGCCGACCGCGCGCTCGCCAACGCCGCGCACCAGCGCACGCTCCGCTGGCTGGAGCGCAGCCGGCGCCGGTTCCGAGAGCTGCAGGCGGACGGCGCGTCCGTGGACCAGACGCTGTTTCCCATCATCCAGGGCTCCACGTTCGCCGATCTCCGCCGGGAGGCCGCGCGCCGGGTGCGCGAGATGGGGGAGTGGGACGGTGTCGCCATCGGCGGTCTGAGCGTCGGTGAGCCGAAGCCGGTGATGCTGGAGATGCTGGAAGCGCTCGAGCCCGAGCTCCCGGCCGGGGCGCCCCGCTATCTCATGGGCGTGGGGTACCCCGACGACCTGCTGGAAGGGATCCGGCGCGGGTGCGATCTCTTCGACTGCGTCGCGCCCACGCGCAACGGGCGGAACGGAACCGCCTGGCTGGAGGACGAGGGACAGGTCAACATCAAGGCCGCGCGCTTCAGGCTGGACGACGCGCCGCTCGACCCGGGCTGCGACTGCTACGCCTGTCGCGTCTTCAGTCGCGCCTACATCCGCCACCTGTTCGTGGCCGGGGAGGTGCTGGGGCTGCGGCTCCTGAGCGTGCACAACATCCGCTTCCTGGTACGCCTGGCCGAGAGGGCGCGGGAACGGATCGAGACCGGTACATTCGACAGCTGGAGCACCGACTGGATCGCGCGCTACCGAGCCGCGCGGGCAGAAACCCGAGGGAGGACATCATGATGCTGAACGTGCTGGCGATGGTCGCCTCGCCGCAGGGCGGCGGGACCTCGCTGCTGCCCATGGTGATCATGTGGGCCGCCATCATCGCCATCTTCTATTTCCTTCTCATCCGCCCCCAGAAGAAGGCGCAGGAGCGGCACCAGGACCTGGTTCAGGGGTTGAAGAGAGGCGACGAGGTCATGACCGAGGGAGGCATCCTGGGCCAGGTCGTGCACCTGAAGGAGGACCGCGTCACCATCAAATCGGGTGACACCCGCCTGGAGGTGGCGCGTGCGAAGATCGCCCGCGTGTTCCGCGCGGAGACGGAGGAAACGACGTAGGAGGACGGATGGCGTCGCTTGAGATCCTGCTCATGGGCGACCCGGCGCTGCGGAAGAAATCGGCCGAGGTCGAGACGGTGACGGAGGAGGTGCGTCGCCTGGCCAGGAGCATGTTCGACACCATGTACGAGGCGGACGGCGTGGGGCTGGCCGCTCCGCAGGTAGGGATTCTGACGCGGCTGATCGTGGTGGACCCGCGCGAGGAGGGGGTGGAGCCTGTGGCGCTGGTGAATCCTCGTGTGGTCGAGTGCGGGAAGCAGACCGACAGGGTGGAGGAGGGCTGCCTCAGCATCCCCGGCGTGCGGGACGTGGTGGAGCGTCCGACCACGGCGGTGGTCGAGGCGCTCGACCTCGACGGGCAGCCGGTGCGCCTCGAGGCGGAAGGGCTACTGGCGCGCGTGCTCCAGCACGAGGTGGACCACCTGGACGGCATCCTCTTCTTCGATCGTCTGACGCCGCTCAAGCGGAAGATGGCGCTGAAGAAGTGGGAGAAGGTGAAGCCGGAGGCCGAGGCCTCCAAGGCATAGCCCGGTGCGCATCCTGTTCTGGGGAACTCCGGATTTCGCCCTCCCGTCGCTGGCGGCGCTGCTCGGCGAAGGCCACGACGTGGTCGGCGTGGTCACGCAGCCGGACCGCCCGCGGGGGAGGGGGCGCTCGCTCGCCCCTCCGCCGGTGAAGCAGTTCGCGCAGAACGAGGCGCTGCCCGTCCTCCAGCCGGAGCGTGCCCGCGCCCCGGATTTCGTGGACGTGATCCGCAAGCTCCAGCCGGAGCTCAGCGTGGTGGTGGCCTATGGTCAGATCCTCCCCCGCGAAGTGCTCGGCGTGCCGGGGCTCGGATCGGTGAACGTACACGCATCGCTGCTGCCACGACTGCGTGGCGCCGCCCCGGTCAACTGGGCGCTGATCCTCGGCCACACCACCACCGGGATCACCACCATGCGCATGGTGGAGGCGCTGGACGCGGGCCCGATCCTCATGCAGGTGGAGGAGCCGATCCTCCCCGAGGAGACGGCGAGCGATCTGACAGTCCGCCTCAGCGAGCTTGGAGCGGAGACGCTGATCGAGACGCTCACGCTGATGGAGGGTGGCGCGCTGGACGAGCGGCCGCAGGACGCCGACGCGGTCACGTATGCCCCGCGCATCGGCCGCGATGACGCCCGCGTGGACTGGTCCCGCCCCGCCCGCGCCGTTGCCGACCACGTGCGCGGAATGGATGCCGTCCCTGGCGCCTGGACGCGCCTCGGCGGCGAGGAGGTCAAGGTCTATCGGCCGCGCGTTGCCGGACTGGAGGCCCCGGGGGGCGGCGAGCCCGGGACGGTGCTGGCGGCCGAGCCATCGCACGCGGAGGAAGGCCTGCTGGTCGCGTGCGGCGAGGCCGCGCTCTGGGTCCGAGAGGTGAAGCCCGCCGGCAAGCGCCGGATGACGGCGGCGGAGTGGGTGCGGGGCCGTGGGGCGAGCCCCGGGGATCGCTTCGAGTGAGGCTCCCCCGCCTGCACGTGGTCACGGACGACCAGGTCCTGGCGAGCAACGGCTTCGCCGAGGCCGCCCGGGCCCTCCTCCGTGCGCACGGCCCGATGCTGGCGCTGCACCTGCGCGGCCCGACGTCCCCGGTTCGGACCCTCTACGATCTCGCCCGGACGCTCGCGCCGGTGGCCGCCGGGGTGGGAGCCCGCGTGCTCGTGAACGACCGGGTGGACGTGGCGCTGGCCGTGCCGGACACCGGCGTCCAGGTGGGCGCCCGTTCGCTCCCGGTCCAGACCGCACGCGACCTCCTCGGCGCGGACGTGCCGGTCGGCTACTCGGCCCACGACGCCGCCGAAGCGGCTTCGGCCCTCGGCAGCGGCGCGGATTTCGTCGTGCTGGGCACCATCTGGCGGACCGCTTCGCACCCCGGCCGGGGGGGTGCTGGCACGGCGCTGGTGGAGGAGGCCGCGGGTCTGGCCGCGGGACCGGTGGTCGCCATCGGCGGGGTCACGCCGGAGCGGGCGCGGGAGGCCATGCGGGCGGGCGCATACGGCGTCGCGATCATCCGCGGCGTGTGGTCGGCCGACGAGCCGGTCGCGGCGGCAGCGGCGTACCTGGCGGCCATGGAGGCGAGCGCGTGAGCGGGACGGTCAGGATCCGGGTCACCGTCAACGGCGACGAGCGCACGATCGATGCCGGGCTGACCGTGAAGAGCTTGCTGGAGTCCCTGGGGCTCAATCCCGGCCTCGTGGTGGTGGAGCGGAACCGGGAGATCCTGGACCGCGACCGCTACCCCGAAGTGGAGGTGGAAGAGGGAGACGTGCTGGAGCTGGTGCATTTCGTTGGTGGTGGACGCTGAAGCGGAAACTCGAGCGCACAGAAATCAATGACTGAGACGACGGTGCAGGCCCCGGGGATCCACGATGAGCCGCTGGTGATCGCCGGGCGGACGTTCCGCTCCCGGCTGTTCGTGGGCACGGGTAAGTACGCGACGAACCGGGAGATGGTGGACGCCATCGCCGCATCCGGGGCCGAGGTGGTGACGGTGGCCGTGCGCCGGATCGACCTGGACCGGACGAAGGAAGAGGGAATCCTCTACCACCTGGATCCCAGGACGTCCTTCCTGCTTCCCAACACGGCGGGCTGCTACACGGCCGAGGACGCCATCCGGTACGCTCGCCTGGCACGCTCTGCGGGCATGAGCGACTTCGTCAAGCTCGAGGTCATCGGCGACGAGCACACCCTCCTCCCCGACGTCCAGGCCACCCTCACCGCTGCCAAGACGCTCGTCGCCGACGGCTTCAAGGTGCTTGCGTACACGAACGAGGACGTGGTCACGGCGCTCCGCCTCGAGGACGTGGGTTGCGCAGCGGTGATGCCGCTGGCCAGCCCGATCGGCAGCGGACTCGGCCTCGTCAACCCGTACTACGTGCGGGAGATCAAGACGCGCCTGGAGGTGCCCGTCATCGTCGATGCCGGCGTCGGCACCGCCTCCGACGCATGCATCACCATGGAGCAGGGCGTCGACGGCATCCTCATGAACACCGCCCTGGCGGCCGCCAAGAACCCCGCCGTCATGGCCCGCGCCATGAACCTCGCCGTGGAAGCCGGCCGCCTCGCCTACCTGGCCGGCCGCATGCCCCGTCGCGAGTGGGCCGTGCCATCGTCGCCCACCGCGGGCATGTTGGACTGACCGCCACGCGGCGGCGTCGGGCGCCGCCGCGGGACGCGGGCTGCGCCGCGCCGCCCTACTTCCGCGCGGAGACCCCGAGCGCCGCGGGCTCGCGTCGGACCTCCGTGAAGCCGAGGCTGGCCAGCCGCTGCGCGACGCGCCCCGGGAGGTCCTGCCTGCGGTGGCGGCTGCCCGGGTCGCCGGTGTAGTGAAAGAGGCGGCCGCCGGGCCGGAGGACGCGGTGAAGCTGGCGGTAGAAGTCGCCGGCGTAGAGGTCTCCTGCCACCGCGAGGGTCGGTGGGTCGTGGATGACGAAGTCGAACGCGTCGCCGGGGATGTCGTGGATACCCTCGGCGATGTTCTCGTTCACCACGTCGATGTTGCCCCGCGGGTCGAAGAGCGGCTGCGACCACGGGTTGATGCGCGCCATCTCCAGCACGTTCGGGTCGATCTCGAAGACCGTGACGTGGGTGGCGGTGCGGGCGGCGAGGATCGCGGAGTAGCCCAGGCCGCAGCAGGTCTCCAGGACGCGCCCCCGGACCGGGGCGATGGCGGCGATCTTGGATTCGGCGTCCCGCCGCGGATCCGTGTCCTTGATGCGGTGCATCAGGATGCCGGAGATCTCCAGCGCCGGCCAGCCGTCCGTCGCGCGCAGCGTGTACACCCTGTTGGTCTCGGCCGAAAACCACGTGACCTTCTCCACGGTGCTCTCGAGCACCGCGAACACGGACTCCGGTCCCCCGGCCACTGCGTCCAGGGCCTCGCGACTCAGCGTCTGACCGTCGGGGAAGCGGGCGAGGGCGGCGTCCAGCGCCACGGTCCCGGTGGACCGGCCCAGGTCGAGGGAGGCGGCGGCTTCGGGCTCGCCCCTCGCCATGGCCTCGATCAGCGTGACCGCAGCCGGGCGGGTGAGGAGGATCACCGCGTGAGGCCGTCGAACGCCAGCGGCAGCAGCTCGTCCAGTGTGGCGATCGTGACTTCGTCCGTGTCGGGCGTCGTCATGATCACGCGCGTCTCCGTGCCCGTGGCCCGGGCCATCTCGTGCAGCACCTGGCGGCACGTCCCGCACGGCGCCACCGGAGTGCCGGCGGGGAGGCGGTCGCTCCGCGCCGTTACGGCCACCACGGGGAACGCGCGCTCCCCCTCGGCGTTGGCGCGCCCCACCGCGAGGCGCTCCGCGCACACCGTGTCGCCGTACGCCGCGTTCTCGACGTTGGAGCCCGTGACCACACGGCCGGCCGCGGTGCGCAGCGCCGCGCCCACGCGCACGCGGGAGTATGGCGCGTACGCGGTTTCGGTCGCGGCGCGGGCGGCGTCGACGAGCTCGCGGTCCTGTTCCGACAGGTCCTGATATCGCAGTGTCTCCACGTCTCTCCTCTCCGGTATGCCGGCGTACGGCAGGGGCTCGGGTTTCCCGCCGCAGCCCCTCTATTGTATCATTCTGCGGCCGAGGGTGGAGCGCAGTAGCGGGGGACGTTCAAGTGAGTGAGGACAGGCGTCTGCGGAAGCACACGGGGCGGGCCGCGTCCGCGAGGACGGGCTAGGGCGTGCTCGGGGAATCACTGCGGCGTCGCTCGCCGCTGAAGAAGGGAACGCGCGAGCCGTGGTGGCGGCGCCCGTGGCGTGTGCCGGAAACTCCATGGCTCCGCTGGGTTCTGGCCGGAGTCGGGATCCTCGTGGTCAGCTTCGGCGTGGGCTTCCTCCTCGCCACCCGGGTGGTCTTCCCCAGGCCGGTCACGGCGGATGCGGGCGTCGCCGTTCCCGCGCTGTACGGCCGCGAGCGCGCGGACGCCGAGCGGGAGGTGGCGGAGAATGGGCTCGCGGTCGGGACGGTCACGGAGATGGCCAGCACGACGGCGCCGGCGGGCGAGGTGCTGGCCCAGGACCCGGTCCCCGGCCAGGAGCTCCGCCCCGGGGCGGCCGTCTCCTTCGCGGTCAGCTCCGGTCCACCCGACCTCCGCGTGCCGTCGCTCACCGGGCTCGGGGCGGCTACGGCGCGCGCGCTGCTCGAGCGGGCGGGCTTCCAGGTCCGGGTGCAGCAGGTCCAGGACGACCGGCTCCCGCGGGGCGCGGTGTCCGGCACCGATCCGGAGTCGGGGACCGCGATGCCGCTGCCGGCATCCGTACTCCTCCTGGTGAGCAGCGGACCGTCCGGCGGGGCGGACTCGCCGGGCACGGCCCCGCCCGGGGGAACGTGAGGCTGAGCGATCGGGCCCGGGACTGGGCGGTCACCGGGGCGTTCCTGGCGATCATCGGCGGGCTCGTCGCCCTGGGCTGGTTCAACCGCGAGGCGGCGGGGACCCCGAGGCGCGCACTGGCCGCCGGGGCGCGGGCTCCGGCACTCGAGCTGCCGACCGTCGCCGGGGACGGCCTGGCGCTGGACTCGCTGCGCGGTGACGTGGTCCTGCTGAACATCTGGGCGACCTGGTGTGGCCCGTGCCGACAGGAGATGCCCGCCCTCGAAAGAGTGTACAGGAAGTACCGGGGCCGCGGACTGCGCGTGGTCTCGGTGGCCGTGGATGACCACCCGGGCGAGCGGCAGCCGGATGGCCGGGTCGTCGGCGCCGTCAGCCGCTTCATGGAGCGCTACGGTCTCACGTTCCCGGTCGCGTTGGACCCCACGGGGGGGACGGAGGCGAGCTTCGAAACCGAGTACCTCCCGACGACGGTGCTCATCGACCGCGACGGCGTGATCCGCTCGAAGGAGGTCGGGGCGCACGCATGGGACCAGACGCCGTACGTGGACAGGATCGAGACCATGCTGGAGGAACGGAACCAGTGAAGCGCATCGTTCGCTTCTTCACGGAGAACTGGGCGCTGAAGCTCACGGCGCTGGTGCTCGCCATCCTGCTGTGGCTCGCCGTGCAGTCGAACAAGCCGCAGCGGGCGACGTTCCGCAACGTCCCGGTGCGCGTCGACCTGCGGGATCCGGACTGGCGGCTGGACGGGGAGCCGTCGCCGAGCGTGGTCAGCGTGAGCGTGGTGGGGCCGCGGGGCGAGCTCGTCTCCCTGGCGAACAGCCCACCCCGCATCGTCCTTCCCGTGGAGCGAGTGAACGACACCGTCCAGACGCAGGTGGTCGCGCCGCAGTGGGTGCGCATCCCGGAAGGGCTGCGCAACGTCCGGATCCTGGACCTGCAGCCGGACACCGTCCGCCTGCGCTACGAGCGGCTGGCTTCCCGCACGCTTCCGGTCCGCGTCCGCGTCAGGGGAGAGCTGCCCAGCGGTTTCGCGCTGCAGCTGCCGGTGAACACCAATCCGTCGACCATCGAGGTGCGCGGGCCGCGCTCGCGGATCGTGGCGCTCGACTCCGTGCCGCTCCTCCCCGTGGACATCTCGGGGCTGCGCTCCAACACGAACGTGCCAACCACCGTGGACACCGTGGCCCTGAGCGGCCTGCGCGTGGACCCGACCGAAGTCAACGTGGTGCTGCGCGTGGCGCCCGCGGACTCGCTGGTGCTCCGGGCCGACAGCGCCAATCGGAACGGCGCCCCATTCTGATGTCGGGCGCGGTCCCCGGCCCCGTTCTCGGAGTCGAGACCTCCTGCGACGAGACTTCCGCCGCCGTCCTGGCCGGGGACGAGCTTCTCGGTCACGTCATACTTTCACAGGACATCCACCAGGTCTATGCCGGCGTCGTCCCCGAGCTGGCGGCAAGGGCCCACATGCGCGCCATAGACGATGTCGCGCGCGCGGCGCTGCGGGAGGCGGGCATCGGGCTGGGCGACGTGGCGGTCTTCGGCGTGACCGCGGGGCCCGGCCTGATCGGCGCGCTCCTGGTCGGGCTCACGTGGACCAAGAGCGTGGCGTGGGGGCTCGGCCGACCGATCGTGGGCGTCCACCACATGGAGGCGCACCTGTTCGCCGCCAGCCTCGAGGACCCCGGGGCCGTTCCCCCCTTCGTGGCCCTGCTCGTGTCCGGGGGTCACACGCTCCTGCTCTGGGTGCCCGAATGGGGACGATACGAGCTGCTCGGCGAGACCCGCGACGACGCCGCCGGCGAGGCGTTCGACAAGGTGGCGCGCGTGCTCGGCATGGAGTACCCGGGCGGGCCCCCGATCGAGCGGGCCGCCGCACGCGTTGCGGGAGACCCGCACCCCTTCCCGCGCCCCATGTTCGCGCGGCACCAGCGCCCCGGCGATGATGGCTTCTACGCATTCTCCTTCAGCGGCCTGAAGACGGCGGTGCTGACGCGGGCCGGGCAGCTGGAGGCGGAGGGTCGCCTGGAAGCGGAGCGCGACGCAGTCGCCCGCTCCTTCCAGCGCGCGGTGATCGACGTCCTGGTGGGGAAAACGCTGCGGGCCGTGCAGGAGAAGGGGTGCCACCGGGTGCTGATCGGGGGAGGTGTGGCCGCGAGCCTCGCCCTCCGCGACGCCCTCTCCGACGCTCTGGGCGAGGAGGGCCGGCTCTTCCACCCGAGCCCGCGCATGGCCACCGACAACGGCGCCATGATCGCGCGCACTGCGGCCTTCCGATTCGCGCGAGGCGACGTGGCCGGCCCCGACCTCACCGCGCGGGCGGACCTGCCGTTCCCCGGCCTCGTTCGACGGGGAGCGGAACCGGCATGATGACCATCCTCCACATCTCCGACCTGCATTTCGGACCTCCCTACATCCCGCGAGTGGGGGAGGCGCTGCTGAAGGCCGCGGGCGCGATCGAGCCGGATCTCGTCGTGGCCAGCGGGGACTTCACGCAGCGCGCGAAGAAGCAGCAGTTCGCGGATGCCAGGGTGTTCCTGGACGCTCTCCCCGACGTGCCCACCGTGGTGGTGCCGGGGAATCACGATGTGCCCCTGTACCGTGGGCTCGAGCGGATCTTTTGGCCGTACCGCTGGTACCGGAAGTACATCGCGCGCGAGCTCGACCAGGTGGTTCGAACCGATGACGCCATCATCGTCGCGCTCAACTCCACGGCCCCGCGGCGCGCGCTCACGAACGGCCGGATCGACCCGGGACAGCTCGACTTCTGCCGACGGGCGCTGGAGGCGGCGCCGCCCGGACTGGTGAGGATCGTGGTGGCACATCATCATTTCGCTCCCGCCCCTGACTACGAGCGCGGCGAGGTCATGCCGGGGGCGAAGCGGGCCGTCGACGTCTTCGCCGAGCTGAAGGTCGACCTGATCATGGGCGGCCATCTCCACCGTGCGTACATCGGCAACTCCCTCGACCTGTACCCCGGCCAGGACCGGGAGCATGGCATCATCATCGTCCAGAGCGGCACCAGCACGTCCCGCCGCGGGCGAGTGCGGGAGCGGGAGAAGAACTCGTTCAACGTCGTCCGGATCACGGATGAGGTGGTGCGCGTCACCCACTACATGTTCATGGATGATGTGGGCGGCTTCGCCTCGGTGAGCCGGCACATCTTCCCGCGCAAGCCGTCGGCGTACTTCCGCGACAGCGTCACGCTGTCCGCGCTGGAACAGGAGTGAGGCGCCTCGCCGCAGCGACCGCGGGGCTCCTCGTCGCCCTCTCCGCCGCCGCGCCGGCAGCGGGGCAGGGTCTCGAGGTGGAGACGCTCCGCTTCGCAGGCGCGAGGTCGTTCACCCGCACAGAGCTGGCGGCCGCGATCGAGACTTCCGCGACGCGCTGCCCCAACCTCCTCTACGCGCTGGTGTGCTGGGCGGGCGTCGGGGAAGAGGAGGCGTTCCTCCCGGCGGGGGCGCTGGAAACCGACCCGCTGCGCCTCAAGGTGTACTACTACGAGCGCGGCTTCCGGCAGGCGCAGATCACGGTGGACACGGCGCGCGCGGGGGACGAGGCGGTGCGCGTGACCTTCCACATCCAGGAGGGGGAGCCGGTACGGGTGGCCGAGCTCACGGTGTCGGGGCTGCCGTCGTCGCTGAAGCGACGGTCGCTACCGCTGCGGCGCGGCGACCCGTTCGACATGGTGATGTACGAGGCCACGCGCGACACGCTGCTCAACCGCCTCCGAAACCATGGCTATGCCCGGGCGGAAGTGCTGCCGGGCTACATGATCCCGAGCGCGGAGCCGCAGAAGGCGTACGTGCAGTTCGAGATCATCCCGGGCACGCTCGCCCGCTTCGGCGCGATCCAGGTGATGGGAAACGAGGAAGCCGCTCCTCGGCTCGTGGAGCGCATGCTCTCCTTCGGGGAGGGGGACCGCTACGACCGGAGCGCGCTGCTGCGGAGCCAGCGCAACCTGTATGGTCTCCAGATCTTCCGGCACGCGGAAGTCCGCGCGGATCTGGACGCTGGCTCGGACAGCGTCATACCCGTGACCATCCAGGTGAGCGAGGGGAACATGCGCCGGGTCCGGGTCGGGGCGGGGTTCAACAACGTGGAGTGCGGGAACCTCGAAGCGTCCTGGAGCAGCCGCAACTTCATGGGCGATGGCCGTCGCCTGGAGGTCCGCGGCAGGCTGGGGAACGTGCTGATGGGCGAGCTGTGCCAGCAGTTCCCGTGGCTGGCCGGCGACTACGTCGCCTACGACAGCCTCACCGGCCTCGTCTCCGTTGATTTCACGCAGCCGTGGCTGCTGGGCCCCCGAAACAGCATCGGGGGCGGGCTTTTCGCCGAGCGGCGGAGCGTGCCGGGCGTGTTCGTGCGCTCGGCGGTCGGCGGCTACGTCTCCCTCGGTCACTCGCTGGGCGGCAATGGGACGCTCTCCCTGAGTTACCGGCCGGAGCTCACACTGATCCGGGCGGAGGGCGGGGGAGACCTCTTCTTCTGCGTGAACTTCCTCGCCTGCGCGTACGACGAGCTGGCCATGCTGCGCGAGCCGCACTGGCTCTCGCCGCTGGCCCTCTCGTTCGCGCTGGACCGGTCCGACGCGCCGTTCACCCCGAGCTCCGGGTACATCATCCGCGCCGACGCCGAGTACGCCGACCGTTTCACGGGCTCCGACTTCGCCTACACCCGCCTCTCGGGCGAGGGGAGCACGTACGTGGGCAAGCCGGGCGGCGTGATCCTGGCCACACGGCTGCACGGGGGGGTGGCCTGGCCCCACGCGAGCAGCGATGCGGGCGTGCGGGTGAACCCGCAGAAGCGCTTTTTCGCCGGCGGCGCCAACAGCGTGCGCGGCTTCGACCAGTACCGTCTCGGGCCCACGGTGCTCGGAATCGCCGCCGTACCGTACCTGGTGAGCGCGGACACGACCGACTATCGCGGCGCCGGGTGCACCCCTGAAAGTGTGAACGACGGCACGTGCAAGCTCACGGAGCTGCCCAACGGCGTGATTGACGTCCGGCCCGCCGGCGGGGAAGTTCTGCTCGAAGGAAGCGTGGAGCTGCGCTTCCCGCTGCCCCTCTTCCGCGGCAAGCTGCGAGGCGCCGCGTTCCTGGATGCCGGACAGGTGTGGGCGACGGTCTCGGATGTGGATCTCCGGACCATTGTCGCAACGCCGGGGATCGGGCTGCGCTACTACAGCCCGATCGGCCCGATCCGCATCGACGCGGGCTACAATACCCGTGGTTCCATTTCGCTCCCGGTGCTCACCACGCGCGTAGAAGAATGCATGACGGATGAGCCAGGTTGCCAGAAAGTGAACGGCCAGGATCGGATCTGGACGGTGCGCAACACCGATGACGTGGTCCTCCTGGACCACACGGTGCCGTACGGGACCGATCCGTCCGATCCGGTGGCGGCTTTCTTCCGCCGCATCCGGCTCCACTTCTCCATCGGGCAGGCGTTCTGATGGCGAGCGCTCGACGGGTGCTCCGGTGGGTGCTGGTGGGTGTGGCGGTGCTGGTGGTCCTCCTCTCGGTGGCCGTGTACGTGCTCACCCGCACGGACCTGGGCGTGCGCCAGGCGGGGCGGATCGCGGTCGGCCAGCTGCGCGGCATCGTCCATGGCGAGCTTCGCGTCGGATCGGTCACCAGCGCAGGGCTGCTGCACGGCGTCGTGCTCCGCGACGTCGCCATCGACGACAGCCTCGGCCGCCCGTTCATGCGCGTGGACAGCGCCCGCCTCGCCTACCACGTGCGCACGCTCATCGGCGGCAACCTGACCTTCGACCGGCTCACGCTGTACTCCCCGGACATCACGATCGAGCGCCTCCCGGGGGAGGAGAGATGGAACTACCAGCGCGTTTTCCCCGGGGACACCACCGCTGCGGACACGACCGCCCCGGCGCCGACCCGGCTGGTGCTCATCAACGACATCGGCATCATCGACGGCAATGTCGTGGTCCGTACCCCGTGGGAGCCGTCGGGACCCGTGGCGGCGTCCGACACCGCTCGCCTGATTTTCGAGGACGTGCCGGGCGGAACGGTGCGGACGATCCGGGTGGAGCACCTGCAGGCGCGCTTGCCGCGCGTCGTCTGGGAGTCGCCGGAGGAGGCGGGTCACCTCGTCCAGATCGGCGACTTCAGCGGTCGCCTGTACGTCTGGAAGACGCCGGCGGACCTCCGGCAGGTGGAGGGCACCGTCACGCTCCGCGACTCGGTCATCAGCTTCGACATGCCGAGAGTGAAGCTGCCGGACTCCGAGCTGTCCGTGGTCGGGCAGATGATCCTGGGCGACCAGGGCCGCCGCTACGACATCCGCGCCAGTGCGGACCACCTTTCGTTCGGCGACCTCCAGTGGCTCTACCCGTCCCTGCCCACCGAGGGGGGCGGGAAGCTCGAGCTCCGGCTCCAGACGCGGAGCCCGGGGAGCACGCTCTTTCTGGTCAGCGACGCCAGCCTTCACACCGGCGACTCGGAGCTCGCCGGCTCTTTCGGCGTCGTGACCGGGGATACCCTCTACTTCACGGACGTGAACCTGCGCGCGTCCCCGCTGAACGTGGACCTGCTGCGCAGCCTCGTCCCCATGGACCTCCCGCTCGACGGCCTCCTCATCGGCACCGTGGAAGTGCAGGGGCCGGTCTCGGCGCTGGACACGCGCGGAAACGTCCGCTTCGTCGCCGCGGGAGAGAAGGGGTCCGGCGCGGCCGTGCAGTGGCGGGGCCGGGTGCGCGCCACCCGGCCGTACGCCGCGGCCGGACTTCGCGGCACCGTGGAGCACCTCGACCTGGCGCAGGTGGCGCGGCTCGTCCCCGGGCTCCGCCTCCGGGGCGAGGCCCGCGGCCGGTTCAGCGCCAACGGCACCCTGGCGGGCGGGCTGACCGTGGACGGCGACGCGACCCTCCGGCGAGGAGAGCAGGAGTCCCGCTTCCGCGGGGGCGGGAGCCTGCTGCTGGCGCGGGGACGCTCGAGGGTGGACCTGCGTCTCGAGTCGGCGCCCGTCGCGCTGGACCTCCTGAACGAGCAGTTCCCGACCCTCGTGTCGATGGTCGGGGAAGCGACCGGCGTCCTCACGCTCACGGGACCGCTGGACAGCCTGGAGCTCGGCGCGGACCTCCGGACGCCCGCGGGACGGGTGGCCGTCACCGGCCACGGCTCCCTCGAAGGTGATGTCCCGCGCTACTCCATGCGGGGGGAAGTGACCGACTTCTCGCTCGAGCGGCTGCTGCCGTCCCTGCCGGAAACGCAGGTCAGCGCCCGCTTCCAGCTCGACGGCGACGGCCGCGCGGTGGCGGATGCGCGGGCGACGCTGGCCGTGGACGTGGCGGCGGCACGCGTCGCCGGGATCCCCGTCTATCGGGCCGTGGCGAATGTCAGCCTCGACCGCGGTCTGCTGAACGTGGACAGCCTGACTGTCCGCTCCGCGGTCGGTGACGCCGTCGCGAGCGGAAGCTTCGGGGTGGTGGAGGGGAGGGAAGGGGAGCTGCGCTTCTCGGTGCGGGCGGACTCGGTGGAGCCGCTGGAGCCGGTGCTCTTCCCCGACCCGGGCGAGCACGCGCTGGGCGAGCCGCTCGAGCCGCGCCTCGGCGGACGCGTCGCCGTGGAGGGCACGGCGTGGGGCGGGATCCAGCGTTGGAAGGTGCAGGGGCGGGCCTCGGGCGAGGACGTCCTGTACGGGGATGTCCGCCTGCACAGCGCCCACGCCGACTTCGACGGCGGGCCCGGCGATTTCAGCACGAACGCCACCCTGGACTCTTTGCGGGCGTCGGGGCGGACGCTCCCCGTAGTGCAGGCGTCGCTCCGCTACACGCGCGGCTCGGGCGAGCTGGCGCTCCAGGCACGGGGCGCGGAAGCGCAGGAGCTCGAGCTCGCGGGGACGTTCCAGCGCACCGACCCGGGAGTGCGCGTACAGCTGCACCGGCTCGCCGTTCAGCTGAAGGACGCCCGCTGGACGCTGGCCGACACCGTGCTCGCCACCGTGGGCCGGCGCGGTGTGGCCGTGGACTCGCTCGTGCTTCGCCGCTCGCCGTCGTCCGCGCGAATCCGCGTAGCGGGGGTGCTGCCGTGGCGCGAGCTCGAGACCGGGGACACCCTGCCCGCATCGCTGGCCGTGGACCTGGACAGCGTGCGCGTGGGGGAGCTGCTGCGGCTGGCGCAGACGGACTCCGTCGTGGACGGCGTCATCACGGGGCAGTTCCGTGTCACCGGGACGGCGCGCGCCCCGCTGATTCGAGGATGGCTCGCCTCTCGACCCTTCCGCTACGCCGGCGCCGTCCTGGACAGCGCGGGCGCGGAGATGCGCTACGAAGACCGGCTGATCACGGCCCGGTTCGCCGGCTGGCGGGATGGCGACGCCGTGGTCACGGCGGACGCCAGCGTCCCGGCCGACCTGGCCTTCATGTCCACGCAGGAGCGGCTGCTGGAGCTGCCCCTCGCCGTGCACATCAGGGCCGACAGCGTGCCGGCCGGGCTGCTCAGCTTTCTGACGCCCGGGTTCACGGGCCTCACCGGCTGGGTCGACGCGGCGATCGACATGGCGGGGACCGGCCGATCGCCGGAGCTCGGGGGCGAGCTTCGCCTCACCGACGGGAGCGCCTTCTTCGAGCCGCTCCTCGTGCGCTACCGGGGCGTCGAAGCCGTCGCACGCATGCGGCCGGGGAGGCAGGTGGACCTGACGGCCACGCTGCGCACCGGCGGCGGGTCCGCCGACGTGAACGGCACGCTCGACCTGACGCACCCCTCGGATCCCGGCTTCGACCTGGACGTGATGGCCAGGCAGTTCGAGGCCTCGAAGCGGCGCGACGTGGCTGCGGTGGCCGACGGCGCGGTTCACGTGGGCGGCCGCTACGCACGGCCGGTGGTCTCCGGAGACCTCCGCCTGGTGCGGGGCGAGATGAACCTGGACGAGATCTGGCGACGCTATCAGATCGTGCAGCTGGACACGTCCATGTTCCAGCTCTTCGACAGCACCACGGTCAGCTTCCGGCCGTCGCCGCCGAACCCGTTCCTGAAGAACCTCGTGGTGACCAACCTGAACATCAACGCGTCCCGGGAGCTGTGGCTCCGCAGCCGCGAGCTGGACGTGGAAGTGAGCGGTGCCCTCGAAGTGGAGGCGGACCTCGGCACCGGCGACCTGCGCCTGACCGGGTCGCTCCAGACCGTGCGCGGCACGTACGACCTCCAGGTCGCGCAGCGGGTTCCCGCCCGCCGCTTCGACATCCGGAGCGGGACCATCGAGTTCGTCGGCACACCTGGGATCGACCCCGACCTGGACGTGGAGGCGGCCTACCGCGTTCGGCGCGCCCAGGGCGACCCCATCGACGTGGTGGCCGTCCTCACGGGCACGCTCCAGAACCCGCGCGTGCGTCTCACCACCGATTCCGATATCCAGGTCTCGCAGGCCGACCTCGCCAGCTACCTCCTGTTCGGTCGCTCAGGCGCCGAGCTGACCCAGTCGGAGTCGGACGTCCTGTCGAGCGGGATGATGACCGGCCTCGGCCTCGGGCTCATCCGCCCCGCCCTCACCGGCTTCGCGTCCAGCGAGCTCCAGCGCATGGCCAACAGTCTCCTCGGGATCGACTACCTGGCGCTGCGCGCGCCGGAGTACCAGCTCGGCGACTACGGCGCGTCGGGTCTCCTGGCCAACACGCAGGTGGAGCTGGGATTCGACGCCACCCGCGACCTGACGCTGATCCTGAGCGGGCGGATCCCCGCGCAGCAGGAGTCGCAGCAGTCTTGGACGCGCCTGCTGGGCGCCCGCATCCAGTACCGGTTCCGCCCCACGTGGACCGGCGAGTTCTACCTCGAGGACCGTTTCGCGCGCACGCCCTCCTTCGGGCTGGCCGAGATCGACGATCGCAAGGTCTGGGGCCTCAGCCTCGTCCGCGAGTGGGGGTACTGACCGGTGGACCGGGGCGCCCTGGCCGGGGTATCTTCAAAGGTTGACGAGCGACCCTGAACCGGTAGCGAGCGACAATGCAGCGTACAAAGGTATTCCTCCTGATGGCGGGGCTCACGGCCCTGCTGGTCGTGCTCGGGGGGTACATTGGCGGGCAGAGCGGCGCGGTCATCTTCTTCGCGTTCGCAGCCATCATGAACTTCGGCATGTACTGGTGGAGCGACAAGGCCGTCCTCCGCATGTATCGAGCGAAGGTGGTGGATCGCGAGCAGGTGCCCGAGCTCTACGACCTGGTGGACCGGCTCCGACAGCGGGCGGGGCTCCCCATGCCGACCCTGGCCATCTCGGCACAGGAGCAGCCCAACGCGTTCGCCACCGGGCGGAACCCGGAGCACGCGGTGGTGTGCTGCACGGCCGGCATCCTGAAGCTGGTGGACAAGGATGAGATCGAGGGCGTGCTGGCCCACGAGCTCGCCCACGTCAAGCACCACCACATGCTCACGGGCACCGTGGCCGCGACCATGGCGGGCGCCGTGGCCATGATCGGGCGCATGGTGGCGTGGGGCGCGATCTTCGGGGGCTACGGCGGGCGCGACCGCGACGGTGGGGGTCTGGGCGCGCTGGCGGCGGCGATCGTCGCGCCGATCGCCGCGATGATGATCCAGTTCGCCATCAGCCGGCAGAACGAGTTCCAGGCGGACCGCACCGGCGCGGAGATCAGCGGCAACCCAATGGGGCTCGCACACGCGCTCGAGAAGCTGGACGCGTACAGCCGGCGCATCCCCATGAACATCAATCCGGCCGGGGCATCGCTGGCTATCGTCAATCCGCTCGCCGGTCAGCGACGCGCGTTCTCCTCGCTCTTCAGCACGCACCCCTCCACGGAGGAGCGGGTGGCGCGGCTCGAGGAAATGGCGCGCCAGGGCGGCGAGGCCTGAGCCCGTACCGCCGGTGACGCCCGACCGCGACCGTGCGGCCGGCCCCTACGCCGGCCGCACGTTCATCATCCTGAATCCGGCGGCCGGGCAGGAAGACCCCGCTCGCCTGCGCCGGCTGATCGGCGGCGCGTTCGCCGCGCGCCGCGTCGCGTTCGACCTGGCCGAGACCGCCCACGCCGGGCACGGCACCGCTCTCGCCCGCGAGGCCGCGGCTCTCGGCTACCGCTGCGTTTGCGTGGTCGGCGGCGATGGCACCATTGCCGAGGCGGTCACGGGGCTGGCCGGCACCGAGACCCCATTGGCCATCATCCCCCGCGGAACCGGCAACCAGGTCGCCCGCAACCTGCGCATCCCCGAAGGGATCGAGGAGGCGGTGGAGGTGGCCGTCCGCGGCGAGGCGGCGTCGGTCGACCTCGGGCGCGTGGGCGACCGCGTCTTCGCCCTCGTCGCCGGCGCCGGCTTCGATGCCGCGGTCATGGGCTCCGCCACCCGCGGGCTGAAGGAGCGCTGGGGTTTTGCGGCGTACATCTTCGCCGCGGTGAAGGAGGCGCTGACGGCACAGCCGGTGGACTTCCGGATCACCGCGGACGGAGAGGTGGTCGAGGTCCGCGCGGTGAGCGTGATGCTCGCCAACGTGGGCGAGCTGTTCGCCCAGTTCATCCCGTTCGGGCTCCCCCTCGCCCCCCAGCCCCGCCGCTCCTGGCAGGACGGACTCTTCGATGTCGTCATCCTCGCCCCGCGCAACGTCATTGACGTGCCGCCGCTGCTGTGGAAGGCCATGGGCCGCCACTTCCGAGGCGCCGACGACCGGCTCATCCACTTCCAGGCCCGCGAGGTGACCATCGAGAGCGACCCCGCCATTCCCGTCCAGATCGACGGCGACCCCGCCGGGGCCACGCCCATGACCGCCACGGCCGTGGAGCGCGGCGTGCGGATCGTCGCTCCGGCGCTGACGTGATGCCGTGCGGCGCGGGCCGACCCGCTCCGCCGCGGTGACGGAGCGCGTCCGGCGGGACCAGGTCCGGGCTGGCGACGGCACGCGCCTCGCGCTCTACCGCGTGGGCGAGCCGACGGCGCCGCCCGTGGTCCTGATGCCAGGCACCTTCTCGAATCACACCTTCTGGCTCGGCACCGGCGGCCGCGGAATGGCGTGGCACCTCGCCGACGCGGGGTACGAGGCCGTCGTCCTCGACCCGCGGGGCCACGGCGGAAGCGAGCGGGCGCGCGGCCGTCCATGGCGATTCGAGCACTGGGGCCGACTGGACGTGCCCGCCGCCGTTTCCGCGGCCGCACCCGATGGCGCTCCCGTATTGCTCGTGGGCCACTCCGCGGGAGGGGCCTCCATGCTCATCGCGCTCGCGGGTGAGCCCGCGCTGCGCGAGCGGGTGGCCGGCGTGGTCGTCCTGGGCACGCCCGTGCCCTGGCTTCAGCGCTGGCGACGAGTGGGCGCGTGGACGATCCGGGCCGCCTCCCGGCTCCTGGGCCGTTTCCCCGCTCGCCTGCTCGGGCTCGGCCCCGAGGACGAGCTCCCCGGCGTCATGGCGCAGTGGATGACGTGGAACCTGAAACGCGAGTGGCGGGGCTGCGACGGCACCGACTACGTCGAGCGGCTCCAGTCGGTGTGCACGCCCGTCCTCGCCATGAGCGGCGCCGGCGACACCGTGTTCGCGCCGCCCGACGCCTGCCGCGGCGTGGTGGAGATGATGGGAAGCGCCGATGCCAGCTACGTCCTCGCCGGCCGGGAGACCGGGTTCAGCGAGGACTTCGACCACCCGGGCATCGTTGTGAGCCGGGCGGCGCGCGTCGAGGTGTGGCCCCGGATCGTGACGTGGCTGGACGACCACCGGAGAGCGGCCGCCGACACCCCCGGCGCTCGCCCGCCCGGCTGATCCCACCCCGATCGGCGCAGCCGCGGGGGCTTGCCCGGTGCGCGTCGTGCGGCGACATTCCGGCGCTTCGAGGCCTCGCGTACGCGGGGCTGTTCGTATTCTGGACCGTGAACTGGAGCACGCGCATCCATGGCGATGTCGGCCTCACAGCTCCGCCGCGGCACGGTGATCATGCACGAGGGTGAGCCCTGCCGCGTCATGGAGTTTCAGCACATCAAGCCGGGGAAGGGCCCGGCGTACATGCAGACCAAGCTGAAGAACATCCTCACGGGGACCATCTTCGAGCACCGGTTCCGGTCCGCCGACACGGTGGAGAAGGCCGAGATGATGACGCAGGAGCTCCAGTTCCTGTACCATGACGGCCATCACCACTACTTCATGAACAATCAGACCTTCGAGCAGTTCCCCATCGGCGACGACACCCTCGGCGACTCCGCTCAGTGGCTGATCCCGAACATGAACGTCCAGGTCGAGTTCCTCGAAGGCTCCCCGCTCGGAGTCCAGCTCCCGCGCACACTCGAGCTCGAGGTCGTGGAGACCGAGCCCGGCGTGCGCGGCGACACCCGCACCTCCGTGACCAAGCCCGCCAAGCTGGAGAATGGCGTCACCATCCAGGTCCCCGCCTTCGTCGACAAGGGCGAGACGGTGCGCGTGGATCCGGAAGGCGGGACGTACATAGAGCGGGTGAGGTAGAGCGGGGCCCGGACTCTCCAGGGGGCCCTGCAGGGGGGTGGCCTTCGAAGGCCGGACGTCCCATCTTCACGGCTCCCGCGGAAGGGTGATCCTCCGAGGCGAAGCCGAAGCGATCGCGCGATCCTGGCGTCGCGCCGAGACCCCGGCGCGACCGCGCGTCGCGTCCACCCCCGAGCCACTGGCCAGGCCAGCAGGCTGAGCCAAGAACGGAGTGCCGACGATGCCTCGTTCGTCTCCCGTCCACGCGGTCGCCACCTTGGCCGCGCTGGTCGCAGCTTTCTCCGCTCCTCTCGCCGCCCAGGGCGGCTACCGGATGCCGCCGGCGCCGATCCCCCAGATCCTCGACGCGCCGCCGTTCCCGATCGCGACCGCCGGTCCGAAAGGCGAGTGGCTGCTGCTCCAGGACCGCGCCAGCATGCCGCCACTCTCGGAAGTCGCCCAGCCGATGCTTCGGATCGCGGGGCTGCGCATCAACCCGGCGACCAACGGCCGGGCCGACGCCTACGTCACCCTCACCGGCTTCGAGCTGGTGCGCCTGGCGGACGGCACGCACAGGCCGGTGAACGTCGGGGGCGGCGCCCCCGGCCTCGCGTCGTGGTCTCCGGACGGCAGCCGGTTCACTTTCCCGCTCACCCGGGACGACGGGGTGGACCAGTGGGTGGTGGACGTGAACACGGGTGCGGGCAGGCTCGTCGCCCGGGACATCAACGCCGTCGCGGGCGGCTGCGACTGGATGCCCGATGGGGCCAGCCTCGTGTGCCTCATGGTGCCCGCCGACCGCGGCGCACCGCCGCCGGAGCCGAAGGTGCCGGCGAGCCCCGTCGTTCAGGAGACCACGGGGCGCGTCGCACCCGTCCGGACGTACGAGGACATGCTGGAAAACCCGCACGACGAGGCGCTCTTCGACTACTACATGACGTCGCAGGTGGCGCTGGTCGACGTGGCCACCGGTCAGGCCGCGCGGGTGGGGAGCCCCGCCGTCTTCCAGGGGGCGTCGCCGGCGCCCGGCGGAGACTATCTCCTCGTCCGGCGTGTGCACCGCCCCTACTCCTACCTCGTTCCCGTCTACGACTTCCCGGTGGCGTACGAGATCTGGAACCGGAAGGGCGACCTCCTCCGGCAGCTCGCGGACCTGCCGATCGCCGACGACGTTCCGATCCGCGGGGTGCGATCCGGTCCTCGCAGCCTGGAATGGCGACCCCTCCTGCCCGGCTCGCTCGTGTGGGCCGAAGCGCTGGACGGCGGTGATCCCGACCGGCCCGCGGAGTTCCGCGACCAGGTGCTCCAGCTGGATGCGCCGTTCATGGGTGAGCCGCGCGAGCTCGCCCGGACGGAAGAGCGGTACGCGGGGATCGAGTGGGGGAACGGCGTCGCCCTGCTGAGCGACTACGAGCGCGCCCGGCAGTGGATGCGCACGTGGGTCTTCGACCCCGACCGGCCGCGGGCGGAGCGACGGCTGCTGTGGGACCGGAGCCGTGAGGACGCGTACGGCGACCCGGGGCGGCCGCAGATGGTGTCCACGGCCACGGGCGAGCGGGTCCTGCTCCAGGATGGGAGCGCCATCTACCTGGCCGGCGACGGCGCATTGCCCGAGGGCGACCGGCCGTTCCTCGACCGCCTCGACCTGGAGACCTTCCGGACCGAGCGGCTGTGGCAGTCCGGTGCCGAGGAGTACGAGGGCGTGGTGGACGTGCTGGACGCGGGCGCGGGGCGCGTGCTCACGCGTCGCGAGTCGAAGACCGAGCCGCCGAACTACCACGTGCTCGACCTGCCGGGCCACGGCGACGTCGCCGTCACGGCGTTCGAGGACCCCGCGCCCGAGCTGCGCGGGATCACCAAGCAGCTCGTGGTCTACGAGCGCGCCGACGGCGTGCCGCTGAGCGGGACGCTCTACCTTCCGGCCGGCCACCAGGCGGGCCAGCGGCTGCCCGTGGTCCTGTGGGCCTACCCGCGAGAGTTCGTTTCCGCGGCAGCCGCGGGGCAGGTGCGCTCCTCGGAGAATCGCTTCACCACGTTCAGCGGGCCGAGCCACCTGTTCTTCCTGACTCAGGGCTACGCCGTTTTCGACGGTCCGAGCATGCCCATCATCGGCGGCGACACGGCCAACAACACGTACGTCCAGCAGCTGGTGGCCAGCGCCCGGGCCGCCGTGGACAAGCTGGTCGACATGGGCGTCGGCGACCGCGACCGGATGGGCGTGGGCGGGCACAGCTACGGCGCGTTCATGACCGCCAATCTCCTGGCCCACTCCGACCTGTTCCGCGCCGGCATTGCCCGCAGCGGGGCGTACAACCGCACGCTCACGCCGTTCGGCTTCCAGAACGAGCAGCGCACGTACTGGGACGCGCCGGACATCTACTACGCGATGTCGCCGTTCATGCACGCCGGCGACATCGACGAGCCGCTCCTCATGATCCACGGCATTGCCGACAACAACAGCGGCACGTTCCCGATCCAGAGCGAGCGGATGTTCCACGCCATGAAGGGGCTCGGCGGCACTGCCCGCCTCGTCATGCTCCCCGCCGAGAGCCACGGCTATCGCGCCCGCGAGTCCATCATGGACACGCTGGCCGAGATGATCGCGTGGTTCGACACGTACGTTAAGGGGGCGGGAGCGCGGCCCGTGACGATGCCGTAGGCCCCCGGTCTCCGGCCTCGCAGAGGCGCCCCCAGTTCCTGCGAGGCCGAAGGCCGAGCCCCTCTGCGAGGCCGAACGGGCTGAGCCCCTCTGCGAGACCGCAGGTCGAGCCCCTCTGCGAGGCCGAAGGCCGAGCCCCTCTGCGAGGCCGAAGGCCGAGCCCCTCTGCGAGACCGCAGGTCGAGCCCCTCTGCGAAGCCCGAACGGGCTGAGCCCCTCTGCGAGACCGCAGGTCGAGCCCAACTGCGGACCACCACACCCCCCCCGGTGTATCACCGCCCCTGGTCCGCACCCTGAAGCCCCCGTGTCAATGTCAGACGAAAAACTGATCGTTCGCGGCGCGCGCGAGCACAACCTCCGGAACATCGACGTCGAGATCCCGCGCGATCGCCTCGTGGTGATCACCGGGATCAGCGGCTCGGGAAAGAGCTCGCTGGCCTTCGACACGATCTACGCCGAGGGGCAGCGTCGCTACGTGGAGTCTCTGTCCGCGTATGCCCGGCAGTTCCTGGGCGTGATGGAGAAGCCGGACGTGGACGTCATCGAGGGACTGAGTCCGGCCATCTCCATCGAGCAGAAGACGACCGGGCGGAATCCGCGCTCGACGGTGGGGACGGTCACCGAGGTTTACGACTATCTTAGGCTCCTCTGGGCCCGCGTCGGCACGCCGCACTGCCACAGCTGCGGCCGCCCCGTCCAGCCCCAGACCGCCGGGCAGATCGCGGACCGGATCCTGACCTGGCCGGAAGGGGCGCGGCTCGAGGTGCTGGCGCCGCTCGTTCGCGGCCGGAAGGGGGAGTTCCGGGAGCTGTTCGAAGAGGCCCGCAAGAAGGGCTTCGTACGCGTCCGCGTGGACGGCGAGACCCACGACCTCGAGCAGGCGCCGGCACTCAGCCGCTACGAGAACCACGACATCGCCGTCGTGGTCGACCGCCTCGTCGTCCGCGCCGACGATCGCGCCCGGCTCGCCGACTCCCTCGAGACCGCGCTCAAGACGGCTGACGGCATCGTGGAGGTGGTCCTGCACCCGCACCCGAATGCCGGCAATGGAGGGGGCTCCCCCGTCCCCGTGGACCCCGGGATCTTCCTGTTCTCCGAGCGGTTCGCCTGTGTCCACTGCGGCACGTCGATCCCGGAGATCGAGCCCCGCCAGTTCAGCTTCAACTCACCCTACGGCGCGTGCGAGGCGTGCGGCGGGCTGGGAACGCGCCTGGAGGTCAGCGAAGACCTGGTCGTCGGCGACCCGTCCATCTCCATCCTCGAGGGCGTCATCCTCCCCTGGGGCGCTCCTACGGGCCACCTGCGCCGCTCCGTGATTCCCGGGCTCGAAGCGCACTACGACTTCGACGCCAACACCAACTGGGGCGACCTGGACCAGGACGTGCGCCACGCCGTGCTCTACGGCAGTGGCGATCAGCCGATCTCCTTCCCGTACAGCACGGGCGGACGAAAGGGCAGCTACCAGGAGCCGTGGGAGGGCGTCCTCGGCAACGTCATGCGCCGCTACGAGGAGACGGGCTCCGACAACGTCCGCGAGCAGCTCCGGGACTACATGCTGACGCAGCCGTGCCGCTCGTGCGGCGGGCACAGGCTGCGCCCCGAGAGCCTCGCCGTCACGGTCGCCGGCGAGTCGATCGGCTTCGCCACGGACCTGAGCGTCAGCCGCGCGCTGGAGTTCTTCACGTCGCTGCCCGTGAGCGACACCGAAGCCGGCAACCCCGATGCGCTCCCCGCCAAGATCGCTCGCCCCATCCTCAAGGAAGTGGGCGAGAGGCTCCGGTTCCTGACCAACGTGGGGCTCGACTACCTCACGCTCGGTCGCAGCGCCGAAACGCTGTCGGGTGGGGAAGCGCAGCGGATCCGGCTGGCCACGCAGATCGGGAGCCGCCTCGTCGGCGTCCTCTACATCCTGGACGAGCCGAGCATTGGGCTGCACCAGCGCGACAATGAGCGGCTGCTGCACACGCTCCGGCAGCTCAGGGACCTGGGCAACACCGTCATCGTGGTCGAGCACGACGAGGAGACGATCCGGTCCGCGGACTACCTCATCGACCTCGGTCCCGGCGCCGGTCGCCACGGCGGCGACGTGGTGGCGGAAGGCGGCATCGAGGACATCCTCGCGGCCGAGCGCTCCCTCACCGGCGCGTACCTGCGCGGCGACCGCGAGATCCCGATCCCGCCCGAGCGACGGTCCTCCGACCCCGACGCCGCGCTCGTGGTCCGCGGCGCTCGGGCGAACAACTTGAAGGAGATCGACGTGCGCTTCCCGCTCGGGGCGTTCACGTGTGTCACGGGCGTGAGCGGGTCGGGGAAGAGCACGCTGGTGAACGAGATCCTCTACGAGGCCCTGGCCCGTCACTTCTACCGCCGGCGCACCATTCCCGGGGCGCATGACCGACTGGACGGCGTCGAGCACATCGACAAGGTCATCGATATCGACCAGTCGCCCATCGGACGCACGCCCCGCTCGAACCCGGCCACCTACACGGGGCTGTTCACGCCCATCCGCAGCCTCTTCGCCGAGCTCCCGGAGTCCAAGATCCGGGGCTACTCGCCCGGCCGCTTCAGCTTCAACGTGAAGGGCGGCCGGTGCGAGGCATGCAGCGGAGACGGCCTGGTCAAGATCGAGATGCACTTCCTCCCCGACGTGTACATCCCGTGCGAGGTGTGCCGCGGCCGGCGCTACAACCGCGAGACGCTGGAAGTGCTGTACAAGGGGCGGAGCATCGCCGATGTCCTGGAGATGACCGTGGATGAAGCGCTCGAATTCTTCGACGCCGTACCGTCCATCAAGCGGCGGCTCAAGACGCTCAGTGACGTCGGGCTCGGCTACATCCACCTCGGCCAGTCCGCCACCACCCTGAGCGGGGGCGAGGCGCAACGCGTCAAGCTGGCGACGGAGCTCGCCAAGCGCGACACCGGGCAGACCCTCTACATGCTCGACGAGCCGACCACGGGCCTCCATTTCGAGGACGTCCGTATGCTCCTGAACGTGCTCCACCGTCTCGTGGACAAGGGCAACACGGTCATCGTCATCGAGCACAACCTGGACGTCATCAAGACCGCCGACTGGATCGTCGACCTGGGGCCCGAGGGCGGGGAGGCGGGCGGCGAGATCGTGGCCGAGGGGAGCCCGGAAACCGTGGCCGCCAACCCGGTCTCCCACACGGGCCGGTTCCTCGCCGACGTGCTCGGCCTGGCCCCGGTCGGCTAGGACGCCGCCGCCGCTGCGATCGGCTCGTGCCGGGTGTCAGCTGCCGGCCAGCCCCTTCGCCCGCTCGATGGACTGCAGCGCCAGGTATTGCTCGCCGTAGCGGTCGAGGTGGTCCAGCTCCGTCTCGAACGCATCCGCGTGACCTTCCTCGTCCGTCACCAGGTCCTCGAAGATCTTGCGGGACCCCGCGTCCGCGCTGCACGCGCTCGCCGCCGCGTTGTAGCTCTCCACAGCCTCCTGCTCCATCTCCAGCGCCTTCTTCAGCATCCCGGCGATGTCGTGGATGTCCTCCACCTCGTGGGCGGCCTTCATCTCCACCTTGCCGCCCAGGAAGAGGATCCGCTCCGCGAACTCCTCCACGTGATGCATCTCCGCGATGGCAGTGCGCTTGAACAGGCCTGCCAGAAGGTCGTATCCCTGGTCGTCGCAGTGGACGTGGAAGTACATGTACTGGTGCACGGCCCACATCTCGTCGGCCAGACCCTGGTTCAGCAGCTCGATGCTCTTGTCCTGCATCTGCAACCCCTCCGGTTGGAAGTCGGCGGTCGTCGCTCCTCGCGAGGCCCTGCTGCCGCCGCCCGACCTCCTCGTGCGGCCCTGACCGCCGTGGCCGGTACGGCGAGGCGCCGGGAGAAGCGAAACCGGGGTTAACATATGCCGCCCCTGAAGGTCGCGCGAGAATCGGCGACTCGACGACGCGTGCCCCCTAACCGCCTCCGTCACTCCGTCCGGATCGCCTCCACGGGGTCCACCGCCGACGCCCGACGGGCGGGAACGTAGCTGGCCAGCACCGCAACGCCGACCATGAGCGCGGCGACGGCCACGAGCACTGTCGCATCCATGGCGGCGACGCCGAAGAGCAGGGTGCGGAGGAAGCGGGTGAGGGCGAGGGCGGCGCCGATCCCGAGCGCGAGCGTGAGCGCGGCCACTGCCGCGAAGCCGGGAGCGCGCAGGAGGGTGCGTGCAGCGCGCGCGAGGTCGCGGGTCCAGGCTTCGAGGAGGCGGGGCATGGGAGAGGCTCCTGTGGGACAGCGGGTCACGCCCCGATGCCCCGGCATTGGGGATGCGGCGCAGTGGCAGGCGGCGGTTTTTCACTTACGCCCCGGGCCGGGAAAGGGTTTCAACCCGGCCCCGCCCCGCGCAGCCTCACTCCTCGCGCAGCGCGGCAGCGGGCTCCACACGCGTGGCGCGGCGGGCGGGGATCACGGCCGCCGCCGTGGCCACCAGGACGAGCACCGCGGCACCGGCCGCCAGCGAGAGCGGGTCCGCCGGCGAGACCTGGAAGAGGGAGCTCTCGAGGAGGCGGAGTCCGGCGAGAGCGAGCGGGATCCCGAGCGCGAGCCCGATGACCACGAGCCGGAGCCCCTGGCGGAGCACCATGAGCAGGACCACGCGCCGTGTAGCGCCCATGGCGATCCGCACCCCCATCTCCCGGGTGCGGCGCGCCACCGTGTACGCCATCACGCCGTACAGCCCCACGGCAGCGAGCACCAGCGCGAGAGCGCCGAAGATCGCGATGAGCGACGAGAGCATACGGGTGTCGCGCAGCGTTCCGCCCACCAGCTCCCGCAACGGCGCGGCCCGGAGCACGGGCATGCCGGGGTCGATCCGCTGCACCAGCTCGGTGAGCCCCGCCACCAGCGGACGCGGATCGCCCGCCGTCCGGGCGACCAGTGTCATCCCGCCCCGGTACTCGCGTCCCCACGGGTACCAGTACTGAGCCCACGACGGCGCCCGCAGGCTCCGGTTCTTCGAGTCGGCCGCCACGCCCACGACCCGCGTGGGCGCGTCCCAATCCGGGTCCGCAGCGAAGGGCAGCACCCTGCCCACCGGGTCCGCGTCGCCGAAGAACCGCTTCGCCAGCGCCTGGTTGATCACGACCACGCGCTCCGCGTCCTCCCCGTAGTCGCCGGCCACGAACGTCCGGCCGGAGACGAGCGGCAGCCCGATGGCGTCGAAGTACCCGGCCCCGGCCGGCGAAGACAGCACGGGCGCAGGCGGGGGCGCATCGCGGTCCGTCTTCTCGCCCGGCGCCAGAGGCGTATGATTGGACTGGAAGTCGGCCACCGGGAGCTCGGAGGCGAGCCCCACCGCCGTCACTCCCGGGAGCGCCCGCGCGGCGGAGAGAAGGTCCCGGTAGAACGCGCGGCCGGCGCCCGCGTCGTACCCTCCGCGCATTCCGACGTCCAGCGTCACGGCGGCCACGTGATCCGCGTCGAAGCCGGGATCCAGCGCCCGCGCGCTCCACAGGCTGCGTAGCAGCACACTGGTGCCTGCCAGGAGCACGAAGGTGAGGGCCAGCTGCGCGGCGACGAGGCCGCGGCCGAAGCGCCCGCCCCGGCCCACCACGGCGCGCGAGCTGCCGGCCAGCGCTGCGCGCACGTCGCTCCGCGCGGACGCCAGAGCCGGCGCAAGGCCGAACAGGACGCCCGCCGCCAGCGCCAGCGCCAGACCGAGGGCCAGCACGCGCCCATCCGGGTCGAAGCCCACCGATACCGGGTACGGCACCAGCGCCGGCAGCTCGGCGGCCACCAGCCAGGTCAGGCCCAGCGCGGCGGGTCCGGCCACCAGCGCCAGCAGCACCGATTCCGTCAGGAACTGCCGGGCGACGCGTACCCGGCTGGCGCCGAGGGCCGTGCGCACCCCCACCTCCCCTCGCCGGTTCGCGCCCCGGGCCAGCGCCAGCCCCGCCAGGTTTGCGCACGCGATCAGCAGCACCAGGAACACCACCCCCATGAGCAGACGCGAGGTGGGCCGCACCGATGCGCGATCCTCCGGCGTCAGCCCCACGCCACGCGACAGCCAGATGCCCTGGCCGGCCAGATCCGGGTGCTCCTCGTCGAGGTGCGCGTACAGCGACCGCGTCGCCGCGGACGCCTGCTCGAACGATACCCCCGGCGCCAGGCGAGCGAAGACCCAGAACCAGCTCGACGAGCGCCGCCTCAGCAGCTCCCCCGTGCCCGGGCCGAGCATGGTTTCCACCATCGTGTACGGCACCCACACGTCCGTCCGCGACCGCAGGATGTCCGAGCCGCCGAACTCCGCCGGTGCCACCCCCACGATCCGGAACGCCAGACCGTTCACCGCCAGCGTCGAGCCGATGGCCGCGCTGTCCCCGCCGAAGCGCGCTCGCCACAATGCGTGCGAGATCACCGCGACCGGCGCCGAGCCCGCCTCCGTAACCTCCTCCGAAGCGAACGTGCGCCCGAGCTCCGGGGGCACGCCCAGCACGTCGAAGTAGTTGTCGCTCACCATCTGCGCGGGGACCGCCGCCGCGTCCTGGCCGCGCCCGACGATCACCGACCCTGCGCTCGCGAAGCCCGCCACCTCCGCCAGACCCTCCTCCCCCGCCCGCAGGTCCCGGTACACAGGGATCGACCAGTTGTCGAACCGCGGCGCGTGCCCGCGCCCGATCCGCACCAGCCGCCCCGGCGCTGCGATCCCGGGTGGAGCACGGAAGAGGAGCGCGTTCACCAGCGAGAACACCGTCGTGTTCGCCCCGATCCCCAGAGCCAGCGTCAGCACCGCCACCACCAGGAACGCAGGCGCCCGCAGCAGCGAGCGCACGCCGTATCGGACGTCCTGCCAAAGGTCCCGCATCCACTCCTCCTTCAGCTCGTGCATGACCGAGAACGGCGCACCCGCCAGGTACCGCATCACCGCCGCCAGGCGGAGAAGGCCCTCGCCCTCGCCCCGCGCCACCACACCCGCGTAACGCTCCGGCACCCGCGTCGCCCGGCGCCACAGCTGCCACAGCTCCGCTTCCCACTCCGACCGCCACTCCTCCCGCCGCCCCTCCGGAACCAGCGACGACAGCCCGCGCAGCCACGATCGGCCGGCCGCCAGCAGCCCCGATCGAGGCCAGTCCTCCGCGTTCCGGCCGCCGCCCGGAGACCCACCCCCCGGACCGCCGCTCACCGGGCCACCGTTCCCCCGTCCGCCCCGCCCGCCCCGCTCACGCTTCCTCCGCCTGCCCCGGCAGCGGCAGCCGACCCTCCGCCAGCGCCCCGAACTCGCGCACCGCCTCCGCCAGAGCCGCTTCCCCCGCCGCCGTCAGCCGGTAGTACCGCCGCCGCGGACGACCCTCCGCCCGCGCAAGGCTGTCCGCCTCCCACCGGCCCGTCACGAATCCCCGCTTCTCCAGCCGCTGCAGCGTCGGGTAGACCGTCCCGCTCGGCAGCCCCGTGCGCTCGATGATGTCCAGGCCGTAGACCGCGCCGTCGACGATGGCGCGAAGGATGGCGGTGGTGGCGTAGCCGAGGCGTCTGGGCATGGTCTCTCCCCATAGAGTAGTAATACTACATAGCACGGGGCCCCGAAACACGGAAGGGTCTTGGCCGCGGCATGGACAGGGAAGGGAGGCGCGAGGGCGCCGGAGCCGGGGTCGGCGGTGTTGCCGAAACACCGCCCGCTCCAGTACCGTACGGATCGGCAGGTTTTCCCGAGACGGAGACTACGGCCAATGATGAATCGCGACGATCTCGAGTCCTACTTCATCCGGATGGGTGTGGAGACCGAGGAGGTCGAAGAGAGCATGTGGGTGCTGAAGGGGGAGGAGGGCGGGACGAACGTGGTGGTGACGTACTCGCCGCCGGTGATCCTGCTCCGGCTGAAGGTGATGGACCTGCCGCAGGACCCGAGCGACCAGCAGCTGGCGCCGCTGTACCGCAAGCTTCTGGAGCTGAACGCGTCGGACCTCGTGCACGGCAGCTATGGTATCGAGGAGGGTGACATCGCGCTGAGCGACGCGCTCGAGCTGGAGACGCTGGATTTCCAGGAGCTGCGGGCTTCGTACGAGAGCATCGTCTTCGCCGCAAGGAGTCACATGAAGGAGCTGGCGGAGCTCCTCCCGGTCGCACACAAGGGCTGAGGACATGGGCATCTTTCAGAAGCTTTCGTTGCTGCTGCGCTCGAACATCAACGACGCGATCGCGCGGGCGGAGAACCCTGAGAAGGTCCTGAACCAGCTGATCGCGGACATGCGCGAGCAGCTGAGCAAGGCGAAGCAGGAAGTGGCGCTGGCGATCGCGGACGAGCAGAAGCTGCGGTCGCAGGTCGAGGAGGAGGCGAGGCAGTCGGCGGAGTGGGAGCGCCGGGCCATGCTGGCGGTGAAGGAGAACCGCGACGATCTGGCGAAGCAGGCGCTGCTGCGCCAGCAGGAGCACGCGCAGCGGGCGCAGTCGATGGAGGAGACCTGGCGGCGTCAGGCGCAGGAGACGGAGAAGGTCAAGTCGTCGCTGCGCGAGCTGAACGACAAGATCGAGGAGGCGAAGCGGAAGAAGAACCTCCTGGTCGCGAAGCAGAAGCGTGCGCAGGCGCAGCGCCGGATCCACGAGACGATGTCGGGGCTGTCCGACCGCTCGGCGTTCGACGCGTTCGAACGCGTGGCGGAGAAGATCGAGGAGTCGGAGCGGAAGGCACTGGCGGCGTCGGAGGTCACGCTCAGCCTCTCGGGTGACACGCTGGAGACGGAGTTCAAGCAGCTGGAGGGTGGCAACGGCGGCGACGTGGAGCGGCGTCTGGCGGCGCTGAAGGAGCAGATGGGGCTTCCGAGCGGACAGAAGCAGCCGGCGTCGCTGCCGAGCGGCGTCGTGGACGAGGAGGACGGCGACGTCCAGGAAGCGCAGCTGGAAGAGGAGTAGCGGCCGGATGCCGGGCGCCCGCGACCGAGTCGGGCAGGGATCGCCGGGGTGTCGATGAACCGCAAGGGTGCGGGCGTCGTCCTCTCGACGATCCTTTTCGTCCTCCTCCTGCTGTTCATCTACAGCGTGGCGGAGATCCTCCTGCTGCTGTTCATTGCCGTCCTTTTCTCCCTGTATCTCGGCGCGATCACGGACACGCTCCAGCGGCGGCTGGCCATGCCCCGGCCGTTCGGGCTCCTGGTCGCCATCCTGATCTCCATGGGCGCCGCGGTGGGAATCGGCGCCCTGATCGTCCCGCCGGTGGCGGAGCAGACCGGGGAGCTTGTGCAGCAGCTGCCGGAGCAGCTGGAACAGTGGGAGGACCAGCTGGTCCAGCTCGCCGAGTCGAAGCCGCTCGTGGCCAACCTGTTCGGCCGGCTGGGCGAGAACGAGAGCTATGTGGGGAACATCGTTGCGGAGATCGGGAGCTACTTCCGCAGCGTGGTGCCGTACGTGTTCAGCGGCATGCAGTTCCTCATCCACTTCTTCTCGGTGCTGGTCATGGGCATCTACCTGACGCTCAGGCCGGCGATGTACCGGGAAGGGCTGATCGCCCTCGCGCCGCCCGTCCACCGGGAGCTGGTTCGCGACATCCTGACGGACCTGGCGGTGACGCTGCGCAGCTGGATCGTCGGGCAGCTCCTGGCGATGTTCACGCTCGCCCTGTTCACCTGGTTCGGGCTGATCATCCTGCGGGTGCCCTACGCCCTGGCGTTCGGGGTGTTCACCGGCATCGTGGCCATCGTACCGTTCTTCGGAACCCTGGTCTCGACGCTGCTGCCGGCCATCTTCGTCCTGGGGCAGGGGCACGCGGTGCAGGCGCTCATGGTTGCGCTGCTCGGCGTGGTGGTGCACCTCGTGGAGGCGAACTTCGTCGCCCCGATGATCATGGAGCGCCAGGTCTCGCTGCCGCCCGTTCTCACGCTCCTGAGCGTGCTCATCATGGCGCACCTCATGGAGGTCATCGGGCTGCTCGTCGCCGTTCCCGTCCTGGCCAGCACCCTGGTCGTGGTGCGGCGGATCTACGTGCACCGCGTCCTCGAAGGAAAAGGCTTCCGGCGCTCCGTCCGCGACCAGCCCGTGGAGCTCCGAATAGCCGGCGACGTGGCCGTCGTCGCCCATCCCGCCGCCCGTGAGGACAGCATCCCCGCCATGCTCGAGCGGTGACGCGCGGAGTACCCCGGCCGGGCACCCGCCTCACCGGTACAGCAGATAGCGGCTCCGCAGCGCTTCCCACCGTTCCCTCTGCGCCTTCCACGGTGCGGTGATCCCGTCGAGCGTGGCGCCGGCCTGGATCTGCTCTCGCAGGCGTGGCCCCCCGGCGAGGCCATCGAACCAGGCTTCGCGCCAGCGGAAGGCGTCGGGGTGCCGGCGGGTGATCTCCAGGAGCGCGGCGACGGCGGTGCGGACGGGGTCGTAGGCGTCTGGATCGGTGACCTGGAAGCGGAGGCCGGCCAGCGCCTGGGCGTCGAACTTCCCGTCTGTGGGGGCGCGAGGGGTGAAGCGCACGGCTTCGATGGCTACCCCGGGTAGCCGGCGGCCCCGGAGCGCGTCGGCCACGGCTTCGGCATCGAGCCACGGCGCGCCGATCTGCTGGAAAGCCAGCGGGGTGCCGCGTCCCACCGACAGGTTGGTGCCTTCGAACAGGCAGGTGCCCGGGTAGTGGGTGGCGGACTCCACCGACGGCATGTTGGGTGACGGCGCCCGCCACGGCACGCCCGTGTCCCCCCACCACATCTCCCGCCGCCAGCCCTCCATGGGCACCACGTGGAGGTCGACGCCCAGCCCGTACTCGCCCTTCACGTAACGCGCGAGCTCGCCTGCTGTCAGGCCGTGGCGCATGGCCGCGCGGTAGAAAGCCACGGGCGAGTAGGACGGCGCAACATTCCCCTGGACCAGCACGCCGCCGATCGGGTCCGGGCGGTCCAGCACCACGAAGCGGAGCCCGGCGTCCGCGGCCGCCTCCATTGCCAGCGCCATGGTCCACACATAGCTGTAGTAGCGCGTCCCAATGTCCTGGATGTCGAAAACCAGAACATCCAGCCCCTCGAGCATGGCTGGCGTGGGCTTCCGCGTCTCACCGTAGAGCGAATGGACCGGCAGACCGGTCCGGGCGTCCTGGCCGCTCGCCACCTTCCGGTCCACCTCGCCGCGGATCCCGTGCTCCGGGCTGAACAGCGCGACCAGGCGAACGCCCGGGGCGGCGGACAGGAGGTCGATGGTGCTGACCCCGGTGTCGCCAGCCGCGGGCGAGGCGTAGGAGCGGCCGGTGTGGTTGGTGATCAGGCCGACGCGCAGCCCGCGCACGAGCGACAGGCTGTCCCGGAGCAGCACGTCCACACCCAGCACCACCGATGGGGACCCGGCCCTTCCGGGCGACGAGGGGTACGGCGGCTGCGCGGCCTGCAAGACCGCCGATGCCGAGCTCGGCGACGGCGGCGCTTTCGCGACCACCGATGAGTCCGCCCCGGCCGAATCCGCCGCCGCCGGCCGAGACGGGGGGGCCGTGCCGCACGCCGACAGGAGCGCCAGCACCAGCACGGCCGACGCTGAGAATTGCCGGCGCCGAACGATCGCGGCTACCTTCCGCTGCACCATGCGCTTGCGATTCCTCCCGGCCGCTCTGCTCGCGGCCGCCACCGTGATGTCGTGCGCGCCGCCGTCGACCGGCGGCAGGCCGGCGGCTGCCGGGTCCGCGCCGGTCTCGCGGCCGGCCGCCGGGGCGGCTGCCTCCTCACCGCTCGTCGGCGACACCTTCCGGCTCCGCCCGCTGGACACCGACGCCCGGCGCTGGGTCGACTCGACCCTGGCGACGCTCGATCTCCGCCACCGCGTCGCGCAGATGGTCGTGCCCTGGACGGCCGGGGCGTACGTGCCGACGGAAAGCGCGCACTTCGACCGGCTGCGGAGCTGGGTCCGGGACCTGGGCGTGGGCGGGATCCTCCCGTCCATCGGCCCGCCCCTCGAGCTGGCGGACCTGCTGAACCGCCTCCAGCGCGCCGCGTCCGTGCCGCTGCTGGTGATGACCGACCTCGAGCACGGCCCCGGGCAGCGCCTGGACGCGGGCGTCCTGCTGCCGTGGGGCTCGGAGCTGGGCGGCGGCACCGACTTCCCCCCCGCCATGGCCATCGCCGCCACGGGCGACCCGTCGCTGGCCTACTCGATGGGCCGGATCACTGCCCAGGAGGGGCGGGCCGCCGGCATACGCGTGGCGCTCGCCCCCGTGGCGGACGTGAACAATAACCCGGACAATCCGGTCATCAACACCCGCAGCTACGGAGAGGACCCGGCCGCGGTGGCGCGCTTCGCGGTGGCGCAGCTGCGCGGGCTGCAGGAGCACGGGATGCTCGCCACGGCCAAGCACTTCCCCGGCCATGGCGACGTCTCCAGCGACACCCACCTGGCTCCCTACATCCTCCGCCTCGACACCGCGCGGCTGGACAGCGTCGAGCTGGTCCCGTTCCGCGCCGCCATCCAGGCGGGCGTGGCCGCGGTCATGAGCGCGCACATCGCGGTGCCCGCGCTCACGGGCGATTCCACCGTCCCGGCCACGCTCTCGCGCCGGATGCTCGACAGCCTGCTCGTCGGGGAGATGGGGTTTCAGGGACTGGTCATCACCGATGCCCTCGACATGGGCGCGCTCGTGGAGGTCTTCGGGCCGCGGGATGCCGCCGTCCGCGCCGTCGAGGCGGGCGCCGACATCCTGCTCCAGCCCGTCGACCCCGGCGCCGTGGTGGACGCGGTGGTGGAGGCGGTGGAGGGGGGTCGGGTCACGGCCGCGCGCATCGACCGCTCGGTGCGCAGGATCCTGGAAGCGAAGGCGCGCGTCGGGCTCGGCGGCCGCGGGACCGTCCCGCTCGAAGAAGTGGCTGGGCAGGTGGGCGCCGCGTCCCACCGCGCCGTCGCCGCGGAGGTCGCCGCCCGCGGCATCACCCTGGTCCGGGATCGCGACGGTCTGGTCCCCCTCCAGCCGCTCCGCTTCCCGCGCGTGCTCGCGATCTCGTACAGTGACGACGTGGACCCCTTCGCCGCCCGCCATCTCGCCGCCACCCTCGCCCCCGCCCTGCCCGCGTTCCGCGCGGCGAGGCTCGGCCCCGGCGAGCCCGTGGCCGTGCTCGACTCCGTGTTCGCCATGGCAGAAAGCGCGGACCTGACCGTGTTCGTCTCCAATGTCCGCGCCCGGTCGTCCAAAGGCAGCATCGCCATCGAGGAGCCGGTCGCGGAGCGGGTCCGGGCGCTGATCGCTGCCCGGCCGACCGTCGTCGTGTCGCTGGGCAGCCCCTACATCCTCCAGCAGCTGCCGGACGCCGGCACGTACGTGCTCGGATGGGGCGGCGCCCCGGTGAGCCAGGTGGCCACCGCCCGCGCGCTCCTCGGCGACGCGCCCATCGGCGGCCGGCTCCCGACCTCCATCCCGCCGCTCGCGCCGCTCGGCGCCGGGCTCGACCGGGCGGGGCCGGGGAGATGGGGCGCCGGCGAGGTCGAGGGACCAGGTGATGTCGCGCTGTCCCCGGTCGCCCGGAACGCGCTGGACTCCCTCGACGCAGCCGTGGAAGCCGCCATCGCCGCCCGCGTGACGCCCGGCGCGGCCGTGGCCGTGGGGAGGGGAGGACGGCTGTTGCGCCTGCGTGGGTACGGTCGGCTCGACTACGCCGCGGGCTCGCCACCCGCCAGCGACTCGACGGTCTACGACCTGGCCTCGCTGACGAAGGTGGTCGGGACCACCACCGCCGTGATGCTGCTCGTGGATCGCGGGATGATGTCCCTGGACCGGCCCCTCTCGGCGTACCTCCCCGCGTGGCCTCGGGGCGGCTGGCGCGATGCCGTGACCGTCCGCCGCCTCCTCACGCACACCGCCGGGCTCCCGCCGTTCGAGCGCTTCTGGCACCCGTCCGCCGGCGGGCTGCGCGGCGACAGCGCCGTCGTGGCCGCCATCGCCCGGCTGCCGGCGTCCTACGAGCCGGGCACGCGGACGGTCTACAGCGACCTCGGCTTCATCCTTCTCGGCGCCGCGGTGGCGCACGTGGCCGGGGAGCCGCTGAGCGCGTTCCTCGACCGCGAGATCTGGACGCCGCTGGGGATGGGCGACACCGGTTTCCTGCCCCGGCCCGCCGCCATGGCGGCAGTCCGGGCGGAGGGCGGGCTGCCAGCGCTATCCGACAGCGCCTGGAGCATCCCGATCGAGCGCATCGCACCGACCGAGATGGACACCGTCTTCCGCCACACGCACGTGCACGGCGTCGTCCACGACGAGAACGCCTTCACCATGGGCGGCGTGTCCGGCCACGCCGGCCTCTTCTCCACCGCCGGCGACCTGGCGCGCTTCGCTCGCTTCCTGCTCCGCGCCGGCCGCGCCGACGGCGTCCGTCTGATCCACCCGGAGACGGTGCTGCGCTTCACGTCGCGCGCGGGCGACCGGGGGGGGCCGGGCAACCCGGGCAGCCGCGCCCTGGGCTGGGATCTCGCCCCCGGCTCCGGCGACATCGCAGCCGCCCTCTCCCCGGCCGCGTTCGGCCACACCGGCTTCACCGGCACGACTCTCTGGCTCGACCCGACCCGCGATCTCTACGTGGTCCTGCTCAGCAACCGCGTCGACCCCAGCCGCGACGGCACCGGCATCGGCGCGCTCCGCAGGGCCGTCCTGACCTGGGCCGCCCGCGCCGCCGACGGAATCTCCGCCGACCCGTAGCGGGCGCCCCCCCGCGCCCGGGGAATCGAACGTGCATCGCACGAGCGCCGACGCGGGGCACCTGCCCCGGCTGGCGCAACGGAGACGGGAAACGGATGCCGATCACGGAACGCGTAGACGTCGTCATCGTCGAGGAGCACGACGAGATTGCCCGCCGCGTGGCGGGGCGGATCGCCAACCTGGTGCGGGAGCGTCAGGCGTCGGCGGAGACCGCGGTGCTGGGGCTGGCCACGGGATCCACGCCCATCGGCGTGTACCGGGAGCTGATCCGGATGCACCGGGAGGAGGGGCTCAGCTTCCGCAACGTCGTCACGTTCAACCTGGACGAGTACTACCCGATGGACCCGGGGAGCATCCACAGCTATCACCGGTTCATGTGGGAAAACCTGTTCGACCACATCGACATCCCGGAGGAGAAGGTCCATATCCCGCGCGGCAACGTCCCGCGCGACCAGGTGGATCGCCACGCCCGCGACTACGAGGCCGCCATCCGCGCCGAGGGCGGCATCGACATCCAGCTGCTCGGGATCGGCAAGACGGGCCATGTCGGCTTCAACGAGCCGGGCTCGGGACGCGACTCCCGCACCCGGCTGATCCACCTGGACGCGGTCACACGGAAGGACGCGGCCGCCGACTTCTTCGGAGAGGAGAACGTGCCACGCGAGGCCATCACCATGGGTGTGGCCACGATCCTCGACGCGCGGGAGATCGTTCTCATGGCCACCGGGGAGCACAAGGCGGCCATCGTCAAGCGGGCAGTGGAAGGCGAGATCTCGCCCGATGTGGCGGCCACCTACCTCCAGGATCACCCCGACGCCACCTTCTTCCTGGACGCCGCCGCGGCGGGCGAGCTGACGCGCATCAAGACGCCATGGCTGGTGCGCGCCGTCGAGTGGGATGACGACCTCGCCCTGCGCGCCGTGGTCTGGCTGGCCCGCGCATCCGAGCGCGCCATCCTGCAGCTCTCCGCGGCCGACTACCAGGACCACCACCTGGCCTCGCTCCTCGCCCTCTACCCCTCCGCCGATGACCTGAACACGACCGCCTTCGACCGCGTGGCAGCCAAGATCCGGGACAACCCCCGGCTCCCCCGCGACGCCTCCGTGATCGTCTTCAGCCCACACCCCGACGACGACGTCATCAGCATGGGCGGGATGCTTCGCAAGCTCCACGAGAACCGGAACGACGTGGTGGTGGCGTACATGACTTCCGGCAACATCGCCGTGTTCGACCACGAGGTTCGGCGTTACCTGGACTTCGTGCGCCGCTTCCACAGGGACGTGCTGGCGAACGGCGCGGGCGTCGTCCGGAGCGAGTCCAGCCCGGATCCGGCTCCGGATTCCAGCACCGCGCTGGGCCGGCTCATCGAAAGGGTGGAGGGCTTCCTCGCCCGCAAGCAGCCGGGCCAGGTGGACATCGGCGAGGTGCAGGACATCAAGCGCCACATCCGTGAGACGGAGGCGGTGAGCGCGGTGGAGTCGCTCGGGTATTCCCGCGAGGTCTGCCGCTTCCTCGACCTGCCGTTCTACCAGACCGGGACCGTCAAGAAGAACGCTGTCGGGCCCGCGGACGTGGAGATCGTCCGGACGCTGCTGGAGGAGCGGAAGCCGGACGTCATCTTCGTCGCCGGGGACCTGTCGGACCCTCACGGCACGCACCGGCAGTGCAAGGAGGCCATCGACCTGGCCCTCGAGGACTACCCCGGGCCCGACCCGGAGGTGTGGCTGTACCGCGGGGCGTGGCAGGAGTGGGCGGTCCACGAGGCCGACGTCTTCGTCCCGCTCTCGCGCGAAGAGCTGCGTCGTAAGATCTTCGCCATCTTCAAGCACCAGTCGCAGAAGGACACCGCGCCGTTCCCGGGCGGCTACGACAATCGGGAGTTCTGGCAGCGCGTGGACGCGCGCAATCGGGGTACGGCCGAAGAGCTGGACCGACTGGGGCTGCCGGAGTTCCACGCCGTCGAGGCGTTCGTGGTCCGCTGATTCGCCCGGGACCAACGGCGCTGGCCAGGCGGCGGCGCGACCCCCGCTGGCCCGGCAGCGGCGCGTCCCCGATAATACCCGCCGGCGCGCACCCGGGACCCCGGAATGGCATTCACCACGCTCGACATCGTCGTCCTCGTCGCCTACCTGGTGGGCGTGGTGGGCGTGGGCACGTACCTCGGCCGGTCCCAGCACGGCGCCCGCGACTACTTCCTCGCCGGCCACGCCATGCCGTGGTGGGCCATCATGATGTCCGTGGTCGCCACCGAGACCAGCGCCCTCACGTTCATCAGCATCCCGGCCACCGCGTATACGTCCGACTTCTGGATCCTCCAGCTGGCCGCCGGCTACCTGATCGGCCGCGTCGGCGTGGCGTACGTCCTCCTCCCCGGCTACTTCCGCGGCGAGCTGACCACCGCCTACGCCCTCATGGAGGAGCGCTTCGGCCTCGGCGCGCGGCGGTTCTCCTCGGTCATCTTCATGGTCACCCGCGCGTTCGCCGACTCCGTACGCATCTTCGCTGCGGCCATTCCCATCGCCCTCATCACCGGCTGGCCGTACTGGCAGGTGATCCTGCTCGTGGGCGCCGCCACGCTCCTCTACACCTGGTACGGCGGACTCCGCTCCGTGGTGTGGATGGACGTGTTCCAGATGGGGCTCTACATCGTCGGCGGCGCCGCCGCGCTCTGGGTCCTGGCGGGGGCGGTGCCCGGCGGCTGGCGCGCCATCATGGACGCCGGCCGCGCGGCCGGGACCTTCCGCGTGGTACATCTCGACGGCGGTCCCGCGGATGGCACGTGGCTGGTCACCGGGCTGCTCGGCGGCGCGTTCCTGTCCATGGCGACGCACGGCGTCGACCACCTCGTCGTCCAGCGCCTCCTGGCCGCCCCCGACCTGCGCGGGGCGAGGAAGGCGGTGATCGGCAGCGGGATCGTCGTCCTGGGGCAGTTCGCGCTCTTCCTCCTCGTGGGCGCCGGTCTGCGGACGTTCTACGCCGGGCGCACGTTCGCCACCCCCGACGAGGTGTTCCCCGCGTTCATCATCGAGGGGCTGCCCAGCGGGCTGAGCGGACTCATCGTCGCCGGCGTGCTCGCCGCGGCCATGTCCACGGTGTCCTCATCGCTCAACTCCCTCGCCTCTTCCGCCACCCACGACCTGTACGCCCCGCTCGCCCGCCGGGAAGGCGACGAGGACCACCTGCTCCGCGTGGGCCGCGCCTTCACGCTGTTCTGGGCCGCAATCCTGGTGGGCGGCGCCACGCTCTTCCACTTCGCGCAGCAGGGTACCCCGGTCGTGGTCGTGGCGCTCCAGATCGCGTCCTTCACCTTCGGCCCGCTCCTGGGCGGCTTCCTCCTCGGCACCCTCTTCCGACGCCCCGACCAGCAAGACGCCGTCACCGGCATCGCCGTGGCCGTGGCCGCCATGAGCGCGCTCTGGGCGGCCCAGACGTTTGGCGCCATCCCTACCGTGGTGAACACGCTCTGGTTCGCGCTCATCGGCTCCGCGCTCACCGTGGCCGTGGGGTGGGGAAGCGCGGTAGTGCGGGGGAGCGGGGCCAGAGCGGCCTGAGTGCGGCAGGACGACATTGTCGCCGCCCGCCGGGGCGGCGGCCATACTCGCTGGGCCGGACCGCCCCGATCCGCTCGGCCACTGCCTCCAGGAAGCGCGCTGTCGGTCGGGTCGAGGTAGACCTGACGCGTTCGGGAGGATCCGCCGGCGTCGCCTACCCCCGGTCCGTCAGCACGATCTTGATGGCCAGCGCGGCCCCCGCGACGGCGGCGGCGAGGAACAGAATGAACGCGGGCGCCGGGTAGCCCAGCACCCGGGGCCCGGCGTCCACGCGCACGAGCATGGCGGCGCCCAGGATGAGCGCGGCGATGATGACGCCCAGCGTGATGCGGTTGGCGATCTTCTCGAGCCCCGCGATGAAGCGGACCTCGTCGATGGCGTCCACGCCCACGCTCAGCCGGTTCTCCGCCATCAGCTCCATGATCCGGTTCAGGCGCCGGGGCAGGTGCTGCACCAGCTCGTTCGCTTCCAGCGCCCGCTTGAAGAGCGACGACGGGCTCAGCGACGACAGCATCCGCCGCTCCATGATCTCGGCCGCGTGGCGCCGGATGGCCGCGTTCGGCTCCAGGTCCGGGTCCAGCGTCTTGGCGACCTGGTCCAGGTCGAAGAGCGTCTTGCCCAGCATGCTCAGCTCGGGCGGCGGGCTGACGTGGTGGGTCCCCGCGATCCTGACCAGTTGGAGCACGACCACGCCCAGCGCGATGTCGCCCGCCTTCCGCCCCTCCGCCCTCGCCACCAGCTCGGCCACGGCCGCGCGGAAGCCCCTGCGGTCCGCGTCCTTCTCGGGCTCGCTCAGGTCCAGCAGCACGTCCGATGCCTGGTCGGCATCACCATCGGCCACCGACAGCAGCAGCTTCAGCAGCGCTTCCCGCGACCCGGGCGAGAGCGTGGCCGTCTGCCCCAGATCCAGGAGCGCGAGACGGTGGTCGTCGGTGAGCAGGACGTTGCCGGGGTGCGGGTCGGCGTGGAAGAACCCGTCCACCAGGATCTGCTTCAGGTAGGCGCGGAAGAGCTCGTCGGCCAGCGCGCGCCGGTCCACTTCCAGCAGCGCCACCGGACTCAGCGCCGTTACGTTGTGCCCGCGCACCAGCTCCATCGTCAGCACGCGGCGCGTGGTGTAGTCCGGAATGGGGCGGGGGACGACGAGCCGGTCGAAGCCCCTGAGATTCTCGCCCAGCGTCGCCAGGTTCAGGGCCTCGTTGCGGAAGTCCAGCTCCAGGAGCAGCGAGCGGCGGAACTGGTCCAGGACCGCGGCCACGCGGTAGCGGTGCGCCCGGTCCGAGTGATCGTCCATGAACCCGGCCACCTCCTCCAGCACCGCCAGCTCCTCGCGCACGTTCTCACGGATCCCCGGCCGCTGCACCTTCACCGCCACAGCTTCGCCGCCGCGCAGCTCCGCCCGGTGCACCTGCGCCAGCGACGCCGCCGCCATCGGGGCCCGCTCGAACGACGCGAACGCCTTCGACAGCCGCACCCCCAGCTCTTCCCCGACGATCCGCTCCACGTCCTCGTACGGGAAGGGTTCCACCCGGTCCTGGAGCCGGGAAAGCGCGTGCAGGTACGGCGGCGGGAGGAGGTCGGCGCGCGTGGACAGCAGCTGCCCCAGCTTCACGTACGCCGGGCCCATGGACTCCAGGTCTGCCGCCAGCGACTCCGCCTTCCCATCCCGCGCGTGCGCGTCCGACACCTCCGGGGACGCCGCGTCACCCTCCAACGCCGATTCCAGGCCCGCCCGCCGCACCAGGTCCGACCCGCCATGACGCGCCAGCAGCCCCGCCAGCCGCGCGTAGCGCGTCATGTGCTTCGGATTCATCGACAGTCCCATGACTCGGCCCCCGCTCGGTTGTTCCACATCCGGGCGGGGGCTTGTGCAAGATCGGGGCTCGACTTCGTCTCGCAGAGGGGCTCGACTTCGTCTCGCAGAGGGGCTCGACTTCGTCTCGCAGAGGGGCTCGACTTCGTCTCGCAGAGGGGCTCGACTTCGTCTCGCAGAGGGGCTCGACTTCGTCTCGCAGAGGGGCTCGACTTCGTCTCGCAGGCGCTGCGCAGCAGTGCGACGCGAGGCAGAGCCGAGCGCGATTGCGACGCCCATCAGGGGCGGAGCCGTTGCGAGGCCGCGAGGCCGAGCCCCTCTGCGCCGCTCCGCGGCGCCCCTCTGCGAGCGAAGCGAGCCCCTCTGCGAGCGAAGCGAGCCCCTCTGCGCCGCTCCGCGGCGCCCCTCTGCGAGCGAAGCGAGCCCCTCTGCGCCGCTCCGCGGCGCCCCTCTGCGAGCGAAGCGAGCCCCTCTGCGCGCCTGCGGCGCGCCCCTCTGCGAGGCCGCAAGGCCGAGCCCTCCCCGCCTACGCGCCGCCCCTCGGCCTCAGCTCCTGCCAGAGCCGGGACTCGTATTCCTCCATGGTCAGCTTCCCTTCCACGAACTCGCGCCGCAGTCGCTCCTCGGCCGTCTCCGGCGGGCGGGGCGCCGCCACCCGACCGGATCGCGCGGCCGTTGGCAGCTCCCTCTCCATTCGCTCACCCGGGAGCGACCCGCGGCGCCAGCCTCCGCCCCAGCGGCCCCCGCCCCACGGGCCGCCCACGTACAGCCAGTCGTCGCCATTCTGGCTCTGCACCATCCGCCGCCAGCGGCGACGCCGCCCGCGGACGTTGAAGACGAACCAGATCACGAGGCCGATGATCAACCACTCGGGCACGCTTGCCTCCTCTCCTGCGTTTCGGTCCTCAGCCCTGCTTCGAACGTTCCCGGGACGACTCCACCTCCCGCGTCGCCCGTTCCAGTACTTCCCTCAGCCCCGCCACCTTCTCCGGATCACCGGCCGCGTCCATCGCCCGCTCGAAGCTGGCCTGCGCCAGGCGCACGAATGTACGCGTCAGGTCCCCCATCCCGCGCCCGCCGAACATCGACGCGAAGTCCTCCACCCGGTCCGACACGTCCTCCACACGGTCCCGGTGCTCGTGCAGGAACGCCTTCCCGTCCTCCGTGATCTCGTACACCTTCTTCCCCTCCCGCTCTTCCCCCCGCACGTACCCCTGGTCCTCCAGCATCTGGAGCACCGGATAGACCGAGCCGGGACTCGCCGAATAGTACCCGCCCGACTCCTCCTCCAGACGCTGCATCACCTCGTACCCGTGCATCGGCTGCTCTTCCAGAAGCCCCAGCACCATGTACTTCAGGTCCCCGCGCCGGAACACCCGCCGGCGCCGGTGCCCCCCCCGCCCGAAGTGGAACCCCGGGCCGCACATGTTGGCCCACGCGCTCCAGCCGTAATCGTTGCCTCTCGGTCCCATCGCTGCCTCCGGTTTCTGTGCGGACGTCGTTCCCCTCGGCGCATCCCTCGCGTCGATACCAGAACTATGCGACATATCGCTATACTCCGTCAAGACCCCCCGGCGTCAACCCGCTCCCACTCTCACACCGCACCGCCGGACCGGTTACCACGTACGGCGGACCCCAGCCGCCTCAGAACTCCAGAGTGCGACATTTCTGCTGCAATGGGAGTACGACATTTCTGCTGCCATGCTACGCGCTCCAGGACGACCCCATGGCGGGGGCGGCGAGTCGGTTTCATCTTGGGACGTTCGCCTCCCCGAACCCCCGCCGATCGTGACACGCAGGATCCTGGACCTCTCCGACGGCATCCGCAGGCGCCACCTGGGCCGGTGGACGCTCGGCTACGCCGCTGGCGCGTGGCTGACGCTGGAGGTGGTGACCACGCTCGGCGGCACATGGGGGTGGCCGGACACGGTGGGGAGGATCGCGTTCGTCCTGCTGGCCACGGGTTTCCCGGTCACGGTGGTGCTGGCGTGGTTCCATGGGGAGCGAGGCGCTCAGCGTGTCGAGGCCATGGAGCTCCTGCTTCTGGCCGGTCTCGGTGTGGTGGGCCTGGGCGCCGCCGGCGTGGTCGTGCGGGGCGACGTCGCGGCCGGGCGGGCCGAGGCGGCTGGGGCGTTCGGCCCGGCGGTCGACGCGGCCGCCCCGCGCTCGCTCGTGGTTCTCCCGTTCACGGACCTGAGCCCGGGGCGCGACCGGGCATACCTGGGCGACGGCATCGCGGAGACGCTCATCAACAGCCTGGCCGGGGTCGAGGGCCTGCGCGTGGTGGCGCGGACGTCGGCGTTCCAGTTCCGGCAGGCGGGGCTGGACGTGCGGGAGATCGCCGGCCGGCTGGGGGTGGCCACGGTGCTGGAAGGGAGCGTCGCCCAGCTGGGGGACCGGATCCGGGTCACGGCGGACCTGACCGACGCCCGCTCGGGCCTGGCCCTCTGGTCCGAGCGCTTCGACCGGGAAGCCGGCGCGTCCGACCTGTTCGCGCTCCAGGACGAGGTGGCGCGGCGGATCGTCGACGCGCTGCGGATCCGACTCGTGGGCGATGACCCTATCGTCCACGCCGGGTCGCGGGACCCGACGGCGCAGGACGCGTATTTCCTGGGACTGCACCACTGGACGCTGCGGACCACGGCGGACATCGTGGCCGCGGCGCAGTGGTTCCGGCGGGCCGTGCAGGCCGACTCCGCCTATGCCGAGGCGTGGTCAGGGTTGGCGCTGGCGTACGTCCTCCATACGCCATCGGAGTATGCGGTGCCGGGGATCACGCAGGAGGAGGCGCTCGACAGCGCCGAGGCGGCCGCGAACCGCGCGCTGGCGCTCGACCCGACCCAGGCGGCTGCCTACACGGCCCTAGGGGACGCCTACCGGGCGCGCGGGGAGCGGAAGGAGGCGGAGCGTGCGTTCCGCCGCGCGATCGCCCTGAATCCCGGCTACGCCACGGCCCATCACTGGCTGGCCGACCTGCTCATGGAGGCGCGCGACGGAAAGGCGGCCCTCGAGCAGATGGAGATCGCCGTGTCGCTGGACCCCGTCGCGCCCGCCATCATGGCGGAAACGGCGCAGTCGCTCATGATGGTGGCCCGCTACGACGACGCCATCGCCGAGATGGACCGCGCCGTTGCGCTCCATCCAGCCAATCCTCTCGTGCGCGCGTGGGCGTTCGCGTTCGACGTCGTGCTCGATCGGTGGAGTTCGGCGGCGGAGCACCTGGAGGCGGGGTTGCGGATCGCGGGCCAGGACTCGGCGAAGGCCACGCAGGCGGCCCAGGCGCTGCGCGACCCCGGGCGGCGAAGCGCCGTCCTGCGGGCGCTGGCCGAGGACGGCGCCGACGCGTGGTGGCTCGAGGGGGCCCGGGACACCGGCGGCCTTTCGAACGTTTTTCTGCGCTTCCTCGCCGCCCGCAAGTCTCTGGGAGACGACGCTGCGATGTCGTACCTCGAAGCCACCGCCGACGGTCCCGAGGCAAGCACGATCTACGTGCCCGTGCTCCCCGCGCTCATGGGTCCAAAGCTGGTCGAGTCGCCGCGCGGACGTCGGTTGATGGAACGGCTCGCAACACACTCGCCATGACGTCACCACCCATTGTCCGCATCGTCACCGAGCTGCACCTCGACCCTGGCGCTGCGTTCGGCGCGTTCCTCCAGGAGCTCGCCGCCGCCCTCGATGCCCGCGGGCTCCGCTTCGATGCCCCCGGGCCCGGCGGCCGCATCCTCGCCGGCGACGCGGAGGTCGGGACCGTAACCGCGTGGGAGCCGGGACGTCGCGCGGTGCTGGCCTGGCGCCCGGCCCCGTGGAGCCCGGACGTCGCCGGGGAGGTGGAGATCCGGTCGGAAGCGGGCGACGGCGGGGTCGCCCGGATCGTCCTCGAGCAGCACGGCTGGCTGGGCGTGCTGGGCGAGGGGGAGGAGCCGCTGGGGTGGCTGGCGCAGTCTGTGGCGGCGCCGCTGCTGGCCGCGTCGTCCCCTGCCGGGCTGGGCGACTGGATCACCGACCGGCGCGCGCGCCGCCCGTCCGGGTCCGACGCCCGAGCCACGTACCGCGACCCGCTCTAACGGCTTCCTCCCCGACCCGGTGGCAGCGCTCGCGGAGATGCGGCGCGTGCTCGCCCCGGGCGGCCGGCTCATGGTGGAGGGGAGCGACCCCGCGTGGAAGGACACGCCCGCCGCGCCCGAGCCCATCGTCTCTCGCGTCCGCTTCTACGACGACGACACGCTCCTCGCCCTCGCCCGCGACGCCGGCTTCGACGCCCCCACGGTGGAGCGCCGCCCGGTGGAGGCGTTCGCCCGCCAGGTGGGCATCCCCGAGGAGCACCTCTGGCTCTATACCGGGCCCGGCGCCGCCTTCCTGTTCGCGACGAATCCGTGATGTAGATTGGACCCACCGGCGGGCGCCCCCCGACATTCACGACGGAGGGTCTCATGGAAGGAAGCGCCACGGCGATGCGGCCGGCGCGCGGACAGCTGGCGAAGTCCATGATCGGGTTCGCCGTGTTCCTCGTGGCCGTGCCCGCCCTCCTGTTCCTCCTGGCCGGCACCGTGCGCTGGCCGTTGGCGTGGCTGTACGTCGCCCTGATGACCGCGGGCTCCGTCGCCAGCCGCGCGGTGATCGCGGTGCGCAGCCCCGACACCCTCGTGGAGCGCGCCCGGTTCGCGAGCGTGGAGCGGGTGCAGCCCGGGGACCGGGCGCTGGTGGCCGCGGTCGTGCTCGGCCCCGTCGTCGTCCTGGCGACGGCCGGCCTGGACCACCGCTTCGCCTGGTCGCCCCCCGGGCTCCTCGCCGTCCAGCTCGCCTCCGCCGTGGTCATCGCCGCCGCCCTCGCGTTCGCCGCCTGGGCCATGGCCGTGAACCGGTGGTTCTCCGCCGTGGCGCGCATCCAGGACGACCGCGGACAGCGGGTGGTGGCCACCGGCCCGTACGCCCTCGTCCGCCACCCGGCCTACGCCGCCTCGTTCCTCGCCACCATCGCCACGCCGATCCTCCTCGACTCCGCATGGGCGCTCATCCCCGCGCTGGCCGTGGCCGCCGCCATCGTGCTGCGCACGGCCAGGGAGGACCGGATGCTCCGCGGCGGCCTGGCCGGCTACGGCGCGTATGCCGACCGGACGCCGGCGAGGCTGGTGCCCGGGATCTGGTAGGGGGCGCGGGGGTCAGTCGGGGTAGCCGATCGGCTTCAGCCGCTCCTCGATTTGCGGACTGCCTCGCAGCAGCTGGTAAACCGGGGCGCACCGGAGGAGCACCATGCTTCCGGGGTGCTGCCGGATGCGCGCGGCCGCCCGTGCGACGGCGCGCCCGGTGTCGCCCAGGGCGAGGAAGACCTCGGGCTGCAGGCGGTCGAAGCCGCGCTCCCAGTCCTCGTCGAGGCCCGCTATGATCGAGCGTGCTTCGTCGCGCCGCCCGGCCATGCCGAGGGCGAACGCCAGCTCGGGACCTCCGAGCGTCGTGTCGGTGAGGGTGACGAGCCGTTGCGCGGCGTCGATGGCGCGGTCGTACGTGCCCGCGAGCGTGTACTGGATGGCGATCATGCTCAGCAGCCAGGTCGTGTCCCCGAGCACGTACCTGTCCACGCGCGCGGGCGCCGCTACGCGGGCGTGCAGCTCCCTGGCTTCGGCGATGGCGTCGTCATGGCGGCCGGCACACCCGTATTCCCACGCGACCTGCGCCTTGAGGGCGTCGGACGCCGGGTTCCGCTCCTGCGCCTTGTGGAATTCCGCCAGCGCTTCATCGTGTCGGCCGATGGCCTTCAGGAAGATGGCGTAGATCCAGTGGTGCGAGTTCGGGTCGAGCTCGTTCGCCCGTCGGATCGCCCGCTCCGCGCCTTCCCAGTCGAGCTCGTGATAGAGCAGCACGAACCCGAGGGAAGCGAACGCCTGTGATTCAGTGTCGTCCAGGGCGATGGCGCGCAGCGCGGCGGTCTTCGACTTCCGGAAGAAGCCGTCGGGGTCTTCCCACTCGCCGCTCGCCATCCAGTGGTCGGCGTAGGCGAGCTTCGCGTAGGCCGTGGCCCAGGTGGAATCCAGCGCCACGGCCTCCTCCAGGTCGGCGATGGCGTGCCGGACCTCAGCCCCCTGCTCGGCGTACGTCAGGTCCTGGCCGTTCGTGGCGCGCTCCAGGTGGTACAGCCCTGACAGGTACGCCTCCTGGGCAGCCGGATCGACGGCTCGCGCGCTGGCCATCCGGGCTCGCTCGGTGAAGGTCACCCGTGCACGGGTCGCCTCGGCCACGGTGCGCGCCACCGTCCCCTGAAGCGCCAGCGCGCGGCCCAGGGGGCCGGTGAACGTCCTGGAGATCAGCTGCCGCTCGGGGTGCGCGCGTACCAGCTGCACGGTGATGCGGACGGTGTCACCGGCCTGGAACACCGCGCCTTCCAGGATGGCGTCCGCGCTCAGCTCCTTCGCGATGGCCGGCAGCGGCTCGGTGCTGCCCTGGTAGCGAAGCACGGACTGCCGGGAGAGAACGACCAGGGAGCCGACCTTGGCCAGCTCCGAGATCAGCGCGTCGTGCATTCCCGCCACGAAGTGGTCCTGCTGCGGGTCGCCCGTGAGGTTCGCGAGCGGGAGAACGGCGATGCGCCGGATCTCGACCGGGTCGCTTGCGCGCGCGCGCCCGGCGGCCCACGCCAGGAGCCCCAGCACGATCACTACGGATGCGACCCCCGCCACCGTCCGCCACCGTCGTCGCCTGGGGAGCCGTGAGTCCGGCGAGGGAGGCGTCACGTCGAATCCGGCGCCGCCAGCCCCGGCGGGCGGCGGAGCGCCGGCTGTGGAGCCGCCCTCGGGCTCCGCGGCGCCGGCCGGATCTCCGACAGGCGGCCCCGCCACCGGCGAGCGCGGCGCCTCGAGGCTCTCCGCGGCGCGGATCCGTGCGGCGAGGGCGCGGACGGCGGGGTCGGGCTCGGCCCCGAACTCTTCCTGGAGGAGGATCTCGTGCAGGCGGGCCTGGCGGATGGCACCGGCCCGGTCCCCGACCGAGTCCAGCGCCTCCATGAGGCCGACCGTGGCCTTCGCGTCGTAGGGGTCGTCCACGAGCAGCTGGCGCCAGCACTCCCCCGCGCCGACCCCATCCCCGGCGGCGAGGTTCCGTTCCGCCACCTCCGCGAGTGCTCCTCGCCATTCCCTGCGGAGCCGCTCCCGCTCCCGGTCGAGCCAGTGCTCGAAGTCGGGCGCGTTGCCGAGGAAGAAGCCGTCCAGCAGCGGGCCCGGGTACAGCTCGGCGGCGCGTAATGGATCACCGGATGCCAGCGCCTCCCGGAACGCCAGGACGTCGCATTCCAGCGGTGGCGAAGCGATGCCCACCTCATCTCCCGCCGAAACGATCGCATCCTCCCCGAGGGCCTTCCGCAACACGTGAAGTGACTGGTTCAGCAGCTTCCGGGCGCTCCGGTCATCCCGCTCGGGCCAGAGGTAGCCCATCAGCTTGTCGCGGCTGAGGGAGCGCGGGTGGGACACGCACAGGAGGGCCAGCAGCGCGAGCCGGTGCCGCTGGGCGGCCGGGCCGCTCAGCGCCTCGCCGTCGCTCTCGAGCGACGCGCCGGCGAAAAGCCTGAGGAAGACCATGCGAGGGGCGCTCTGGCGATCCGGTCAGGAGCGCGAGCACTGACCTGGGGCGAGAGTCAGGCAGCCGATCAACCGGCGTTGAGCGTTCGCTGACTGATCGTTGGGGGCTGCAGGCCAATGTACCCGCGCACCGGGGGCGGAGCAACGCCGGCCCGCCCCGCTCAAGCTGCGGAACCCCACACCCGGAGGCCGTCATGATCCCGTCTCGAGCCGCGCCCCACCAATCAGCCGGATACACCGCCCTTGCGTTCGTCGGCGTGCTCGCCCTCGCCGCGCCTCTGCCAGGTTGCGCACCCGCAGCGGCGGGCTCGCCGGAGTCCGGCGGGATCGCCGGTGCGAGGCTGGCCGCGGCCGTCCTCCTGGGCGGGGACGTGGCATCGTATCCGACCCTGCTGGAAGCGCTCCGCGTCCGCATCCCCAGCACCCGGGTCGTCGACAGGCCGACCTGCCCCGCCATCGTGCTGAGAGGGAGCCGCTTGCCGGGGCCCCTCTCCTCTCCGGTGGTCTACGTGGACGGGACGAGAACGACCGGCACGTGCGCCCTCGGCGACATCGCGCCCCGGGACGTGGCTTCCGTCGAGGTGTATCCCCAGGGCGTGACCACCCGCCCCGGCTACGCCAGGAGCTCGACGGGCCTGATCCTGGTCTTCCTGAAGCGCGGCGACGAACCCCCCTACCGATGACCGGCGGCGGGGGGGCGCGGACGGTGCCTCCAGGGAGGAGCGCTGGCAGGCGCTCCGGGCATTCACGTTCCGGTCGGCTCCCCCGCTCCCACCACTCGCGGTGGGGCGACACCTCGCCGCTGCTCGTCCATGGCGTCAGGACGCGTGACGTAAGATCCGCAAGCGTTCGATCGTTCCATGAAGAGACCCGGGCGGTTCCCGAGGCCCCATGCGCGGCTCGACCCCTCCCGCATCGCTCCAGCGATCGGAGCCGCCAGCGAACCCGTACCGACATACGCGTCTTTCGGAACCCGGGCGGGAAACCGCTCACGCGCGTCCTGGAGGAAGTGGCGCCGGGGGCGCGCATCTGGGCGGCGGATCCCACGGAGACCGCCAGCCTGGTCTGGTACGCCGGCGAGCTGTCGACGGGCGCGGGCTCGACGGGGAGTGTCGCGGCCGGTGAGGCTGGGGGCACGGCGGGCGACACGGCGGCGGCGAGGGCGGCGGCGTACCTGGACCGGGTGGTGGAAGCCGTGCGTGGCCGAGATCCCCCACCTGCGCGAGCTCCACGACCGGTTCGCGGAGCGGGGATTCCGGATCGTGACCGTGTCGTTCGACGTGTCGCGCGACACGGTGCGTTCGTTCCTGACGAGGCAGCCGATGCCGTGGGCGCAGGCGTACGCCGGCGAGGGGTGGCCGGCGCGGGGACCGGTGGGGAGCGCGTACCGCATCCATGCGCTTCCGTCCAAGCTGCTGGTGGGACCGGAAGGGAGGATCATTGCCCTGGACGGCGGTCTCGGCGACGAGGAGCTTGAGCAGCTGCTCGAGCGGCGGCTGCCTTCGTCGCCCCGCCAGGGAGTGGGCCATGACCGGTGAAGCGAGACGGGGCAGGAGGACGGCTGGGTCCGCGAGGGGCGGGGCGGGGCGGACGAGCGTGCGCCCGACAGTGATCGCCGCCTGCGCCGCCGCGCTCCTGGCCGCCGGGTGCGGGCTTGTGGACGAGACGGACGAGGTTCTCGGGAGCGTGCGGTCCGTCGAAGCTCCGGACACGGTCGGGGTCGGGAGCGTGTTCGAGGTCACCGTGACGACCACGGGGCCGGACGGCTGCTGGGGACGCGCGCGCACGGAGACGGGGGTGGATGGCCTCGTCGCCACGATCACGCCGTACGACAACCACCATCGCGGCGGCTACTGCACCATGATGCCGGTGGAGATCGTCCACACGGCCGCGCTCGTGTTCGAGGAGTCGGGAACCGGGCGGATCCGGGTCTACGGCAGGGATGGCTCGGGCGCCGAGGTCCGGGTCACGGTCGAGCCGCTGCCGCCGCTCCTCCGGGAAGCAGAAGCGGGCGCCGGTGCGCTGCCCTCCGGCCGCGCCTTCTAGCCCCGTCCTCGCCGGTGCGACGGCATGCGCAGGTCCGCCCGGGGCGCGCTCGGCGGCCTGGGCACCGCGGCTTCCCGGGCGCTGTGGCCCTGGGCGGCGCGCTCGTGCGCAGCCGTCGCGGGCTTCGGGCCGCGCTTGATTTCGAGGAGGTGCGAGATGGCCGGGAGCAGCGACTCGTCCCGGACCTCGAGGCGGAAGCCCCGGCCTTCGGGGAGCGTGGGCGCATCGGCGATCAGGCGCTTGATGTCGGCCGGAAGCGACTCGCTCTCCAGCGCGCGGTTGACCGCATCATGACCGAACACGAACCCGGCGTTGAAGTAGCCTTCGTGCGGACCGATGAAGCACAGGTTCCGCTTCCCGTCCAGGAGCTTGAGGCTCCAGCCGTTCTTCTTCCCGTACCACTTCCACTCGGGCGTCAGCGCCGGGTGGCCGTCGAGGAGGGCGCGGTAGGCTGAGTGGGCGGGGCCGAGCTGCGCGCGCAGCTCCGCGTCGGATGGGGCCGAGGAACGACTCTGCTGGCGAGCCATACGCCTCCTTCGGTTGGGCGTGGAAACGGTGCGGCTCACACCAAAGATATACCGACGCCCCAGCGCGGGCACGGCCGGCGTGGTGCTTGACACCGGGGACTGCCCGGGCCCACGTTCGGAACGGAGCCATGCCATGCTGACCTTCCTCGCCTCACCCACCCGGCGACCGGCGACGAGCCGTGCGACATCGCCTCGCTCCCGTTCCTGGCAGGCCGTGCTGGCGACGGCTGCGCTCGCCATGGCACCGGCGGCGGTCGGGGCACAGCGCACGATCCCGGCGGACACCATCGAGGTCGCGGGCGTCGTGGTGGACATCCAGAGCGGCACCGCCATCCCGGGCGCCCTCGTGAGCCTGCCGGAGCTCGGCCGGACCACCGTGACGAACGACGACGGCCGCTTCCTCCTGCGTGGGCTGCCGGCGAGCGAGCAGCTGTGGCGGATCCGGATGCTCGGGTATGCCACCTGGGAGGAGCGGACGCGCGTGGCGGACCTGGACATGCTCACCATCGGCCTGCTGCCGCAGCCGGTGAAGCTCGAGCGGATCCGGGTCACGGCGAGGCGGCTGGAGGAGCGGCGGCGGCTGGCGCCGGTAACCGTGAAGGCCATCGAGCGGGAGGAGCTGGTGCGCGTTGGGGCGAGCGACGCGCTGACCGCCGCCCGGTGGCGCAGCCCGTACCTCCCCGTGCCATGCGATACCGCGCTGCCGTGGAAGCTGTGCTTGCGGTACCGCGGCAACGTGGTGAAGCCCGCGGTATTCCTCGACGATCGTCGCGTGCCCGAGGAGATGCTCTTCGGGGTACAGCCCGCTGAGCTCTATGCCATCGAGTTCTACGGCGGCCCGGTGCGGCCGCAGATCCGGGCGTACACCATCGACTTCGTGGAGAAGGGGAAACGGCTGCGGCCGCTGATGTTCAGGGGGATCAAGGGGGGGTGGTAGCCGGCCCGGGGGGCTCGGGTGCGGATGTGGGCGTGTGCCCGGCCGCCCGAACGGCGTGACACGAAGGGCTCGTAGGGTCGAAGGGCACGAAGAGCGGCAGCCCCGCCGCATTCCGGGCCAGGATGGTTCGCCGCCCGGATACGCGCGGGGCGATCCATTCTGTTTTCCCCGGACGCTGCCGGGCCCCAGCCGCCTGCCACGCCCTCGCGCCCGCTCGAGCCCGGTTCCCTTCGTCTCTTCGTGGGCTTCGTGTCAGGCCTTAACGTCGTGCCCTTCGTCCCCTTCGTCCCTTCCCCACCGGCTTGACACTCCCTGCACGGTCCCGGCACCTTCCCCGGTTCCGACACCCGCGCGCGCGACGGCGCCGGAGAGGAACGGCAGTGGACGCGGCCCCGACCGCACGAAGGGAAGAGACGTGCCGAAGTTCCCACCCGTGAACGAGCAGATGGACGAGATCCGGCGCGACGCGCTGGAGATCATCCCCGAAGTCGACCTGGTCCGGAAGCTGGAGCGGAGCTCGGAGCAGGGGACGCCCCTGATCATCAAGCAGGGCTTCGACCCCACGCGGCCGGACCTGCACATCGGCCACGCCGTGAGCATGCGGAAGCTCCGCACGTTCCAGGAGCTGGGCCACAGCGTGGTGTTCGTGGTGGGCGACTACACGGCCCGGGTGGGGGACCCGAGCGGGCGGAGCGAGACCCGGCCGGCGCTGTCGCCGGAGGAGATCGAGGCCAACGCGGCCACGTACGCGGAGCAGGTGGGGCGTATCCTGAACGTGGACCGCGTGCGCGTGGAGCCGAACTCGAAGTGGCTGGCACCGCTGAACCTGGCGGACATCCTCAAGCTCACGGCGGGCTACACGGTCGCCCGCATGCTGGAACGGGACGACTTCGAGAAGCGGCTCAAGGAGAACCGCCCGATCTCCATGATGGAGCTCATGTACCCGCTCATGCAGGCGTACGACTCGGTGGCGCTGGGCGCCGACGTGGAGCTGGGCGGGAGCGACCAGAAGTTCAACCTGCTTGTGGCGAGGACCATTCAGGAGCGATACGGGCAGGAGCCCCAGGTCTGCCTGATCATGCCGCTGCTCCGGGGCACGGATGGCGAGCAGAAGATGTCGAAGTCGTACGACAACTACATCGGCCTCACGGAGCCGCCGGAGGAGATGTACGGGAAGACCATGTCGATCCCCGACACGCTCATCGGCGAGTGGTACCGGATGGCCAGCGGGCTGACGGGCGACGCCCTGGAGACCGCCCTTGGCCACGCCGGCGACGAGCCGTACGCGGCCAAGCGGGCGCTGGCCAGGCTGATCACGGCCACGTACCACGGGGAGAATGGCGCGAAGGCGGGAGAAGCGCACTTCGACCAGGTCTTCCGGAAGAAGGAGGACCCGGACGAGATGCCGGAGATCGCCGTCCGGCTCGGCGACGAGCGCGTCCGTCACGAGGACGGGCAGGTTTGGGTGGCCGGCGTCCTCGTCGTGGCGGGGCTGGCGTCGTCGAACAGCGAGGCGGCGCGACTCATCGAACAGGGAGCGGTGGCCGTGGACGGAGACTCGGTGGAGGATCGGAACGCCATGGTGATAGCGGATGAAGGGGACGAGAAGGTCTTCCGCCGGGGGAAGCGGCGGTTCGCGCGCGTGAGGTTCGTCGCATGAGCGGGCCGGCCGGGAAGGCGGCGGAAAAGGGCGGTCTGACGCAGCCCGTGCGCGTGGACAAGCCGTGGGGCCATGAGCTGATCTGGGCGCACACCGGGCGCTACGTGGGCAAGATCCTGCACGTGAAGGCGGGCCACGCCCTGTCGCTCCAGTACCACGAGCGGAAGGACGAGACCATCCACCTGCTCACCGGACGCATGAAGTTCGAGGCCGGTCCCAGCGTGGAGGCGCTGGCGGAAGTGCCGCTGGAGACGGGCGGGAGCTATCACGTCACGCCCGGCACGGTGCACCGCATGACGGCGATCACGGACGTGGACATCCTGGAAGCGTCCACGCCCGAGCTCGACGACGTCGTCCGGCTCCAGGACCGCTACGGCCGCGCCTGATAGCGGCGACGTGGCCACCGCCTGGCTCGGCCTCGGCACCAACGTCGGCGAGCGCGAGCGTCACCTGGCTCACGCACTCCGCGCCCTCGCCCGCGAGCCCGACGTCGAGCTCACCGGCATGTCGACCGTTTACGAGACCGAGCCGGTGGGCTACACGGAGCAGCCCCGCTTCCTGAACATGGTGGCCCGCGTCGACACTGCCCTGGCGCCCGACGCGCTGCTCGTCCTGGCGCGCCGCCTGGAACGAGAGCGCGGGCGCGAGCGGACCGTACGCAACGGCCCGCGCACGCTCGACGTCGACATCCTGCTCTACGATGACCGGCGGATCGACCGCCCCGGGCTCACGATCCCGCATCCCCGGATGCGAGACCGGCCCTTCGTGCTGGTGCCGCTCCTCGAGCTGGATCCGGAGTTGCTGGACCCGGCCACCGGACGGTCGCTGCGCGAGGAACCCGCAGCGTCGCCGACGCCGGGGATGCGCGCGCTGGGGCGGGGCGAAGCGCTGCTGGGCCGGGAGCACGAGGATGGCGAGGCGCTGCAGGGGCGGGAGGACGAGGATGGCGAGGGGCTGCCGGGACCGGAGGATCCCGACGGCGAGGCGCTGCAGCGTCGCGAGGCCCAGGATGACGGGGCGTAGCATCGCGGCCGTCGCCGTGGCGGCCCTCGCGCTGTCCCAGGCCGCCTGCGACAGCTGGGGCGGCGCGGCGGCCCGACAGCGCTCGGAGGCGGGCGGCGGCGTCGCCCGCGCGGGCTCGACGCCGGGGGCGCCCCTGGACTCGGCGGGGCTCGCGGCCATGATCGACGCGCTGGTCCCGGAGATCTCCAAGGCGAGCGGGCTGCCCGTGCAGCACCCGGTGGCGTACGCGCTCCAGTCCCGCTCGGACGCGCGGGCGTTCATCGACGCGCAGCTCGACGAGGATATGGGCCCGGAGGAGCTGCGCGGGACCGAGCGGGTGTACCGCGCGCTCGGGCTGATCCCGGACACCATGGACCTGCGCGTGCTCCTGCTGGAGCTGTACGCCGAGCAGGTGGTGGGCTACTACGATCCCAAGTCGGACCGGCTCTACGTGCTGGCGGGGGTGGCCGCGGACTCCGCTGCGCCGGTGGTCGCCCACGAGCTGGTGCACGCGCTCCAGGACCAGTACACCGACCTGGACTCCCTGGTGTCGCGGGAGCGCGGCAACGACCGCCAGATGGCCGCGCAGGCCGCGGCCGAGGGGCAGGCGACGCTGGTCATGGCCGCCCTCCAGACCGCGCGGGCAACCGGCAAGCGCGTCGACCCGGGCACCCTCCCTGACATGCGCGGCCTCCTTCGTCCGGCCATCGAGGGGCATAACGACCGCTACCCCGTCTTCCAGCGCGCCCCTCGCATCATCCGGGAGACGCTCATCTTCCCCTACATGGGCGGCGCCGTGTTCGTGCAGGCGCTTTTTCGCCACCGCCGGGGCGACGACATCCCCATCCCCTTCGGCGACCTCCTTCCGCAGTCCACCGAGCAGGTCCTGCGACCCGTGGACCGCTTCATCGACTCGCGCGACGCGCCCACCACGCTCTACCTGGGCGCTCCCGGCGACGGCTGGAGCGTGGCCTACGCCAACGATTTCGGCGAGCTCGAGACGTCCATCATCCTCGACGAGTACCTCGGAGATGAGGCCGCCGCCGACGGTTCGCCCCGGGCGGCCGGCGCCCGGCGGAATGGGGAGGGCGCTCGGCCGGGCGCGGCCGGCGCCCCACGGAATGGGGAGGGCGCTCGGCCGGGCGCGGCCGGCGTCGACTTCGCCCGCGGCTGGGACGGTGACCGCTACGCGCTCCTGGACGGCCCCGACGGCCGACAGGCGCTGGTCTGGTACTCCGTGTGGGACGACGACGCCTCCGCCGACCGCTTCGCCACCGACTACCGCCGCGTCCTCGCCGCCCGCCCCGGGCGGGCCGGGACCGTGGACCGCATGACCGTCAAGGGACGCCCCGTGGTCCGTGTCGTTGAAACCCCGGCCGGCGGCGACCCCGCGACCGTGTTGGCCCCGGCGCTCATCAGACTGGACGAGGGCGCCTAGCGCGGAAGGCCGAGCCCGCCGGGCGCGGAAGCCCCGAGGCTGCCTGGCGCCGAAGCCCCGAGGCCGCCTGGCCGCGGAGGTCGAGGCCGCCTGGCGCGGAAGCCCCGAGGCCGCCTGGCCGCAGAGGCCGAGGCCGCCTGGCCTCGAAGGCGGAGCCCGCCTGGCCTCGAACGCCGACCCCGCCTGGCCGCGAAGGCGGAGCCCGCCTGGCCTCGAAGGCCGAGGCCGCCTGGCGCCGGGAAGGCGGAGCCCGCCTGGCCTCGAAGGCCGAGGCCGCCTGGCGCCGGGAAGGCGGAGCCCGCCTGGCCTCGAAGGCGGAGCCCGCCTGCTGCGGAGAACTCCCGTGCCCGCGGCGCGTTTGGGTGCGTCTGGGGCCTTTCCTGCCCTTGGTCCGGGGAATCCCCCAATCGATCTGGCTGCTGGAGGCGCTTCGGGAGTTTCCAGGACATAGCGCGGGAAACCCCCGAGGCGCCTCAGAAGGGCTGGCGACGACGGGCGTTTGCCAGGTTCCCGCCCGACGCCAGCGCTCGGGCGCCGCCGGGCCGGGGCCAGCGCTCGGGCGCCGCCGGGCTAAGCCAACGCTCCGCCGCCGCCGGGCTAAGCCAACCCTCCGCCGGCCGCCGGGCCGACGCCAGCGCTCGGCCGCCGCCGGGCCGACGCCAGCGCTCCGCCGGCCGCCGGGCCGGGGCCAGCGCTCGGGCGCCGCCGGGCCGGGGCCAGCGCTCCGCCGCCGCCGGGCTAAGCCAACCCTCCGCCGGCCGCCGGGCCGACGCCAGCGCTCGGACGCGTCCGCGAGGCTACACGTCCATCGGCACGATGCCGCCCAGCGTCTCGATGGTGATCTGAGCCGGGTCGGCGTGGCCGTTCCCGCGGCCGTTCCGGTGCCCGTTGCCGTTCGTCCTGGGCTGGCGGTTGCCGTTCGAGCCCGCGCCGCCGTCAGAGGATATCCTCGGTCCGCCATTTCCGCCGCCGTTGCTCGGCCCGGACGTGCCGATCGCGCGGTCGGCTTTGCGGCCGTTCCCATTGGACGGGCGGCTGGACCGGCCTGCGGCCCCGCCGCTGCGGTTGGCGTTGGCCTGGGCGCTCGCCGCCTTCTTGTGCCGCGCCCGCCCGTTCTCGTTCTTGCCGGCGCCGGCGACGCCGCCGGAGCGGGCGGTGCGGGCGGCGATGCGGCTCGGGATGCTCGGGATGTCGCACCCGTTGCCGACGCGCGCAGGCTCCTGCGGGAGCGGGTAGCGGAACTCCTCGCCCGCGTAGTTGCGGAGCACGATCTCGCTGTCGGTGACCGCCTGCACGTACTCGGGCAGGATCGGGATCTTGCCGCCGCCGCCGGGGGCGTCAATGACGTAGTGCGGGACGCCGAGCCCGGAAGTCCAGCCGCGGATCGCCTGGATGATCTCGATCCCCTTCTGCACGGACGTGCGGAAGTGCTCGCCGCCGGCCACCACGTCCGCCTGGTAGATGTAGTACGGCTTCACGCGGGCGACGAGGAGCCGCTGCATCAGCCGCTTCATGATCGCCGGGTCGTCGTTCACGCCCTTGAGCAGCACGCTCTGGGAACCGAGCGGGATGCCGGCGTCTGCCAGCAGGCCGAGCGCCTTCATGGACTCCGGCGTGAGCTCGTCCGGGTGGTTGAAGTGCACGTTCACGTACACCGGGTGGTACTTCCTGATCATGTCCGCCAGCTCGGGCGTGACACGTTCGGGGAGGTGGTTGGGCACCCGGGAGTGGATTCGGATGATCTCGATGTGCGGGATGGCGCGCAGTGTCGAGAGGAAGTACTCGATTCGCCGGTCGCTCAGCATGAACGGATCGCCGCCGGAGAGCACCACGTCGCGCACTTCCGTATGCTCGCGCAGGTATGCGAACGCGGCGTCGAACTGGTTCAGCGGGATCTTCTCCGGGTCGCCCACCTTCCGTCGGCGCGTGCAGAACCGGCAGTAGGTGGAGCACACCGGCGAGACCAGGAACAGCACGCGGTCCGGGTAGCGGTGCGTGATGTTCGGGACGGGCGAGTCCGCGTCTTCGTCCAGCGAGTCGACGATCCCGTCCACGACCTCGTTCTCCGCGCCCGTGGGTACGTACTGGTTCCATGCCCAGTCGCCCGGCGCCTTGATCTGCGCAAGCGCGGCCGGGGTGATGCGAAGGTTGAACTTCTCGATGGCCTTCTCGACCGCTTCACGGTCCACGTTCTCGGCACCGAAGCGGTCGATCAGATCGTCTACCGTCGTGACGCTCTGCCTCAGGGTCTCTTGCCAGTTGGACATTTCTCTCTCGTCGGTCAAACGCTGGGGAAGGTGCGGGCGAAGATCACGCGATCGTCGCCCGGCGCATAGAAATCCGGGACCCGTGCGACCACCTGGTAGTCGCGCCGCTCGTAGAACGCCCGGGTAGGGGCGTAGTCGGCGCGCGAGGCGGTCTCGATGAGCACGAGTCGAGCGTGTTGTTCGACGAGCCTTCGTTCAATCTCCTCCATCAGCAGGGTTCCGATGCCTCGGCCCCGGGACTCCCCGGACACGGCGATCCAGTAGAGGTCCCAGGTGCCCTCGGTGCACGGCGTGGGGCCGTAGCACGCGTAGCCCAGGAGGTCGCCACTGTGGGTGAAGGCGCCCAGCGCGTGGTAGTCCTTCCCGGGGTGCTCCATGTATCCGTCCAGCACTTCCATCGCCACGTCCTTCTCCGCGGCGCTGAACAGCTCCACGGATCGGACCAGCCGCTCGAGCGCCGGCCGGTCTCCCGGCTCCAGCGCCCGCAACACGGTCGCCATCTCGTTTTGAAGGGTTTTGATAGTCATGCGACCGCTTCCTCCACGATCCGTGCCACCAGATCGTCGAAGCCCCAGCCGGCCACGCGCGCCATGCGCGCCAGCCCGGCGGAGGGAGCCAGGTCGGGGTTCGGGTTGACGTCCAGCAGGTTCAGCCGACCATCTGCGTTCGTGCGGAGGTCCACGCGGCCGTACCCGTGTCCGCCCACGGCGCCCCAGGCCTCACGGGCGAGCGCCACGGCGTCGTCGTGGAACGTGGCGGTGACGCGGGCGGGGCAGACGGGGAGGGTCGACAGGTCGTCGGCCGAGCCCGGTGCCCACTTGGCAGCGTAGCTCACCACCCGCTGCGTTCCGGCGAACACGATCTCCGCCAGCGGCAGGGCCTCTTCACCGACGAAGCCGACGTTGAACTCGCGACCGGCGACGAAGGCCTGGACGAGGACCTCGCCGTCCGCGCGCTCGAGCGAGGCGGTGAGCTCGAGCGCGTCCTCCACCACGGAGTCCCCGTGGATGCCGACGGACCCGTCCTCGTCCACCGGCTTGACGATGGCCGGGAAGATCGTCCAGCCGGGGAGCGGGCATCCGGGCCGGCCTGGCCGGGCCACCGCCCAGGGCGGAACGGCCAGCCCGCGGCTGGCGGCCAGGGTGTTGACCCGGTCCTTGCGCCGGCACAGCGCCAGCGTGTCCGAGGACGCGCCGGTGACGGGGTGCCCGGAGAGCTCCATGAGGGCGGCGAGGCGCGGCTCGTCCTCCGCCCGTCCGTCGAGCCCCTCGGCGAGGTTGAAGACCAGCTCCACGCCTCTCAATCGGGTGAGGAACCGCTCCAGCGGCGCGTGCACTGCGACGGGGAACGCGGCGTGGCCGAGGCGCCCCAGGCTCTCGACCACGGCGTCCACCGCCTCGCGCACCCCGGCCACATCGGGCGCGGCGGCGGATCGCTCCGGGAGCGCGGGGGCGGGGGAGGAAGCGGGGCGGTCCCGGACGGCCGCGTCGTCACGGCCGGAGTGCGGGGCGTCGCCCTCGCGGGCGTCGGCGGCGCGGTCGTAGGCGACGGCGATCCTCATCGCAGGCCGTACCTGTTCAGCCCAGCATCGAGCACGGCCCGGATCATCTGGCCGTAGTCCATTCCGGCCGCCCGTGCCGCCTTGGGGTAGCAGGAATTCTGCTCCGGATCCGGCAGGACGCCGGGGAGCGGATTGATCTCCAGCACGTGGGGGAGCCCGGCGTCGTCGAGGCGGAGGTCGACCCGGGCCCAGTCGCGGCAGCCGAGCGCGGTGAACGCGGCGACCGCAGTGCCCTCGATCAGCGACCCCAGCGCCCCATCCACCGCCGCGGGGCAGCTGAAAATGGAGAGCGGCCGGTCGGGCGTGTCCCAGACCCACTTCGCCTCGTAGCCGTAAATCGGCTTCGCGCCCGCCGGCAGCGCGTCGAACCGGATCTCCACCAGCGGGAGCGCCCGCGCGCCGTCACCGTTGCCCAGCACGGCGCACGTGAACTCCCGGCCGGGGAGGAAGGTCTCCACGAGCGCCGGCTGGCCGTACTCCTCCAGGACGGCGTCCACGCGTGCCAGCACGTCGTCCGGACTCTCGCACAGCGCGCTCTCGGGGATGCCCTTGCTGGAGCCCTCGAAGAGCGGCTTCACCATGGCCGGGATCGGCACGTGCAGCGCCAGCTGCCGCTCTTCCGGCCGCGACACCGACACGCCCGCGGGCGTCGGGACCCCGGCGGCACGGAACACGTCCTTGGCCCGCCGCTTGTCCAGGCTGAGCGCCAGGGCGAGGGGGTCGCTGCCGGTGTAGGGAATGCCGAAGAACTCGCAGATGGCCGGGACGTGCGCTTCCCGGTTGGGGCCGTTCAGCCCCTCCGCGATGTTGAAGACGATGTCGGGCCGGGTCGCCCGGAGGCGGGCGGGGAAGTCCTCATCGGCTTCGAGCCGGATCACATCGCCGGCTTCGGCGAGCGCAGCCTCGACGGCCGCGATTGTCGAGGGGTCGTCCCACTCGGCGAATCGGTCGTCGAGGGGACGCCTGGTACCGGGAGGCTCGTCCTCCGGGTCAGGCTTCTGATTGTACGCGAGCCCGATATTCAGCGGCATCGGTTCGTTCGTACCCCATGAAAAAAGCGCCCCTGCAAAGAGACGCGGTTGTTAGCCGTTCCGTCATATGGCCGGAGCGCCCCGTTTGAGCACCTGTGCTCCGTCGGGAAGAGAATATAATGAAGCGATTTCGGAATGGAAGAGGCTCGTGTGTGGAGCGCGCGCCTCGCTGTTTCTCCGGGCCCCGCATTTGCCACCGAAACCCTCAGAGCCGTACCCTGCGGCACCCGACACGGTGAGCCCCGAGAAGCATGGCCAACCACGAATACACGATGGGCGTGGAGGAGGAGTACCAGCTGGTGGACCCCGACACGGGTGCGCTGCGCAGCCGCGCGTCCGACGTGCTGGCCACGGACTGGGCGAACGAGCTGCGCGGTGAGCTGCACGAGACCACCGTGGAGATCGGCACGCCGGTGTGCGGGACGGTGGAGGAGGTGGAGGGAGAGCTCCGTCGCCAGCGCTTCCAGGCGGCCACGACGGCCGCGGCGGAGGGGGTGGACATCGCGGCGGCGGGGCTGCACCCGTTCAGCGCGTGGGAAGGCGCGGGGATCCACCCGGACGAGCGCTACCGGGCCATCGTCGAGCGCCATGACCGGATCGCCCGGGAGGTCAACATCTTCGGCATGCACGTGCACGTGGGCGTGCCGGACCGCATCGACCGGACGATGCTGATGGAGCAGGTTCGCGGCTTCATCCCGCACCTGGTGGCGCTCTCCGCCAGCTCACCGTTCCTGGACGCGGAGGACACCGGGTTCGCATCGTACCGTTCGATCCTGTGGCGGCAGTACCCCTACACCGGCGTGCCGCCGCGCTTCGAAAGTGACGAGGAGTACCGCAGGTTCATCAGCCTTCTGCTGCGGAGCGAAGCGATCCAGGACCGGGGCAACGTGTACTGGAGCCTGCGTCCCCACTTCTCCTATCCGACGCTGGAGTTCCGGGCGATGGACGTCTGCCCGCGGCTCGAAGACGCCGCCACGATCGCCGCGCTGGCGAGGCTCGTGGTCATGGGCGTGGCGGAAGGGGAGCTCGAGGCGCCCGGCTCCGGGGGGCTGAGCCCGGACGTCTGGCGCGAGGTCCTGACCGAGAACGAGTGGCACGCGGCGAGGTTCGGGCTGGACGGCGCGCTCACGGACCCGGAGACCCCGAGCGGGAAGACGGGCGTGCGACCGGCGATACGGCGGATCCTCGACGGCGCGGCGCAGCTGGCGTCGGCGGTGGGGGATCTGGGGGTGCTGGAGCGGGTGGAGACGATGCTGGAGCGGGGCAACGGCGCGGATCGTCTGCGTCGCGTGCACGCGGAGACGGGGTCCTTCGAGGAGGTGATGGCGTGGCTGGTTCGGGAGACGCTGCTGGGGACGGGCTTCGACCGTCGGCGGAAGCAGCGGGCGGAGTGATCGAGGAGACCGCCGGCGGCGAAGCGCTGGTGTCGCTGGTGCTGCCCCGCCCGCCGGAGCGGTGCGAGATCATCATCGGCGCGGGCGTCGCCGACCGGCTGGGCGAGGTGGTGCGCCGCCACGTCCCGGCGCAGCAGTACGTCCTGGTCTGCGACGACATCGTCGCCGACCTCCATGGCGAGCGCGTCCTGTCGCGTCTTCGGGAGGCCGGGCACGCCGTCGAGGCGGTGCGGCTCCGTGCGGGCGAGGCGCACAAGACGCCTGGGCGATGGGCGGCGCTGGTGGAGGCGCTGGGCGACCTCGGCCTCGGCCGCGATGGTTGCATTGTCGCGCTGGGCGGGGGCGTGACCGGCGACGTGGCGGGCTTCGCCGCCGCGACGTTCGGCCGGGGAGTCGCCTTCGTCCAGGTGCCGACCACGCTCCTGGCCATGGTGGACGCCTCCATCGGCGGGAAGACGGGGCTCGACCTGAGCGCCGGAAAGAACCTGGTCGGCGCGTTCCACCAGCCGCGCCTGGTGGTGGTGGACCCGCGCTTCCTGAGCACGCTGCCGGACAGCGAGCTGCGCGCCGGCCTCGCCGAGGCCGTCAAGCACGGCGCCATCGCCGACGTCGACTACCTCGATCGCCTGGTGGCCGACGCGGATGCCATCTTCCGGCGAGACGATCGGGCGCTGGCCGCGCTGGTAGCGGGCTCGGTCCGGATCAAGACGGGCGTGGTCGCCCGGGACGTGCTGGAAGCGGGGGAGCGCGCGGTGCTGAATTTCGGCCACACCGTGGGGCACGCGCTGGAGCGGGTCTCCGGCTACGGGCTCTCGCACGGGGACGCCGTGGCCATCGGGATGGTGGTGGAGGCGGCGGCCGGAGAGCGTGAGGGTGTGACGGCCGCGGGCACGAGCGCCCGCATCGCCGAGGCGCTGGCCGCGTTCGGGCTCCCCACGGCCGTGCCCGATCGGATGGAACCGAAAAAGGTGCTGAAGGCGGCGAGATCGGACAAGAAGGCGAGGGCCGGCGCCATCCGTTACGCGCTCGTGGCGCGCCCCGGTGAGCCGGCGCGCGGCGGTGCGGGAGAGTGGACGCACGCGCTGCCCGACGCCCTGGTGCTGGCGGCGCTGGAGGCCTCGCGGCGCCGATAATCCGCACGCCTGGGGGCGTTTGACGCTCCTGGGCACCCAGACTATGTTTCTGCGGTTTTTGGGTGGGAGGCGTGGTCGCGCGGCGCGGCGCGCCGGTACAGGACTCCGGACGGAGGCGTGATGGCGCTCGTCGAGCGCATACAGGGAAGGACGGTCGCCGAAGCGCTGGAGGCGCGGACTGCGGAGGACGCCGACCGCGTCTTCTTGATTTCCGGAAACCGCAGGCTGACCTATGGCCAGGTCGACGAGCGTTCAACGGCGCTGGCCGCGTCCCTGCGGGAGCTGGGGATCGAGGCTGGCGACCGAATCGCGCTGGATCTGCCGAACTGGACCGAGTTCGCCATCTCGCTGTTCGCGGCCGCCAAGCTCGGAGCCGTGATCGTCCCGCTGAATCCGCGCTACACGATGCCGGAGCTGCAGTACATGCTGCGGCACTCGGAAGCGGCGGCCGTGGTGTCGGCCGAGGACTTCAATGGCGTGGACTACCTGGAGCTGTTCGAGGGCTTCCTGACTTCGCTGCCGGAGCTGCAGTACCTGGTCACGGTCGGCGAGGCGGACCTCTGGTACGACGACCGGATCTACCAGTTCGAAGATCTGCTCTCCAGCGGCGAGAGCCGCGCGTTCGAGCCCGCCCCCACCGCCGCGGACGAGGTCTTCGCCATCCTCTACACCTCCGGCACGATGGGAAAGCCGAAGGGGGTGGCCCTCACACACGCCAACCTGCTGGAAACGGCGGCCGCCACGGCGGACGCCATCGGGCTGCGCCACGACGACGTCGTCTTCGGCGTCACCACGGTTTTCCACGTGTTCGGGCTCGGCCCGGGCATTCTCGGCACGCTGATTGCCGGCGCGACGCTGGTGCTGCAGGAGACGTTCGAGCCTGCGGCCGCGCTGTCGCTCATCGAGGAGCACCGCGCGACCGTGCACTACGGCGTGCCCACGGTGTTCATCACCGAGCTGCGGGAGCTGGAGGAGCGGTCCTACGACCTGAGCTCGCTGCGCGCGGGAATCGTGGCGGGCGCGCCGGTCGGGGATGACCTGGTCCGCCGCATCAGAGCGGAGCTGTGTCCGGAGCTGTGCGTCGCCTATTCCCTCACGGAAACGGCGTCCACCGTGGCCATGACGCAGCCGAGCGACCCCGATGAGAAGAAGGTGTTCACGGTGGGGAAGCCGCTCCCTTCCATTGATGTCAGGATCCTGGACTTCGACGGCAGCGTGCTGCCGGTGGAAAGTCTTGGGGAGATCGGGGTAAGAGGCCCCGGCGTGATGAAAGGCTACTACCGTCAGCCCGGGGAGACGTCCCACGCGTTCGACGAGGCCGGGTACTTCCAGACCGGAGACCTGGGCATGATCGACGAGGAGGGCTATCTCCACCTCGTGGGCCGACGGAAGGAGTTGATCATCCGCGGGGGTTTCAACGTCTACCCCCGTGAAGTCGAGGACCGACTGCACGCCCACCCGGCCGTGATGGACGTGGCCGTGGTCGGGTTGCCGCACGAGGTTCTCGGCGAGCAGGTTTGCGCGTGCGTGGTGCCCGTCGAAGGCGCCATCATCACCGGCGAGGAAATCAGGGATTGGTGCCGGAGCGCGCTGGCGGATTTCAAGGTCCCGGACCTGGTCCGCTTCTTCGATTCGTTCCCCTTGACGGGGAGCGGGAAGGTCCGGCGGGTCGAGCTGGCGCGGATGGTCAGCGCCGAGGAATCGAGCCGCCGACCGTAGGACCCAATCGGAACGGGTCTCCGAGCCGGATGGCTCCGGGGCCCGAGTCGCGGGACTCCTCGGTTGTCCGGAGGCCGCACGATGCGGCCCGGCTGCCGGCCGACATCCGTCGCCCGGCACCCGGTCCTGTATCGGCGCCCTCGGCAACGAGGGGCCTCGCGCTGGAACACACGAACGGAAGGTTAACGCGAGGACATGCAGAACTTCATCAACGCCCCTCATCGTGGGGGCGCCGGCGCGCCCGAAGTTGCGCCGAACGCAGCGCTGCTCATCGATTTCGACAACGTCACGATGGGCATCCGCAGTGATCTCACCCGCCAGCTGAAGGAACTCCTCAACAGCGACATCATCAAGGGAAAGGTGGCGGTGCAGCGCGCCTACGCGGACTGGCGCCGCTACGCGCAGTACATCGTTCCGCTGAGCGAAGCCAGCGTGGACCTGATCTTCGCGCCGGCGTACGGCAGCTCGAAGAAGAACGCCACGGACATACGGCTGGCCATCGATGCGCTGGAGCTGGTCTTCACTCGCCCGGAGATCGGGACCTACATCCTGCTTTCCGGCGACTCCGACTTCAGCAGCCTGGTCCTGAAGCTGAAGGAGTACGGCAAGTACGTCATCGGCGTCGGGCTGCGTGAATCGGCGTCGGACCTGCTGGTCCAGAACTGCGACGAGTACTTCTCCTACTCCTCCCTCACCGGTCTCACGAAGGCGGGCGAAGAGGACGTGGTGTCGCGCACGGACCCGTGGGAGCTGACGCAGCGGGCGGTGGAGCAGATGGCGTCGCAGAACGACGTCATGCGCTCCGACCGGCTGAAGCAGGTGATGCTGGAGCTGGACAGCAATTTCGACGAGAGCCAGCTCGGGTTCAGCAAGTTCAACAAGTTCCTGACGGAAGCCGCATCCCGGAACCGGCTTGCGTTGCGGAAGCTGGAGAACGGACAGTACGAGGTCCAGCCGTACGAGAACGGCGAACGGGAGAGCCGGGACGAGAGCCGGGACGACCGGCGCGATGAGCGCCGCCGGGGCCGTGGCCGCCGCGATCGCCGCGACGAGCCCCGGGCCGAGGCGGCCGCACCGCTGCCGCAGCCGGAGCAGCAGCAGCCGGAGCAGCCCGGGCAGCCGGAGTCGAGGCGTGAGTCCACGGCGCGGCCGGAGCCGAAGCGGGAGCCGAAGCGGGAGCCACGGTCGGAGCCGCGAGCGGAGTCGAAACGCTCGCCCCGCACCGAGCGGCCGAAACCGCACCCGTCCACGCGCGAGCGCCGGGAGGAGGACCTCCAGCACGGCTACGACCTGCTCCAGCAGGCGATCTCGAAGCTGGTGAACCAGACCGGCGATGCGGCGCGCGACTCGGACATCAAGCGCCAGATGCTGGAGCTGGAGTCCGGGTGGGACGAATCCTCGCTCGGCTTCACGAAGTTCAGCCGCTTCCTCCGACAGGCGCACGACGTGGAGGTCATCGACCTCCAGAAGTCGCCCGACGGGTACTACGAGGCGCGTCTCCGCAGGGGCGCTCAGGCCGCTGCGTCGCGTCCGGAGCAGCGCGACCGGGGCCGCGAGGAGCAGCGCAGCGAGGCACGCGAGGCACGTGAGCGGCCGCGCGGGCGGGAGCGCTCGCAGCGATCGGAGCGCGACAAGGAGCGCGGAGAGCGGCAGGAGCCGCAGGAGCGGGAGGAGCGGGAGGAGCGGGAGGAGCGGGAGGAGCGGGAGGAGCGGGAGGAGCCGGCCACGCAGGCCACGGCCGCGGCGGAGGACCGGGCTCGCCCCGGAGCCACGACGGAGCGTGAGGAGACGGTGAGGGAAGCCGCGGCGCCGGCGGCCGAAGAGGCGGCCGAGCCGGCGGCGCTCGAGACGGAGAAGCCGTCAGAGCCGGAGGCCGAGACGGAGGCCGAGACGGAGAAGCCGGCCGACGCGGAGGCTCCGGCCAGGCCGGCCGGGATGGCAGCGGCTGGTGGCGCCGGCGAGAAGAAGCCGCGCAGCTACGGTCGCAGGGGCGGGCGCCGTGCTGGCGCGAGCGACGGTCCGCCGCCGCTCCTTCCGGGCCAGGTAGTGGGCAGTGCGGCCACGGGCGGCGGGGCGGCATCGCAGGTGGCCGAGGAGTCGTCGCCGGCGGCAAGTGAGCCCGCGCAGGCGGTGGAGGTGCCCGAGGTGGGGCCGGAGAGCCCCGCGGCGTCGGCAGGCTCGCCGGACGACAACGGCGCGGCCGCGCCCGGGTCGCGGCCGAGCACGGAAGCCCTGGCGGAGCCCGAGACGGAGCAGGACGCCGTCACCGAGCCGGCGGCCGGCGCGGAGCCGGCGCCGGAGCTGGCCGGGTTCGATCCGAACGATCTGGGGTTGCCCACGGAGGAGGGCGCGGTGATCCGCTACCTCTCCAACAGCTATCAGGGCGTGGGGCAGAAGACGGCGGAGGCGCTGATCAAGACGTTCGGCGCCGAGCGCGTTTTCAATGGCCTGGAAGCGGACCCCGACCGGGTGCGCGAAGTGCTGGGCAGCGGCCGACGTACGGACGGGCTGCTGAGCGCGTGGCAGCGCGACTATCGCCGGCGCACCTCGGCGGGGAGCGCGAGCGCCGGAGAAGCCGTCCGCAGCTGACGGGCCGGTCGTGACGGAGCTCGGCGCGCCGCTGCCGCCCGCTTTCTACGCGAGGCCGGCGCGGGAGGTGGCGCGCCAGCTCATCGGGATGGTCGTGCGCTCCACCGTGGATGGCGAGGCGCTGGGCCGGATCGTGGAGACGGAGGCGTACACCGGCCCGGAGGACGCGGCGTCGCACGCTGCGGAGCGCATTGGCCGGACCGTCCGCAACGAGGCGATGTTCGGCGTACCCGGGACGGCGTACGTGTACCGTAGCTACGGCATCCACTGGTGCCTGAATGCGGTCACCGACCGCGAGGGGTTCCCGGCGGCCGTGCTCATCCGGGCGCTCGAGCCGCTGGGCGACCTGTCGCTCGTGCGGAGGCGACGCGGCACCCCCGACCGCGACCTGGCGCGCGGGCCGGGCCGGCTGACACAGGCGCTCGCAATCACCGGCGCCCTGGATGGCCACCCCCTCCACCTCCCGCCGCTCAGCATCCACGACGCCCCGTCCGTGGCGCCCGGCGAGATCGTGGCGACGCCCCGCATCGGCATCAACCGGGCTGTCGAAGCCCCGCTCCGCTTCACCTTGCGCGGCAGCCGCTGGCTGTCGCGCTGAGCGCGGGGTAGCTTCCAGGAATTCCGGCGCCCCGGCCGGCGCGCAGCCCGCCGTCGGCCCGACCAAACGATCCGATGGAGGATCTCAAAGTGCAGCCGCTTACCGCCGCCCTCGCCCTGGTCATTGTCATCGCGGCCCCGCAGTCCGGGACCCCGGCCGCTGGCGACCCGACGCCTTCGCACCCAGTGTCCGCCGCGTCCGCCTCGGCCCCGCTGGCCGCAGCCCAGCCCGCACTGTCGCAGCCCGGGATCAGCCCGGACGGGCGGGAGATCGCGTTCGTGGCGCGCGGGGACATCTGGGTGGTTCCGGCGGCCGGTGGCGAGGCGAGCCGGCTCGTGGCCGGCGCCGCGAACGACTCGCGGCCGCTCTTCTCGCCCGACGGCGCACGGCTGGCGTTCGTTTCGGACCGGGCGGGCAGCGACGACCTCTACGTCCTGGACCGGGCCAGCGGTCGGGTGTCACGAGTGACGTGGGGCGACGGGGCGGAGTCGCTCGACGCGTGGTCGCCCGACGGCGGGTGGCTGTACTTCACGTCCGGCGAGGAGGACCTGGGCGGAATGACCGACGTGTTCCGGGTGGCTGCCGGCGGGGGCACGCCGATCCCGGTGTCCGCCAGCCCGTACCAGGCCGAGTTCTTCGCCGCCCCATCGCCCGACGGCGAGACGGTGGCCGTGTCGGCCCGCGGTCGGATGGCGTTCTCGCAGTGGTGGCGGAACGGTCACAGCCACATCGACGAGTCGGAGATCTGGCTCGTTCGTCCGGGCCCGGGCGAGAGCGCGGCGCCATCGTTCCGGCGGGTGACGGCCGAGGGGCAGAAAAGCGTGTGGCCGATGTGGACCGGCGACGGCGGAGCGTTGCTCTTCATGTCGGACCGCTCGGGCGCCGAGAACCTCTGGCTCCAGTCGGTCTCGGGCGACGACGCGCGGCCCCTCACGAACTTCGACCGCGGCCGCGTCCTGTGGCCCACTGCGAGCCGGGGTGCCGCGACCGTGGCGTTCGAGCGTGACTTCGGCATCTGGACGCTGGACGTCGCCAGCGGGCACGCCGCCGTCGTCCCGGTGACCCTCACCGGCGAGGTCCTGAGCGCGTCCACCCAGACGCGTCGGCTGTCCTCCGACTTCTCCGACATGGCGCTCTCGCCCGATGGGAAGAAGGTGGCGTTCGTCGCCCGTGGCGAGGTCTTCGCCGTGTCCGCGGAGGACGGGGGCCAGGCCCGGCGCGTGACGCGGACCGTGGCGCCGGAGGCGGAGCCGACGTGGGCGGCGGACTCCCGTCGCCTGGCGTACACGTCGCGTCGCGGCGGGTCGGTGCGCACCTTCGTGTTCGACTTCGCCACGGGCGACGAGCGCGCGCTGTCGAGCGCAGGGGCCGACCATGCCTCGCCCGCCTTCTCGCCCGACGGGAAGCGGCTCGCTTTCGTGCGGGACGGGACCGCGCTGGTGGTGGCGGAGCTGGACGGGGAAAAGGAGCGGGTGGTGGCGCGGGCGCAGCTGTGGAGCCCGCCGTTCACCGCGGCCCGTGGCGTGGCGTGGTCGCCGGACGGGAAGTGGCTGGCGTTCTTCGCCACGGACGGCCGCATGTTCACGAACGTCTACGTGGTGCCGTCGGACGGCTCGGCGGACGCTCGGGCCGTCAGTCGCCTGGCCAACGGCAACGGGCGGTCGCTGGCGTGGTCTCCGGATGGGAAGGCGCTCTACTTCGACACGCAGCAGCGCACCGAGGACGGGCGGATCGCCCGCGTCGACCTCGTGCCGCGCGTGCCGGTCTACCGGGAAGCGAAGTTCGACTCCCTCTTCGCGCCGGAAGCGGGGCCCCGCGGAGGCGAGAAGGGCGGCCGTGAACGGGACGCCGCCAGCGCACCCGCGCCGCCGCCGGTGCAGATCGTGTTCGACGGGATCGAGACGCGGCTGGAGCTGCTCCCGCTGGGCGTGAGCGCGGGATCGCTGGCCATCTCCCCGGACGGCAAGACGCTGGTGTTCGTGGGCGAGGCAGAGGGCCAGCAGAACCTGTACGCGTGGACCCTCGACCCGCTCGCGGACGGGGAGCGGGTGGCGAGGCAGCTCACGTCGTCTCCCGGATCGAAGGGTCTGCCGGCGTTCGGGAAGGACGGCAAGGATGTGTTCTTCCTCGACCGCGGCAGGCTCCGGGCCGTGAAGCTGGAGGGCGGAAAGGACCGCGCCATTGACGCGACCGCGGAGGTAGAGACGGATTTCGACGCCGACAAGACGGAGGTGTTCGACGAAGCGTGGTCATACATGCGCGACCACTTCTTCGATGAGGCGCTGCACGGCGCCGACTGGGAGGCGGTCCGAACGGCGTGGGCGCCGCGCGTGGCCGCGGCCCAGACGCCGGCGGGGCTGGAGCGGCTGATGAACCTGATGCTGGGCGAGCTGAACGCCAGCCACCTGGGCCACCGCGAGCCGTCGGAGGGGCACGCGGAGACGGGACGGCTGGGCGTGCGCTGGGACCCCGCGGCGCTGGCGGACGGCCGCTTCGTCGTCGCCGAGGCTCTGGCGAGTGGACCTGCGGCCGTGGCCGGGATCCCGGCCGGGTCGCGGGTGATGGACATCGGGGGTGTCGCGCTGGGGCGCGGAGTCGCCGTCGACCGGCTGCTGGAGAACACGGTGGGAGACCGCGTGACGCTGACGGTGGAGGACGCGCAGGGTCGGAACGGGCGCGCGGTGATCGTGCAGCCGGTGTCCACGTCCGGGGAGCGCGCTCTGGCGTACCGCGCGTGGGTGGAGGGGCGGCGTGCCTTCGTGGACTCCATCAGCGGCGGACGGCTGGGCTACGTCCACATGCCGGACATGGGGTGGGGCTCCCTCCAGCAGCTCCTGGTGGACCTGGACGCCGCCAACTTCGCGAAGGAGGGCGTGGTGGTGGACGTGCGCGCCAACAACGGCGGCTTCGTGAACGCGTACGCGCTCGATGTGTTCTCCCGGCGCGGCTACATCACCATGGAGGTGCGCGGCTACCCGACGGTTCCCGCGCGGAGCATGCTCGGCCAGCGCTCCCTCGAGCGCCCCACCGTGCTCGTGACCGACATGAACTCCCTCTCCGATGCCGAGGACTTCACCGAGGGATTCCGCGCCCTCGACCTGGGACCGGTGGTGGGCGAGCCCACGGCCGGGTGGATCATCTACACGTGGAGCGCTCGCCTGGTGGACGGCTCCACGCTGCGCATGCCGCGAACCCGGGTGCGGGCCCATGATGGCGAGGTGATGGAAATGCACCCGCGGCCCGTGGACGTGGCGGTCTCGCGCCCGCTCGGTGAAACGTACCTGGGGCGGGACCATCAGCTGGAGGCTGCGGTGAAGACTTTGCTCGAGCGGATCGGGGGCGGTTGACGGCGGCGGACGCCGCCGGAGGAGAGGAGCCGGCTGCACATGGCATGGCCCGTGCACGTCAGGGGGGAGACCATCCGGAGTTGAGCTGTTGATCAGAGGAGGCCCCGATATGGCGACGGTCCCCGGACCCGATCCGAACAAGCCGCTGCCGATTCCCGGCGCGCCCGCGAAGGAGCCGCCGCGGGAGGAGCCCGAGCGATACGAGCCGGCTCCCCGACGCTCCGACGAGCCGGAGCCCGGCTGGAAGCCGGAGAAGTGGAGCCCGGAGAAGGAAGAGGAGGAGATCGGCGAGCCGACGCCGATCTGATCCCGGTAGTACGGTGCCAGGAGGGAAGGCGGCCCGCGCGCGTCGGGGCCGCCTTTTCTCGTTTCCGGGGACGGTCTACATTGCGCCCGAAACCGTAGCCGGAGAAAGAAGGAGACGAGGCTTTGAAGACGGCGATCTGCATAAAGCGCGTGCCTGACACCGAGGCGCGCATACGAGTGAGCGGGGACTCGGTGGATGAGAGCGGCCTCAAGTTCATCGTGAGCCCGTACGACGAGTTCGCGGTCGAGGCGGCGCTGCGGCTGAAGGAGGCGGCGGGAGAGGGCGAGACGGTGGCGGTCTCGCTCGGCGACGCCTTGGCGGGCGAGCAGCTGCGCTCGGCGCTGGCCATGGGCGTGGACAGCGCGGTCCGCCTGAACGGCGAGAGCTCCATGGACGGTCTGTCCGTGGCCCGGGCGCTGGCGGCCGAGCTGAAGGAGATCGGCGCCGACCTGGTGCTGTTCGGGATGAAGGCTGCCGATGACGACCAGGGACAGGTGGGCACCATGGTGGCCGAGATCCTGGGCCTCCCGTGCGTCACGGGTGTGGCCGAGGTCGCGAAGGATGGCGACGTCCTGGTCTGCCAGCGCGAGGTCGAGGGCGGCACCGAGGTCGTGGAGGTGGTGCTGCCCGCCGTCGTGACCATCACGAAGGGGCCGTACGACCCGCGTTACCCCTCGCTCAAGGGGATCATGGCAGCGAAGCGGAAGCCGATGACGGAGAAGGACGCCGACGTGCCGGCCCCGCGACTGAAGGTGCGGCGCTACAGCGAGCCGCCGGCGAGGCCGGAAGGGAAGATCGTGGGCGAGGGCCCGGACGCGGTGCCGGAGCTGGTCCGCCTGCTGCGCGACGAAGCGAAAGTCCTGTAGGAGGCGACATGGCAAACGTACTGGCAGTTGCGGAACAACGGGACGGCGCCCTCAGGCGGGTCTCCGAGGAAGTGGTCACGGCCGCGCGGAAGGTGGCGGACGCCATCGGCGGCCAGGTGCACGTCGCCATCGTGGGCGGCGCGGGCGTGGGCGAGGCGGCGAAGTCTCTGGCGACGTACGGAGCAGACAGGATCCGGGCCGTGGAGCACGCCGACCTGGCCGCGTACCAGGCCACCGGCTACGCCGCCGCGATGGCGGACGTGGCGAAAGACGGCGACTACTTCGCCATCCTCTTCGCGGCGACGGCCACCGGCCGCGATCTGGCGCCTCGCGTGGCGGCGAGGCTCGACGTGCCTCTGGCGTCCGAGGCCACGGCCCTCGAGGTGGACGGCGGCGAGCTGGTGATCACACGACCGGTCTACGCCGGCAAGGCGTTCGCGGAGGTGGTGATCGAGGCTTCCCCCAGGCTGGTGACGCTGCGCGCCAACGTGTTCCGGCCGCAGGAAGCGCCCGGGGAGGCCTCGGTGGAGCAGGTCACGTCGTCGCCGGATCCGACGTCGTGGAAAGTGAAGGTGCGCGAGGTGAAGGCCAGCGCCGGCGACAAGCCGGACGTGGCCGAGGCCCCTGTCGTGGTCTCCGGCGGCCGCGGGCTCAAGGGGCCCGAAAACTGGAGGCTTCTGGAGGACCTCGCCGACGCGCTCGGCGACCGCGTCGCGCTCGGCGCGTCGCGCGCCGTCGTGGACGCCGGTTGGCGCCCGCATGGCGAGCAGGTCGGGCAGACCGGGAAGACTGTCGCGCCCAAGCTGTACGTCGCGGTGGCGATCAGCGGCGCCATCCAGCACCTGGCCGGCATGCGCACGGCCAAGACCATCGTCGCCATCAACAAGGATGCCGATGCGCCCATCTTCAAGGTGGCCGATTACGGCATCGTGGGGGACGCATTCGAGGTGGTCCCGAGGTTGACGGAAGAGGTCAGGCGCGCACGGTCGCGGTAGGCGGGGGAGGGCTCGCTTCGCTCGCAGAGGGGCTCGCTGCGCTCGCAGAGGGGCTCGCTGCGCTCGCAGAGGGGCTCGCTTCGCTCGCAGAGGGGCTCGCTGCGCTCGCAGGCGTACGGCCGCGGGCCCCTCACATGCTTCGGTATTTCGGGCCGCTGCCGCCTTCCCGGGGGGTCCAGCGGGGGCCGAGCACGTCGGTGGCCTTGCAGTCGATGCAGTTGGGCGCGTTGATGACGAGGTTGCCGTCCTCGTCCTTCTCGTAGACGCCCGCGGGGCACATGTGGACGTAGACGTCCGCGAGCTCCGGCGGAACGTCATCGGGGGCGATGAGGTGGGACGGGATGTCGTCGCGTGTCTGGTTCCCGGACTTGAAGACCGCATCGACCTTGCTGAACGTCAGGTCGCCGTCGGGGACGAACGCCGGCTCGGGCGAGTCGGTCCGCTTGGGGGCCGCCGCGTCCGGCTCCATCTCGATTCTGGCGCCGAACAGCCGGCCGCCGGTGAGCGTCATTAGCCCGGCCTTCATACCGCCCCGGTAGAAGCCGCTCTTGAACGCCAGGCGCATGTTGCGCGTGCGGTGGAGGTCCTCGACGATGATGCTGTCGTTCACCAGCTGGTCGTAGCGGGAAAGCCTGGCGGCCGAGACGTCATCGGCCGTCAGCGCGTCGAAGATGGCGCGGGCCGCGAAGATGCCGGACTGGACGGCGTAGTGGATCCCCTTGAGCGATGGGACGTCGACGAAGCCGGCGGCGTCGCCCAGGATGACGACGCCGTTCCCGCTCCGGCGCTTCGGCAGCGCGTAGTATCCGCCTTCCGGAATCGTCTTGGCCCCCCACTCGACCATCTCGCCGCCCACGAGGTACTCCCGGAAGATCGGGTGCGTCTTCATGCGCTGGAAGAGGACGTGGGGATCGAGCGTCGCGTCGTGGTAGTCGAGACCCACGACGAGCCCGATGGAGACCACATCCGGGGCCAGGGGGTACATGAAGCTGCCGCCGAACGCGTCCCTCGGCAGCGGCCACCCCATGGTGTGGATCACGGCCTCGAGCGGCTTCTTCGTCTCCCAGATCTCCTTCACGCCCAGCGCGAAGATCTGAGGGTTCTCCGACGGGATCTGCTGCCAGCCGATGTAGGCCTGCGCCAGCGGCCCGCGCGTCCCCTCCGAGAGCGCGGTCACTTTCGCCAGCACGTCGGTGGGGGGCATGTAGCCGCTCCCCGGCTCGCCTTCCCGATTCAGCCCCGTGGCGGCGGTGCGGACGCCCAGCACGCGGTCCCCCTCGACCAGCAGCGAGTCCGCAGCGAAGCCCGTGAACAGGTTGACCCCCGCCGCTTCCGCCTTCTCACCCATCCAGCGCACGACCTCCGAGATCGATGCGATCCGGTTGCCGTGGTTGCGCATCGGTGGCGGCACCGGGATGCGGCGCGCCCCGCCCTCCGTCAGTACGTAGACCCGCTCCTCCTCCACGGGACCGCGGAACGGAAAATCTTCGTCCGGGATGTCCGGGAAGAGCGCGCGGAACGGCCCCGGATTGACCACCGCGCCGGACAGGTTGTGCTCACCGAGGCTCTCGGCCTTCTCCAGCACCGCGATCTCCACGTCCCCCGGGCCGTTCCCCGCCTGGTTGGCCTCGGCGACCAGCCGCGCCAGCTCGATGGCGCCGGCCAGCCCCGCGGGCCCCGCCCCAACGAACACGACATCCATTGGGACCGCCTCATCGTCCGGCGGCTCCCGGACGATGAGGCGGTCGGTGGGGAGCGGCGGCTGATAGTCCTTGGGGACGATCGTATCGGCCATGGCGAATCGGTCTCCGGCTGGGGTGCGCGTCCGCGGTATCTTCGGCCGGGCCGGCCGCCGAAGCAAGGCGACCGGCCGCCAGCGGTCTCCGGGTCGACGATCCCGGACAGACGCTCAGCGGCCAGCGGCTGACGGTCCCGCCTCAGTCCGGAAGCCCGTAGATCTCCGAGCCGGGATCCGGGCCCACGACGGGGATCGCGACGGAGCGCTCGCCGGTCTCCATGCCGTTGCGCCCCTCCGGCACGACGAAGAGGGCGTCGGCGCGGGTCATGGAAGTCAGGATGCCGGAGCCCTGGGAGCCCGTCGTGCGGGCGAGTGGGAAGGGGTCGCCGGGCTCGAGGGTGACGCGCTGGAAGTGCGTCTTGTCGGCCTTGGACGGGATGGGAGCGGCGGCCTCCAGCGGGAACGTGGCGTTGTGGACGTCGCTTCGCCCGGCCATGCGGCGGAGCGCAGGGCGCACCAGCACCATGAAGGTGACGAGGGCGGACACAGGGTTGCCCGGGAGCCCCCACACGGGGAGCGACGGTCGGCCGGAACGCGGGATCCGGCCGAGGGAGGCGGGGCTCCCGGGTCGCATGCGTACGCGCCAGAAGTCGGGCTCGTAGCCGAGCTGGTCGAGCGCGTCCTTGACGCGGTCATGCTCCCCGACCGCGGCGCCCGCGGTGGTGATGAGGGCGTCGGCGTCGAAGCCGGCCTCCAGCTTTGCACGGATGTCCGCCAGGTCGTCGCGGGCGATGCCGAGGAGGCGGGGCACGGCGCCGACGGCGGCGATGGCGCCCGCGAGGGAGTAGGAGTTGGAGTTGACGATGCGTCGCCCGGCGATGACGTCGTCGAACTCGTCCAGCGACGCCAGCTCGTCCCCGTTCGAGAGAACGGCGATGACGGGGCGGCGGCGAACGCGCGGGCGGGCGCGTCCCACGATGGCCAGCACGCCCATCGCGGCCGGGTCGATGGAGGCGCCGGCGGCCAGCGCCACGTCCCCTTCGACGATGTCTTCGCCCCGCCGGCGCACGTTACCGAGCGCGTCGCCGTCGCTCAGGATTGAGACGAGCTTCTCGCCCGCGTCGGTGTCCTCGACGCGGATCACGGAGTCGGCGCCCTCGGGCACGGGCGCGCCGGTCATGATCCTGGCCGCCTCGCCCTGGCGTAGCGGGCGGGTGGGGAAGCCGCCGGCGGGGATGTCGTCCACGACGCGCAGCCGGGCCGGGCGCTCGGCTGAAGCTCCGGTCACGTCGCCGGAGCGGACCGCGTAGCCGTCCATGGCGCTGTTGTCCCACGGCGGCTGGGTCACGGGAGACGACACGTCCTCGGCCAGCACCCGCCCCAGCGACTCCTCGAGCGCCACCTCCTCCGGGGGCATCAGCTCCACGGCAGCGAGCCCGCGCTCCACAGCGTCGCGCACCGAGATCCAGTCGGCAGTGCGCCCGGACCAGTCGACGACCTCGCGCTTTCCCGCACCTGCTCCGCTCATTCCCGCTCCTCCTCCATGCGCTCCGCCCGCTCCCGCTCCGCGGGCGTGTTCACGTTCAGGAACATCCGGGCCGGGTCGCCCATGGCCTCCACCTCCGCGAGCGCGATCCGGCGGACGCGGACGTCGGCGTGGAACCCGATCATGCGGTGGTCGCCCGCGGCGATGCGCGCTTCGATGGCGTCCAGGCAGCGCACGCCATACGCGGCGAACAGCGGCTCGATCCCCCGGCGCCCGGGGCTTTCCGGCACGACCACGTCGGGCGCCTCTGGTCGAGGCGCGCCTTCCGGCGGCCCATCTTCCTCGCCGAAAGCCAGCTCCGCGAGGCGGCGGAGCAGGGGGGAGGAGGGGAAGGGCATGTCGCACGCCACGGCCAGGACACCCGGCCGGCCGGCTTCCCGGGCCCACGCCAGAGCGGTATGGATTCCGCCCAGCGCGCCGAGGCCAGGGTGCAGATCGCGGCGGGTCGGGAGCCGCAGGTCGTCGAAGAGCGCCGGCTCGTTGGCCAGCAGCACGAGGTCGGTCGTGACGACGCGCAGCGCCCCGGCCACGCGCTCGATGATGCGGACGCCACCCACGCGGGCGAGCGCCTTTGGCGAGCCATAACGGCTGCTCTCCCCGCCTGCCAGAATGGCGCCGAACGGGCTCACGACCGCTCCGGCGCGAACAGTCGCGCGTCGGGCGACGTCGCCCGGGCCAGCAGGGGCAGCCCGGCCGCCGAGGCAATGGCCACGGCCAGCGTCGTGGGCACCGAGCGGCTGGCCACCCAGGCGAGTCCCGCCCGCGCGGCCTTCTCCGCCATCTCGCCGCTGATCCGGGCGCTCGTGACCAGACCGAGCCTCTCCAGGGCGACGCCGTCGAGGAGCGCCGCGCCGATCGCCTTGTCCGCGGCGTTGTGGCGCCCGACCTCCTCGTGCACGTACCGCAGCCGCTCGCCGTCGCTCACCGCCGCGGTGTGGTGGCCGCCCGCCCCTCGCCGGCTGGGCGACCGATCCATGAGGTCGCGGAACAGCGCGGCGGCGGCGTCGCCCCCGGGTGGCGCCGACCCGGATCGGTCGGGGCGCGGGAGGAGGTCCGGCCGACATTCGAGGAGGAAGCGGAGCCCACACCCGTGTATGCGGCGGTGCTCCCGCTCCTCGCGCGCGCCGACCGCGCGCTCGACCGCCACCTCCGCGTCGATGCGCAGCACGCCGGTGTCGGCAGGGGGCACGCGCAACGATACGATGTCATCGCGCGCGCGTACGAAGCCGAGGGAGAGGAGGCGGCCTGCGCCGAGGGCTTCCAGCGCATTGGGCGAGCAGCTCCAGGCGGCGACGATGTCGCCGTTCACGGTCAGACGCACAGGCTCTTCGGGGACGGCCGTCACTTCGCGGGGCATGCGCCGGAATATAGGCGAGGGGCGGGTCGCCTCAACCGCCGTGGCTCTCGTCGGGGAGGAATACGTTGAGCGCCGCGGTCTTCAGCAGCGCCGTCACTTCGGCGCCCGGCGTGATCCCGAGACGCTCCGCGCTGCCGCGGGTGATGAGCGACGCCAGCGTGAGCGGGCCTTCGAGCCGCACGCGGACCATTCCTCCTGCCGGTGACGTGGCGCTCACCCGCATGCGCAGGCGGTTGCGGGCGCTGCTGGGGCCCGTCGCCTCGACCGGGGCGAGGACCACGTCCTCCGGGCGGTAGCGAACGTGCACGGGGTCGCCTGGCCGGAGGTGCCCCTCCGGGGAGCGCACCACCAGCCGCGTCTCGCCCACGCGCACGTCCAGCGTGCCCTCGCCCATGCCCTCCACCCGCCCGTCCAGAAGCAGCTCCGCGCCGGTGAAAGCGGCGACGAAGGGCGTCGCCGGCTCCGTGGTCAGGTCCTCGGGGGTCCCCACCTGCACCACCCGCCCCGCCTCCATCACGGCCACGCGGTCGGCCAGGTCGAACGCGTCCGCGGGGTCGTGGGTGATGAGGACCACGGCCCCGGCACGGTGTCGCAGGAGCCGGCCGAGCTCTTCGCGGAAGCGGCGTCGGACGGTCACGTCCAGGTTGGCCGTGGGCTCGTCCAGGAGGAGGACGTCCGCCTCGAGCACCAGCGCCCGGGCGAGCGCCACCCGCTGCGCCTCGCCGCCGGACAGCCGGCGCGTGTCCTCGTCCAGGAGCGCCGACAGACCCAGCTCGGCCGCCATCCGATCCACGCGCTCGTCACGCCGGGCTCGGGGCACCCCCGTCGCGGCCAGACCGAAACGTACGTTGGCGCGGACGCTCCCGGTGAACAGCTGCGGCCGCTGGAACACGCCGGCCAGGCGACGCCGGGACTCCTCGTCCCGTCGCCCCGCCGCGCGCCCCCCCACGCGGATCTCGCCGGCGTCGGGCGACTCCAGCAGGAGGAGGAGGCGGAACAGTGTGGACTTGCCGGCGCCGTTCGGGCCCAGCACCGCCAGGATTTCCCCCGCATGGACGGCCAGCCGCTCCACGTCGACCACGGCGCGGCCGCCGTAGCGCCGGACCAGGTGCTCCGCCTCGAGGAGCGGCGGGGCCACGGAGCCCGGGGGGGCCGCACCGCCGAGATCGGCGACATCGCTCATGCCCACGGCCGCTCCGACGCCGCTTCCCGCCACCCGCGGCCCTGCTGCACGCGCGTCAGGAGCACGTTCACGACCAGAACGATGGCCAGCAGGATGATGCCCAGCGCCATGGCCGTGGCGAAGTGCCCGCGCTCCGTCTCGAGCACTATGGCCGTGGTCAGGACGCGCGTTTCGCCGGCGATGTTCCCGCCCACCATCATGGCGGCGCCCACTTCCGAGATCACGGCGCCGAAGCCGGCGATCACGGCGGCCAGCACGCCCAGCCTTGCCTCTCGCACCTGCATCCAGAGGGCTCGCGCACGCGAGGCCCCCAGCGCGCGGGCCTGGAGACGGATGTCGGGCGGGACGGCCTGCACCGCCGCGAGCGTCACACCCGCCACGTAGGGGGCGGCGAGGAGCGCCTGCGCGGCGATCATGGCGGAGGGCCGGAACAGCAGCTCCGCCCCGCCCAGCGGGCCCTGCCGCGAAAGGAGCAGGTAGACGAACAGCCCGATCACCACGGGCGGGAGCGCGAACCCGGTGTAGACCACGGAGACGAGGAGAGAGCGGCCGCGGAACCGCGAGACTCCGAGGAGAACCCCCACCGGGATGCCGGCGGCCACGGCCACGACCATGGCGCTGCCGGAGACCTGGATCGAGCGCCAGACGATCCGGACCACGTAGCCGTCCAGGGAGAACAGCATCCGGACCGCTTCCACGAGCGCGTCGCGGATCAGGTCCACGGTCAGCGGGGGCGGGCGGGGTGGAAGAGCGGCTCGCCGTTCTCCTCGGTGCCGTAGCTGGCGACCACGTCCTGGCCCGGGCCGAGCAGCCAGCGCAGCAGGTCGCGGGCACCCTCGGGGTTCATCGGCCGCTTCGGGAGCGTGTACTGGTACGGATTGCCCACGGGCGGGTCGCCGATCGCCAGGGATTCGAGCCCGAGCGTCCGCCGCAGGTGCCGAAACGTGGCCACGTCGGTGAGCACGTACGCGCCCAGCTCGTCCGCCACCCGCAGCGTCTCGGCCATCCCGGACCCCGACTGGACGTACCACTTCGGCGGCGACGTCCAGGGCGAGCGCCCGATGCCGGACCAGAGCTTCATCTCCTGGTGGTGCGTCCCGGAATCGTCCGCACGCGACACGAAGCGGGATTCCGTCCGGGCGATCCGGTCCAGAGCCTGGCCGAGGTCCGCGTCACCGCGGATCCCCGCCGGGTCGGACGTGGGTCCGGCCAGGATGAACTCGTTGCGCATGAAAGCGCCCTGCTCCTGTCCCAGGCCGTCAGCCATGAACGCGGCCTCGCCCTCCGGATAATGCGTGATCAGGAGATCGGCGTCCCCCCGCCTCGCCATGGCGAGCGCCGCCCCGCTCCCCACCGCCGTCGCGGATACGCGATAGCGGTCCTGGGACGCGTTGTACGCCTCCACCAGCCGGTCCAGCAGCCCCGACCCCTGGATGGTGGTCGTGGTGATCAGCAGGACGCGATCCCGCCGGGCGGCGGGGCCGGCGCATGCGGAGACGAGGACGAGGGCGAGAACGAGGGCGCGGTTCATCACTCCCGCGAATTGTCACGGCCGCCCCGGGAGCGCGCAAGGTGGCGGCATCCCGGGGACACCGGCGGGAGCACGCGGTCGACTAGTGGTTCTCGTCGCCGCGGATCCCCTCCTGTACCGGACCGGTGGGCGGGACGTAGGTGTCGCCTTCCTCGATGGCCTTCTTCAAGTCCTGCGTCCCGTACAGCTCGTCGCTGTCCTGGTCGAGGCGGTGGTCCGCGCTGTCCGTGGTCCGTTTTGCGGACTCGCCGAGCGGAGCCTGGTTCGCGTCGTCCTCCATGCGGGCGATGTCCGCCGCTTCGGACCGCTCGGCCCGGCGCGTCTCGTCCACCACCACGTTGTTGTCGAAGTCGGTGGCTCCGAGGGCGCTCAGCGTCTGGTCCACGTACTGCCGCTCCCCCTCCGTTCCAACCCGCCCGTCCACCACCACGCGGCCTCCGGACATGGACACCTCGACGTTGTCGGCGTCGAACTCCTCGTCCTCGCCCAGCCGCTGCCGAACCAGGTCGCACACGTCCTCGTCCGTCATCTGGTCCAGGTTGATCGCGCCTTCGTAGTCCCGCGTCATGGCATTGCCTCCGTTCGGTGGTTCGAACGGGGAATGACGCAACGGCGGTGCCGGGGCGAGGCGTGCGGCGTCCGGCTGTGCAGGTCCGGCCATTCGGCGGCCCCGTGGAGGCCGGGGGACGGGGAAGGAGGACTGGGCCGGCGCCGGCTCGTCGCGCCCCCGGGTGTTCCCGTCAGAAGCGGAGCGCCAGTCCCAGGTTCAGCTGACCGGTCTGCACCCACTCCTCCGAGCTGATGAGGCGCCCCTGGTTGATGAAGCCCTGCGGGATGTGGAGCTTCCACAGGAGGTCGCGGGCGTCGAAGCGCAAGCTGAGGTGGTCGCTCGCGTGCCACTCGACGCCGGCGCCGACGTGGCCGGTGAAGCCGTCGTGGAACCGCACGCGCAGGTCCACGTCGGTGGGCAGGTTCTCCTCCACCGCGTTGTTGCTGCTCGCCTTCACCACGCCGCCCACGCCGATGAGCGCGAACGGCTGGAGCCGGTGCCATGTGCGGGGGCCCGTGAGATCGAAGCGCAGCGACGCGTCCAGCATGAGGAGCGTCAGGTCGGCCGTGCCCAGACTTTCCAGACCGGCCGTCGGGTCGGCGCGCAGCGTGGCCGTGTCCGGCGCGGGCTCCGCAAGGTCGTAGACCGGGCGCGTCGTGGGGAAGTAGGTGAGCCGGGTATCCAGCTCGAACGGCCCGCTGATCCGCAACGTGTACCCCAACGCCGCCGCCGGGCCCGAGGCAGGGCCGGTTCCGATCGTGCCCTGGTCGGCGGAGATGTACGTCCCGTAGAGCTGGACGCTCTGTGATGACTCGACGAAGTCGTACGGAGACGGGATGGTCTGTGCCGCCGTCGGTGCGGCGGCGGAAGCGAGACTCGCCACTGCTGTGGCGGCGGCAAGGGTCCAGCGCATGCTCACGGAAATCGGCTCGGCTCCGGGAAAGCGGCTCATCCGGCCGCGTGCAACGGTGCGCGGAAGCTAGGATCGGCCCCGGGGGGACGCAAGCGAAGGGCCGCTCACGCGTTGACGGTCCGGTCCGGGCGTCATACCCTTCCACTTTCACCCTCTAAATACCTGGATCACAGAGGCTTGGCCGACGTGGTGACCTGCGGACCGTTCGCCCCGGCAGTGCTCGCTGCCTCAGTCCTCCTGGGGACGGCCGCAGGCACGGCCGGCCAGACGGCCGCCGTGCTCCCCGACAGCGAGAACTTCCGCGCGGCCCCATCGGCCGCCGTTCTCGCCACCCTTCGCAAGGGCGCGGAGCTCTCGGTGGGCGAACGCCAGTCGCGCTGGCGCGCCGGCACCCTGGAGGGTTGGATCTGGGCCGCATCGGTACGCCGCGAGCCCGCCGCCGGCCACGACCTGGTCGTTTCGGCGGACGGCGGCGAGAACCTGCGGGCCACGCGCAACGGACGGATCGTCGCGCGCCTCCACGAAGGGATGCGCCTCGATCGGGTGGAGGAGGACGGGCGCTGGATCCGCGTCCGGCGAGCCGGCTGGATCTGGGAGCCGTCGCTGCGCATTGCTGCGGCCAGCGCGCCGTCGGCCAAGGCTCCGTCCCGCCCGCCCGAACGCACGGTGGACACCGGTGCGGCGGCCGCAGCTACCGCCGGCCCCCGCCCCCGGGCGACCTCCCCCGCGCCGGGGCAGCCGGACGACGAGAACCAGGATGGCGCCGCCGGAGCGGCCAGCAGGGTCGTCGGCTTCGTTCGGACCGGCAGCCGGTCGGTGGCCGTGCTCCAAAACCCGTCCGGCGACACGCTGGCCACCGTCCGGCCGCGGGGCACGGTGGAAGTGACCGCCCGGCAGGGAAGGTGGGCCCGCGTGCGCGTCGAGGGCTGGGTGCTCGAGTCGGCCCTCGCGCCCGGCGACACCGCCGGCGCCGGCCCCGCGCTCACCATTGACGTGGCCACCCTTCAGGCCGACCCGGACCGATATCGTGGCTCGCTGGTACAATGGACAGTGCAGTTCATCGCGCTGCAGACGGCGGAGGCCTTCCGGCGCGATTTCGTGGAAGGCGAGCCGTTCATCCTCGCCCGCATTCCGGGCGACGACGCCGGCTTCGTCTACGTGGCGGTCCCACCCGACCGCCTGGAAGAAGTGAAGAAGTTGGAGCCGCTCCAGCGGCTCCGGATCCTCGCGCGGGTCCGCACCGCCAGCTCCGCACTCACGGCGGCGCCGGTGCTCGACCTGCTCGAGATCACCTCCAGCAGCTGAGGCCGGGTTGGCCTCGGCACCGCTCGACCGCAGAAAGGAGATGCGATGCCCGCAACCGCGCGCGCCCTTCGTCCGCTCGCAGCCGCGCTCGCCCTGACGGCGGCCGGCGCCGCCACGGCATGGACGCCGTCCATGGCGAACGACGGTCCTTCCACTACCGCTCGCGCCGACGGACCCGCCCGGTCTGCGACCGGCCGACACGGCCCCAGACCGGCCGGCTCCGGGGCGCTGGCGGTGCGGCTGGACGCCGCTGCGCACGGCACGAGCGGGCGGCTGCAGGTCCGCATCGTGGAGGCCGGCTCCCTCGTGGCCCTGCCGCTGGACTGGGACGGGCCTCGCCCCGTGGGCGTCCGCTATCAGTGGCGCCCGGCGTTCGACACCGATGGGAGCGGGACCGGCGGAGCGCTGGACGGGGAGGACCGGGCGGTGGTCCCCTCCGAGCCCGGAGTGTACGAGCTCGAGCTCACCGATGGCGCCGCCCGCCGCGCCTTCTCCGGTGAATTCCGCTTGCTGGTCCGGGTTCCTTTCGGGGAAAAGCACGGGGGGTACGTCGGCCGCTACTTCATGGGCGTATGGCCGACGGAAGGGAAAGGGCGCACGGACCGCTACGCGCCGCCGTCCGGCTTCATCCGGGTGACTCCGGGGAACGAGGGCCTCCGGCTCAGCGACCACTTCACCCTCGGCGAGTTCCTGACGCACGACCAGGGCGGCGAGTGGCCGAAGTACGTCGCGCTGGAGGAGCGGCTCCTGGAGAAGCTCGAGCTCGTCCTCGAACGGCTGGACGAAAGCGGCGTCCCCGCGAGCCACATGGTGGTCATGAGCGGGTTCCGGACTCCGCAGTACAATCGCAAGGGACTGTCGAACGGACGCGCGGTGCTCAGCCGCCACCAGTACGGCGACGCCGCCGATGTCTGGGTCGACAACGACGGCGATTGGTACATGGATGACCTGAACGGGGACGGCCGGCGCGACATCGCCGATGCCCGCGTGATCCTCCGGGCCGTCGAGCGCGTCGAAGCGCGCCACCCGGAACTCGTTGGGGGGGCCGGCGTGTACCACGACAACGGCGCCCACGGCCCATTCATCCACATCGACGTGCGGGGTCGGCGCGCTCGCTGGTAGCGGACGCGCCACTGCGCCAGGGAAGGAAACCGGGTCGGGTGCGGCTGGCGGGTGCGCGGCGACACGCGGGGAATCCCGTCGCGGATCGATCCGCCTTCTCAGGCGACGCGTTCCAGCCGCGGGTTCGGACGGTAGCGCCGCCCCACCTTCGCCATGGGCTCGCCCCCCAGCCGCACCACGTCGGCCGTGAAGTCGAAGCGCTCCTTGAAAAGCGACGAGCCCACGCCGTAGCTCTGCACGGGGACGCCCAGGCGCTCGAAGTGGCGGATCTTCTCGGCGGTGAATCCCCCGGACGCCACGATCTCCACGTGCTGGAAACCCTCCCGGTCCAGCGCCTCCCGGACGTTCCGGACCAGCTGCGGGTTCACACCACGAGGGTCGAAGTCCCCCATCTCGCCCCGGACTGACTCATCCACCATGCTCTCGGCCGTGTCCAGCCGCACCCCGTGGAGTCGGTTGCCCAGTGCACGGGCCACCGCCAGGGAGGTGCGGACGGAATCGTTCTCGAAGTCCACCAGCGAGATCACGCGCACGTCCTCGGGCATGTGGCGGGCGAACGCTTCGGTGGCGCGCACCGTGTCGCCGGCGTAGGCCGCGATCAGGGCGTGCGGAACCGTACCCAGCCCTTCCGAGCCCCACCACGACGCCTGCGCGTCCGTGGACACGCCGATCGCCCCCGCTATGTGGGCCGCGTAGCCATCGCCGGTCTGCACCAGCCAGTGGTCGTGACGCGCCGGGAAGAACATGACGGTCTTCGGCCACGCCGCCTCCACCACCTTGCGGGTGTTGGTGGCCACGCTCGTGCGCCGGGCCAGCACCCCGACGAAGAGCGTCTCCAGGTGCGAGAACGCGGCGTAAGGTCCGGTGATCTCGAGCACCGTCTCCCACGGCTCGATCCGGTCCCCATCGTGCAGCGCCCGCACCAGGAGGTCCGCCCATTCGTACCCGCGGGTCAGGCACAGCTTCAGGATCGCGATCGCCTCGTCCATCCCGCCCAGCCACGCCGGCCTCTTCTGAAACACCTGCATCGTGACCACGGGGTCGTAGTCGTCGGCGAGGAGCACCTCCCGGGCGCGGACGAAGTACTTGTCCGAGTAGTACCCGCTCCGCATCCGCTCCACCGGCAGATGAAAGATCTCCGGGTCCAGACGCTCCGCGGCCCTCAGAGGAGGCGGAGGGCGAGTCGGCTCGTCTTCGTTCGTGCCTCGACTCATCGGGCAGTTCCTCCTGGGTGCTCGCGCTGGCGAGCGGCGCGGCGCGAGTGGTGCATCGACCGGGCGAGGGCCACCAGGCCCAGCAGCGTCAGCGTGCCGGCGATGGGCCACATGAACGGATAGCCCCTCGTCTCGGGGAGCGTGGAGCGTCCCAGGTCGATGGCCGCGCCGATCAGCACGGGCGCCACGATACGACCCACGCCGATGGTCACGATGTAGAGCCCTGTGTCGCGGCCGACCGCGCGATCGGGGATGAGCGAGGTGAAGAGCGGATAGGACAGCGAGACCTGGGTCGCCGCGCCCAGGCCGGCGAACAGCATCAGCCCCACGGCCGGGACCCAGCTGCGGACGAAGAAGCCGAGGACCATGGCGATCCCCGTGATGGCGGCGCCGACCGCCAGCAGCTTCGCATGCCCCAGCTTGTCCCCCAGGTAGCCCAGCGCGAGTGCGCCGAGCCCTACGCCCGCCACCACCACGATGAGCAGAAGCGACGTCTGCGCGACCGTGATTCCCAGCACAACGGTCGCGAACAGGAAGATGTAGGGGCGGATCCCGTCCACGCCGCTCGTCCAGAGCGCGTTCGCCACCAGCATCCAGGTCACGGCCGGCCTACCCCTGAGGCGACGCCAGACCTTCAGCACATCCGACGGGTCCCCCGCTGGGGCGGCCGTCGCCGAGCGCGGTGCGGCATAGAAGGTGATGGCCGTGGTGGCCAGCACCAGCGCCGCCGCGACCACGAACGGGAGCGGCTCCCAGAATGGCGAAGAGCAGCCCGCCGGCCACCAGTCCGAAGCCGAGCCCGACGGCGTGCAGCACCCCGCGCACGCCCTGCACGCGGCCCCGCCGCTCCTGCGGGACCTCGTCGGCCAGCAGCGCCCAGAGGGGGGCGAGGTAGCCGTGCAGGGCGAAGAAGAAGACGAAGGCGGCGCCGGCGATCGGCCAGTAGCCGTGCAGGAGAGGCGCCACCACCACGGATGCGGCGATCAGCGGGGCGGTGACCACGAGGAAGAAGGTCCGTCGGCCAAAGCGCTGCGCCAGCCGCGGCGACAGGTGGTCGCTCGCCGCGCCGACCCAGTAGGGAACGAGCATCGCCACGATCCCCTCACCGCCGATGGCGAACCCGATGAGGACCGCCGAGTTCGTGTAGCGCGCCAGCAGGATCGGGAGCAGCGCCACCATGGCCGTCTGCGCCAATGTCGTGCCCAGCGTTCCGGCTGTGAGCCCGAACTCCCTCAGCGCGCTGCGGGCGCGCTCCACGTACCATGGGCCCGGAGTAGCGGGGCCCATCACGCAGCTTCCGTCACCCGTCGCACCACGCTGATGCCCGCAATGATCACAATGGCTCCCACGATCTGCCAGAGGTTCGGGACCTCTCCGAGCATGGGCCACGCCAGCAGGATGGTCACCACCGGCACCAGGTTCCCGAACGCCGACGTGCGCGTGTTCCCCAGGACGTGAACCCCCCGGTACCAGAGGAGGTACGACAGGCCGAGCCCGAGAAAGCCGGCGTAGATCAGGCTCGCCCACGCCGTCGGCGGGATCGAGCCCTCCATCCCGCGAAGCTCCGGGATCCCCGCCACCACCAGCAGCGCCGCGCCCGCCCACAGCGTCCACGCCGTCACGGGAACCGACCCGTACTTCCGCACCATGTCCCGGGAGCCCACGGTGTAGACGGCCCAGATCGCCGCGGCCGAGAGCATCATCAGGTCGCCGCCCACGGTCGCGGTGCCGAACCGCAGTCCGCCCTCCCCGCTCCCCACCACCAGTGCGATCCCCGCCACCGTGGCGGCGATCCCGGCCCATGCGGCCGTCCGGATGCGCTCGTGTCCCAGCAGGGAGCTCAGGATCACCGTGTAGATCGGGCTCGTGTTCAGGAGCACGCTCGCGTTCCCTGCGCGTGAGCGCGCCAGACCGGCTATGAACAGCAGCTGGTACAGGAAGTTGCCGATGATGCCCAGCACCACGATCCTGGCCGCGTCGCCGCGGTCGGGCACGCTCAGCCCTTCCCGCGCCAGAAGCACGGCCGCCAGGAACAGGGCGGCCAGCGGGAAGCGGAGCGCGTTGAAGCCGTACGGCGGTATGTACGCCAGTCCGATCTTGATGACCGGGAAGTTGATGGCCCACAGCGCGACCATGACGAGCAGGCCGATCTCGGCCTGCCGCATCGAGCGCGCGCCGGGTGCGGGGGTGAGTGCGGGTGCGGACATGAAGGCGAATAAGATCCCGGGCCGATCGTCATGTCGCAAGGTGGGATGCGGCTTGCGGCCGTCCGGAAGCCGCGGCTAACTTCGCGCCGGCACGACCTATATCGCGACGGGAGGGGCATATGGTAGCCGCAGTGGTCCTGATCCGGGCGAAGCGGGAAGCGATTCCCACCGCAGCGCGGAAGGTGGCCGAAATCGAGGGTGTGGCGGAGGTGTACTCGGTCTCGGGCGAGTGGGATCTCATCGCCATTGTGCGCGTTCCGGAATGGGAGCAGATCGCCGAAGTGGTGACCGAGCACGTCGCCCGGGTGGATGGCCTGGACCGCACGCAGACGCTCGTGGCGTTCCGCGTCTATTCCCGTGGCGACCTCAATGCCGCCTACGAGATGTTCGACTGAGGAGGACGGATGCCGGGTTCAATGGCAGGGAAGCGGGCGATGGTCTTCGGCGTCGCCAACGACCGCAGCATCGCATGGGGGATCAGCCGCGCCCTCCACGCCGCGGGGGCGAAGCTCGGGTTCAATTACCTGGGGGAGGCGCTGGAGAAGCGGGTCCGGCCCCTGGCAGACAGCGTCGATGCCGAGCTCGTCCTTCAGTGCGATGTCGCCGATGACGACGAGGTCCGCCAGACGTTCGACCGCATCCGCGAGACCTGGGGCGGGCTGGACTTCCTCGTCCACTCCATCGCCTTCGCCAACCGCGAGGACCTGAACGGCCGCTTCTCGGAAACCAGCCGCGCGGGCTTCCTCAAGGCCATGGAGATCAGCGCCTACTCACTCGTGCACCTGGCCCGCGAGGCGCGCCCGCTCATGGCCGAAGGCGGCAGCATCCTCACCATGACGTACTATGGTGCCGAGAAGGTCGTGGAGAACTACAACGTCATGGGCGTCGCCAAGGCCGCTCTCGAGGCATCGCTCCGCTACCTGGCCGCCGACCTGGGCCCCGACGGCATCCGCGTCAACGCCGTCAGCGCCGGGCCCATCAAGACCCTCGCCGCCTCCGGCGTCCGCGACTTCCGCAGTATCCTGAACATCGTGGAGGAGCGGGCGCCGCTCCGCCGCAACGTCAGCCAGGAAGATGTCGGCCGCGCCGCGCTCTTCCTCCTGTCCGACGCCAGCGCTGGGATCACCGGCGAGGTCCTGCACGTCGACTCGGGCTACAACATCCTGGGGTACTGACCCGTGCGGCGCTTCACCGACGGCCGCGGCCGCATCTGGGACGTCGTGGTCGGGCGCGAGTCCTTCGGCGCGCTCTATGCCATCTTCGCCCCCGCTGCCGGCAATGCCGGCGAACCGCGGCAGACGCCACTCCCCGGCGACTCGAAAGGCGAGGCGGGCCGGGAGCTGGACGGGCTCACGGACGCTGAGCTCGCCGACCTGTTCGAACGATCGGAGCCGAAGAGACTGGCATGAAGAACTTCACTGGTGAGGACGGGCGCGAGTGGATCGCCACCGCGCTCGAGGAGGATTCGCCGCGCCATCACGGCCGGTGGTACCTGGTGCTCCACCCCGCGGGCGACGAGCCGCACCATCTCATGCTCGCGGAGGTCCGCTGGCAGAACCGCATGACCGCCGAGCGGAGCATCCGCGCCATGTCCGTCTTCGAGCTGAGGCGCCGCCTGCGCATGGCCGCGCTCCGCCAGGACACGCCGGGCGCCGCCCGCAACCCGTTCGGACAGTGGAAAGCGGGTGGGCCCGGGACGAAGGGCGGCACCGCAGCCGGATAGCGCGCAGCGTGGACGACGCCCTCGATCGAGTCCGCCGGATCGCCGGGTCGGTCAGCGCCGAGCTGGTGCCCGACCCGCGGCTGGACGTGTTCGAGATCCGCACCGGGCTTGGAGCCGTGGGGATCCGCGTGGATGGCGCCAGCACGATCCCCGCTGCGGAAGCGACGCTGCGGGAGCGGCTTCGCGACGCTGGCGTCGAGGCCGAAGTCCGGATCCGGACGCTCCCCGATCCGGCGCTCGGGGAACGCGGAGAGGCGCTCGTGCGGGCGCCCATTGCCCCGGTCTATCGGCGCCCCACGATGAACTCCACTCAGCTCACGCAGTACGTCCTCGGGAGCCGTCTCGGACTGCTGTCACGGCGCGGCCCCTTCTGGCGAATCCGCGGCGAGGACCGCCACGTGGGGTGGGTCCACGGCGGATTCATCGTGCGTGGGCCCGCCGAGTGGGCGCTGGCGTGGGAGCGGGGCACGGGCGGAGATCCGCTCGTGTCTCTCGGCGCGGTCGTGGTCGACGAGGCTGATCGCCCGTTCGCGCGCCTGCCCTGGGGCGCGCGCTTCCTTCAGCACGCTCCGGGCCGCGTGGTTCTGCCCGACGGGCGGACCGGCCGCCTGGGCGAGGGGGAGGTGGTGGCGGTGGACGGGCTCCGGGATCGGTTCCCGCCCCGCGGCGAGAGCATCACAAGCACAGCGCGGCGGTGGCTCGGGGCGCCGTACCTCTGGGGCGGAGTGACGCCAGGCGGTGTGGACTGCTCGGGCTTCGTCCAGTCCGTGTTCCGGCTCCACGGCCTGCCGCTCCCCCGCGACTCCGACATGCAGGTCCGCATCGGGGTCGAGGTGTCGCCCGGAGACGAGTGGGACGACCTCGTCCCCGGCGATCTCCTGTTCTTCGCCGAGCGGCGCCGCGTCAACCACGTCGCTCTCGCCCTGGGCGGCCCCCGCATCATCCACGCTTCCGCCGGCAACGGCGGTGTGGAACTCAACGTGTTGTCGGGGGACCTCCACCTGGAGCGTTTTCTCCGCCACTCCTTCCATTCCGCCCGCCGTCTCCTCGCCGATTGACGGCGGCGCGCTCGCGACGCCGCCGGTCAGTCCGTTCCGGTGGGGAGCTTCAGCGTCCTGCCCGGGATCAGCCGGCGCGGGTTCACGTCCGGGTTGGCACGGCGCAGCGCCGCGACCGTGAGATCGTAGCGGTGCGCGATCCCGTCCAGCGTGTCGCCCGAGCGGATCGTGTAGGTCGAAGGCATCGGGGAGGCCGGCGAGGCCTCCGCCTTCTCTCTTGTTGGCGCGCTGGCGGCGGTCGTGTCGCCCGCCGCAACGCGGGCCTCCACCGGCGCGGACGGCGGCGGGGCGGGGTCGGTCTGCGGCCCTGTCGCCGGCGCCGCGGCGATGGGACGCCGCACCGGGACGGGGCGGTCGAACGCGGCGAGGCGGGCGCCGATCCGGTCCTCGATCCGCTTCGCCTTCCATGTGGAAGGCACGCCGTTGCTGATGATGGAGAAGGCCAGCCGCTCGCCGTTTCGCGCCCGGACATAGCCGGAGAGCGCCGAGACATGCTCGATCGTCCCCGTCTTCGCGCGCAGGTTGCCGGCCGCCGGCGTGTTCTGCATCCGGCGCAGCCCTCGCGACGTGGCGGCTTCCGGGAGCGTGGTCAGGAAGTCGTCGAAATGGGCCGAGTCCGCCATGTAGCGGAGGAGGTCGATGACCGCCGCGGGCGTGACGCGGTTCAGGGGCGAAAGCCCGGAGCCGTCATCCATGTGCACCATCGAAGCCGCGCCGCCGCCGACGTCCTCGAGCAGTGCGTGCACGGCGGACTGGCCGCCTTCCACCGAGCCGCGGCCCTCCGTCACCCGACCCAGAGTACGCAGCACCGCCTCGGCGTACACGTTGTGGCTCCGCTGGTTGATCACCCGGATGATGTCGATCAGTGGAGGCGAGTGGTGTACCGCCAGGACCTGGATCGCCGGGGAGTTCTCCAGAGACGGGGCGAACACGTGCTTTCCCGTGATCGGCGACTCCGATGGGTCGTGCACCGCGCGAACCGCCCCTTCCACGGTGATCCCCCGCTCGGCCAGAAGGTCCCGCATCACCGACGCGGCGAAGCGCGCCGGGTCCACCACCGGCACGGCCCGCCAGAGCCCGGCGTGGCTCCGCTGGATCTGCCCGCGCACCACGATGGGCGCGTCGTAGCCCGCCCGCTCCACCTCGATCCACGACCGGCCCGACGCGACAGTCTTCGCCTCGTTGCGCAGCTGCACCGCCCCGGCGGGCAGCACTTCCACTCGCGGCGGCGCGCCCACACTGTCCGCCGGCTTCACGTGCAGCGTCGCCACGTTGTCGTTGTACGACAGCGCGGCTCCCTGCGCGGCGTACGTGTGCGTCACGTACCGCATCTCCCAACCGCTTCCCACCGGCCGACCCTCGAAATAGGAGCCGTCGCCCACCATGTCACCCGCGATCCGACGCACCCCCATCTCCACCAGGGAGTCGGCCAGCGCCTCGTACGCGCCTTGCTCCGGCTCGTAGAACTTCCCCGAGGGCGTCGGATCACCGGTCCCGTACAGCACCAGGTCCCCCTGCAGCACGCCCCGCTGCATCGGGCCCGTTCCAGCCAGGTACGTCGTGTAGCGGAACTCCGGACCCAGGTAGTGCAGCGCCGCCGCCGTGGTGAACAGCTTCAGGTTCGATGCCGGCTCCAGCTCCCGCGTCGGTTCGTGCGACACCAGCGTGTCTCCGGCGTCCAGCGAAACCACCAACACTCCCCAGTGGTCGCCTCGCCACCGCTGCGACACGATCGCTCGCTCCACCTCCTGCGACAGCGCGCTCACCGCCGCCACCGCCGCGGCCCGAGCCGCCGGAGCTTCCGCCGCGGACGGAGAGGCCGGAGTCCCTCGAGTCACTCCGGCCCTCGAAGTCGCCGCCGGAAGAGCCGCGCTCGAGATCGCTGAACCACCAGGTGGGAGGAGGGGTCGGGCGCGCAGGACGGCGGTGGCCGGGGGAGCCGCCAGAGCGGCGGCGAGGAGCAGGAGCAAACGCTTGATCATTCCGTGGCTTCGTCCATATCGGATGCCTGCGACCGCGACAGCGCGGATGAGCGCAACGTGTCGAATATGAAAAATGCAAGGACGGGACCAGCCCGGGGTCGCCCGGTCCGACACACCGCGCCCCCCGCACCGCGGAAATATATTGCGCATCGATGATAGTTGGTACGGGGTTGGACCTGGCTCCGTCAGGACGCCGGTGCCGCAGGGGCCGCCCCCCGCCGGTGGCGCGATGCCTCAGCCTCTTGCGCGCGGATCGCGCCCCCGGCAACTTCAGCGCTGTCGGATACGGCCGATCGAATGGGTGTTGCCTGCCCGCTCCCGTCTGGAGCCGGGCCGTTTTTTTTGTTCCACGGACGCGTTCCGGCGCAGGGCGTTCACTTTCACGGAGTGGTGTTCCATGGCGCAGTCCTTTCGGTTTCTCATTGCCGACGATGAGGCGTTGCACAACCTGGCGCTCACCAGTCAGCTGGAAGCGCTCGGCCACGAGATCGTCGCCACCGCCGCGAACGGGCAGGAGGCCGTGGAGCTCGCCCGGGAGAAGCGGCCGGATATGGCGATCCTGGACATCCGCATGCCGGTGATGACCGGCCCGGAGGCTGCGCTCAAGATCCACGAGGAACGCCCGATCCCCATCATCATCCTGTCGGCGTACAGTGATGCGCGGACGGTCGACGACGCCACGCGCTCCCCCGTCTTCCACTACCTGGTCAAGCCCGTCGATCCGGACGACCTCGCCCCGGCCATATCCGTGGCGAAGGCCAGGTTCGACGAGTGGATGCGGGCGCGCCAGGAGCGGGACACGCTGGCCAGCAAGCTGGAAGAGCGGAAGGTGCTCGAGCGCGCGAAGGGGATCCTCATGGAGACTCGCAAGATGTCCGAGCAGGACGCCTACCGCTTCCTGCAGAAGACCAGTCAGGACAAGAACACTCCAATGATCGACCTCGCTCGGAAGATTCTGCTCGCAGCACCGCTTCTGCAAAGGGATTGAGGGGGACGTGGCCCTTGCAGCTTCCGCCCCGTCCGGCGTCGCCATGAGCCGGCCCGACCCCGCATCGGAGGTCCTCGCCCCCGAAGGGCCTCCGACGATCCTGGTCGTGGACGACGAGCCGCTCGCGCGTGACACGCTCTCCGACCTGCTCGAAGCCCACGGCTATCACGTCATCGCGGCCTCCAACGCCGAGGAGGCGTTCGACCGCCTGCACAGAGCCGACCTCATCCTGCTCGATGCCATGCTCCCCGGCACCGACGGCTGGACCATCTGCCGGGAGATCAAAGAGCGGATCGATCCGCTCCTTCCCGTCATCATGGTCACCGCCCGAACCGCGCCGGAGGACGTGGTCCGGACGTTCGACGCGCGCGCCGACGACTACGTGGCCAAGCCGTTCCAGGTAGCCGAGCTACGGGCGCGCATCGATTCGCGACTGCGGGCCCACCGCACCGAGCGGGCGCTGCAGACCGCGACGCGCCAGGCTTCCGAGCTCGCCGAACAGAATTATCGCCTCTACGAGCAGGCCCGCCGCGACGCCGAGGACCGGGCGGCCCTGCTCCGAGAGCTCGATCACCGCGTCCGGAACAACCTCTCCATCATCATGGGGCTCGTCACGCTGGAGCGGACTCGCGACTCCGGACGCTCCGCCAGCGAGGCGCTGCTCAGCCTCGAAAACCGGCTCCGCTCCTTCCTCGTCGCCTACGAAGGCTTCCGCCAGACCAGCTATCGCGGCATCCGGATGCGCGAGATCATCGACCGCGTTCTGCAGCGCCTCAAGAATACGCTCCGCCCCGACGCCGACATCGCGATCTCCGTCACGGGCGACGACGACACCATCCCCGAGCGCTACGGCTTCGCCCTCGCCCTCGCCGTCAACGAGCTCGGCTCGCTCGCGCTCCGCCACGCTTTCCCCGATGGGAGGAAGGGGCAGATCGCCGCCACCTTCCGCTCCGAACCCGATCGCATCGAGATCATCCTCGCCGACGACGGGATTCCCTACACCGGTGCGGGGGAGGAGGGGCGGGTGTCCGTCGAGATGGAGCAGTCGGTGCTGCGCGCCCTCGTGGAAACGGAGCTGGGTGGCCAGGTCACCTCCGACCCGGCCACCCAGGGATCCCGCGTCCGCGTCTCCGTCCCTCGCAGCGCTCCCGCCGCCGCCGCGGCACGGAGAGCGTAAGGGCGGACCCGGCTCCCGTGCCCGGCGCGCCCTAGTACGCTGCCAGGTAACGGTCGATCTCCCACTCGTGCACCTGGGCGATGTAGTCCGCCCATTCGTGCTCCTTCGCCGTGATGAAGTGCTGGAAGACGTGATCGCCCAGCGTATCCTTCATCAGCTGGCTCTTCCGGAACTCACCCACCGCTTCACCCAGGTCCTTCGGCAGCTCCTGGATCTTGTAGCGCCGACGCTCCCGCACCGTCAGCTCGAATATGTTCTTGTCCACCGGCTCCGGCGGCTCCGTCTCGTTCCGGATGCCATCCAGCCCCGCCGCCAGCTGGACCGCCAGGGCCAGGTACGGGTTCGACGACGGATCCGGCATGCGCAGCTCCAGGCGCGTTCCCTTGCCCCGACGCGCCGGGACCCTCACCATCGGCGAACGGTTGTGGTGCGACCACGCCACGTTCACCGGCGCCTCGTATCCGGGGACCAGCCGCTTGTAGCTGTTCACCAGCGGATTCGTGACCACGCAGAACGAGCGCGCGTGCTTGAGGATCCCGCCCACATAGTGCCGCATCACGTCCGACAGCCCGTCCTCGTGCGACGGGTCGTAGAACGCGTTCGTCCCTCCCGCGAACAGGCTCTGATGCGTGTGCATCCCCGAGCCGTTCTGCCCGAAGATCGGCTTCGGCATGAACGTGGCATGCAGTCCGTGCCTCACCGCGATGTTCCGTACCACGAACTTGAACGTCGACAGGTGGTCCGCCGTGGTCAGCGCGTCCTCGTATTTGAAATCGATCTCGTGCTGTCCCTGCGCCACCTCGTGATGCGCCGCCTCCACCTCGAATCCCATCGCCGTCAGCATGTTCACCATGTCCCGACGCGCGATCTCTCCGAGGTCCACCGGACCCAGGTCGAAGTAGCCGCCCGCGTCGTGCGTCCGCCGCGTCGGCGCCCCGTCCTCCGTCCGATGGAACAGGAAGAACTCCGCCTCCACACCCGCCATGAGGCCGTACCCCATTTCCGCCGCCGCCGCGATCTGCCGCTTCAGTACCTGCCGCGGATCCCCGGCGAACGGCCTCTCGTCCGACGTGTACACGTCGCAGATCAGACGACCCACACGATTGTCGGCGTCCCCCCACGGGTAGATCGAGAACGTGTCGAAGTCCGGCTTCAGGATCATGTCCGACTCCTCGATCCGGACGAAACCCTCGATCGACGAGCCGTCGAACATGATGTCCCCTTCCAGCGCTTTCTCGAACTGGCTCTCCGGGACCTCCACGTTCTTCACCGCGCCCGTGATGTCCGTGAACTGGAGACGGAGGAAGCGCACCCCCGTTCGCTCCATCATCCCCATCACGTCTTCCTTCGTCGCCCCCGCCGTCCGCCGTGTCTCCGCGTCCGGCATCGGCCGGACCTTGTGGTCCGGAACCAGGTCGTTCGTCACTCGGCTCATTCTCTCGATCGTGCTCGTGTTTCCGGAGTTCCCCTGCGCCATGTACGGCCTCGCTGTGCGGGTGTGCGTGGACGGACGCACGTAGATATCATCGAACAGCCCGCTCTGTCAACGGCATTGTGCTTCTTGTTACATGCGTCGCGTACAAAATGCACAATTCGGCGCATTCAACGACCGTTCTGGCGGCGCGTTTTACCCGGTGTGGCCATTTCCGTGAACATGACGCCATACTGCGGCCCCGGAAACGCGACCCGCCCGGGCTCCCCCCGCACGAGCCGCGCCGGGCGCCGAGAACGGCCGAAAGGCGCGCGCATTGACGGGAGGAGCCGGAACCCCGGGGTCGGGCGGGAGAACGGGGAAGGGGATGGGCGGAGAGGATTCGCCAGCGGGGGCGGATGAGCTGGCCCGGTTGAACCAGCGGCGGCCGTGTCGCCGACATGTGCCGGCGGTCACGCGCGCGGCGACCTCAGTCGGACCGGCCGCACTCCGCGCACGTGCCCACTACCTCGACGCGGTAGGCTTCGACCTCGAACCCGGGGATGTCGCCCAGACCCGTCACCGTGTGGGCGTCCAGGTGCCCGGGGAGGTCCCGCACCTGGCCGCACGACAGGCACCGCGCGTGCGGGTGCGGGTCCGTGCGACCGTCGTAGCGGGCCGACCCGTCGCCGTACGTCAGCTTGCTGGCAAGCGCGCAGCTCACCAGTGTCTCCAGCGACTTGTAGACCGTCGCCAGCGATATGTCGGGGATCACCTCGCGCACCGCCGTGAACACTGCGTCCGCGGACGGGTGCCTGTCGGTGCTGCGCAGGTAGCGATACACCGCGGCCCGCTGCTCCGTGAAGCGCTGGCCGTTGGCTTCCAGCGCCGCCCGGAGCCGCGCGTCGGTGTCCTGATCATCGTGGGCTCTCAGCATCGAGCGTAACGTAACCGGCCTATCTCGGCCCTGTCAATAGTGATTATTCCTCCCGGAAAGGACACAAAACGTTGAACGACAAAGACATGCAAAACGACGGACCGGCCGTGGCTGCACTCACGGCGGACCTGATGTTCGCGGCGAGGATCCGGAGCGTTGCGCCCGGCGCCGCGGCGGTGCAGTCGCTGAAAGGGTTGCTCGCGAACGTGGGAGGGGGCACGCGTCTGGTGCTCGTCGACATGCAGGCGCGGGAGGCGGTGGCGGCGATAGAGCAGGTCCGGGAGCGTGCCCCGTCGGCGCGGGTAGTGGCGTTCGGGCCGCACGTAAACGAGGCGGCGCTCGCGGCCGCGGAGGGCGCTGGCGCGCACCGGGTGATGCCGCGGGGCGCATTCGTGCGTGAATTGCCTGTGCTGGTGGCGGAGGCGCGGGCCTGAGAGGACGTTGTCGCACGCTCCGCCCCCCGAGTTGCGCGCGCGGCCGGGGGCGCGCATGATGCCGGCCACACCCCGAAATGGAGACGCGCCATGCGCAACGCTGCCGTCCTGGCTCTGGTCGTAGCCTTCGCCCATCCGCTGCAGGCGCAGGAAGCGCCCGAGCCGCCGCAGACGTTCCGCTGGGCGGACACGATCGCGATCCCTGCCGCCACGCCGTGGGGTCAGCCGATCGAGGCGGAAGCCACGCGCGAGGTCCGTTCGTGGACCACGATGCCGGAATACACGAGCGCGTGGGTCGATTATCTGCCGGACGCCGCCGCTGTGCCGTCGCCGAGCGACCACTTCGGTCACGCCATCGGGCAACCGGGGGTGTTGCACAAGGTGGACGAGATCTACGGGTACTTTTCCGCGCTGGCGGACGCGTCGCCACGGGTGCGCTGGATGCTGCTCGGCGCGACGGAGGAGGGGCGCCGGCTGGCGGTCGCGATGATCGGGAGCGAGGCGAACCTGGCCCGGCTGGACGCGGTGAAGGCGGGGCTGCGGTCTCTGGCGGACCCGCGTGGCACGTCCCCGGCGGAGGCGGACAGTCTCATTGCCACGCTGCCGGTGGTCTACGCGATGACGGGCGGGCTCCACTCCACCGAGACGGGGCCGCCGGAGATGACGATGGAGCTCGCGTACCGGCTCGCGGTGTCGGACGACCCGATGATCAGGACGATCCGCGACAGTGTGGTGGTGTTCATCACGCCGGTCGCGGAGCCGGACGGACGGGACCGGGTGGTGGACTGGATCCGGGTGAATTACCCGACGGCCGACACGACGAAGGCGTTCCGCGGGCCGCCGTACTGGGGCAAGTACATCATGCACGACAACAACCGGGACGGCTTGCAGCTGTCGGCGCGGCTGACGCAGGAGCTGGTGGATCTCTTCCTGGACTGGCGCTATCCGCTGGGTCACGATCTGCACGAGTCGGTGCCGTACCTGTACACGTCCACGGGGACAGGGCCGTACAACGCGACGGTCGACCCGGTCACGATCGGCGAGTGGCAGTGGTTCGCAAACTATGAGGTGACTTCGCTCACGGCGCTGGGGATGCCGGGCGTCTGGACGCACGGGTTCTACGACGGCTGGAACCCCACCTACCTGCTGTGGGTGACGAACACACGCAACGCCACCGGGCGTTTCTACGAGACGTTCGGCAACATGGTCCCGTGGACGCGCGAGCGGACGCTGCGCTCCTCGGCTACGGACGTGGAGTGGTACCGGCCGCTCCCGCCGCGGGACACCACGCTCTGGTCGCTGCGCAACAACACGAACTACATGGAGACGGGGCTGCTGGCGGCGCTTTCGCTGTCGGCCAGGAACCGCTCTCAGATCCTCCGGCAGTACTGGACGAAGGCATCCAACTCGCTGAACAAGGGGCGCACGGAGAAGCCGTACGCGTACGTGGTGCCGGCTGCCCAGCCTCACCGCGCCAACATGACCTACATGCTCGACCTCCTGCGCCGGCAGGGGATCGAGGTATCGCGTGCAGCCGCCGCGGACACGTTCGCGGCGACGGACACGGTAGTGGTCCATCCCGGCGACTGGGTGGTTCGCATGGACCAGCCCTACCGCAATTTCATCCTCACCCTCATGCAGGTGCAGCATTTCCCGGCGGACGCGCCGCGGCCGTACGATGACGTGGCTTGGACGTTCCCGCTCATGTTCGACGTGACGGTCGAGGCGGTGGACGACCCGGCGATCCAGCAGATGGCGATGACGTCGGGCGACGAGGTCGCGGCGCCCGGGACCGTGCTCGGCACGCGGCCGGACTGGTGGCTGGTCAAGCCGGACCTCTCTGCCTACTCCCTCCCCGCCCGTGTCTGGCTCGGGCGCACCCGCGTGGAGGTCCTGGAAGCGCCCGTGGCACTGGATTCGACCGAGATTCCGGCCGGCGCCTGGCTCGTGCGCAGCCGCGACGCCGATGCCGCGCGCATGCAGGAGCTCGCCCGACGCTTCGGCGCCGATGTGCTTGGCGCGCCGGACAGTGTGCTGGCCGGCGTTCGGCGTCATGCGCTCGATCTCCCGCGCATCATGCTCCTGCACTCCTGGCGGTCGACGCAGCAGGAGGGGTGGGTCCGCTACGCGTTCGACACGTTCGGTATCCCGTACGCCTACGTGGGCGTCGATCGCCTGCGGGCGTCGAAGGACCTGAAGAAGCGCTACGACGTCATCGTCTTCCCCGACCAGGGCGGGGACGGCAGGGCGATCTTCGCGGGAATCGACCCGAAGGATGGGCCGCTCCCGTACCAGAGCTCGAGCGACCACCCTTCCCTCGGGTACCCCGACGCCACAGCCGACATGACCGGAGGGATCGGCTACGAAGGGCTGATTGCGTTGCGCGACTTCGTGGACGAGGGCGGCACGTTCATCGGACTTCGCTCCGCCGCCACGCTCCCCATCGACATGGGACTCGTCCGGGGCATCTCCACCACCTCCCCTCCCGGGCTGTTCGTTCCCGGCTCGCTGGTGCAGGGACGTGTGGAGCAGCCGGCGAGCCCGCTCACGTACGGCTACGGCAGCGATGTGACGCTGCACCACCGCTTCGGACCGTACCTCGTCGTGGATGACGACCACGAGAAGAACGTGGTCGTCCAGTACGCGCCGGCCAAGCAGCTGTTCCTGTCCGGACTCGTTCAGAACCCCGGAGAGCTGGCCGACAAGCCCGCGCTCATCACGCTCCCGGTCGGCAAGGGGAACTACGTCCTCTTCGGCTTCAACCCGATCCAGCGCTTCCAGAATTTCGTGGATTTCGGCTTCCTCTGGAACGCCATCCTGAACTGGAATGACCTTGGCCTCGGGCTCGATCCCAAGCCCGACACGGGGGCCGCCGCAGTCGCGGATGGGCACTGAGGGCATCACCCACCGGGATCACCGGGATCACCGGGAAGGGCGGGCGCCCACCACCGAGCGTCCCCCGATGCCAAGCGGCCCCGCCTCCGAGAAGGGAGGCGGGGCCGCTCTGAGAGGGAGGAGCCGACCGCTCAGGCCGCGTCCGCTTCCTCCTCCTTGCGCTTGCAGTCTATGCAGTAGCGCGCGTGCGGCAGCGCATCCAGCCGATCGAAATCGATGAGGTTGCCGCACGTGTGACAGAACCCGAAATTCTCCGGCTCCTTGTACAGCCTCCGGAGGGCGTCCTCGATTCGGTAGAGGTAGCGCCCTTCCTTGCTGGCGAAGAGCAGCATCTTCTCCCGCTCCATGGCGTCCGTGCCCAGGTCGGCCATGTGATCGGAGTAGGAATAAAGGTCGGAGTCCGCCTGCTCCGCGGACAACTTGGCCAGTTCGTCGTAGCGGCCGAGGGACCGGAGCGCACGCTCACGCTCCCGCAGCAGCCTCTTCTGGAGGTGCTCGAGCTGTTTCTTGTTCAGCTTCTTCGTCGGCTTTCTTGGCATTTCGCACATCGGTGTTGCTGGGGCGTGGACGCAGCTCCACCTCTCCCGTCTTCACGGTCCGGCCAAAGCCGGCGGAAAATGGAAAGGTAGCCGCGTGCGGGGATTCGGACAACCGCTGGATGCACCTTTAGGTCCCGCTGCGGCGGAGTCGCTGGCCCGGAGTTTGTCGGGGAGACTTCGGTGGGCCTAGGTTGTGGAGCAGGAAGTGGGAAAACCCGAGCGATCAGGAGGCTGCATGGCGACGGACGAGCACACGCTGGAAGCGCTGCTGGAGGAGTCCAGGACATTCGAGCCGCCGGAGGCGTTCCGGTCGCACGCGCATGCGGGCGACGCGTCCGTGTACGAGCGTGCGTCGTCCGATCCCGAGGAGTTCTGGGCCGAATGGGCGCGGCAGCTGGACTGGTTCGAGCCGTGGGACACGGTGCTCGAGTGGGATCCGCCGCACGCGAAGTGGTTCACGGGCGGGAAGCTCAACGTGGCGCACAACTGCCTCGACCGTCACCTGGAGGGCGCCCGCCGGAACAAGGCTGCGCTGGTGTGGGAGGGGGAGCCCGGGGATCAGCGGACGTACACGTACTGGGACCTGCATCGTGAGGTGGGGAAGTTCGCGAACGTGCTGAAGGGGTTCGGCGTGGCGAAGGGCGACCGCGTCGCCATATACCTGCCGATGATCCCGGAGGCGGCCATCGCCATGCTGGCGTGTGCCCGCATCGGCGCGATCCACTCGGTGGTCTTCGGGGGGTTCAGCGCGGACAGCCTGCGCGACCGGATCGTCGACGCGGAAGCGAAGCTCCTGATCACGGCGGACGGCGGCTACCGGCGCGGCCAGGTGATCCCGCTGAAGGACACGGCGGACCGTGCCCTGGCGGAGACGCCGAGCATCGAGAACGTGGTGGTGGTGCGTCGGCGGCTGATCGCACAGGAGCCGCAGATCAAGATGAAGCCGAACCGGGACCACTGGTACCACGAGCTCATGCAGGACAGCTCGCCCGCGTGCGCGGCGGAGCCGATGGACGCCGAGGACATCCTCTACATCCTCTACACGTCCGGGACCACGGGGAAGCCGAAGGGGGTGGTGCATACCACGGGCGGCTACCTGACGCACGTGGCGGCCACGACCCGGCTCGTGTTCGACCTGAAGGACAGCGACATGTACTGGTGCACCGCCGACGTGGGCTGGGTGACGGGGCACAGCTACATCGTGTACGGCCCGCTGGCCAACGGTGCGACCGTGTTCATGTACGAAGGAGCGCCGGACTGGCCGGACCGCGGCCGCTTCTGGAAGCTCGTCCAGAAGTACGGGATCACCATCTTCTACACGGCGCCCACCGCCATCCGGGCGTTCATGCGCTGGGGCGTCGCCTGGCCCGACGGGTACGATCTCTCCTCCCTCCGCCTGCTCGGAACGGTGGGCGAGCCCATCAACCCCGAAGCGTGGATGTGGTACCACGAGCACATCGGCAAGGAGAAGACGCCCATCGTGGACACGTGGTGGCAGACGGAGACGGGAGGGATCATGATCACGCCGCTTCCGGGGATCACGGCGACAAAGCCCGGAAGCGCCACGGTGCCGTTCCCCGGGATCAGCGCGGATGTCCTCACGAACGAGGGCGACCCGGCCTCCGCCGGCTACCTGGCGATCACCCGGCCCTGGCCAGGGATGCTCCGGACCATCTGGGGTGACGACGAGCGCTTCCAGCAGACCTACTGGTCGAAGTGGGACGACAGGTACTTCCCCGGCGACGGGGCCAAGAAGGACGAGGATGGCTACTTCTGGATTCTGGGTCGTGTGGACGACGTCCTCAACGTGGCCGGCCACCGCATCGGCACCATGGAGGTGGAGAGCGCCCTGGTCGACCACCCGGCGGTGGCGGAGGCCGCCGTGGTGGGAAAGGCGGACGAGCTGAAAGGGCAGGCGATCGCGGCGTTCGTCACGTTGAAGGAGGGTGTGCACGTCGACGAAACGCTCAAGGAAGACCTGGCCGAGCACGTCGCCGACAAGATCGGCTCCATCGCGCGCCCTGCCACCATAATCTTCGCCGCCGAGCTGCCCAAGACCCGGTCGGGGAAGATCATGCGGCGCCTCCTGAAGGACATTGCCGAAGGCCGAACCATCGGCGACACGACGACGCTGGCGGATCCGGCCGTGGTGGAGCGGCTCAAGGCGCAGTACGGGGCGTAAGCGGCGCGCCGCGGGCGGGCGGCCGAGGGGGATCGGGCCGGACCCGTCTCGATCCCCCGGGCGCTACTCGTATCGCAGCGCCTTCATGGGGTCGACCCGCGACGCCCGCAGAGCTGGGATGTAGCCGGCGCCGAACGCCACCAGGCCGAGGAGCGCGGTCGCGCCGATCATCACGAGCGGGTCCGTGCCCGTCAGGCCGTAGAGCAGCGAGGACGCGGCTTTCCCCAGGCCGAAGGCGCCGACCAGCCCCAGCACGCCGCCGACGATGAACATCCCGGTGACCTGGCGAAGCACCATCCGGCGGAGGCGCCCGCCGTGCGCGCCCAGCGCCATCCGCAGCCCGATCTCGCGCGTGCGCTGGGCCACAGTGTAGGTCAACACGCCGTACAGCCCGACCGCGGCGAGGAGCGTGGCGAGAAGCGCGAAGGCGGCCGCGAGGGTGCCGATGACGCGGTCGCCGAACGTGTTTTCGCGGACCTGCTGCTGGAGCGTCTTCAGCTCCTCCACCGGTAGTGTCGGATCGATCCGCTTCATCACCCCGGGCACGGCGCGGAGCACGGGGGCCGGGTCGCCGCTGGTGCTCAGGTAGAAGGTGAGGAAGCCCAGGCGATCGTCCTGGCGGTACGGCGTGAAGTAGACGGGCGGCGCTTCGTCCTTGACGTCGCTGTACTTGGCGTCCTCCACGACGCCCACGATCTGCACGTCGAGCTCGACCTCCGGACCGCTCCCCGTGCCCATCCACTTCCCCACGGCTTCCCGGGGCTCCAGGCCGAACTTCCGGGCGAAGGCCTCGTTCACGATGGCCACCGGTGCGGTACCGGCCGCGTCGGTGGCGCCGAACTCGCGACCGCCGATGAGCGCGATGCCCAGCGTCCTGAAGTAGCCGGGGCCCACCTCGTTGAAGCGAGACCCGGTATCGACGTCCGGCCCCCACTGGAAGCCCTCCACGGACACGCTGTTGCCCCAGCTGCTTCCTGCCAGGAGGGGGACCATTGCGCTGCTGACGCTGCGCACCCCCGGGATGGCCGCCAGCTCCTCTTCGACGCGGGCGAAGAGCGCTCCGCTGCGCTCCGGCGGGTAGCCGTTCAGCGCCGGTGCGATAGCGAACGTCACCACGTGATCGGCGCGCAGCCCCAGGTCCACCCGGCTCACGTTCACCAGGCTCCGGATGAAGAGACCGGCGGCCACCATGAGCGCCATGGAAAGCGCGATCTGCCCCGTCACCAGCGAGGTGCGGAACCGGGCGGCGCCCCGCGCACCCGCGGGCTGGCCGGAGATTGCCCGCAGCGTGCCCGCCAGGTCGTGGCGGGTGGCGTGGAGCGCGGGGAAGAGGCCGAAGAGGATCCCGGTGCCCATGGTGAGGGCGGCGGCGAAGAGCGCGACGCCGGTGCTCAGCTCGAGCCGCAGCCCGGGGATCGCGTCGGCGGGCAGGAGGGAGCCGATGACGGCCAGGGTGGCGCGGGCGACGACCAGGCTGGCCAACCCGCCGAGAACGGCCAGGAGGAGCGACTCGATCATCAGCTGCCGCAGCAGCTGGCCCCGGGTGGCTCCGAGCGAGCCGCGCACCGCCATCTCCTGCGTCCGCGCGGCCGCGCGGGCGAGGAGGAGGTTGGCGATGTTGGCGCACGCGATGAGCAGCACGATGGCCGTGATCCCGAGCAGCATGAGGAGCGGTGTGCGGGTCTCCTCGTGGATCGAGCTCTGCCCACGCCGGCCGTCGTCCACGCTGATCTCCTTCGCGCGGAACCGGGCCATCGCGTCATCGCTCATGCCCGTCTGGAGCGGCGTCTCGACCTCCGTGATGATGTTGTGGTAGATGCGGTTCAGGTCGGCGCTCGCCTGTTCGACCGAGGCTCCGGGCTTCAGCCGTCCGAACAGGTATGCGTAGTAGGTGCGGCGGTCGTCGAACCCGGCCATGCTGGCGAACGCGGGCTCGACCTGTGCGCGCATCGTGAGCGGCACGAACACGTCGGGTTGCCGGCCGAGGGTGGTCCCGTCGAAGCCAGCCGGGGCGACGCCGACGATCGTCATGGCGTTGCCGTTCACCTGGATGGTCTGGTTGAGGATGGAGGGGTCGGCGCCGAACCGGTTCTCCCAGAACCGGTGGCTGAGCACGGCGACGTAATTGGCCCCGACCTTCTCGTCGTCCGAAGGCGTCAGCAGCCGCCCGAGGGAAGGCCGCAGCCCGAGCACGTCGAAGTACGACCCGGACACCAGCATCCCCTGCCCGTCCACGGTCTGGTCCGCCAGCGCCAGGTTGGCCATGAACGGACGGTGCGCGGCGATCCCCGTGAGCGTGCTCTGCTCCCGCTGGAGGTCGCGGAACATCGGATAGCTGAAGACCAGGTCGCAGCTTCCAGCCTGTCCGCACGACTGCGATCCCGGCTTCGGACCGGGCGCCCCCAGGTTCACCAGCCGTCCGGGATCGCGCACCGGGAGCGACGCCAGGATCATCTGGTTGAAGAGGGAGAAGATGGCAGCGTTGGCCCCGATGCCGAGTGCGAGGGAGAGGATCGCGACGCCCGTGATGAACGGGGTCTTCCTGAGCGTACGGAAGGCGAGCTTCAGGTCGGCCATGCTGCCCTGGCTGGAGCGGGTGCGGCTGATCGCGGGCACGACCTTGGACAGACCCCGTCCGCGTTTCGTTGCGAGCCCTACGGGGATGCGGCCGTGCAGGTTTCGCCGCGCGGCAGTCGCGCCACCCCTGAAGCCGGGCGCGCCGCGGGGCGTACCCGAACCATGGGGCGTTTCGGGACCGCCCGCCCCCGCAGTAGGTTGGACGCTCGACCCACACGGATCACGAGGTGCGAACGATGACGTTCCTGCTGATCGGGCTGGTTTTCGCGGCGATCGCCTTCGCCGCGACGCGGCGCCCCGGCGCCACTGCCCTGAGCGGCGTCGCGGCGGCGACGATTGCGTACGCCTTCACTCCCACCCTGGCCTGGGGCTTCCCCGACCTGGCAGGGCCCTTCCTGGTCACGACCTTCATCGTGTTCCTCGCGGAGCTGGTCCGGATGCGCAGCGCCGGGCGGCCTCGCTGGATCGGGCCCGCGGCGCTCGCTGGGATCTGTGTCGTCGGACTCGGCGTCGCCGTGGCCACCACGTGGGTCGGGCTCCACGCGGCCCGCTATCACGGTCTGATCGGGGAGGTGAAGGCGGCGAGCTACTCCGCGGACACATCGCCGGTGGACCCGTCCCAGGTGCGCACGGTGGACGAGCCGCTCGCAGGGAGGCTGGCGGACAAGCTGCTGGGCGAGGATCCGGCGCTCGGCAGCCGGGTGACCGTGGGGGCGCTGAACATCCAGCAGGTGAACGGCCGCCTGTACTGGGTGGCCCCGCTCAACCACTCGGGGCTGTTCAAGTGGCTCAAGTTCCGCAAGCAGGGGACGCCCGGCTACATCATGGTGAGCGCCACGGACGACCGCGACACCCGCATGGTCCAGCGGCTGGATGGGCAGCCGATCCATCTGCTCTACAACGGCGGGAACTGGTTCGGCAGCGACCTGCGCCGCTACCTGTACGGGCATGGCTACACGTCCCGGGGCCTGACCGATTACACCTTCGAGATCGATGACGCCGGGCGCCCGTACTACGTGGTCACCCGCTACGCCAAGCGCGTGGGCTTCGCCGGAGACGACGCCACGGGCGTGGTCGTGGTCGACGCCCAGACCGGCGCCATCGAGGACTACGACGCCGCCGACGCCCCGGCGTGGATCGACCGGATCCAGCCGGAGCCCTTCGTCCGCTCCCAGCTGACCCTCTGGGGCCGCCTCGTCAACGGATGGTGGAACCCGAGCGAGATGGACCAGGTCATGCCGACGAACGGCACAGCGCTCGTCTACGGTGACGACGGCCGCAGCTACTGGTACACGGGGATGACTTCCGTCGGCTCCGACGAGGGCACCATCGGTTTCACCCTCGTGGACACCCGCACCAAGGAGACTCGCCTCTACCACCAGGCCGGCGCCACCGAGGAGGCGGCCAGCGGGTCGGCCGAGGGGGCAGTGCAGAACGCCGGCTACCGCGCCGGATTCCCGATCCCCTACAACGTGTCCGGGCAACCTGCGTTCTTCGTCATCCTGAAGGACAACAAGGGGCTCGCCAAGGCGTACGCCTGGGTGTCGCAGCAGAACTATCAGATCGTGGGCGTCGGAGAGACCGTGGCCGACGCCATGCGCCAGTACCGGCGGCGCCTCACCAGCCGCGGAAACGTGGTGGCGGCCGACCTGGACATGGACCTCGCCGCCGCCACGGCCCCGGTGCTGCGCATCTCCGCGGACACCCGGCGCGGAGAGACCACGTACTACCTGGTCCTCGAGGGCCTGGAGGACCGCGTCTTCGCGGGCGCCAGCGACCTCTCCGTCGAGCTCCCCCTGACCCGCCCCGGCGACACCGTAAGCGTCCGCTACGATGACGCGGCCGGGCGGAGCGTGGTCGATCTCATGGGCTTCGACAACGTGTGGCTGACGTTCCGTTCCAGCCCGGCAGAGAAGGCAGTCCAGGATCGCCAGGACGAGGTTCGCGATCGGGCCGCCGCAAACGCCGCCGGCATACCTGGGGGGACATGAGCGGGGCGACGCCGCGCCGGTTGGGAATCCTCGTCGCCCTTCTCGTGGCAGTGGCGGGACCGGGCGTGGTCGGAGTTGAGGCCCAGTCGCCCGACACGGCCATGGCGAGGCGGGTGCGCGCGGCCTTCCTCCATGCCTGGGACGGCTATCTGGAGCGCGCCTCCGGCGACGACGAGCTTCGCCCCATCTCCGGCGCCGGGCGGAACTGGTACGCCACGTCGCTCCTCATGACTCCGGTCGATGCGTACGACACCATGCTCCTCATGGGGCTCGACGCTGAGGCGGCCAGGGCGAAGCAGCTGATCCTCGGACGCCTCGACTTCGACCAGGACCTGGACGTCCAGGTCTTCGAGATCACGATCCGTCACCTGGGCGCGCTGCTCACCGCGTACGAGATGGAGGGCGACGCCCGCTGGCTCGAGCTCGCCGCCGACCTGGGCGACCGGCTCCTCCCGGCCTTCCGCTCCGCGACCGGCATGCCGTACCGTTTCGTCAACCTGCGCACGGGCGAGGTGCGCGATCCGCTGAGCAATCCGGCGGAGATCGGGTCGCTGCTGCTGGAGTTCGGCACTCTGTCGCGCGTCACGTCGGACCCGCGCTACATGGACGCTGCCCGGAACGCGATCGACGCGGTCTGGCAGCGTCGCTCCCCGCTCGGGCTCGTGGGAGAGGTGATCGACGTCCGGACCGGCGTGTGGAAGAGACCGGCGTCGCACGTGGGCGGCCGCATCGATTCCTGGCACGAGTACCTGCTCAAGGGCTCGATCCTGTTCGATGACCCGCAGCTGCGGCGGATGTACGACGAAGGGGTCACCGCCGTGAACCGCTACGAGGCCGACGAGCGCTTCGACGGGCTCTGGTACGGCGCGGTGGACATGGACACGGGGGCGCGGATCGACACGCGCTTCGGTGCGCTGCAGGCGTTCCTCCCCGCGGTCCTGGCGCTGGGCGGCGATGTGGAGCGGGCGGAGCGGCTGGAGGAGAGCGTCGCCCGCATGTGGTCGCTGAAGGGCCTGGAGCCGGAGGAGCTCGACTACTCCACCATGACCGTGACAGCCGCCGCCTACATCCTGCGGCCTGAGGCGCTGGAGTCGGCGTACTACCTGTTCACCGTCACGGGAGAGGAGCGCTGGCGCGACCTGGGGCGGACCATGCTCGACGCCATCTTCGAGTACACGCGTGCCCCCTACGGCTTCGCCCAGGTGAAGGACGTCCGCACCATGGAGCTCAGCGACGCAATGCAGTCCTTCTTCCTCGCGGAGACGTTGAAGTACGGGTGGCTCCTCGCCTCACCCGGGTCCCTGGACTTCGACGCGGTGGTGTTCAACACGGAGGCGCATCCGCTGTGGCGCGGGTCGTTCCCCTCGGGCGCTGGCGCGCCTCCGGGCCGCCGCTGACGCGGGAGTCGATCACGGCGGCGCTGCGCGCGCCGCGACCCCGCTCTGCGTGGATTCGACGCTCAGCCGCTGGCGCGGCTGCGCGCGCACTCGCGATTCGGGCTGCTCCCGCTTCGGCGGCTCCGGACGACGCCGCCTTCGCGGAGCCGGCCGATTCCCGGGGCGCTCTGCAGGTCTAGCCGCGGTTGGCGAACGCTCGGTACAGCAGCCACGTCGCCCCGGCCGCCACCAGGAAGACGGCGGTGGGGACGAGCCAGGACCAGAGCAGGCCTTCGCTCAGCGGGGACGCGATCCCGTTCATGCCTGGCCTCCGTCCGATTTCCGCTCCGCGGGCCGGCTGACAGGCTCCCGACCCCCCACATGATTCCCGCTTCGACCGGGCTGCCTTCCGCCCGTACGGGGCGCCTGCTCGTCGTTGCGCCGCCGCCATGCCCACCATGCCAGCCCCATCCCGATGAACGACGCCACGTAGGCGATGCTCATCCCGATCAGCGTCACGAGTCCGCGGTCCATGTCAGCCTCCTCCCCCGACGGGCGCGAGCGGGTCGGCCGGCGTCGCCGGGTCCGCGAGGGGCTCCTCCCAGCGCAGGACGCGCTCCAGATCCTTCAGGTAGCCGGACTGGCGCTCCTCATACTCCACGGACACCGCCCGCAGCTTCGGGTCGATGACCCAGTACATGAAGGCGCCCAGGACGACGGTGGCCAGGAGCATGGCCCAGCCCACCGGCCGCGCCAGGAGCGCGAGCGCCACGCCGAGCATGGTGAGGGCGTAGACGACGGGGGCGAGGAGGATCACGATCCAGTCCTCCCGCGACCACCCCTCCGCCTCCTTCGGCGTCCACGTGCGCCGGATCAGCGGCCGCCTGGCGGTGGCGCCCGTCGAAGGGGCGGTGGGGTTCGAGCTCGAACGCGGGTTGGGACCGACGGAGCCTGCAGACGAAGGATGATCCGAGATCAGCCCCTGTCGCATGGCTTCGCGATGCACCGGCCCCCACCATCCAAGAGGCCGGGTCATGACGTAATAGCGCACCAGGTGGTCCATCTTCTCCGGCTTCGTGAGGAGTGTGGCCGGAAGGAACACGGCGGCGCCCAGCGCCATGAGGAGCCAGAACTGGAAGTGGTCTGGGAGTGCCGGGATCACGTGGAACGCGGGGAGCACCCAGACCACGAGCCAGGACACGCCGAGGTTGGCGATCCACGCGCTCAGGTAGCCCCACGCGTTGAAGCGCCACCAGACCACCTGCAGGATGTTGGGGAGCCAGATGCCGGCCATCATCAGCCAGAGGGCGAAGATCAGCCACTGCGTGATCTCCGTCATCATCAGGCCGTAGAAGAACGAGCCGACCAGCAGCACGGCAGTGATCACCCGCCCCACCCGCACCAGCTCGCGCTCTCCCGCCTCCGGGCGGAAGTATCGCTGGTACAGGTCACGGGTGAAGTAGAGCGCGCCCATGTTCAGATGGCTGGAGATCGTCGACATGTGGATGGCCAGGATGGCGCCGAAGAACACGCCCACGAGTCCTGCGGGGAGCAGCCCGAAGCCCATGCGGAACCACCCGAGCTCGTACTCCGCACCGTTCGTCATCCCGGGCACGAGCACGAAGAAGGCGACGATGCTCGCCGCCCAGAAGCCGTTCCGCACCAGCGTCGCCAGTCCGCCTGCAAACAGGCCGTAGCTGGCGTCGCGCACCGTGCGGGCGCTCTGGATCCGCTGCGCTTCCGCGTACCAGTCGATGCTGGTGCCCATGCCGAACCCGCCGACGACGGCGATGACCAGCATCGTGGCGAACCAGGCCACCGGGAAATCGCCGCTGAGGAGCCCGGTGAAGTGGAACGGGTCGAGTCGCCAGGACTCGCCGAGGCGATCCAGCCCTGACACGACGCCGGCGCCGCCGCCCGCGGCCGCGATGCCGACGAGCGAGACGAGGACGATGGCGAAGACGGCCACGATGCCCTGGAGGAAGTCGCCCATGACGACGCCCCAGTAGCCGGCGGCGAGAGTGTAGAGGGCGGTGATGAAGGTGGGAACGACCAGCCCGACCCAGATCGGCCAGCCGAAGGCCAGCGCCCCGACCCTGCCCATGGCGATCCCCACCCAGCCGAGGATGAACATGTTCATGAACACCTGCCAGCCGGCCATCCATCCGCGCAGCAGCTCGGCGCCCAGCCCGCCGAAGCGGAGCACCTGCCACTCCGCCTGCGTGTAGGCGAGGGAGCGGCGGAAGATGCGGGCGGACACGAAGCTGCCGATGGCCGTCCAGGCGGTGAAGAAGGTGTACCAGAGCCCGCGCAGCCCGTGGGCGTATACCGTGCCGGTGATCCACATGGGCGTGTCCGTCGCCGTGTGGGTGGAGAAGACGGAGGAGGCCGGAAGCCACCATGGCAGACCGCGGCCGGCCAGGAAGAAGTCGCTCTCCGAGCGGCGTCCGAGACGGTAGAAGAGGAACGCCCCGCCTACCATCAGCAGCAGGAAGGCGGCGGCCCAGAACCAGTCGACGGCGGTGAAGTCGGCCATGTGAGCTCAGCGGGTGGCGGGACAGCCGCGGTCAAGATGCGGCGGGCGACTTTGCCGGGCAATCACGCGGGCTCGGCCAGGGTGAGGGCGAAGCCGGGTTCACCGGTGACCCATTCGGTCATGCGCAGCCCGGCGTCCAGGAACATGGACTCCACGTCATCGCGCCGGAACTTGCAGCTGATCTCGGTCCGGATCGAATCGCCCTCCTCGAAGTCGAACGAGCCGGCCCCCGGGATGGTCACCCGCGTGGCGCGCGACGCCACCAGGTGCATCTCAATGCGTGCCCGATCCGCATCGTAGAAGGCGCGATGACGGAACGCTTCCACGTCGAAATCGGCATCCAGCTCGCGATTGAGCACGCGCATCACGTTACGGTTGAACTCGGCCGTGATCCCGGCCTGGTCGTTGTAGGCGGCCTCCAGGATGGCCGTGTCCTTCACAAGGTCCACGCCCATCAGGAAGCGGTCGCCGCGCCGCATCTCGCCGCGGATCCGGCGCTGGAGGGCCCGTGCAGCGCCCGCGTCGAAGTTGCCGATCGTGCCGCCCAGCAGCGCAAAGAGCGTGGGCGAGGGAAGGCTTTCGGGGACGTGGAAGCCGCGGGACATGTCCGCAACGACCGGATGCACGGCCACCGTGGCGTAGGCGCGGCGGAGCGACGCCGCCACGCCGGCCAGAAATTCGCCGCTGATGTCCACAGGCACGAACGCCAGCGGACCGGTCGCCTGGCGGACCATGGCGTCCAACAGCGCCCGCGTCTTGTCCGCCGCCCCGGCGCCGAGCTCGACGAGCGTGCCGGGAGCCAGGTCGCGGACCCACGTCTGCGCTTCCGCATGGAGGAGCCGACGCTCCGTGCGCGTGGGGTAGTACTCGGGGAGGCGGGTGATCGCCTCGAAGAGCTCGGAACCCCGGTGGTCATAGAACCACTTGGGCGACAGCTGCCTCGGCTCACGCGACAGCTGCTCGGCCACCTCCGCGCGCATCGCGGCCTTCGCTGCGTCCAGCGTCATCGGGTCGGGCATGACGCAAGCTCCGGTGTGCGCGGGTGCGGGCGGGGCGAGTGCGACGCCGCGGCACCGGTCCTATGTTGACCCGATCTCCCGCCCGCGCGGTGGTGCGTCGACGGCGGGGAGCCCGTCAGGGGTGCGGCTCCGGCACGATCCAAGGAGGTCTCCGTGATTCGAGTGCGAGCGCTCGCTCGGGGCGAAGCTGTGGAGGCCGCGACCACGAGGCAACCCGCGTGCCCGCGGTCGGGTCCGGCTTCGGAGCGGACGGGCTGATGAGCGCCCCGGCGGCATCGCTCTCGGCACGCGACGTGGGCAAGCGCTACGACGGCACGGCGGCGCTGGTCGGCGTCTCCCTGGAGGTGGAGCCCGGCGAGTGCCTGGCGCTGGTGGGCGAGAGCGGGGCGGGGAAGACCACGCTGCTGCGCTGTTTCAACCGCATGGTGTCCCCGGATGCGGGCGAGGTCCGGGTGGGCGGACGGCCCGTCGCCTGTGCCGATCCCGTGGCACTGCGCCGCTCGATCGGCTACGTCCAGCAGGACGGCGGGCTGCTTCCCCACTGGACCGTCGTCCGCAACACGGCGACGGTGCCCTGGCTCCGGGGCGACGCCGACGCCGGCGCGAGGGCTTCAGAGTCGCTCGCGCTGGTGGGGCTGCCCCCGGACCGCTACGGCCGCCGCTGGCCACGCGAGCTCTCCGGGGGCGAGCGCCAGCGCGTGGCCATCGCCCGGGCGCTGGCGGGCCGGCCGGGCGTGCTCCTCATGGACGAGCCCTTCGGCGCGCTCGACGCCATCACCAGGGCGGATCTCCACGAAGCGTTCCTCGACCTCCGCCAGCGCGTGCGCAGCACATGCGTCCTGGTCACCCACGATCTCGGCGAGGCGTTCCGGCTCGCCGGCCGCATCGCCGTGATGCGGGCGGGGCGGGTCGAGCAGGTGGGAACGCCCGCCGAGCTTCGCGCTGCCGCGGACGGCGGCTACGTGCGCGCCCTCCTCCAGCGCGCGGGGCTGGCATGACGGCCAGGACGGCCCTGCTCGCCGGCTGCCTCGCGACGCTCGCCGCAGCGCCGGCTGCCGGCCAGGCCGCGCGCCCGGCCCGACCCGTGGTCGTGGCCAGCAAGCCGTTCGGCGAGTCGTACCTGCTGGCGGAGATGTTCGCGCAGCTGCTCGAGGACGACGGGTTCCGCGTCGACCGCCGGCCCGGGCTGGGCGCGACCGAGGTCGCATTTCGCGCGCTCCGCTCCGGCGCCATCGACGTGTATCCGGAGTACACGGGAACCGGCCTGGTCGCGATCCTCGGCGAGCCTCCCTCGTCGGATCCGGCGGTCGTGCTCCGGCGCGTGCGGTCCGAGTTCCGGCGGCGCTGGGGAGTGGAGTGGCTCGCTCCGCTCGGGTTCCAGAACACGTATGCCATCGCCGTGCGCCGCGAGAGCGCAGAGCGCTACGGGCTCCGCACGCTGAGCGACCTCGCGAAGGTGGCGCCCCGCCTCACCGCTGGCTTTTCTCCCGATTTCATCGGGCGCGGCGACGGCCTCCCCGGCATGCGCCTCGCCTACGGCATCCGCTTCGCCGACACCCGATCGCTCCTCCAGTCGGTGAAGTACCGCGCGCTGGCGGAAGGCAGTGTCGACGTCATCGACGGCTACGCCACCGACGGCCAGATCGCCCGCTACGACCTCGTGGTCCTCACCGACGACGCCGGATTCTTCCCGGCGTATCAGGCCGCGGCACTCGCCGGCCGCCGCCTGGTCCGCGATGTCCCCGGCGCGGCCATCGCGCTCGAGCGGCTCTCCGGGCTCCTCGACGAGGACTTCATGCGGCGCCTGAACCGGCGAGTCGAGGTCGACGGCGAGCCCGTGGCGACCGTCGCCGCGGCCGGCCTCCGCCAGCTCGGCCTCCTCGCCCCGGCCGGCGAGCAGGCGGCGCCAGGCCGCCCCGCAGCCGGCGCCCCCGGGATGGCCTCGTACATGTGGGATCGCAGATCGCTGCTGCTCCGCCTGACGCTTCGCCACCTCCTGCTGGTCGGCGTGGCGCTCCTCGGCGCCATCCTGGTGGCGGTCCCCGCCGGGCTCGCGCTGGAGCGGGTGCGGGCCGCCGCCGAGGGGGCGATCCGCGGCGTGGGCGTGCTCCAGACCATCCCGAGCATCGCGCTGCTGGCATTCATGATCCCGCTCCTGGGGATCGGAGTAGCACCGGCCGTGGTCGCCCTTTTCCTGTACTCCTTGTATCCGATCCTCCGGAACACGTACACGGGGGTGCGGGACGCGAGCCCGGAGGCCGTCGACGCAGCCAGCGCGCTGGGGATGACGCGGGGCCAGGTGCTCCGCCACGTGCGTCTCCCGCTGGCCGCACCGGTGATCATGGCCGGCGTGCGGACGGCCGCCGTGATCACTGTGGGGACGGCAACGCTGGCGGCGTTCATCGGCGCGGGCGGGCTCGGGGACCCGATCGTTTCGGGCCTCGCGCTTTCCGATACCCGCATGGTCCTCTCGGGCGCGATCCCGGCTGCCCTGCTGGCGCTCCTCGTCGACGCCGTCCTTGGGCTGGCGGAGCGGTGGGTGAGCCCCCGGGGCTTGGGCTGACCGGCCTTCGGCTCAGCCGCGGACGATCGCGACAGGGGGGCCGGATGCGGATCGGGGCCGCGGCGAGCGCCGTGGCCCCGGTGCAGAAGGTCGGCCCGTCGACCGGCTACTGGCCCAGCATGGCGTCGCGCGTGGCCTTGAACTCGTTCCCCTCTCTCCAGGTTGGCCAGGCGGAGCCCTGGGCGACGTCGTACCCCACCATGAAGAGGAGCTGCAGGTCCTGCACGGCGCCCGAGAGGTCCCAGTCGGGCTTCACTTCGTCCGACGGCTTGTGGTAGTCGTTCGTGACGTACTCCTGCCGCTTCTCCTCGCCCCACCCCGCGGGCTTGCCCACGAACTCGGTGCCCGCGTCCGTGTAAAGCGCCGGCACCCCCTTCTTCGCGAACTCGAAGTGGTCGGATCGGTAGAAGTAGCCCTTTTCCGGCTCCGGATCAGGGAGCAGGTGGCGGCCCTGAGTGTCGGCGTAGCGCTGCAGCACGTCATCGAGCGAGGAGTTGCCCATCCCGACCACGACCACGTCGCCGGTCGGACCCCACTGGTTGAGGCCATCCATGTTGATGTCCGCCAGCGTCTTCTCCAGCGGGTAGAGCGGATGCCCGGCGTAGTACTTCGCGCCCAGCAGCCCTTTCTCCTCGCCCGTTACCGCCAGGAAGAGGACCGACCGACGCGGAGGCGACGAGAGCTTAGTGTACGCCTGCGCCAGCTCCAGCAGCCCGGCCACGCCGCTGGCGTTGTCCAGTGCCCCGTTGAAGATCTGATCGCCCTCCAGCGTGGTGTCGCGGCCAAGGTGGTCCCAGTGCGCCGAGTAGATCACGTACTGGTCGGCCACTTCCGGATCGGAGCCCGGGAGCTTCGCCACGACGTTCTTGGACCGAACCTGCCGACGCTCCATGTCAATGTCGAACGTGGCCTTCGCGTTCAACGGCACGGGCCTGAACCCGGGCGTCCGCGCCTTCTCCTTCATCTGGTCGAAATCCATCCCGGCGGCGTGGAAGAGCTCCCGCGCGGCCGCCTCCGTGATCCAGCTCTCGACCTTCACCGGTGTCCGCTCGCTGCCGCCGGCGACCCCGAACTGCTCCGGTCCCCAGCTCCCGGTCACCACCGCCCAGGGGTACCCGGCCGGGCCCGTCTCGTGCACGATGATGACTGCGGCCGCGTTCTTCTCGGCGCCGACCTCGTACTTGTAGGTCCAACGGCCGTAGTAGGTCATGGCCTTGCCGTTGAACATGTCCGGGTCGAGGGCCGTGTCGCCGTCCACACGCACCGGCGGATCGTTGACCAGCATGACCAGCGTCTTCCCGCTCATGTCCTGGCCCGCGTAGTCATCCCAGTTGTACTCGGGGGCCTCCACGCCGTAGCCCACGAAAACCACGTCCGAGTTGCGGACGTGCACTTCCGACGTGTCACGGAAGGACACGCCCATGAAGTTGTCAGGCGTTCGCATCTCGATCGTCTGATCGCCTGCGTCGATGGAGCCGCGCGCATGGTTCCTGATCCCGACCAGCGTCACATCCTGGACGTACGTCCCGTCGGGGTTGCCGGGCGCCAGCCCGACCGCCTGGAACTGGCGCGTCAGGTACGACACCGTCTTCTCCTCGCCCGGCGTGGCCGGTGCCCGGCCTTCGTAGGCGTCGGAGGCGAGCGTGTCGATGTGGGTCATCAGGTCCGGCGCCTGGACGCTCTCGAGCGCCGACGCGGCGGCCTCGAGGGAGACGTTCGGAGAATCGCCGGGTCCCCGGTCGCCCGCGCAGGCGGAAAGGCCGGCAAGGCCGGCAGCGCCGGCAAACGCCAGAACGGTGCTGGGGAGAGAATGCACACGTGGCATCGGAATGGTCCTCCTTCGGCTCATTCTTGTGGAGTGGAACAGAACAGTATAGCCGGGCCCGACCCCTGTCGCACCCGTCAGTCGCAGAGCGGGTCGCTGGTCTCCGGGGATCGGGGGCGGTCCGCCATGGCAGGCTTGCTCAGCTTCGGCACGGCCGGGATGCCCAGCGCCACCTTCCCGGACTCCACGTTGCGGGTCGCGACCGCCATCGAGCCGAGCATGGCGTCCGCCTCTAGGTGGATGCCTCCCAGGACCGTGGCGTGGTAGGTGACACGGACGCCGTCCCCGATGATGGTCTGCGGACAGTCCACGTACCGGCCGTCGTACAGGGCGTGGGTGTGGCTGTAGATGTTGGCGTAGTCGGAGATCGAAGCATCGTTCCCGATCCGGATCCCACCGCGGTCGTCGAGCAGTACGTGACGGTGCACCACCACGTCGTCGCCGATCTCGAGGTTGTAGCCGAAGGAGAACTTGACCTGGTGGAACGCCTTGAAGTTGCGCCCCACCGTGCGGAACGCGTGCCGGGCGAGCACGCGCCGGAGCTTGACGCCCAGGTGCACGTTTTCGCCCAGCGGGCTCCGGTCGAAGGTCTCCCACAGCCACTGGATCGGCTTCACGCGGCCGTACCGCTCCGCGTCGATGTCGCGATAGTACTCCGGCTCCAGCGTCACGTTGCGGGGATCCATCTGGAGCAGCGCGATGCGAGTGGTTGCCGGCAGCTCGCGCGGGTCCGCGTCCACGTACTGCGGGTAGTAAATGGCCGTGAGCACCTCGCGGACGACCTCGTTCCGGTCGATGCTCTCGTCTCCCAGACGCTCGTCGAGGCCACCCACCCAGCGGTCGTACTCCCGCGCGGTGGCGTCCGGGATCGCTACCTTCCTCAGTGGCAGGAACTCCATCGCCATGGCCTGGCTCCCCTGATGCAAAACGACGCCGTGAGCCGGCGTCGTCCTCGGTGTGCTCGGTCGCGTGCAGAAAACCCCACGGCGGCACGCGGGTTCCATGCCGTGGCATGCGGACGACGGAGGCGCCGCCACTTCCAGGCACGCGGTGGCGGTTCAGGCGTGTCCGGGTCCGGGACGCAGGGCCTTACCCGGGAGAAACCCCGGGCATAGCTTCCGCGTAGAGTGTGGCGCGACGACGAGTGGTCCAGGGAGGATGCATGGAAGACGTCACGAAGAAGCGGGTGCTGCGCAAGCTGGAAGCGCTGCCGGAAGCGCAGCTGTACCAGGTGCTCGACTATATCGAGTTCCTGGAGGCCAAGTACGCTGCGACCATTTCCCGCAAGCCCGACCCCTTTCAGCAGTTCGCAGAGCGCGTAGAGGACCAGATGCGCGTCCGCTCCCTCGCCCCCAAGGCCATGAAGGGGACCATGCGTCTCATGAGCTCGGCCGGGAAGTTCTTCGACGGGGTCCGCGGCCTCGTGCAGGGGCCCCCGAACGGCGCCAGCGAGACCGAGCCCCCGCGCGAGCCGCCGGCGCCGGACACCACCACGGGAGCGGACAAGCGGGGTGGGGCTCCGGAATCTTGACACCCTCGATGGGCGGCCCGTAGGTTCCGCCATGGAACGAGGGAACATTCGAATCCGGACAGACCAAACACCCGCGGGATCGCCGATCGGCGGCTCGCGGGTGTCGTGCATCGGGGAGGGGCAATGACGGAAGCGGGGCGCGATCGGATCCTGGGGGAAGCGCTGACGTTCGACGACGTCTTGCTGGTGCCGAGGTACTCGGAAGTTCACCCGCGGAACACGTCCGTGGTGACGCGCCTCACGGAGCGGATCGAGCTCCAGATCCCGATGATCGCCGCGGCCATGGACACGGTCACCGAGTCGAGGATGGCCATCGCCATGGCAAGGGAGGGCGGGATCGGGGTGATCCACAAGAACATGTCCACCGACCGCCAGGCTGCGGAGGTGGACCGGGTGAAGCGCTCGGAGAGCGGGATGATCATGAACCCGATCACTCTCGGTGCCGACGCCTCGCTCAGGGACGCGCACCAGCTGATGGCGCAGTTCTCCATCAGCGGCGTCCCCATCGTCGGCGACGACGGACGCCTGGCGGGGATCATCACGAACCGCGATCTCCAGTTCGAGACCGAGCTGGACCAGCCTATCCGGGCGGTCATGACCAGTGAGAACCTGGTCACCGCGCCCGTCGGCACCTCGCTCGAGGAGGCAGAGCGCATCCTCCACCGGCACCGCATCGAAAAGCTTCCCGTCGTCGACGAGGCCGGGCAGCTCCGGGGTCTGATCACCGTGAAGGACATCTTCAAGCGTCGCGCCTACCCCAACGCCTGCAAGGACGAGCACGGCCGGCTCCGGGTGGCCGCTGCCGTCGGGACGGCATGGGGCGACCTCTCACGCGCTCAGCAGCTCGTCGACGCCGGCTGTGACCTGCTGGTGATCGACACCGCCCACGGCCATTCCGCCGGCGTCCTCAGCGCGCTGGAAACCCTTCGCAACCGGTTCCCGGACACCGAGATCATGGCGGGCAACGTGGGCACGGCCGAAGGCGCGAAGGCGCTGGCCGAGCGCGGCGCCGACGTCGTCAAGGTCGGGATCGGCCCTGGCAGCATCTGCACCACGCGCGTGGTCACGGGCGTGGGAGTGCCCCAGCTCACGGCCATCATGGAGGCCGTGGAGGGCGTCGGGGAGGACACGACCGTGGTGGCCGACGGCGGCATCCGGTACTCGGGCGACATCGTCAAGGCCATCGCCGCGGGCGCCCACGCCGTCATGATGGGCTCGCTGCTCGCCGGAACGGAGGAGAGCCCGGGCGAGAGCTTCCTCCTCGAGGGGCGGCGCTTCAAGATCGTTCGCGGCATGGGTTCCCTCTCCGCAATGGAGGAAGGCTCCGCCGACCGGTATTTCCAGGACCAGAACGAGGGTCGGAAGTTCGTCCCCGAGGGGATCGAAGGGCGCGTTCCCTACAAGGGCCCCGTTTCCGACGTCATCTATCAGCTGGTGGGTGGGCTCCGCAGCGGCATGGGGTACTGCGGCGTGGCCGACATCACCGCGCTCCGCACCGACGCCAGGTTCGTGAGCATCACCGGCGGCGGGCTCCGTGAGTCCCATCCCCACGACGTGGCGATCACGCGGGAAGCACCGAACTACCACCTGTAGCTCCGCGTCTCGTGAGAAGAAGCGGGCGCCGCTGATCGCGCCGATCATCGGGCCGGGAAGCGGCTCCGGACGCACCCGGATGACCGCCCCGAATCCACCCGGCCGCCCCGGTCCCGGCGGTTCCCGGTGGCGTCGCGGCGGCCACGGAACGGACCCGGCGGGCGTGTCGCCTGGCGCTCGTCGCCGGCGGCCCGTGGGGCCTGTTTCTTGCGCCCCCTCGTCGTGGAACACCCCAGGTATCCACCGGCCAGAACACCCATGATCTCACGCGACGACATCCGGCCGCTGCTCGACCGTCCGGCCACCGGCCGCAACGTTCTCTCCCTGTTCCTGGACATGTCCGTCAACTCGGACAACAAGCGCACGCACCACGTCTTCCTTTCCCGACAGGAATCCTCGTTCAAGGAGCTCGACAGCGACCGCGAAGGGCACCACCGCGAGGCCCTCGGGGAAGCGTTCGCGCGCGTCCGCTCCTGGCTCGACCGCGAGTATGACGAGGCGAACAAGGGGGTGGCGCTCTACCTCGAGGTGGGCGGCGAGTGGCTCCAGGCCCACCAGCTGCCGCTTCCGCTGGACAATCGGCTCGTCTTCGACCAGCGCCCCGTGGTCTCCCCCCTCGTGGAAGTGGTGCAGCGCTACCACCATCACCGGCGTGATCCTGGTCGACCGCGAGCACCTCAGGCTCCTCAGCTTCTATCTCGACCAGACGCTGCACGAGCGCTCCGTCGAGACGGAGCCGTACCCCACAGCGCACGACATCCAGCGCGGGGGCTTCTCCGCGCGCGACTACCAGGCGAGGAAGGCCGAGGAGACCAAGCACTTCTTCAAGGAGTTCTGCCGCGAGGTGGAGGACTTCGTGCGCGTGCACCGCCCGGACGACCTGACGCTCCTCGGAACTCACGAAAACGTGACCCGCTTCAAGGAGTGCTTCCCGGATGCCCTCAGGAGGAAGATCGTCCATACGGACCGAATGGAGATCGATGCCTCGCCCGCCGAGATCCGAGGCAAGCTGGCCGGTGTCTTCGAGCACATGCTGCAGGAGGAGGAAGCCCGCGCCATCGACCGTATCCACGACCGCGTCGAGACCTCCCACAAGGCCGTAGCCGGCTTCTCCGACACGCTCCAGCGCCTCCAGGAGGGGAAGATCGAGACCCTCGTCGTCGCCCGGGGGATCGACCGCGCGGGCGGCCGCTGCGGCCGCTGCGAGTTCGTTCTCGACCGCACATCCGGCAACTGCCCCTACTGCGGCGGCGAAGTGCGCGACGGGGTGGAGCTGGTGGAGGAAATGGTCCGCATCGCCGAGGAGCAGGCCGTCACCATCGACTTCGTTGCCGCGCCTGCCGTCGAGGACATCGGCGGCGTGGGCGCGCTACTGCGCTTCTGACCCGCGGGGCCGGCGCCCGGCCAGGTGCGCCGGTCGCCTGCCACTGCCCCCTCGCGACCGCTCCACCCTCCTCACCGCCTCGCTTGACCCCGGGGCGAGGCGTCGCCTATCTTCGGTGTGACGGTCCCGCCGCCTCTCCCCTCGCTGCTATCGCGCAGAGAACCCGGTCTTGACCATGGTGGCGCAACTGGAGCCCAGCGCGCGGGCGGCGCTCGAAGAGCAGATCGATCGGCTCGACGGCGTGCTGCACGCGTCCTTCGACATCCGCTCGAACGACCTCTGGGTCGTCGGCGACCCCAGCTTCGATCGCGGGCCTCTCGACCTGGCCGTCCGCAACCGAATCGCGGCACTGGGATACGATCCCGCGCACTTGGACGTCCACATCACGCTCCCCAGCGCGCCCGGGCTCCGGCGTCGCGTCCGCTTCGTAGACGTCCGCCGCGACGAGGACAACGAGCGCGTCACCGTCAGCGTGCGCCTCGAGTGGAACGATCGCACGCACACCGGCTCCGCCGAAGGGGAGAGGGGCGACGCCATCGAGCTCCGCACTGCCGCCCGCGCCGCCGTGGAGGCAGTCCAGGCCGTCACCGCCACCGACCTCTCGATCCGCCTGATCGGCGTCAAGGTACTCCACGCCTTCGACTCCGACCTCATGGTCGCTTCTCTCCTCCTCCTGAACGGTGGCAGCCGTCGCCTCGTGGGGGCCGTCATGGTCGGCGACGACCTCCTCGCCGCCGCCTCCCTCGCGGTGCTCAGCGCGCTGAACCGCACGCTGGGCAACTTCCTGCACACGGCCGACTGACCCTTCTGACCGTTTAGTCCAACCGCCGCAGCGACTTACAGTGTCGTCCCCGCCCCGGAACATATGTCTTCGGGGCGGTTATCATCGCCGGTGATCCCCTGTGGAGGAGGCGTATGAATCGACGCACACTTGCGGCTGTGGTGGCCGGCGCAGCGACGGTGCTCGGGATGGGCGCGTGGGCCGCGCAACGGCCGGATCCGGGAACCGATCCGGCGCCGGTGGACCAGATTCTCGAGGCGGGTTTGGACATGGTCGGCGCCGCGGGTGCGGGGGCGGCTGTGCCGACGCTCGCGGGGGTGGAGACGGAGCCGGGTGTGGTGCGGTTCGCGTCAGGGACGCTGGAAACGCGGTCGACGGAGTCGTGGGACCTGCCGGTGACGTACAACGACCGGGTGCAGTGGTGGATCGACTTCCTGAAGGGGAAGAACCGGGACCACACCCACGCGTGGCTGGAGCGGGAAGGCAGGTACGGCGCGTTCATCCGGTCACAGCTTCGGGCGCGGGGGATGCCGGAAGACCTGCTTTACCTGGGAATGATCGAGAGCGGGCTGTCGCCGAAGGCGTACTCTAAGGCGCGGGCGGCGGGCCTCTGGCAGTTCATTGCGGAGACGGGTCGTCGCTACGGTCTGGAAGTGTCGACGTACGTGGACGAGCGGCGGGACCCGGTGAGGGCGACGGACGCGGCGCTGGACTACCTGTCGGACCTGCACGACCGGTTCGGCAGCTGGTATCTGGCGGCGGCGGCGTACAACACGGGGGAGAACCGGGTGGAGCGGGTCCTCCGACAGCGTGCGGATGGCCGTAAGGGGGACGAGTCTCTGTTCTGGAAGATCGACGACTACCTGCCGCGGGAGACGCGTGATTACGTGCCGCTCATGCTGGCGGCGGGCTATATCGCGAAGGATCCGAACCGGTACGGTTTTTATGGCATCGAGCAGCAGGCGCCGCTCTCGTACGATGAGGTGAAGGTGCCGGGAGGTGTGGCGCTGTCGACGGTGGCGGACGCCGCAGGCGTGGATGAGGACGCGGTGTCCGACCTCAATCCGCAGCTGGTCCGCCGAATGACTCCGCCGGACCGGGAGTGGCCCGTGCGGGTGCCGGTGGGATCGGGGGCGAAGCTGGTCGCCTCGCTCAACCGGCTCGATGCCGACGCGAAGCTCGCAACGGTGATCCACCGGGTCCGGCGCGGCGAGACGCTGAGCCACATCGCGCACCGGTATGGCGTGGACATCGACGCGCTGCGCTCGAGCAACGCCGGCATCGACCCGCGTGGACTCCAGGTGGGTGACGCCGTCCGAGTCCCGGTCGCGGGCACAGCGCTGGCCGTCGGCACGGCGCAGCCGGACGTGCCTTCGTGGACGACGTACCGGGTGCGCCACGGCGACACGCTCTGGGACATCGCCCATCAGCACGGCGTCTCGGTCTCGCAGATCCGGAGCTGGAACGGGATCGGCAACCGGATCTATCCCGGGCAGAAGCTTCGTCTCCAGGCGTGATGGCCGCGCGTCGAGACCGGAGGCCGTGAACGGATCCCTCACTGGCCCGGCTCGTGCACTCCCGGCCCGTGGAGCGAACCATCCACGGAAGCAGCTGGAGGCCCGTCATGCACTGGGTGCGCGTCACGAACCCGCAGTACGAGCAGTCGGAACGGTATCGAGGACGGACCGGTGAGGTGGTGGGCCGATGGGGGCCGGAGAACGCGGCCGCGAGCGTGGAAGGATGGCTGGTAGAGTTCCCCGACGGAGAGGTGGTGGGCGTCACCGAGGAGGAGGTGGAGACCGTGGACGGGCCGGAGGCGCCGCGGCCGGAGCACGGCACGCTCTCCGACTGACGGCCGTCGACCGGGACGGAGCCCTTCTCCCCGGCTAGCGGCCGCCGCTCATCACAGACCGGGCGTAACCGTTGGCCGGGTCGCCGCCGTCGCGACGGATGGAATCCACTGTGCCGGGGCCGCGGTTGTACGCGAGAAGCGCCAGGCGCAGGTCGCCGTCGTAGCGATCCAGGAGTTGGCGCAGGTACCGGAAGCCCAGGCGCAGATTCGTGTCACGGTCGAACAGCCCGTCGTAGGAGATCGTCGGGTCGAGCTGCACTGCCGTGGCCGGCATGAGCTGCGCGTACCCCACGGCGCCCACCGGGCTCACCGCACGGCGGTAGAAGCCGCTCTCCACCTGCACCAGCCGGAACGCAAGCGCCGGCGCGATCCCCTCCGAGAGGGCGATGTCGTTGATCGCCGTGGCCAGGTCGGCCGGAATCGCGTAGCGACGCGAGTACGTCATGATCTCGTTCAAGCGCGCCAGCTCGATGCGGACCAGCTCCAGCTCTCCCTTCCTCGCCGTCAGCGAAATCCGGTCCTTCGACACCTCGTTCTCGAGCGCCGAAAGGCGAGCGCCGTCCGGGCGCGCCGCCAGCTGGAGACCCAGGATGAACGCCACCGCCGCGATCGCGCTCACTCGTGCGCGTGACCCCATCAGCCCCCACGCGGCCGCCGCACGACGACGGATCCGCCCCCCCTGCTCCGACTCCCAGCGCGACAGCGCCCCCGCCTCTCGCCGCTCCTTCTTCCGGAGCCCCTCCACCTCGTCCGGCGACAGGAGGCCGCGCGCTTCAGCCTGCCGCGCAAGCTCGCGCAGCAGCTCCGTCCGCGACATTCCCGAGTCCGCAGCACTGGCTCTCGTCATTCACCCTCCATGGAGAGGTCCGCCGCCCACTCACCGGAACGCCCGCCGCTCTTCTCGAGCAGGCGGATGCCCTCGATCCGCATCTCCCGGTCCACGGCCTTCAGCATGTCGTACACCGTTAGAAGCGCGACCGAGACCGCCGTCAGCGCCTCCATCTCCACGCCCGTGCGCCCGACCACCGTCGCCCGGGCCTCCGCGCGAACCCCGGGAATCCCGGCGTCCGCATCCAGCGCCAGCTCCACGCTCGTCAGAGGAAGCGGATGGCACAGCGGAATCAGCTCCCACGTCCGCTTCGCCGCCTGGATCCCCGCCACCTGCGCCACCACCAGCGGGTCCCCCTTCGGCGTCCGCCCTTCCTCCAGCGCCGCCAACGTCGACCGATCCATCCGGATCCGGCCCTCCGCCACAGCGCGCCGCCGCGTCTCCCCTTTCGCCCCGACATCCACCATCCGCGCTCGTCCGGCCGCGTCCTGGTGGCTCAGCCGTGGCTCCACCTCCTCGCTCGACATCCGGCAAAGATAAGCCGCCCCACCGACGGCGCGGAACCGCCCTACCGCAAGTCACGGTCGCACTTGAAGATGGCTCTCCCGTCCTCCGCGTTTCCCGCACTTTGGACGAAAACAGGCAGAGAAAATGCCATTGTTATGTGTCATCATGGGCATTTCCGGTCCTATGTTCGTGGCACCGGGCGGCCGGACGACCGGGGGTCCGGCTCAGCGGCGGAGGAGATGGTGGAGGCGGGAGAGGAGCCGGGCGAGCGTGAGCTGGGGATTGGCGTTGATGCGTCCGTCGTCGCGGGCGTCGTCAACGGCGAGGAGAGCGAGCGGGATGGCGTCAGGCCTGGTGTCGCGCGCGGCGGTGCGGAGGAATGGGAGGGCGTCGGTGTTGACGACGTGGTCGTCGGCGGCCGCGGCGACGGCGCCGAGATCGCGCAGCCAGAGGGAGAGGAGGTCGAGGGTGTCGCGGAAGGCGCCGCGGGCGCCGCCGGGGCGTTCGGCGTGGGCTGCGGCGAAGCGGGGCGCCGGGTCGGGTGCGAGAGCGGCGGCGAGCCAGGCGCGGGCGGCGGCGCGAAGCTCGAGTGCGCGGCCCGGGGCTTCGTCCCGGGGGAGGAAGGCGAGGGCGCGGCCGATGGAGCCCTGCCCGAGGCGGGCGGCCAGGTCCGCCTGATCGGGGTCGGCGCCGGCGCGCTCGACGAGAAAGCTGTGCACGGCGGCGTGGCTGAAAGGCCGGAGTCGGACGGGGAGGAGGCGAGATCGGAGGGTAGGGAGGAGTACGTCCGGGTCGGCAGCGGTGAGGATGAACCAGGTCGAGGACGGCGGCTCTTCGAGGATCTTGAGGAGGGCATTCGCGGCTTCCTCACTGGCCTCCTGGGGGACGAGGAGCTCGGCGTCGCCGATGATGAAGACCTGACGCCGGGCCATGGCGGGTCGGGAGGCGCCGAGACGGCGGATGGTGCGCACCTGTGCGAGGAACAGCCCGACGGGCTCGTCTTCGGGGCTGGTGAAGAGCGGGTCGGCGCGGCGCTGGGCGATGGAGTCGAGGCGCGCTTCCTCGAGGGCTTCGGCGAGGCGCTCGGGGTTGGAGGCGCCCCTCGGGCGCGGCAGGGGGAAGAACCAGTGCACGTCGGGGTGCTGGAGCTTGATGGCGAGGCGGCAGGAGCGGCAGCGGTTGCACGGCCCGTCGGGCTGCGGTTCGTCGCACACGAGGAGGCGGCCGAGCCAGAGGGCGAGTGTCTGCCTCCCGACGCCGCGCTGGCCATGGACGAGGATGGACCCGGGGAGCTCGCCGCGGCGGACGGCGGCGGCCAGGTCGCGGCGGACGTCTTCGTGCCCGACGATTCGGGTCAGGAGCGGGGCTGAAGCCACGGGATCGGATCCACTGGGATCGGGGACTGGCCGCCGATGGGGGCCTGGATCTGGAGGTACAGGTGGGGCCCCTCCTCGGCGCCGGCGCCGACGGTGCCGAGGACCTGGTCGGTGGCGACGTCCTGCCCCTCGCGCACGGCGATGGACCCCAGGTACAGGTAGAGCGAATAGAAGCCGCCGCCGTGGCTGATGATGACGCCGGGGCCGAAGCCCTCCATGCGACGGGCGGCGACCACGGTGCCGGTGCGGATGGCGCGCACGGGCGTGCCGGGTTGTGCGGCGATTCCGATGCCATTGCGGCGCAGCGTAACGCCGTTCGGGCGTCGCTCGGCGCCGAAGCGGTAGAGGAGCCGGCCCTGGAGCGGCCAGTGCAGGGTGCCCATCTCGCCCGCGGAGAGTGTGGCTCCGGCGGCCGCCGCACCGGCAGCCGTTCGGCGCCGCTCGGCTTCGATGCGGGCGCGTTCGAGCTGGTCGACGAGGCCATTGAGGCGCCGCTCGTCGGCGGCGAGCTGCTCCATGCGCTGCTCGGCCCGAGAGACGCGGCCGCGCACGGTGCGGAGCGTCTGGCTGCGGGACTGCTCGAGGTTCTGGAGGCGCGCGAACTCGGAGAGCTTCTCGACCCGAACCCGCTCGATCTGAGCGAGGCTGGAGCGGAGGGTCTGGTCCTGCTCGCTGAGCCGCTTCTCGAGGGTGCCGATCTCGTTGACCAGCATGCGGTCGTGGACGGAGATGAGGTGGAGGTACTTGTAGCGGTTGAGGAGGTCGCCGAAGCTGCTGGCGCTGAGGAGCACCCGCGCGGTGTGCATCGGACCCTGCTCGTAGATTCCCCGGAGCCGTCGTGCGAGAACCACGGTTCGCTCGCGCAGCCTGTCGCGCGTCTGGACCAGCTGCCCGGTGATCCGGTCGGCGCTGGCGGAGAGGGCGGCGGTCTGGAAGTCCAGCTCGCGCAGGGCGTCGGCGGACGCGGAAACCCGGCGCTCGATATTCGACAGCTCGGCCGACAGGTCCCGGGCGCGCCCCTGGAGCGACTTCATTTCGCCTTCCAGCCGCTCGCGCTCGGCCCGGATCTCCTGCAGGCGCGACTGGCTCGCGCGGATCCGCTGCTGCAGCGTGTCCTGCTGCCCGGCCGCGGGGAGCGCGGCGAGGAGGAGGGCAGGCAGGAGTGCCGGGAGGAAGCGGGCGACAGCGTGCGGCCGCGGTCGACCGTGCCTGCGTGGCCGGCGGCCTGTGCTCCCCCGGACGGGCGACTCGCTCATATCTCGCGCAGGTGCCGTTGCACCGCCCGTAAGCTGGCGACCACGCCCAACAGCGAGCCTGCGAGGAGCCCGGCCACGATCCAGCCCCGGGGCATCCATTCCAGGTGCACCACGGATCCCGACAGGAAGCGGAAGACCAGGTAGGTGGCGGGGAGCGCGAGGACGGAGCCGAGAATACCGGTGATGAATCCCTCGATGAGGAAAGGCCGGCGCACGAAGCCGTGGGTGGCACCGACCAGGCGCATGATGGCGATCTCGTCGCGACGGGCGAAGATGGCGAGGCGGATGGCGGCGCTGATGATCAGGGCGGCCACGGCGGCGAACGCCCCGCCCACGACCACGGCCGTGGCACCGGCCACGCGCCGGAGCAGGTACACCTTGTCGAGCCAGTCGCGGCCGTAGCGGACATCCTCCACGATGGGTGCCTGAGCCGCGAGGTCGGCGAGGGCGTGCACGGCACGCGCATCGTGCTGCCCGGGTCGAAGCGTGATCTGGAGCGAGGCGGGGAAGGGGTTGTCCTCCAGGTCGTCGAACAACGCCTGGAAGTCGGTGAGCTCCTGGCGCGCATCCTCGAGCGCCCGCTGCCGCGAGATCAAGACGACGTCGCGCACGACCGGGGCGCGCAGGAGCTCCGCCCGGAGCGCCTGCACCTGGTCAGGGAGGGCGTCATCGCGCAGGTACGCCACCACTTCCACGCGGGCCTCCACCTGGTCGAGGACGAGGCGGACATTATGGGCGCCGACGCCGAACAAACCCACCACGAAAAGGGATAGCGCGATCATCCCCGCCGACAGGGCCGCGAGGAGCGGAGCCCGGCGAAACGCCGCGAACGCCTCGCGCGTGGAGTACGACATCAGTCGGCGCCGTGTCCGTCGGAGTCGTAGACGAGAGCGCCGTGATCCAGCTCCATGACCCGGGTTCCGCCGCCGTGTCGGATCAGGTCTCCGTCGTGGGTGGCCAGGAGAACGGCCGTGCCCGAGGCGTTGATGGAACGGAAGAGGTCGTAGACCCCGCGCGTCGCCCGCTCGTCCAGGTTTCCGGTGGGCTCATCGGCGAGCAGGACGACGGGGTCGTTCGCCAGCGCCCTTGCCACCGCGACCCGCTGCTGCTCGCCGCCCGAGAGCTCGGACGGGAGCGCCCTTGCCCGTGCGGCCAGCCCGACCTGCGCCAGGAGCCGACCGACCTTCGTCCGCACCACCGCCGGGCGGACACCGGTGACTTCCAGGGCGAAGGCCACGTTTTCCGCAGCCGTGCGGTTCTGGAGGAGGCGGAAGTCCTGGAACACGTAGCCGATCTTGCGACGCATCATGGCCACGTCTCTGGGCCCGAGCTGCCCCACGTCATTGCCGCTCACGCGCACTTCGCCGCGGGTCGGGCGATCCGCGCCATGGATCAGACGCAGCACGGTGGTCTTGCCGGCACCGCTGTGTCCCGTGAGAAACACGAACTCGCCCTTCCGGATCCGGAACGTGACTCCGTCCAGGGCCTTGCCTGCGCGCGGAAACTCGCGGGTCACATTCTCGAAGCGGATCATCGCGCCCCGGCCTCCACCCGCTTCTCCGCGAGGCGCTCGGCGAGCCGAACCGCCTCCAGCATGGATGACGCGTCGGCCAGGCCGCGGCCCGCGATGTCCAGCGCCGTGCCGTGGTCGGGCGACGTGCGAACGAAGGGGAGTCCGAGCGTCACGTTCACCCCGCCGCCGAAGCTGGCGGTCTTGAACGCCGCCATTCCGACGTCGTGGTACGGCGCGATCACGGCGTCGAAATCGCCGCGCAGCGCGCGCACGAACACCGTGTCGGCCGGAAGCGGGCCGATGGCGTCGATGCCTCGGCTGCGGAGCTCCGCCACCGCCGGCTCCAGCACAGTCGCCTCCTCGTCACCGAACAGACCGCCGTCGGACGCGTGCGGGTTGAGCGCGCACAGCGCCAGACGGGGAGGGTTCAGCCCCCACCAGCGGGCGAGTCCATCCGCAGTGAGGGCGGCCTGCGACACCAGTCGCTGCCGGGTCACGGCCGCCGGAACGTCCGCCAGGGCGATGTGCGTTGTGGCGAGGACCACGCGAAGGGGTCCGCCCAGTCGCGTGCGCTCCGCGGTCATGAGCATGACAACTTCCGGCGCGCCGGTGAGCGACTGCAGCATCTCGGTGTGGCCGGGGAAGCGATACCCGGCCGCGGCGAGCGCCGCCTTGTCGATCGGCGCCGTGACGATTCCGGCCACCTCGCCGGCCAGCGCCATCTCCGTTGCGCGCTCGATGGCCGCCCCAGCGAGGCGTCCCGCGTCGGAGGGCCCGCCCAGGTCGGGGTCCCAGCGCCCGATGGCGACGTCGGGGGCGACGCCGGCGCCCGTGGGACCGACCGTCACGAGGTCGGCGGTATGGGGGGCGGCAAGGGCGGCGTGGGCGACCTCGGGGCCGATGCCCCGAGGGTCCCCCAGCGTCACGGCGAGGCGAAGCGCGCGGCTCATCACGCGATATGGGAGCGGTTCAGTTGCGAATGTCTATGTACGTCCTGCGCCGCAGATCAGCGAGCACCTCCTTCATCAGCTTGTCCTGCTGGATGAAGGTCCGGATCTGCTCGCGCACCTGGGGGTCATCCAGAGTGTACGCGCCGGCCGCGTTCACGTCCACGACCCTGACCACGGCGTACGACTCGTGGGGGCCCGGAATCCGGAACGGACCGACGATGTCGCCGGTGGAGGCGTTGCGGAGCTCGGCGTTGTACGGCGGCGGCAGCGAGTCCTGGAGCGCGGGGCCGACGTGGCTCTCCTCGGAACCGTCGTGCACGGCCGTGATCATGCTGTCGATGGACGCGCCGGCGCGGAGCGAGCGCGCAACTTCCTCCGCGCGCGCTTCGGTTCGGGCCTCGTCCGCCGCGGTGATCTCGGGTGTGATGAGGATGTGGCGCGCCTGCCGCTCCGGTCCCTTGACCTTGTCCACACGGATGATGTGGAAGCCGAACGGGGTCTCCACCACCGGACTGATCTGGCCCGGTCGCAGGGCGAACGCGACGCGCTCGAACGCGGGAACGAACTGGCCGCGCCGGAACCAGCCGAGCTCACCGCCCTTCTCCTTCGTCCCCGGGTCATCGGAATAGCGGCGGGCGAGCTGGGCGAAATCCTCGCCTTCGAGCAGCTGCTGGCGCACCTCGTTGGCCTGGTCCAGCGCGGTCTGCCTGGCCGAGTCGGAAGGCTCGGGGGAGATGACGACCTGCTTGAACTCGACGGTCGCGGGTCGGGCGCCCAGCGCCCCCTGTCGCTCCTCGAAAAACTTCTTTACTTCCGCTTCGGAAACGGGCGGCGGCGTGTGGTCCCGCTGGAGCACGGCCATGTAGTGCTGCCGGATGCCGCTCCGCCGCACGTTCTCCTCGATCATGCTGCGGTACTGGTCCAGCGTCATCCCCTCCCGCTGCAGCGCCTGCCGGAACCCGGCCTCGCCGCCGAAGCGTCGCTGCTGCTCGGCCACCGCCGCGTCCACCTGCGCCTGCACGTCCGCGTCGGTGACCGTGATCGAGTCTCGGGCGGCCGCCTGCAGCATGACCAGCTCGTTGATGAGCGACTCCAGCTCGTCCTGCCTGGCCTGCTCCAGCGCCGGCCCCTCGGATGGGACATTCTCGCCCATGGCCCGGCGGCGCTCGAGCTGCTCCTGGACGTCCGAGGCGAGGACCACACTGTCCCCCACCACGGCCACGATCCGGTCCACGAGATCGGGCGGCGTCGCCGAAGTCGTATCGGGCCGCGTCGCCGGAACCGTATCCGGCCGGGTCACCGGAATGGAATCCGGCCGGGTCACCGGAATCGAATCCGCCGGTGTCACAGGAACCGAATCGGGCAGGATCACCGGAACCGAATCCGGCCGGGTCACCGGAACCGAATCCGGCCGGGTCGCCGGAACCGAATCCGGCCGGGTCGCCGGAACCGAATCCGGCCGGGTCGCCGGCGTCGAATCCGGCTCCTGCGCAACGGCAGGCGCCACGCCGAAGAGGAGGAACGCCAGAACCGCCAGTACGCTTCGCTTCATGCTCTCACACCCTTGGAACGGCACGGGCCGGCCACCCCGGCCGGCCCGCGTCCTAATATACCCGCGACGAGCGCGAGTTCCTCACTGGCCGCTGTCGGCGGGAGGCGGGCCGGCCGGCGCCGCCGCCGTATCGGACTGCTGCGCCGCCGCGCCGGTGTCCGCCGAGGGCGGGGACGGCTGGGCATTCTGACCGGCCGCCTGGTCACGGCGGGCCTCCAGCTTCTCCACCACGTTCGGGAAGGCGCGCTCGTACACGCGCCACTCCGCCTTCTGGCGGAGCACGTAGGAGAGCGGTCCGAGCGGAAGCACGTTCTGCTCGCCGGCGACGATGCCCTGAAGCAGCGAGCGCACGCGGCGCTCCACCGCCTGGGAGCCCGTCTCGCCCTCGGCGGAGGGGCCGGCGAGTCCTGCCTGGCGCGCCACACCAGCGATCTGCAGGCGCATCACCGTGGCCAGGGAGTCGCGCTCCTCCTGCGGGACGGTGATCCCCCGCTTCTCCGCGTCGGCGAGCACCAGCTCGTTGGTTGCGATGTCGTTGAGCACCGATTCCAGCTGCTGGTCCTCGGCGTTCGAGAACTGCGCGCGCTGCTGGGGCGGGAGCCGTCGCATGAAGCGTTGGAACTCCCCTGCCGTCAGAGCACCGCCCTTCCATTTCACGAGGGACCGGGAAACCGCGCGGCCGCTCAGCTCCTGCGACGGGTTCGAAGCCAGGTCGCGCGCCACGTCGTAGGCTCCCTTCTGCACTTCCAGGCCGACGGGCCCGGTGAGAGAGTCCACGTAGGTCTTCAGCGCCTGCTGCTGGCGCTGCGTGACCATCTGGCGGCGGAACTGCGGCGCCTGGTCCTCGAACGACGGCGTCTGGCGCTCCTCCACCTTGATGATGTGGAGGCCGAAGAGCGTCTCCGTAACGGGGCTGATCTCCCCCGGCTGGAGCTTGAACGCCGCCTCCTCGAAGGGCTTCACCATGCTCCCCGACTCGAACCAGCCGAGATCGCCGCCCTGCTGGGCGCTGCCGGGATCCTGGCTGTACTCGCGGGCCAGCGTCGCGAAATCCTCGCCCGCGACGGCGCGCTCGCGGATCTGCCGCGCCAGCGTCCACACGCTGTCGCGTTGCGCCTGCGTGGCGCTGTCGGGAAAGGTCAGGAGGATGTGGCGCGCGTGGACGCGCAGCCCGGGCGCCTGTTCGTCGAAGAGCTTCCGGAGCTCGGCGTCCGTGAAGACGGTGTCGGCCGAAGTGAGCGAGTCCCGCAGCTGCATGAACGTGCGCTGCTCGACGTACTGCTGGAGCATGGGCTGCAGGTCGAGCTGCGACAGGGTGCTGTCGTGGGCCAGCGCCTCCGCCAGCAGCGTGTAGTCCACCCACAGGTCCGTCAGCGACGAGACCACCTCGGTGGTGGCGGGGATTCGTGGCTGCCCCGCCAGCAGGTCCACCACGTCGTTCACGCTCAGCTCGTGGCCGCCAGCCCGCGCGACCACGTCCGTGTGCGCCGTCATGGCGTCCTGAAAGCCCTCGCAGCCGGCGGCCGTCACCGCCACCAGGGCCAGCGCCAGATATCGCTTCATCGTGTCTCCTCAGATGGGATAGAGCCGCGGGAAGATACCGGACCGGGTGCGCGGGTTCAACCTGCCGTCGCCGGCCTCGTGGCGGGCAGCCGCCGGTGCGCGTGCGCGCGGGGCTCGTGTGGGCGGGTCGGGCCGGCTCAGGCGGCGAGCAGGGTCAGGGCTTCCGCGACGGCGTGGGCGAGAGGGGCAGTTCCGAGGCGGTGGAGCACGAGGCTGAGGGGGTCGGTTCTCCGGACCTCCACCTCGATCTGGCTGCCGTGCATGGCCGACTGGAGCGCCGTCAGCCGCGGAACGACATCGGGCCGGAAGGAGAGGCGGGCCTGGTCGTCTCTCAGGTTGATGCGGTCGACGCCCAGCGACTGTCCGAGGAGGCGGAGTCGAGCGGAGTCGAGGAGGCGGCGCACTTCGGGCGGCGGAGCCCCGAAGCGATCCGTGACCTCGGCGGCCAGCGCGACCACGTCCTGGACCTTCTGTGCGCGCGATAGACGGCGATAGAGGTGGAGCTTCTCGGCGGAGCTGCCTACGTAGCCATCGGGGAGATAGGCCGGCCCCTCCATGCTGACGTCGGGTGCGGGGTAGCTCTCGCGTTCCTCCGCCCCCTTCAGGCGCGCGACAGTCTTCTCCAGCATGCGCGTGTAGGTGTCCACGCCGACGGCGTGGATGTGGCCCGATTGATCGGAGCCGAGGATGTTCCCAGCGCCGCGCATCTCCAGGTCCTTGAGGGCGATGGCGTAGCCGCTGCCGAGCTCGGTATGGTGCTCGAGGATGCGGAGCCGTCGCTCGGCATCGAGCGTGATCCCCTCGGGCGCCACGAGATAGCAGAACGCCCGGTGGTGTGACCGTCCGACGCGCCCGCGGAGCTGGTACAGCTGGCTCAGCCCGAACATGTCCGCGCGGTCCACGATCAGCGTGTTCGCCGTCGGGATATCCAGCCCGTTCTCGATGATCGCCGTGGTCACCAGCACGTGGAACTTCCGCTCCAGGAAGCGCGCCATCACACGGTCGAGCTCCCGGGCGCTCATCTGGCCGTGGGCGGTATCCACCTCCGCGACGTCGGGCACGAGGCGCTTGACGCGTTCCGCCACGGCGGCGAGCGACTCGATGCGGTTGTGGACCACGAAAACCTGGCCACCCCGATCCAGCTCCCGCAGCACGGCGTCGCGGACCACCTCGTCGATCCAGGGGACGACGTGGGTGATGATGGGCATCCGGTCGCGCGGCGGCGTCTCCATGAGGGAGAGGTCACGCAACCCGGCCAGCGACAGGTGGAGCGTGCGGGGGATCGGTGTGGCAGTGAGCGCCAGTACGTCGATGTTCCGCTTCAGCTCCTTGAGGCGCTCCTTCTGCCGGACGCCGAAGCGCTGCTCCTCGTCCACAACGAGAAGCCCGAGGTTGGCGAAGCCGACGTCTCCCTGGAGGAGTCTGTGCGTGCCCACCACCACGTCCGTCTGTCCGGCCGCCAGGTCGGCGACGATGGCCACCTGTTCGCTGGCCGTGCGGAAGCGGCTGAGCGCCTCGATGCGAACGGGGTAGTCCGCAAGCCGCTCCCGAAAGGTGTGGAAGTGCTGCTCCACCAGGATGGTGGTGGGGGCCAGCACCGCGACCTGGCGTCCGTCCTGGACGGCCTTGAAGGCCGCGCGGATGGCCACCTCGGTCTTGCCGTATCCGACGTCGCCGACCACCAGGCGGTCCATGGGGCGGGTCGCCTCCATGTCGCGCTTCACCGCCTCCGTGGTGGCGCGCTGGTCGGGCGTGTCCTCGTAAAGGAACGCGCTCTCCATTTCCTTCTGCCAGCGGGTGTCCGGCGGGTAGGGCGGGCGCTCGGCCACCTTGCGGGCGGCGTACAGCTCGAGCAGCTCGAGGGCCATGCGTTCGATGGCCGCCTGCGTTCGCTGCTTCAGCTTCTTCCACGTCCGACCGCCGATCTTGTGGAGCGACGGCGGCTCTGCCTCGTCCCGTTCCGGCACCCAGCGCTCCACCAGGTCCAGGCGGTAGACCGGAAGCCGCAGCACCTCGGAGCCGGCGTATTCAATCGCCAGGGACTCGATGGTGGTGTCCCCGACCGTGACGCGCTCCAGGCCGCGGAAGCGGCCGATGCCATGATCCATATGGACCACGTAGTCGCCAGGCTGAAGCTGGCTGAGGCTCTCGATCGCCCCGCCCCCACGGAAGCGGCGGCCGCGGCGGACCCGGCGGGCGCGCCGGAAGATCTCGTGGTCGGTGAGGACGCGAAGCGGGTCGTCGCCTTCGAGGACGAAGCCGCCGGCCAAGGTGCCGAGAGCGAGGGTCGTCCCGGACGGGAGGCGCTCCGCTCCGCCCAGCAGCTCCTCCAGCCGCTCCATCTGGCCGGTGTTATCGCACAGGATAAGGGTGCGCTCGTCCCGGGCCGCGGCCGCGCGGAGCAGCGCATCCAGGCGCGTGGTGTCCCGATCCACGGTCTCGGGGCGGCGAGCGTCGAAGCGGAGCTCTCCATCGTCGAGGCAGGCGATGCGTCCGAAGTCGGCCAGGCGCCCGCGGACTTCGGCGGGCGGGAGCAACAGCGCTTCGGGCGCTTCGGGGTCGTGGCCGCGGCGCTGCTCGACCTCGTGCAGCTCGAGCAGCTTGTCCCAGGCGCCGTCGAACAGCGCCTCCTCGCCCGGGTGGAGCTGGAGCAGGATCGCGTCGCGGGGAAGGACGTCCAGGAGCGAGCGGCGCGTGGTGGCGCCGGCGGACGCGAGCTTCAGGTCGACGGGGAGGACGTCCACCGCGTCGAGCCTCTCGGTGGAACGCTGGTCGAGAATGTCGAACCGGCGGATCGACGAGATCTCGTCTCCCCAGAACTCGAGGCGCGCCGGGTCCTCGGCGCCGAAGCTGAACAGGTCCACGATCCCGCCGCGGGCGGCGTACTCGCCCACCTGCTCCACCAGCTCCGTGCGCTCGAACCCCATCTCCTCGAGGCGTGCGCCCAGCTCGGCCGGGCGAACGGCGTCGCCGACGCGCAGGGTGAGGCGCAGCTGGGCCAGGGCGTCCGGGATGCGCTCACGCTCCTGCACCGCTCTCGCCGTCGTGACCAGGACGCGGACGCGGCCGGACAGCAGCGCCTCGAGCGCCTCGACTCGCTGCCCGCTCACCTCCACGTGGTGCTCCTCGGCTTCGAACGGGAGCGCTTCGCGCTGCGGGTAAAGCGCGCTCTTCCCTTCCGGGAGGAGTGTGGCAAGGTCCGACTCCACCGCCTCCGCCTCCGGCGGATCGCTCGCCACCACCACCCACATTCGCCGCTCCAGGTCGCCGGCAAGCGTCGCCGCGAGCGCGGCGGGGAGGGAGCCGGGCAGGTTTGCGACGGAGCGGGTCATCCCGGGGCCGGGGAGGCCGGCCCGCAGCGCGGCGTACACCGACTGCCGCCGGACCGCGTCGAGCACGAGCGGGTGCATCAGGCGGGCGCCTCCTCCGAGCCGCCGGCGGCGGCGACAGTCGAAGCCGTCCCGGTCCGCGTGCCCCGGCGGATGCCGGCCCCTCCGCCGGTCCCGCCGCTGGCGGAGACGGTGGTCTCGATCAGGAGAAGGAGGATCGCCGCCGCCACGAGGGGGAGCGTGATCTCTCGACCGAGACGACGGTGGTAGATGGCGCGGGACCACATGCGGGGTCCAACGACGTCCACCGCCTGTCCGCCGCCGAAGGCGGTGAGCAGGTCCTGGCGGGTGGCGCGGGCGAGATCGGACTCGGAGGGAGGAGGATTGACCGCGAGCTCGGCGAGGGTGGTGTCGCCATGCGTGGTCCGGTAGATGCCCGCGCCGGTGAGGCGGTACACGGTGGAGGCCCCCACCGCTTCCACCCGGCCGTCGGGGGCGCGCACGGAATCGGCGCCGGCAACGCCCACGAGGTCGCCGGGCTGGTACGCGACGCTCGCCGGGCGACCCGCGGCCCACGCGCCCAGCGCGGTCTCGAGGAGCGGCACCATGGCGGCAGAGGTGGGAAGCGTGCCACCGTCGGGCGTGAGCGGGGAGCCGAGCAGGACGAAGCGGCGCCCGGTGGCCGCGGTGCCCGCCACGGCCCATGGCCCGCCATCCTCGAGGCGGACCAGGGTGGTGTCCGGCGTGTGAGCCACCGGCTCGAGGGGATAGGGCGCCTCCAGCCGCACATCGGCCAGCGCCCGGTCCAGGCCGGTCCCTCCCGATGCCAGCCGAGCCTCGCCCGGGACCGGCTCTCCGAAGCGCCACGGCACCCCGGCGTCCGCCAGCCGGCGGTTCGCCGCGGGCCGCTCCACGGGCGACGCCGGCGGCGAGACGATGATGGCCGCGGCGGCCGCGACCGCATCCAGACCCGTGGCGGCCGGGGCAATCACGACGTCGGCGAACGCCGGCTCGGACCGGCGTATCCGATCCGCGTCCTCGAGCACCGACAGGGCGTCGTTCACGAATGGCCGGGAGCGCGTGATCGCCACGCGCGGAGGCGGCCGCACGTCCGCGACGAAGAAGCGGCGGTCGTCCGCGACCAGGGCATCGGCGTCGATCTCCACGCGCCCTGCCACCGTTCCGGCCTCCCGGGGCCCGAAGGCGAGGACGGCGGACTCGCCAGGCGCGGCACGTCCGGCGGCGATCACCGCGCTGTCGACCACGAGGCGGACACCCACCGCGTCGCCGGTGCCCGATCCCGTCAGTGTCGCGGTCACCGAGGAGCGCTGCCCCGCCCGCGGCGGCGCGCCTCCGCCCACCTCCACCCCGCCCACCCCCCGGTTGGCCGGAGGAGGCACCGTTGGGCGGAGCACGCGGAGGCGCGCCCCGTGGAGCGCCGGCGGCGCTGCGGGGCTCGAGACCATGACCGCACCGGCGGCGTTCGTTGCGGCTCCGCTCTCGAGCGCGCTCTCCTGGAGGTCGCTGACCAGCTGGATCTCCCGGGGGCGCGTGCCGCCGTCGCTCTCGAGGAGGTCCGCGGCCCGCCCTACCGCGGACTGCAGGTCCGCGCGCCCGGAGGACGGCGAGGTCGCGCGGATCACGGGGACCAGCGCGGCGGCGTCGCCCGTGAGCGCCGGGGCCCACGGCTCGCCCGCCCGGATCAGCCAGATGCGGTCGTCCGGCCCGGCGGCGGCGACGGACTCGAGCGCTGCATCACGGAGTCCGTCGATGACGCGGTGGTCGCCCACGACGGCACCCGTCGAGAGCGAGTTGTCGAGGATGATCACCACGGCCATGGGCACGTGTGCGCTTCCGCCCAGGGGAAGGAACGGCCGCGCGGCGGCCGCCGCGACCAGCAGGATCGCCAGGACGCGGAGCGCCAGGAGAAGGATCTGGCGCAGGCGGATGCGCGTGGCGTGCTCGCGCTCGGCGCGGCGCAGGTAGCGGAGCGCGGGGAAGATCATGCGGGGGCCCTGGTGGCGCTGCAGGAGGTGCAGCACGAGCGGGACGGCCACGGCTGCGGCCAGGGCGCCCAGGGCAGGGGCGAGAAACGTCATGTATTCGCTGAATGCTCCATGGTCGGGCTGAACCTAACGGAGGCACAATCCGCGTCAATCCGCCGGGGGCTCCCGTCACTGGACAATTCGAGGGCGGCGGCGCACACTGGGGACATCATGAGCATACGACGCGCCGGGGCCCACGTGTGGGTGTTCCTCGCGCTCCTCGCCGTGGTCGGCCGGGCTCCGGCGCAGACGGTGGTGGGGCGGGTGATCGAGGCGGGGACGCAGCAGCCGCTGGAGGGCGTCTTCGTCGTGCTCGAGTCGGAAGACGGCGAGCGGCACCTGGGCGTCCTCACGGGCGCGGACGGGCGCTACCATCTCCGCGCCACCCCGGGCCGCTTCCGGATCCTGGCCGAGCTCATCGGGCATGCCACCGCGCGAACCGACCCCGTCGCACTCGAGCACGGGGCGACCGTCCAGCGCGACCTGACCGTCCCGGTCGAAGCGGTGACGCTGGAGGGGATCGAGGTGGAGGCGGGTGCGAGGTGCCGGCGGAGGCCGGGCGCCGGCGAGGCCACCGCGCGGCTGTGGGACGAGGCCCGGAAGGCGCTCGAGGTGGCGCGCTGGAGCGAGCAGCAGCGGGTTCTGCGTTTCCACGCCGTGGAGTTCGATCGGGTGGTGGACGTGCGCTCCGGCGAGGCGACCAGCGCCACCGAGAAGCCGCGGGCGGGAAGCTCCGCCAGCGGCATGTACAGGAGCATCCCGGCGGAGCGTCTGGCGGCGGACGGGTACGTCCAGGAGGCGGCGGACGGGAGCGTCGACTACTACGCACCCGATGCCGAGGTGCTGCTCTCCGAGACTTTCCTCGATACCCACTGCTTCGTCGCGCGTGGGCCGCCGTCGGGTGAGGACGACCTGATCGGTCTCGGCTTCGAGCCGGTTCCCGGGCGATCGCTCCCCGACGTGAAAGGGGCGCTCTGGCTCCAGCGCAGCACGGCCGAGCTCCGCCGGCTCGACTTCACGTATGAGGGGCTCCCATTCGGCTATGGGGACTGGGCGCAGCTGGGCGGACGCGTGGAGTTCGCCCACCTCGCCACGGGGGCCTGGGTTGTGGAGCGGTGGGTCATCCGCATGCCGCTCCAGCTCAAGGAGGTGGGGGGCTACGGGACGTCGGACAACGCGCTCCAGCTGGTGACCATCAAGGAGCACGGGGCCGAGCTGCGGAGCGTGCGGACGGCCACCGGCGAGCCACTCGCCCTGGCCGCCGGGGCCACGCTCTACGGCGTCGTGTCGGGGTCGGACGGGACCCCGCTGGTCGGGGTCGCCGTCGAGCTCGCGGGCACCCGCTACCGTGCGATCACCGGCGGCGACGGCTCCTACCGGCTCGCCGGCGTGCCCGCCGGCGCCTACACCATCCGCGTCACCGACCCCCGCGGGGAAGCCGGCGCCACCGCTCCAGCGCCGACGGCAGTGCGTCTGGTTTCCGGCCGCGCCGAGCGCGCCGACCTGGTCCTGCCCCGCGACTGATCGCCACCGATCCCCGGCCCACTTTCGGGTGTCGCGCTCAGCGAATGGACTCGCGGCGGCGGATGTACTGCCGGAGCGCGAGCGCCATCGGCTGATCGGTCTGGACCAGGTGGTAATCCATGCCTTCGGGAGAGAGTGCTCCCCGCCACTCGTCCACTGCTTCCTCCACCGCGCGGCGGTAGGCAGTCCTGAGGTCTGCGGTGGTCGCCGGGATCTCCTCGCCGCTCTCGGGGTCGACAAAGCGGGCGTCCCGGACCGTCGGTAGGTCGCGCTCGCCCGGATCCATGAGGTGGAAGACCAGCACCTCGTGACCCTGGTGGCGGAGCATGCGGAGCGCGAGACGCGTCTGCTCGGGGTCGACCAGGAGGTCGGAGATCAGGACGGCGAGGCCGCGCCGGCGCATCCGCGCCGCCACGTCTCGGAGCGGGGAGGCCGCATCAGTGCGGCCGCCGGGCTTCAGCCCCTCGAGCTGGCGGACAACCGTGTGCCAGTGGGCGCGCCCTCCTCTCGGCGCCAGCCGAGAGCGGACCACCTCGTCGAAGGCAGTGAGGCCCACCGCGTCCCCCTGCCGTGACAGGAGCAGCGCGAGCGCGGCCGCGAGCTGGCGCGCGTACCACAGCTTGGTGGGGAGCCCTCCGCCGGGGTCGGAGCTCCAGTCCATGGACGCACTCAGGTCGACGAGGAGGGTGGCGCGGAGGCTCGTCTCCTCCTCGAACTGCTTCACGTAATACCGGTCGGAGCGCCCGAACATCCGCCAGTCGACGAAGCGGAGGTCATCACCGGGCTGGTACGGCCGGTGCTCCGCGAACTCGACGCTGAACCCCCGGTGCGGCGAGCGGTGGAGCCCGGTGAGCAGTCCCTCGACCACGCGACTGGCGACGAATTCCAGCCCGCCCAGCGCCGCCAGCTGGTGCGGTGCGAGCAGGTCGGCGCGGCCTTCGCGCAGCAGGTCGGGTCGCGGCTTGTCGGTCATGGGCGCGTGCCACCGAGCGCACGTTGCGGACCAGGGACTCGTCGCGGCGCGACCGCGTCTGGATTCCCGCCCTCCCTTCCCCTACCTTCCGCCGTCCCGGAAGCCTTCAGCGACGGACCCAATGCGACACGCCCCCTATATGCTCCTGGCCGCCGCCCTCGCCGCGTGCGCTCCTCGCTCCGCGGAACACCCCGCGGACCGCGCCAGGCTCGCGGACGCGGTGGCCACCATCACGCCCGCCGACATCCGCGATCGCATCGCCTACCTGGCCAGCGACCGGCTGCGGGGGCGTGGGACGCCGAGCCCGGGCCTGGACTCCGCCGCCGCCTGGATCGCCCGGCAGTTCGCCGATTTCGGCCTCCTGCCAGCCGGATCGGAAGGCTGGCTCCAGCGCTACCCGTACCCGCTCCGCGTCCTCGACGTTGCGCGCGCCCGCTTCCAGATCAGTGCCGGGGCAAGCCACACCCTGACGTACGGATCGGATTTCTACGCGGTGGCGGGAGACCTCCCGGACACGCGCGCGGGTGCCATTCTCGTCGGATCCACCGACGCGCTCGCGGGAGCACGGAGCGGAGAGCTCCGTGGCCGTGTGGCGCTGGTGCAGCTCGAGGGCGTGCCGGAATCCGGACCCCGCGGCTACCGCTTCCCGCGGGAGACCCGCGCCGCCATCGCGGCGGCCGCGGACGCTGCCCGGGACGCAGGCGCGGCCGCCGTCGCATTCCTGCTGGACCCGCGCATCACCGAACGGGAGATCGCCGCGCTCGCCCAGGCCACCGCACGCCCCGCCCGTGCGTACGCCAGCACCCCGCCCGACATGGCCGACGCGGCCGACACGGCCAGTGTGGCCGGCATGGCCGATACCCCCGGCGCCGCCGATACGGCCAGCACGGCTGGAACGGCCGGCACGGGCGCCCGCCCGCCGCTGTTCTTCGTTGGTCGGCCGGCCACGCTCCGCATCCTGCGCATGGCCGGCCTCGATCCGTCGGCGCTGGTCGGGGGCGGGCCGAGGCACCCGGTCGCACTGCCAGGTCTCACGGTGTCGCTGAGCGCGCCAGTCCGGTCGCTGGACGACGCCGAAGCGCCCAACGTGGTCGCGCTCCTGCCCGGGAGCGATTCCACTCTGCGCGGCACGTACGTGCTCGTGACATCGCACATGGACCACCTCGGCGTCGGACCGCCGGTGGACGGGGACTCCATCTACAACGGCGCAGACGACGACGCGTCCGGCACCGCCGCCGTGATCGAGATCGCGGAGGCTTTCGCCTCGCTTGCGTCGCCGCCCCGACGCTCGCTGCTCTTCCTCACGGTCAGCGGCGAGGAGAAGGGGCTGCTCGGGTCGCGGTGGTTCACCGAGCACCCCACAGTCCCGCTGGACCGGATCGTCGCCGACCTGAACCTGGACATGGTGGGCCGGAACGCCCCGGACACCATCGTCGTCATCGGCCAGGACTACTCTTCCCTGGGTCCGCTTGCCCACGACGTCGCGCGCGACAACCCTGGCCTCGGCCTCACCCTCGCCGACGACCTCTGGCCCGAACAGCGCTTCTTCTTCCGGAGCGACCATTTCAGCTTCGCAGTGCGGGAGATCCCGGCGCTCTTCTTCTTCGCAGGGACGCACGACGACTATCACCGCCCGGGCGACGAAATGCAGAAGATCGACACCGACAAGAACGCCCGCGTCGCCCGCCTCGTCTTCCTCATCGCGGACCGCATCGCCAACGCGGACGATCCGCCGCGCTGGACGCACGAGGGCCTCGCCGAGGTCCGCCGGCTCACGTCCGGCCGCTGACCCTCCCGCAAGCCGAAAATCTCGAACGGAGATCGACCATGGGGCTCAAGTTCATTGATTCGATCCTCTCGCTCGCGGCTGCCGCGTGCGCCGTTCTGGTGGCGTACTTCGCCGGCCACGCGCTCGCCGTCGGAGAGGCAGTGTGGTGGATCGCCGCCGCTGTCGCCCTGGTGCTGGCGCTGGCCATCGGGGCGTTCGCAGCCCGCCGCATCCGCCGCTACGCCGGCGCCGATCGCTAGTCGGCCGCTGCGTCGGCCGCTGCGTCGGCCAGACGCGCGTGTCGGCGCTCCCCTGGGACGGGTGTTTCCGCTATCTTGAACGGTTCTCGAACCCGGAACCGAGCCGAAACGCGCGTGCGCATTTCCCGAATCCGCAACTTCTGCATCGTCGCCCACATCGACCACGGGAAGTCGACGCTGGCCGACCGGCTGCTGGAGCAGACACATACGCTCGACAAGCGGGAGATGCGCGAGCAGGTGCTGGACTCCAACGAGCTGGAGCGGGAGCGGGGGATCACGATCAAGCTGCACGCCATCAAGATGGACTATCGGGCGGCGGACGGGCACACGTACGAGCTGAACCTGATCGACACGCCCGGGCACGTCGACTTCACGTACGAGGTGAGCCGGAGCCTGGCGGCGTGCGAGGGCGCGGTGCTGGTGGTGGACGCGTCGCAGGGGGTCCAGGCGCAGACGCTGTCGAACCTCTTCCTGGCGATCGAGGCCGGGCTCGAGGTGATCCCGGTCCTGAACAAGATCGACCTCCCGGGGGCGGAGCCGGAGAAGCGGCGCGAGGAGCTGGTGGACCTTCTGGGCTGCGAGCCGGAGGACGTGCTGCTGGTGAGCGCGAAGGAGGGGACGGGGGTGGACGCGCTGCTGGAGCGCATCATCGCCCGGGTACCGCCTCCGGAAGGAGACGCAGACGCTCCGTTGCGGGCGCTGATCTTCGACTCGTTCTACGACCAGTACCAGGGGGCGGTGCCGAGCATCCGGGTGGTCGACGGCTCGATCCGGGCGGGCATGCGCATCGCGTTCGGCACGAGCCACGCGGAGCACGAGGTGGACGAGGTGGGGATCATGCGTCTCGGCCGCGTGAAGCAGAAGGAGCTGCGGCCCGGGGACGTGGGCTACGTGATCGCGGCCATCAAGCGGATCAGCGACACGAAGGTGGGGGACACGATCCTGGACGCGGAGCATCCGGACGTGGCGCTGCTCCCGGGCTACCAGGACGTGAAGCCCATGGTGTTCAGCGGGCTGTACCCCACGGATGCGGACTATTACGAGGAGCTGCGGGACGCGCTGGAGCGGCTGAGGCTGAACGACGCGAGCCTGCACTACGAGCCCGAGACGTCGATGGCGCTGGGCTTCGGCTTCCGCTGCGGGTTTCTGGGGCTGCTGCACATGGAGATCGTGCAGGAGCGGCTGGAGCGGGAGTTCGACCTGGATCTCATCACCACGGTGCCCAACGTGGAGTACCACGTGGTGATGACGGACGCCTCCACCATGATGATCGAGAACCCGTCGGCCATGCCGGAGCGGGGGAAGATCGACCGGATCGAGGAGCCGTATGTGCGGGCGCGGATCCTGTGCCCGAGCGACTACATCGGGAACGTCCAGAAGCTGGTGCACGACCGGCGGGGGGAGTACGTGCACATGCACTACCTGGATCCCACGCGTGTCGAGTTCCTGTACGAGATCCCTCTGGCCGAAGTGGTGCTGGATTTCTACGACAAGCTGAAGGGCGGCACGCGCGGCTACGCGTCGCTCGACTGGGAGTTCGTGGAGTACAGGGCGAACGACCTGGTGAAGCTGGACATGCTCATCAACGGCGATCCGATCGATGCGTTCAGCGTGATCATCCATCGGGACAAGGCGTTCGAGTACGGCCGGGACATGGCGTCGAAGCTGAAGGAGCTGATCCCGCGTCAGCAGTTCGAGGTGGCGATACAGGCGGCGATCAGCACGAAGATCATAGCCCGGACCACGGTGAAGGCCGTGCGGAAGGACGTCACGGCCAAGTGCTACGGCGGCGACATCACGCGCAAGCGCAAGCTCCTCGAGAAGCAGAAGGAAGGGAAGCGGCGCATGAAGCAGGTGGGCACAGTGGAGATCCCGCAGGAAGCCTTCCTGGCCGTCCTGCAGGTCGGGGACTGAGCGGAGCGGCGCGACCCGGCCGCGCGATGGCAGCCACGGTGAGCGGGCAGCGGCGGACCCCGGGCGTCACGGTCATCCTCTCGACCTACAACAGCCCGGACTACCTGGAAAAGGTGCTCTGGGGCTACGCCTGCCAGACCGACCGGGATTTCGACATCGTCGTCGCCGACGACGGCTCCTCGGCCGAGACCGCGGCCCGGATCGACACGCTCCGGGGCGCCACCGGCCTCGAGCTGCGCCACGTCTGGCAGGAGGACCGCGGCTTCCGCAAGTGCCGGATCCTGAACGAGGCGATCCGCGACGCCCCGGGCGAGTACCTGATCCTGAGCGACGGCGACTGCGTCCCCCGGCGCGACTTCGTGGCCGTCCACCGACGCCTCGCCGCCCGCGGCCGGTTTCTCTCCGGCGGTTACCTCAAGCTGCCGGCGGAGGCTTCCGCGGCGGTGTCGCGCGAAAGCGTGGAGAGCGGTTCGGCGTTCGACATCCGGTGGCTGGAGCAGCGTGGATTGCGGCGCTCGAAGCGGACCCTCAAACTCACTGCGGAAGGGCGGCTGGCGGCCGTTCTCGACGCCGTGGTTCCCACGCCGGCCACGTGGAACGGCCACAACTCCTCCGCCTGGAAGGTCGACGTCGTGGCGGTGAACGGGTTCGACGAGCGGATGGGGTACGGGGGCGAGGACGGGGAGATGGGGGACCGGCTGCGTAACCGCGGAGTGCGGCCCCGCCGCATCCGCTACCGCGCGAAGTGCCTCCATCTCCACCACTCCCGGGGTTACGTGACCGCGGAGATGCTGGAGCGGAACCGGTCGATCCGCGCCGAGACGCGGCGCCGGCGCCGGACGTTCACGCCGTGCGGCATGGAACGGAGCGTCCGCCCGTGAGCGCGGACGTCTTCATCATCGGCAACGGCCTGGTGGACGCCGACATTGCCGACGATGTGGACGCCGCGGGGAGCGTGGTCCGCTTCAACGCCGCGCCCAACTACGGCCGGAAAACGGGAACCCGCTGTGACGTGCTGGCGCTGAACAACACGGGCAGCTGGGCCCGTCGGCTGGGGCGGGATGGGTTCCTGCGCGGGCGGCCGTTCACGGCGGCGTGCACCACGATCCTTTTCCCGCGGCCGGCGCATCCGTCGTGGAAGCAGGCGGCGCTGCGGCTGGCCAATCGGACCTGGCGCCTCGAATATTCGAGACGTATCCTCGCAGCGAACGGCCTGCTGGAGAAAGAGGTCGTGTACCTGCCCCGGGGGTTCGCGGCGGAGTGCCTCCGGATGCTGCTCGATCAGGGCCGTCCCCGCGTTCGAGCACGCGTGCCGAGCACGGGATTTCTGGTTCTCGAGCACTATCTGCGCACCAGGGAGGACGCGTCCATTGCAGTTGTCGGGTTCGCCTTCGAGGGGTGGAAGCGCCACCCCTTCGAGCTCGAGCGGGTGGTGGTGGAGCGCTATGCGCGCGAGGGCCGCCTCCGGCTCGTAGGCGCCGCGGGACCGGCTCGCCGGCCGACACGGGCAATGCAATCGCAGTCGCAGAAGAAGAGGACCGTATGACTGGCGAATCGGATCCGCGGTGGGTGGTGGGGGTGGACCTCGGCGGCACGAACATTGTCGTGGGCATCCTCCCGCTGAACGGTGGCGGTGGCGAGGTGCTCGGGCTCCGCACCATGAAGACCGAGGCGGTGAAAGGGGCCAAGTTCGTGGTGGACCGCATCCTGTACATGGTGGAGGAGGCGATCCGGGAAGTGGTGCTGGCCGGCGGCGGCAAGCGCGAGCAGGTGGCGGGCGTGGGCGTCGGCTCGCCGGGTCCGCTCGACCGCGATACCGGCACCATCATCAACACCCCGAACCTCGGCTGGCGGAACTTCCCCCTGCGAGACCTGATCTCGAACGCCCTGGGCGTCCCGGCCGCGCTGGACAACGACGCCAACTGCGCCACCTACGGGGAGTGGTGGCTGGGGGCGGGGAAGGACGTCGACAACCTGATCGGGCTGACGCTCGGGACCGGAATCGGCGGCGGGATCGTCCTCAACGGCAGGATCTTCCACGGGGTAAGCGACGCGGCCGGCGAGATCGGCCACATGACCATTGACTCCACCGGACGGAAGTGCAAGTGCGGCAACTACGGCTGCCTCGAAGCCTACGCCTCCGGGCCGGCCATCGCGCTGCGCGCCATTGAAGGGATCGAGTCGGGGGCCGAGACGGTGCTGCCGGACCTGGTGCACGGCCGCCTCGAGGAGATCACCGCCGCCACGGTCTACGAAGGCGCGGTCCTCGGCGACGCGTACGCGAACGAGGTCATGAAGGAGACTGCCAAGTTCCTCGGCACCGGTGTCGCGAACATCATCAACATCCTCAACCCGGAGATGGTGGTGATCTCGGGCGGCGTCACGAAGGCCGGGGACACGCTCTTCGTGCCACTGCGCGCCGAGGTGCGGCGACGCGCGTTCAAGAGCGCGCAGGAGGCCTGCACCATCGTCCCGGCGCAGCTCATGGGCACGGCTGGAGTGATCGGCGCCATCGCCATGTTCAAGACCGAAGTCCTCGGCGCCGTCTGAGCCGCGGCGTTCACGAGCCCGAATGCGCGTCGCGATCCTCGGCACCATGGTATGGGACCTCATTGACCACCCGGCGGGGGAGCTGGTTGAGCGGTGGGGCGGCATCTCGTACTCCCTAGCGGCCGCGGCCGCGGCCCTCCCGGCGGGGTGGACCATCCGGCCGATCATGAAGGTCGGCCGCGACCTCTCGGATCACGCCCGCGCGTTCCTCGACACGCTGCCGACCGTGGAGCGGCCCGGCGGCGTGGTGGAAACGCCCGAGCGCAACAACCGCGTTCACCTGCGCTACCACGATGCCGAGCACCGGCACGAATGCCTCACGGGCGGCGTCCCGCGGTGGGAATGGGCCGAGCTGGCACCGCTGCTGGAGGGGGTCGATGCCCTGTTCGTCAACCTCATCTCCGGGTTCGAGCTCGAGCTCGAGACAGCGGAGCGGCTGCGCCGCGAGTTCGACGGCTTCCTCTACGCCGACTTCCACTCGCTCCTGCTCGGGATCGGCAGCGGGGGCCACCGCGTCCCCCGGCTGCTCCCGGAGCGGGATCGCTGGCTGCAGGCGTTCGAGGTCGTGCAGATGAACGAGCGGGAGCTCGGCCTGGTCGCAGGCGACGATGACCCTGCGGCCGTGGCGGAACGCGCCCTGGAACGCCGGCTCCGCGCGCTTCTCGTCACGCGGGCGGAGCGCGGGGCGGAGATCCGGTACCGGGAAGGCGACGCCGTTCGCACCGTCCCCGTGGCGCCCGAGCGTCGAGGGCCGGGAGGCGACCCCACGGGGTGCGGCGATGTGTGGGGTGGCACGTGCTTCGTGGCGCTCGCCGGGGGGGCGTCGCTGGAGGAGGCCGCCCGACAGGGCAACCGCGCGGCCGCCCGGAAGATGGACCACCGCGGCGCCGACGGACTGTACGCGCACCTGAGGATGGGGTCGTGAACGTCATCACCGTGCCCGCCAACCTCGAGGAACGCTCGTTCGACGGGGTGGTGGAGGAGCTCAGGGGCGTGGAAGCGGGCGCGCACGTGCTGGTGGACGCGCGTCGCCTGCGCTGGGTCGACCCGTACGGGATGCTGGGGCTCCTCGCCCTCGGCGAGGTGGCCGGGCGCGGGGGCGAGCGGCCGAAGCTCCAGATGCCGGATTCGAGCGACGTCGTCAGCTATCTCGGGCGCATGGGCTTTTTCCGGCACGCCGAAGGGGTGTACGAGATGCACGGCCCCGGTCGGCGCCAGGGAGGCGGGAGCTCCGACGTGCTCCTGGAGATCACGCCGGTGCAGTCCCACATGGACGTACACCAGATCGTGGACCAGGTGAACGAGCGCGCCCTGGCCATCCTGACCCGACAGCTGAACTACCCGCTCAAGGAGGCGTTCCAGTTCAGCGTCATGCTGAGCGAGGTCTGCCAGAACATCATCGACCACGCCGAGGCGGGAGGCTGGGTCGCCACCCAGACCTACAACTGGGCCAGGCGTCTCGGCAGGAAGGTCGTGGCCATCGCCGTGATGGACCTGGGCGTGGGCTTCTACGGCTCTCTCGCCAGCGAGCACGCTGCCCGCTATGGCGAGCGCTGGAGCGACGCGTCCGCCCTGGAAGCGGCATTCATCCACGGCCTCACCCGGTTCCACGACCCCGGACGCGGGCAGGGGCTGCAGCAGATCCGGAAGCAGGTGGGTCGGTGGAACGGCCGGATCTCGATCCGGAGCGGGACGGCCCGCATCGCGGACGTCCCGGCGTGGGACGACTCGCCTCCTCTCGAGAGCGACCTCGCCCCTTTCCCCGGCGCGCAGATCAGCATCGTCCTGCCGTCGCGCGTCGTCGAAGGTGCGTCCCCGGCGGCGCAGGCGGGAGGTGGCCGGTGAGCGAGCTCGGCGACGTCGTCCCGCTGCGTTTCGACCTTTCCGCGCTGGTTCGGAAATCGGTCGCCACTCTCTATTCGCACCTGGTGACCCGCCCCACCGGACAGGCGCTGCGGCTCGGGATCGAGGCGCAGATCGCCGAGCTGGGCGCGCTCTGCCTCACCGTCCTCGACTTCAGCGAAGTGGTGGTGCTCGACTACAGCTGCGCGGACGAGACCGTGGCCAAGCTGATCCTCCGATTCCAGCGCGAGGACCGGCCCTCAGAAGCGTATTTCCTGGTACGGGGCGTCGACGACCGCCACCGGGAGACCATCGAGTCGGTGCTCGGCCGTCAGGGCCTTGCCATCGCGGCCGAGCTCGGCAGCGGTGAGCTCACGCTCCTGGGCGAGGTCCCGGATGCCGAGCGAGCGGCGTGGCTGGCGCTGGAGGGGATGGCACGGGGCGGACCGGCGGAAGTGGCGGAAGCGCTGGAGGCGATGGAAACAGAAACGGAGGCGGCGCTGGAGTCGCTCGCTCGCCGCCGCGTGGTAGCCCGTCTGGACATTCCCAGGACGTACTTCGCCCTGAGCCCACTTCTTTCCGCCGGCTGATCAGCTGGCCTGGAGGGCCAGCGTCAGCGTCCTGTTGATCGCCTTGAGCGAGGCCAGTGCGGCCGCAGACTCCACGTCGCTCTCGATCGGCTGAGCCCCGACCAGCGGGAGCGGCCGACGGCCGATCCGACGCGACATCCCGAGCACGCTCACCAGCACATAGTCTCCGTCCAGCGCCTGCACGATGGACGCGAAGTCGAGCTCGAGGTTCAGGTCCCCGCCGCCCGCGGCGCCGGCTGCGGCGCGGAGCGTGGCCGCGGCGGCGGCGCGCGCGCGCCCCTGCGGTGTGTCGGCGGACTCGGCGCTCCCGCTGGCGACGTCGCCCTTCCACTCCAGCCGCACCCTCACGGTCACGTGACTGGCGGAGACGGAGGACTCGAGGCCGACGAACACGGGCCTGGCCTCCGGGACCGTGGACATGGCGCGGGGCGGCGAGTCGACCGCTGCGAGCGTGTCTTCGGGCTCCGGCTCCGGCCAGTCGGGGTCCCGGGCGAGCTGCGCGATGCTGATCACGCGCCGGTCGATGGGCACGCCTAGCCGCTCTTCGAGGAGGTCGTGGACGTCCCGCGCGAGACGCGCGGCGTCGGGGCCGTGCCGGACCAGCAGGTGGACCTCCCGCGGCCGCCCCTCCATGTCTTCGTTGACGTACGCCCCGAGCACGCTAGGGAGCTCGCGGAGCACGGCTTCGGCCATCGCCTTGGTGCTGATATGCGTCATCGGGTGATACGGTCGGCGGGGAGAGCCATGCGCAGGATGTGTCGCCGGGGGGCCGGCGTCAAGGTACTCGTGTCCGGGGGAATCCCTCTGCATCGATGCATATCGCGCCCCCGGCTCGTCCGGCATGACCCTATGCGGCCTCGGCCGGAATGGCGCCGGCCCGGTCGTTTTCTGTTGCCTCGACCCGCGGCGGCGCCTCGTGGAAGGCAGCCCAGTCGGTCGCGCGGTAGCTGTCCACCAGCGCTCTGACGCCGTCCCGCACGTCGGGCCACTCGAGCTCGTAGCCGGTGGCGAGGAGCCGGTCCGGCGCCACGACATGGTGGCCCAACAGGAGGTCCACGCCTTCCGGGGAGGCGAGAGGCCGTGGCCCGAGCCTGCCAGTGAGCCACCCCTTCCGGGTCCGCAACACCTCCGCCTTCGCGAAGGCCCGGAGCACGGGGCCGGGGACGTGGAAGACGGGACGGCCGCGCCAGCGTGGCCGCGACGGCAGGCTCACGCGGCCGTCGCGGACCGAGACCGCGCCGAGCATGCCGCGCGCCAGCGCGTAGAGATCGGCCACGGCCATGGGCCGTCGATCGGCGATGTTGTAGATGGCGCCGCTCCGGCCCTGACGCGCCAGGTGCACTGCCGCGCCGGCCACATCGTCGACGTGCACGTGCGAGTGAACGGACGTGCCCGGCCCGGGCACGGCGCTCATCAGGCCGACCTTGAACGCCCAGAGCGCCTGCCCCAGCCCCTGAACGGCCCCCGGCCCGTACACGTCGGCCGGCCGGACCACGACCACTTCGGGGCCGTCTTCCGCGGCGCTCTGGAGCGCGACGAGCTCGCCGAGGTGCTTGCTGCGCGCGTACGCGTTGAGTCCGTCCATCGCGATCGGCCGATCCTCCGTGAACGAAACGGGGTCCTCGGCGACGCCGTACACGCTGCTGCTCCCCCAGCACACCACTCGACGGACGCCGGCCGCCCGGGCCGCGTCACACACGCGGCGCACGCCTTCCACGTTCACCTCCTCCAGAGCGTCCCAGGGCGCCAGGAGGTCGAATATCGCCGCGGTGTGAAAGACGGCGTCGGCGTCGCGAAACGCCCGCCGGAGCGCTTCGACGTTCCGGATGTCGGCTTCCACACGGCGCGCCGCATGGGGCACCGCCGCATGACGTCCGGGGAGGTCCACGGCCGTCACGGCCCAGCCTTCACGCAGCAGCCGCGACGTGATCGCTCTGCCGATGAACCCGCCCGCGCCGGTCACCACTGCCTGTCTCATGTCGTCCTCCTGGCGACGCCGGCCGCCGCCACGATGTTCGCCTGATCGTCTCCCTCCATCGCCCGCCACCGCTCCAGAACGAAGTACGAGACGTGCAGGCGCAGGCGGGCCCCGTAGAACGCTCGCCCCAGGTAGACCCCGACCGCCGCATCCGGGGGGCGCACGAGCAAGTCCCGAAGAGGCCGGGCCATCCATTCCACCACGCGCAGCGCGACGCCTGGCCCCCCCGTCCGCAGCGCTTCCGGGCGGCCGTGGCCGTAGTCCAGCAGCAGCGCCGAGCGCGGGGCGCCATCGGCTGCGCCAGGCACTGCCTTCACGTGGAAGAAGCCGAAGGGGCGAGCCGTGTCCACCGACCACCCGGCCTGCCGGACCCGGACCGGGAAGTTGCATCCCTCATGGCCGCGCTCAGTGCGCAGGAACCCCTTGGCGAACGGACCGTTTCCCCCCAGGCGGGCGAGGAGCGCCGTGTTGCGCCCGCGGAAGACCCACCCGTCCAGGTCCTCCGGCTCGGGTGCAGTGCCCTCGCGCCACAGCCGGTGAAGTGCCGGGCCGCGGCCCGCCGTCAGATCCTGGAATGTGTGCGGCATCGACTGTCCTCTCCCTCGATCTCGAAGACTCTCACGTTCCCGTAGCGCCCGCGGCGAAAGGCGCACCACACGAATCGGGCGGCAGCCTTCCCGTCCGGGTCTTCCATCCAGCACCCGGGATTCGCGTAGACCACATCCCCCCCGTCTCCCGCCCACGACTGGAGGTCCGGGGCGTGGGTGTGGCCGAGCACCACGAGTGGTCGCACCCTTCCGCACCGTCGGCTCCTCGCCGCCGCCCGCTCGAGCGCGTAATGGCGGGCCTGGACCCGGGTGCCGTCGCGCACGGCCGCGGCGATCTCCAACAGCGCCAGCCCCATCTGGGGGCCGGCGATGGCCACCGCGGCGGCGCCGGCGCGGGCGAAGCCCGAGTGGAGAGCGAGCGTGCCGGCGAGGCGGTCCGACACCAGCGGAAGGACCAGGACGCCGGCCGCGATGAGACCGCCGATGCGGGCGGGCATCCAGTCGCGAGCACGTTGGTACCAGGCGTGGCGGCTGGCGGCGATGAATGCCGGGAGCGCTCGCACGGCGTTCGTCATGATCCCCCGCCAGAGGCGCCACCGCTGGCTCGCCGCCAGCCGCTTCAGGTGGAGTGAGGAAGGAAGCCCCGGCGTCCGCTCGAGGAGGCGCTCCAGCGGGTTCAGCACGTAGCGGTTGATGAGGGATCCCACGGGGATCATCAGCCGCGGCCGACGCCCCGGCGTGAACACGGCCGCCGTCCGGGTGGACCATCGCATGCCATGGCCGTGCTCGATCCACAGGTTCGCGCGGCGATAGGCGTGCAGCCGGAACCGGAGCTGACCGGGAGAGAGAGCGCGGGCCCCCGCGGCCCGGAGAAGCACCGCGAACGCGCGCCGGACTCCCGCCCACGCCCATTCACTGTCGTGATTGCCTCGCACGACCACGAGGCCATGACCGGCGGCGCACCAGCGGGCCAGCGCTTCCATGACGCGCGGATGCCCGCGGGCCATGAGCCACAGCTTCCACACGGAGGCGTGCTCGGAACAGTCGTAGCCGTAGCGCCTCTGAAACCGCGAGAACCGCCCTGCCTCCGCCGCTTCCAGGTCCGCTTCGGGCGCGTCCACCCCCGCCTCTCGCAGGAGGGCGCGCCACTCGGCCACCTCGGCGCGGGAGCCGGGAAGGCGCACCACGCGAACGAAGTCGAACACGTCCCCGTTCAGCACGAGCTCCGTCCGCCTGCCCCGTCGCTCGTCTCGCCGCTGCAGCCGGTCGAGGATGCGCTCGAGCTTGCGATCCTCGTGGAAATGCTCGAGGCGGTCCACGTGCCCGTCCGGCTGGTGGCCCGCCCCGATGTGTAGATCGCTAATGACGAGGATCCGATCCGGGTTCCGTCTCGCGACCTCCGTCGTCTGCCGTCGCTCCTCCTGCTTTCTGCCCGCGGTCACTCGTATTCGTCCCTCGCCTGCGTGCTTCGTGCACCCCGCTGCAGTGCAGGAAGGGTGCCGCCGGGGCCGCGTTGCCGACACCCCGCGCCGCCCCTAGCTTTCCGGCTTCCGCCACCGTGGCGTGCGTGCGCCCCGCCTGGCGCCTGCTCCCATGGATTCGGGCCCACGGACCCCCAGGCCGGCCATGAACCACAGCCGCAGCAGCCATCGCCCGGGGCCATCGACACTGGCGGTCCATGCCGGCTCGCCGGCCCCGGTACCCGGGCAGCCCGTGGTGGCCCCGCTGGTCGCCAGCACGACCTTCTTCAACGCCCCGGACCCCGTCGGCGAGGTGCTCTACGGGCGCTACGCCAACTCGGACAGCTACGCCCGCCTGGGGCAGAAGCTGGCCGCGCTGGACGGGGCGGAGGCGGCGCTCGTGCTGGGGAGCGGCATGGCCGCGATCTCCCTGACCATCCTCGCCTTCGCGGGCGCCGGCGACCACCTGGTGGCCGCCGACTCGCTCTACGGCGGGACGCTCACCCTCCTGCGCCACGAGCTGCCGCGCCTCGCCATCCGGACCTCGTTCGTGGACCCCGGTGGAGACTGGGAGGCCGCCTGCACTCCCGAGACGCGCCTGCTGTACATGGAGGTCCCGGTCAACCCCACGATGCGTGTGCCGGACCTGCGGCCGGTGGCCCGGGTGGCGAGGGCGAAGGGTATCCCGCTGGTCGTGGACGCGACGTTCGCCACGCCGGTGAACTTCCGCCCCGTGGCGCATGGCGCCGACCTCGTGATCCACAGCGCTACCAAGTACATGGGGGGGCACTCGGACGTGGTGGCGGGGGTGGTGGCGGGGTCGGCGGAGCACGTCGAGCAGGTGCGGACGCGGCTCAAATCGTTCGGCCCGAGCCTCGATCCGCACGGGCTCTGGCTCCTCGATCGCGGCCTCAAGACCCTGGCAGTGCGGGTGGAACGCCAGAACGCCACGGCCTTCGAGCTGGCTACCTGGCTTGCGGGCCACCCGGCCATCGACGCGGTCCACTATCCCGGCCTTCCAGGTCACCCGGATCACGCCATCGCCGCCGAGCTCTTCCACGGATACGGCGGGATGCTCGGCCTGGTCGTCCGTGGCGGCGATGCCGCTGCCCGCGCGGTCATGGAGCGGTTCCGGCTCATCTCGGTCGCCCCGAGTCTCGGCGGCGTCGAATCGCTGGCCTCCATGCCACGCTACACTTCGCACGCGGCCATGAGCGTTGAGGAGCGTCGAGGCGCCGGGATCGCCGACGGCTTCATCCGCCTCTCGGTCGGGGTGGAGGATCTGGCGGACCTCATGGAGGAGCTCGCGGCGGCGCTGGAGGCTTCGTGAGACGCAGCCGCGGTGGCGCACTGGCTCTACGCCTCTCGGCTGGACTGCTCGTGCTGGTCGCGGCGGCGGTGGTCGCGGTGCTTCTGTACCTCCACACCGCCACGCCGGCGCGGGACGGGGAATGGACGTTGGCGGGGCTCCGGGGTCCGGTGGCCGTCCTGTGGGATGCGCACGCGCTGCCGCAGATCTGGGCGGACAGCAGCGTGGAGGACGCTCTTTTCGTCCAGGGGTACCTCCACGCCCGCGACCGGCTGTGGCAGATGGACCTGGTGCGGCACGCCATCCAGGGACGCCTGGCCGAGATCCTGGGGCCCGACCTCCTCGACACCGACATCTTCATGCGGCGCCTTGGGCTCTGGAACGCCGCGCTCGCGGCCGAGAAGGGGCTCTCCCCGCGGGAGAGGCGCTGGCTCCAGGCCTACGCCAATGGAGTGAACGCGGCCCTCCGCACGCGCAGCGGCGCGCTCCCGCCCGAGCTCCTCGTCCTCCGCCACACGCCCGAGCCGTGGACACCGGCGCATTCGCTCGCCGTCGCCAAGATGATGTCGCTCACCCTCGCCTCCTACGGCGAGGCGGTGGCGGTGGCACGGGCCAATCGTCGCCTCGACCCGGCACGCGCCCGATACCTCTTCCCCGCATATCCCTCGTGGGGGGCTACCATCCTGGAGCCGGGCGGGGGCATGCCCGGCGCGCCGCTGTCCGCGGCGGGAGAGCCGGCGCGCCCGCACGCGGCGCGGGGGCCGCACGTCGTCGGCGAGACGAGGCCGCCCGAACCCCCGGACACACCGCCCCTCGCCCGCGCGCTGTTCGACGGGTTCAGCTTCGCCGCGGCGTCCAACGCGTGGGCGGTGAGCGGGAAGCGGACGCGGTCGGGAAAGCCGATCCTCGCGAACGACACCCACCTCGAGCTGCAGGCCCCCAGCCTCTGGTACCTCGTCGGGATCCACGCTCCGCCGCCCGACGACTCCTCCTCCGCGCTCGATGTCGTGGGCGTGAGCATTCCCGGGACCCCTCTCGTGGTCATTGGCCACAATGCTGCCGTCGCCTGGGGGATGACCAACGCATACGTCGACGACGTGGACCTCTTCATGGAGCGCGTGGACCCGACCGACTCGACCCGCTACCTGGCGCCGGGCGGAAGTCGTCCCTTCCAGCTTCGTACGGACACCATCCGCGTGAAAGGGCGGAAAGAGCCGTTCCTGCTCCGCCTCCGGAGCACGCGCCACGGGCCGGTCCTCCCGCTGGGGGACTCGGGCGCCAGCGGGGACACGGTTCTGGCAGTCCAGTGGACCGCCTTCCACACCGGCACCGTGTTCCGCGGCGTCATCGGACTGAACCTGGCCCGGGACTGGTCTTCCTTTCTGCGCGCGGCGGACGCAATGGACGACCCCCACCAGAACCTGGTGTACGCCGACACTGCGGGTCACATAGGCTACGTCATGGGAGGGACGGTGCCCCTTCGCGGCGACGGCCGGCCCGCGCCGGTCGCCCCGGTGCCAGGCTGGACCGGCGAGTGGGACTGGAGCGGGACGCTCCCGTTCGCGGACCACCCTCGCGTCCTGGATCCGCCCGGGGGCTACGTCGTCACCGCCAACAACCGGCAGACGCGCGGTCCGGTGGGCGACCTCATCAGCAGCAGCTGGGAGTCGCCGTTCCGGGCCATGAGAATCCGGGACATGATTCTCGGCGGCCACGACCTCACCACCGCCGACATCCATGCCATGCAGCTCGACGTGGGCGACGCCTACGCCCGACGCTACCTCGACCGCGCCGTGCGGGCGGCGGAGGACGCCGGACTCCAGGCGCAGGCCGACATCCTGCGCGGCTGGGACCACCGTGCGTCCGGCGACTCCCGCGCCGCCACCCTCTTCTACCTGTGGCACGAGCTGCTCCGCCACGCCGTCGCCGCCGATCTCTACCACGGAGCCTCCGCGTACTTCCCCGGCACCGCCATGGGCGACGTGCTCGAGCGCCGGGCTCTCCCCTGGGCGGACTCCGGCGCCACTCGCTTCCGAGATCTCGCCTCCTCCGCCATGCGGGAGGCCGCGCCCCTGGCGGACCGGCCGTGGAATGAGGGAAATCGAGTCGTCCACGCCCATGCCCTCGGCGGTGTCCGGATCCTGGACGCGCTCTTCGATCTCAACATCGGACCGCTGCCGTACCACGGCTCTCCTCACACGGTGAACGTGGCGCACTGGGCATACATCTCACCGTCGGCCAGCTTTCCGTTCACCACAACGGCCGGCCCCAGCGAGCGGGAGGTCGCGGAGCTGGGGAACCTCGGCGGCGGAGGAGGGTTCGTGATCGGCACAGGGCAGGGAGGCGTCCCGTTCGATCGCCACTACCGCGACCAGGTGGATCTCTGGCGAAGCGGCGGGCTGCTCCCGATGCCGCTCGGGCGCGAGGCCGCGGAGCGATCTGCCGTCGAACGAATGACACTGAGACCCCCACAGGGGAATGACCGATAACGAACCTCTGGATCTCGCCGTGATCGGCGCCGGGCCCACGGGCCTGAGCGCTGCCGTTGCCGCCGCCCAGGCGGGGCTCCGCTGCGCCGTGTTCGACAAGGGGTGCCTGACCCGCTCCATCACCCTCTATCCCACGCAGGCGACCTTCTTCAGCACGGCCGAGCGGCTCGAGCTCGGGGACGTGCCGTTCATCACGCCCGGTGACAAGCCGACCCGGGCCGACGCCCTCAAGTACTACCGCCGCGTCGCTATCGAGTACGAGCTCGACGTGCGCCAGTACGAGGATGTTCGCTCCCTCACCGGAGAGCGGGACGCCTTCCTCCTCCGCACACGCACCATTGCGGGCGAGGAGCACGGTCACCTCGCCCGCAACGTGGTCATCGCCACCGGCTATGCCGGGCAGCCGAACTACATGGGCGTGCCGGGCGAGGACCTTCCGAAAGTGTACCACTACTTCACGGAGGCGCACCCCTTCTATGACCAGGACGTCGCCGTCATCGGCGCCGGGAACTCCGCCGTCGAAGCCGCCCTCGAGTGCTGGCGCGCGGGCGCGCGCGTGAGCCTGATTCACTTCCTCGACCGGCTCGACCCGGGCGTGAAGCCGTGGATCCTGCCGGACATCACCAACCGCCTGGGAAAAGGTGAGATCGGCGTGCGGTGGAACACCCGAGTGGAAGAGATCCGCCCCCGCGACCTGCTTCTCCGGAACACCTGCACCGACGAGCCCGAGACCTTCCCCAACGACTTCGTTCTCGCCATGACCGGCTATCGCCCGGACACCGCGATCCTGGCCTCGGTCGGCGTCACCATCGATCCGGACACCGGGGTCCCTTCGCACGACCCGGCGACCATGGAGACCAACGTGCGCGGCATCTTCGTCGCCGGGGTGATCGTCGGCGGGAACCGGCCGGACAGGGTCTTCATCGAGGACGGGCGTCACCATGGCCCTCTCGCCGTGAAGAAGATCCTCGCGGATCGCGGTCTGGAGCCTGCGCGTCCGGTCTCTCTCGGCGTCCCGCCGACCGAGCGCCCCGTGGACCTGGAGGCCGATGGGCTGCGCGGCGCGGAGCGCGACGCCGCCGGTTGAGCCACCGTTCTCCGCCTCCCTGGTACTCGCCGGAACCCCCGCTCCCCGCACGTTGACGCCCCCGCTATGATCCGGGTAGGTTGGCCCGGTCAGGCGAGGCCAGCGCCGGCGACGACAGGAACAGCAACCATGGAGAAGGCAGTCATCATGGCGACCGCTACCGGACTTCCCGTCGGGATCGAAGGGTTCAGGAACGAGCCGTACTACGACTGGAGCGACCCGGACAACGTCCGGCTGATGGAGGAGGCGCTGGAGAAGGTGCGCTCCGAGCTGGGCCGCACTTACCCGTTGATCGTCGACGGTGAAGAGATCCTCGAGGGGGATATCAAGGAGTCGACCAACCCGGGCGACCCGTCGATGGTGGTCGGGCGTTTCGTCCAGGCCACGCGAGCGCTCGGCGATCGTGCGATCGAGAGCGCGCACGCGTTCTTCGAGAGCGAGTGGAAGAAGACGCCGTACCAGGACCGCGCCGAGATCTTCTTCAAGGCAGCCGACCTCATGCGGGAGCGGAAGGCCTATCTGGCGGCCTGGATGGTGTTCGAGGTCTCGAAGAGCTGGACGGAGGCCGTGGCCGATATCGCCGAGCTCATCGATTTCTGCGATTACTACGCCCGCTGGACCATGAAGCTGGGCGGTCCGCAGGAGGTGGTGGAGTACCCGGGCGAAGAGAACGAGCTCCGCTATATCCCGCTCGGTGTCGCCCTCGTCATCCCGCCGTGGAACTTCCCGGCGGCCATCATGGGGGGCATGACGGCCGCGGCGCTGGTGACGGGCAACACGGCGGTGCTGAAGCCGGCTTCCGCTGCGCCGGCCATCGCGTACAAGTACGTGGAGATCCTCCACGAAGCGGGGCTGCCGAAGAAGGCGCTGAGCTTCCTGCCGGGGCCCGGGAGCGAGATCGGGGACTCCCTGGTCGACCACCCGCTCACGCGGCTCATCGCGTTCACCGGGTCCAAGGAGGTCGGCCTGCGCATCTTCGATCGTGCGTCGAAGCTGAACCCCGGCCAGAAGTGGCTGAAGCGGACGATCCTGGAGATGGGCGGCAAGGACGCCCAGGTGGTGGACGAAACCGCCGATCTGGACGCGGCCGCGGACGCCATCGTCGCGGGCGCATTCGGCTTCCAGGGCCAGAAGTGCTCGGCCTGCTCCCGCGCCATCGTCGTGGACGAGGTCTACGACGAAGTGGTGGAGAAGGTCGTGCAGCGAGCCAAGGAGATCCGCGTGGGCGACCCGTCGCAGAAGGGGACGTTCGTGGGCGCGGTGATCGACGGGAACGCGTTCCGGAGCATCCGCGAGTACATCGAAGTCGGGAAGCAGGAAGGGCGGCTCGTGCTGGGCGGCGACGTCGAAGAGGACGCGGATGGCTACTTCATTCCGCCCACGATCATCGCCGACGTGGATGCGAACGCGCGCATCGCGCAGGAGGAGATCTTCGGCCCGGTCCTGGCCTTCATCAGGGCCCGGGACTTCGACCACGCCCTCGAGATCGCGAACGGCACGGAGTACGGCCTCACGGGCGGCGTGTTCTCCTGCTCGCGCGAGCGGCTGGAGCGCGCGCGGGACGAATTCCACGTGGGCAACCTGTACCTCAACCGCAAGATCACGGGCGCGCTCGTGGGCGTGCAGCCGTTCGGCGGGTTCAACATGAGCGGGACCGACTCGAAGGCGGGCGGGCCGGACTACCTGCTGCTGTTCACGCAGGCCAAGTCCATCGCCGAGCGGAACCGCGAGGACGTTCCCGCGCGCACCCCACCCGCCGGGTGAGGAAACTCCAGCGCCCTGGCGGGTAGCATCCCCCGTGGCGGCGAACGGCCGCCCGGGGTGCACGAGGAGCGGCGATGAAGGTGCAGGACCAGATTCTCGAGGTGCTGGAGGGCATCCGCCCCGCCTTGTGGTCCGACGGGGGCGACGTGGAGTTCGTCGCCTTCGACCCCGGCGCGGGCGTGCTCCGGCTCCGCTTCCTGGGCGCATGCGGGGAGTGTCCGATCTCGGATATCACGCTGCGCCAGGGCATCGAGCGGCGCATCCTCACCGCCGTGCCGGCGGTGCGCGAGGTCCAGGCATTCTGAGCGCCGTTGCCGGACAGAGAGCAACCATCCACGGCCGGCCCCCCCAACCGGGGCGCCGGCCGCTCGTTCATGAGATCGTGAGGCATCACCATGGCAGGTGAACTGGAAGCGAGGGTCCGGGCGGCTCTCAGTCAGGTAACCAATCCCGGGACGGGCGCGCCCGTGCTCGAGTCGCAGGTGGAGGAGCTTTCGATCGAGGACGGCGTCGTCGCCTTCGGCTTCGCCCTCGGTCCCGGCGACCCGGGCACGCTCGTCCGCGATACACGCGCGGCCGTGGAAGCGGTGGAGGGAGTCGAGCGCGTGAAGATCGACGTGCGGCTCCCCCAGACCATGCAGGCGCAGGCGCAGCAGTCCAGGCACGCACCCCGGCGGCAGAAGGCGCCGCACTCGGTTCCTGCCCCCACGCCCCAGGCGGGGCTCATCCCCGGCGTCGGTCACTTCGTCGCCGTCAGCTCCGGAAAAGGCGGCGTGGGGAAGTCCACGGTGGCCGCCAACCTGGCCGTCGCGTTCGCGGCGCAGGGGAAGAGGGTCGGACTGCTGGACGCGGACATCTACGGCCCCAACATCCCGCAGATGTTCGGCGAGACGCGCCGTCCCCGCGTCACGGGCGAGCGTGGTTCGGAGCGGATCGTCCCGCTGGAGGCGCACGGCGTGAAGCTGATGAGCCTGGGGTTCCTCCTGGAGGCGGATCAGCCCGCCATCATGCGCGGGCCGCTGATTTCCGGGATCCTGAAGCAGTTCCTGGAGCAGGTGGACTGGGGCGAGCTCGACCTCATGGTCGTGGATCTCCCGCCCGGCACCGGCGACGCCCAGCTCTCGCTCGCCCAGACCATCGAGCTCGACGGTGCCGTCATGGTCACCACCCCGCAGGACGTGTCCACCGCCGATGTCCGCCGGGCGGTCCGCATGTTCGAGCGCGTCAACACCGACATCCTCGGGATGGTGGAGAACATGAGCGGCTTCGTCTGCCCGAGCTGTGGTGAGCGCCACGACATCTTCGGGACTGGCGGCGGCCGCGCCCTGGCCAAGGAGCTGGATGTCCCGTTCCTCGGAGAGGTCCCGCTGGACATCGCCGTCCGGAGCGCAGGCGACGCCGGGCAGCCCACGGCCATCTCAGCACCCGACTCGCCGGCCGGGCAGGCCTTCTACGCCATCGCGGCGCGGGTTCTCGAATCGGTGGAGCAGGGGATCGGCGTCTGACTCGGCCGCGACGCATGACCCGTGTCACGCTCCTCACCGACTTCGGCACCCGCGACGGGTACGCCGCGGCCGTGGCCGGCGTGATCGTCGCGGCGGCGCCGGACGTCGTGGTCGAGACGGCCTCGCACGATCTTGCCCAGGGCGACATCTTTGGCGCCGCCCTGGCCCTTTCTCGCTACGCGCGCCTGTACCCCGAGGGCACGATCCACGTCATCGTGGTGGACCCCGGCGTGGGATCCGAGCGACGGGCTGTCGCCGCCAGCGTGGACGGCCGACGCTACGTCGCACCCGACAATGGCGCGCTCACTTTCATGCTGCGCGGCGCCGTTCGGGCCCTGCTGGTGGAGCTGCCCACGCCCGGACGCGGACCCGCCGGCGAGATCTCGACGACCTTCCACGGCCGCGACGTCTTCGCCCCCGCAGCGGCGCGGCTGGCGCGTGGCGAGCGTCTCGAGACGCTGGGTCCGCCCGTCCACGACCCCGTCCTCCTCGCCGTGCCCGAGCCCCGACGCGACGGCGATCGAGTGACGGGCGAGGTGATCCACGCCGACCGGTTCGGCAACCTGGTCACCGACATCCCTGCCGGCTGGCTGCGAGCCGGCGCGCGGGTGCGCGTGGAAGGCCGCGACGCGGGTCCGGTGCGGAAGACCTACGGCGATGTGGCGCACGGTGAGCTGGTGGCACTGGTCGGGTCGATCGATCTGCTGGAGATCTCGGTCCGGAACGGCAGCGCCGCGGACCAGCTCGAGGCCGGCCGCGGCGCGCGGGTCACCGTCTTTCCGGGCGACGACTGAAGACGATCAGCTCTCCAGCCACTCCCGGTCCGCTTTCGACAGCCGCGGCTTGCGCCGCGAGAACAGGCGGAAGACCACGTAGCCCACCAGGAGCAGCGGGGCCACCTTGAAGAGCAGGAATCCCACCAGCGTGAAGGCCAGACCGAGAACCGCGCCCACAACGGCCAGCACGACCCCGATCACGACGATGGCGATGATCCCCACGATCAGGAACGACAACACGGTCGACAGCATGCTTCCTCCTTCTCTTTCTTCGATCCGGCTCCGCCGTCAGGGCGTGCTTCCGAGCGTGGCGCCGGCCCAGCGAACGTCCACCGAACCGAAAGCCCCTTCCAGCTTGACCACCAGGTGTCGACGCGCGACTTCCCAGTTCTGCGACCGGTACATTCCGTTCAGCTTGGTGAACCCGTTGCTGTCGAAGCCGGTGAGGAACGTGTCCTTCTCGACCTGGACTCCTATGTCCTCGGGAACCACGAGCGTCATGGAGCCGAGGGCGAGCGTCACGTCGGCGGCCATGTCGCGATCCCAGTCGCCCGTGAAGTCGAGCTTGACGTCACCGACGCCACCCTCGACATCCAGGTTCTGACAGCGCGAGTTGGCCAGCCCCACGGCGCTGAACGCCGCCGCGCCCACGGAGATGGACAGCGTGGTGCAGTCGATCGGGTTCGGCCTCGAGAAGACGAGCTCCGTATCGCTCGCCCCCGTCTCGATGTCCACGGCCTGGACGCGCAGCCCACCCAGGTCCAGGTTCGCCTCCACCGCCCCGAAATCGAGGTTCAGGTCCAGCGGGATGTCCGGCGAGAGGCCGAGCTTCATCTCTCCACCCCTGTGGTTCTTCAGCCTCACACCGTGACCGGTGCCCTCCACCCCCACTTCGAGGTTCCCTGCCTTGTAGTCGGTGACAGGATCGAACAGCTCCGAGTCGTAGCGGATATCCACGCGGTACAGCTCGCCGCCGCCGGTCGGTTGGATGCCGAGCTTCCCGGCGCCGTACTGCACCTTCACGGCCAGGGCCGACTCGCTCCCGCGCGCACGGACCGAGGACACGGTCCGCCAATCCTGGGCGCGGAGCGATGCCGGGGCGCCCATCAGGGCAACGGCCGCGCCCAGTGCCAGGACCCCGCTCATGAGGCTCCGGTCAGACATGGGGCTCCTCCTCGAGTCGCGATGCCGTGCCTCCAGTTCCGGGACGGGTGCCGCCCCGGGAGATCAGGAAAGCGCCGAAGCCTACGGTGAAGGCGGCCCATGTGAGCATGATCGCCATGAACTTCAGGAGCCCTTCCAGGAACCCGAGCCAGGGGCCCGCCATGCTGACGATGTGGGCCGCGAGGAAGAGGACCAGCAACAGCCCCACGCCGGTGATGATGTAGTAGTAGGAGTTGGCGCGCGTGAACCATTCGGTCCCCCTGAACCGCCGCTCCGCCAGCGCTTCACCGGCCGCGTGCGCCACGGCCAGGTAGCCGCCCATGACGGCGAGCACCACGGCCACGGGGAACAGGGGCGCGTATACCAGGAGGAGCGGGATCCCGACGATGGAGACGGCGAGGACCAGCAGCCCGAGGACGTAGGCCGGCAGGACGAGGAAGGATCCGGCCAGACCGACCAGACCGGACCTCAGCGTCTGGGTGCGCGCCGTGTCCGCGATCGTTTCCAGGTATTTGCGCCCGAAGAAGACAGTGAGGAAGCCCATGCCCACCATGATCGCGTAGACCATCAGGGTGGAGAAGATCGCGCCGATGCCACGTGTGATCCGCCGCCATGGCGAGGTCCAGTACTCCGTCCAGTCATGGTCCGGCCCCATGTCCGACCGCATCTCGGAACGAACCTGCTCACGGATCTGGACCTCCAGGTCCCGACGCAGGTTCTTCAGCGCCGGGATATCCAGATTCTGCAGCTCGTCCAGCCGCCGGTCCGCCGCGTTCGGATTCTCCAGCACCCGCTGGAGCTCCTGCAGCTGCTCGTTCAGGTGCCGGATACTGTCCTCCGCGTCCGCGGGCGCGGCGGGAGCTCGTGCGTCCGCCGCCGCACCTTCGGCGGGGGCTTGCGCCGCGCCGCCTGCGGCCGCGCCCTCTGCCTCCGCTTCCGCGCCGGCGGGTGCCGGCTGGGAAGGAGCGGCGGCGTCGAGCGCGCTCTCGAGCTCGTGGTCCAGGCGGCGCCCCACCCCTCCGGACTCCGCTGGCGCAGTCCAGGAGACCAGCAGCTGCGGGATCGTCCCCGAAGGCGCTTCCATCGCCTTCTGGAGCAGGTCGCGCCATGACTGGTCGAGGGCGTCGTGCCGCTCGTAGCTGCCGACGCGCTCGCCGTTCATCCGGACCGCGCCATCCGGGGCGAGCTCGAGGACCACCTCGCGTCCGCCCTCGAGCTCGAGCCGCAGCTGGGCCGATTCACGCGAGACCGAAATGTTGCTCGAAGCCAGGACCGGCCCGGGGCTGTCCGGCGCCTGTGCCCTTGCGGGCGAGGCCATCAGGGCCGCCCCCAGCAGGGCAGGAATCAACGGTTCAGAAAACGAACGACGCATGTTGGTCTCTCCGCGGACGGTTGCGGAACAGGTTCTGATACAGGACATAGACGGAGCCGGCGGTCAGGGTGGCGAACATCACGACCGCCAGGCTGATCTCACCGCGCCCGGTGGCGGCGACGAGCTGGAACAGCTCGACGGCGGTGGCCGCGAGTCCCGACCCGGCGATGCGGATCCAGGTCCACTGCCACGCGCTGGAAGCCGCGCTCGCCACCAGACCGGTGCTCACCGTCCACAGCCCCTGCGCGCTCACGCCGGGCTGGGACATGAGCCACAGCACCAGGAGCGACGCGCCGAGCAGAGGCAGCGAGAACACGGCGCTTGCGGCCGCCCAGGCTCGCGTGGTTCGAGGCGTCAGGCGCTCCGCCCAGGCGCTTGCGCGGGCCAGGACCGGGTGCCGGACCTGGACCCTCGTCATGACCGCATTGGCGAATCCGGCGGAGGGTGCCAGCTCCGGGAGCGCCTGGAGCGCCGCGAACAGCGAGCGCAGCTCGTCCACCTCGGCGGTGCACCGGCCGCACGCACTCACGTGCGCGTCCAGAACCGCGCGCTCGCCCGCGTCGAGACTCTCCTCGACGTAGGCTTCGAGCCGCTCGGGCTCCGGGTGATTCAGGTTCTCCGTCACGCTCTCTTCTCCATGACTTCTCGTCTCCGGATTTCCCTACGGAATGCCGCGTCCGAGAGTTTCACGACCGAAGATGCTCGAGTTTCTTCCGCAACTCGTTGCGACCACGGTGGATATAGGTTTTGACAGTGCCCAGCGGCAGGTCCATGATCTCGGCGATCTCATCGTATGGGCGCCCTTCCATGTGCCAGAGCAGGATCGCTTCCCGGTACTCGGGGCGGAGCTCCGCGATCGCCGCCTCGATCTCGGCGCCCACCTCCTGGCTCTGCGCGTACTGCTCGGGATCTTCCGCATGGTCCACCGCGGTGAAGGACGTGGCCTCCATCTGATCCGGAGTCGTGGCGTGGGGCGACCCCTCGAGCGAAAGGGTGTCGGGCGTCTTCTTGCGGATGTGATCGATGGTGGTGTTGTGCGCGATCTTGAAGATCCACGAGCTGAACTTGTAGGCCGGGTCGTAACGATCGAGCGCGTTCAGCACTTTGATGAACGTGTCCTGCGCCAGGTCCTCGGAGAGCTCCCGGTCCCGGACCATTCGGAAGATGATGCTGAAGACTGGGCGCTCGTAGCGACGGATCAACTCCCTGAACGCCGATTCGCGCCCGTTTCGGGCGCGCTCGATCACGTCCTGGTCGCTGAGTTGCGCGTAATCCACCATCTACCGCGGTTGAGCGGGTCCGGGCCCGGTGGACGGTACGGCCGCGTCGCCGGACGAGTTTCGCGGAACACGGTGCGATGCGGCTGGTCGCAGCAGAATCGTCGTCCGCGGAAGAACGGTCTATTCTACGCGGGAATACGGACTTGCGCGACGGACGCGCCGCTCGCCCGCTCAGGGCAGGGGGTTGGAGCGCTTCGCGGTGCTCACAGCCGCGGCGTCGGGCGAAGCCGGAGGGTCGGGAAGAAGGGCATCGCCAGCTCCGGTGCCGCAGCTCCCGGACGGGGGCCGATCGGTCCCGGTGCGCCCTCTCCGTGGGCGGTCGGTCTGGCATCCGGGAAGCCGGGAGTGCAACATGCGGACCGCGCATCACGACGCTGGAAGGGAGGATGATGGCGAGCGAGGAGGCTGGAACAGGCGGGCTCTGGGCGGTCCGCTGCCGCGGGCTGCGGAAGCGGTACGCGGACGTGGTGGCCGTGGACGGTGTGGACCTGGAGGTGGGGCGGGGCGAGTGCTTCGGGCTTCTCGGGCCGAACGGCGCCGGGAAGACCACGACCGTGGAGATCCTGGAAGGGCTGCTCCAGCCGGACGAGGGAGAAGTTTCGGTGATGGGCGCGGGGTGGGCGGGTCATGCGACCGAGCTCCGCTACCGGATCGGCGTGGCGCTTCAGGAGACCCGGCTCCCCGAGCGTCTCACGGTGGCCGAGACGCTGCGGCTCTTCCGGAGCTTCTTCCGCGAGGGACGGAGCGTGGACGAGCTGATCGAGGTGGTTCAGCTCGGTTCCAAGCGCGGTGCCCGCGTCCGTGACCTCTCGGGCGGACAGCGGCAGCGCCTGGCGGTGGCGTGCGCACTGGTCGGCCGGCCCGAGCTGCTCTTCCTCGACGAGCCCACCACGGGGCTGGACCCGCAGTCGCGGCGGGCCCTGTGGGACGTGGTCGAGGCGTTTCTCGCGGGCGGGGGCACGGTGCTGCTGACCACGCACTACATGGAGGAGGCGGCCCGGCTCAGCCAACGCGTGGGGATCATGGACCGCGGGCGCATCATCGCTCTGGGGACGCCGGCGGAGCTGGTGGCGAGGCTCGGCGCCCAGCACGTGGTGGAGCTAACGCTCGCGCCAGGCGCGACGCTGGAGCTCGCGGCCCTGGGGCGGCTGCCGGGGGTGACCGCAGCCACGACGAGGAGGGGCGTGATCGCGGTCACGGTCACCGAAGTCCACGAGGCGCTGCCGGCGGTGCTGACCGAGCTGGCGCGGCAGGGGGCGGAGCTGTCCGATCTGAGGACTCACAGCGCAACCCTGGAGGACGTGTTCATCGAGCTCACGGGAAGGAGCTTGCGGGATGCGTAGCTGGAGAGAGCGCGCGCTGGTGCAGCTGACGCTGGTCCGCATCCGTGAGCTGATCCGCGAGCCGGAGGCCGTCTTCTGGACGTTCATGTTCCCGGTCCTCCTCGCCCTCGCCCTCGGCATCGCGTTCCGGGATTCCGGTCCGAAGCCGGTGCGGGTGGCGGTCGTGGTCGGGAGCGGAGCCGTCGCCGAGCAGCTCCAGCGCGCCCAGGGGATCTCCGTCCAGGTTGTGGACCAGGACTCCGCGGCGGGGCTGCTGCGTCGAGGGGAGGTGGCGGTGGTGGTGGACGGTCGCGGGCCCGTCGCCGTCTACCGCTACGATCCGGCCCGCCCCGAATCGGAGGTCGCGCGGCTCAAGGTGGACGACGCGCTGGAGCGCGCGGCGGGGAGGGCGGACCTGGTACCGTCGAAGGACCAGCCGGTGCGCGAGCGAGGATCGCGCTATATCGACTGGCTGATCCCCGGGCTCATCGGCCTAAACCTGCTCAGCACCGGTCTCTGGGGGGTCGGCTTCACGATCGTGCAGATGCGCAAGGAGCAGCTCATGAAGCGGCTCATGGCAACGCCCATGAACCGTGCGGAGTTCCTGGCCTCGTTCTTCTTCGGCCGCCTGCTCTTCCTGTTCGCCGAGCTGGTGGTCATCCTGGCGTTCGCCTACCTCGCCTTCGGCGTGGAGGTGCGGGGCTCCCTCGCCGCCTTGGTGTTCATCGCCGTGCTCGGGGCGTTCACGTTCACTTCGTTCGGGCTGCTCATAGCGAGCCGCGCCCGCACCACGGAAGGAGTCTCCGGCATCATGAACGCTGCCTCCTTCCCCATGTGGATGCTCTCGGGCGTGTTCTTCTCCTACAAGGTCTTTCCGGACGCGGTGCAGCCGTTCATACGTGCGCTGCCGCTGACCGCGTTCAACGACGCGGCGAGAGCAGTGATGAACGAGGCGCTCCCGCTATCGGCGGTCTGGGCGGCGCTGTCCGTCCTGGCGGCGTGGGGCGTGGCCAGCTTCGTGCTGTCCCTCGCCGTCTTCAGGTGGCGCTGAGCTGGAGGGGGAGGGATGAGGATCGGGTTGATCAGCGATACGCACGGCCGTCTGCGCAACGAGGTGTTCACGCTTTTCGAAGGCGTCGACCGCATCCTGCACGCGGGAGACATTGGGCCGCTGGGAATCCTGACGGATCTGGAAGCGATCGCGCCGGTCACGGCCGTTTGGGGGAACACCGACCGCTTCGATGTCCGCGAACGAGTCCGGGAAGTGGCGCAGCTGGAGCTGGATGGCCGCGAAGTCGTCGTGATCCACGGCCACCAGCTGGGGTCGCCCCGTCCGGGGTCGCTGCGGGCGGCGCATCCCGAGGCGGACGTCATCGTGTACGGGCACACACACCGGCCGCTGGTGGACGACGGCGAGGGCGTCCTGGTGGTGAACCCCGGCTCGGCCGGCGCTGCGCGCTTCGGAATCCCGCCCTCCGTCGCCGTGCTCCACCTGGGGACTACAGCGGAAGTGCAGCTCCTGGAGCTGCCTCAGTAGTCGTACTCCTCGAGGTCCGGCTCCCGGGCGAACGCCCGCACGGCGCGGGAAGGCGAGGGCTCGCGATCGAGGAACGCGCGCATCCGCCGGAACGTCTGACGCAGCCGCCTCTCACGCGCCGCCTGCGCGGGGTCCGGCGGCGTATCCACCCACTCCGGCTCGGTGGACTCGGTAGCGCGGACATCGGCGCCGCTTCGGTCGAGCGGACGCACGCTCACCCGCTCGATGACGAGCGCCATTGCGAACGCGGGCTCGAGGCCCACCTCCTTCGCCACGTCGTAGGCCTGCTCGGCAGTGGCTCGATCGAGACCGCGGCCTTCGGCGCGCTCGATGAGCTGCTCACGCCGCTGCTCCTGCCCGGCGCCGATGCGGGCGGCATCGGTGGCAAGGCGGTCCAGGCGCGTCTCGATGCGCTCCGCCGCCGTGTCGTCGGATCGTTCTCGGGAAGTCATGGTGCGCGGGAATGGTGCAAGCGGCGTACCCGCCCGCGACGGGTTCAGCCCGCCCTCAGGCGCTCCCGCTCCGCAGGGTTGCGGCGGAACCACCGCTCCACCAGGAGCGACTCGGCCACGCCGTCCGGGGCCAGCTTCGCCGGGGACTGCGCGGGTGCCGACAACAGGCGGTCGGCGCGGCGGCGCATGGCCGTCCGGCCGCGCTCGTCGGGGGGCACGGCCAGCTCGGCGCGCACGAGGCCGCGCTGAAGCACGTACACGCGGTCGTCGCCGGCGTGTCCGGCCACCAGATACAGCGCCGTGAGCGCGGCCAGCGCCCGCTCGGTCCGGAGCAGCGATGCGCGGACCGCCTGGAGCAGCTCGAGCCGCTCGGCCACCACGGCCGCGTACTCGAACAGCCACCGCTCGACGGCGAGCCGGAGCATGGCGCGCAGCCGATCCAGGGGTTCGTCCGTCTCCCCCCGGAGGAAGCGACGCGCCACGGCCAGCCGGCCCGCGTATCCGCGCTCGGTGCAGCCCGCGGCGCACGGGGCCAGGCACCGGCCGAACTCGGCCCGGGCGCAGAGCGGGGTGTAGGCCGCGCCGAACAGGTCCGCCTGGTCGGCCAGACGGAGCGGCGTGGTGGCCGGACAGTCACGGAGCTGGAGCGTATCCACCAGCACGCGCATCGCGGCCCGCACCCTCGCCGAGCCGAGAAGCGGGCCGTGGTACTCCGATCCGTCCGGCATCGGGCGCGTGGTCACCACGATGCGGGGAACCGGCTCGCGCGGGATGCGGATGAAGCAAACCGCGCGCTCCTTCTTGTGCTGCACGTTGAAAGGAGGCCGCAGGCGCCGGATCTGGCGGAACTCGCGGAGCAGCGCGGCGAACTCGCTCGGATGGTCGTCCCACTCGATGCGCTCGGTGAGCCCGAGAATCTCCGACGCCTTCTCCCCCGGCTCGGCCCGGAAGTAGGAGAGCAGGCGGCCGCGCACGCGGATCGACTTGCCCACGTACAGCACCCGCTCTCCCGGGCCGAGCATCCGGTACACGCCAGGCCGGTTCTCGGCGCCCGCCCGGACCTGTTCCCTCAATCGCTGCCGGCGGGCATGTGCGTCCCCATCGATCGACGCAGGTGAGGATCGGTGCTGGAAGATCGGCGGATCGGTGGGGCGCGGGTCGAGGAACGCGTGCATGGAATGGAATCTGTCAGGTTCGGCATTTGTTCGGCAAGGGCCGCAGCGGGAGAACCGCCGCGGGAGCGCGGCGGCGGTTGACCGTGCGCGACCCGCGCGACCGGAAAGGAGGGGGTCAGGTCTGGCAGGTGGGGCAGTAGAACGCGCTGCGGTTGGTGAGGATCCGTCGCCTGATGGGGGTTCCGCAGCGAGGGCAGGGATGGCCCTCGCGGCCGTAGACCTGGAGGAGGGGTTCGAAGGCGCCCTCCTGCCCGGAGGCGTCGCGGTAGTCGGAGAATGTGGTGCCGCGGTGGTGGATCGCCATCCTGAGGACGTCGACGAGCGCGTCGCGGAGGCGATGGGCCTGAATGCGGGTGATCCGGTGTGAGCGGCGGGTTGGGCGGATGCCGGCGCGGAAGAGGGCTTCGAGGGCGTAGATGTTCCCGATCCCGGCCACGCGATACTGGTCGAGGAGCAGATTGCGGACGGGGGTGCGGGACCGGCGGGTCATGCTCCAGAGGGCGTCGCCGGTGAAGTCGGGGGAGAGTGGCTCGAGGCCGAGCTCGGTGCTCCTCCGGTCCCAGGCGTCGGCTTCGAAGAGCTCGAGGAGACCGAAGCGGCGGGTGTCGTCGAAGAGGAGATCGCGTCCGTCATCGAGGCGGAAGCGAACGGCGACGTGACGGAGCTCGGACGCGCGGGGGGAATCGCTGAGAACGAGACGGCCCGTCATCCCGAGGTTGACGACGAGCCGCGCCCCGTCCTCGAAGGCGACCACCACGTTCTTGCCGCGGCGGCCCACGGCGGCGACGGTCCGGCCGGCCACGCGCCGGCCGAAGGTGTCGGCGCCGCCGGCGAGGACGTCGGCGTGCGTGATGGACACGTCCTGGATGCTCGCCCCCGCCAGGCGGGGAGCCAGATCGCGAGCGATGGTCTCGGCTTCGGGGAGCTCCGGCACGCGCGGGTCCGGGGACGGCTCAGGGGGTCCCGGCCACGCGCTCGAGCTCCCGCCAGCCGATGTCGCGGCGGAAGTGGGCGCCGTCGAACGCGATTTCCGACGCAGCGGCGCGGCTGCGCTCGGCGGCGTCCCTGAGGTCGTCGCCGAGTGCGGTGGCGGCCAGGACACGCCCGCCGTCCGTGACGAGCCGCCCGTCCTTGCGGGCCGTCCCGGCGTGGAAGAGCATGACGCTGCCGTCGCTCTCGACGCTGGACGGGATGCGGATCTCGAGTCCCTTTTCGTAGGCGCCCGGGTAGCCGCCCGCGGCCACGACGGTAGTGACGGCGGCCCCCGGCTTCCAGCGGATGGCGAGGTCTCGCACGCCGCTGCCACGCGCGATCGCTTCGAGGATCTCGAGGAGAGGGGAGTCCATGAGCGGGAGCACGGCCTGGGTCTCGGGGTCGCCGAAGCGCGCGTTGAACTCCACCACCTTCGGCCCGTCGCCGGTGAGCATGAGCCCGGCGTAGAGGAGGCCCCGGAACGAGCGGCCCCTGCGCCGCAGCTCGTGCAGCGTCGGGTGCAGGATCTCGTCGATCAGGCGGTCCACGAGTTCGTGGCTGGCGATCGACACGGGCGCGTAGGCGCCCATCCCGCCGGTGTTGGGCCCCACGTCTCCTTCGGCCACCCGCTTGTGGTCCTGCGATGGCGTCATGACGAGCACGTCGCGGCCATCAGTCAGGGCGAAGACGCTGAGCTCCTCGCCCGTCATGCACTCTTCCACCACCACTTCCCGGCCGGCGTCACCGAATTCGTCGCGTTCCAGCATCCCGGTCATGGCGGCGAGGGCGGCGTCCGTGCTGTCGCAGACGATGGCGCCCTTGCCGGCGGCGAGGCCGGACGCCTTCACGACGATGGGCGCGCCACGAGTGCGGATGAAGGCGGCGGCGGCGGCGGGGTCGGAGAACACGCCGTAGTCCGCGGTGGGGACGCGTGCGGCGCGCATGACGTCCTTTGCGAAAGCCTTGGAAGCCTCGATCGCCGCCGCCTCCCGGCCCGGTCCGAAGACCGGGACGCCTCGCTGGTGGAGGGCGTCGGCGAGGCCCGCGGCGAGCGGCGCTTCAGGGCCGATGACGACGAGGTCCATGTCCTCGGTATCGGCCCATGCGGCGATGCCGGCGACATCGGAGGCGTCCAGGGAGACGTGCTTGGCGAGCGCGTGCGTGCCCCCGTTGCCGCGCGTGATGAAGAAGTCCGCGGATGGGGCGTCGCGATGCAGCTTCCAGAGCAGCGCGTGCTCGCGGCCGCCGCTGCCGACGACGAGGATCTTCATGAGCGTCCGGTTTGGAGGTTCGACGCCGCTGCGCGCGACCGGCCCCCGCTGCGCGGGGATTCGACGGTAGGGTACCGGGCGCGGCGCTCGCCTGCAACCTGCGAGATCAGCGCTTGCGGAAGGCTTCGCTCACGGCCTGGCGCACCTTCTCGGCGGCGTCGCGGGCGCCTGTGGCGACGTCGTCGAAGATGGCGCGCGCCTCCTCCTGGTAGGACTTCGAGGCGGCCCGGAGGTCGTCCATGTAGGACGCGCGGGGCTCACCGCGCCTGCGGTACTCGCCGCGCAGGATCCGCTCGTACTCGCCGGCCTCGATCCAGTCGCGAAGCTCCGCGGCGCGGAGGGTGTGGAACGGGTGGGTGGTGCCGAGGAGGTTGAGGACCTTGAACACGGAATCGCCCACGTCGCCGGACTCGCGGTACTCGTCGGCCTGCTTGAGGAACTCGTTCAGGTCGGTCTCCTCGCGGGAGCCGCCGCCGGCCAGCTTGAGGGAGGTCTGAAGGGCGGCGGTGGGGTCCTGGACGGTGAGGAGGCCGGCGCGGTCGGAGCTGAGCTCGCTCTTGCGGCTCCATTCGAGCAGCCCCAGGAGCACGGCACGGGCGGCGATTCCCACGATGGGGAAGCCGAGGTTCGCGAGTTGGAGGAGGATCACCATCATCGTCCGGTAGAGCACGTGGCCGCTGAGGATGTGGCCGAGCTCGTGGCCGAGGAGAAACACCTGCTCGTCGCCCTCGAGCAGGCGGATGCTGCCGCTGTTCAGGACGATGAACGGCTTGTTCATCCCGTACGCGCCGGCGTTCACGACCGGCGTCTGGGAGATGAAGAGCGGGTATTCCTCCGGCGCGTCCATGGTCTCGAGCACGCGCAGGTACTTGGCATGCACTTCCGGGAACTGTCTGGGCCCGACTCTGACCGCGTTGGCCTGGAAAGCGAGGCGCACGGGCTTCTCGCCGAAGAAGCCGAACAGCTTGCGCAGCACCTCGTCGAAGGCGGGAATGCGCCGGAGCGCGGCGAGCGCCGCGCGATCGGCCGGGTGCTCCCAGCTTTCTGCCCCGATCTCGGTCAGGATGACGCGCGGCTGGGGGACGATGTCGTGGTCTGTCACCGGTGTGGCTCCCTCCACTATGATGGCGTGCACGGCGGGGCAGGCCCCCGGCCGGACAGTATTCCTTACGCGCTCGCGGACCCGGAGGTTTCCCGCGGCGGGCCGCGCTCGCGGTCAGGCCGCGGCGTCGAGAGCCTGGGCGATGTCGTCCCTCAGGTCGTCGATATCCTCGATGCCGACGGACAGGCGGACGAGACCATCGCTGATTCCGATGGCGCGTCGCCGCTCGGGATCGACCGCGGCGTGGGTCTGCATGGCCGGGTGCCCGATCAGGCTCTCGACGCCGCCGAGGCTCTCGGCCAGGGCGAAGATCTTCGTGGCCTGGACCACGGACCGGGCCCGCTCCATGGAGCCGAGCTCCACGCTGAGCATGCCGGTGAAACCCGTCATCTGCCGCTTCGCCAGCCCGTGCTGCGGGTGCGACGGGAGTCCGGGATAGTTGACCCGCTCCACCTTCGGGTGCCCGGCCAGGAACTCGGCCATGGCCATGCCGTTGCGGTTGTGGGCTTCCATTCGCACGGCGAGCGTCTTCGTGCCGCGGAGCGTAAGCCACGCATCCATGGGGCCAGGCACGGCGCCCGCGGCCTTCTGGAGGTAATAGAGATGCTCCGCCCACTCCTCATCGCTGGTGAGGACGATACCGCCAATGACGTCGCTGTGCCCGTTCAGGTACTTGGTGGTGGAGTGCACCACGAGATCGATCCCGAGCTCCAGGGGCCGCTGGTTGTAGGGGGTGGCGAAGGTGTTGTCCACGCACGTCGTCACACCCGCGTCGCGCCCGATCACTGCCGCCGCCTCCAGGTCGGTGAGGCGCATCATGGGGTTCGTCGGCGTCTCCAGGTGGATCAGCTTCGTATTCGGGCGGATCGCCGAGCGGATGGCGTCGGGGTCGCGCGAGTCGACGTAGGTGAACTCGATGCCCAGCCGTGCGAGCACCGTGTCGAACATGCGCGTGGTGCCGCCGTACGTGTTCTCTTCGCTGACCACGTGGTCGCCCGCGGAGAGCTTCTTGACCACCGCCTCGATGGCCGCCAGGCCGCTGGCGAACGAGGCGCCGTGGCGTGCCCCTTCGAGCGCCGCCACATTGGCCTGGAGCGCGTCGCGTGTGGGGTTGCTGACGCGGGCGTACTCGTATCCGTCCCTGGGCTGGCCGAGTGCCGGCTGCACGTACGTGGACGTCTGGTAAATCGGCGGCATGATGGCGCCGGTGGTGGGGTCCGGCGACTGGCCGGCATGGATGGCGCGCGTGGCGAAGCCAGGCTGCTTACCTGTCATGGAATTCCGCGTCGGAACAGGGTGGATGCGAGGCACGGGAAGATACGCCCGTGCTCCCGGGCGGGCCAGCGCGCGAAAGGGTGAGGCACGGGAATGCCGGATCTGAATACGAGGGCGGTGAAGGCGACGGGGGCGGCGCCAGACCGCTGGCTGCTGATGCTCCATGGCATCTACGGCGCGGGGCGGAACTGGGCGTCGGTGGCGCGCGCGGTGGTGGAACGCCGGCCGGAGTGGGGGGCGTTGCTGGTGGATCTGCGGGAGCACGGGGAGTCGACCGGATTCCCGCCGCCGGACACGCTGGAGGCCGCGGCGTCGGACCTGGATGCGCTGGAGCCGGCGGGACGGGCAGCCGCGATCCTGGGCCACTCTTTCGGCGGCAAGGTCGCACTGGTTCGCGGTCGCGATGACCGCGCGATCGAGCAGGTGTGGGTGATCGACTCGACGCCCGAGGCGAGGGTTCCGGAAGGGGCGGCGTGGGAGATGCTGGATCGGCTGCGTCGCCTGCCGGCGAGCTTCGACGACCGCGATGCGGCCGTGGCGGCGCTCACCGCGCAGGGCGTGGCCGAGCCCGTGGCGCTGTGGATGAGCACGAACCTGGAGTGGCGCGGCGGCGAGTACCGGTGGCGGCTCGACTTCGACCGGATGGAGGCGCTGCTGCGCGACTTCTTCCGCCAGGACCTCTGGGAGGTGGTCGAGTCACCGCGCGACGGACTGACCCTCCACTTCGTCCGTGCCACTGGCTCGCCAGTACTCGGCGCGGAGGCCGTGGCGCGCATCGGGTCGGCCGGCCAGGCCACCGGACGGGTCTTTCTCCACGCGGTGCAGGGTGGGCACTGGCTGAACGCGGACAACCCGGATGCCGTCGTGAAACTCCTCGCCCGGTTCCTCCCCGGCTGACGCGTTGCGGCCCGCGCCGGTACCGAATTGACTCACGTGCGCGCTTGCGCCTAGCTTTGCCTATCTTCGCGGGCCGGCGCCTTCCGGGCGGCGGCTCTTTTCGCACAAGGGAGACGATGCACGCTTTCCAGATCCCGAACACCCTCATGGTGAGCGTCTCCGGGGTTCGCGGGCGCGTGGGGGAGGGGCTCACGCCGCGGGTGGCGGCGGCGTTCGCGGCGGCGTTCGGCGCGTACCTGGAGGAGCGGGCGGAGGGGCGGCCACGGGTGGTCGTCGCCCGCGACTCGCGGACATCCGGACCGCTGCTGGTGCGGGCGGTGAGCGCGGCGCTGGAGGGGATCGGCTGCGAGGTGGTCCACGTCGGGCTCGTGCCGACCCCGACGGCGCTGATGGCCGTCCGGCACCACGGTGCGGACGGCGGCATCATCGTGACGGCGAGCCACAACCCCGTGGAGTGGAACGCGCTCAAGCTGGCATTGTCGGCGGGCATGTTCCTGGACACGGAAGAGTCCGCGGCGATGCGGTCGCAGCTGGAGCGCGAGCCGCCGTGGAAGGCATGGGACGGGATCGGCTTCGTCACGGAGGACGAAGGGGCGGCGGAGCGGCACGTGTCGGCGATCCTCGACCTGCCGTTCCTGGACCTGAAAGCGCTCCGCCGGCGGCGGTTCCGGGTCGCGCTGGACTGCATCCGCGGCGCGGGCTCCATCACGCTGCCTCGCCTTCTCGAATCGCTCGGCTGCGAGGTCCACGGGATCAACCTGGAGCCGGACGGCCGGTTCGAGCGGAAGCCAGAGCCCACGGCAGAGCACCTGGGCGAGCTGGAGGCGCTGGTGCGGGAGACCGGGGCGGACATAGGGCTCGCCACGGATCCCGACGCGGACCGGCTGTCGCTGGTGGACGAGACGGGTGCGGCCATCGGGGAGGACTACACGCTCGCGCTGGCGACGCGGCTGGCGCTGCGCCACCGCCCGGGCCCCGTGGTGACGAACCTCTCGACCAGTCGTGTGGTAGAGGACGCGGCCGCGGACGCCGGTGTTCCGTTCCACCGCGCCCCGGTGGGCGAGATCAACGTGGCCCGGCGGATGCAGAGGGAAGGCGCGACGATCGGGGGCGAAGGGAACGGAGGGGTCATCTTCCCGGCGGTTCACCTGACCCGGGACGCCCAGGTAGCGGCTGCGCTGGTCCTCCAGCTCCTGCTCGAGGAGGGGCGGCCGGTCAGCGAGATCGTGGCCGCGTGGCCGGCGTACAGCATCGTGAAGGACAGCGTGCGCCGTCCGGAGGGAGCGCTGGAGCCAGCGTACGACCGCCTGGCGGCCGAGCTCCATGCGCCCGTGGCGGACCGTCAGGACGGGCTGTGGCTCGGCTGGCCGGAGCTTCGGCGCTGGCTCCACTTCCGGCCGAGCGGGACGGAGCCGATCGTGCGCATGATCGCCGAGGCGCCGAACAGGGAAGAGGCGAAGGGGCTGGTGCGAGCCGCGAGGGCCGCACTCCAGGGAATCTCAACGAACGGCTGAGCGAATGTGCGGCATTGTAGGCTATATCGGTGGACGGACGGCCACGCCACTCCTGATCGAGGGGCTGCGTCGTCTGGAATACAGGGGGTACGACTCGGCCGGCATCACGGTGACGAACGGGGCAGGGCTGGACACGCGCAAGGCCGTGGGAAGGATAACGGAGCTGGAGAACCGGCTGAACGGCGACGGGCTGCCGGATTCGTCGTGCGGGATCGCGCACACGCGGTGGGCGACGCACGGCGCGCCGACGGAGCCGAACGCCCATCCCCACGTGGACTGCAAAGGCGAGATCGCGCTGGTCCACAACGGGATCATCGAGAACGCCGGCACCCTGAAGAAGAAGCTGATCAGCCTCGGCCACACGTTCCAGACCGAGACGGACACGGAGGTCGTGGCGCACCTGATCGAGGAAGCGTACGACGGCTCGCTCGAACAGGCGGTCCGGGCCGCGCTGGCCCAGGTCGAGGGGACATACGGCCTGGCCATCATAAGTGCGCGGGAGCCGGACAAGATCGTCGGGGCGAGGAAGGGGAGCCCGCTGCTGGTGGGCGTGGGTGAGAACCACGAATACTTCCTGGCCAGCGATGTGGCGGCCGTGCTCGCGCACACCCGCAACTTCGTCTATCTGGAGGACGGCGAAATGGCCGTCCTCACGCGCGACGGCTACCAGATCTCGACGCTGAAGGGGCGCGAGCTCGCGAAGGAGGTGACGCGGGTCGACTGGGACCTGGACGCCATCGAGAAGAGCGGGTTCGACCACTTCATGATGAAGGAGATCTTCGAGCAGCCGGAAACGCTCGAGAACGCCATGCGCGGCCGGCTGCTGGAAGAGGAGGGGACGGCAAAGCTGGGTGGCCTGGAGCACATGCTCGAGCGGCTCTCGGGGACCGAGCAGATCGTCATCATCGCCTCGGGCACCTCCTGGCACGCCGGGCTGATCGGCGAGTACATGATCGAGGAGTTCGCCCGCATCCCGGTGGAGGTGGAGTACGCCTCGGAGTTCCGCTACCGGAACCCTGTGATCCGGCCGAATACGACCGTCATCACCATCAGCCAGTCCGGGGAGACGGCGGACACGCTCGCCGCGGTCCGGGAAGCGAAGCGGCAGGGTGCGCTGGCCATGGGGATCGTCAACGTGGTGGGCTCCACCATCGCGCGCGAGACCGATGGCGGCGTCTACATCCACGCGGGCCCGGAGATCGGCGTGGCGTCCACGAAGGCGTTCACGAGCCAGGTGGCGGTGCTGGCGCTGTTCACGCTGCTCATGGCGCGCCGACGGGGCATGTCGGTGGTCCAGGGCCGGGACATCGTGAACGCGATGAAGGCGCTCCCCGGCCAGGTGCGCCAGGTGCTGGAGCTCAACGACAGCATCCGGGCGCTGGCGCGCACGTACAAGGACGCGGGCAATTTCCTGTACCTGGGGCGCGGCTACAACTTCCCGACGGCGCTGGAGGGGGCGCTGAAGCTGAAGGAGATCAGCTATATCCACGCGGAGGGGCTGCCCGCCGCGGAGATGAAGCACGGGCCCATCGCCCTCATCACCGACGAGATGCCGGTCGTGGTGGTGGCGCCCCACGACGCGGTTTACGGCAAGGTGGTGTCGAACATCGAAGAGGTGAAGACCCGGGGCGGGCGCGTCATCGCCGTGGTCAGCGACGGGGACACCGAGCTGCGAGACAAGGTCGACCACCTGATCACGATTCCGGGCACCATTGACATGCTGACGCCGGTGCTCGCCACGGTCCCGCTCCAGCTCCTGGCGTACCACGTGGCCGTCATGCGAGGCTGCCACGTGGACCAGCCGCGAAACCTGGCGAAGTCGGTCACCGTCGAATGACGGCGTGCGGATCGTCCTGCAGCGCGTGAGCCGGGCCGAAGTCCGGATCGACGGCCGGATCGTGGGGCGGATCGGCCGCGGCTTCGTGGTCCTGGCCGGCTTCGCCCCGGACGACGACGATGGCGCGTTGACCTGGATGGCGGACAAGATCATCGGGCTCCGCCTGTTCGCCGACCACGAGGGGAAGATGAACCTCGCGCTGGACGACGTGGGAGGCGCGCTCCTGGTCGTGAGCCAGTTCACCCTCTACGGCGATGTGCGGAAGGGGCGCCGGCCCAGCTTCATCGGCGCCGCCCCGCCCGAAGCGGCGGAGCCGCTCTACGAGCGTTTCCTCGAGCTCCTGCGGGAGCGGGCCCCTGGACGCGTGGAGAGCGGTGAGTTCGGCGCGATGATGAACGTGGAGCTGACGAACGACGGCCCGGTCACCCTCGTCCTGGAGCGATGACGCCGCCCCGCCTGGTCCTGGCCTCCGCCTCCCCTCGCCGCCGCACGCTGCTGGAACAGCTCGGCCTGGAGTTCACCGTGGATCCCGCGCACGTCGACGAGATGCCGCTCGCGGAGGAAGCGCCGGCGCCACATGTTGAGCGGCTCGCTCTGGAAAAGGCGAGAGTGACCGCCGCCAGGCACCCGGACGCGCTCGTCGTGGGCGGAGACACGGTGGTGGTGCTGGACGGAGAGATCCTGACGAAGCCGGAAGACGAAGCCGAAGCGATCGAGATGCTGCTCCGGCTGCAGGGCCGCGAGCATCGGGTGGAGACCGGTGTGGCGGTGGTGGCTCCCGGCGGCCGGGCGGTGTCCGCGGCCGTGGGAGTGGACGTCCGCTTCCGCGCGTTCGACCGCGCCACCGCGGAAGGGTATGCCGCGACGGGCGAGCCGCTGGACAAGGCCGGGGCGTACGGCATCCAGGGTTTCGGGGCCGTGCTGGTGGAGCGTGTTGCGGGAGATTATTTCGCGGTCATGGGGCTCCCGCTGCTCACGCTGGTCCGCCTGCTCGAGCGCCTCGGGTGGCAGTACCGGTTCGGCCGACTCCAAAGAGGAGGTGGGGCGTGAAGGCGATTCTCGCCATCGACCAGGGAACGACCGGCAGCACGTGCATGGTGGTCGGCGCCAACGGGCGCGTCCTCGGCCGTGCGTACTCCGAGTTCACGCAGCACTTCCCCGAGCCCGGACTGGTGGAGCACGACGCGGCGGAAATCTGGGCAGTGACGCTGCGGGTGGCGAGGGAGGCGCTGGCCGCCGCGGACGCCCGGGTCGCCGGGGACGGCGCGGCCGGCGGAGGCCCCGTCGTCGCCGGGATCGGGATCACCAACCAGCGCGAGACGGTGGTGCTGTGGGACCGCGCCACGGGCGAGCCGGTCCACCGGGCGATCGTGTGGCAGGACCGCCGCACGGCCGGCCGCTGCCGGGCGCTGAAGGAAGCAGGCGAGGAGCCGGGGATCCGGGCGCGCACGGGGCTGGTGGTGGACCCCTACTTCTCGGGCACCAAGCTGGAGTGGCTGCTGGAGCACGTGGACGGGGCGGGGGAGCGGGCGGAGGCGGGCGAGCTGGCGGCGGGAACCGTGGACAGCTGGCTGATCTGGAAGCTGACCGGCGGCCGTGTCCACGCCACGGACCCGACCAACGCTTCCCGCACCCTCCTCTACAACATTGACGCCCGGGAATGGGACGACGATCTGCTCGGGCTGTTCGGCATCCCGCGCGCGCTGCTCCCCGACGTCCGACCCTCCAGCGGCGTCTTCGGCGAGACGGACCCGGCGCTCTTCGGCGCACCGGTGCCGGTGGCCGGCGTGGCCGGGGACCAGCAGGCGGCGCTGTTCGGCCAGGGGTGCTGGCGTCCCGGTCTCGCCAAGAACACGTACGGCACCGGGGCCTTCCTCCTCCTGCACACCGGCGACGAGCGGATCGAGTCGGAGCGCGGGCTCCTCACCACCATCGCCTGCGACGCCGCCGGACAGCCCGCGTACGCGCTGGAGGGGGCCATCTTCGTCGCGGGCGCAGCGGTGCAATGGCTGCGGGACGGCCTGGGCCTCATCGACACCGCCGACGAAACTTCCGACATGGCCGCCTCCCTCGACTCGAACGACGGCGTCTATTTCGTCCCCGCCTTCGTCGGGCTGGGCGCGCCGCGCTGGAACCCCGAGGCGCGCGGCACGCTGGTAGGGCTGACCCGAGGCAGCGGCGCTCGGCACCTGGCCAGGGCGTCACTCGAAGCCATGGCCCACTCCACGCGCGAGGTGCTCCTCGCCATGGAAGCCGATTCCGGCGTGCGCGCCCGCGAGCTGGCCGTGGACGGTGGCGCCGCCGCCAACGACTGGATGATGCAGTTCCAGGCAGACCTCCTCGGGCTCCCGGTCCGGCGCCCGCAGAACCTGGAGACCACGGCCCTCGGCGCCGCCGGGCTCGCCGGCCTCGCCACGGGCGTCTGGCCCGATGCCGGGGCGTTTCTCGGCGCTCGCCCCGAGCCGGACCACTTCGAGCCGCGCATGGACGCGGCGGAGCGTGGACGCCAGGTCCGCGGGTGGGAGCGGGCCGTGGAAACCGCGCTGCACTGGGCGACCCATGAGTGACGCGCGTCCGCCCATCCGGATCGCGGTGGCCGGTGCCGGGATCTGCGACGCCGAGCTCGCCCGCCTGGCCGAGGACGTGGGGCGGCACGTCGCCAGGCGGGGCGGCGTCCTCCTGTGCGGCGGCCTGGGCGGTGTCATGGAAGCCGCCGCCCGCGGTGCCCGGACCGAGGATGGGATCACCATCGGGTTCCTGCCGGGGGGTGACGCCCGCAACGCGAACCGCCATATCCTGATTCCGCTGCCCACCGGGCTCGGCGAAGGCAGGAACCTGCTCGTGGCCCGTACGGCCGATGCCCTGATCGCCATCGGCGGCGAGTGGGGAACGCTCTCCGAAGTGGCGCTGGCGACCAAGGTCAGCGTCCCCGTCGTCCTGCTCCGGCCCGGGCTCACGGCCGGGCTCGAGCTGCTGCTCGCCGAGACCGGGGAGGAAGCGGTGGAGCTGGCGTTCCAGGCGGTCGCCCGATGATCCCGGCTGGCCTCGCCATGGCCGTCGCGCTCCTGGCCGCGCACGGCGCGGGGCGACCGGTCGCGGCGCCATACGGGGAGATCGCGCACCCCGGCCTCGTCCTGGCCGGGCCGCCACACCCCGCCGCCGCGCCGCAGCCCGAAGGCCCGGACCGCTGGATCGCGGAAGACAAGCTCCGGCACCTCACCATGTCGTTCGCCCTCACCGCCCTGGGAAACGGGTTCGGCCGTACCGTCTTCCGGCGCCAGGCCGCGTTCACAGCTGCCGGGGCCGCTGCCTTCGTGGCAGGGATCGGCAAGGAGGTCCACGACCGCCGCGCCGGCCGCCGCTTCAGCCTGAAGGATCTCACCTGGGACGCCGCAGGCGTCGCCCTGGGCCTCACGCTTTCCCACCAGCTGAACTGACCATGTTCCAGTACGTGATCATCGGCGCGCTCGCCCTCATTGCCCTGGCCGCCGTGGCTTTCCCGGTCCTGGCCGGCCGAGGCCGCTATCCGGACGCACCCACACTCGACCAGGACCTGGCTCGCTACCGCGCGGCCGTGGCCGCGGGCACCGTCTGCCCCCGTTGCCGGGCCGCCAATCCCCCCTCGAGCCGCTTCTGCGCCGAGTGCGGACGCGAGCTGGAGGAAGCCTAGCCCACCCCCCGGACGTTCCCGGTAATGGCACCCGTATTGCGGCCCCTGCCTCGTTCTCCAGTGCATGCTGCAGAGACACGATTCTCGTGACACCCTCGAGGAGGAGCCATGGCGTACCCGTTCCAGCTGCCTGACCTGCCGTATTCGTTCGATGCGCTCGAGCCGCACATCGATGCGCGGACCATGGAGATCCACCACGACCGGCACCACAAGGGATACACGGACAAGCTGAACGCGGCGATCGAGAAGCACCGGGACTGGCAGGACAGATCCATCTCGGAGATCCTGCGGAGCATCGACAGCGTGCCCGAGGACATCCGGACCGCCGTGCGGAACAACGGCGGCGGGTACGCGAACCACGACATGTTCTGGAAGATCATGTCGCCGAACGGCGGCGGCGAGCCCGGGGGCGATCTGGCGGGTGCGATCGACAACGAGTTCGGCTCGTTCAGCGACTTCAAGGAGAAGCTCACGAGCACCGCGTCGGGCCAGTTCGGGAGCGGCTGGGGTTGGCTGGTGGTGAGCGGCGGCCAACTGAAGGTTTACGCCACGCCCAACCAGGACAGCCCGTACATGAAGGGGGATGTCCCGCTCCTGGGGGTGGACGTGTGGGAGCACGCGTACTACCTCAAGTACCAGAACAAGCGGGGCGACTACCTGTCCGCGTGGTGGAACGTGGTGGACTGGGACGAAGTCGCGAAACGGTACTCGAGCGCGGGATAGCCATGCCGACGGAAGGCCGGGTGATCGATCTTCGCAGCGACACGGTCACTCGGCCCAGCCCGGCAATGCGGGCTGCCATCGCCGAAGCGGAGGTCGGAGACGACCAGCTGGGCGACGATCCGACGGTCAGGAAGCTGGAAGAGCGCGTTGCTGCGCTGCTGGGGAAGGAGAGCGCGCTCTTCTTCCCCACCGGCATCATGGCGAACGAGACGGCCATTGTCGTCCACGGCCGCCCCGGCGCCGAGGCGGTGGTCGAAGGCTCGTGCCACCTCGTCGACTGGGAGGAGGCCGCCGCCGCGGCGTGGGCCGGGATGCAGCTGCGCCCGGTAGCCACCGAGGACGGCATCCTCACCGCCGACCTCGTGCGCGCCGCCATCCGCCCCGCCGGAAACCGGTACCAGCCCCGCACGGCGCTGATCTGCGTCGAGAACACACACAACGCGCGCGGCGGGCGCGTCGTCCCGCTCTCCGCTCTCCAGGGGGTCCGGACCGTGGCCGGCGAGCACGGCCTCCCGGTCCACATGGATGGCGCCCGATTGTGGCACGCCAGCGTGGCGTCGGGTGTGCCTCTGGCGGAGTACGCCGCCACGGCCGACAGCGTCATGGTGGCGCTCTCCAAGGGGCTCGGCTGCCCCGTCGGCTCGATGCTCGCGGGCGGCGAGGCGTTCATCAGCGAGGCGTGGCGCGTTCGCCGCCGCATGGGCGGCTCAATGCGCCAATCGGGTATCCTCGCCGCCGCCGGACTGTACGCGCTCGACCACAACATCGACAGGCTCGCGGAGGATCACAGGCGAGCCCGCGAGCTGGCCAGCCTGGCGGGCGGCCTCGACGGCGTCCGGACCACACCGCCCGATTCCAACATCCTCATGATCGATCTCGTCCGCGACGGCCTCTTCGCCGCCGACGTCCTCGCTGCGCTCGCCAGCCACGGCGTGCTCATGAGCATGTTCTCACCGCGACGGCTCCGTGCCGTCACCCACATGGACGTCGACGACGACGGCATCCACACCGCCGCCCGGGCGCTCCGAGCCGTCATCGACGCTGCCTGAGTCGACCGCCGCGGCTCTCTGCGCCGGCCGTCGCAGCGCGTGCTCCGTCGGTGGAGCGGGCTCTTGCGCGGCGGGGGCGGTGAGGGTAACGTACTTCGGCATTTGTTCGGTAGGCGCCGCCCGGCCGGTCGCGGCATTAGGTTGTCCCCCGGCGCACTTCCGGCGGACCGGGCGGATGCGCATCTTGAGGCGGAACCCCCGAATATCCACCACGGACAGGTGAAGCGATGGCAGCGGCCGAGCTGACGAAGGAGAAGGAGAAGGCTCTGAACGTGGCGATCTCGCAGATCGAGCGGGCGTACGGCAAGGGCGCGATCATGCGGATGGGCGCGGACGGGGCGAGGATGGAGGTCGCGGCGATCTCGACGGGGGCGATCAACCTGGACGCGGCGATCGGGATCGGCGGGATTCCGCGTGGCCGGATGACGGAGGTCTACGGCCCGGAGTCGAGCGGGAAGACGACGCTCTGCCTGCACGTGATCGCGAACGCGCAGAAGAACGGGGGCGTGGCGGCGTTCATCGACGCCGAGCACGCGCTGGACGTGGAGTATTCGCGCAAGCTGGGCGTGGACGTGGACGCGCTGCTCGTTAGCCAGCCGGACACGGGGGAGCAGGCGCTGGAGATCGCCGAGATGCTCATCCGCTCGGGCGCGGTCGACGTAGTGGTCATCGACTCCGTTGCGGCGTTGGTGCCGCGGGCGGAGATCGAAGGGGAGATGGGGGACTCGCACGTGGGGCTGCAGGCCCGGCTCATGAGCCAGGCGCTGCGGAAGCTGACGGGCGCGGTGAACCGGTCGCGGACGTCGGTGGTGTTCACGAACCAGATCCGCGAGAAGATCGGGGTGATGTTCGGGAACCCAGAGACCACGAGCGGGGGCCGCGCTTTGAAGTTCTACGCGAGCCTGCGCATGGACATCCGGCGGATCGGCGCGATCAAGGACGGACAGGAGCTGGTGGGGAACCGGACGCGGGTGAAGGTGGTGAAGAACAAGATGGCGCCGCCGTTCCGGCAGGCCGAGTTCGACATCATGTACAACGAGGGGATCAGCCACACCGGCCTGCTCATCGACCTGGGGTCGGAGCTGGGGATCGTGGACAAGGCCGGGGCCTGGTACTCGTATGGTGAGACTCGCCTGGGCCAGGGGCGGGAGAACGCGAAAGCCTTCCTGATGGAGAGCCCCGAGATCCGGGATGAGATCGAGGCGAAGGTGCGTTCGGAGCTCGGGATGTCCCGGGGGCAGGCGGCCTCGGAGGAGAGCGAGAGCTCGGAGGAGAGCTGAGCCACAGAGGCACTCTCTCTCACGGGAAACCGGATAGAGAGCCGGGCGAATCGGGGGGCGGGCCGCGCCGGAGGCGGCCGCTCCCCGTATTTCTTTCTTCGTCGAACGTGTTTCCACGGCGGTCGCTGGCTGCAGGGCACCCCCTGTCACCTCGCCGCGGCCCTGCTCTGCGCGCCCCCGGGACGCGCGTGGCCGATCGTCCGTGGGAGAGCGGGGTATCGGGAGGGCGTGGCGGCTTCGCATTGGCCGGCGCATCTCCTATATTGGGCGCTCGGCTTGAGAAAGGCGGAAGCACGGGACGGGAAGAGGCATGACGGCAAGCGAGATCAGGCGGAAGTTTCTGGAGTTCTTCGAGCGCAACGGCCACGACATCCGGCCGAGCTCGGCGCTGGTCCCCAAGGACGACCCCACGCTCATGTTCACGAACGCCGGGATGGTCCAGTTCAAGAAGGTGTTCCTGGGCGAGGAGTCGCTGGGGATCAGGCGGGCGACGACGTCGCAGAAGTGCCTGCGCGTGAGCGGCAAGCACAACGACCTGGAGGAGGTGGGGCGCACGGCGAGGCACCACACCTTCTTCGAGATGCTCGGGAACTTCTCCTTCGGCGACTACTTCAAGCGGGACGCCATCGACTTCGCCTGGCGCCTTTTCACGGAAGTGTACGGGCTGCCGAAGGATCGACTCTGGGCCACGGTCCACTACACCGATGACGAGGCGTACGGGCTCTGGCAGGAGGTGGCCGGGCTGCCCGAGAGCCGGATCTTCCGGCTTGGCGACAAGGACAATTTCTGGCAGATGGGTGACACCGGCCCGTGCGGCCCGTGCAGCGAGATCCACTGGGACATGCGCCCGGAGGGTGAGCGCGGCACCGACCTCACGGCCGATGCCTTCGAGGTCAAGGGGGAGGCGGGGGAGTTCCTGGAGCTGTGGAACCTCGTGTTCATGCAGTACAACCGCGCTGCGGATGGCGAGCTGAACCCGCTGCCGCGTCCATCGATCGATACGGGTGCCGGCCTGGAGCGGATCGCGAGCGTCATGCAGGGAGTCTCGTCGAACTACGAGACGGACCTGTTCACGCCCCTGATCGAGCGCGCCGTCCGCGTGGTGGGCGTGCCCTACGATCCCGGGACCGAGGCCGGCGTGTCCTACCGCGTGCTCGCGGACCACTCCCGCGCAACGGCGTTCCTGCTTGCCGACGGGGTGTTCCCGAGCAACTCGGGCCGGGGCTACGTCCTGCGCCGCATCATGCGCCGGGCGATCCGCCACGCGTGGCTGCTCGGCCGTCGCGAGCCGACGCTGGCGGAAGTGGTGGACGAGGTGGTGGACCGCATGGCCGACGCCTACCCCGAGCTTCGCTCCCGGCGCGACCATCTGCTGCGCGCCACGCGCATGGAGGAGGAGCGCTTCCTCACCACCATCGAGGAAGGCATGGCGCGCTTCGACGAGGTGGCGCCGGCACAGACGCTCCAGGGGCAGCCGGCGGAGGCGGCCGCGACGGCCGGTTCCGGCAAGCTCATCGTGGGCGAGGACGCGTTCCGGCTGTACGACACGTTCGGCTTCCCGCTGGACCTGACCGAGCTGATGGCGGAGGAGCGGGGCTACGCCGTCGACATGGACGGGTTCGAGAGGGCGCTGGAGGAGCAGCGAGCACGTTCGCGCGCCGATCGTGAGGCTGCGGGAATCGAGGCCGGGGACGCCCTGGCGCACGGCTGGACGGAGCTGGACGAAGCGGAGCCGGAGTTCGTGGGCTACGAGCGGACGGACGTGGAGACGGATGTCGTCGCGTTCCGACGCCAGGACGGCCGCGTGGCGCTCCAGCTGCGGGAGAACCCGTTCTACGTCGAGTCGGGCGGCCAGATCAGCGACAGGGGCGAGGTGGAAGGCGACGGCTGGCGCGTGGTGGTGGACGACGTTCGACGCGTGGGTGGCCGCGCGGCCGTGCTCGGAGATGTGGAGGGCGACTTCCCGGATGCCGTGGCGCCCGTGCCGGTGGTCGCGCGCGTGGCGGGCCCGACCCGCCACGACACCGAGCGGAACCACACGGCCACGCACCTGCTGCACGCCGGACTGCGCAAGGTGCTGGGCGAACACGTTCTCCAGCGTGGCTCGCTGGTGGCGCCGGACCGGCTGCGCTTCGACTTCTCGCATGCGCAGCCGATGACGCCCGAGCAGATCCGTCGGGTGGAGGACGAGGTGAACGAGGCCATCCTCCAGGACCAGGACGTCTTCATCGACTTCCTCCGCTACGATGACGCGATCGAAAAGGGCGCCATGGCGCTGTTCGGCGAGAAGTACGGAGATGTGGTGCGGATGATCACGGTCCCGGGCGTGAGCCGCGAGCTGTGCGGCGGCACGCACGTGCGGCGGACGGGCGAGATCGGGCTCTTCCGCATCGTGAGTGAGACGGGCACGGGCGCGGGCGTGCGCCGGATCGAGGCGGTGACCGGCCGCGAGGCATACCGGCTGGCGGTTCGCCAGGAAGACGCGCTGCGGGAGACATCCGAGATCCTGAGGGTGCCGCCGGAGATGGTGGTGCGCCGGGTCGAGCAGCTGCAGGGCGAGGTGCGGGAGCTGGAGAGGCAGCTGGAGCGGGCCAGGCGCCAGGGCGCGGCGGACGTGGTGGGGCGCCTGGTGGAAGCGGCTGCGCAGGTGGACGGGGCGAGGATCGTGGCCGAGCAGGTGGAAGTGGCCGACCAGGACGAGCTGCGGGCGCTGGGCGACCAGCTGCGGGACCGGCTCGGCAGCGGCGTGGTGGTCCTGGCCGCTGTGTCGGGGGAGCGTACCGCGCTCTTCTCCGTGGTCACCGACGACCTGATCGGCCGGGGCGTGCGTGCCGACCATGTGGTGCGCGAGGTCGCCAGACTGACGGGGGGCTCGGGTGGCGGGCGGCCGCACATGGCGCAGGGAGGCGTGGGCGATCCGGAGCTCGTCGGGGCCGCGCTGGCGAAAGCGCCCGAGATCGTGCGAGCGCTTCTCGAGGCCCATTGATCGACCTGACGGAGTGGGTGGCGGCGCGGCGACCGCCAATGCCGGAGCCGTTGAAGGCGCACGTCGTGACGATGCTCGAGCGGCACGCGCCGCCCACGGGCGACGTGGCCGAGCGGCTGGCCGCCGCGGCGCTGGGCGGTCTCGCCGCGGTGATCGACGGCCCCGGCGGCCGGACGTCGGCGGCGCCGCTCCTGGCTGCGGACGCGCTCCTGACGTACGCGTGCGAGGCTGCGGCGGAATCCGGGCCGGAGGCTCTCGACCGGCTGACGCGTGCCCTGGCCCCGTCCCGCTTCGACGGATTGCTCACCGGATCGAAAGCATTCGAATGAAGAGTCCGGCGGTGGACGCGGCGATACGGCAGCTGGAAGCGCTTGCCGCCCTTGCGGCCGTCGTCGCGCGTGACATGGCAGGCGACGTGGCGGAGCTGGCGGAGCTCACGATCTCCACCCTCGAAGCCGGCCACAAGCTCCTCTTCTGCGGCAACGGCGGGTCGGCGGCGGACGCGCAGCACCTGGCGACGGAGTACGTGGTCCGCTTCCGTCGCGACCGCGTGCCGTTCCCGGCCGTCGCGCTGACCACGGACACGTCACTCCTGACCGCCGCCGCGAACGACCTCGGGTTCGAGCAGGTGTTCGCGCGCCAGGTCGAGGCGCTGGGCAGCCGTGGCGACCTCCTCTTCGTGCACAGCACGTCCGGCAAGTCGCCGAACCTGCTCCGCGCCGCAGAAGCGGCTCGGGGCGCCGGAGTGGTCACGGTGGCCCTTCTCGCCCGCGGGGGTGGTCCGCTCGCGGCCGCGGTGGACCACGCGCTGGTCCTTCCTACGGACGACGGCGCCCGGGCGCAGGAGCTCCAGCTGGCCATAGGCCACGTGATCTGCGACATCGTGGAAGGGCGATTCCATGCTTCCGATTGACCTGGAGGGCAAGCGCGCGCTTGTGACCGGCGGCTCCCGCGGCGTGGGCGCGGCGGTCGCGCGGATGCTGGCGCGCGCGGGCGCCGACGTGGCCATCACCTACCGCGAGCGGGAGGCGGACGCTGCCGGGGTGGTGGCGGAGGTCCGGAGCGCGGGCCGGCGCGGGTTCGCCGACGGGCTCGATCTCGCTGCCCCGGCGGCGGTGGACGAGCTGTTCCGGAAAGTGGAAGCGGAATTCGGCGGGCTCGACATTCTCGTGGCCAACGCGGGCATCTGGCCGGTGGCCGAAGTGCCGATCGCATCCATGTCTGACGACCAGTGGCGCCGTACGCTGGCCGTGAACCTGGATTCGGTGTTCTACAGCGTCCGCGGTGCGGCGCGGATCATGGGTGACGGCGGACGGGTCGTCCTCGTGGGCTCCACCGCCGGTCAGCGCGGGGAGGCGAACCACGGGGACTACGCTGCCACGAAGGGCGCGCTCATCTCGCTGGTGAAGGGGGTGGCCGTGGAGCTGGCGCCGCGGGACATCACCGTGAACTGCGTGGCGCCCGGGTGGATCGACACGGAGATGGCCGCCTACTCCTACTCGGATGGCGGCCGGCAGCGGATCGAGCGGACGATCCCGCTGGGCCGGGTGGCGTCGGCGGACGACGTCGCCGGCCCGATCGTGTTCCTCTGCTCCGGCCTCGCCCGTCACATCACCGGCGAGGTCATGAACGTGAACGGCGGATCCGTACTCTGCGGCTGAGCGAGGCGATGGACCTCCGCCCGCCGGAGGCGGTCCGCCGGATCGCGAAGCGCCTCGAGGAGGAAGGGTTCGAGACGTGGGCCGTGGGCGGCGCCGTCCGCGACAGCGTAGCCGGACGCCCCGCCGGGGACTGGGACCTGGCGACGCGCGCCCGCCCTACCGACGTCACGAGGCTCTTTCGCCGCACCGTCCCCGTGGGCCTCGATCACGGCACCGTCGGCGTTCTCGACGGGGGACAGCTGTACGAGGTCACCACGTTCCGCCGTGATGTGGAGACATTCGGCCGGCACGCCGTGGTCGAGTTCGCCGACACCATCCAGGAAGACCTCTCCCGACGGGACTTCACCATCAACGCCGTGGCGTGGCGGCCGAGCACGGGCGAGCTGCTCGACCCGTTCGACGGGCGTCGCGACCTGGAGCTGGGGCGCCTCCGAACCGTGGGCGACCCCGGCGAGCGTTTCGCCGAGGACTACCTTCGGGTCCTGCGTGCGCTCCGTTTCGCAGGACAGTTCGAGCTCACCGTCGCGCCGGGGACGTGGGAGGCCATCCGGGAAGCCGTGCCGCACCTCCGCGGGCTGTCGGCCGAGCGGGTGAGGGAGGAGCTGGTCAAGGTGCTCTCACAGGCGCGCCGGGCGTCCGTCGCCCTGGATCTTTACCGCGAGTCGGGCGCCCTCGGCGCGCTCTACCCGGAGCTCGCGGCGCTCCCGGGCGAACCGCCCGTGGCGGACCGCGACGACCTGTGGACGGTCACCCTCCGGGCCGTCGATGCCGTTGCGACGGGGCGGACCGCGCTCCGGCTCGCGGCGCTGCTGCACGCCATCGGGATGCCGCCGGCGCGCACCCGCGACCTGCGCGGCGGCTGGCGCTACACGGGTCACGAGGTGCTGGGCGGGCGCAAGGCGGAGGACGTCATGCGCCGGCTCAAGTCGTCCAACGCGGACACTGCCCGGGTGACGCGCCTGGTGCGTCACCACCCGGACCTCTTCCCCCCGGATGCGCCCGACGCCGGAGTGCGACGGTGGCTGCGCGACGTCGGGGCCGATCTCTGGCGCGACCTCTTCCGCCTCCGCTTCGCGCTGTGGCGTGCGCGGCATCCGGACGGTGGCCGACCGGATGATCTGCTCGAGCGGTGGCACAAGGTGCGCGACGTGCTGGCCCAGCGGCCCGCCCTCGCCACCACGGACCTGGCCATTGGCGGAGCGGATCTCAAGGGGCTCGGGCTCCAGCCGGGGCCGCTTTTCGGTGAAGTTCTCGAGGCGCTGCTGGAGCGCGTGACGGACGAGCCCGCGCTGAACCGGAAGGACGCGCTCCTGGAGCTCGTCCGGCAGGAGTGGCTGGATGAGTGAGCTGGACCTGTTCGGCGGAAGGAAGAACGCAGAGGGCCCGTCCCCGGGCGAGAGTCGGGACGCCGGGAACGGGGCGGAGCGGTCCGGGGACGCGCAAGCCGGGGTGACCGGGTCGTCGGCCGAGGGGGTGGAAGCCGCCGCGCCGCTCGCAGCGCGCATGCGGCCGCGCACCCTGGACGAGTTCGTCGGCCAGGAATCCGTGCTCGGCCAGGGGCGGGCGCTGCGGGAGCTGATCGAGAAGGACGAGGTCGGCAGCCTGATCCTCTGGGGGCCTCCCGGGACGGGGAAGACCACGATCGCGCGCATCATCGCCGAGCGCACCAACTCCACCTTCGTCTCGTTCAGCGCGGTCACCGAGGGCGTGCCGCGGGTTCGGGAGATCATGAAGCAGGCGGACGCCCGGCTGCGCGGGATGGGGCGTCGCACGATCCTGTTCTGCGACGAGATCCACCGCTTCAACAAGGCGCAACAAGACGCCTTCCTCCCCCACGTCGAGGCGGGCACCATCTCCCTGATCGGCGCCACCACGGAGAACCCGTCGTTCGAGGTGATCGGTGCGCTGCTCAGCCGGGCGCGCGTGTTCGTGCTGCAGCCGCTCGGCGAGGGGGAGCTGGAGGAGATCCTGCGTCGCGCGCTCGCCGATCAGGAGCGGGGCCTGGGCGCCCGCGGCCTGGACGTGGACGACGCCGCCATCGGCCTCATCGCCGTCCAGGCCGACGGGGATGCCCGTCGCGCCCTCAACGCCCTCGAGACGGCGGCCACGCTGGCGGGCGAGGGCGGGCGGATCGATGCCGGACGGGCGAAGGAGGCGCTCCAGCAGCGCGTCGCCCGCTATGACAAGGGAGGCGAGGAGCACTACAACATCATTTCTGCGCTGCACAAGGCGGTGCGGGGGAGCGACCCGGACGGCGCACTGTACTGGCTGGCACGGCTGCTGGAAGGCGGCGAAGACCCGCTATACGCCGCGCGGCGGCTGATCCGGATGGCCATGGAGGACGTCGGCCTGTCGGACCCGCAGGCGCTGAGCGTCGCCATCGCGGCGAGGGACGCGTACCAGATGCTCGGGTCGCCGGAGGGCGACCTGGCACTGGCGGAAGCCGCGGTGTACCTGGCCACTTCGCCGAAATCGAACCGGCTCTACAGCGCGTTCGGCGCCGCGCGGTCGGCGGCGAGGGATACGCCGGCCGAGCCGGTGCCGCTGCACATCCGGAACGCGCCCACGGGACTGATGAAGGAGCTGGGCTACGGCGAGGACTATCGCTACGCCTTCGAATCGGAAGACCACTACATTCCACAGGAGTACCTGCCCGAGCGTCTCCGGGGAACGCGCTTCTACGAGCCGAGCGGGTTCGGGCACGAGAAACGCATCGCGGAGCGGCTCGCGTGGTGGGCGAAGCTGCGGGTGGAGTCGAACGAGACCGGAGGCGATCGTGAAGGGTAGGAGGAAACGGTTGCGGGTGGGGTCCAGGGCCACGGCGGCCGCGCTGCTGGTCATGCTCGGTGCGTGTGTGCCGAAGGTTCAGCAGCCCCGCATTCTGGCTGGCCGGAGTGCAGTTGTCGTCGCTGGGGCTGAACGGCGGCATCATGAACGTGCAGCTCGGGATCTACAACCCCAACGATTTCGATCTGAAAGCGGACGGCGTGCGCTACAAGCTCGAGCTCCAGGCGCCGGACACGAAAAGCTGGTCGCCCTTTACGGACGGGCAGATCGATCGCGACCTGGCTGTGCCCGCCGGCGACACCGTCGAGGTGGCGGTGCCGGTGAATTTCACCTACAAAGGCATGAGCCAGGCCGCACGCGCCCTGCTCGACCGGGGTGCGTTCGATTATCGCGTGAGTGGCACGGTTTCCGTGACGGTGCCGGTCCGGCGAGATCTGGACTTCCGGCACGTGGGCACGGTGACGCAGGCCGAAGTCCGATGACGGTCATTTGGAGGAGGCATCCATAAGAGAGATCATCTCGCTCGAAACGCCTGAGGAGTGCGCGGTGCTGGTGGGGGCACCGACGGCGGGAGTATCGCCTGAGCAGGCGGACGAGCACCTGGAAGAGCTGGGTCGGCTCAGCGACACGGCCGGCGCCAGCGTCGTAGCCGTGCTGATCCAGAGGCTCTCGGCGCCGCACCCGCGGTACTTCATCGGGGAAGGGAAGGCGAAGCAGCTGGGCCAGGTGGTGCGGGACCGTGGCGCGACGCTCGTGATCTTCGACGACGAGCTGACGCCGGCGCAGGGCAAGAATCTGGAGGACCTCCTGGACGTCCGGATCATGGACAGGACGGAGCTGATCCTGGACATCTTCGCCACGCGGGCAAGGACGAACGAGGCGCAGCTCCAGGTGGAGCTGGCGCAGCTCGAGTACCTGCTCCCGCGTCTCAAGCGGATGTGGACCCACCTGTCGCGGATCCGGGGTGGAATCGGGTTGCGAGGTCCTGGCGAGACGCAGCTGGAGACCGACCGTCGGATCATCAGCCGGCGGATCAGCGACCTGCGGGACAAGCTGGAGATCGTGGCACGCCGCCGCGCGACGCAGCGGAAGGGGCGGTCGGGCGAGTTCCAGGCGGCGCTGGTCGGATACACGAACGCGGGGAAATCCAGCCTGCTGAGGTCGCTCTCGGGTGCGGAGCTGTTCATCGAGGACCGGCTGTTCGCCACCCTCGATCCGGCCACGCGGCAGGTGGAGCTGCCCATGGGGTCGAAGGTGCTGGTGACGGACACGGTCGGCTTCATCCGCAAGCTGCCACACCACCTGGTCGCGTCGTTCCGCGCTACCCTGGAAGAGGCCTCGGAGGCCGACGTCCTGCTCCACGTCATTGACGGCTCACACCCGCGCTGGGAGGAGCAGAAGACGGTGGTGGAGGGCGTCCTCACCGATCTCGATCTCGATGACGTCCCCCTCGCCCTCGTGTTCAACAAGGTCGATCAGCTCACGCACGACGAGGAGGCCGCGCTGCGGGCCAACGCGCGGGCGATGTTCGCCGAGCCGGCGGTCTTCACCTCCACGGTGGAGCGCGACGGCCTGCGGGAGATCGTCGAGCTGCTGGAGGGCCAGGTACGGAGCCAGCGGCCGGAAGTGCAGCTGCTGATCCCGGCCGCCGACGGCGAGAGCCTGGCCACGGTGTACCGGGAGGGAGAGGTGATCAGCCGGGAGGAGCGCGGAACGATCATCGACCTGCGAGCCAGGATCCCGCAGCCAACGCTGGGGCGGCTCCGCCAGCGCGAAGGGATCCAGATCAACGGGGCGGCATGAGCGAGCGGATTGCGGTGGTGGGGCCGGGCCGCATGGGCCTGGCGCTGGGGGTGGCGCTGAATCATGCCCGGGAAGCGGAAAGCCTGGTCTTCTTCGGTCGCTCCCCGGAGGCGCCGCCGCACCCGCTCTTCGACGGCGCGGCCGAGCACGTGTCGTACCGCATGGGGTACGGTCCGGTGCCCGACAACACCACGGTGCTCCTGCTGGCGGTGCCCGACGACGCACTGCCGGAGGTGGCGAACCAGGTGGCGCTCGGCGGTCCGCACCCAGGCGGTTGCGCGGCGCTCCACCTTTCCGGCGCGCTCTCCACGGACGTCCTCGCCCCGCTCCACGCCGCCGGGTACACGGTGGGCTCCATCCACCCGTTGCAGACCGTCGCGGACCCGTGGTCCGGCGCCGACCGCCTTGTCGGGTGCGCGTACGCGGTGGCCGGGGAGCCCGCGGCCCTGACGGCCGCCCGCCGGGTCGTGGATGCGCTGCAAGGGCGGGCCCTGGTCATCCCGCCGACGCTCCGCCCGCTGTACCATGCAGCGGCGGTTTTCGCCTCCAATTACGTGCTGGCCGCGGCGGCCGTGGTGGCCCGCACGCTCGCGGAGGCGGGAATCCCCGAGGATGAGGCCGTGGCCGCCGCGCTCCCACTCATGCGCGGCACCATGGACAACGTGGAGCAGCTTGGCTTCGGCGCTGCCCTCACCGGGCCGGTGGCTCGGGGCGACCTGGACACCGTGAGGCTGCACCTGTCCCGGTTGTCGGGACGGGAGCGACGCCTATATTGCGCGGTCGGGCTGGAAACCCTTCAGCTCGCCCGCGGCGCCGGGCTCGATCCTGAGCGGGCGGAGCAGCTGGAAGCACTCCTGGGCGAGTAATGCGCCTCCACATCAACATTGACCATGTGGCCACGGTCCGGCAGGCCCGTCGCACGAACGAGCCGGACCCGGTGCGTGCCGCGGTCCTGGCCGAGCTCGGCGGCGCGGACGGGATCACGGTGCACCTGCGCGAGGACCGCCGCCACATCCAGGATCGGGACGTGCGGCTGCTCATGGAAACGGCGCGCACCGGAGTCAACCTGGAGATGGCCGGGACGGACGAGATGGTGGCGCTCGCCCAGGAGTTGAAGCCGATGGCGGCGACGCTGGTGCCGGAGCGTCGCGAGGAGGTCACGACGGAGGGCGGTCTGTCACTCGCCGGTGACACGAGCCGTCTCGCGGCGGCGCTGGAGCGGCTGCGCGAGGCCTGCGTCCGCTCCTCGCTCTTCGTGGATCCGGATCCGGATACGCTGCGGCGTGCCGCGGAGCTGGGCGTGGATGCCGTCGAGCTGCACACGGGCGAGTATGCCAACGCCTGGCGTCCGGGGCGGGGAGCATCCGCGGAGCTGGACCGGCTGCGTCGTGCGGCGGCGCTCGGTCGCTCGCTGGGGCTGGACGTGCACGCCGGTCACGGGCTCACGTACGAGAACTCCGCCGCCGTGGCCGGAATCGAAGAGGTGGAAGAGCTGAACATTGGCCATAGCGTGATCAGCCGCGCGGTATTCACCGGCATTGAGGCGGCCGTCCGTGAGATGAAGGCGCTCATTGCCGCCGCGCGTCCGTCGAGTCATTGCTGAAGCAGAGGACAGTCCATGGAAGCGAAGGAGCCTGACCCGTCCCCCGAGGTGGACATTGGCACGCTCGAATACGCCCCCGGCCCGGCCCTCCAGCGCGCGCTGGACCTGCGCACGGCGCTGGAGGACGCGCTGGTCTCCGACGCGCCCGTGGGCCCGATCCTCGACGAGCTGTTCGACCTGATCCGGCTGGGGATGAAGTGACGGCGGCCGGCGCCGCGCCGATCCGGCGGCGCCCTTTCCTCGATTGGAAAGGGGTGCTGGGCGTGCTGCTCAGCCTGGTGCTCCTCTGGTACACGTTCCGGGACGTGGATCTGGCCGAGGTCTGGCACGAGATCCGTGCGGCCAACGTACCGCTGCTCATCCTCACCTCCATCGCTCTCACGCTGCCCTTCCCGCTGCGCGCGTTCCGCTGGCGCCCGCTGCTCCGCCCGGCCTTCCCCGGCACTCGCTTCCGGCCGCGCTACGCCGCCACGTGCATCGGGTTCATGGCGAACAACCTGCTCCCCGCCAGAGTGGGGGAGTTCGCGCGGGCTTACGCCATCACCCGCTTCGAGCCAGTGCGTGCGTCCGCCGCGTTCGGGTCGCTCGTGGTGGAGCGGCTTTTCGACGCGCTGATGGTGGTCGCGCTCCTCTTCATCGCGCTCGGCTGGCCGGGCTTCCCCGAGATGCCCGGTCAGGACTTCGGCTCGATCGCGGCCGGCGCTGCCGCGGTGCTCGCCGGGGGGTTCGTCGTCCTGCTGCTGATGGCGACCTGGCCCGCCACGTCCGTGCGGGTGTTCGAGCGCACGGTTGCCCGCATCCTCCCCCGCCGCCTGCGGCGACTGGTGATCGACGCCCTGGCGGCCTTCCTCGACGGGACGGCTGCGCTGCGCGACTGGCGGCTGCTGCTCCAGGTTCTGGCGTGGTCGATCGTGCTGTGGCTCAACGTGGCCGTGGCCACCTGGATCGGCTTCCACGCGTTCGGGATTCATGCCCCGTTCATCGCCGCGGTTTTCCTTCAGTCCATCATCGCGCTCGCGGTGTCGCTGCCCTCGGCGCCGGGCTTCTTCGGCGTGTTCGAGGCCGCGGCCCGCGTCGGACTGGTCCAGGTGTGGGGCGTGGACTCGTCGCGCGCGGTGGCGTTCGCCCTGGGCCTCCACCTGGCCGGGTTCATCCCCGTGACCGCGCTCGGGCTCTACTATCTGTGGCGGGCCGGGCTGTCGTGGTCGGACATGGGCCGCAGCGAGATCGCCGTCGAGGAGGCGGTGGAGGCGAGGTCGGAAGAGACGACGTCGCCGGAGGCCGGGCTCTCGAAGCCATGACCGTCACGGTCCCTGCCGCGGCCAAGGTCAACCTCTGGCTGCGGATCGGCGCGGTCGGAGCGGACGGCTACCATCCGCTGGACACCCTCTACTGCGCCCTGGAGCTGGGCGATGAGGTCACCGTCCGGCAGCGACCCGACCTTCCCGCCGCCGAGCTCCGCCCAGGCTTCGCCGCCCCGCTCACCGCGCTGCCGGACATGGGGCCGCCGGAGAGGAACCTGGCCTTGCGGGCCGCGTCCGCGTTCGCCCGGGCGGCCGGGACGCCGGCGGGTGTGGAGATCGCCCTTACAAAGCGCATCCCGACGGGCGCCGGGCTGGGCGGCGGGTCCAGCGACGCCGCCGCCACCCTCCTCGCCATGGCGCGCCTGTGGCGCGGCCGATTGGACGGCGCGGCCCTGCTGCAGGTGGCCCGGAAACTCGGGAGCGACATCCCCTTTTTCGTTTCCGGCGCCCCGCTCGCCGTCGGGACCGGCCGCGGGGACCGGCTGATGCAGCTGGCTCCCCCGGAATCCCGCCCCGTGGTGCTGGCGCTCCCGCCCGTCCACGTCCCGACGCCGGCGGCGTACGCCTGGCTGGACGAGGCGCGGGGCGCGGCGGAGCCCGACCGGCGCGGCGCCGGGATGCAGGAGGACGGGGCGGGCGACGACGGGCGCGGCGGGCCCTCGGTGGGGGCGGGGCCTCCGGTCAGCCGGGTGCCGGAGTCCCTGGCATGGAACGAGATCGAGGGTCGGGCGAAGAACGACTTCGAGCCCGCGCTGTTCCACCGTTACCCGTTCCTGCGAGAGCTTCGCGACCTGCTGCGCGGGAAAGGCGCGAGGATCGCGCTGCTGGCCGGGAGCGGCTCGACCGTGTTCGGCGTCTTCGACGACGAAGCCACTGCGCGCTCGGCCGCCGCGGCGCTCGACGGCGCATTCGGGGGCGTGGGGGTGGTCCTCACGCGGACCGCTCCGGCGACGACGGCTCGAGCCACGCCCCGGCGTCGCGGCCGCCCGCGCCGCCCGCGGGGCCCGTCGTGAACCGCCTCACTCCTCCCGAAGCACCGCCTGCGGATCGAGCCGCGCCGCCCGGCGCGCCGGGAGCAGGCTGGCGGTCGCGGCCACCAGTACGAACAGCGCGATGACCCCCACGAAGGTGACCGGATCGGCGGCGGGGACGCCGTAGAGGAACCCGGCGACGAGGCGCCCGGCGGCCAGAGCCAGGAGCGCCCCCGCGACCACCCCGTAGGCGGCGAGGCGTACGCCGTCGCGCACGACGAGGCTTCGGATCTGGCCGGCCGTGGCGCCCACGGCAGCCCGTATCCCGAGCTCCCTCCTGCGCCGCGCCACGGAGAAGGCGATCACGCCGTAGATCCCCATGGACGCGAGCAGCAGCGCGACAGCGCCGAATGCGCCCACAGCGATGGAGCTGAGCGCCCACTGGAAGTCGTTCTCTCGCACGATCTCCGTCATGGGCCGGACCGTCACCGGCACGTCCGGGTCGAGCGCCCCGACCGTCGAGGCCACCGCCCGCGCCACGGGGCCCGTCGGCGCTGCGGCCCGGGCAATGATGAAGCGCCGGCGTGCCGGCGATTGGGCCATGGCGCGGTAGATGTGGGGTCCGGGGGCGCTGGTGATGTCGCGCCAGCGAATGTCCTCGGCCACGCCGACGACCGTCGCATCCACCGCCGCGTCGCCCGCTCTGAACCGGACTCGCCGTCCGAGCGCGCTCGAGCCGGGCCAGGCCCGCTCGGCCAGCGCGCGGCTCACGATCACCGCGGCACCCCCGTCGCGACTGTCCAGCACCTCGAGACCGGCGCCCTCCAGGAGCCGGATCCCCGACGCAGTGAAGTACCCCGCGCTCACACGGGAGTACGTGGCGCGGTCCGCCCGATCCGGATCGATTCGCTCGCCGGCGTCGTAGGCGACCGTGAACGTCTCGTGGTTCAACGGCAGCGGGTCCGTGAACCCGGCAGCGGTGACGCCCGGCACGGCCGCCACGGCGGAGAGCGCGCGGTCATAGTACGTGCGGAGCGCGTCCGCATTGGCGTAGCCGCTGGCCGGCGGAGCCACCTCCAGCACGACCATCGTCGAAGCATCGAAGCCGAGGTCCACGGCGTGCACGGCGGCGAAGCTGCGGAACAGGAGCGATGCGAGCGTCACTAGGGTGACCGCCAGGGCGACCTCGATCGAAACCAGCGCTCGTCGGGCGCGCATGCTCCGGCGCCCTCCGCTCCCCCGGCCGGTGCCGCGCATGGCGTCCGCGGGAGGGATCCGGGAGGTGGCGAGCGCGGGCGCGAGGCCGAAGGCGAGAGGTGTGAGCGCGGCCACGGCCACGGCGAACGCGAGCACGCGCCAGTCGAGGGTGGTGGTGCCGACTCGGAAGAGCGCTTCCGGGAGCGCGGGGGCGAGAGCCCGCATGGCGAGCCAGGCCAGGGCGACGCCGAGCGTGCCGGCCACGGCGGCGAGAACCGCGCTTTCCGTGAGCAGCTGGGCCACGAGACGGCGGGAGCCCGCGCCGAGTGCGCGGCGCACGGCCGCCTCGCGGGAGCGCGTGGTAGCCCGGGCGAGAGTGAGGCTGGCCACGTTCACGCAGGCGATCAGCAGCAGGCTGGCCACGGCGGCCAGGAGCAGGGTGAGGCCCACGCGCACGACAGGCCATGCGAAGTTCAGCGCCTCACGGAGCGGTCGCACGGTCACGCCCCTGTACTGGCCGTCGACGTCCGGGTAGCGCTCGCCGAGTTCGCGCTGGATGGCCAGCAGCTCCTCGCGCGCCGCCTCGTGCCGGACTCCCGGGCTCAGGCGCCCCACCAGGATCAGGCTCCGGTGGTCGCGGGCCACGGACGCGGGCGCCTCCCTGAGCGGCACCCACATCCGCACTTCGTTCCACGGAAAGTTGAACTCCGGCGGCATCACGCCGACCACGGTGTGGACGGCGCCGTCGACGCGCACCGGTCGCCCGATGATCGCCGGATCGGCGCCGTAACGAGCGGCCCAGAGCGCGTGCGACAGGACCACCACCGGCTCGGCGCCGGGCCCCTGGTCGGCCTCGCTGTAGGCGCGCCCGAGCTCCGGTGTCACGCCCAGGACGGCGAAGAGGTTCCCGGTCGTGAAGCCAGCCAGGACCCGCTCGGCCCGCGTCGTACCGGTCACGTTCACCGTGGTGTAGCGGTACGCCGCCAGGTCGCGGAACGCCGCACTGCGCTCGCGCCAGTCGGCCCATTGGGGCAGCGAGAAGCGGGCGCGGTCTTCACCGGTCGCGGGGTCCACCTGCTCCACCTGGAGCAGCCGGTCGGGGGCCCCGTACGGGAGCGGACGCAGCAGGTACGGGTTCAGGACGCTGAAGACGGTCACGCTGGCCGCGACCCCTACCGCGAGCGTGAGGATGACCACGGCGGTGAAGCCGGGGTTCCTTCGCAGCGAGCGGAGGGCGTGGCGGGTGTCCTGGCGCGCGCGATCGAGGAACAATGCGTCTCCGTGCGTGGGGGGGCCCTCACCCAACTTCCGGCCGTGCACGCACGCGATCAACGGTCTTGTGACGAACCGGTTCCCGGAAGACACGGGAAGGACACCCGCGGACAGGGCCCCGGACCGTTGCCGCGGTCGGCCCATGCCATCTCAGCTGGACAGCTCGATCCTCACCTGGAGCGGGTCGCCCTCGACGGCCAGCAGGTTCGCGAGCGTCCGTGATCCCCGTCGTCTGAACTGGAGCGTCACGCGGGAGCGGCCGACGTGGAGCCCGGTGACCGTAAGGGTGTCGAGGAAGAGGGGAAGAAGCGGGTCCCGGATGTGCAGCTCGCCGGCCGGGCCGTCCGGCAGGATCCCGGTCGCCGCCTGGAGCAGCATGAACAGGGATCCGGCGGCCCAGGCCTGCGGAGAGCAGCTGACGGGGTAGAGGACGGGACCCTCGCCGTGGCCGCGGTCCATGCCGCAGAACAGCTCGGGGAGCCGGTGATAGCGGAGCCCGGTGGCGGCCTGGTGCAGCGCCGTGAGGATGCGGAGCGCGCTGCTCTTGTGCCCGCTCAGGGAGAGCCCCAGGCCGACGAGCGCGTTGTCGTGCGGCCAGATCGAGCCGTTGTGATAGCTCATCGGGTTGAACACGGGGTGCGCCGCGCTCAGCGTCCGGAGTCCCCATCCCGAGAACATGTCGGGGCCCCCGAACAGCTGGGCCATGCGGGTGGCCTGCTCCGGCGTGGGAACCCGGCTCCAGAGCAGGTGCCCTGCGTTGCTCGTCACGGTGGGCACGGGTCGCTTCTGGCCATCCAGCGCCAGCGCGAACGTGCCCAGTTCCTCCACCCAGAATAGGGCCAGGATCCGGTCGCGGAGCGCCGCCGCTTCCTCGCGCACCCGGTCCGCATCGTCCTGCTGACCGAAGGCCTCGAAAAGCTGCGCCGTCCTCACCTTGGCGTCGTGGACGTATCCCTGCACCTCGACCAGCGCGATCGGGGGCTCCGGGAGCGTGCCGTCCGGGAAGGGCACGCCATCCCCGGAGTCCTTCCATCCCTGGTTGACGAGCCCCTTGCCGGCCTGACCGGCGTATTCCACGAGTCCGTCCCCATCGAGGTCGCCGTAGCGGTCGATCCAGTCGAGCGCCCGGCGGGCCTGGGGAAGCAGGTCTCGCACGAGTTCGGCGTTGCCGGTCCACCGCCAGGTCTCGTGCAGCAGAATGAGCCAGAGCGGCGTCGCATTGACAGTGCCGTAGTAGGGGACGTGAGGGATCTCGCCGCTGCGGGCCATCTCGCCGCGCCGGATCTCGTGCATGATCCGGCCCGGCTGCTCCTCCGTGAAATCATCCTCCCGTTCGCCCTGATATAGAGCGAGGTAGCGGAGCGTGTCGTAGGCGATGCGGGGGTTGACGGAAAGGGTCTGCAAGGACGTGATGATCGAGTCCCGGCCGAACGCGGTGGAGTACCACGGGATGCCCGCCGAGATCACCTCGGTTCCGTCCGCCTCCACGTAGAGTGCGCGAAGGTCGACCACGGCCTGGTCGACGGTCGCGTTGAACGCTTCGACATTGCTGTGCCACAGCGTGCACTCGTCACGCCAGCGGTCGTAGCTTCGGGCGAGCGGCGCGACGCGGGCGTCGAGGTCCCCGCCCAGCTGCGCGGTGCGGTCGTCAGGGTCGAAACCCGGGAGGACCTCCCATTCCAGCGACCGGGGTTCCCCCGGCTCCAGTCGCATCGTCCATCGGGAAACGTGCGGACCGGCAGCGTCGGGTGCCGTCGCGAAACGAACGCGAGTCCGGAGCAGCAGGCCATCCGTGCCTCTGTACCAGTAGTCGATCCCCTCCGGCCCGGCGACCGGTGCGTAGAACTGGCCGCGGACGTCCCTGTGCCAGCCGCGCACCTCGAAGATGTCGGCGAAATCGACTCCCGTGGCGAGCTCGACCCAGTAGTCTATGGCGTGAGTCAGGTAGTTGGTCAGCGTCACGCGCTCCGTCAGCCTGTCGCTCAGCACCATCTCTCGCCGGATGTGCACGCTGTTGCGGTTGGCCCGTGGATCCTCGCCCCCGAACTCCCGGTCCGTCACCGCCAGATCGATCTGCGCGCTGTAGGTGGACCCCGCGTGCGACGACAGCAGTGATGCAGTCCCGCCGGACACCCGAAGCGCGTAATGGCTCAGGAACCGCGTATCATCCTGGAACAGCCCGGACCCGCAGTGCCCCGGCGGCGCGATGTCGCCCCGCTCGGCGGCCACCAGGAAGAGACGATCCTGCTTCAGCGTCAGCGAGTTCCCGAGCCCCGACTCGCCACGGCAGGCGATCGTGGCGTAGCCCACCGCCTCCTTCATGCCGACCTCTTCGAGCCCGGCCGGCAACTGTCGGCTCATGCCGGCCTCCCCGTCGTGGTTCGCGCGATTTCCAGCTCCGGCCGTGCCGGCCGCCTCGGCAGAATCTGGCCGCCGCACCCCCGGAGCCGCTCGTACAGCGCTGCATACTCTTCAACCATGCGCCGACGACCGAAGCGCGCCTCCGCCCGCTCGCGGCAGCGCCGGCGGTCGAACCCATCCAACGGGCCCCCGGGGCGGATCGTCCGCACCATGTCCTCCATGTCTCGGACCACGAAACCGGTCCTGCCCTCCTCCACCAGCTCCGGCACGCTGCCGCGAGGAAACGCGACCACCGGGCAGCCGGACAACATCGCTTCGATCATGACCAGCCCGAACGGCTCGTCCCACTCGATCGGCACCAGCAGCGCGCGCGCATCCCGGAGCAGCGGCACTTTGCGGTCCATTCCGACGGTCCCGAAATACTCGACGTGAGGCTGCCGAAGCCTCGGCGTCACCTCACGTTCCCCATATTCCCGGTCCACGGGATGGGTGTCGCCGGCGACGCGGATCCGGACACCCGCCCGCGCGGCCGCGTCCACCGCAGTGTGCAGGCCCTTGATCTCGGCGAAACGCCCGATGAACAGGACGTAGTCCTCCGGTTTGGTCGTCCACTCGTACGCGCCCGGATCCAGCGCGTGATGGATGACTTCCATCCGGGGGAGCTGCACCTCCCGACGCCGCTGGTCCTCCGAGATCGCCACGTACGTCACATCCGGGAAGTACCGGTAGAAGTTCGACAGCGTCTCGTCCCGCACGTGATGGAGCGTGTAGACCAGCGGAATTCCCGGGATCAGCCGGCCGAACGCGAGCGCCCCCGCCGAGTGCACGTGCACCACATCGAAACCGTCGTGAATGACTTCCTGCATCGCCCACGATACGTGGTTCAGATCGTCCATCACGTTCGGCGGCCACGCCGCCCGTGGATAGAAGCACCGCAGATCGCTCCGCGTGCTGGAATCACCGGTTGCGAACAGCGCCACGTCGTGCCCGAGCGCCGCCAGCCCTTCCGTCAGCTCGCTCACGACCAGCTCGGTACCGCCGTAGTCCCTCGGCGGAACCGCGACGAAGGGTGTGGAGACCATCGCGATCTTCATTTGCCGCTTCTTCCTTGCGTGGGTGGGGCTGCACGCCCGTGATACATGGGAAAACGCCGGCGCCGATCGACCGAACGGCCGACCTCGCATCCTGCACCAAGCGCACGCCTCGTGCCGCGCTAAATACTTGTATGGAAAAGGTTTACCATGGTCTTCGAGGGGCGGGAGAGCGCGCGCGTCGTGGAGGGGTGCGCCCGGGCCCTCGGGTCGAGGCGGGTGGTCCAGCAGGCCGCGTCCCGCAACGCCTCGGATTGATCGCGGCGCCGACGTTGCCCATCTTGCTTCGGTGAGCCGCGCACAGCGCGCGGAACGCGATCCCCGGTCGTCTAATGGCAGGACGGAGGACTTTGGATCCTCCAATGGTGGTTCGAATCCACCCCGGGGAGCTGATTCGGGATCGCGGAAGCGACCGAAGTCGCCCGCGGCGGTCGCGCGCGAGAAAGCCCACGCCACGTTGAGGATGGCGTGGCTGGGCAAGATTGGCCGGAGTCCCCGTCCGGGCTCCGGCGCCCGGACCATCCCTCCTCCGTGGATCCGCATGCTGCAGCGCCTGGACGCCTTGCTGCGTCCGTTCTCGCTCCCTGCGCTGGCCGCACTCGCCTCGACGCTGCTTGCCGTCGTCGGCGTGCTCGACCACGTCACAGGGTACCAGCTCTCGTTCTCGGTGTTCTACGTCGCGCCGATCGCGGTGATGGCGTGGTACGGCAGCCGGATGACGGGCCTCATCTTCAGCGGCCTGGCGGCAGCGGTGTGGCTGCTCGTGGACGCGACGTCCGGCGCCGTGTACGACACGACGGCGACCGCGTTCTGGAACGCGCTCGTGCGTCTGACCTACTTCATCACCATCGCCGTGCTCGTGGCATTGCTGCGGGAGCGATTCGAGCGCGAGCGGCTGTTCGCGCGGACGGATCCCGTGACCGGGCTCCTGAACCGCCGGGCGCTCCTGGAGGCGACGCAGGTGACGCTGAACCTCTGTCGCCGACTCGAGCGACCTGCCTGCGTCGGATACCTGGACCTCGATGGGTTCAAGGCGGTCAACGATGCGCTGGGCCACGAAGAGGGAGATCGGGTGCTGCGCCGGGTGGGAGAGACGCTGAACCTGGGGCGCCGGCGCTCCGACCTGGTCGCTCGCATCGGGGGCGACGAGTTCGTCATCGTGCTACCGGACACCGACATCGATCAGGCGCGCATCGTGGTGGACAGGCTCATGCGTCGGCTCGACGAGAGCATGCGCCGAGAGGGATGGCGGATCACGTTCAGCGCGGGCATGGTCGCGTTCTCTCGCCCCCCGGACTCCCCGGCCGTGGCGTTCCAGCTCGCCGACGCGCTGATGTACGAGGTGAAGCGCTCGGGCGGGGGCGCGGTCCTGCTGCGGCCTGACGCCGGGGGATGAAGCACTTCCTCGCCCGCAGCGTCGCCCCTGCGGACAATTCGTCCCTTCCGCTCACGTCTCGAACGGGATCGAGAAGGCCACGACGCAACCCGCCCCGTCCGAGGAGATGCTGAGACGGTGACGGCCGCCGTAGAGCGCTCGCAGGCGTCGCTTCGTAGTGGACAGGCCGATCCCCTCCCAGCCCGTCTCGTCGACCTCCTGGCGGAACCCGGCCCCGTTGTCGGTCACGCTCACGGCCAGCGAGCCGGTCCGCCGCTCGATGTCGATCCGGATCGTACCCCTCGACGTCACCGGCTCGATGCCGTGGCGGATCGCGTTCTCGACCAGCGGCTGGAGGATCATGCTCGGGATCAGCGCGCCACGGCAGTCCTCGGCGACGCACGTCCGGATCGTCAGTCGGCTCCCGAAACGGATGCCCTGGATGGTCGAGTACCGGTCAAGGAACTCCATCTCCTCGCCGACCGTGACCTTCTCGGACTCGACGTGGGAAAGCGCTCTTCTGAGCAGGTCCGCCAGCGCCGAGATCGTGTGGACTGCCGTGCCGCGCTCTCCGGACCGGACCAGCGCGCCGATGGTGTGGAGCGTGTTGAAGAGGAAGTGGGGCTGGAGCTGGAGTCGCAGGTTCTGGAGCCGGGCCTCTGCCAGCTCCCGTTCGAGCCGCTCGCGCTGCAGCACGCTCCCGAGCGCCGAGGGTACGGCCAGGATGAGCGAGTAGATGACGAGCTGGTTCGGCCATCGCTGGCTTGCGCGGATCAGGTAATGGGTCCAGAAGTCTTCCCGCCGCGCCAGGGGATCGACGAGCGGGGCCGCCGCCGTCATCAGGCCGTTGAGGATGGCGAACCAGGAGACGGCCAGGAGCAGGTGAACCGCCGTACCCACGAGCGGGTGGCCAGCCGCGAAGCCCCAGCGGCGGTCCACGGCGAAGACGAGGGGGACGAGGGACGCCCACAGCATCCATTCCCCGATCTTGAGCGCGAGCAGCGGGAGGAACTGGACGTCGACGTTCGCCTGTCGCCAGTTCAGGTAGACCTGGGACGCGGCCACCAGGGCGATGGCGAGGAAGACGGCGATCACGCCGACCACTCTGCGGGTGCGCGTGACGAACCAGAAGCCGAGAGCGTCCTCGAACCGGGTGGGCTTGCGCTCCGGGTCGAGCGTCGCCCGGCGGATGTCGCCGTCACGGCCAGCACTCATGGCAGCAGCCGCTCCTCGAAGGCGTCGCGTCGCGAGCGACTCAGCTTCAGCTCCGTCCCTTCGGTCAACACCACCAGGTGGTCGCCGTGGGTCAGCGGCCGCACCTCCTCGACCCAGCCCATGTTCACCACCGCGGAGCGGTGGATGCGGAAGAACCCGAGCGGACCCAGCTGCTCCGTCAGCGACGTGAGCGATGCGCGCACCAGCAGCGAATCCGATCGTCGATGGAGGCGAGCGTAGGGGCCCTCCGCCTCGATCCAGCTGATGGCGTGTGGGTCGAGGATCAGCTTCCGGGCCCCGTCCATGATGATGACACGGTCCCTGGACGTCTGAACCGGCAGCGGCGGCAGCCCCCGCCCGGTTCGGCTCTTGACCAGCTTGAGGATCTTCCTGGCCTCGTCGTCGCGCAGCCCCCGGCGGACCACCTCCTTGGCCCGTTCCACCGACTCGCGCAGGCGTTCGTCCGTGAACGGCTTCAACACGTAGTCGATCGCACGGACCTCGAATGCGCGCACCGCATACGAGTCGTAGGCCGTCACCAGGATGGTCACGGGCAGATCCAGTCCGAGAGTGGCCAGCACCTCGAATCCGTCCATGCCCGGCATCTGCACGTCCAGCAGGATGAGGTCGGGCCGGGTGCGACGGATCACGTCCGGGGCGTCGCTCCCCCACGTCTCCGCGAGCACCTCGAGCTCGGGATCCTCGTGGAGGAGGTCGACCATGGTGCGGCGCGCCAGTCCTTCATCCTCGACGACGACCACGCCGATCATGTGCGAGCTGACGGCTGGAGACGGCTGAGTGGCTTCTGCGTCGACCAATGCGGCCTCCGGATGTCGGGTCTGGACAGCGGCGGTGTCCCGGCTGCGCCTCATGCTGTACGGAATGTCGAGCCGTCGCGCCAGATTCGCCAAGCCGGCTCGAGGAGACGGTCGGATTGCGGCACCGGCCGGTCCGATCACGGCGCGAGCCGGATCGTGAGGGGAGGCGGGAGCCGTCCAGGAGGTGAACGAAGGGGCGCCGCCGCCGGGACCCGCGAGTGGGTGATCCACCTCACGCCGTGACCGACTGGCGGGCACCGCTTGCTGGGGCCGTCGAAGCGCGTCATCATCAGCGGGCCGGAGTGCCGGAAGGCGCGACGGAGATGGTACGGGGACGCCGGGCGGGGGCCCGGGACGGGCTGCGCCGCGTGCGTGGAGGCAGCCCCGATGTTCGCCCCGGAAGGCAGGTGTGGATTCCCCCGGACGCCGTCCGCGTTCGCCGCCCGGGGGCATTTTGGAGCGTAGAGGAGAAGCCCCATGGCACCCGTTGGACCGCTGAGATTCCGGCGCCTGCCGGAGTCGGTGCGCCGTCAGATCGACGTGGCCGCCGCCACGGCGTGGGAGGCGCTCGTGGAGGCCCACACGGCTCACGCGCTCCGCTTCATCGCCCTCATGGCCGCGTCGCTGCCGTTCGATGAGGCAGTGGAGCGCTATCTCGCGGAAATGGACGTGGACGACGCCATGGCCGCGTCCGTTCGTTCACGCGTGCTCATCGCGGTCCGCGAATCGGGCGCCGGTGAGGACCGGCCAACCCTCCCCGTGGCCTACGAGGAAGCGGGTGAAATGGACGGACTGAAGCGTTTCCGTCCCGACGTGCTGATGAAGGGCCTGGCGCGGAAGGTCAGGGTCGGCGCAGAGATGGACGAGCGGGTCAGCCTCGCAATGGCGAGAGCCGAGGAGGGCGTGATCCGGGCCCATATCGACAATGCCGCGGTGTTCGCGGCGGTGCTGCGCGATCACGCGGCGCTGGACGAGGCCGTGGAGGACTACATTGAGCGGATGCGCCTTTCGGGTGGCCGTGCCCAGGCCGTGTTCCAGCGTACGATGGCGCGCCTCGCCGAGGACTACTTCCGCGACGAGCGCACGCCCACGAAGTCCCCGGAGTCTCCGCCCGGCGAGCCGTCGGGTGGTTGACCGGACCAGACGACCCGGATAGCTTCCGAGGCTGTTGAAACTTGGCGGTGATGAGGCTACACGCGGATGCCCGAAGACAGCGCGCACGGTCCCATGATGCTGCTCTCCGGCACGGCCAACCGGCCGCTGGCGGAGGAGGTCGCGGATGCGCTCGGGCAGCAGCTCGCGGACGCGACGGTGTCACGGTTCGCGGACGGTGAGATCTTCGTCCGGCTGAACCAGAACGCGCGGGGCCGCGATGTCTTCATCGTCCAGCCGACGCCGCCGCCCGCGGACAGCATCATGGAGCTGCTGCTCCTGGTGGACGCGGCGAAGCGAGCGTCGGCGGCGAGGGTCACGGCGGTGATGCCGTACTATGGCTATTCGCGCCAGGACCGGAAGGACCAGCCGCGTGTGGCGATCGGGGCGAAGCTCCTGGCCAACCTGATGGTGGCGGCCGGGTGCGAGCGGGTGCTGGGGATCGACTTCCACACGCACCAGCTCCAGGGCTTCTTCGACGTGCCGGTGGATCACCTGTACGCCGCACCCGTGCTGACCGGATACTTCCGGCAGATGGAGCTGAGCGATGTGGTGGTGGTGGCACCCGACGTGGGCGCCGCGAAGATGGCGCGGGGTTTCGCCCGGCGCATCGACGCCTCCTTCGCCATCATCGACAAGCGGCGCCCCGCCCACAACGTGGCCGAGGTGCTGAACATCGTCGGTGAGGTGGAGGGCCGGCGGTGCATCGTGGTCGACGACATGATCGACACGGCGGGCACGATGACGAGCGTGATCGAGGCGCTTCAGGAGCGTGGGGCCACGGAGATCTACGTGGCCGCCACGCATCCGCTGCTGTCGGGGCCCGCGGTCAGGCGGTTGTCGGAGGCGCCGGTCACGGAAGTGGTGGTCACGAACACGCTGCATGTCCCCGAGACACGGCGGTTCGACAAACTCAGGGTGCTCTCGGTGGCACAGTTGCTGGCGCGGGCGATCCGGTACACCCACTCGAACGAGTCGGTGAGCCAGCTGTTCGACTAGGAGAGAAGGAAAGCATGTCGGAGAATGCAACACTGAAGGCGACGCTTCGGACGGAGACCGGGAAGAACGCGGCCCGTCGCATGCGCCGTGCAGGCCGGATTCCCGCAGTGGTCTACGGGCGAGGCGAGGAAACGCACGCGCTCTCGCTCGACGCCCACGAGTTCGAGATGCTGCTGAAGCAGCATTCGCTGGACACCACGCTGATCGATCTGACGATCGAGGGGCAGGCGGGCGGCAACGTCCGCGCGCTGGTGAGCGAAGTCCAGACTCACCCCTACAAGCCGGAAGTCCTGCACGTCGACTTCCAGCAGATCCACGCGGGCGAGCGGGTCACGGTCGAGGTCCCCATCAGGCTGACCGGCACCGCCGCCGGCGTTCGGGCCGGTGGCGTGCTCCAGCACGTGCTCCACGAGGTCGAGCTCGTGTGTGCCGTGGAGAACATCCCCGACGCGCTCGAGGCCGACGTCTCCACACTCGGGATCGGGGACTCGATCCATGTGGGCGAGCTCGACCTCCCCGAGGGCATTGATCTCCTGATCGATCTGGACCGCACCGTGTGCACCGTGGCTGCGCCGACCGTTCTCGAGGTGGCCGAGGAGGCCGAGGAGGAGGAGCTCGTGGCCGGTGCGCCGGAGCTCGTGGGCGAGGAGTCGGAAGAGGCCGAGGGCGAGGGGTCCGACGCCGAGGAGTAGGGCCTCCGCCGGAGCCCCGCCGTGAAAGTGATCTGCGGGCTCGGGAACCCGGGCCCGGAGTACGAAGCCACCCGGCACAACGTCGGGTGGTGGGTGGTCGATCGATTGAGCCAGGCGTACGGGCTCGGTCCGTTCGAGCGGAGCGGCCCCGCGCTCCTGGCCGGCGGAGAGGTGGATGGCCGGAGCGTCTTGCTGGTCAAGCCGCTCACGTTCATGAATCGGAGTGGCGCCGCCCTGGCGCCCCTCCGGTCCGATCCGGAATTCGACATTGCTGAGGACCTGTTGGTGGTCGTTGACGACGTGGCGCTCGACACCGGGCGTGTACGCCTGCGTCCGGCAGGCAGCACGGGCGGGCACAACGGCCTGAAGTCGGTGGAAGCCGCGCTCGGCACGCAGGAGTACGCGCGGCTGCGGGTGGGCGTAGGGTCGCCCCCACCGGGAGCGGACCTGGCAGATTGGGTTCTGTCGGAGTTCGATCCGCCGGATGAGGACGCGGTCCTGGCTCTCATGCCCGAGCTGGTGACGGCGGTGGGGTTGTGGGTGGGCGGGGAAATAGAAGCGGCGATGAGCCGCTGCAACCGATAAGAGAACGGAGGGGCAGGTGACGGAACTGGTGACATGGACCCAGTGGGCGCCGCTTCTTGGACTCGTGGGCCTGTTAGTGGCGCTCGGGCTGTTCTATTACGTGAAGGCTCAGTCGGCGGGATCCGAACTCATGCAGACGTTGGCCGATCGGATCCATGAAGGGGCGATGGCGTTCCTGCGCCGGGAGTATACGTTCCTGGCGCTCTTCGTGGTCGTGGTCGCTGCGCTCCTCTGGTGGGCTATCGGCGTGTACACCGCCGCGGCGTACTTCACGGGCGCGCTGAGCTCGGTGCTCGCCGGCTTCTTCGGCATGAACGCGGCGACGCGGGCCAACGTCCGCACGTCCGCGGCGGCCAACGAGTCGGGGCAGGGCAAGGCGCTCCGGATCGCATTCTTCGGCGGCTCGGTCATGGGCCTCTCCGTGGCCGCGCTCGGCCTCGTCGGCATCGGGATCTGGTACTGGTGGAAGGCCTCCGGTGCCATCACCGACTTCGACTTCCGCTCCTTTGCCGAGATCATCAGCGGCTACGCCATGGGCGCCAGCTCGATTGCCCTGTTCGCCCGCGTGGGCGGCGGCATCTACACCAAGGCCGCCGACGTCGGTGCGGACCTGGTCGGAAAGCTGGAGGCGGGCATTCCCGAAGACGATCCCCGCAACCCGGCCACCATCGCCGACAACGTGGGGGACAACGTCGGTGACGTGGCGGGCATGGGCGCCGACATCTTCGAGAGCTACGTCGGCAGCATCATCGCCACCATGGCGATCGGCGCTTCCAGCGTGCTGTACGCGGCCAACCGGGCCGAGGCGGTGGCGCTGCCGCTGCTCACGGTCATGATCGGCCTCGTCGCGTCCCTGATCGGCATCGCGATGCTCAAGGCGTTCGAGCGCGTCAACCCGGCCGCGGCCCTGCGCAACGTGATGTTCGTGGCGGCGGCGCTCTTCCTGGTCAGCATGTACTTCGTCGTGCAGGCGCTCGGGTTCGAGGTCTTCGATCCGGTCACCGCCAAGGCGTACCCGGCCACGGGTCCCTTCTGGGCCATCGTCGCGGGCACCGTGGTGGGCGTGGCGATCGGGCTGGTCACCGAGTACTACACCGCCGCGGGCCCGGTCCGCCGCATTGCCGAGGCGAGCAAGACGGGCGCGGCCACGAACATCATCAACGGGCTGGCCGTCGGCATGGAGTCCACGGTGGTGCCCGTGCTGCTCATCGCCCTGGCCATCGGCGTGGCCTACTACTTCGCCGGCCTCTACGGCATTGGCATTTCCGCGGTCGGCATGCTCGCCACCACGGGCGTCACCATGTCCGTCGACGCGTACGGCCCCATTGCCGACAACGCGGGCGGCATCTCGGAGATGGGTGGTCTCGGGCCGGAGGTTCGGGCCATCACCGACGGCCTCGACGCCATCGGCAACACGACGGCGGCCATGGGCAAGGGCTTCGCCATTGGGTCGGCCGCCCTCACGGCCCTGGCGCTCTTCAGCGCCTACACCACCGCCGTCGGGCTGCGCGCCGGGACCGGGCTGAACATCCTGGATCCGCAGGTCACCATCGGCCTTCTCATCGGCGGCACGCTGCCCTTCTTCATCAGCGCACTCACGATGACGGCCGTGGGCCGCGCGGCGGGCGGCATGGTGGAAGAGGTGCGGCGCCAGTTCCGCGAGATGCCGGGCATCATGGACGGCACGCAGGAGCCCGACAGCGCCCGCTGCGTGGACATCTCCACGCGCGCCGCGCTGCGAGAGATGATCCTGCCGGGCCTGGTGGCCGTGATCGCCCCCGTCGTCGTCGGCTACTTCAGCGTGCTCGCTCTCGGCGGGATGCTGGCCGGCGCCACCGTGACCGGCGTGCTCATGGCGCTGTTCATGGCCAACGCCGGTGGGGCGTGGGACAACGCGAAGAAGTACATTGAGAAGGGCGCGCTCGGCGGCAAGGGCTCCGATCCGCACAAGGCGGCCGTGGTCGGTGACACCGTCGGTGACCCGTTCAAGGACACGTCGGGCCCGTCGCTCAACATCCTGATCAAGCTCATGAGCGTGGTCTCCCTCGTGCTCGCGCCGTGGTTCGCCCGCGTCCACGGCCTCGTCTCGGACCAGGCGGTCACGTCCTTCCTGGACGGCGCTCGCCACCTGCTCGCCGGCATCTTCGGCTGAGCCGGACGGCCCCGAAACGCAGGGGAAACGGCCCCGCACGGTGCGGGGCCGTTTTCGCTTCCATGCGACCACTGGCCGGGCCGGCCTACTCGCCGCGAATCCGCCGCGTCAGCGCTGGCACGTGCCCCATCATGCGGACGTAGAGCGCAAGCTGACCCCGATGGTAGCTCTCGTGGTCGATCCCGTGGTTCAGCCAGGCCAGGCGCGTGCCCACGGTGCCGTCGAAGCGACGGATCCCCTGGAGCATGGGGAGGGACCCGGCGCGGCGGAGCCGGTCACGCCCCGCCTCACCCGTCCGTCGCAGAAGCGCGATCAGCGCATCCCCGGGCTGGTCCGGCGACATCTCCCCGGCGTGTTCGCGGATGTGCTCGGTGTACGACCGGCGGGTGAAGTCGCCCTCCGGATCGCTCAGCTCGCCGGACATCATCTCGCCCGAGCTGGCGATATGGACGAGGATCTCCGCCACCGTCCGGCTCTCGTCGGTGGGACGGAAGCCGAACTGTTCGGGCGGGATGCCTTCCGCTTCGGCGATCACGCCTGCGCGGGTGTACTCCCAGGCTTCGAGCGCTTCCTCGAGCAGCGTGTGGAATTCGGGCTTTGGCATGGGCGGTGGGCTCCTGCGCACAATGGTGAACGTTCCGGGTAGACTACCGGCGGCCGCGCACGGCGGGCAATGGCGGCGGCGTGGCCGGCCCTCTCGCGCCGCCTCTCGCGCCGCCCTCTTGCGGCGCCCTCTTGCGGCGCCCTCTTGCGGCGACTCGCAGCAGCTCCGCGTCCTGCGGGGTCGCCAGGACACCAACGGGATTGGAATGCCGAATCTGAAGCTGGGGATCGTGGGCCTGCCGAACGTGGGCAAGTCCACTCTGTTCAATGCGCTCACTGAAGCGGGGGCCGACGCGGCCAACTACCCGTTCTGCACTGTGGACCCGAACGTCGGTGTGGTCGAAGTCCCGGATCCGAGGCTCGTCCTGCTGGAGGAAAAGGTCCAGCCGAAGTCGCGGGTGCCCGCCACCGTGACGTTCGTGGACATCGCGGGGCTCGTGGAGGGCGCCTCGGAGGGCGAGGGCCTGGGGAACAGGTTCCTGGCCAACATCCGGGAGGTGGACGCTGTCGTCCACGTCGTCCGCTGCTTCGATGATCCCGATGTCACCCACGTCTTGGGCGCCGTCGATCCCGCGCGCGACCGGGGGATCATCAACACCGAGCTGGCGCTGGCCGACCTGCAGGCGGTCGAGCGGCGGCTCGATCGCGCGGAGAAGGTGGCGAGGAGCGGGGAACCGGACGCGAAGAAGGAGGCGTCGCTACTTCGTCGCCTGCAGGGCCTTCTGTCGGAAGGGATGCCCGCCAGGCTGGCGAACGCCGAGGACCCGGTGGAAGCTCGCCTTCTGCATTCGTATCAGCTGCTGACGGCCAAGCCGGAGCTCTACGTGGCGAACGTCACCGAACACGGCCTGGCGGCCGGGGATCGGAACGGCTACGTGCGCTCGCTTCGCGACGCCGTCGCCCGCGACCACGAGCCGGCCGAGGTGGTCGTGCTGGCCGCCGCAATGGAAGCCGAGGTCCTTGCCCTCGAGCCCGCCGACCGCGACGAGTACCTGGAGGCCCATGGCCTGGCCGAGCCCGGGCTCTACCGCCTGATCCAGGCGGGCTACCGGCTCCTCGGGCTCATCAGCTTCTTCACGGCAGGGCCGAAGGAGGTGCGGGCCTGGACCATTCGCGAGGGAACGCGCGCGGCGGGGGCCGCGGGCGAGATCCACAGCGACTTCGAGCGCGGCTTCATCCGGGCCGAGACCGTCGCCTGGAGCGACTTCGTGGAGGCGGGCTCCGAGAAGGCAGCGAGGGAGCAGGGGCTGATGCGCAGCGAAGGCCGACACTACACCGTGGCGGATGGCGACATCCTGCTGTTCCGGTTCAACGTCTGAGTGCCATGAGGGGTGGACGGACGGGCGACAAAGCCTTACAATTTACGGCTCTTTGATCCCGCTTCGCCCGAGGAGGCGAGGCCGAACGACCACGGGAGAGAAACGTGAGAGAATACGAGATCGTTTACATCCTGGACTCGGTCCTGACCGAGGAACAGGTGAACGAGAAGCTGGACAAGTTCCACGCCCGGATCACCGACGGTGGCGGTGAGATCACCGCGGTGGACCACTGGGGCAAGCGGCAGCTCGCCTATCCCATTCGGAAGAAGACATCCGGCAACTACGTGGTGGTGCAGTTCACGGCCGACCCCGACGCGCTGCCCGAGCTGGAGCGAACGCTCAAGCTGGATGAAGAGCTCGTTCGCTACCTCATCGTCCTCAGCGAAGGGGAGCCCACGGCGGCCATGAGCATCGCCACGCGCTCGCCGCGTGACGAGGACGACGACGAAGACGAGGAGGAGGACTAATGGCGGGCGGCAGAAGCAAGCCGTGCCCCCTCTGTGAGGCGGGCGTGCGTCAGATCAACTACAAGGACGAGCATTCCCTTTCCCGCATCATGACCGACGCTGGGAAGATCATGCCCCGGCGGATGACCGGGATGTGTGCCCGGCATCAGCGGCAGGTCGGGACGGCGATCAAGCGGGCGCGCTATCTCGCGCTCGTGCCGTACACGCACGTCTACGAGAGCTGACGTGGCGGGACGGGGACCGCGCTGGCCGACGGTCCTCCTGCTGGTGCTCGTGGTGCTCACGTTCTCCGTGGTGCACCCTATCCAGCTGATCATGGTCCCGACTGCGCTCCTGCTGGTGGGCCTTCCGCCGCGGAAGCCGGTCCTCCTCGCGGCGGCCGCGATCCTGGCCGCGCTGGCCTTCCTGGGAGCGGGGCAGGACCCGCTGTGGTACGTGGGGCGTGGGTGGTCGCTGCTCCTGGGAGGGTGGTTCATCCTGGCCGCGCTGCTGCTGCCGGCCCGCGGCTTCACGCCGCGCGCCCTGATGGCCACGGCGGCGACGGCGGCGACGGCCGCGGTGATCGTGGCCGTGCTGGGCGGCTGGTCGGAGCTGGACTGGACCATCGCGTCGCACTACCGCCAGGTTGCCGAGGCGATGCGCCAGGCATGGCCGGCCCTGGCCGAGTCCAACGCGGTCGTGCAGCAGGCGGCTGACCTGCCCGCGCGGCTGTTCCCGGCGCTGCTCGGGGTGGCCTCCGTAGCGTCGCTCGGGGTGGCGTGGCTGCTGTACCGGGCCATGGCACGGAGAGGCGAGCCGCTCGGTCGGCTCTCGGAGTTCCGGTTCCCGGATGGGCTCGTGTGGGTCCTTATCGTGGGGCTGGCGCTCCTGGTTCTGCCCATGGCGGGTGCGGCCGGATGGGCCACCCGTGTCGGGTCGAACCTGGTGTTCTTCATGGGGGCGCTGTACGCGCTCCGTGGACTGGCCGTGCTGGTGGCGGTGATCCTGGCGCTGGTGGGCCCGCAGGTGCCGGTCCTCGTGGTGCTCGGGGTGGTGGGCGTGCTTCTCTACCCGATCGTGGTGGCCGGCACGCTGCTCCTGGGGGTGACGGACACGTGGCTGGACCTCCGGTCCGGTCGGCGGGCGCTGAACGACGAAGGCTGAAGGAGCCGAAGATGAAGACCGTGAAGGTGATTCTCAGAGAAGACGTCGAGAAGCTCGGCGAGGCGGGGGAGATCGTCACCGTGAAACCGGGCTATGCCCGCAATTACCTGCTCCCGCAGGCGCTGGCGTACGAGGCGACGGACGCGAGCATCCGGCAGCTGGAGCAGGAGCGGGACCGGGCGGAGCAGCAGGCGAGGCGTGCGTACCTGGAGGCGCGCCGGCGTGCGTCGCAGCTGGAGGAGATCCAGCTCACGTTCCACGCGCGGGCGGGCGAGGAGTCGAAGCTGTTCGGCTCGATCACGAACGCCGACATTGCCGACCGACTGAACCAGCAGGGTCTGGACTTCGAGGTGGACAAGCGGGACGTGGACCTGGACGAGCCGCTGAAGGCCCTGGGCGTCTTCAACGTCCCCGTGCGGCTGCACGCCGATGTCCGGCCTGAGGTGAAGGTCTGGGTCATCAAGGAAGAGTAGGGACGGCGTTGCCGACCCGGCCCGCCGCGTAGCGCGCCCCCTGGCGGCGGCGTTGCGGGCGCACCAGCGCGCGAGGGAGGCGGACGTGCCATCCCTCGCGTCGTCTTGTTATACTGTGATTCGAATGGCGACCGAACGTAGTCACGCATCCGCGGCTAAACCTCAGCGCACGCTCTCGGAGTCCGACCTGACCCGTGACCTCTCCCGGGTGGTGGATTTCGCCCGCGACCGGAAGGCCCGGCAGCTCTCGGTCCTCGATCTCCGGGACCTCACCGGCGCCACCGACTTTTTCGTGATCGCGACCGGCACATTGGACATCCACGTGCGCAGCATCGCCGAGGGCATCATTGAGGGACTCAAGCGGGAGGATGTGCGGCCGGACCACGTGGAGGGTCTGCGCGGCGGACGCTGGGTGCTCATCGACTACATCGATTTCGTCGTGCACGTCTTCCATCCTGTTGCGCGCGACTTCTACCAGCTCGAGCGTCTCTGGGGAGACGCCCCGCTCCTGACGCTGGAGTCCTGAACCCGGAGGCTGCATGCGCCGGCTGCTGGTCCTCCTGGCGGCGACGCTGCTCGCCGCCGCCCCGGGCCCCGTCGCCGCGCAGTTCGGCCGCAACGAGGTCCAGTACCGCTCCTTCGACTTCGAGATCCTCCGCACCGAACACTTCGACGTCTACTTCTGTCCCGAGGAACGGGAGGCGGCGCTGGACGCCGGCCGCATGGCCGAGCGCGCGTATGCCCGCCTCTCCAGGATCACGGGGACACGAGTTTCGGGAGCGGAAGCCGATCCTGCTGTAGGCCTCCCTCCTCCATCCTCCGCCTCGACCACGCTGTCCCGCTCGACCACCAGCGCCGCGGCCTCTTCTCCCTGGTTTTTGGCCCTTCCTTCTGACCTGCGCCGGGCGCCTTTTGCCGCGGGAGCGCTCGGCTTATCATTAGGCGACCTTTCGACCTGACCGGCACGCCACCCCGAAGGAGGGGAAACACGGCCAGAGTGGAGGACCCTCAACCCGTCGTCCGAATGAGCCCCGACCGCAGACCCGAGGCCGTCCCCTTCGACCCCGGGTCGGCCGAGATCCCGCCGACGCTGGGGCCCGGGCTGACCGATCCGGAAACGCAGATCCTGCTTCTCGTCGCCCCCGACCCCGGCGACCTGTCCGCGGGCACCGCCATCGCCCTGGCCGAAGCCCGCGGCCGCGGAGGCGCGCTGACCATCCTCGCCGATGGTGCCGTGGCGGAACCGGGGCTGCACGAGCGGCTCGGCCTCGGGAACCTGGAGGGGCTCGCCGACGTGTTCCTCTTCGGCGCATCCCTGAGGCACGTTCGCGTCAGGCCGGCCGATCGCCACTTCGACTTCGTTTCCACGGGCGCGTTCGTTCCGGACCCCGCTGCGGTACTCACCAGCGACCGCTGGGACGGCATTGCCGCCGAGCTCGGCCACGAAGGGGCCATGCTCCTTCTGTACGTGCCGCTCGGCACCCCCGGCCTGCCGCCGCTCTCGCGCAGGATCGGTCGCGCTCTGGTGATCGGCGGCGAGCAGGCGGTGCATCGCGCCGTGAGTCGCCTCGACTCCGCGTGCGAGATCGTCGGCGCCGTCGACCCCGGCGCCGCCCCGGCACCCCCGCCCGGGATGGCCGCGGCCGCGGCCGCGGAAGCCGGGGAGGCGGTTCCCGCCGAGCGGGAGCTGCGCGAGCCGCCGCTGCTCCGGGCCGACGAGGAACGACGCCGAACCGTGTCGCCCTTCCTGGTGGTGCTGCTGCTCATCGTGCTCGCCCTCGCCGGCTGGTTTCTGTACAGGGAGTACCTGGCGGAGCCCGAGCCGGAGCCGGTGTCCGAGTCGCCGGTTTCGCAGACACCGAGTCCCGCGCCGCAGCCGGAGCCAGTGGCGGTGGAGACGCCGATTCCGGTCTCCGTGGCGGTCGAGGCGCACCAGGACCTGACCACGGCGGAGGAGCGGGTGGCGCAGCTCGAGCAAGCCGAGCCCGACGTTCACTTCTTTCTCGCGCCGCTGTCGGTGGGCGGCGACCTGTACTACCGGCTCCTGGCAGGCCCCGTCGCCGATCGTGAGGCCGGGACGGTGCTCATGCAGCGGCTGGTGGACGACGGGCACAAGACCGCCGTGGACAGCTGGGCGGTGCTCCCCACGCATCTCGCCTTCCGGCTGGGGGAGTTCGCCACCCCGGAGGACGCGCGAATCCACATGGACTCGCTCAGGGCCCACGAGATCCCGACGTACATCGTGCCGGTCCGCTACCAGGACGGGGCCACGCGCTACCGCGTCTATGGCGGCGCGTACACGAGCGCCGCCGAGGCGGAGCCCATGAGGAAGATGCTGGAGAGCGCCGGCGTCCGCGGGGGCTTGGTGGAGCGGACTGGCGAGCCGGCCGGGGGCGCATGAAGGTCCGCAAGCTCAGGCTGCACGGCTTCAAGTCGTTCGCAGATGACACCGAGATCGAGTTCCACGACGGCGTGACCGCCATCGTGGGTCCCAACGGGTGCGGCAAGTCGAACATCAGCGATGCCATCCGCTGGGTCCTGGGTGAGCAGCGCCCGTCCGCCATCCGCGGGTCGCGGATGGATGAGGCCATATTTCAGGGCACTTCGGAGCGCCGGCCTGTCAGCCGGGCGGAAGTCGCGCTCGTCGTGGACAATGCCGACCACCGGCTCCCGCTGCCGCACGATGAGGTGGAGATCCGCCGCACGGTGCATCGGGAGGGCGGGAGCGACTACGAGCTGAACCGGAGGAGTTCTCGGCTGAAGGACATTCTCGACCTCTGCCGCGACACCGGCCTCGGCGCCAACGCCTACGCCATCATCGAGCAGGGGATGGTCGACTCGCTCCTGAGCGACAAGGCGGACGAACGGCGCCAGGTGTTCGAGGAGGCCGCCGGGATCGGGCGGTACAAGGACCGTCGCAAGATGGCCAACCGTCGCCTGGAGGGTTCCGAGGCCGACCTGGCCCGCCTCGACGACCTGATCTCCGAAGTCGAGTCCAAGGTGCGGAGCCTGGCCCGGCAGCGGCGGCGTGCCGAGCGTTTCGACGAGATGCGGGAGCGCCGCCTCGCCCTCGAGACGACCGTCGCGCTGCTCCAGCTGGAGCGGCTGCAGACCTCGGTGGCGGACGCGGATGGCCGGCTCGAGGAGCTCACGCGAGTGGAACCCGGGGCACGCGCCGAGCTGGGCACCGCCGAGGCGGAGCTCGAGCGGCGCCGCCTGGAGAGCGCGGAAGTCTCGCGTCAGCGCGGCACCCATGCGGTGGCGCTTGAAGGGGTGAACCGGGCCATCGCCCAGCGGGAGCGGGAGCTCGCCGTGGCGGACGAGCGTCGTGCCCACTCGCAGCGGCGCCTCCAGCAGATCACCACCGAGCGCGCTGAGACGAGGGCCAGGGCGGCGACCCTCGATGAAGAGATCATCCAGCTGGTGGACGACCTGGCTTCCCGTCGCACGTCACTGGAAGAGCTGGGCTCGCGTGTGGCCGAGGCGCAGGAGCGCCAGCGGGTGCTACGCGAGCAGCTGGCGGTCGCGAGACAGGCGGAGCAGGAGACCCGCACCCGGGAGCAGGAGCTGGGCAGTCGCATGGCGCAGCTCAGGGCTGCCGCCGGAGCGGGACGCGCCCGCGTCGCCGACGCCGAGGAGCGGGCGGAGCGGCTGGGCTTCGAGCACGAGGAGCTGCTGTCGGAGCTCGCGCGCCTGGAGGAGCAGGGCGACCTGTTCGCCCACCGGGCCCGCGAGCTTGCGTCCGCCGAAGAGGAGGCGCGGGAAGAGCTCCAGGCGTGCCGGGATCGTCTCGCTGCGCTCCGACAGGAGGAGCTGGAGTCCCGTCGCGCCCTGTCCGAGGCGGAGGACACCGAGAACCTGCTGTCCGCCCGCGTGGCCGCCCTCGATACGCTCGAGCGCGACTTTCACGGCTTCGGCCCCGCGGTGGCGGCCGCCCTGGCGCATCGCGACGAGCTGGACGGCCTGGTCGGGCCGGTGGCAGAGCTGCTCCGCCTCCCGGATGACAGAGCCGCCGCCGTGGAGAACACCGTCGGCGCGCTCCTCCAGGCCCTCGTGGTGTCCGACGACGCCGCCATTGATCGCCTCCGATCGTGGGTCGCCGATCACGGGCCCGGTGCTGGCGTCCTGGCGCTCCTCCGGGAAGCAGACCTCGGCCGGCTCGGGGAGCTGGTCGCCGCGTTCGAGTTCGCGGGCGAGCCGGCATCCGACCCCGTGCTCCTCGGTCGCCGCGAGCGCCTGGCCGCGCTCCGCACCCACGCCGAGGAGGCCGCGCGCACCCGCGAAGCCCGGGCCGCCGCCCGCGCATCGCTGGCCGGGAAGGTGGAGGAGGCCGAGTCGGAAGGGCGCGAGCTGGAGGAGAAGGCGCGGGGCCTGGAGCTGGAGCTCCGTCGCCTCGATGCGGATGAGGCGGCCCGCGCCGGACAGCGCGCCCGCGCTGAGCGGAGCCGCGACGAGCTGGAGCGCCAGCGCGCCGGCCTGCGCGCCGCCGGCGAGCAGGCCAGGGCGGAGGGCGCCGCCGCCATGGTCGAGGCCGCGGAGCTCGACTCGGAGCAGAAGCGCCTGGTGGAGCGGCGGGAGCTGGCGGAGGCGGAGCTGACCGAACGCCAGGGGGCGTGGGAGGAAGTCCGCGACGAAGTCGCCGAGCTGCGCATCGCCCACGCTCGCGAGGAAGCGGCCCTGGCGGAGCTCGATCGTCGTCGCACCAGCGCCGAAACATCGCTGGAGCACGCGGACGCCCGCCTCGTCGCCCTCGATGCGGAGGAGGCGGAGCACCGCGCCGCCCTCGACGAGCTCGAGGAGGTGCGCACGGGTGGGGCGGCGGAGCTCGAGAGCCTCTTCGTCCGGCGGGATGAGGCCACGGAACAGCTGCGCGGCTTCGACGAGCGGCTCCGCGAGGCCAGCGACGCCCTGGAATCGCTGGAGCACCAGACCCGCAAGCTGCGCCAGGTGGCCGAGACGAGCGGCGAGGAGCGGCACCGCCTCCAGCTCCGCCTGAGCGAGGCCGCCGCGGCCGAGCAGCGGGTGCGCGACCGGCTCGAGGTAGAATGGAACCGCCCCTTCGAGCAGCTGGTGGAGATGGTGGAGCCTGTGGACGGGGAGCTGGACACGCTCGCCGCCGAGCTCCAGCAGATCATCACCGATATCGAGCGCCTCGGCCCCATCAACATGCTCGCCGTGGAGGAGTACGATGAGGAGAAGGAGCGCCTCGATTTCCTCAAGGAGCAGCGCGCCGACCTCGTCCAGGCCCGCGACGACCTGCAGAAGGCCATCCGCGAGATCAATCGCACCGCCCGTCAGCTCTTCAAGGACACGTTCGAGCGGGTGCGGGAGAACTTCGGGACCACGTTCCAGACGCTGTTCGAGGGCGGGCAGTGCGACCTCTGGCTGGAGGATCCCGACGACCCCCTCGAGTCCCCCATCGAGATCTCCGCCTCGCCGCGCGGGAAGCGCACGCAGCGTATCCATCTCCTCTCCGGTGGCGAGCGGGCGCTGACCTCCCTCGCGCTGCTGTTCGCCATCTACCTCGTCAAGCCCAGCCCCTTCTGCGTCCTCGACGAGGTCGACGCGCCCCTCGACGAGGCCAATATCGGCCGCTTCCTCGCCATGCTCGAGCGCTTCAAGATCGACACGCAGTTCATCGTCGTCACGCACAATCCGCGCACCATGGAAGCCGCCGACTGGATCTACGGCGTCACCATGGAGGAGCCGGGCGTCAGCTCCATCGTGGGCGTCGAGCTCGGTGACGTCGTCGCCCGCGCGGCCGCGGGAGCCGCGTAGCGGTCCCGTGCGCCTCACCCTAGTCGGCTCTGGAACCGCGGCGCCCGAGCCCACCCGCGCCTGCTCCGCCTACTTCGTCGAAGAGGGCGACACCCGCCTCCTCATGGATTGCGGACCCGGGGCGGTGGGGAGCATGGCCCGTCTCGGCCTCGACTGGCAGGGGATCGACCACGTCGCGATTTCACACTTCCACAACGACCACACCGGTGACCTCCCCGCGCTCCTGTTCGCCCTGAAGTGGGGCGTCCGGCAGCGGCGGAGCGCGCCGCTCACCGTCCTGGCGCCGCGGGGCATCCAGGAGCGCCTCCGCGCCATGGAGGCCGCCTTCGGCGACCACGTGGCCGACCCCGGGTTCCCGCTCCTCGTGCGCGAGATCGGGGCCGGGGACCCGGTCGTGATCGGTCGGCTCGAGATCACTGCGGCCGAGACGCCCCACACGCCCGAGTCCCTCGCCTTCCGCGTCCGGCCCGCTCCCGCGGCCGACCACGGAGGAGACGAACAGGTCGGCGTCGGCTACACCGGTGACACCGGCCCGTCCGACGATGTCGGCCGTTTCCTCGCCGGCGTCGACCTGCTCCTGGCCGAGTGCTCCCTTCCCGACGACGAGGCCATCGACATTCACCTGACCCCCACCAGGCTCGCCGCTCTCGCCGGCGTGGCCCGGCCGCGGAGGCTCGTGGTGACGCACGTCTATCCCTGGCTCGGCGAGCGGGACGTCGTCCGCCTCGTCCGTGAAGCCGGCTGGACGGGTGAGACCGTCCGCGCCGAGGACGGCCGTGCCTTCGAGATCCCCGAACCGACCGGAGAATCATGCTCGTCGTGATGAATCACGGGGCCCCGGACGAGGATGTCCGCCGCGTCGTCCACACCATCGAGGAGATGGGCTACGAAGCCCGACCGATCCCGGGCAAGCAGCGCACCGCCGTGGGGCTCGTCGGCAACGATGGCCGGGTGGACAGCGACCGCCTCGAGGCGCTACCGGGCGTGCAGCAGGTCATCCAGGTGACCCAGCCGTACAAGCAGGTCTCGCGGGAATGGCGCGACGAGCCCACCATCATCGAGCTGAGCAACGGCACCCGCATCGGCGGCGACGAGGTCGTGGTCATCGCCGGCCCGTGCGCCGTCGAGTCGGAAAGCCAGATCCTCACCGCCGCCCGCCAGGTGCGCGCCGCAGGCGCCACCGTGCTCCGTGGCGGCGCCTTCAAGCCGCGCACATTGCCGTATGCCTTCCAGGGGCTCGGCGAGCCCGGCCTCCGGCTCCTGGCCCTCGCCCGCGAAGAGACCGGCCTCGCCGTGGTCACCGAAGCCCTCGAGCCCGACATGGTCGACCTCGTGGCCGAGCACGCCGACATCGTGCAGATCGGCGCCCGGAACATGCAGAACTATCCGCTGCTGCGCCGTGCCGGCCGTGTGGGTAAGCCGGTGCTTCTGAAACGCGGCCTCGCTGCCACCATCAAGGAACTGCTCCTCGCCGCCGAGTACGTGGTGAGCGAGGGCAATCCGAACGTGATCCTGTGCGAGCGCGGGGTGCGCAGCTTCGACACCCACACGCGCAACCTGCTCGACCTCACCGCCATCCCCGTGGTGAAATCCCTGTCGCACTTGCCGATCATCGCAGACCCGAGCCACGGGACGGGGCTGAGGGCCAAGGTCGTGCCCATGGCCCGGGCCGCGGTCGCAGCCGGCGCGGACGGCCTGATGGTCGAGGTCCACCCCGATCCGGACCATGCGATCTCCGACGGGGCGCAGTCGCTTTTCCCGGCTCAGTTCGACGAGCTGATGGAGCAGGCCCGCATCATCGCCGAGGCGATCGGCCGGCGCATGGCCCCGACCATCGAGCTCCCGGCCTGATGCCCCAGCGTTGGCGCATCGCGCCATTCCTTCGCCCCGGGCCGATCGCCAGCTTGGCGGGGGAGGGAACCGCATGGATGCGCGACGACGGTTCGGACAGAAGGCCGAGGAGCTGGCGGCTGCCTACCTGGAAGGGCGCGGCTGGCGCATTCTCGACCGCAACTGGCGCTTTCATCACAAGGAGATCGACCTGGTGGCCGAGCGGGACGGACTTGTAGCCTTCGTGGAGGTCAAGGCGCGGGGTGCGGCGAGGCTCGCAGACCCGCTCGAAGCCATCGGCCCGGCCAAGCGCCGCGACCTGGCGACGGCGGCGCTCGGCTGGATCGCCGGGCGGGGGGCCGGCTACCGGGCCTTCCGCTTCGATGCCGTTTCCGTGACGCGTGAACCCGACCGAACATCGGTCCGGCACCTGGAGGACGCGTGGCGGCCGTGAGCCGCCGCCCTCAATCCCCGGCTTCCTTCAGGAGCTCACCTACTCGGCGCATCCCCCGTCCCCGCTCCATCAGCACATTGCCGAGCCGGGCCAGCACGTCGTCCGGAACGGATTCGGGCTGCTGCCGATAGCGGCGGAGGTCGCCCGCCTCCATGCCCAGAGCTCGCGCCAGCTCCTCTTCCGTGCCCATGAACAGCGTCGTTGCCCTTCGAAAATCCAGCGGCACGCTCACCTCCGTTGTTGCTACAGCCCGAACCGGCGGTGGTCCGCCAGCGTGCAGCGGTTCTGGACCACCCGGATGCCCGCTCGGGCCAGGCGCTCGGCAGCTTCGTCGTTGCGGATGCCCAGCTGGAACCAGACCACGTCGGGGTGCTTCGCGATGAGATCGTCGACGTGCTGTGGGATGTCGCCGGGACGGCGGAACACGTCCACCATGTCCACCGGCCCGGGTATGGCGGACACCTCCCTGTACACCGGTTCGCCCAGGATCTCCGTCACCCCGGGATAGTACACGGGGACGGGGACCACCTCGTATCCCTCCTCCTTCAGGTAGGCAGGGACGTAGTGCGCCGGCTGATCGCGTTTGAATTCCGGCTTGATCCCCAGCACCGCTATGCGGCGGGCGCTCTCGAGGATCCCCCGCACTTCCTCATCGCTCGTCACCAGGTTGGCTCGCCAGTCCACCTCACCCATCCCGTGCCTCCGTTGCGACTCCCGTCCGAAGGTCCGGACGGGGTTGAACCCCGACTCCCCTGCCGTTACGTTCCTTTCGCCCCAGGCCCGCAGGGCGCGAGCTCGCGAAACCCGTCAGGACCGTGAAGGTAGCAGCGGTAAGTGACGCGGACGCCGCTGCGGTTCGCCTGGGGCATTTTCTTTACTCGCGCTCGCCGCGTGAAGGCACTCGCAAGGCGCGCGCCTCGCACCTGTTCCAACGTGCCCCGGGATCGCCCGAGCCCCGATGACGCGCAACGCTCTCGCCCGCACGTACCGTCCCCGTCGGTTCGCCGAGATGATCACGCAGGAGCACGTCTCCGAGACGCTCCGCTCCGCCATCGCCAGGGGCCGGGTGGCCCACGCCTACCTGTTCAGCGGCCCCCGGGGCGTCGGCAAGACCACTGCCGCCCGCGTCCTCGCCATGGCGCTGAACTGCCCGAACCGCGGCGAGGACGGGGAGCCGTGCGGCACGTGCGAGTCGTGCGAGCGCATCTGGGCGGGCCGCACTTCCCTCGACGTGGTGGAGATCGACGCCGCCTCCAATCGCGGCGTGGACGACGCCCGCGACCTACGGGAGCGCGCCATGTACGCGCCCACCGAGGAGTCGCGCTACAAGGTGTACATCATCGACGAGGCGCACATGCTCACCCGCGAAGCATGGAACGCCCTGCTCAAGATCCTGGAGGAGCCGCCGCCCCGCGTCGTCTTCATCTTCGCCACCACCGAGCCGCAGAAGATCCAGCAAACCGCGCCCCCGATCCTCTCGCGCACGCAGCGCTTCGATTTCCACCGCCTCAGCGTGCCGGCCATCGTCCAGCGCCTCGGTCAGGTCCTGGAGGCCGAGGGCGTGCAGACGGATGAGCAGGCGTTGCTCCTCCTCGCCCGTCGCGCCGAAGGCGGTATGCGGGATGCTCTCTCGCTCCTGGATCAGGCCCTCTCTTTCGTCGAGGGCGAGCTTCGGGCCGCCGACGTCCAGCGGATCCTGGGCCTGGTGGCGGACGAGGTCTACCTCGACCTCTTTGCCATCATCGCGGCCGGACGCGTGGGAGACGTGTTCCGCTTCGTCCAGGACGTCGTCGAAGGGGGCTACGACCTCAGTGAGTTCTATCGCGGCCTCGCCGATGCCGTTCGCTCGCTGCTCATCATCCGCTTCGATGGTGCCGACGCCGCTGAGGTCCGGCCGGACCTGCGGCCCCTCTGGGCCGAACGCGCCGGGGCGTTCTCCACGGGCGACCTCCTGCGCATGCTGGCCCAGACTGCCGAGCTGGACGCCGACGGACGCTTCCGCAAGAGCGGGAACCCCCGTATCCTCCTCGAGGCCCTTCTCCTTCGCTTCGCGCATCTCCCGCGAACTGCCGATGTCGAGGGGTTGATCCGCGCCGCAGGCGGGGCGGCCCCAGCGCCGGAACCGCACTCACCGGACCTCACGCCCGATCCCCGACCGCGGCCGCGCAGGCCGCGCGGCGTGCCCCCCGGCGCCGGCGGTGGCCCTGCGGGGTCCGGGGGCACACGGGCAGGAGCGGCTTCAGGCTCGCAGGGAGAAGCGCGGACCGCGCCCGCGCCCGCACCCGGCGAGAGCCCGCCAGCGACACCGCCGCCCTCCGCTGAGCTCGGATCCGCCACTCCCGGTGCGGCTGCCGCCGCTCCCGGCACCGCGGACGAGGCCCTGCGTGCCATCGCGGCGGGTGGGAACGCCGGACTCCCGCCGGGGCTCGGGCTCTTCCTCCGGACTGCCGCCGTGGTGGAGGACGACGAGGACCGGGTCACCATCGAGCTACCGCCCGGCCCGGGGCTGGAGATGCTGGACGCACGCGCGAGGGACGCGCTGGAGGCGGCGCTGAGGCGTCGCCTCGGTCGCGAGATCCGCCTCGCGGTCCGACCGGCCGGGGGCGTCGAGTCCGCACGCCTCACACCGGAGCGCGTCCGCGATGAGCAGGTTCGGAAGCTGGCCAGTGAGGAACCGGCACTGGACCGGGCGGTAAAACAGTGGGACCTTGAAATGCTGGACTGACGGCCGCTATCTTCGGGCGAATTTCATGACGAATTTTCAGCAGATTCTACAGATGGGCCAGCAAATGCAGGCCCGTTTCTCCGAGCTCCAGTCGGAGCTCGGCAAGCACAAGATCTCCGGCAGCAGCGGCGGTGGGATGGTGACGGTCACGGCCGATGGGCAGGGCCGGGTCCGGGAGGTGAAGATCGACCCGTCCGTGGTGGACTCCACCGACGTCGAGATGCTCGAAGACCTCGTCCTCGCGGCCGTTTCCGACGCCCAGCAGCGTGCGCGCGGCCTCTATGAGGAAGAGCTCAAGAAGCTCACCGGCGGACTTCCGCTCCCGTTCCAGCTGCCGAATCTGCCCTGAGGCGAATGGGTGTCATCGACGAGCTCACGACCGAGCTGTCGCGTCTTCCCGGCATAGGACGGAAGACGGCGCTCCGCCTCACCTTCTTCCTCCTGAAGCGCAGTCCCGAGGAGAGCCGCCGGCTGGCCCACGCCATCCAGGCCGTGGCCGAGCGCGTGCGCGAATGCTCCCGATGCGGTAATCTCACCGAAGCCGATCCCTGCGAGCTGTGCACCGACTCCAGACGGGATCCGTCCGTGATCTGCGTCGTGGAGGAGGCCGCCGACATCGGGGCGATCGAGCGAACCGGCGAATACCGCGGGCTTTACCATGTCCTCGGTGGACGTCTCTCGCCCCTCGATGGTGTCGGCCCCGAGGAGCTGAACATCGACCGACTGCTCCGGCGCCTCGATGCCGGCGGGGAGACCGGCGTCGCCGTGCAGGAGTTGATCATAGCCACGAACCCCAGCGTGGAAGGCGAGGCCACCGCGCTCTACCTCCAGAAGCTGGTCCGCCCCGCTGGGGTGCGGGTGACGCGCCTGGCTCGCGGCCTCCCGGTCGGCGGCGACCTCGAGTACGCCGACGGGGTCACCATTGCGGAGGCGCTGTCCGGACGACGGGAGCTTTGACGGATGAGAATGAAGCAGGTCCTTCGCATCACGGGAATCGCGCTCATCGCCACCGCCGCCGCTTCGGTGCTCGGCGTGCTCTTCCTGCGGAACCAGAATGTCGCGGCACCGCAGAGACCTCTTCAGCAGTCGACCGCTGCGGCGGCTGGCGGCCCTGGGCTACATCGCCGGGAGCGAGCCCACGGTGGACTCGCTGCGCCTCCTTCGTGACTACATCGCCTGGGAACGCCAGCCGCTGGTCCGCCGCCGCGCGGAGCAGGTGCGGGACAAGCTGGAGCGGAGCCTTCGAGCTCGGGAGGCTCTCTCCGGCGAGGCTGCCGGATGAGCTCTGACCCGATAGCCGCGCTCGATTCCGACGACCTCGAACGCCTGCACCGTCTGCTCCACGCGTTCGTCGCCGAAGCCGGCGCCCGCTGTGCGCTCCTCCTCGACCGATCGGGGCGGGCCGTCACCACCGCCGGCGATGTCGGCCACCTCGACGTCATCAGCTTCGCCGTTCTGGCGGCCGCCGATTTCGACGCCAGCGACCAGCTCGCCGGCGTGCTCGGCGAGCGGGAGTTCGCCTCGCTGTACCACCGCGGCGTGAACGGGTCCATGTTCCTCTCCAACGTCGCTGGCGCGGCCATCCTGGCCACGATCTTCGACGGCGGCACCACGCACGGCACGGTCCGGGTCCAGATCCGGCAGGTTGTGCCGCAGCTCGAGGATGTCCTCCACGAAGCCGCGGCACGGCCGCAGGAACGGCCGACGCTCCAGCCGGGATTCGCACAGGACGCGCTCGGCGAGATCGATCGGCTGTTCGCCGGGTGAGGGGGCGCGGAACATGCCCGTGATCAACTACGCCAGCCGCGAGATCAACTGCAAGATCGTGTATTTCGGTCCCGGCCTCGGCGGCAAGACCACCAATCTCGAATACGTCTACCAGACCGTGAATCCGGAGACGAGGGGGCGCCTCATCTCCCTCGCGACGGACAACGAGCGGACCCTCTTCTTCGATTTCCTGCCCGTCGCTCTCGGTACCATCCGCGGGTTCAAGACCCGGTTTCACCTCTACACCGTGCCCGGCCAGGTGTACTACAACGCGAGTCGACGGCTAATCCTCAAGAACGTCGACGGGGTCGTGTTCGTGGCCGACTCCGGACCCGAGCGCATGGACGCGAATCTCGCCTCCATGCAGAACCTCTACGAGCACCTGTCCGAATACGGCTACGACACGCAGCACCTGCCCACGGTGATCCAGTACAACAAGCGGGACCTCCCGAGCCGGCTGCCGCTGGAAGAGCTCCACGCCCAGCTGAATCCGGGAGGTCTCCAGGAGTTCGAGGCCGTGGCCAGCCTCGGGACCGGCGTGTTCGAGACGCTCCGGGGTGTAAGCAAGCGGGTCTTCGAGAGGCTGGGGTGACCCGATCATGGCCATCCTCCGTGCTCGCACGATCCCCAATGTCATCACGGTGGGCCGGATCCTGGTCGCGCCAGCCGTCTTCTTCCTGATCCTCGCCGACGGCTTCTGGCCCCGCTTCATCGCCTTCCTCCTCTTCCTCGCCGCCGCCGTGTCCGACCTCTGGGACGGCTACCTGGCCAGGAAGTATGGGTGGATCTCGAATTTCGGGAAGCTCATGGACCCGGTGGCCGACAAGCTGCTGCTCGTCGTGACCTTCATCCCATTCTACATCCTTTCCCATCGCCCCGGCCCCCTCAACGCGCTCCCGTACTGGGGCGCCCTCCCCCTCTGGGTCCTGGCCGTCATCTTCGGTCGGGAGCTCCTGATCACGATCGTCCGGCAGGTGGCCGCGCAGCGGGGGCGAGTCATTCCGGCGGGGAAGGCGGGGAAGTACAAAGCCGTGTTCCAGAACATCTTCAGCGGCTCCGCAGTGCTCTGGTACGCCCTGGTCGCCGCCGCCCAGGCGCACGGCTGGACGGGGCGGTTCTGGGAGTTGTGGCGCGGGCTTCTGCACGGACCGGTGCTCGCGCTGTCGCTCCTCATCGCCATCATCCTCACCGTGTTCTCCATGGCTGTCTACCTGTGGAGCTGGAGCAGGCCGGGGGCGACGCGGCCATGACGGACCTGGTCGGGAGCGTTTCCCGGTCCCTCGCGCAGAAGGGACTCCGGCTCGCGCTCGCCGAGAGCTGCACCGGCGGGATGGTGGCCGCGGCCCTCACGGACCGGGCCGGTGCCTCGGAATTCCTGGTGGCGGGCGTCGTCGCGTACGCGAACGACGCCAAGGAACGGATCCTGGGCGTGCACCGAACCACCCTGTCCGCGCACGGCGCAGTCTCCGAGGCCGTCGCCCGGGAAATGGTGGCGGGGGCGCTCAGGGTCGGCATGGCGGATGCGGCGGTGGCGGTGACGGGTGTGGCGGGTCCCGGCGGCGGCACTTCGGACAAGCCCGTGGGCACGGTCTGGATCGCCGCCGCGCTCCGGGGGCGCGAGGTCGCTCGCCGGTTCCACTTCGACGGGGATCGAGCCCGCGTCCGGACCGAGTCCGTGCGCGCGGCTCTCGAGGTCCTTTGGCACCTCCTGGAGGACGCGGAATGAGCATCACGGCACGCATGAATCACGGCTATTTCGAGGGCGTGGGTCGACTTCGGCTCCACTATCGCACGTGGGAAGCGGACGAGCCCCTCGCCGGCCTGATCGTGGTGCACGGCCTGTTCGAGCACAGCCGCCGCTACGAGGAGTTCGGGGACTACATGGCGGGATACGCCCTGTCCAGCTTCTCCATGGACCTGCGCGGCCACGGCGCCTCCGAGGGGCGGCGGGGCCACGTGCGCAGGTTCGACATATTCCTCCAGGATCTCGACCGGTTCCGCCGTGAAGTGCAGGGCCTGCTCCCGGTGGAAACGCCACTCTTCCTCGTCGGCCACTCCCTCGGTGGGCTCATCTCGGTGCGATACCTGGAGGAGTATGAGTCTCCGCTCGCCGGTGCCGTCATCACGTCCCCGTGGCTCGGCACCGCCGTCCCGGTTCCCCCCTGGCAGTCCATCCTCGCCGGCGTTCTCAACCGGACGCTCCCGGCGTTCCCGTTCCCGTTCCACCTCGATCCCGGGCTGCTCACCCACGACGAGGAGCGCGCCGCCGATTACCGGGACGATGCGCAGATCCACTCCACCATCACGCCGCGACTGTTCACCGAGACGGCGTCCGCCATCGAGCTCGCCCTGCGACGCGGCGACCGCATTTCCATCCCGGCCCATTTCATCATCGCCGGCGATGACAAGGTCGTGGACGCCGAGCGCAGCATCGCCTTCGCCCGCTCCCTCCCGTCGGACAACGTGAGCGTGGACGTCCTCCCGGCGATGTATCATGAAGTCATCCAGGAGCGGGGACGGGGCGCGGTCCTGGGCGAGATCCGCGACTGGATCACGGACAGGCTGGAGTGAGCGGGCTGCCAATGCGGCAGTCGCCCGCGGCATCCCGATTGCACCCGAGAACGGCGCGAAGCTGCGCCTGCCAACCAAGCTGACGAGATGATGACGGAACATAAGAGACGAGATCGGTCCGCCGCCGCCGACGAGCCGCAGGCGTCCGCCCCGCCTTCGGACGCCGGAGACGTGGCCGCCCAGGACGCCGTGGCCACGAACGACGTGGCCGTCGAGATGGATGAGCTGCGTGGAGAGCTCGAGGCGATGAACGATCGCCACCTCCGCCTCGCCGCCGAGTTCGACAATTACAGGAAGCGCAACGAGCGCGAGCGGCAGCTGATGGCGGCACGGCTCCAGGCGGACCTCGTGAGCGGGTTGCTGGACGTGATCGACGACCTTCAGCGGGTGGAGGAGACCGGACCCCGGACGACCGTCGACTCCCTCGCGGAAGGTGTTCGCCTGGTGGAAAAGAAGTTCGTATCGGTGCTGGAATCCGCCGGGCTCGAGCGCGTCCAGGCCCTGGGGCAGCCGTTCGACCCTGAAGTCATGGAGGCGCTCATGGCGATCCCGACCGACGACCCCGCCGAGGACGGACGCGTGGCCGACGTGTTGCAGCCCGGCTACCGGTTCCGCGACGTGCTGATTCGCCCGGCCCGCGTCCGGGTTCACCAGTACGACGAGTCCGCAGAGGGGAGCGGCTGACGCGGCATGCCCACGGCGACCTCGAAGGACTACTACCAGATCCTGGGAGTCTCGGAGAAGGCGGACGCCGGCGAGATCAAGAAGGCGTACCGGAAGCTCGCCAAACAGTACCATCCGGACGCGAACCAGAACGATCCACGCGCAGCCGAGCGCTTCAAGGAGATCGGTGAGGCGTACGCCGTCCTCTCCAACGCGGAGAAGCGGGCGCAGTACGACCAAATGCGGCGGATGGGACCGTTCTCCGGTTTCGGCGGTGCAGCCGGCGGGACCGGCGGCTTCGCCGGACAGCCCGGCGGCGGCGGAGTCCGCTTCACGATGGACGATCTGGGCGACATCGGCGGCCTGGGCGATCTGTTCAGCTCCATCTTCGACTTCGGCCGCAAGCGGAAACCCCGTGGCGGCCCGGAGCGGGGTGCGGACGTCGAGTTCACCGTCGAGATCTCCTTCGAGACCGCGGCCCGCGGGGGCGCCATTGCGATCACTGTCCCGGTCACCGAGGAGTGCACCATCTGCGGCGGGTCGGGTGCGGAGCCGGGCACCCGCATGACGGTCTGCTCTGAATGTGGCGGCTCGGGCACGATATCCTTCGGCCAGGGCGGCTTCGCCGTGAATCGGCCATGTCCGGCGTGCTACGGTCGCGGGCACATCCCCGCGCAGCCGTGCCACGCGTGCGGCGGCAGCGGGCAGCTACGCCAGGAGCGGCAGATCCGGCTGAAAGTGCCCGCGGGGGTCGACACCGGATCGAAGCTCCGCCTGTCCGGCCAGGGGGAACGGGGCAGCGGCGGCGGCCCGGCCGGCGACCTGCTGATCACGTTCCAGGTTCAGCCCCACCGGTTTTTCCGCCGGAAGGGACTCGACGTACACTGCACGGTCCCCGTCAACATCGCCCAGGCGGCGCTCGGGTCCAAGATCCGGGTGCGAACCGTGGACGGTAAGAAGGTCTCGCTTCGGATTCCACCGGGTACCCAATCCGGGACCAAGTTCCGAATCCCGCGGCAGGGAATCGAGCGGAACGGGAAGCGAGGCGACCAGTACGTGCAGGTGAAGATCACGGTGCCGGAAACGCTGAACGAGAACGAGCAGCGGCTGATGCGGGAGTTCGCGGAAGCCGCGGAGCTCCGTTACTGAATGCCATGAGCCGAATCATCCAGGACGATGACCTGCTCCTCTGGGAGGCCTTTCCTTCTTCCGGCGAGAATGGATTCCCGCAGCACACCGAGATCGTGTTCCTCTGCCTCTCCGATCGGAGCCGGCGGCCCCGCGCGCTGGCGAGGGACGGAGCGACGGCCGAGGTGGAGCGCGAGGTGGAGCGGGCGTCGAAGGACGAGCTCCGGACGCTGCTGCGGCAGGCACACGACGTTTCCTGAGCGATCCATGCCGGGCTACCGGATCCGCCCACCGCCCACGAGAACCTCGCCCCGGTACACCGCGGCCGACTGCCCTGGCGTGATCGCTCGCTGGGGCTCACCGAGGCGGAGCTTGACCATCTCGGCGCTCCCGGTCGCTGTCACCGTCGCATCCACGAGGTCTCCCTGGTGCCTCAACCGCACCACAACGGCCTCGCCGTGGGTCGGCGGGGAACCCAGCCAGTTCAGGTCTCCCACTGCCACCTCGTCCCGGAACAGTTCCTCCTCGCCACCGACCACCACCTCGTTCGTCGACGGCCGCGTGCCGAGGACGTAGAGCTTCCGACCGAACCCGCCGCCCAGACCCTTTCGCTGTCCCACCGTATAGCGGGCGTAGCCGTCGTGCTCGCCCACGCGTTCCCCGCGCGCGTCCACCATGGGCCCGGGCGTCAGGGCGGGGTGTGTCGAGCCCAGGCGGTCGGCGAGGAAGTCGGTGTAGCGGCCCGTGGGGACGAAGCAGATCTCCTGCGACTCGGGCTTGTCCGCTGTGGAAAGGCCGAGGGCACGGGCCCTCGCCCGGACCTGCGGCTTGGTCAGCATCCCGACCGGGAAGAGGATGACGTCCAGCACCTCCCTCGGGAGGCCCCAGAGAAAATACGACTGGTCCTTGGCCGCGTCGCGGGCTCGAAGCAGCGCGGGCGGCCCCCCGTCCTCCCGCCGGATCCGGGCGTAATGACCGGTGGCGATGAAGCCGGCGCCCAGCGCACGACCTCGCTGGAGCAGGTCGGGGATCTTGGTGTTGGAGTTGCACCGTACGCACGGGTTCGGCGTCCGTCCCGCAGCGTACTCGTCGACGAAGTCGTCCATGACCGCCCTGCCGAACGACTCCTCCATGTCGAAGACGTAGTGCGGGATTCCGAGGCGGTCGGACACGCGCCGCGCGTCCATGATCCCGTCGAGCCCGCAGCACGTCTTCCCGTGAGACGGGGTCTCGGCGTAGCAGAAGGTCTTCATCGTGGCCCCGATCACCCGGTAGCCCTCCTCCACCAGCAGCGCTGCGGCCACGGAACTGTCGACCCCGCCGGACATGGCGACGAGCACCGTCTCCCCGCGACCGGGCAGCCGCGTCACGCCGGCGCACCCACGGTCCGCGCGCGCTCCATCGCGTCCGCGACGATCCCGATGGCCCGCTCCACGTCCCGCTCCGTCGTGGTCCAGCCTAGCGAAAGGCGGACGACCGCCTCCGGGTTGCGGCCCATCGCCACCAGCACGTGGCTGGGCGCCGCGCTGCCGCTGTGGCACGCCGACCCCGCCAATGCCGCCACGCCCGCAAGATCGAGCGATGCCATCAGGACGTCGGCTGCCGCGGCGGAAACGGCAAGGCTGGTGATGTGCGGCAGGCGCTCGGTCCCCGCGGCGTTGACCGACACACCGGGGACCCGTGCGGCGATCCGGCTCTCCAACACGTCCCGAAGCCCGCGCAGGCGGACGGCTTCATGGGCCAGCTCCGCGCTCGCCCGCTCCAGGGCCGCGGCCAGCCCGACGGCGCCGGCCACGTTGGATGTACCGGGCCGCAGGCCGCCCTCCTGACCTCCGCCGTGGAGCACCGGCTCCAGCTCGACCCCGCGCCGGATGAAGAGCACGCCCGTGCCCCGCGGGCCGCCGAACTTGTGGGCGGTCAGCGCGAGCAGGTCCACCGGGACGTCCGACACCGAGACGGGCACGTGCCCCACGGCCTGCACGGCGTCGGTGTGGAATACCACGCCCCGTTCCCGGCACAGCGCCGCCACGCGTTCCACCGGCTGCAGTGCACCCACCTCGTTGTTCCCCCACATGACCGAAACCACGGACAGAGGCTCTTCGAGCGCCTCCTCCAGCGCGGCGACATCGAGGCGGCCGTCCTCGTCCACGGCAACCGTACAGGTGGAGGCTCCTTCGCGGGCCGCCTGCGCGGCCGACGCCCGCACGGCGCTGTGCTCCACCCCCGACAGCGCCACGCCACGACCACCGGCACGCCAGCGGCCGAGGACGGCGAGGTTGTCGGCTTCCGTCCCGCCGCCCGTGAACACGACCTCGTCCGCGCTGGCGCCCAGCAGCCCGGCCACGCGTTCGCGCGCCTCTTCCAACGCCGCTCGCGCCGCCCGTCCTGGAGCGTGAGAGCTCGACGGGTTGGCGAAATGGTCCGACAGAAATGGCTCCATCGCCGCCCGGGCTTCCGGTCTCAGCGGCGTGGTCGCGGCGTGGTCGAGGTAGAGCAGCGGTTCGGTCATGGGAACGTAATAACCCTCGCCGATCCGTAGGTTTCGGCGTCGTCACCCGCAGGCCGGCGGTGTCGCCGTGGGCCCGGAGCCGGGCGTGGATATCTGGTGCCGGTTCCCTATATTCCTAACAGTGAGATACCGCAGAACCCCACCGGCTTTGCCACCGGAGCGCCCGGCGCATTTCTTCGCCACCGTCCATGGGACGGTTTTCGGCGACCGTTTCTCCCGCGTGGACGGGCTGCGCGAAGGGGATGAGCTCGTTCTGCTTCCTGGCCCCCCGGTGGACGACGAACCCGGCGTCTGGGTGCATTGCGCCGGCGGTGACGTGATCGGGCACCTGCCGCCGGAGATCGAGTTCTGGCTCGGTCCATGGCTGCTCAGGGGGGGCTCGGCGAAGGCGCGTGCGGTGCGGGTTTCGGGGCAGGATGTCCCGAGCTGGCGGCGCTTGCTGCTCGAGGTGCGCTGCGGCTGAGCCGTACGACCTCAGAAGGAAGCGACTGCGAGCCCCGCCACGTCATCCACCGCCACGGTCTCCCTGGTCCAGAACGGCTCCCCGTACTCCTTTCGGATCAGCCCACCGTAGTAGGCGGCGTGCACCCGGATCTGCTCCTTCAGATCGCGTTGGCCCGCCGGGTAGACCTCGCCCATCCCGCGCCGCCCCTCGAACTGCGAGCCGTAGGCGAAGATCGCGTCCAGCTTCCGCTCCATCACCGCGGAGATATCCAGGACCACGGTGGGGCGTGGCGTGTGCTCGCGGTAGGCCATCGCGTACAGCACTTTGCGCGGGCGGAACGGGGAGCCCGGGATGTCCGCGTTGCGAAGACCGGCCACGAAGCTCGCGTCCCAGCCGAGCCCGCTCGCCGCGCGGTGGTCCGGGTGCCGCCCTTCCGGCCACATGAGGATGACCGTGTCGGGGCGCAGCTCGCGCAGGATCGCGGCCACGCTCTGACGCGCGGCGGGCGAGTTCTCCAGCGCTCCGTCGGGGAGTCCGGCGGTCCGCCGGACCGACAAACCGAGGATCTCGCTCGCGCGTTCGGCCTCTCGCGCGCGGAGGTCGGCGCTGCCGGAGCTGCCCGTCTCTCCGCCCGTCAGGTCCAGGACACCGGTGCGGTGCCCGGCGTCGGCGGCACGGATGAGCGCACCGCCGCACAGCAGCTCGGCGTCGTCCGGATGGGCGACGAGGGCCAGGAGATCGAGCGGCTCCATCACTCGTAGCGGAGCGCGACCACGGGGTCGAGCCGAGAAGCTCGCCAGGCAGGGAAGAGGCCGAAGAAGACGCCTGCGATGGCTGCCATGACGAGAGCGGCGATGACCGCGCCGGGCTGGACCTCGGCCGGAATCGGCGTCAGCGTCTTGATCAGCCAGGCCGCGATCCCGCCCAGGACCATCCCCACGGTGGCCCCCACCACCGTGAGCGTGGACGCCTCGAAGAGGAACTGCCACAGGATTTCGCGACGACGCGCGCCCAGCGCCTTGCGCACCCCGATCTCCCGCGTTCGCTCCGTGACCGAGATCATCATGATGGCGATCACCCCCACGCCGCCCACCAGCAGGGCCACGGAAGAAAGACCGATCATCACAATGAAGAAGACGCCGGTGATCTTGTTGAACGTGTCCAGGACCTGCTGCTGGCGGATCACTGCGAAGTTGTTCGGGTCGCCCGGGCGGAGGCCGCGCATGCCGCGCATCGTTCCGATCACCTCGTCCATGGCTTCGGCCTGCGTCGATCCGTCCGCCGTGACCACCAGCGCCCGCAGCATGCCATCCCAGAATTTCAGCTGCTTCAGCGCCGCCGTGTACGGGACCGCGGCGAACTCGCCGGCTTCGTCGCCGAAGATGTTCCCCTCGCGCTCGTAGACGCCGATGACCGTGAACGGCCACCCCTCGATCCGGACCATGCGCCCGATCGGATCCAGAGAGCCGAACAGGCTCTCGCTGAGCTTCTTCGTCAGCACCACCACGGCCCGGTTCGCCGTCACGTCCGAGCGGAGGAAGTTGTGCCCGGCCGTGAACGTCCCGATCGTGAACTCGTCCCAGCCCTCGCTCTCTCCCGCGATGGCAGCGTTCACCGGATCGCCGCCGTGCGGTCCGCTGATGCTGCCGCTGCCGTTCACGACCTCGACTACGGCCGTGCGGACGTGGGACAGCTGACGAAGCCGCTCGGCCTCCCGCGCCGTCACCTTGGGATTGTCGCCCCAGGGCGGGCCGTGCTCGTTGATCTGGATCTCGACGAAGTTGTAGCGGCCCACGATGAAGTTCTTCGGCCCCGCGGCCTCGATCCCGGCCATGGCCTCGCCGCGGATTCCCGCGATGGCCGCACTCATGGTCATCACCGTGGCCACGCCCACCACGATCCCGAGAATCGTCATGGCCGAGCGGAACTTGTTGGCCCGCAGCTGCTCGAGGGCGATGAAGACCGCCTCCCGGATCCGTTCCACCGCCCCGAGAACCCGCATGCTATTCCGCCCTCAGTGCTACGACCGGGTCGAGCTTGGCCGCGCGGGATGCCGGGTACAGGCCCGCCACCACCCCTACCACCACGCCCATTGTGGCCGCGATCACGAGCCAGCGAACTCCCACCGCCGCCGGCATGGGTGAGACCGCTTCGACGATCTTCGCCAGGGCCAGCCCGAGCCCGATTCCGATGGCCGCACCCGTGAAGGACAGGGTGGCGGATTCCACGAGGATCTGGAGCAGGATGTCGCGCCGGCGTGCGCCCACGGCCTTGCGCATGCCGATCTCGCGGGTCCGTTCCACGACCGACATGAGCATGATGTTCATGATCACCATCCCACCCACCACGAGCGCGATCCCCACCAGCGCCGGGAACGCAATGAAAAGGATGCGGCTGAGCTTCTGCCAGAACTGCATCGACTCATCCTTGGTCTCGATCTCGAAGTCGTCGTCGTCACCGGGACGCAGGCGGTGGCGAACGCGCATGATCGCCTCGACACCGGACCGGGCAGCCTGCAGCGCGGCCGGATCATTCGTCTTGACCAGGATGTTGTCGACCACGCCGTGAGGGTTCGTCAATCGTGCCATGGCGGAGCGCGACGGTGCGATCGCACGGTTGTCCAGCGACATGCCGAACAGGCTTCCCTGCGACTTCAGCACGCCGATCACCTGGAAGGCGACGTTGTTGATACGTACCGTCCGGCCGAGTGGATCGAGCGCTCCGAAGAGCTTGTCCGCGGTCTCCGATCCCACCACGACGACCGGGACGCCTGACTGGTCCTCGAGGGGGCCGAACAGCCGGCCCCGGTCCACCTCCATCTCCCGGATCCGGAAGTAGTCGGCGGAGGCCGCGGTCAGCCAGACCCCATCCACCTCCTCGCCGCGCTCGGATCGGGCTCGACCGCCGCTCTGGCTTTCGACCGCGACGAGCGAGGGGATCTCGAGAGCCTCCCGGACGGCCTCGGCGTCGTCCAGCCGGAGTCGGGGGCGCCGCATCCATTCGCGCCACAGCTCACGGCTGGTGTTCATCTGCACCGACGGCGTGCGGCTGACGGTCAGCGTGTTGAGCCCGAAGATCGTCTTCGCGAAGTCCTCCTCCATGTACCGGTTCATGCCCTCCACGATGCTGATCACCGCGATCAGGAACATGACACCGATGATGACCCCCACCACGCTGAAGAAGCTTTTCAGCTTCTGAGCGCGGATCTGCGCGAGGGCGAGGCGGATGGCTTCGCGGGGCCTCACGCGCCTACCACCGTCCGGCTCCGGCTGTCGCTCTCGACCACGCCATCACGGAGCGTGATGGTCCGGCGCGCGTGCTTGGCGATGTCGTGCTCGTGGGTGACCAGGAGGATGGTCTGGCCGGCTTCGTAGAGCTCCTCGAACAGGGCCATGATCTCCTCGCCCGTGTGGGTGTCCAGGTTCCCGGTGGGCTCGTCGGCCAGCAGGATCGCAGGATCGTTCACCAGCGCCCGGGCCACGGCCACACGCTGGCGCTGGCCGCCCGAGAGCTCCGCTGGACGGTGGTCCATGCGGTCGGCCAGCCCCACCCGGTCCAGCACGTGCTCCGCCCGCTCGCGCCGCTCCCGCGCCGCGGCGCCTCCATAGATCAGCGGGAGCTCCACGTTGTGCAGCGCAGAGGCCCGCGGCAGAAGGTTGAAGGTCTGGAAGACAAAGCCGATCTCGCGGTTGCGGATCGCAGCAAGCTCATCGTCATCCATGCGGCTCACGGTTGTCCCGTTCAGCCAGTACTCCCCGGACGTGGGCGTATCCAGGCACCCGATCAGGTTCATGAACGTGGACTTGCCGGAGCCCGATGGCCCCATGATGGCCACGTAGTCGTTCCGCTCAACGTCCAGATCCACGCCCCGCAGCGCGTGCACCGTCTCCGCACCGAGGACGTAGTCCTTCGTCAATCCGACCGTGCGGATGACCGTCCGCTCTTCCATGTTCGCGCTACTCCGCTTTCGAGGTCTCCGGGCCGGACTCTTCGGCCGTAGGTAGGACGCGCACCGCGTCGCCATTGTTCAGTTTCCGGACGGCCTCGTACGGCCCGGCGACCACCGTGTCGGCGGGCGTCAGCCCCCGAAGGACCTCGAAGTCCTCCCGGCCCGTGATCCCGATGTCCACGATCGTGAAGCGCGCCTTTCCATCGCGTATGACGAACACGCCCTCCACGTCCTGCTGGTCGGCGTCCGTCATCTCGTTCAGGGCCGCCTTCTGCTCCTCGGAGAGCTCCGTGTCCAGCTTCTCCACGTCCTTCCGCTCACGCACCGTCAGGGCGATGATCGGAATGGCCAGCGCGTCCGGACGCCGCGCCGTGACCACCTCGGCCGTAGCCGACAGGTCGGGCCGGATTCCCATCGGCGGCTCGTCCAGCGTGATCACGACCTCGAAGTCCACGGCCTGCGACTGCTGCTGATTCACGCCTCGGCTGTCCGGCGGCAGCGTCGAGCTGTGGCTGACCTCGGTGACACGGCCCGTGAACCTGCGGCGCGGAAACGCGTCGATGGAGATCGTGGCGCTGTCTCCCAGCGAGATCGACGGCACATCGGTCTCGTCCACCCGCACCACTGCCTCCATCGCGGACAGGTCACTGACGGTCAGGAGCAGGCTACCCGGGTTGTTCATGGTCCCGACGATCGCGGTCTCGCCCTCCTCGATGTTGAGGCGCGTCACGACCCCGTCGATGGGTGCGCGGATCACGGATTTGGCCAGCTGATCCTGCGACTCCCGCAAAGCCGCGCGCGAGATGTCCACCCCGTGCTGCGCTGCTTCGTAGAGCGCCCGCTGGACCTCTGACTGCGTCTCGGCGTCCTCGAACTGTTGCGGACTGATCAGCAGCGAATCGGTGTTCCGGATCTCACGGGCGCGCTTGAGCGCCTGCTCCGCCTGGAGCCGCGACGCACGCGCCTGCGCCTCGCGTGCCAGCGCTTCGCTCACCCCGGCCTCGGCCCGCGCCACGGCCGCCTCGTACTGGGTGGGATCGATCCGGAGGAGGATCTGGCCCTTCTCCACGGTGTCCCCTTCCTTCACGTACAGGGCCGTGACCCGTCCCATGATGTCGGACTGGACATCCACCGCCACGTGCGGCTGGATCCACCCGCTGGCGCGCACCACCGCTTCCAGGTCCTTCTGCTCCACCGCGGCCGTGCGGATCGCCACCCCGCTCTCGCCGCCGCCTCGGACGCCGGCGATCCCCGCTCCCGTCAGCACGACGAGCGTGCCAATGCCCAGTATCACCTTCGTCTTTCGTTTCATGCTGTCACTTCAGTTCTCGGGGATCGACAGGTGCTGGCCCACGGCGGCTTCGAGCGCCGCGAGCGTTTCCTGGAATGAATACACCGCCAGCAGATACGCGCGGTCCGCGTTCGCCTTCAAGGCCTCGGCTTCCATCAGGTCCACGAACGACGTCGTGCCGACACGATACTGCTCGCGCGCCAGCTTCAGCTGGTCGTCGGCGAGCGACCGGTTCCGCTGTTCCAGCTTCTCCGCCTTGTACGCGGCCTGCAACGTGCGATAGGCGATCTCCACCTGGGAGCGCACTCGCAGCTCCTCCGAACGAACCTGGAGGCGCGCGTCCTCGGCCTGCGCGTGCGCCGTCTCGAGCTGCTGCTGCCGCGACAGCCCCTGGAAGATGGGGAGCGAGATTCCCAGTGACACCGACACCGGCTCCGACGCGAAGTTGAACGGGAACTGCCGGTTCTGGTCGAGGATCTGCGCCCGGTCCTCGTCCGTCAGCCTGAGCTGGCTGCAGTCCTGCGCCGGCAGCGGCGGGCTGAGGCGGCCCAGGATGTCGTTCGTGAGCGCACACTGGTCGCGGGCGTTCACCATCGACTGCTCCGCCTGGTCCAGCAGATATGCGTCGCTGCCCACCCGGCGCGTATATCCGGACAGGCCCGTCGACAGGGACAGCCGCGGCCAGTACGCACTCTTCGCCATGCCGATCCCCGCGTTCGCCGACGCGAGCGAGGCTTTCGCGGCCGCCAGGTCCGGGTGCCCCCCCAGCGCGGCGCTGATCAGCGTCTGAACGTCCCACTTCGGCTCGAACACCTTCACGTCGGTGGTCAGGCGGACATCACGGTCCACGTCCACCCCCACCAGCGTCAGCAGCCGGAGCTTCTCCGTCTCCATCGCCGCCTGCGCCCGCACCACCTCCACCTCGGCCCGGCCCCGCTCCACCTCGGCCTGCTTCGCCTCGATCACCGTGGCCGCTTCCGCCGCATAGCGCGCGTCCGCCAGCTCCTGGTTCGCTTCGGCGCGCTGGAGCTGCGCCTTCGCCAGCTCCACCCCGTCCCTCGCCCGCAGCGCAGCCAGGTACTGCTGCGTCACCTGGGACTCCAGCGTCAGACCCGCCGCTTCCAGCCCCGCCACCACAGCCGCGCGCGACTGCCGCTGCTGCTTCAGCCGGTACAGGTCCGCCCCCGACAGAGCCAGGCTGACTCCCACCGAATAGCTCGAGTAATAGTAGGCCGGCGTCGTGCCCAGCCCGATGTCGCTGGTGGTATACCCCCCGATACGCGCCTGCCCCCCGCCCTGATAGCTGAGCCCCCCGCTCACCGACGCCGATGGGAGCAGGCTTCCATACGCAGCGCGCACGCCCCAGTCCGCCACCCCCTCGTCGTTCAGGCGAGCCTGGTAGTCCGGGTTGTTCTCCCGCGCCAGCGCAATCGCATCCTCGAGGCTGAGCGTGGCCGGCGCCTCCTGGGCCACCGCCGGATGAACGGCGAGCCCCAGGAGGAGGAGTGCGGCAAATCTGTTCATGGTGGTTCGAATCCGAGTGTGTTTCGACTGCGACCCGCCCCCCGTACGCACCGGCCTCGCAGTTTGTTTCGGGACGTCAGGGGCATGAGGGCTCCGGTGTGTTGGCGTACTAATACACCAGAGTTCAGAACCTGTCAACGGTCCCACGGGCCGCTCCGCCCACTGTGCCATGACCGGGAGTCACGGGAGCGCGGTGCGCTCGGCGACGAAGTTCTGGCCGGGGACGCTGAGGCGAAGGACGCGGCCCTGTCCGTCGAACCAGATGGTGCGCGCCGGCATGCCCGCGGGAGTCACGGTGAACTTGCGGGCGGAGACCTGGTGGCCGTCGATCTCGACGGAATCGTTGCCGTCTGCGGCGATCGTGGCGGAGATCTGCCTGCTTTCCCTGGGAATGATGATGGGAACGCGGGCGCCGTTCTGGAGGTGGGGGGAGAGGAAGTAGTACTGGTGTGCCACGTCGTCGTCGATGATGACGGCACCGTCGCTGGTGAGATACTCGCGCATCATCTCGCCGGCGCTGGAGACGATCTGGGCGCGGAACCGGTTGCCTGCGACCTGACCGCGGATGCTCTGCTTGTCGGCACCGGTGACCTCGATCTGGTAGCCGGCAGGGCGCAGGTCGGGGCCGTCGGTCTGGAGGAGGATTCGGGTCTCGTCGCCATTGTCGAGAGCGACGCGTCCCTGTGCCACGACCACGCTGGAGGGGCCTTCGCCCTTGCGCTGGATGGTGAAGGTCTCGGTGCCCACGGGCTGGCCGCGCACGAGGAGGCGGAAGCTGCCCTGGTCGATGGTCTGGCTCTGGGCCTGGGCGTTGCCAGTCGCAGCGAGGAGCGCGAGGGCGATGGCAGCGGACATGCGAGCGATCATCGGCGATTCTCCATTTTGGTTCTGCTCAGGATACCCCGTCCGCGGCGGAGAGTTCGGGGGCGGAGACGGGATTCGCTCAGAGGGTGTCCGTTCCCTGGTCGGGGGTAACGAAGACAGCGCGACGGATGGCGTCGAGGATGCGCAGATAGATGCGGGCGCCCTTTTCGGCGGAGGCGAGGGTGGGTCGGCCGACGCACCCGGTGCCGCCGGCAGGAGGCGCGGGCATGCCACCGCGCATGTAGCGGCGGAACTGCTCGGGGGAGAGCTCGAAATCGCGAGCCCGGTCCATCCGGACGAGCTCGGGGTGGATGTGGAGCATGAGGGAGGTCTCGGCCTCGCCGGCGTGCTCGGCGGTCTCCTGACCTTCGAGGAGGTCGTGGATGGGGACGTCCCAGATGTCGACGACGCGGACGCGGGCGTCGGTAGTGACGAGCGTGGCCAGCGCATCGAGGTGCGGGTCGTGCCGGTGAGCCGTGATGAGGATAAACTCCGTGATGCCGTGCGTTTCCCATGCATCGAGCAGCTCATTGATGGCGCGGTGCAGGGTCTTGCCGCCGAGCGACGCGGTTCCTGCGTACGCGCGCTCGGTCCGTACATTGACGCCGTAGGCGAACGTGGGAGCGCGTAGCACCTCGAATTCCTCGGACAGATCGAGCGCGAACTGCCTGGCGATGACGACATTGCTGCCGAGGGGCAGGTGTGGCCCGTGCTGCTCGAGGGCGCCGACGGGAATGATGAGCCGGGGGTCGCGGGCGAGGTGGGCCGCGACGTCGATCCAGCTGAGCTCGTCCAGGGCGAGGGGAGTTCCGTTGGTGTTCTTCATGGAGACAGTATGATGCCACGGGGGCTGAAGCGCACGGTGCCGGCGGTGGGATTCGCGGGCATCCTGGCGCTGCTGGCGTGGAGCCGTACGCTCTCCCCGTGGGCGTTGCTCACAGCCTTGGTGGTCGTGGTCGTGGCGGCGCTGCTCGAAGCGCGCCGACAGCGTGCCTCCGGCGAGCGGACCCTGGCGCCGGTGGCGCTGGCGGCGCTGTCGCTGGGGCTGGTCGCAGCCGGGGCCACGACACTGCGGCTGGAGCGCGGGATCCGGGACTGGCAGGGAGTGGTTGCGGCGCGCCAGGAGCGGCTCTCATCACGGCTCCAGGACCGGATGGAGGGGGCGATCCGGCGCGTGACCGCGGCGGCGTACCTGGCGGCGGACCCCGGGTGGGAGGCGTCGTTCGACGCGATGGAACGGATCCGCGAGCGCACCGAAGTGGCGGCCGTGGCGCTGGTGGATCCGGACGGGAGGCCCGTGGTCTGGGCCGGGCACCATCGCGGCCGCCTTCCCGAGGCGGTGCTGCGTGCGGAGCCGGGGATCGTCTACACGGACGGTACGCTGTTCACCTACCTGTACGCCGTGGCGCCGGCAGGGGAAGGGCGGAGGGCGGTGGCGGCGATGCTGTTGCAGGCGGGTCCGCCGCTGCGAGGGAAGACGAACGCGCTGAGCGAGCGCTTCGAGGCGGTCACGGGTGAGCGTCCGAGGTTCGGCGCGGGCGAGGATGCGGGCGCGGACTGGACGCTCGTGCTGGAGGGGAAGCCCGTCATGCACGCGCGCTTCCCGGCACTGACGCAGGGCGACTGGCGTTCCCGGGTGGCGCGCACCGGACGGGAGATGGTGTTCGTGCTGATGCTGACGGCGCTCGGGCTGTTCGCGGCCGCGTGGCTACGCTCCGTCGAGGACCGCGGCGGGCTCGCCGGTGCGGTCCCGCTCCTGGCGCTGAGCATGACACTCATGGCGGCGCCACTGAGACGCACGTTCGGGCTCGACCGGCTGTTCTCGCCCGGCTTCTTCGTGCTTCCTGTGCCCGGGGACTTCGTCATCGAGGGCGTGATCGTGGTGCTGCTCCCGCTGGCGGCGCTCATGTCCACGCTCCGACCGCCGGGAACGCGCCGGAGCGAGCTGTGGCTCCGGCTGTCGGTGGGCGCGGCGCTGGTGGGCGGCGGGTTCGCCATTGGCGCCGGCGTGATGACGGCCAGCGCGGGGCTACCCATGCTGACGTCGGTGGCCCCCCTGTGGTACGTGCTCCAGACCACCACGGTAGTGCTGCTGAGCGTGCTGGCAGCGGTCCTGATGCCACGAGCGTCGCGTCCGGACGAGCCGCGTACGGTGGGCCTTTACCTTGTCGCCGGCGCGGCGCTCGCCGGGGCGCTGTCGGCGGTGGTCGCGCTGGTCTGGTCGCCGGGGCGGCCCGTACCCACGCCGCTGCTGCTTGCCTGGAGCGTGCCTTTCCTGCTGTCGGCGCGGGGACTCGCGGGCTACGCGGGACGTGGAGACGTGCTGCTGCGCTGGCTGGTGGCCGGATGGCTGGCGTCGACGGCCGTGATCCCGCACCTGTGGGTGGCGTCCGAGCGGGCGAACCTCGAGCAGGCGGAAGCCGAGCTGGAGTCCTTCGGGACGCGGGCGGACCCGTTCCTGACGTACCTCCTGGTGCGTTTCGCCGCGGAGCTCCAGCAGGCCGAGTCGCAGGGGGAGCAGGGGCTGGACCTGCTGTACGAGTCGTGGGTGGGGAGCGGGCTGGCGAGCGAGCCGTACCCGCTGGAGATCTCGCTCTGGGAGCTGACCGGTGAGCGGCGGGTCTCGCTTCCCCTGGGCGTGCGGCTCGACACCGACGATCCCGGCGCGCGTGAGGTCGAGCGGGTGGTGGCCGAAGCGATGTCCCACGGTGTCATGGAGAACATCCCGGCGGAGGGGGGAGGTGTGAGCCGGATCCTCGCCGTTCCTCTGCCCGGCCGAGGGGTGGTGTCCGTGGCGGTGGCGCCGCGCGCCAACCTGCAGCCGACGTCCGCGCTGGCGACCTTCATCGAAGGGGAGGCACGGAGCGCGGTCACGCTCGACCTCCTTCGCGCGCAGCCCGGTGCCGCCTCTCCGCCCGTCACGAGCTGGCACCGGGTGGGCTCCGCGTGGCGAAAGGAGGCGCTGGTCCAGGAGGGTCCGGACACCTATCAGGCGCGTCTGGAGCTGCGCATGCCACCGGCAGGGATCCGGTTCGCCCGGGCCATGCTGCTGGTGACGCTCGACCTGCTCCTGCTGACGGGCCTGTGGACCGCGGGCCTGCTGGCACGCGGCGACCTGCCCGCACCGCCGGGCGGATGGACTGGATGGCTGGCCGGGTTCCGCGCCCGGCTGATCGTATCGCTCTTCGCGTTCTTCCTTCTGCCGACCGCCGTGTTCGGCTGGGCGGCTTATCGCGCGCTGGCCGAGGAGGTGACCCGGGCGGCCCGGGAGGTGGCGGAGCGCGCGGTGGCGCACGCCGCCGGCCTCCTGCCGCAGACGGGGCTGGAGGAAACGGCGAGCAGGACGGGAGAGGATCTGCTGTTCTACGAGCGTGGGTCTCTCGCGGACGCGTCGATGCCGGCGGCGGTGGAGCTCGGTCTATACGACGCATGGATGCCGCCGGACCTCTATACGGCGATGATGGGGGGCGAGGCCCGGGTCGGGACGGAGCGCGGGTCGCTGGCGGGCCGGTCGTATCTGGTAGCCTACCGTCGCCTGCCGGATTCCTCGGAGACCGTGGCGGTGCCCGTATGGCTCGCCGCCCGGGATGTCGCGGTACGACAGCGGGAGTTCGGTCACCTGGTGCTCTTCGGGGTGCTCATTGGCGCGGTCCTGTCGCTGAGCCTGTCGGTCCTCGTGGGGCGCGCGCTGGCGCGACCGATCGGGGAGCTGCGGCGGGCCTCGTCGGCCGTGGGACGGGGCCGGCTCCGGGTCCGCCTGCCGGAGCACCGGCGAGACGAGTTCGGGGAGCTGTTCGCCTCGTTCAACCTGATGACGCGGCGGCTCCGGCGGGCTCGGGCGCAGGAAGTCCGGACGGCCAGGATCCTGGCGTGGGGGGAGATGGCGCGGCAGGTGGCGCACGAGATCAAGAACCCGCTCACGCCGATCAAGCTGTCGGTGCAGCACATCCGGCGGGCCTACCGGGACGGGCGAGCGGATTTCGAGCCCATCCTCGACACGAGCGTGGACCACATCCTCGCGGAGATCGAGCGGCTCAGCGAGATCGCGAAGGCGTTCTCGCGGTACGGTGCGCCTCAGGAGGCGACGGGCGCGATGGAGCGAGTCGACGTGGCCGCCATCGCCCGGGATGTCCTCACGCTGTACCGTGCCCCCGACCGCGCGGTGGTCTACCGCCTTTCCGCCGAGCCCGCCAGCGCCGTGGCCGCGGCGCGGGCGTCGGAGTTGCGGGAGGTCATCGTCAACCTGCTCGAGAACGCACGCGCTGCCGTTCCCGATGGTGGTGTCGTGGAAGTGCGGGTGGAGGACGAGGGCGACGGCGTTCGGCTGGAGGTGCAGGACAACGGTCCCGGGATCCCCGAGAGCCAGCTGCCCCACATCTTCGAGCCTCACTTCTCGACGCGGTCGTCCGGGACGGGGCTGGGGCTCGCGATCGTGCGCCGGCTGGTCGAGGGGTGGGGCGGGGCGGCCGGCGCGGAGAGCGAAGCCGGGCAGGGGACCACGGTCTGGCTCACCATCCCGAAAACGCCGCCGCCCCCCGCGAAGGAGGACGGCGGCGAATCGCACCGGGGATAGCCGGGCGGCGCGCCGGGCTTGGCCGGCTCAGTGGAGTCGGAAGCTCCGCACCCCGACGTTGCCGGTGCTGCGCGCGCGGATCTTGACGACGACCACGCTCCCGGCGTCCACGTCCTTCGCCAGGCTCTGCAGCGCCCGGACGTTGCTCACGGGCTTGCGGTTGAAGGCCAGGATGACGTCGCCGCGCTGGAGGACGCCCACGGCGGGTCCGAACGGAGCCACGTCCGTGACCACGACGCCGTCGACTCCGGGCTGCAGGTCGAGCTGGTCTCGGATCTCGGGCGTGAGATCGGTCAGACCGATGCCCAGCTTCTCCTCCGCCGACTCAGTGGTGTTCGTCGGGGTGGCTTCGGCGTGCTTGACCTCGAACTGACCGAGCTCGATCTGAACGCTCTTCCGCTCGCCGTTGCGGATGTAGCCGAGCGTGATCTTGTCGCCCGGGTTCATGCGGGCGAGCCGGGTGGTCAGGGCGTCGGCATCCGTCACCGGCTGCCCGTTCAGCGTGGTGACCACGTCTTCCGGCTTGAGCCCGGCCTTGTCCGCCGGGCTCCCGGGCTCCACCTCGTTGACGACTGCGCCCGAGATGGTCGGGAGATGGTAAAGCTGCGCCTGCGCTTCGCCCACGGGGCTGATCAGCACCCCGAGCCGCGGGCGCCGGACGTAGCCGTACTGAATGATGTCGCGCGCTGCCTTGACCGCGATGGCGCTCGGAATGGCGAAGCCATTGCCCGCGTATGTCCCCGTCCGCGAGTAGATTGCGCTGTTCACGCCGATGACGCGGCCGTAGAGATCCACGAGGGGGCCCCCGGAGTTCCCGGGGTTGATCGCGGCGTCCGTCTGGATGAACGACTCCAGCGGCGGCGTGGCGTTCGTGCCATTCTCGCCGCCCTCTCCCTGGATGATCCCGAGCCGCCGACCCTTGGCGCTGACGATTCCGGCGGTCACGGTGAAGCCGAGGTCGAGCGGGTTCCCGAGCGCGAGGACCCAGTCGCCCACCTGGGCGGCATCGGAGTTTCCGATATCGAGAGGCTGGAAGTCGCGATCGCCCTTGACCTTGATCACGGCGATGTCGGTGTTCGGATCGCGTCCCACCACCTCCACGTCGTCGTAGACGCGGCCGTCGACGAACCGGACCTGCACGTCCGTGGCGTTCTCCACCACATGGTTGTTGGTGATGATGTAGCCTTCCTTGGTGAACACGAAACCCGATCCCGTTCCGTGCTGCGCCGGCGCCTGCTGCTGCGGCCCCTGCTGGCCGAACGGGAACGGGAAGGGCGAGGCCGCCATCTGCTGCGGCTTCTCCGTCACCTGCACCGTCACCACGCCGGGCAGAGCCCGGGCCGCCGCGGCCCTGAAGGTCTTCGAGAGCGACGCCGCCGTGGTGGTGTCCACGGTCGCCGGCACGTTCCCGAGCGTCTGCTGCACCTGCGTCTGGTCCTCCACCTGCGCCGCTGCGTCCGCACGGCCGCACCCCACGACCAGGAGCAGGGATGCCACCAGCGCTCTCCGGGCCATATTGCCTTGCACTGCCATTGCCCGCCTCCGCCTTCCTTCTGGATCTGTCACAGTCATCCACACGTTCGCGGCCGCACGGCATATGCCATGGACCGCCTCATTAGTTTGCCCGGACCGCCGCATTTGTTCCGAAGCGCGCGCCGGAGCGGCCGTATCACACCGATTGGATGACCACAGCCAGCGGCCGGGTTGCCCCAACGAAACGAGGGCGGCGTGCGTCTGTATGGCCGGAGACGGGGCATGCGCCCCGATGGGGGGATTCCGGAAACAGGCGGACGATGAAACGCAGCGTTGCAGTGGCCGCGCTCGTGTGCGCTCTCTCGGGCGCCGTCGGCGCGGGGCCGGCAGTGGCGCAGGACACCACCGCGGCGGCGCCGACCATCGCGCCGGTCGCCGTGGTGGACACGGTCACTCTGGACGAGGCGGTGGCGCGCGCGCTGGAAGTGAACCCGCAGGTGGTGCAAGCGTCTACGGCGCTCGGCACGGCGGAGTACGCGACGCGGCAGGCGTACGCCTCCATGCTCCCGAGCCTGTCGTTCTCGTCGGGGGCGTCGGCATCGAGCTCCCAGCGCTACGATCCGCAGACCAACATCCAGCTCACGAATCAGAGCAACAGCTACAGCGCCGGGCTCTCGTCGAACATGGACCTGTTCGCGGGCGGCCGGAACCTGGCGCAGGTGCGGAGCGCCCGCGCGTCGGAGTCCGCGGCGGAGGCCACGCTGACCGCGAGGCGGTTCGACGTGGCCCTGTCTGCGAAGACGGCGTTCTTCGCCGTGCTGCGGGCGGAGGACCTGATCGAGCTGACGAAGCAGCAGATCGAGCAGGCCGAGGCCCAGCAGCTTGCGGCGCGGCAGCGGCTGCAGGCGGGCCAGGCCACGCGCTCGGACGTTCTGAGGGCGCGGCTCCAGGTGCGGAACGCGCAGCAGGCGTGGCTCCAGGCCGAGACGCAGCGGCGGACGGCCATGTACGCCCTGGGTCAGGCGGCGGGGATCACGGGCGCCGTGGAGGCAGCGCGACCGGAGCAGCTGGAACCGCAGCCGCTGGCGTTGAGCGGGGCGGCGATGCGCGAGCTGGTGCTGGCGCAGGCGCCGACCGTTCTCTCGGCCGAGGCGAACCTGAACGTCGCCCGGTCGGGTCTGTCCCAGGCCAGGGCCCAGTGGGTCCCGACCCTGGGGCTCAGTGGCGGGTACAACTGGGCGAACTCGGACGCCGCGCTGGCCGGCGGGCGCACGAGCTGGAGCACCAGCGTCCGCCTGTCCTACCCGCTGTTCAACGGCCTGCAGCGCGAGGCGGCGGTGGATCGGGCCAACGCGCAGGTCACGCTGGCGACGGCGCAGGCGGAGGATGCGTCCCGGGCGGTGGTGACAGAGGTGGAGCGCCTCCTGGCCTCGGTGCAACTGGCGGAGCAGCAGTTGGCGCTGCTGCAGGAGTCGGTGGCGGTGGCGGGGGAGGACTACCGGGTGCAGAAGGAGCGGTACGACCACGGCGCGGGTACGATTCTCGACCTGGTCTCATCACAGATCGCGCTGACGCAGGCGGAGAACGATCTCATCAACGCCCGCTACGACTACCTGCTCGCGAAGTCGGAGCTGGAGTCGCTGATCGGGCGTACGCTCTAGGAGGATGCGGCTGATGCAACGCTGGATCGAATGGGGACTGGGCCTGGCGGTTCTGGCCGGAACCGTGGGCGGCTGCGCCTCGGGGGACGCGGCCGAAACCGTGAGCGGGAACGAAGACGAGGTCGCGCACGTGGAGCGTGGAAACCTGGACATCCGGGTGGAGGCTTCGGGACAGGTGGAGCCGATCCTCGTGGTGGAGGTGAAGTCGAAGGCGTCGGGCGAGATCACGAGCCTGCACGTGGACACGGGCGACCGCGTGGAGAAGGGGGCCCTGTTGGCCGAGATCGACCCACGGGACGTCCGCAACGGGCTGGACCAGGCGCAGGCGGACCTGGACGTGGCGCAGGCGCGCTTCCAGATCGCGCAGTCGCAGGCGAAGCGGTCGAAGGAGCTGCGCGATGCGAACGTCCTTACGCAGCAGGAGATGGAGACCACGGTGCTCGACGCGGCGAACGCGCGTGCGCAGCTGGTCAAGGCGGAGACGAACCTCCAGCTCGCGAAAGAGCGCATGGGGGACGTGACGATCCGCGCGCCGATCACCGGCACGATCATCCAGAAGGACGTGGAGGCGGGTCAGATCATCGCGTCTGCGAGCGGGAACGTCTCGGGGGGCAGCACGCTCATGCTCATGGCGGACCTCTCCACCATGAACGTCCGGACGCTGGTCGACGAGACGGACATCGGGAAGGTCCAGCCCGGGCAGGTCGCGCGTGTGGAGGTGGAGGCGTATCCGACCCGTACGTTCACGGGGGCGGTGCTGAAGATCGAGCCGCAGGCGGTGGTCGACCAGAACGTGACCATGTTCCCGGTGCTGGTCCGGCTGGACAACCGCGAGGGGCTTCTGAAGCCCAACATGAACGCCGAGGTCCAGGTGGAAGTGGCCCAGCGCGACAGCGTGCTGCTGGTCCCGAATTCGGCCGTGGTGAGCATGCAGGATGCGGCTGCGGCCGGGCAGGTGCTGGGGATCAGCGAGAGCGAACTGCGGGAAATGATGGCGCGGCGGCCGTCGCAGGACGCTGCCGCGGCGCCGTCGGGTGGCGAAAGGCCGCGCCAGGCCGCTGCGGTCGCGGGGACGGATGGGCAGGCGCGGCAGGGCATGGCCGCGCAGGCTGGCCAGGCGGAGGTGAGCGCTCCGGCGGCCGAGGGCGGGAAACCGGACTGCGAAGCGCTGATGGCGAAGGCGAGGGCGGACCGGTCGTCGCTGACGGAAGCCGAGCGAGTGCAGGTCCGGCAGTGCTTCCAGGCGATGGGGGGGATGCGCGGCGGGCCCGGCGGCGGCCCGGGCGCGGACCGCGGAAGTGGCGAGACGCGTCGCGGCGTGCTGTTCGTGCAGACGCCGAAGGGTCCGGAAGCGAGGATGGTGCTCCTCGGGCTGAACGACTGGGACAAGTCGGAGGTGGTCTCGGGCGTGAAGGAAGGCGACGCAGTGGTGCTGATCTCGGTGGCTCGCCTGCGGCAGCAGCAGGAGGACATGATGAATCGGATCCGGGAGCGGAGCAGCCCGATTCCGGGCGGCGGCGGCGGCGGCCGTCGATAGAGGGGCGCCATGCTGATCGCGGAAATTCTGAAGGTCGCCCTCGAGTCGATCCGGGTGAACAAGCTGCGCTCGTTCCTCACCATGCTGGGGATCATCATCGGGATCGCGGCGGTCATCACGATGGTGGCGCTGGGCGAAGGCGCACAACGGCAGGTGGCGGCGCGGCTGGAGGGGCTCGGCACGAACGTGCTGACCGTGCGTCCCGGGCAGCACATGTGGGGTGGAGTGGACCGGGGCTCCGCGCGGATGACGGCCAAGGACGCGGAGGCGATCGTGGCGAACGCGGCCGCCGTCAAGGCGGTGTCGCCCGAGCTGGAGCGGCGCCAGCAGATCGAATACGGCCGCAACAACGGCAACCTGAGCGTGGTGGGCGTCTGGCCGGCCTACTTCCAGATCCAGAATTACTCGCTGGACCTGGGGCGGCTGTTCACGCCCGGGGAGGAGCGCGGGCGGCGGCGGCTCGCGGTCATCGGCTCCGCGGTGGGGGAGCGGCTGGGGACGACGTCGGCGCAGCTGGTGGGGCAGGACGTCCTGGTGCGCGGTATCCCGTTCCAGATCATCGGCGTGCTCAGGGAGAAGGGGTCGGAAGGGTGGGACAACCCGGATGAGCGGCTCTACATCCCGCTCTCGACGGCCCAGTTCCGCGTGATCGGGTCCGAGTACGTGCGCTCCATCGACGTGCAGGCCGTCAGCGCGAGGCAGATGGATGCGGCGATCACGGAGATCGACCGGGTGCTGCGACGGGAGCATCGGATCGCCCCGGGCGAGGAAGCGGACTTCAGCGTCCGGAACATGGCGTCACTCATGAGCACGTTCCAGGAGACGACGCAGACTTTCACCTTCCTGCTGGCCGGGATCGCGGCCATCTCGCTGCTGGTGGGCGGGATCGGAATCATGAACATCATGCTGGTCTCGGTTACGGAGCGTACGCGGGAGATCGGCGTGCGGAAGGCTCTCGGCGCGCGTCGTCGCCACATCCTGCTCCAGTTTCTCATAGAGTCACTGGTGCTGTGCATGGCGGGTGGCGTGCTGGGGATCCTTACCGGGTGGGGTGGCGCGCACGCGCTCCAGAGCCTGGCCGGGTGGCAGACGGCGGTGGCGCCGAGGGCCGTGCTGCTCGCGTTCGGCTTCTCGGCGTTCGTCGGGATCTTCTTCGGCCTGTGGCCGGCCCGGCGCGCCGCGGCGCTGGACCCGATCGAATCGCTCCGCTACGAGTAGAACCCGCGGAGGCCGGGCGGCCCCCGGGGCGGGCCGCCCGGCCCGACCGTTCGCGGGCCTTCCAGGGCCGGGCCGATCGTCCTCCGCTCACTCCACCTTCAGCGCTCGCATCGGATCCGTACGGCTGGCGCGCAGCGCAGGGCTCAGCGCCGCCAGGAGGCCCGCGGCCAGGAGCAGGGCCACGGTCGCGAGCAGCGCGCGCGGATCGGTCGGGCTGACCCCGTGCAGCAGTCCGGTGAGCAGCCGGGCGAAGAGCGCCGCACCGGCCAGTCCCAGGACGAGGCCGGCGAGGAGGAGTCGGAAGGCGTCGCCCATCACGTAGCGGACGATGTCGCGGCGTACGGCCCCGAGCGCCATCCGGATGCCCATCTCGCGCGTCCTGAGGGCGACGGTGTAGGCGACCACGCCGTACAACCCGGCGGCCCCGAGGACCAGGGCGACCAGGGCGAAGATCCCCATGAGCAGCATGTTGAAGCGGGGCCCGACCAGCTGCGCGCCGAGGCGCTGCTCCATGGAGCGCATGTCCACGGGCTCGAGCTCGGAGTCGAGCTCCGTCAGAGTGCGCCGGACGGCCGTGGCCAGAGCTTCCGGGTCGCCGTCGGTGCGCAGGATGTAGAAGCTCGCGCCGCGGACGGCCTGACGATTGGAGACGTAGATCGCGGGCTGCGGCGCCTCGTCCGGGAGGAACGGGCGGGTGTCCGGGACCACGCCCACCACATCCACGTCCGTGCCCCACTGGGGCAGGGAAAGATGGGCGCCGACCGGTGAGCCGTCCGGCCAGTATCGCCGGGCCGCCGTCTCGTTGATGAGCGCGACGGGCGTGCTCCCCAGCCGGTCGCTCTCCTCGATGTTCCGTCCCTCGACCGGTTCCACGCCCAGGGTCGGGAAATAGCCGGGGCCGGCGTCGTACCAGGTCAGGCGCGGCGCGTCCTGGAGCGGCGGGGCCGGCCGGCCCTGCACCAGGAACGGGGTGGCGCCGTCGGAGCCGCCGAAGAGCGGACCGGCGGAAGCGGAGCCCACGGAGCGTACGCCCGGGAGCGCGGCGAGGCGGTCGCGCGCCTCACGGTAGAAGGCCGCCAGGATCGTGTCGTCGGGGAAGCGGGCAGAGCTCGGATAGACCTGGAACGTGAGCAGCCCGCTCGTTTCGAAGCCCGGGTCCCAGCGGGCGAGGGTGCCGAAGCTGCGCAGCAGGAGCCCCGTGCTCAGGACGAGCATGAGCGCGAGCGCGAGCTCCGCCACGACCAGGGCGCGACGCAGGCTCGCCGCGCGCCGGCCCGTGCTGCCGCCGTGGCCCTGCCGGAGGGAGAGCGCCGCACCGCGGCCCCGGAGGCGGAGCGCGGGGAGGACTCCGAAGAGCAGGGCTGTGACCGCCGTGATGGCGACGCCGAACCCGGCGATCCTGGCGTCCATGGCGACTTCCTCCAGCCGGGGCACGCCGGGTGGGGCGAGCGCGACGAACAGCCGCGTCGCGCCGAATGCCGCGAGGAGCCCGGCCGCGCCGCCGGCCGCGCTGAGGATGGCGACCTCCGCAAGGACCGGGGCTACGAGAGTGGCGCCACCCGCGCCGAGGGCGTGACGCACGGCCATCTCCGGCTCGCGGCTCGTGGCACGCGCAAGAAAGAGGGCGGCGAGGTTGACGCACACGATGAGGAGCACCACGGCCACGGCGCCCGCCAGGAGGACCAGCAGCGGCCGGGTGCGGCCCACCAGGACCTCTTTCCACGGCGTCACACCCGCGCTCCATCCTCGCACGGCTTCGGGGTACGCCTCCGCGCGGGCCGCCTGGATGGCCGCGAGCTCCGCCTCGGCCCTCTCGGGCGACACGCCGGGGCGCAGCCTTCCATAGCCGCGGAACCCCCGCCAGTCCCGGTTCTCAGCGGCCGAGGGGTCGAACGGGAGCGGGAGCCACACGCGCGCCCACTCGAGCCCGGGCACCGAGGCGCCGCGCGGAAGGACCCCGACCACTGTGTACGCGTGGTCGTCCAGCATCAGGACGCGTCCCACCGCCGCCGGGTCCGCCCCGAGCTCGGACTGCCAGTAGTCGTAGGAAATCACGGCCGAAGCCGCGGGTCCTGCCGGCGGCATGTCTCGATCTTCCAGGAACCGCCCACGGAACGGCGCGACGCCGAGCGCCCGGAAGAGGCCGGGCGTCGCGAGGCCGCCGCGCACGCCCAGCAGGCGCCCCTCCTCCCGCATCCGGAAGGCCGCGCCCCGGGCAAGACCGATGGCTTCGAAGCTCGTCGCCTCCCGCGACCAGTCCGCCGCTGCCGGAGGCGCCACGCCGAAGCATCCTTCAGCCGGGTGCGATTCGCACAGCCGCATGAGCCGCTGCGACCCGGGTAGCTCCAGCGGGCGAAAGAGGACGTGGTCCACGACGCCGAAGACGGCGGTGCCAGCGCCGATCCCGAGCGTCAGGACCAGGAGCGCCGTGAGCGAGAACACGGGGGATCGAGCCAGCCGCCGTCGGGCGTGGCGCAGCTCGTGCGCGAATCGGTACATGTCCGTTTGCCTCTGAGGTGCGGAGCGCACAGTCGGGGTACGGAGTCGGGCAACCCGGGGGCCATCTCCCGCAGCATCTCAAAGTGCTCTGGCTGAAGGACTTGGAGCGGTGTGGGGCGTTTCCCCACGTCCGTTTGCGGAACGGCAGTGTCGCAGGAGCGGACGGTGAGCGGCCGGCCGCGACCGGGGGCGCGCTGCGGCCACGAACGCGACAGTCCCGTCTCACCATTCCGCTGCCCCGCAGCCGACCCCATCGTCTGGCATGCTGGCGACAATACTGGGTGGAGCGGTCCTGGGCGTGGACGCGTACCTCGTGCGGGTCGAGGTGGACCTGGCGCGCGGGCTTCCCTCGATGACGGTGGTGGGGCTGGCGCAGGGTGCTGTACGCGAAGCCCGGGAGCGCGTGACGTCGGCACTGGGGAACAGCGGCTTCAACCTGCCGCCAGCGCGAATCACCGTGAACCTCGCCCCCGCGGACGTGCCGAAGAACGGGAGCGCCTTCGACCTGCCGATGGCGCTCGGGGTGCTGACCGCGATGGGACGCCTGGCCGAGGGTACGCTGGACGGCGCCTGCTGCGTGGGCGAGCTGGGGCTGGACGGGGGACTGCGGCCGGTACACGGCGTTCTCGCGGTCGCCCTGCGCTGCCGCAGCAGCGGGGTCGGGCGGGTGGTGGTGCCGGAAGCCAATGCGGCGGAAGCCGCCGTGGTGAAGGGCGTCACCGTGCACCCTGCCCGGTCGCTCGGCGAGGTGGTGAAATGGCTGCAGGGCCGAGCGCCCCCTCGAGTGGCACGCGCCAGCGTCAATGGGGGCGGACGCCCCGTCGCCGCGGGACCGGACTTCGCCGACGTACGAGGTCAGGCTTCGGCGCGGCGGGCGCTGGAGATCGCGGCTGCGGGTGGCCACAACATCCTGCTCATCGGACCTCCCGGCTCAGGGAAGTCGATGATGGCCCGGCGGCTCCCGTCCATCCTTCCGCCGCTGACGGGCGATGAAGCGTTGGAGGCCACCCGGGTGCACTCGGCCGCTGGCCGGCTGCCACCCCGGTCCGGGCTGCTGCACACGCGCCCGTTCCGCGCGCCCCATCACGGTGTCTCGGACGCCGGGCTGGTGGGGGGTGGGAGCATCCCGCGGCCGGGAGAAGTGTCGCTGGCGCATCACGGGGTCCTCTTCCTGGACGAGCTCCCGGAGTTCCGCCGGTCCGCCCTGGAAGCGCTTCGGCAGCCGCTCGAGGACGGCGTCATCCTGATCGGCCGCGCGCGGGCGGCGGTAGAGCTTCCGGCCCGGTTCACACTCGTGGCCACGATGAACCCTTGCCCGTGCGGGCGGCAGGGAGACGGATCCGGTCGGTGCAGGTGCACGCCGGAGCAGGTGCGTCGGTATCGGGGGCGGATCTCGGGACCGTTGTTGGACCGCATCGACCTCCACCTCGAGGTTCGCCCGGTGCCGGCCGAGCGGCTGGCGGATCGGCGGCTGTCGGAATCGAGCGAGCGGATCCGGGGGCGGGTGCTCGAGGCGCGATCGCGGCAGCAGCGCCGGTACGCCGGCTCGGGCGTGTTCTGCACGGCACAGCTCGACGCGAGGGGGACCCGGCTTCATTGCGCCCCGGATGATGCGGGGGTCGCGTTGCTGGAGTCGGCGACGCGCCAGCTTCGCCTCTCGGGGCGCGCGCACGACCGGATCCTGCGGGTGGCGAGGACCATCGCCGACCTGGAGGGGACGGAGGCGCTGGACGGACGACACCTGGCGGAGGCGGTCCAGTATCGTGCCCTTGACCGGCCGGTCCTGGCCGAGGCGCCGGGCTGACCCGCGCTACTGGAGGTGTACCGAAAGCGTGTAGTTCCCGGCGCTCCCGGGGTCCCAGGCGCCCGCGCCCACGATGTAGCACCCGGCATCCACGCTCACGGACAGGTCGGTGGAGTGCCCTCTCTCCGGGTCGTACGCCTGGGCGAGGAGCCGTGCGTCTGCGTCGAGCAGGTAGATGAAGGGCGTGAACCGGGGTGTGGCCATGCGCACCACGAGCGTGGCGCCGCGGCCGAGCTGGAGGGTGTAGTAGTCCACGGGCGCGTCGTCGCGCATCGCGTCACCGGGGCCGAGATCGCCGACCGTCTCGACGCCGGGGACCAGGGCGGGCGATTCGCCGCACACGGGATCCGCTTCGGTCGGCCCTCCCGAGCAGGCGGCCAGGACCGTGGCGCCGATCAGACAGGCGGGCGCGACGGCGCGGAGGAGGGGGAGAGGGGTGGCGGCGAGCAGCGGCGCGAGGAACCGGCGGCCGCGGCACACGGTCTCCGTGCCCGGGGCCAGCGCGGTCGAGGCTATTCGGCTCTTCTCGTGCATGAAGGTTGGCGGATGGGTACCTTTCGGAGCGGTTTCCGTCAAGCGGCCGGGGCGCCCGTGTTGTCCGCGTGCGCGGAATGCGGTAGCTTCGCGCCGGGCACGGACGGAACCGGGGAAGGAGCAGAGTTTGGACCGGGAGGCGCTGGAATCCAAGCACCGGGCCCTGGTGGGCGCGCTCGAGGATTGCGGCTCGGTGTGCGTCGGGTATTCCGGCGGCGTGGACAGCGTGTTCCTGGCGAAAACGGCGCTGGACGTGCTCGGTCCCGACCGGGTGCTGGCGGTCACGGGCCGCTCGGAAGCGTACCCCGAGGTGCAGCACCGGATGGCGATGGAGTGCGTCGAGCGCTTCGGGATCCCGCACCTCGAGATCGAGACGCACGAGCTTTCGGATCCCCGCTACGCCGCGAACACCACGGACCGGTGCTATTTCTGCAAGAGTGAGCTGTGGTCGCGGCTGTCGGTGGTGGCGCGGCAGCACGGGCTGAGCACCGTGGTGGACGGCGCCAACGCGGACGACGCGGCCGACCACCGTCCGGGCGCCCGGGCCGCGCGGGAGCGGAAGGTCCGGTCCCCGCTCCAGGAGGCGCAGCTGACGAAGGCGGAGATCCGGCTGCTGTCGGCGGCGCTGGGTTTGCCGACCTGGGATCAGCCCGCGTCGCCCTGCCTGTCGAGCCGCCTGCACTACGGGCTGGCGGTCACGCCGCAGCGGCTGTGGCAGGTCGAAGCGGCAGAAGCGCTGCTCCGCCGCGAGGGGCTGCGGCAGTTCCGGGTGCGGCACCATGGCAGCGTGGCTCGTGTAGAAATCTCCCCCGAGGAACTGGGCGGCGCGGCCGCCCGGGTGGCCGGGAAGGCGGCGGCGATCGCCGCCCTCGGCTTCGAGCGCGTCCTGATCGACGTGGAAGGGTACCGCCGGGGCGCGTTGAACGAGGGCCTCGTTCAGCTCAGCGCGTGAGCATCCCCGTTCGAGCCCCGCAACGGGCGGCTTCGCCTGCGGCGCGGGCCAGGGATCTCCTGCACCGCGCCGGGATCGAGGCCACGGTGGAAGCCGCCGGCGTGGGTGCCGAAATCGCGGCGGTGCGGGCCGACGTGGGCACGCTGGAGCGGATTGCAGCGCTGGCGCCGGAGATCCGGACGCTCGGATTCCGGTACGTGGCGCTGGACGTGACGCCGGCGAAGGAATGAACCCAGGGAGCCGATGAGACTTTTCGTAGCAGTCAATTTCACTGCCAAGGATCGCCAGCGCATGGCGCGCGCGGCGCGGCGCATGCGCGAGTCGGCTCTGCCCGTGCGGTGGGTGGACATGGATCGGCTGCACATGACGCTGAAGTTCCTCGGCGAGGTGCGCCCGGAGCGGCTGCGGGATGTGCAGCAGGCGGTGGCCCGCGTCGCCGAGAAGACGCACCCATTCGTCATGAAGCTCGGGGGGGCGGGCGCGTTTCCGACCATGCGTCGCCCGAAGGTGATCTGGCTGGGAGCGGAGGCGTCCGCGGAGCTGCGCTGCCTGAAGCACGACGTGGAGTGGGAGCTGGCCCCGCTCGGCTTCGACCGCGAGGTGCGCGCATTCCACCCGCACATCACGCTGGGGCGGGCCGAGCCGACGGCGAGGGCGGGCGACTTCAGGAACTTCGAGGAGATGGTCGCGGCGCTGGAGTTCTCGGGGGAGAGCAACGTGCGGACGCTGGACCTGATGGAGAGCCACCTGTCCTCGAAGGGCGCACGCTACGAGCGGCGAATGGCGGCGAAGCTCGGCAACTCGGCGGCCGACATCCTGGCGCGCGCCAAGGCCTGAGATGCGGTTCCTGCGGGGGTGCATCGGTCGCCTCCTTGCGCTGGTCATTGTCGTCGCGCTGGTCGGCGCGGCCTGGCTGTACCGGGACCGCATCACCGAGCTGTGGAAGGGGCGCAGCCACGCGGCCGAAGCCGTCACGCCCGAACTGGCCGCGCAGGCGGACCGGAAGCTGGCGGAGCTCGGGACGGCCGGGGGGCGGGATCGGGTGGCGCTTCACCAGGCCGAGCTGCAGAGCCTGCTGGAGTACCGCTGGGGCGGGTTCCTGCCCGCGGACGTGGCGCGGCCGCGGATCGGGCTGCGGGACGGGCAGGTCACACTCCAGGCCGGAGTCGCAACCGCGCGCTTCGGCCGGATCCCGGAGTTGCAGGACATCCTCTCCATCCTCCCGGACACGACCACCCTCAAGGCGGTGGGCAGCTTCACGCCCGTGGACAGCGGGCGGGTGGCCCTGGAGATCCACGAGCTGGGCGCGGCCGGGATCCCGGTGCCCGACCGGTTGATCCCGCCGATCCTGCGCCGCTTCCGCGGAGGAGGCGAGCCGGGGCTGGCGCCCAACGCCGTCGCCGTGCCGCTGCCGCCGGGGATCCGCGCGCTCTACATCAGCGGCGACTCCCTGGTGTTCGTCGCCAGCCGCGCTGCCGGGGGATAGAATGGCGAAGATCCTGGTCGTGGATGACGAGGAGGGGATCCGGCACGTCCTGAAGCAGGTGCTGGAGTACGAGGGGCACGCGGTACGGACGGCCGCAGGCGGGGGCGAGGCGCTCACGCTGCACGAGGAGTGGGCGCCGGACCTCACGTTCCTCGACGTGAAGATGGCGCGCATGGACGGCCTCGAGGTGCTGGGTCGGCTGCGCGAGCGTGACCCGGCCGCGCTCGTGGTCATGATCAGCGGCCACGGCTCCATCGAGACGGCCGTGGACGCGACCCGCCGTGGGGCGTACGACTTCCTGGAGAAGCCGCTGGACACGGACCGGATCCTGGTGACGATCCGCAACGCCCTCCAGCAGCGCGGGCTGTCTCAGGAGGTGACGCGGCTCCGCGACGAGGTGGAGAGCCGCTACGAGATCGTGGGCCGCAGCTTCGCGATCCGTGCGGTCCTGGAGCGGATCGAGAAGGTGGGACCGACGGACGCTCGTGTGCTGATTTCGGGCGAGAACGGAAGCGGCAAGGAGCTGGTGGCGCGCGCGCTGCACCGCCTGTCCTCGAGGGCGGAGGCGCCGTTCGTGGAGGTCAACTGCGCGGCCATCCCGGGTGAGCTGATCGAGAGCGAGCTGTTCGGTCACGTGAAGGGCGCGTTCACCGGGGCGCATACGGACCGGATCGGCAAGTTCGAGCAGGCGGACGGCGGAACGCTGTTCCTCGACGAGGTCGGTGACATGAGCCTGTCGGCGCAGGCCAAGGTCCTGCGCGCGCTCCAGGACGGAGTGATCACGCGAGTGGGCGGCGAGAAGCCGATCCAGGTCGACGTGCGCGTGATCGCGGCCACCAACAAGGAGCTCGGCAAGGAGATCGCCGAGGGGCGGTTCCGCGAGGACCTGTTCTTCCGACTGAACGTCGTCCCGATCCGCGTCCCGGCGCTTCGGGAACGGCGCGAGGACATCCCCATGCTGGTCCGGCACTTCACGGAGCGGGCGGTGGAGGAGCAGCGGCTTCCGCCGCGCCGGGTGACCCCTGACGCGGTCGAGCGCCTGGCGGAGAACGACTGGCCGGGGAACGTCCGGGAGCTGCGCAACACGGTCGAGCGGCTCCTGATCCTCTCGCACGGTGCCGAAGTGGGGCCGCGGGAGGTGGAGCGGCTCACGGGAGGGACGCAGGATGCCGGGCTCGCGGCAGACCTCATGCGCGCGCAGACGTTCGCGGACTTCAAGGACCGGGCCGAGCGCGCGTTCATCCTGGGCAAGCTGCGCGAGAACGACTGGAACGTGAGCGAGACCGCGCGCTCCATCGAGATGCCGCGCTCGAACCTCTACAAGAAGCTGGACAAGTACAATCTGGTCCGGGAGGACACGGGGGAATGACCCCCCGCGCGGTGATCGCCCTTTTCGTCGTAGTCTGGTTGGCGTGTTCCCTCGGAGGCGGGGCCCTGCTGGCCCTGCTCGCGCGGCGGATCCACCCGTCGCTCTCCTTCCGAAGGCTCTGGATCTTCTATACGGGGCTGCTCGCCTTCACGGTCGCTGCGGTCCTGGCAATCGCCTGGTGGTGAGGACGACGGGCGGGGCGCACCGACCCGCCCAGCTCTCGGCCCCGAGCCCCGCGATCCCCGCCGCGAGAAGCAGAGCGCCGAGTCGCTCCGCCGTGCTCCCGACTCACCTTGCCGCGAGGGCGGTGGCCGCGCAGGTTGCCCCGACCCAGGGAACACGACACCCGCCCCGAGCGGGCGGCAGGAGGTGGCGATGGCGGAGACGTTCAGGAACTACATCGCCGGGGAGTGGGTTGCGCCCACGACCGGCGAATACACGGAGAACCGGAACCCGGCGCGGAACAGCGACCTGATTGGCCGTTTTCCGTCGTCCGGCCCGGACGATGTGGATCGGGCCGTGGAGTCGGCGAAGCGGGGTTTCGCTGCGTGGCGGAGAGTCCCGGCACCGCAGCGCGGGGACGTGCTCCGGCGGGTGGGCGACCTCATGACGGAGCGCAAGGACGAGATCGCGCGCGCCATGACGCGGGAGATGGGGAAGGTCCTGGACGAGACCCGGGGCGACGTGCAGGAGGGGATCGACACGGCCTACTACGCCGCGTCGGAGGGGCGGCGGCTGTTCGGGCACACGGTGCCGAGCGAGCTGCGCGACAAGTGGGCGATGAGCTACCGCCGGCCGATCGGCGTGGCCGGCATCATCACCCCGTTCAATTTCCCGATGGCGATCCCGACGTGGAAGATCTTCCCGGCCCTGGTCTCCGGGAACGCGGTGGTGTTCAAGCCGGCGCACGATGTGCCCCATACGGCCACGCTGCTGGTGGAGATCCTGCTGGACGCCGGACTGCACCCGGAGGCGGTTCAGCTGGTGCACGGCGGCGGCCGCAAGGTCGGGAACCGGATCGTGGAGCACCCGGATGTGGCGCTGGTGTCGTTCACCGGATCCACCGGGGTGGGATCGAAGCTGGGCGAGACGTGCGGCCGGATGCACAAGCGGCTGTCGCTGGAGATGGGTGGGAAGAACGCGCAGATCGTGATGCCGGACGCGAACATGGCGCTGGCGCTGGAAGGCGTGCTCTGGGGGGCGTTCGGGACCACCGGACAGCGCTGCACGGCCACCAGCCGGCTCCTGCTGCACGAGGACATCCACGATGAGTTCGTCAAGCAGCTGGTCAGCCGCACCGAGGCGTTGAAGCTGGGCGACGGGCTGCTGGCCGAGACGGACGTGGGGCCGATGATCAACAAGGCCGCGGTGGAGAAGACGGCCGAGTACATTGAGATCGCGCAGGGCGAAGGCGACGAGGTGGTGACGGGTGGGAAGCCGGCCACGGGCGACGATCTGGACGCCGGCTTCTTCTTCCAGCCCACGATCCTCGCGGGCGTCCGGGCGGGAAGTCGGCTGGCGTGCGAGGAGATCTTCGGGCCGGTCCTGAGCGTGATCAGGTTCGGCGATCTGGAGGAAGCGATCCGGATCAACAACGAAGTGGAGTATGGTCTGTCCAGCGCCCTCTACACCGAGGACGTGCGCAGCGCGTTCGTGGCCATGACGGAGCTGGACAACGGGATCACGTACATCAACGCGCCGACCATCGGGGCGGAGGCCCACCTCCCGTTCGGCGGTGTGAAGCAGACGGGGAACGGCCACCGTGAGGGCGGTTGGGAAGTCTACGACTTCTACACCGAGACGAAGGTCGTCTATGTCGACTACTCGGGACGGCTGCAGCGCGCGCAGATCGACACGTACGACCTCTGAGGGTCGTGGGTGCCGGCGCCACGCCGGCGGACCGGGAGGGGCGGTGCCGGCCGGCGCCGCCCCTCCGTCCTTGGAGGTGGGGTGGCCCGAAGCGCAGGGAGGCGCTATGATTTCTTCCCCGCCTCCCGGCCGTGGATCAGGGAGTTCGATCACCAGCCAATCCGATGCATTGGGCCGTGTCCGCAACCGAGCCAGCCGACGGAACCCGCGCAGCCGAGCCTGCCCACCGAGCGGTGCGGAGCGGGCGCAGCGTGGCGGCATCGGTAGGCCGGTGGACGTGGGAGTGGGTGAAATCCCTGGTCATCGCATTCGCCCTGTTCCTCCTGGTGCGGACCTTCGTGATCGAGGCGTTCCGGATCCCGACGGCGAGCATGGAGAACACGCTTCTGGTCGGTGACTTCCTGCTGGTGAACAAGGCGGTGTACGGAGCGCAGGTTCCTGGCACACACGTGCATCTGCCGGCGTTCGGCGACCCGGAGCGCGGCGACGTGGTGGTCTTCGTACCGCCCCACGATCCGGATCGGAACTACGTCAAGCGACTGGTCGGGCTGCCGGGCGACACGGTTGCGATGCGGGACAAGGTGCTGTACGTGGATGGTCGCGCGGTGCCCGAGCCGTACGCGATCCACGCGGACCCCCTGGACGCCCATGCGCCCAGCATGCGCTGGCAGCTCGACTACCTGGCGGACCCGTCGCAGAAGCTCCGATATCGTCCCTCGCGGGACAACTGGGGCCCGATCGTGGTTCCGGCAGACCGCTATTTCGTGCTGGGTGACAACCGCGACGACTCCGAGGACTCGCGCTACTGGGGGTTCGTGGAGGCCGACGCGATCAAGGGCAAGCCGCTCTTCGTCTACTACTCGTTCAATCCCCGCACCCTGTCTCACGTGCCGTGGCTCACGGACATACGTTGGGACCGGATCGGGGGCGGAGTGAACTAGGCACGGCCGCGGCGGCGCTCCACCCCGACAATCCGGGGCGCCGCTGCTCTCGAACATGGATCATGATCCCGGTCACGGTCCCGGGATCGCTTCACCGCGCTCGCGGAGCGTTGTATGAGCTTCACCAGCACGCGCAAGGGCAAGTACGACGAGAGCTCGCTCGATCAATACCTCAAGGAGATCAGCGCCTACAAGCTGCTGACCCGAGAGGAGGAGATCGATCTGGCTCAGCGCATCCGGAAGGGGGAGGCGGAGGCGCTGGACCGCCTGGTCCGGTCGAACCTGCGCTTCGTCGTCTCGGTCGCCAAGAAGTACCAGAACCAGGGGGTGGCGCTCTCGGACCTCATCAACGAGGGCAACCTCGGGCTGATCCGCGCCGCCCACAAGTTCGACGAAACGAAAGGGATCAAGTTCATCTCCTACGCGGTCTGGTGGATCCGGCAGGCCATCCTCCAGGCGCTGGCCGAGCAGAGCCGAATCGTGCGCGTGCCACTGAACCGGGCGGGAGCGCTCCACCGGATCGGGAAGCGCTCCGCGCTCCTGCTCCAGGAGCTGGGGCGCGAGCCGACCGTCGAAGAGCTCGCGGACGAGCTGGACCTCTCGGAGGACGAGGTGCGGCGCACCCTCTCGCTCTCCCAGACCCACCTCTCTCTGGACGCCCCGCTGACTCCCGGCGAGGACAACCGGCTCCTGGACTACCTGCCGGACCAGTTCTCGCCCGGCCCGGACGACGAGACGTACGACCGGGCGCTCCTGGATACCGTCGAAGAAGCGCTCGGCACGCTGAAGGAGCGCGAGGCGAAGATCCTCCGCCTCTACTTCGGCCTGGACGGCCAGGAGCCGATGACGCTGGAGGAGATCGGCTCTCTGCTCGGCATCACGCGCGAGCGCGTGCGCCAGATCAAGGAAAAGGCGCTTCTGCGCCTGAGGCACGCCTCACGGGCCCGCTTCCTCGAGACATTCATGAGCGGCTGAAGGTCGGCCGTTCAGCCGCGTCGGGGTGAGGGTCGAAGCCCGGGTTTGGACGGGGCGCGCCCCGACGGAGGCTGCCGCTCGTGATCCCGGTGCTTCGGCCGCCGCAATGTCTTGACACCGCCACCCCATTCCCCTATCCTCCAAAGCTGTTTCGCCTTGGGCCGCAGGGGTCCGTACCGACGAGAAGATCGAGCGCATGAAGACGTACACACCGAAAGCCACCGACATCGAGCACAAGTGGTGGGTCGTGGACGCCGAGGACCGGGTCCTCGGGCGCCTTGCCACCCGGGTGGCGGAAGTGCTTCGCGGGAAGCACAAGCCGATGTACACGCCCCACCTGGACACGGGTGACTACGTGGTCGTGGTCAACGCCGAGAAGGTGCGGCTTACGGGCCGGAAGGAAGAGCAGAAGACGTACTTCCGCCACAGTGGCTACATGGGTGGCGAGAAGCACATCCCGTTCACGCGCATGCGCGATGAGCACCCGGAGCGGGTGATCGAGCTGGCGGTGAAGGGGATGCTGCCGAAGAACAATCTGGGGCGGCTCATGCGGAAGAAGCTGAAGGTGTATGCCGGCGCGGAGCACCCGCACGAGGCGCAGCAGCCGGAGAATCTGGAGATCTGATGGCGACCACAGTGCAGCAGTATCACGGAGTCGGCCGCCGCAAGACCAGCGTGGCGCGGGTGTATCTGCGACCCGGTCGCGGCGAGTGGTCTGTGAACGGACGGTCCCTGGAGGAGTACTTCCCGCGGAACTCGCACCAGCAGCACGCGAGCGAGCCGCTGGGTGCCACCGACAACGCCGGCACGTACGACGTGAAGGTGGTGGTGCGGGGTGGCGGCACGACGGGGCAGGCGGGGGCGGTTCGCCTCGGCGTCGCCAGGGCGCTGCTGAAGGTGGACGCGGACTACCGTGGCGTGCTGCGCACGCGCGGGATGCTGACTCGGGATCCGCGTGAGGTGGAGCGGAAGAAGCCCGGTCGTCCGAAGGCGCGCAAGCGCTTCCAGTTCTCCAAGCGGTAGGCGGGCCTGCGCCGGCTCCCGCGCTGGCGGGTGGCCCGGCGGGCGCTGAACGGCAGGACAAAATACGCACGCGGCTGGACGTGGAGCCGGGGTCCCCGTGAGGGGCGGCACGCGGAGGAAGGTCGCGGACGAGAGAAAAACCCCAGAGAGCAGAGAGAGAACGCATGGCAGTAGCGCCGGAGATCAGGGACCTGCTGGAAGCAGGGGTCCATTTCGGTCACCAGAGCAGCCGATGGAACCCGAAGATGCGGAAGTACATCTTCGCGGCCCGAAACGGCATCCACATCATCGACCTGCGCAAGACGCACCTGCTCCTTCAGGAGGCGCAGTCGGAAGTGCGCGACGTGGTGATGCGCGGCAACCGGTTGCTGTTCGTGTGCACGAAGCGGCAGCTGCGTGGGATCGTGGAGCAGGAAGCGGAGCGTTGCGGCGCGTTCTACGTGACCGAGCGCTGGCTGGGCGGGATGCTGACGAACTTCCAGACGATCAAGCAGCAGATCCGGCGCCTCAAGGAACTCGAGCGAGGGATCGAAGAGGGATCGTACGAGTTCTATACGAAGAAGGAGCAGCTCCTGCTGGAGCGCGAGCGGCAGAAGCTGAACAAGTACCTGGTCGGAGTGAAGGACATGGGCCGGCTGCCGGGCGCGATCTTCGTCGTGGACGCCAAGAAGGAGTCCATCGCGCTGAAGGAAGCGAACAAGCTGGGTATCCCCGTGGTGGCGATCGCGGACACGAATGCCGACCCGGACGTGATCGATTTCCCGATCCCCGGCAACGATGACGCGATCCGCAGCGTTTCGCTGATCACGAAGGCGATCGCGGACGCGATCGAGGCCGCGAAGAAGGAAATGCCCGAGGATGCGGTGCGCGAGGACGAGGGTGGGGTCACGTACTCGACCGAGCAGGGCGTGCAGGAAGTCGAAGAACGGAAGGATGGGCCGAAGCGGCCGAAGCGTCGTCCGAAGCGGCGTCGCCCCCGTCCGGAGGCGATTGCCCAGGCGCGAACGGGCGGCGAATCCGAGGCGGGCGAAGCCAGCAGCGGGGCCGAGGCCGGCGAGGAGGCGTAGCGCACGGCGTGAGCTCCGGCTCGGGTTCGAAAAGCGCTTCAGCGCCGCGTACAGCGGCACTGCGGCGCTTTTTCACGACAGGATAGATCAACGAGGGAAGTGATCATGGCGATCAGTGCGGCACAGGTGAAAGAGCTCCGGGACCGGACCGGCGCGGGAATGATGGACTGCAAGAAGGCGCTGGAGGAAACGAACGGGGACATGGAGGCGGCGATCGACCTGCTGCGCTCGAAGGGTGCCGCGAAGGCGGCGAAGCGTGCGGGCAAGGAGGCGTCGGAGGGCGTGGTGGCGAGCCACGTAGCCGGCAGCGTGGGCGCGCTGGTGGAGTTGAACTGCGAGACGGACTTCGTCGCGCGTACCGACGCGTTCCAGGCGCTGGCGCAGGCGCTGGCGCAGCACGTGGCGGAGCACGCCACCGGCACGAACGGCTCGTCGGAGGGCGAAGCCCTGCTCGATCAGTCTTTCCAGGGGGGGGATCGGACGGTGGCGGCGGTGGTGACGGACGTGTCCGCGAAGACGGGCGAGAAGATCGTCGTCCGCCGTTTCGCCCGCTTCGACAGCGGCGATGGCCAGATCGGCACGTACGTCCACATGACGGGGAAGATCGGCGTGCTCGTGGAGCTGAGCGGGGAGGCGAGCCACGAGCTGGCGCGGGACGTGGCCATGCACGTGGCGGCATCTCGCCCGCTGGCCGTGCGCTCGGAAGCGATCTCGCCGGAAGTGGTGGATCGGGAGCGGGCGGTCTACCGGGAGCAGGTCCGGCAGGAGGGTAAGCCGGAGAACATCCAGGAGAAGATCGTCGAGGGCAAGCTCAAGAAGTTCTACAAGGAGAGCGCCCTGGTCGAGCAGCCGTTCGTAAAGGATCCGGACACGACGATCGGGGCGCTCGTCGCCCCGGCGGAAGTCCGGCGCTTCGTCCGCTACGAGCTGGGCGAATAGCGTGGCCGGGGCCGACGGAGTGCCCGTGATGCCGGATCCGGACGTGAAGTACGGGCGGGTCCTGCTGAAGCTGAGTGGCGAATCGCTGGCCGGCGACCAGGGGTTCGGAATCTCCCCGCACGCCGTCGCGCGCCTGACGGACCACGTGGCCGCCGTCCGGCAGATGGGCGTGGCCCTGGGCGTCGTCATCGGCGGTGGCAACATCGTGCGGGGGACCACCGCGAGCGCCGAGGGGATGGACCGCGTGAACGCGGACTACATGGGCATGCTGGCCACCGTCATCAACGCCCTCGCGCTCCAGGACGTGCTGGAGCGGAAGGGGATCGAGACGCGCGTGGTTACGGCCATCCGGATGGAGCAGCTCGCGGAGCCGTACATCCGCCGCCGCGCGCTCCGGCACCTGGAGAAGGGGCGCGTGGTGCTGTTCGCGGGCGGCACCGGCAACCCGTACTTCTCCACGGACACCGCCGCGGTGCTGCGGGCGATCGAGATGGAGGCGGAGGTCCTGATCAAGGCCACGCGGGTGAAGGGCGTCTACAGTGCGGACCCCGAGCGCGAGCCGGACGCGGAGTTCTATCCCCGGCTGAGCTTCATGGACGTCATGACGCAGGAGCTGCAGGTGATGGACGCCGCGGCCGTGTCCCTGTGCAAGGAGAACGACGTCCCCATCATCGTGCTGAACATTGGCGAGCCGGACTCCGTGGTGCGGGCGATCCGCGGACAGGAGATCGGAACGCTAGTGTCGTGAGGCCACGGCCCCTAAGTTCACGGGGCGACCGACGCAGGTGCGAACCCCGAGGTGGGAATGCCGACGATCAAGAAGACGCGTGAGCAGATGGAAGCCGCCGTGGATGCCATGCGGCGGGAGTTCGCTACCGTACGGACGGGCAAGGCGACCCCGGCGCTGCTGGATACCGTCCGCGTGGAAGCGTACGGCTCCAAGGTGCCGCTCAACCAGGTTGCGACGGTGAACACGCCGGAGCCCCGGCTGATCGTGATCCAGCCGTGGGACAAGTCGGTGATGGTCAACGTGGAGCGGGCGATCCAGTCCGCGGACCTGGGGCTGAACCCGTCGAACGACGGGAACGTCATCCGCGTCCCGGTCCCGCCGCTGAGCGAGGAGCGCCGCAGGGACATGGTGCGGCTGCTGCACAAGATGGCGGAGGAGGGGCGAGTGAGCGTACGCCACGCGCGGCAGGAGGCGAACAAGGAGTTGAAGCAGCGGGAGCACGACCGCGAGATCGGCGAGGACGAGACGCGCCGCCAGATGGACGAGGTGCAGTCGATGACCGACGAGTACATCGCCCGCATCGACGATCTCATGAAGTCGAAGGAGGAGGAGGTGATGGAGGTCTGACCTCCTTGCCTCCCCTCACCGCAACAGCACCGAACCGTTGATGTCTTCCGAGCTCCTCCAACGGCTCCGGATCGACGGCCGCATTCCCGACCACGTGGCCATCATCATGGATGGGAACGGCCGCTGGGCTCGCGCTCGCGGCCTCCCGCGCCATCGCGGCCATGCCGCCGGGATGACGGCGGTGCGAGAAGCGATCGAAGGGGCCATCGAGGCGGGCGTGGGCGTCCTCACCCTGTTCGCGTTCTCGCAGGAGAACTGGGAGCGGCCGAGGGTGGAGGTGAACGCCCTCATGGCGCTCCTCCAGCGGTACGTGAAGAAGGAACGCGAGGAGCTGCGGCAGCAGGGCGTGGAGGTGCGTGTCCATGGCGACCTCGACCGCCTGGCGTCCGGTCCACGTCGCGCCGTGGACGAGATCCAGCACGCAACACGCGGCGGCTCCGAGCTGCTGCTGAACCTCATGATCAGCTACGGCGGCCGTGCCGACATCGTGAGGGCGGCGCGTTCGCTGGCCGAGGACGCCGCGGCGGGACGGCTGCGGCCGGAGGAGATCGACGAGTGCACGCTGTCGGGGCGCCTGTGCACTGCGGGGATTTCCGACCCGGACCTGCTGATGCGAACATCGGGCGAGCAGCGGATCAGCAACTTCATGCTCTGGCAGGTCGCGTACTCGGAGCTCTACATCACCCCGACCCTGTGGCCGGACTTCACGCGGCACGACCTCTACCTGGCTATCGCAGAGTATCAGCGCCGGGAACGGCGGTTCGGCCGCGTCGGCGCAGAGTGAGCGGATGCCACGCAGCGAGTTGTCGCAGCGCGTGGCCGTGGCCGCGGTGGGGATCCCCGTGGTCGTGGCGGTCGTTTACATTGGGCGCTGGGCCATGGGCCCCGCGCTCGCGTTCTTCTGCGCGGGTGCCACCCTGGAAGCGTACCGTATGGCCGAAGCGCGCGGCGTCTCACCGCTGCGCGGTCTCGGCGCGGCCGGGGGCGTCGCGGTGGTGGTCGCGGCGACCGCCCTTCCATCGGTGAGCGCTGCGGCTCCCTTCCTCTGGACGGGAATGCTGGGGTTCCTGCTCCTGCTCTCGCTGGCGGCGATCTGGGAGCGGGGGGCGGACGGGAGACCGTTCGTGGCCGTGGCCACCACGGTGTTCGGCGCACTGCTCCCGGCCGGCGCCATGGCGTACGCGATCTTCCTCCGTCATCTCCCCCTGAACCCGCCGCCCGCCGTGGGGACATGGGGTGGGTGGGCGCGCTGGGCCGGCGTGGCGCTCGTCGCCTATCCACTGGCCATCACGTGGATCACGGACTCCGCGGCGTTCTTCGCCGGGAAGCGCTGGGGCAAGCGTCGCCTGATCCCGAGCGTGAGTCCGGGGAAGACGGTGGTGGGCGCGGTGGCAGGTCTGAGCGGCGGACTGATCGCGGGTTGGGTCGTCACCGTGCTGGCGTTCCGCTGGTGGCTCGGGATCCCGCTGAGCCCGCTCGCCGGAGCCGTGGGCGGAATCCTGATCGGCGCCGTCTCCCAGGCGGGGGATCTCGCTGAATCGGTGTGGAAGCGTGAGGCCGGCGTGAAGGACTCCGGAGGGTTCTTCCCCGGTCACGGCGGGATCCTGGACCGAATGGACTCGCTCATGTTCACGATACCGGCGGCGTACTGGTGGCTGGCCGCGCTGCTGCCCGGTGCCCACGGATGGTAGGAGTCGCGGTCCTCGGCTCGACGGGCTCCATCGGCCGCAGCACGCTGGCGGTCCTCGACCGGCACCGCGATCGGTTCCGGGTCGTGGCCCTCGCCGCAGGTCGCAATGTGGAGGAGCTGAGCCGACAGGCGCAGCGCTACGCCCCCGCCCTGGTGGCCCTGGCGAGTGAGGGGGCGGATGGCGAGCCGGGCTGGCGCCGGGGCACGAGCGGCCTGGTCGAGGCCGCCAGCCACCCCGACGCTCAGGTGGTGGTGAACGCCGTGGTGGGCGCCGCCGGGCTGGAGGCGACGTTGGCGGCGCTCGAGTGCGGGAAACGGCTCGCGCTGGCGAACAAGGAGTCGCTCGTGGCGGGTGGCCCGCTGGTCCTGGACGCCATGCGGCGGGGCGGCGGAGAGCTCGTCCCCGTCGACAGCGAGCACAGCGCGGTGCTGCAGTGCCTCCCGGGCGGCGACAGCGCCGGCGTTCGCCGCCTGATCCTCACCGCGTCCGGCGGCGCGTTCCGCGGCTGGCCTCGGGAAGCGCTGGCGACAGTGCAGCCCGAAGACGCCCTGCGCCACCCCACGTGGGACATGGGCGCGAAGATCACGGTGGACTCCGCCACGCTCGCGAACAAGGCGCTGGAGGTCATCGAAGCCCATTACCTGTTCGACCTGCCATACGACCGCGTGGAGGCCGTGATCCACCCGCAGTCCATCATCCACAGCATGGTGGAGTTCCGGGACGGCTCGGTGCTCGCACAGATGGGATTCCCCACCATGGAGCTGCCGATCCTTTACGCGCTCACGCACCCGCAGCGGCTGGAGGACGGAGCGCGGCCTTTCGATCCGATCCGCGCGGGGCCGCTCACGTTCGAGCGGGTGGACACGGAGCGGTTCCCGGCATTCGCCCTGGGGGTCGCGGCCGGACGCGCAGGTGGCACGGCACCGACCGTATTCAACGCCGCGAACGAAACGGCGGTAGCGGGGTTTCTGGACGGAGCCTTGCGGTTTCTGGACATCCCGGAGGTCATCGAGCGCACGCTCACTGGGTGCAGCGGCGGCGCGATCGATTCGCTGGCCGCCGTGCGTGCGGCGGACGCGGAAGCGCGGGCCCGTGCCCGGGTGCTCATCGAGGAGATGCAGTGATCACGATCCTGGCCACCATTGTCATTCTGGGCGTGCTGATCTTCGTCCACGAGCTGGGGCACTTCGCCACGGCCAAGTGGGTGGACATCGAGGTCCCGCGCTTCTCCATAGGGCTGGGACCGAAGATGTTCGGCTTCACGCGGGGCGAGACGGAGTACGTCGTGGCGTGGCTTCCACTCGGCGGCTACGTGCGGATGGCGGGGATGGACGACATGCAGGAGATGGAGGGCGGCGAACACGACGCCACGGCCGCCCGCGCCGCCGGTCGGGACTTCGAGTCCAAGTCGCTTCCTGCCCGAGCGCTGGTGATCTCCGCCGGCGTGATCATGAACATCCTGTTCGCCTGGTTCCTGTTCTTCGTCATCGCGATGGTGTGGGGCGTCGCCGCGAGGCCGGACACGGTCGTGGGCGATGTGGCCGAGGAAATCGTCCCGCCGGTGGACTCGGCGCTCTTCGCCGTACAGCCGGGGTGGCGCATCACCAGCGTGAACGGGGACACCGTAGAGACGTGGTCGGACGTTCAGCGGCTGCTGACGATGGCGAAGGACTCGGCGCGCATTGCTTTCGCGGGCCAGCCGGCCATCACGGTTCCCGTCCCGCAGGGGGACACCGCCCGCTCGAACCTGGTCCAGGCGCTGGAGCCGCGCGTCTCGATGCCAGCCGTGGTGGGGATGGTGACGGAGGGGTCACCCGCGGCGGCGGCGGGGGTCGACACCGGCGACGTGGTGGTGGAGGCCGGCGGCCGACCGGTGACCGGGTGGCAGGAGCTGGTGGCCGCCATCGAGCACCGGCCGGGTGAAGGCATCCCTCTGGTCGTGGAGCGGGACGGCCGGCGTGTCGAGCTGCGAGTGACGCCCAAGGCGACGGAAGTGGCCGCCGGCCGCGAGGTGGGCCGGATCGGCATAGGTCAGGCGGGCGTGGACCTGCGGGAGCGGCTCGGCCCGATCAAGGCGGCGGGCTGGGGTCTGGACGAGACCGGCCGGATCACGTCCATGATCCTCCACTACCTCGGCGGCCTGTTCACGGGCAAAGCCTCGCCGCGGGACGTGGGCGGGCCGATCCTGATCTACAAGATCAGCGAGCAGGTGGTGCAGGTTGGCTTCGACGCGTTCCTGCAGTTCATGGCACTCTTCTCCATCAACCTGGCCGTCCTGAACCTGCTCCCCATACCGATCCTGGATGGCGGTCAGCTGCTTTTCCTGGCCGTTGAGGGGGTGCGCGGCCGGGCGCTCAGCGTCGATCAGCGGGCGCGGCTGAGCCAGGTCGGGCTGGTGATCGTCGTCGCCATCATGGTGTGGGCCCTGGCCAACGACGTGCTCCGCCTCTTCGGCGTGTAGCGCGGATCAGGCTGCGTTTTCGGGGGTTTCTTCGCCCACTTCCCAGCGGCCCGTGACCAGCGCCTCCAGCTTGCCCAGGAGCGTGTCCGCCCCGGCGCGGCTCGCGCCGAAGAGACCGTCCTCCTCGAGGTCGGCGGCATCCGCCGCTCCGTACAGGCTCAGCCAGTGGTCGAACCGCTCGGCTCGGGCCATGACGGCATAGAAGCGCTTCCCCTTCCGCTCGGCCGGGAAGACCACGTCGATGAGGACGGCCAGCACCGCGGCGTGGGCGATGATGAGGTCGGCGAAGCCGTCGATCAGGAGCTTGAGCTGGAAAATGGCCAGGTCGCGGAGCACGACCCTGTTGTTCTTGAAGCGATGTACCATGCATCCCCCGTGTGCCGTGAGAGTCGTTCCACCGTACGGCTGGGGCGCGGCGAGGTTTCAGTGGATGGCCCGCAGGGGGTGGCTGCGGTGGGGGTGGCAGGGGGTCAGAAGAAGGCGAGCTGCGGCGGCGCCAGGCGACGACGCAGCGCTTCCACGTCCACGGCCTCCCCGGGCTCGTCCTGGTCTGCGACGCGCAGGGTGCCAGGGAAGCGGAGTCGCTCGAGGGCCGCGCCGACGGCCGTTTCCGCGAGCGCCGGCTCGTTGCACGAGTCACTGAGGTGGGCGAGGAAGACGCCGGCGAGCCGGTCGTGAAAGAGCTCCGTGACCAGCTCGGCGGAGGCGCGATTGGAAAGGTGGCCGTGGCTGGACGCGATGCGCTGCTTCACGGACCAGGGATAGGGGCCGGCCCAGAGGCGGGCGTCGTCGTGGTTCGCTTCCAGGACGAGGATGTGGCTCCCCGCCAGGGACGCGCGCACCGCAGTGGTGGGCCGACCCAGGTCGGTCGCTATCCCGAGCTTCGAGCCGGTGGCCGTGTCCGTGACCGTGACCGCGACCGGGTCGGCGGCGTCATGAACGGTCAGGAACGGCTCCACCCGCAGCGCGCCGAGGCGGAAGGGACGAGCGGCTTCGTACTCCACGACGGTCTCATCGCCGCGGAGCAGCCGGGCGGTGGCGGCGCGCGTGCGGGGCGTGAGGTGGAGAGGCGTGCCGAAGCGGCGGGCGAAGACGCCCATGCCGCGGGTATGGTCGCCGTGGTCGTGAGTGATGATGATGCCGGTGATGGATTCAGGGGCGACCTCAACCGCCGAGAGCCGTCGCTCGAGGTCCCTTCCGCTGAAGCCGGCATCCACGAGCAGACGGGTGCTCCCCGCTTCCACCAGGACCGCGTTGCCGCGGCTTCCGCTTCCAAGGATCGTCACCCGCATGGAGCAAAGGTCCGCCGTGGCCGCGGGTGTGTCAACGGCGTCCGCGGTCAGCCGCGCGTGGAGCGCCAGGCGGCGCGCAGGAGCGCGCGCTGTCCGTCGCCGAGCACGACGTCCCGCCGGGCCATGACCGTGGCGGCGGTGTCCAGGAAGCGGTCGACATCGTAGCGGGTGTCGGCGTCGCCCCAGCTGAAGGGCGGAAGGTATTTCGGGGGCATCCCACCGAAGACGTTGGAGCCCGTCTCGATCACGGTCCCGGTGTTCAGCATGGTGCCGATGGCGGTCTTCACGTGATCGCCGAGGAGACAGCCGACCTTGCGCTCGCCGGTGTCGGCCTCCCCAGCGGGAGTCCAGACGCGCACGGAGCCGTAATTGTTCTTCAGGTCGCTGTTGGTGGTGAGCGCGCCGAGGTTCACCCACATGCCGAGGATCGAGTGGCCGATGAAGCCGTCGTGCGCCTTGTTGGAATACCCAAGGATCACGGAGGCCTCGAGCTCGCCGTGCACCCGGCACACAGGGCCGATCGCCACGTGCTCGAAACGACCCCCCAGCAGGGAGGATCCCCGGCCCACCCACGCCGGCCCCGTCACCAGGGTGAACGGCGCGACGGTGACGTCGCCTTCCAGTCGGATCGGGCCCTCGCGGGTGTCGAAGACGACGCCGGGCGCCAGCTCGACGTTCGGCCCCAGCGAGACCACTCCGTCGCCGATCCGATGGGTGTGGCGGGGGAGCTCGGAAGGCGGTGCGTCGGCAAGGTCGCGGGCGACGCGCTCGGGGTTGTCGGCCATGAGCTGCCACGGGGCGGTGAGCCAGCGGCCGGGGATCTCGTGGCGAGGCAGGTCCGGCGGCGCGGCGTCCGGTGCCTCGAAGAATGACGGTCCGGGCAGCTTCGCACCGGGAGCGAGGCGGACGCCGGCCACCCGTCCGCCGGCGGTCAGGAGCGCGGGCGCATCCGGCAGCCGGGTCGGCTCGAGGACGAGCCGTGCGCTCAGCAGCACCACCCCATTGCCGGTGCCTACCGCATTGGCGGCCAGAACCGGGGGCGCCCACGGCTCGTCGTAGGCCGCCAGGTGCGGCGCCGCGACATGCCCGGCGCACGTCGAGCCCAGGGCGCGCTCCGCCCGGCCCCGCAGCGTCAGTGTGCCGTGGAGGAGCTCGCCGGCGGGACGAGTGAGGGTGAACGGGCGCCAGTCGCGGGCGGTTCCGTCGTCGAAGAGGATGAGCGGTGGACTGCTCATGGTCGGGACTCGCGGACGTCGTCGGGGAGCGCCTCGAGCAGCTGCTTCAGGTCGGACGCGCGCTCGCGGGGTAGCACGAGAGTGACGCCCTCCACATTCACCACCACCATGTCGCGTGCCCCGAACACCACCACATCCTGCCCGGTCTCGTTCCAGACCACGCAGCCGCGGGAGTCGACCAGTTGGCTGGCTCCCATGGTCGCGTTGCCCGCGGCGTCCAGGTCGCGGCTGCGTGCCACGGCGTCCCAGGTGCCCACGTCGTCCCACTCGAACGTGGCCGCGACGACGCCCACGCGACCGGAACGCTCGAGTAGCGCCTCGTCCACGGATATGCGCGGGGCCACGGCGAAGAACTCGTCCACGTCACCGCTGTCGAGCAGCGGGAGCAGGTCGGCGAGCTCGGGGGCGACGGCGCGGACTTCGGCGAGCAGGCGGGAAACGCGCCAGATGAAGATGCCGCTGTTCCACAGGTGCTCGCCGCCGGCGAGGTAGGATCGGGCGGTCGCCGCGTCGGGCTTCTCCACGAAGGCGTCCACGGCGAACACGCCCAGGTCATCGAGGGGCTCCCCCGGGTGGATGTAGCCGTACCCTGTCTCGGGCCGGGTAGGGAGGACACCCACGGTGAAGAGCCGGTCGTGCCGGTCCGCAGCCACCGCTGCGGCCGCCACGCGCTCGCGGAACGCCGGTTCGGGCCGGATCGCGTGGTCGGCGTGGAGCGAGACCATGATCGCGTCGGGGTCCTCGGCCGAGATCCGGTGTGCCGCCCAGAGGAGCACGGGGGCGGTGCCGCGGGGCTGCGGCTCCAGAAAGAAGTGGTGGTCTTCGATCCCTTCCACGGCGTCCCGGATCGGGTCGACGAGGTCCTCGCCTGCCAGGATTCGGACGCGATCGAGGGGCACGAGCGGCTCGATCCGGCGGATCGTGTCCTGGATCAGGGGGCGCGGACTGCCGAGAGGCAGGAGCTGCTTGGGCCGCGACGGCGTGGACACGGGCCAGAACCGGGAGCCGACGCCCCCGGCCAGGACCACGGCCCACAGGCGGTCAGTGATCGAAGAGTTCGTCGATTCGGGCAAGGAGCTTCTTGGGGCTGAACGGCTTGGTCAGGAAATCGGTCGCCCCGTACTCCGCCGCGCGCTCGCGGTCCGCGTCCTGTCCCTTGGCGGTGAGCATGATGACGGGAGTGCCGCTGCGGTGAGGCAGGGTGCGGAGCTCCGCCAGGACGTCGAAGCCGCTGGCATGCGGCATCATGATGTCCAGGAGAACCACGTCGAACGTGTCATCGCTGCGCAGTCGCTCCAGGGCCGCCCTTCCATCGTGGACGAGCTCGACGCGGTACGGCCCATCCTCCAGCTTCATCTGGATGATCCGGCCGATGTACGGCTCGTCGTCGGCCACCAGGACGGTCTTCCGGTCGGTGTCGGTCGCGGTGGTCATGGCGGGTGGTCGAGGGTGGACGTGCCCGTGAGGGGGGTGCGAGATTCGTGCCTCAGCGCGCCGGACCCTCACGCACCGCCGCGGGTACGGAGGCGGAAACATGGACGCGACCCCTCCCCGTGTCAAGCGCGGAAAACCCGCGTGGCAGCTTGACATCGACGTGATCCGAGGCTTACCCTTCGCCCGCTTATGAAGCACGAACGCAAATTGCTGATCGGGGCCTTCGGGCTCATCTGTGCCGGCGCCGTCCTCCCGCTGGGGGGGTGCGACACGTACCAGCAGACCTGGTACGTGCCGGAAGACACCGTCTCCCTGTACTCTCTCGCCCGACCGGAGCTGATGGACCGCCCGTCCGCGTACGACTTCATCTCCTACACCACGGTTGTGGTGGAGGGGACGGACCGGCCGGACCCGCGGGGCTTCGACATGGCAGTGAGCGAGCTGAACGGCGAGTTCGTGGCGCTGCCGTCGGGAATGTTCCAGAACTTCGACATCGCGCCCGGGATCGCAATCGACTCCAGCGGGACCACATGGGACGACCTGGTGGTGGCGCCGAGGAGCGGGTACATCACGGACTCGGCCGTCCCGCTGCGTACCGACGTGCTCTACGCCATCAAGACGCGGCGCGATGCGGGCGGTTGCAACCACTACGGCAAGTTCAAGGTGCTGAACATCTCGGCGAATGGTGAGGTGGAGCTGCAGGTGGCGGCCAACACCTACTGCAACCGCCGCGACCTGACCCCCTCCGACGGCTAGCCGCCGGCGCGATGCTCGACATCAAGCGAATTCGGGACGAGCCGGAGGCGGTTCGGGAGCGGCTGGCCGTGCGCGGCAGCCCGGCGCTGGCGGCGGCGGTGGACCGCGTCCTGGCGCTGGACGGGGAGCGCCGCGCGCTGGTGGCGGACGTGGACGCCATGCGCGCTCGCCGCAACGAGGTTTCGCCGCGCGTGGGCACGCTCAAACGGGAGCGCCGCGACGAAGAGGCCCGGGCGGTCATCCTGGAGATGCGCGAGCTGGGCGATCGGCTCACCGTACAGGAGTCCCGCCTTGGCGCCGTGGACGCCGATCTGCACGCGGCGCTTCTGGAGATCCCGAACACACCGGCGCCGGAGGTTCCGGCGGGGGACGAATCGGCAAACGTGGTGCTGCGCCAGTGGGGCGAGGAGCCGGAGCCGTTCGAGCGGCGGGCCCACTGGGAAATCGGCGAGTCGCTGGGCCTCCTGGACCTGGCGCGGGGAGCCAAGATCGCGGGGAGCGGATTTCCGCTCTATGTGGGCCGGGGCGCGCGGCTCGAGCGGGCGCTCATCAACTTCATGGTGGACCTGCAGACGAGCCAGCACGGCTATACCGAGGTGTGGCCGCCGCTGCTGGTGAACGCGGAGGCCGCCACCGGGACGGGGCACCTGCCCAAGTTCGCCGAGGACATGTACCACGTGGAGCGGGACGACCTGTATCTCGTCCCGACCGGTGAGCTGCCGCTCACGAACCTGCATGCGGGGGAGATCCTCGGCCCCGAGCAGCTGCCGATCCGATACGCAGCGTACACGCCGTGCTTCCGGCGGGAGGCGGGCGCGGCGGGGAAGGACACGCGTGGCCTGCTCCGGCTCCACCAGTTCGACAAGGTGGAGATGATGCGCCTGGAGCGGCCGGAACAGAGCGAGGCGGCGCTGGATGAGCTGACGGGCCACGCCGAGGCGGTGCTGCGGGCGCTGGGGCTCCGCTACCGCGTGCTGCTTCTGGCGGGCGGGGACCTCGGCTTTTCGAACGCGAAGACGTACGATCTGGAGGCGTGGTCGCCCGGGGTGGAGCGGTGGCTCGAGGTTTCCAGCTGCTCCACCTACACGGACTACCAGGCGCGCCGAGCGGACATCCGCTTCCGCCCGGAGCCCGGGGCCAAGCCCGAATACGTGCACACGCTCAACGGGTCCGGGCTGGGGATCGCACGGACGATGGTGGCGCTGCTCGAGACGTATCAGCAGCCGGATGGCAGCCTGAAGGTACCCGAGGTCCTGGTCGAGTACGTCGGCACCGACCGAATCGCGTGATCCACGGGGGTTCCCATGACCGCCCGCCACTGGCCGGTCGGCCTCGCACTGCTGGCCATCGCCGTGCTGGGGTCCTACCTGCTCTACACGGAGCAGCTCGTACGGGAGTTCCGCGTGGAGGCGGGAGTCCACAAGCGGATGTACGCGCTGGTCCAGCAGGGGCTGCTTTCCGACGACCCCGGGGCCGAGCTGCGGGCGCTGACGGACCTCCAGAGCGAGCTGACGCACCTCGGCGTGCCGATCGTGGCCGTGAACGCGGAGGGCCTGCCGTACGCGGCGGCGAACCTTCCGTTCGCGGCGGACCTCGCCGAGCCCTCGGACCGTGCGCGCGTGCTCGAGTACGTCAAGACGTTGGACGCGCGCAACGCGCCGATCGTGGAGATGGGGCGGGGGTCCATCCACTTTGGCAGCCCCGAGATCATCAATCGGCTGCGCTGGGCCGCGACGCTCCAGGTGGCCGGGGCGGTGCTCCTCCTGTTCGTGGGGTACGTGGTGGTACGCGGCGCGCTGCGCACCGAGCGGGAGCGGATGTGGAGCGCGATGGCGCGGGAGCTGGCGCACCAGATGGGCACGCCGCTCACGTCGCTGAAGGGGTGGCACGAGGTGCTCCGGCTGCCTGCGGAGGAGCGCTCGAGGCTGGTGAGCGACGGCCGGCTCGCTCGCGAGGTCGGGGCGGACGTGGATCGGCTGGAGCGGGTCTCGCGCCGGTTCGAGCTGATCGGCAAACCACCGGCGCTCTCGGCGGTGCGGCCGGCCGCGGTGATGCAGGAACTGGAGCACTACCTGCGCCCGCGTCTTCCGCGGGAGCGGCCGGCCGTGGAGCTGCGCGTGCGCGTCTCGCCCGGCCTGCCGGATGTGAAAGCGAACCGTGTGTTGCTGGTATGGGCGCTGGAGAATTGCGTGAAGAACTCGCTGGATGCGCTGGCGGGAAGAGGCGGGAAGATCCGGCTGAGCGTTTCGCGCCGCGACGATGGCGTGCGCTTTCTCGTCGCCGACGACGGGCCGGGCGTGGACGCGCGTGTGCGGGACCGACTGTTCGAGCCGGGGGTCACCACGAAGCCCGGGGGGTGGGGCGTCGGCCTCGCCCTGGCCCGGCGCATCGTCGAGGACGTGCATTCCGGGCGGATCAGAGCCGGTCAGCGGCGGGGTGGCGGGGCGCGCTTCGAGATCAGAATTCCTGCGGCCGGCACGCGACGGCGCCTGCGCCGGAGCTGACGGCATGAGCGGCTGGCTCGATTCGCTGAACCCCGAGCAGCGCGAGGCGGTCGAGCACTTCGAGGGACCCCTGCTGGTGCTGGCGGGTGCGGGATCCGGAAAAACGCGCGTGCTCACCACACGTGTGGCCCACCTGGTCGAGGAGCGTGGCGTCGATCCGGGCGCCATCCTGGCCGTCACGTTCACGAACAAGGCGGCCGCCGAGATGAGAGAGCGGGTTCGCCACCTGCTCGGGCGGGAGCCCGCCGGGATGTGGATCGGCACGTTCCACTCCGTGGGCGCCCGCCTCCTGCGGCGCCACGCCGCCGTGCTCGGCTGGTCCCCGAATTTCACCATCTACGATGCCGACGCGTCGCTGAGCGAGATCCGGCGGACCATGGATCGGCTCGGTATCTCGCAGAAGAAATGGCATCCGAAGGCGGTTCGCGCGGCGCTGTCGGATGCCAAGAACCGGCTGGTGGACCCGGCCGAGTTCGCGACGCTGGCATCAGACGCCTTTTCGCGCACGGTCGCCGACGTCTACCCGGCGTACCAGGCGGCGTTGAAGGAGCAGAACGCGTTCGACTTCGACGACCTGCTGGTGAAGCCGGTGGAGCTGCTCCGGGGGGGTACGGGGCTGCTGGCGCAGTACCGCGACCGCTTCCATTTCGTCCTGGTGGACGAGTACCAGGACACGAACCACGCCCAATACGTCCTGGTGGAGCTGCTCGCGCGGCGCGAGGCCGAGCCCACGAACCTCATGGTGGTCGGCGACGACGACCAGTCGATCTACGGGTGGCGGGGCGCGGACGTGAGCAACATTCTCGACTTCGAGGCCCAGTTCCCGGGGACGCGCGTGATCCGGCTGGAGCGCAACTACCGCTCGACCCAGCGGATCCTCGACGCCGCCAACGCGGTCATCGCCGAGAACGTGCGGCGGAAGGGCAAGACGCTGCGCACGGAGGCTGATGCCGGGGAGCGGCTGACGCTCCTGGAGGCGGTCGACGAGCGCGACGAGGCGGACTGGATCGCGTCGGAGATCGAGGCGAGGATGGCGGAACACGGCGACCTTTCGCCACGCGACTTCGTGCTGCTTTACCGGACGAACGCTCAGTCCAGGGAGCTGGAACGTGCGCTGGTGGAGCGGAGCGTTCCTTACCGGATCGTGGGCGGCACGCGCTTCTACGAGCGGCGGGAGATCATGGACGTGCTCGCTTACCTGCGGCTGGTCTCAAACCCTCTGGATGCGCAGGCGTTCGACCGGAGCGTCAACTATCCGAAGCGGGGCGTCGGGACGGTGAATCAGGAGCGGCTGCGGGAGTGGGCCGCGGGGGCGGGCGTGTCGCAGCTCGACGCGGCGCGGTCGGCCTCCACGATCGCATCGCTCACACCCGCCGCCGCGGCGTCGCTTGAGCGGTTCGCGGCGGCCATCGACGAGTTCCGCGAGCGGGCCTCGTCGCAGGGAGCGGGCGTGCTCGTGGAGCACATCGTGGCCGATACGGGGATCTTCGGGGCGCTGGCCGAGGAGGGGCCGGAAGGGGAGGACCGGGCGGAGAATGTGCGGGAGCTGATCGCCGGCGCGTACGAGTTCGACGACCGGCTGCTGTCGCTCCGCGAGCTGGACGATCTCCCGGAGAACGCCACAGCGCTCGACCTCTTCCTACAGGAGGTCTCGCTGATCACCGACGTGGACCGGCACGACCCGGCAGCGAACGCGGTGACCCTCATGACACTGCACACGGCCAAGGGACTCGAGTTCCCCATGGTCTTCATCAGCGGTCTGGAGGACGGTCTCTTCCCGCTGGCCCGCGCGTACGACGAGCCGGCGGAGCTCGAGGAGGAGCGACGCCTCTTCTATGTGGGGATCACCCGGGCGAAGCGGGCCGTGTGCCTGACGCACGCCCGAATGCGACGGCGCATGGGGGAGATGAAGGTGTGTGTCGCTTCCAGCTTCCTCGAGCCGCTGCCGGAAGGGCTGGTGCGGCATCGAGAGACGCCCCAGGTGGAGCGGCAGGCTCGCGCCTTCGAGAGCTGGCAGAGCCGGCGCTCGGCCGGATTCGGGAGTCGCAGCCGCCGCTGGGGTCGCGAGGAGGAAGCGAAGAGCTTCGGTGATGATGGCGGCTACGTCATTGACTACAGCGAAAGCCAGGACGCGCCTCGCTTCATCAAGGGCGAAGTGGTTCGCCACCCGCAGTTCGGCCGCGGAACCATCCGCGAGCTGTCGGGCTTCGGGCGCGATCTGAAGGCGGTGATCGAGTTCGATGGGGTGGGGCGAAAGAAGGTGGTGGTGCGCTACGCCAACCTCCAGAAGGAGCTCTGAAATGGGTGTGACGCCGGAGGAAGTCCGCCACGTGGCCGAGCTGGCGCGGCTCCGCCTCGACGCCTCCGAAGCCGAGCGGATGACGGTCGACCTGAACGGAATCCTGCAGCACATGGAAGCACTGGCCGAAGCGGAGCGCGGGGACGATGCCCCGGAAAACGCCGCCACGGCGGGCGGGGACGGCGAGGCGCCGCTCCGCCCGGATGTCCCGGGGCCGGACCCGCTGGCGTTCGGACCGGAAGGGAACGCCCCGTCGTGGGAGGGCGGCTTCTTCACGGTTCCGCGGCTCGCGTCCCATCGTGCGGAGCCGGGGGACGACGAGGAGGTGGCGCCGTAGCCGGGCTCTTGGAGCAGGGTGCGGTCGCACTGTCTGCGGCCGTGGCCGCGGGCGAGACGTCGCCGGTGGAAGTCGCGGCGGCAGTGTCGTCCGGCATCGACAGCTCCGACGCCGGAGACCGGCCGCTGCACGCCTTCCTCAGCCACGACGCGCGGCGGCTGAAGGCGGCGGCGGCGGCGCTGGACGCCGATCTCGCGCGCGCCCGTGAGGAGGGGCGGAGCGCGCCGCGTCTGGCGGGCGTTCCGGTCGCGGTGAAGGACAACCTGGTCACCCTCGACCATCCCACCACCTGCGGGTCCCGCATCCTGGAAGGCTTCCGCTCACCCTACGACGCCACCGTGGTGCGTCGGCTGCGCGCCGCGGGAGCCCTCATCGCGGGAAAGACGAACCTGGACGAGTTCGCGATGGGCTCCTCCACCGAGCGCTCCGCGTTCGGTCCCACGCTGAATCCGCACGACCCCGATCGGGTCCCCGGCGGCTCGTCGGGTGGATCGGCCGCGGCCGTGGCGGCGGGTCTGGTCCCCCTCGCGCTGGGGTCGGAAACCGGCGGCTCTGTCCGGCAGCCCGCGGCGTTCTGCGGCGTGGTGGGGATCAAGCCGAGCTACGGCCGCGTGAGCCGATACGGGCTGGTGGCGTTCGCCTCGTCCATGGACCAGGTGGGGACGTTCGGCCGCACGGTGCAGGATGCGGCCCTGCTGCTGGAAGTGGTAGCCGGACGCGACGCTCTGGATGCGACGTGCGCGGACCGCCCGCCCCCCGACCTGCTGGGCGACACGGACCGTGGCGTGGACGGGCTCGTGGTGGGGGTACCGGAAGAGTATTTCCCGGAAGAGCTCGACGCGGGCGTGCGCGCCCGCTGCGGTGAAGCGCTGGAGGCGCTCGCGGAAGCCGGCGCGGTGATCCGCCGGATCTCGATGCCGCACACGCGCTACGCCATACCCACCTACTACGTCCTCGCGCCCGCGGAGGCATCCAGCAACCTGGCGCGGTTCGACGGGGTGCGTTACGGCGTGCGCGCCCCCGGGGCATCCGCGGCGGAGGTGTACCGCGCCAGCAGGCAGGCGGGGTTCGGCCCGGAAGTGAAGCGACGGATCATGCTCGGTACATTCGTGCTTTCCGCCGGTTACCACGACCGCTACTACGCCCGGGCTCAGCGCGTCCGTCGGCGCATTGCCGCCGATTTCGAAGCGGCCTTCGCGTCCGGCGCCGACGTCCTCTTCACGCCGACCACGCCCACCACGGCGTTCCGGCTGGGCGAGCGGGCGGCGGACCCGTACGCCATGTACCTGTCGGACGTGTTCACGGTCACGGCCAACCTGGCCATGATCCCCGGGATCTCGGTGCCGATCGGCCGGGCCGACGGGCTGCCCGTCGGCGGGCAGGTGCTCGCGCCGCGCTGGGGCGAGGCGGTGATGGTTCGGGTGGCGGGCGCCCTCGAGCGCGCGCTGGCGCAGGGGGGATCGTGAGCGCGGTGTTCGAGCCGGTGATCGGCCTGGAGATCCACGTCCAGCTCGCGACGCGAACCAAGATGTTCTGCGCGGATGCCGCGCAGTTCGGGGCGGAGCCGAACACGCACGTCTGTCCCGTCTGCCTGGGACTTCCCGGCGCGCTGCCGGTGGTGAACGGGGAGGCCGTCGCGCTGGCGGTGCGTGCCGCCGTCGCGCTCGACTGCGAGGTCCACGAGACGAGCATTTTTGCGCGCAAGAACTACTTCTATCCGGACCTGCCGAAGGGCTATCAGATCACCCAGTACGACCGGCCGCTTGCCACGGGCGGCGCCCTGGCCGCGGACGGAGTGCGTGCGCGGATCAGGCGCATCCACCTCGAGGAGGACGCCGGGAAATCGTTGCACGATCGCTTCGTCGGGCGAACGGCCATCGACCTGAACCGCGCGGGCGTCCCGCTCGTCGAGATCGTGACGGAGCCCGACCTGCGGAGCCCCGGCCAGGCCCGGACCTTCCTGACGCGGCTGAAGCGGCTGCTCGAATACCTGGACGTGAGCGACTGCGACATGGAGAAGGGGAGCCTACGGGTGGACGCGAACGTCTCCGTGCGCCCTGCCGGCGAGCGGGCGCTGGGCACGAAGACGGAAGTCAAGAACATGAACTCGTTCACCGCAGTGGAGCGCGCGCTCGAGTTCGAGGCCAGTCGGCAGGCGGCGCTCCTGGACGGCGGCCGGCGCGTGGTGGCCGAGACGGTGCTCTGGGACCCTGACGTGGGCGAGGCGCGGCCGATGCGCTCGAAGGAGTCGTCGCTCGACTACCGCTACTTCCCCGAGCCGGATCTGCCGCCCCTGCGAGTGCCGGCCGCGGACGTGGCCGCGGTCCGCGCTGCGCTGCCCGAGCTGCCGAGCGCACGGGAGTCACGCTTCCGGGAGGATCATGGGCTCCCGCCGTACGACGCCAACGTGCTGACCGCATTGCGGGAGCTGGCCGACTATTACGAGTCGGTGGCGGGCCGGGCGGGGGACGCGAAGGCGGCCAGCAACTGGGTGATGGGTGACGTGCTCGGCTGGCTGAACGAGCACGGTGCCCCCATCACGGAATTCCCCGTTGCCGCCGCATTGCTGGCGGAGCTGATCGTCATGGTGGCCGAGGGCACCCTCTCCAACACCATGGCGCGCACCGTGTTCGCCCGGATGTCGGAGAGCGGGAGGAGCGCGCGGGAGATCGTGGTCGAGGAGGGGCTGGTGCAGGTCCGCGACCCGGGGCAGCTGGAGCGGTGGGTGGCGGAAGCGCTGGCCGAGGATCCGCAGGAGGCGTCACGGCTGGAAGCGGGCGAGGCACAGCTCGTTGGGTTCTTCATGGGTCGGATCATGCGGAAGTCGCGGGGGAGGGCCGACCCCGAGCGAACGGCGAAGCTGCTGCGGGATGTCGCAGCGAAGGGAGGGGGTCGATGAAGCGAGCGCTGGCGGTGCTGGTGGCGATCGGCGCGTCGGTCGGCGGCGTCGCCGGTCAGACGCCGGTGGACTATGACGTTTCGTTCCCGGACGCGGAGCACCACCTGGTGCGGATCACCATGACCGTGCACGACGTGGAAGTGGGGACGCCCGTGAACTTCGTGATGCCGCGCAGCTCGCCTGGCCGCTACGCCGTCCACAACTTCGCCAAGAACGTGTTCGATCTCGTGGCAGTTAGCGCAGCCGCGGACACGCTTCCGCTCCGCCGGATCACGCCGCACGAATGGCGAGTGGTCGGCCACGACGGCACGATCGCGCTGACGTACACCGTGTTCGGCGACCACGCGGACGGGACGTACTTCGGGATCGACTCGACGCACGCGCACTTCAACATGCCGGCCGCGTTCATGTTCGCCCGCGGGCACGAACGCTCGGCGATCCGCGTCCGTTTCCACCCGATCAACGGCTGGAAGGCGGCCACCCAGCTGCCGGAGGCGGACGAACCGAACACGTACGAGGCGCCGGACTTCCAGTACTTCATGGACTCTCCCACGGAGCTGTCGGACTACACCCTGCGAGAGTGGAAGGAGGATGGGGCGACGTTCCGGCTCGCCCTGCACCACCTCGGGACCGATGCCGAGGCGGACCGCTTCGCGGACATGGCCCGCCGCGTGGTGGCCGAGGAACGGGCCGTGTTCGGCGAGCTCGCGCCGTACGACTACGGCACCTACACGTTCATCGTCGATTACCTGCCGTGGGTGTTCGGGGACGGAATGGAGCACCGCAACTCGACCCTGATCACGGGCACCCGGCCCCTCTCCACGAACGCCCTGCGGAACCTCGGCACCCTGGCCCACGAGTTCTTCCACTCCTGGAACATGGAACGGCTGCGCGACCGGGCCATTGAACCGTTCGACTTCGAGCGGGCCGACATGTCGGGGAACCTCTGGTTCGGCGAGGGCTTCACCAGCTACTACGACGGCCTGGTCCGCAAGCGAGCCGGCTTCACTTCCTTCGATGATTACGCGCGCAGCCTGGGCGGGGCGCTGGACGCCGTCATCAACTCACCGGCCCGGGCGGTCCATACCCCCGTGGACATGAGTCGCCTCGCCCCGTTTGTGGACGCCGCCGTACACATCGACGCGATGGACCTCCCCAACACGTTCATCTCCTACTACACGTGGGGAGAAGTGCTCGGGCTCGGGCTGGACCTCACGCTGCGCGGGCGGTTCGGGTCCTCCCTGGACGCGTACATGCGGGCGCTGTGGACCCGCTTCGGCAAGCCCGGGGTCCCGTACACGCGCGACGACCTGCGGCGAACGCTCGGTCAGGTGAGCGGCGACAGCGTCTTCGCCGCCGACTTCTTCCGCCGCTACATTGAGGGCGGCGACGTGCCGGACTACGCGCGCCTGCTGGCTCAGGCCGGGCTCCTCCTGCGCAGGGCGGCCCCGGACGCGGCGTGGATCGGCGCCCCGTCGGTTCGCTTCGGGGAGGAGGGCGCGCGGGTGGTGGAGCCCGTTCAGCACGGCACGCCGTTGTACGAGGCCGGGATCGCCGAAGGGGATCTGCTGTCGAGTCTCGACGGGCGGCCACTGCGGTCCGGAGAGGATCTCGCGGCGGTGCTCGAAGCTCACGCCCCGGGCGACCGCGTGGCCGTGTCGTTCGAGCAGCGCGGGATGCGGAAGACGCAATCGTTGGTGCTCGCATTGGATCCCGCGCTGGTCCTGGAAAGCTACGAGAGCGCCGGCCGCAGCGTGACGGCCGAGATCCGGCGCTTCAGGGAATCGTGGCTGGGAGCGAAAGCGCAGCGCTGACCGGGTACGATCAGCCGCGGGCGCTCTTCGGCTCGGGGCGTCCCCGGCGGGCCCAGTACGCCAGGGCGTCGTCGGGAAGGGGGAAGAAGTCGTCGGCCATGGCGCGCATGCGGCCGTAATCCGCCGCGTTGCCATCCCTCAGCGCCAGTCGACGGACCTTCTTGGAGAGGTGGAGGTTGAAGTCGCCGATCGGGTCGCGCGCCGCGGCGAAGGCAGCGCGGCGGCGGAGCAGGTAGTCCACCATGGAGTCGAAGGCGCGGGACAGGTGGTCCTCCACGTCGGCATCCCGCAGGTCCCAGCGGGAGCGCTCCAGGACGCGCCCGAACACGGTCTGCCACCGCTCGTTGTCCTGGAAGCGGACCATCCCCCGGAAGATCCGGCGATTGGTTTCGAAGGAGAAGATGGTGCCACTCAGGATACTGTCGAAGAGGTGATCGGCCTCGCCGTGGTCGTAGTCCACGACCACCTCCCTGGCGCGCCCCGTGTACCCTTCGCCCAGCTCGACGTCCAGACGGTGCTCCCAGTACGAATGCCCCAGCGCCTTGGTCGAGCTGGTCAGCATGAGCTGCCGCGGCACGTAGAAATTGTGAGCCACGGTGTCCGCAGCGAGGTGGCAGAGGTAGCCCATCCCGGCAGCGCGAAGGCGGTCGTTCCCGGCGCCCGCGAGGATCTCCTCCCCGACGTGCCAGTAATGCGAATGGCGGCCGGCCGGGACGTACTTCTTCGCGAACGAGATGTCGGCGGCCACGTTGCCGTACAGGAAGCTGAGCGGGTACGCCCGCAGCAGCTCGGCGAGGGCGCTCGGGAGGAGATAGAGCGAGCTCAGGAGGTGCTCGCCCAGGAAGATGTGGGTGGCGGGTCCAAACGCGAACAGCCGGTCTGGTGAAAGCAGCAGGAGCGCCAGCGCCCCCACGAGCGTCCAGAGGAAGCTCAACGGCGGGTCAGGATCGGGCGCGCTTGGCGCCCCTGCGCAGCGCGTCCTGCGCCGACTCCACCTGTGTCTGGACCGTCTCCCCGATCTGGTCCCGGGCTTCCGCGACCATGTCGGCGATCTCCTCGCGCAGGTCCTTCGCGACCGCGCGGGCCGCCGCAACCAGCTCGTCGCTCCACTCCGTCGCCGCCGCGGCGCCGCGGCTCACCTGCTTCTTCGCCCGCCCGCGGGTCTTGCGGATCTTGCGGCGGTACGGCTTCAGCTCCTTCAAGATCTTCTCCCGCCGGGTGGGCGGAGAGGGGGCGAACAGCAGCGCGGCACCCACGCCGACGAGCGTGCCCACGATGAACGCGGTGACGTATTCGGTGGTCTGTTCCGGTTTCATGGCTGGTCCCGTTTCCTCGATGTGCGATCCGCCCGCCGGCGTCCGAGCCGCGGGAGCGATGACTTCTCATCCCGCAACGCCTGGGCCGTGGTGTGGACTCCCCGGGCCGTGGCGGCCGCGTCCATGAGCAGCGCCTCTGCCTGTTCCTGCACGACCTCGAGCACGAGCCCGAAGCGCTGGATCCGCTCTTCGAGCGAGTCCACGGCGGTGCGGGTCCTGCCGAGCAGGTCGTGGACCGTTTCGTTCACTCCGTCGGCATCGCCGCGCAGGCCGGCCGTGATGTGGCGGACGTCGTCGGCGATCGTGGACGCGCGACTCAGGACGGGGGTCACGTGGGGGAGCAGGTCGTCCTTCGCCTCCTCGATCTTGTTCATGGCCCGTCGCACCAGGAGCAGGACCGCCACCCCCGCGGCCACCACCGCCAGCGCGCAGACGACCATGACGCCCGCCATGATCAGCTGCGCCCACATGATCCGGTCCAGGTGGGAGATCAGGTCGGGCTCCGCCTGCGCGAGGAGCATCCAGGAATTCATGGCCACGGTTCCGTTGGATTGAGCAGCATCACTCCGCCTCCTGTGCCAGGGCGGTTTCGAGGCCCGGCGTGATCTCGCCCGCGCGGCGGAGCAGATCGCGCGTGACGAACGGTGCGACGAGCTCGCTCGCGGCCACACCGATGACCACGGCGCCGATCACCACGCGGACGGCGACGCCGGCCGATCCCGCGATGGCGCCGTAAGTTAATGTGGCGCTGAGGCCCATGGCCAGACTGATTCCCCCCTGGGCGATCAGGCCTCCGCCCACATCCAGCGGCACGGAGAAGTCGATGGGGACGAACCGGGCACCCACGGCACCGCCCGCGTACTTGGCCCCGGCGCGCAGGATGGCGTAGCCCAACGCGAGGGGCAGGGTGACCCAGTCGGCGAAGCTGATGAGTGCGCCGGCGAGGATCAGAACCACCACGTACACCGGCTTCTCCCAGCTCTGGAGTATGGAGTACACGCGCCGGCGGGACGGCGACATGTTCGCCACCACCATTCCCGTGATCATGGTGACGAAGAGCGGAGAGATGCCGAGATAGAGAGCGGTTCCAGCCTCGAACATGACCAGGCCGAGGAGGAAGAGCGTCAGCTCGTCGCGCTCCGGCTTGGGCCGCGTGAGCCAGAGGAAGAAGACGGCGAAGATGACCCCGGCCGCAACGGCGGCGCCCATCCAGACGCCCCAACCGAGGCTCGCCACCGCAGCCGCGGAGGGGTGGAAGACGGCGTAGGTGATCTGGAGCGCCACGATGCCGACCAGCGCGTCCAGGCTCGCCGCGAAGAACAGGAGCCGGGTGAGCGGCCCGCGGACGCGGAACGTCCGGCTGATGAGCGCAACGCCGCCAGGTGTGGACACGGCGGCGGTTGCGGCGGCGGCGAGCACTGCGGCGGGTCCGAGCGGGTCATTGGGGCCGGTGAGTCGAAAGGCGAGGAGCGCAACGGCGGAAAAGGCCACGAAGGCGACGGCGGCCTGCAGGATCGTGAACACCAGAAACGCCGGCGGGAACTGCCGGATCTGGCGACGGTCCAGCTGGAGCCCGAAGAGCAGACCAATCCACCCGAGGCCGAGCGCCATGAAGGGCTCGAGGCGGCCAATGACCTCGTACGTGAGCAGGCCCAGCACGGGCCCGAGGAGTACGCCGACCAGGACAAAATGGGAGCCGGTGGCCAGGAGAAGCCGCGGACCGAGGGGCGCGCGGGTGGGGTCGAACGCGGAGCGGGCGCCGAGCAGCCCGAGCAGGACCAGGATCAGGACGCCGACGAGCGGGCTCACGCCAGTGCGGGGCTCGAGGGCGTCAGAGGTCCCCGGATCCCAGCTCCGGCGCGAGCCCCGCCACCCGGTTGACCGGAATCGTGAACGCGATCCCCGTGGCCGGGCTGTTCAGGTCGCCGCAGATGTCCTGCAGCAGCGCGATCGCCCCATCCACCTTCTCCTCGCTGTCGATGACGCTGAAGATGGTGGTATTCTGCGGGCGGGAGCGCGAGATCAGCGTCTGGAGCCCGGCGAAGATCGGGATGTCGTGGGAGAGCACGTGCCCCATCCCCTCGCTGTCAATGATGGTGGCACCAGTGATGCCGAGCTCGAGGAACCCGGACAGGATATCGTCCAGCCGCTCTTCCTGATTGATGACCGCGATGAGCAGCTGCATGGCGCCTCAGACGTGCAGCGCGTCCACGCGCTCGATCTGCTCGATGAGCGCTTCACCGCTGTCCGCGGCCAGCAGCTCATCCACGAACTCCGGATGGCGGACGAGCCGGACTATTCGGGCCAGGAGCTTGATATGGGTGCCGGCCTGCTCGAGCGGGGAGAGCAGGACGAAGAAGAGGCGATCGAGCGGGGCCGCGTCGCCGCGGCCGAAGCGGACACCGTCGGGCGCCACCCCGACGAGGATCAGGGGTTGAGCCAGGCCGGGCACGGTGGCGTGGGGGAGGGCCACCCCGTTCCCGAGGGAGGTCGTATGGCTCTCCTCCCGCTCCAGCAGCGCCCTGCGAACGGCGTCCGGCTCGCTCGTTCGGCCGCTTTCGTCGAGCCGGTCCGCGAACGCCGCGAGCGTGTCTTCCACCCCCGTGGTACGGAGGTGGAGCAGGATCAGATCGGGTTCCAGATAGTCGCTGAGTCGCATGCGCCGTGGGGACGGGAATCCACGCGGGAAGCTAGACGCGGCGGCGTCGGCGCGTCAAGCGAGAGCCGGGCGCGCACGGTTTGACGGTGGTTCCGGCGGCCAGGTATGTTTTTTCCGCGCCACTCCTGGGCGCGCCGGTCCGGTCCGGCCCTGCTCACTCAACCGAGAGTCGATGCCAAAATACATCGTGGACGGGGGCGTCTCCCTGAACGGACGCATCCGTCCCGCGGGCAACAAGAATGCCGCGCTGCCGATCATCTGCGCGACCCTGCTCAGTGATCAGCCCGTGACACTGGAGAACGTGCCCGACATCCGGGACGTTCGCACGCTCCTCGAGCTTATGGAGCAGCTGGGATGCGACGTGGACTGGCAGGGAGACGGGCGGGTGCGGGTCCACGCGCGCCAACTGCGCATGGCCGAGGTGGAGCGCGACCTCGCCGCGCGCATCCGGGCGTCGATCCTCCTGGCCGGGCCAATGCTCGCCCGCCTGGGCAGCATGCTCCTCCCCCCGCCAGGCGGAGACGTGATCGGACGCCGTCGGGTCGATACCCATTTTCTCGCGCTCCAGCGGCTGGGGGCGCGCGTGGAGACCCGGGGTGGGTACCACCTGGAAGCGAACGGGCTCCGAGGCGCCGACATCTTCCTGGACGAGCCGAGCGTGACCGCCACCGAAAACGCCATCATGGCGGCCTCGCTGGCCCGCGGGACCACGCGGCTGAGGAACGCCGCGGCCGAGCCGCACGTCCAGGACCTCTGCCACATGATACAGACGCTGGGAGGGAAGATCTCGGGGATCGGCACGCACATCCTGGAGATCGAAGGCGTGGAGCGGCTCGGCGGCGGCACGTACCGGATCAGCAGCGACCACATCGAGGTGGGCTCGTTCATCGGGCTGGCGGCCGTGACCCGCGGGGACATCCTCATCGAGGACGCCGCCGTGGAGCACCTGGATTCGACGCTCCTGGCCTTCGAGCGGCTCGGGATCCGGTGCGTGGTGAAGGGGGCCGACCTCCACGTTCCTGGAAACCAGGCACTCGAGATCCGGATGGACCTGGGCGGTCACATCCCCAAGATCGACGACGGGCCGTGGCCTGCGTTCCCGGCCGACCTCACGTCCATCGCCCTGGTGGTGGCGACCCAGTGCCAGGGGACGATCCTCATCCACGAGAAGATGTTCGAATCGCGCATGTTCTTCGCGGACAAGATCATTGGGATGGGCGCGCGCGTTGTCCTGTGCGATCCCCATCGCGCAGTGGTCGTGGGACCTTCGCGGCTCTATGCGGGCGTGGTGGAGAGCCCCGACATCCGCGCCGGGATGGCGCTCCTGATCGCGGCACTCGGTGCGGAGGGGGAAAGCCATATATTCAACATCCAGCAGATCGAGCGGGGCTACCAGAAAATTGACGAGCGCCTGCGGGCTCTCGGGGCGAGGATCAGCCGCGAGGATTCCCGGGGCGACGAACCGAGGTGATCTCATGACTGATCAGCGGGAACGAAAGTCCAACCTGGGCGACGAGGTGCGCGAAGGGATCCGCGCCAGTCTCGGCATTCTCAGTGCGCTCAAGGACGCCGTGGAGGAGACGGTCCAGGAGATGCTCGATCGGGGCGAGATCACGCCAGATCGGGCCAAGGAGGCAGTCCGCAGCACCATGGATCGCGCCCAGACCGCGTTCGAGGAGGCGCGCACGCGACTGGATCTGGTCCCGCGGCGGGAGTTCGAAGCGCTGCGCGCGGAGGTCGCCGCGCTGAGCGCGCGCGTCGAGGCCCACGAGGCGGCGGCCCACGCCCATCACGAACACGACACGGCAGACGGAACGGGAGCGGCGGGCGGCGGAGGTCCGACCAGCGGTGGGGGAGCGGGCCCGGACATACCGGTGTCGGAGGTTTGAGCCCGGGCTCGCCGCCCGAGGATGCCCCGACGCCCGGCCTGCCGGGCGGAGTCCGCGCGCTGCGCGAGCGTCGGGCGCCCGGCCCGGTGCCGCTGTTCCACCACCCCGAGTGGGGGCCGGAATTTCCCTGGCTGGTGCAGGCCACCACCGGGGCCGGGGAAGAGGATTTCGACCTTGGCCTCTGGGGGACCGCGCCGGTAGGCGCCGTGCTCGACCGGTGGCGCGCCCTGCGCCAGGCGGTGGGCGTCCGGGGCGCCGTCCACAGCCGCCAGGTGCACGGTAGGGAGATCGTGTATCACGACGTGGCGCCTGCCGGGCTCCTCGTCGTCGAGGGGTACGACGGCCACGCGACGCAGCAGCCGGGGGTCCTGCTCACCGTGTCTGTGGCGGACTGTGTCCCGATCTTCGTGGTCGATCCGGTGCGGCGGCGGATCGCGCTCCTGCACGGCGGGTGGCGCGGCACCGCCGCCGGAATCCTGCCACGGGGTCTGGCGGAACTGGGCGGCGAGCCCGGGTCGCTCCGCGTCCACCTCGGTCCTGCGATCTGCGGACGCTGTTACGAGGTCGGGCCCGAAGTGCACCGGGCGCTCGGCCTGCCGATACCGCCTGACCGACGCCCGGTCGACGTTCGCGCCGTGCAGGCAGCGCAGGCGGTGGCGGCCGGAGTGCCGCCGTCGTCGATCACGGTGTCCGAGCACTGCACCCGCTGCGGCTCCGGGTTCTTTTCGCACCGGGGCGGCTCACCGGGGCGGCAGATGGGGGTGCTCGCGCTCGTGGGCTGAAGCGCCGCCGGACGCCCCCGGCCGCCCCCGGACCCTCCCGGGGGCCACGCCCCCGGGCATGCGTGGGGAGGGTCCGGGGTTGCCTCTCGGCCGGCGCTCCTTTATCATCGGAACGTGCGTGGCGCCCGGGGGCGGGTGCCGCTATGGAGTGGGGGGCACACCCCCACTTTTTTATTGAAGCGCCATGAGCGAGCCGTCACTGCGGGAAGAGCTGGAACGGCGCACGGAGGCGCTCGGGTTCGAGCTGGTGGAGCTCGAGCGGGCCGGGTCGAAGAGCCGGCCCGTTTTGCGACTGCGGGTCGACCGCCCGGATTCGGAGCCGGGTCACGGCGTGTCGCTGGACGACTGTGCCACGATCAGCCGCGCGCTGGAGTCGTATCTGGACGGGCTGGCCGGCGTCCCGGCGACTTACGTGCTCGAGGTCTCGTCGCCCGGGGTGGAGCGGCCGCTGGTGCGGCCACGCGATTTCAAGCGCTTCGCGGGGCACGAAGTGGCGCTCCGAGGGTACGCGCCACTGGCGGGCCGGAGCAAGCGGCTCGAAGGTGAGCTTCTGGGGCTGGTGGAAGGAGAGGCGGGAGACGCCGTGCGGGTGCGGCTCGCGGACGGCGAGGAAGTCGAGGTGCCGCGAGACAGCATCGCCAGGGCGCATCTCGTATTCCGGTGGAACGAGTAAGGGAGATCTATGGCGAACGAAGGCATGCAGGTCCTCGCGGCGTTCCGGGAGCTGACGAACAACAAGAACCTCTCGGATCTCGAGCTGCGCGACCTCATCCGCGACGGCATCATGGCCGCGCTGGCCAAGCGCTTCGGCCCCAACGTCGAGGCCGAGATCACCATCGATGAGCAGGGCGGTGGCATCCAGATCGTTGTCCTGAAGGAGGTGGTGGCGGAGGTCGAGGACGCGTCCCGTGAGGTCTCTCTGGAGGAGGCGCGATGGGACGACCCCGATTTCCAGCCTGGCGACATCCTGGAGATCCCGGTGGCGTTCGCGGAGTTCGGCCGGAACGCCGTGATGGCGGCCAAGCAGCGGATCATCCAGCGCGTGCGGGAAGGGGAGCGCCAGAAGATCCGCAACGAGTTCGAAGACCGCGAAGGGGAGCTGCTGAGCGGCGAGGTGCAGCAGGTCGAGCGGGGCAAGCTCGTGGTCATGCTGAACGAGGCGCGGGACGCGGACGCGATCATCCCGTGGAAGGAGCAGAACCCTCGCGAGCGCTTCCGCCAGGGCGAGCCGATCCGGGCGGTGCTCAAGAAGGTGGAGGAGACTTCCAAGGGGCCGCGCCTGATCCTGTCGCGCGCCGACCCTGGCTTCGTAGCGGCGCTGTTCAAGCTCGAGGTGCCGGAGATCTATCAGGGCATCGTCGAGGTCAAGGGGCTCGCCCGCGAAGTGGGAGGCCGCACCAAGGTGGCCGTTTCCTCCCGGGACGAGTCCATCGATCCCGTGGGCGCGTGCGTTGGCCTCAAGGGCTCGCGCGTGCAGGCCGTGGTGAGCGAGCTCGGGGGCGAGCGCATCGATATCGTCCCGTGGCACCCGGACCCCGAGGTCTACGCTCGGCGGTCGCTCGCGCCCGCCCGCGTCGCGAAGGTGCTGAGCGATCCGGACCGTGGCGTGATCACGGCCATCGTCGATGAGGACCAGCTCTCTCTGGCCATCGGCCGCAACGGCCAGAACGTGCGGCTGGCGAGTCAGCTCATCGGCTGGCAGCTGGACCTGTACGGGAGTCGCGAGTGGCTGGAGCGGGGCGCCGACGCGGCACTCTTCGGCGGCGGCGAGGAGGAATACGAGGTCGCCGACTTCCCGCTCTCCGAGCTGGAGGTGGAGCCAGCCACGCTGGCGGCGCTCGAAAGTGCTGGATATACTACTTTTTTCGATATCATCGACTTCGAGCGTGAAGACTTCCTCGCCATGGAAGGCGTGGATGAGGCGGCTGCGGATCGGCTCGTCGGCATCATCGACGAGCTGACCGTTGTTGAGGAGCCAGCGACCGAAGAATCGGGTCCGACCGCTGAGGAGATGGAGGAGGTTCGCCAGGTGGCGGCCGAGATCCTCGGCGTGGATGTGAGCGAGGTGGGCGGTGCGCCGACCTCGAAGAAGGCGGCCACCAGGGCGGCGAAGGCGAAGCCCGAGGTCGAGGAAGCGGAAGAAGAGGGGGAGGACCCGGGCAAGGGCGAGGAAGCGGCCGCGCCCGGGGAAGGGGAGGATCGCGAGCACGTCGCCTGACCCGGTCCTGCAGCTGCTCGGGCTTGCCGCCCGGGCGGGCGCGGTGGTGCCGGGCACGCCCGCGGTGCGGGAGGCGCTTCGCGGGGGTCGGCTGCGATTCGTGCTCGTGGCGAGCGACCTCACGGCCACGGGGCGGGACAAGCTGGTTCCGCCACTGGAAGGGCGTGGGGTTGCGTTCGTGATGAAGTACACGAGAGCGGATCTCGGGGCGGCTGTGGGCAGGGCGCCCGTGGCTGCGGTGGGAATCACGGAAGCCGGCCTGGCGAGGCGGCTCCGGTCTTTGCTGGGCGCTGGCGGGCAAGAGCGAGGGCAGTAACCGAGGGGTAGCAGGAAGAGCATGCGCGTAAACGAGGTAGCGAAGGAATTCAACGTTCCGGCCGACAGCCTGATCCAGCTCCTGAGGGAGATGGGGGCGGCGGTCCGCACGGAGTCATCCGCCGTGGACGACGCGGTGATCGCGAAGCTGCGGGCTCGATTCGAGCGACAGCGGCGCGCCGGCGCTTCCGATGCGGTGGAGGTGGTCGAAGCTGCGATCGAGGACGCGCAGGCCCCGACGCGGCGTCGTCGGCGTCGTCGCAAGACGGAAGAGCCGGAGGAAGCGGCGGAGCTGGCGGGCGAAGACGAGGAAGAGCTCGCGGGCGCGGCGGCGGAGGAAGTCGCGGAAACGGAAGTGGTCTACGCGGAGGCGGACGAGGCGGAGCCCGAGTCCGAGGAGACGGAGGTCGCCGAAGTCGAAGCCGTCGAGGAGGCGGAGGCGGAGCCGGAAGAGGTCCGGGCCGCCCCCGCGGCGAAGGAGAAGCCGACGCCGGTCCGTCCGAAGAAGGCAGCCAGGGAGGAAGCCGCGGAAACGGAGCCGGAAGAGGCCGGGGAGGCCGAAGCGCCCGTCGCCGAGGCCGAGGAAGAGCAGGCCGAGGGCGCGGAGGTCGAAGCGCAACCCGCGCCGGCTGCCCAGGAGCCGAAGGAGAAGCCGAAGCGCCGGCCGAAGCGGGTCAGCGAGTCCCTTCCCGGTCTGGCGCCGGCCGCGAGCGCGGGCCCGGGTGGGAAAGTGCGCATCCAGGCCGAGGGCTACACCCCGGACGGGCGCAGCAAGAAGGACAAGCGGAAGAAGCGGCGGGCGCGTGTGGACCAGGGCGCGGTGCAGGAGAACGTGCAGCGCGTGATGGCCGAGATCAAGGGCGGCGGGAGCGGCGGCCGGAGCAAGCGCCGTCGCTCGCGGCACGGGCCGGAGGAGCGGGAGCAGCAGGAGGCCGAGCGGCAACGGGTGGCGGCCGAAGAGGCGAAGACCGTCCGCGTGAACGAGTTTCTCACGGTGGCGGAGCTGGCGGAGCTGATCGACGAGAACGCGTCGCAGATCATCGCGAGCGCGTTCAAGAACCTCAGCATGATGGTCACGATCAACCAGCGGCTCGATTTCGACCAGATCGAGCTGCTGCTGGACGAGTTCGGCTTCAAGGCGGTGCGCGAGGAGGAATACGAGGGGGAGCTCGAGGAAGAGGAAGCAGAGGATCTGCCGGAGGATCTGGTGCCGCGTCCGCCCGTGGTCACGGTCATGGGGCACGTGGACCACGGCAAGACGTCGCTGCTGGACCACATCCGCAAGACGAACGTGATCGCGGGCGAGTCCGGCGGGATCACGCAGCACATTGGCGCCTACCACGTGACCCTGGACGATGGTCGGTCGATCAGCTTCCTGGACACCCCGGGCCACGCGGCGTTCACCGCCATGCGGGCCCGCGGCGCGGACGTCACGGACGTGGTGATCCTCGTGGTGGCCGCGGATGACGCCGTGATGCCGCAGACCGTGGAGGCGATCAGCCACGCACGCAACGCGGGCGTGCCCATGATCGTGGCCATCAACAAGATCGACCTGCCCGGAGCGAACCCGGACCGGGTGAAGCAGGGCCTGCTCGAGCACAGCGTCGTCGTGGAGGAGTTCGGCGGCGACGTGCTGGCGCAGCCGGTAAGCGCGAAGACGGGGAAGGGCGTCGGCGAGCTGCTGGAAAAGGTGCTCCTCCAGGCTGAGCTGCTGGAGCTGAAGGCGAACCCGGACCGGGATGCGCACGGAATCGTCATCGAAGCCGAGCTGGACGTGGGGAAGGGCCCCGTGGCCACCGTGCTGGTGACCAACGGGACGCTGCGCGTCGGCGACGACCTGGTGTGCGGCCTGCACGGCGGCAGGGTGCGCGCGCTGCTGGACGAGCGCGGCAACCACGTCGACGAGGTCGGCCCCGGAATGCCCGCCCAGGTGCTCGGGATCAACGGCGTGCCCCAGGCGGGCGACAAGCTCATGGTCATGGAGCCGGAGCGCGCGGCGGAGATCGCGCAGACGCGCCAGCGGCTGGACCGTGAGAAGCAGCTGCGGATCAAGAGCCGCGGCGTGAAGCTCACCGACATCAGCCAGCTGCTGGCCGCGGGCGAGACCGCTCAGCTCAACGTGGTGATCAAGGGCGACGTGGATGGCTCGGTGCAGGCGCTGGCCGACTCCATTGAACAGCTGGGCACGAACGAGGTGGAAGTCGACGTGATCCATCGCGGCGTGGGCGCGATCAACCGCTCCGACGCGCTGCTGGCTGCAACGGCCGGCGCGATCATCATCGGCTTCCATGTCCGCCCGGACGCGGATGCCCGGCAGGTGGCGGAGCAGGAGGACGTGGATGTCCGGGTCTACGACGTGATCTACGAGGCCATCGAGGACGTGCGCTCGGCGCTGGAAGGGATGCTCGCACCCGAAGAGCGGGAGAAGCTGCTGGGCGCGGCGGAGGTGCGGCAGCTGTTCCGTGTCCCGCGTGCCGGGACCGTGGCGGGCTGTTACGTCACCGAGGGCGTGATCCGGAGAGGCGACCCGGTGCGGCTTGTGCGCGACGGCGTGCAGGTCTACCTGGGCCAGCTGGGGAGCCTGAAGCGCTTCAAGGACGATGTTCGGGAAGTCCGCGAGGGCTTCGAGTGCGGGATGAGCATCGACGGCTACAACGATATCAAGGTCGGCGACGTGATCGAGTGCTTCACGGTGGAGGAGATCGCCCGCACGCTGGCCAGCAGCGCCGGCGGGACGAGCGGCGGCTGAACCGCGGCCGGGAGCGTTGAGGCGTGGTCGTCGGCGTGATCGGGTGGGATCTCCAGATCTATGAGGCCCGCTCGCTGAAGGAAAAGCGGTCCGTGGTCAGGAGCTTGAAGGACCGTTTGCGGTCCAGGCTGAACGTCTCCGTCGCCGAGACGGGCCACCAGGACCTGTGGCAGCGCGCGGAGATCACCGTCTGCACGGTGGCGACGGACCGGCGCCGGGCGGAGTCGATCCTGGACCGCGCCGACCGGCTCGTGGCTTCGGAAGTCGCGGGCCGGATCATAGAAACCTATCGCACCTTCTACTGAGGCGGCGGGCGCCGGGCGTCCGCCGCCGAATGCATCGGATATGGCTGGGCACAGGATCGAACGCGTCAACGAGCAGCTGAAGCGGGAGCTGTCCGAGATCCTCCACGGGGAGGTGAAGGACCCGCGCGTGGGCACGGTCACGGTGACGCGCGTGATCACGGCGCCGGACCTGACACTGGCCCGCGTGTTCGTCCAGCTCCTGGGAGAGGAGGACGAACGCGAGGCCACCCTGAAGGGTCTGGACGCCGCCGCGTCCTACATCCGCGGCTCGCTGGGCCGACGGATCGACCTTCGCCGCGTTCCCGAGATCCGCTTCGAGCGCGACCGAAGCCTGGAACACGCGCTCCGGATCGAGGCCATTCTTTCGGAAGTCGCGCCGGAGCCTGCGGACGCGGAGACGTCCTCCGATGCCGACGGGTCGGAGGACGAGGGGCCGGACGGGGAATGATCGGCGTGCTGCCCGTGGACAAGCCAGCAGGGCCGACCTCGCACGACGTCGTAGCGAGCGCGCGGCGCGCCCTGCGAGAGCGCCGTGTGGGACACACGGGCACGCTCGACCCGTTCGCCAGCGGGCTCCTCCTCCTCTGCATCGGCGCCGCCACGCGGCTGGCCGAGTTCCTCTCCGGGCTCGACAAGGAGTACGAAGCCAGTGCCCGCATCGGCATCGCCACCGACACGCTCGACCATACGGGCGCCGAAGTTTCCTGCACCGACGAGTGGCGGGGACTGCCCCCTTCGGTCGTGCGCCAGGCGTTCGAGGGCCAGCAGGGCACGCGCTTCCAGACGCCCCCGGCGTATTCGGCCAAGAAAGTGGCGGGCCGGAGGGCGTACGAGCTGGCCCGCCAGGGCGCCACGGTCGAGCTCGAGCCCGTGGAGGTCACCATCCACGGGATCGACGTCCAGGAGGTCGAGGACGACACAGTCCGCTTCCGGGTGCGATGCTCCAGCGGCACCTATGTCCGCGCCATCGCCCGCGACGCCGGCGATACGCTGGGGGTGGGCGGTCACCTGGTCGCCCTGCGTCGCACCGCGGTGGGACCGTTCCGCGTCGAGGACGCGGTGCGCACCTCCGCGCTGGGCGACACCGCCACCGTCCTCGACAAGCTGGTTCCGCCCCTCGACGCGCTCGTGGACTGGCCGACGATCGAGCTGGCCGGGCCGGATGTCGAGCGGGTCCGACACGGCCAACCGCTTCCTGCCGCCGGGCGCGCTCCGCGGGGGCTCGTCGCCCTCGCGGCCGGCGGCCAGCTCGTCGCCGTGGCCGAGAGCGATGGCGAAACCCTGCGGCCGCGAAAGGTGTTCGCGTGAACTACGCCATCGATCCCGGCCTTCCACCCGGGATCCCCGCCGACCACCCCGGGACCGCCGTCACCGTGGGCACCTTCGACGGCGTCCACCGCGGCCACTGGCAGGTCCTGGAGCAGCTCCGCGCCCGCGCCGACGCCGAGGGGCTCCCGGCCGTCCTCGTCACGTTCCATCCGCACCCGCTGCGCGTCGTGCGGCCCGGAGCCGCCCCGAAGCTCCTCACCACGCCCGTCGAGAAGACCGAGATCCTGGCGGAGTCCGGCGTGGACTACGCGGTGTTCATCCCGTTCACGAAGGTGCTCCAGGGCTACCCGCCCGAGCGCTTCGTCCGGGAGATCCTCATCGGGCGGCTGCGCATGAAGCACCTCGTCATCGGCTATGATCACGGCTTCGGACGTGGCCGCTCCGGCGACGTGGATACCCTGCGCGACATCGGACGCGACATTGGCTTCACCGTCGAGGTCATCGAGGCGCTCCGCACCGAGGGCGACGCCGTCTCCTCGTCGAAGATCCGCGCAGCCGTCGCCGAGGGGCGCGTGGAGGACGCCGCCGCGGGGCTCGGCCGCCCCTACTCGCTCCGGGGACCCATCGTCCGCGGCGACGGTCGCGGACACGCTCTCGGTTTCCCCACCGCCAACATCCACGTCCCCAACGGGGACAAGCTGCTGCCGCACGAGGGCGTGTACGCAGTGCGCGCCACGCTGCGCCGGGGCAGCTTCGACGGCGTCCTCCACCTGGGACCACGGCCCATGTTCCGCGGGGCCCCGCCGTCCATCGAGCTCCACCTCTTCGACTTCGAAGCCGACATCTACGGTGAGGAGGTGCGCGTCGAGTTCATGGGGTGGCTGCGGGAGATCCACCGATTCTCGAGTGTCGGCGATCTGATCCAGGCCATCGAGGCCGACTGCGCGGAGGCGAGGCGGCGGCTGGGCGGAACGGCATGAACCGTTCGCCACCGTTCAGCCGTGGGGTTGATGAGAGGGTTGGTCGGAGGGGGTGGCCGGGGCGGGAGAATGATTGTATTGTGAAAGACTGTGGGTATCAGGAAGCGCGCTTCCCGATCAGCGTAGACTCTCGGAGAGGCAGAGGAAGATGGCCATCGAGAAAGAAGACATCATCAAGAAGTACCAGCTCCATCCCACCGACAGGGGGAGCGCGCCGGTGCAGGTCGCAATCCTGACGGCGCGCATCAACGATCTCACCGATCATTTCCGCAAGCACATGAAGGACCACCACAGCCGGCGTGGGCTGCTCAAGATGGTTGGGCGTCGTCGTCGTCTGCTGGATTACCTGCGGCGGACGGACCTGGAGAAGTACAGAGGACTGATCGAGGACCTCGGCCTGCGGCACTGAGGGCGGGCGGGGAGGTCATGGTCGACAGCCCGGACGCCGGGGGGCGGCCGGGTGCGGAATGCGGTAAGCGAAAGGCAAGCCAGAGCATGAAGAGAGTGGAGCGGGAGTTCGCCGGCCGGAAGCTGGTGATCGAGACGGGGAAGATGGCGCGGCAGGCCCATGGGTCGGCGCTGGTGCAGTACGGGGAAACCACGGTGATCTGTGCGGCGACGGTGCAGGACTCGCCGACGCACCTGCCGTTCTTCCCGATGACGGTGGAGTACCGGGAAAAGATGTACGCGGCCGGCAAGTACCCGGGCGGGTTCATCAAGCGGGAGGGTCGTCCGAGCGACACGGAGATCCTGACGGCGCGGCTGATCGACCGGCCGCTGCGTCCGCTGTTCCCGGATGGCTTCATGCACGAGACGCAGATCGTGATCTACGTCGTGAGTGCGGACCAGCAGAACAACGGCGACGTCCCGGCGATGCTGGGCGCATCGCTGTCGTTGAACATGTCGAAGATCCCGTTCAGCACGCCGGTGGCGTCGGTGCGGATCGGTCGGCTGAACGAGCAGTGGGTGCTGAACCCTACGTTCGAGCAGCTGGAGTACAGCGATGTCGACCTGATCGTGGCTGGGACGGAGAACGCCATCACGATGGTGGAGGGCGGCACGCTGGAGGTTCCGGAGGAGGACCTGGTGGAGGCGCTGGAGGCGGCGCACGCCGGGATCAAGGAGCTGATCGGGATCCAGAAGGAGGTCCTCTCGACGCTCGACGTGCCGGAAGAGATGGCCTGGTCGCCGGACGTGGCCGTGCCCGAGGACCTGCGGACGCGTGTGGAGAGTGTGGCGTTGGCCCGGGTGCGCGAGGCGCTGAACGTGGAGGACAAGGCCGCGCGCAACGAGGCGCTGACGCTGGTCCGGGACGAGGTTCTGGCGGAGCTGAGCGGGGAGTTCGGCGAAGCGGAGCACGAGTCGGCGATCAAGGCGCACCTCCGGTCCACGGAGAAGCAGCTCATGCGCCGGCAGGTGCTGGAGACGGGGAAGCGGATCGACGGCCGGGGCCTGGACGACGTCCGCGAAATCACGGCCGAGGTCGGCATATTGCCGCGCGTGCACGGGTCGGCTCTGTTCACGCGCGGGCAGACGCAGTCCCTGGGTGTTGTGACGCTTGGGACGAGCGCGGACGAGCAGCGGGTGGACACGGTGGACGTGCCGGCGGAGACGTCGAAGTCGTTCATGCTGCACTACAATTTCCCGCCCTTCTCGACAGGTGAGGCGAAGCCGATCCGGGGCACGAGCCGCAGGGAGATCGGCCACGGCCACCTGGCAGAGCGAGCCGTCCAGCCGCTGCTGCCGGCGTACGAGGACTTCCCGTACACGATCCGGGTGGTGAGCGAGATCCTGGAATCGAACGGGTCGAGCTCCATGGCCACCGTCTGTTCGGCGAGCCTGTCGTTGATGGACGCGGGCGTTCCGATGAAGGCAGCGGTGGCGGGGATCGCCATGGGGCTGATCAAGGAGGGCGACCAGGTCGCGGTGCTGACGGACATCCTGGGCGTGGAGGACGCGCTCGGGGACATGGATTTCAAGGTGGCGGGCACGCGTGAGGGCGTGACCTCGATCCAGATGGACATCAAGATCGAGGGGCTCACGGTGGCCATCATGAAGGAGGCGCTGCAGCGTGCGCGCAAGGCCAGGCTGCACATCCTGGACGTGATGGACGGCGCGATCAAGGAGGGTCGGAGCGAGCTGAGCGAGTTCGCGCCGCGGATCATCACGATCCACATCAACCCCGAGAAGATCGGCGAGGTGATCGGCCCGAAGGGGAAGACGATCCGCGGGATCCAGGACGAGACGGGTGCCAAGATCGACATCAACGACGATGGCACGGTCATGATCTCGAGCCCGGGCGGGGAGGGTGGCGAGCGGGCGAAGCAGATGGTGGAAGCGATCGTGGAGGAGCCCGAGGTGGGGCGGATCTACGAGGGCGTCGTGAAGACCACGACGTCGTTCGGCGCGTTCGTGGAGATCACCCCGGGCACGGAGGGCCTGTGCCACATCTCGGAGCTCCAGTCCGGGCGGACGGAGAAGACGGAGGACGTGCTGAAGGTGGGCGACGTCACGAAGGTCAAGCTCCTCGCCATTGACGAGAAGGGTCGGCTCCGTCTGTCGCGGAAGGCCGCGCTGGAAGAGCTCGAGGGGTGATGAGGGCGTTCGGTTGAGCGACGACCGCATCGACCGGAGCCAACTCGACGGAGGCCTGAGCGTCCTGACCCAGCACATGTCAGGGGTTCGCTCGGCCTCCGTCGGCGTTTGGGTCCGGTACGGGTCGGCGCACGAGGCGCCGGCGGAGCAGGGGGCGGCGCACCTGCTCGAGCACATGGTGTTCAAGGGCACCGGCCGTCGCAGCGCCAGGGACATCGCGCTGGTGCTGGAGCGGCTGGGCGGGTCGCTGGACGCCTACACGTCCCGGGAGCACACCAGCTTCCAGGCCCGGGTGCTGGCGGAGCACGCGGAAGTGGCGCTGGACGTCCTGGCCGACATGGTGGCCTCTCCGGCGCTCCGTCCGGAAGACCTCGCGCTGGAGCGGGAGGTGGTGCTCGAGGAGATCTCGACCGTGGAGGACACGCCGGACGACCTGGTCTTCGAGCTCCACAATGACGCCCTGTGGCCGGACCACCCATACGGCCACAGCATCCTGGGGACGCGCGAGACGGTCGGCGGGATGACCGCCGAGATGCTCCGGCGGGTGCACGAGGCGCGCTACCGCCGCCCGAACCTGGTGCTGGCTGCCGCCGGGGCCGTGGATCACGCGGCCATGGTCGCCGCCGCCGCCCGATTGTTCGAGACCGTGCCGAACGGGCAGGACCCTTCGCCCGTGGCGCCGCCGCCGCCGCTGGAGCCGGCGGAGCAGCGGATCGAGCGGGAGGGCGCGCAGGCGCAGATCGTCATGGGCGGCCGCACGGTCCCGCACGCGGATCCGCGCCGTTTCGGGCTGATCCTCCTGTCGAACGCCCTCGGTGGCGGCATGAGCTCGCGCCTGTTCCAGCGGGTGCGAGAAGAGCTGGGCCTTGCCTACTCGGTGTACACGTTTCAGTCCTTCTACCGCGCCGCCGGCGCGGCGGGCGTTTACGTGGGAACGCGCCCGGAATGGGCGGACCGGGCAGTAGAGGTGATCCGCCAGGAGCTGGGCGAGCTGGTCCGGGACGGACTTTCGCCCGCCGAGCTGGCGGATGCGAAGGGGCAGGTGAAAGGGCAGATGGTGCTGGGGATGGAGTCGCCCGGCGGCCGGATGCACCGCCTGGCCATGCAGGAGCTGAACGGCGAGCCGCAGCGGAGCGTGGATGAGCTGACGGCGCGCATTGATGCAGTCACGCAGGCTGAAACGGCTGAGATCGCGGCCGCGCACCTGGACCCGGCGAAGTGGCTGACGGTCCGGCTCGGCCCGGCCCATTAACAGGAGCAGAGGGCGATGATCATTGGGGTTCCGAAGGAGATCAAGACGAACGAGAACCGGGTGGCGCTGGTGCCGGCCGGGTCTGAGGCACTGGTGCACGCGGGCCACACGGTGCTGGTGGAGAAGGGCGCCGGGACGGGGTCGGGCTTCACGGACGAGCAGTACGTGTCCACGGGCGCCGAGCAGGTGGACACGCCCGACGACGTCTGGGAGCGGGCCGACATGATCATCAAGGTGAAGGAGCCCATCGAGGTGGAGTGGCCGCGCATGCGCGAAGGGCAGCTCATGTTCACCTACTTCCACTTCGCCGCGGCCGAGGAGCTGACGGCGGCGGTGATCGACTCGGGCGCCATTGCGAACGCGTACGAGACGGTGCAGCTGCCCACGGGCGAACTGCCGCTGCTCACGCCCATGAGCGAGGTGGCGGGGCGTATGGCGGTGCAGGAGGGGGCGAAGTACCTGGAGAAGCTGCACGGCGGCCGGGGCGTGCTGCTGGGCGGCGTTCCGGGTGTAGAGCCCGCCACGGTGGTTGTGCTGGGTGGCGGGGTGGTCGGGACGAACGCGGCGAGGATGGCCGCGGGTCTCGGCGCGCAGGTCATCATGCTCGACGTCTCGCTGAACCGCCTGCGCTACCTCTCGGAGGTGATGCCGGCGAACGTTCAGCTGGTGTATTCCAACCGCCACAACATTCTCAACTGGCTCGAGCGAGCCGATCTCCTCATCGGGGCCGTTCTGCTTCCGGGCGCCCGTGCTCCGCACCTGGTGCGGCGTGAGGACCTGAAGCTGATGAAGGCCGGGTCGGTGATCGTGGACGTGGCCGTGGACCAGGGCGGGTGCGTCGAGACCATCAAGGCGACCACGCACGAGAACCCGATCTACACCATCGACGGCGTGATCCACTACGGGGTGGCGAACATGCCCGGCGGCGTGGCGCGCACGTCCACTCTGGCGCTCACGAACGCCACCTTCCCCTACGCGTTCAAGCTGGCGGCCAAGGGCTGGGAGCAGGCCTGCCGCGAGGACCGTGCGCTGGCACTCGGGCTGAACGTCGTCCGCGGCAAGGTCACGTATCCGGGTGTCGCCGAGGCTTTCGATCTGGAGTACACCGCGGTGGAGGACGTGCTCTGACGAGCCCGCCCTCGACATCGGCGCCGGGCCCGTCGTCGAACCGACGGTCGGGCTCGCACGCGTAGCCGGCCCCGGCGGTCGGGTCGAGGGAGCCTGGCTGGGGCGGGGGAGAAGGCGCTCCGGACGGCGGCCGGCTGGCCGCGCCCCGGGGCGCCGTCCCGCATTCGGGAGGGAGGTCGTGACGGTGGACGCAGAGGCGCGAGACGAAGCGGCGCGGGTGCAGGTGCGGCGGCTGCCGCATTACCCGCAGGAGTGGGGGCTGCCGGAGTACGCGACCCCGGGCGCGGCGGCGGTGGACCTGCGCAACGTGGGGCCGGGGCTGATGCTGGGGCCGGGGGAGCGGGTGCTCGTGCCCACGGGGCTGGCCATCGCGCTGCCGTCGGGAATGGAGGCGCAGGTCCGGCCGCGCTCGGGGCTGGCGATCCGCCGCGGCATCGGTCTGATCAACTCCCCAGGTACGATCGACAGCGACTACCGCGGAGAACTGAAGGTCCCGGTGATCAACCACGACGCGGGTCCGCAGGAGATTGCCCACGGCGAGAGGGTAGCCCAGCTCGTGCTCGCGCGCGTGGTGCGAATCCGGTGGGAGGAGGCGGAGTCGCTCCCGGAGACGGAGCGCGGGAGCGGAGGATTCGGCAGCACGGGGCGCTAAAAACAAGCCCATCACCAGCTTGCCGAAGGAATGGAGTGCGCCTAGTTTGCAGCCGGCCGCTCGGGCTCCGACCGGGGCGCATCCATGGCACAACACACGGACCGGCTCTGCGCCGGTGGGGAGACGATCCACTGCCTAGCTGGCTGACCGCCGGGCTCATCCCGGTCAACGACATCGCCGTAGATCTCGGGACCGCCAACACGCTCGTCTACGTCAAAGGTGAGGGAATCGTCCTGAACGAGCCCTCGGTGGTGGCCGTGGAGCGGGGCACCAGCAGGATCAAGGGGATCGGGCTGGAGGCCAAGCGGATGCTGGGCCGTACGCCAGAGGGGATCATCGCCATCCGTCCGCTCAAGGACGGTGTGATCGCCGACGTGGACATCACGGAAGTGATGCTGCGCCATTTCCTGCGGCAGGTCACATCCAAGCGGATCTTCCGGATCAAGCCGCGCGTGGTGGTGGGCGTACCGTCCGGGATCACGGAGCTGGAGCGCCGGGCCGTCCGCTCCAGCGCGGCCGCGGCGGGCGCGAAGGAAGTGTACATGGTGGCGGAGCCGATGGCGGCGGCGATCGGCGTCGGGCTCCCCGTGGACACGCCCACCGGTAACATGGTGATCGATATCGGGGGCGGCACCACGGAAATTGCAGTGATCGCGCTCAACGGAATCGTGAGCGACACCTCGATCCGGGTTGGTGGGGACGAAATCGACAGCGCCATCGTCACGTTCCTGAGGAAGAACTACAACCTGCTGATCGGGGAGCCCACGGCGGAGGCGATCAAGATCCAGATCGGCTCCGCGTTCACGAGCGGCGAGGAGCGGGAGATGGAAGTGAAGGGGAGGGACCTGGTCAGCGGAATCCCGAAGACGGTGCGGGTGCACTCGCAGGAGATCCGGGAGTGCATCCAGGAGCCGATCCAGCAGATCGTCGATGCGGTCCGGCGTGCCCTGGAGATCACACCTCCCGAGCTGGCTTCCGACATCGTGGATCGGGGCATCATCATGACGGGCGGAGGGGCGCTGATCCGGGGGTTGGACCAGCTACTCGCGCACGAGACCAACCTCCCGATCCACGTGGACGAGGAGCCGCTGACGTGCGTGGTGCGCGGGGCAGGGCGCATCCTCGACGACCTGCCGCGCTACCGAAGCGTTCTGGCCGCCTGAGCGGCGTCGCAGCCACGTGGTCGATTACTTCGATCGGAAACCCCGCGGCCGCTGGCGGGAGATGGGTGCCGCGGCGGCGCTCCTGGTGCTGGCCCTCTTCCTGATGTTCCTCCCCCCGGGCTACCGCACGACCATCCGACACGGGGTGCAGTCCACCGTCCTGCGTCCGTTCATATGGACGCAGGCGCGGCTGGTGAAGAGCGGGGTTCGCTCCGTGGACGTGACGGCGCTGCGTGCCCAACGGGACTCGCTGCTGGTGGTGGTGGCGGCGCAGGCGAGCCTCGCCGAGGAGAACCGTCGCCTGCGTCAGCTGCTCGGACTGCGGGAACGGGCGCCGAAGTCGTTCGTGCCGGCCGAGGTCGTCCGGGTGGGGACGGTGGGTGGCGAGAGCGGCTTCCTTCTGGACGTGGGGCGGGAGGACGGGGTGGTCGTCGGAAGCCCGGTGGTGGCATCGTCCGGCCTGCTGGGCGTGGTCCAGGAAGTGGGACCGAGCTGGTCGCAGGGGATCGACTGGACGCACCCGGACTTCCGGGCGAGCGCCATGACCGCAGACGGCGAGGCGTACGGAATCGTCGAGTCCCGGCGCGGGGAATACCGTGAGGAGGACGAGCTCGCGCTGGTGGGCGCCCCCTTCCACGTGGACGTGCAGCCGGGAACCCGGATCGTCACGTCAGGACGCGGGGGTGTCTACCCACGCGGGATCCTGCTGGGGACCGTGCTCGGGATCGAGGAGGCGGACACGGGGTGGCGAAAGAGCTATCTCCTGCGCCCGGCCGTGCGGCCGGAGGCGGTGACCCACGTGCTGGTGGGCCTGAGCACGGCTCGCGGTGACGGTGACCTGACCGGCCTGTGGAGCTCGGGCCTGCCGCTGGCGGACAGCGCCGATGGAAGAGGGGGACAGTGAAGGGGGGCTGGCCGTTCTGGGCGATGATCGTGGGCCTGCTGGTGCTGCACTTCCTGCTGCACCTCAGCCTGGGGCTGGGAGCCCGGGCGCCCGATCTCCTCACCGTGGCAGTGCTGCTGGGCGCGCGGCAGCTCCCGGGAGGTGGGGCGGCCGCCCTGGGGTTCGCCCTCGGCCTTCTGGAGGACGCGGTCTCCGTGGTGGCGTTCGGGGCCGCCGCGGCGGCGGAGACGGTGACGGGGTACCTGGGCGCCCGATCCCGTGACCTGTTCGTCGGGGAGACCACGATCTTCCTCGGCGCCTACCTGTTCCTGGGCTGCTGGCTGCGGGACGCGCTATACTACCTCCTGGCGGAGGGGTCTCGCCGGAGCGGCGCGGTGAGTTCGCTGCTGGTTTCGGCCCCTCTCTGGTCCCTGTATTCGGCTGCAGCCGGCGTGGTCGCGGTGATGGTCTACCGATCGATCCGGCGCTAGCCGCCCCGACGCACCGTGCGGTAGCGTGCCGGACCTTCAAACATTTCATCTGCACGAGCGGCGCCGCCGGGCCCGCGGTGCGCTGGGAGCCACGTTCGCGCTCCTGGGCGTACTGCTCCTGTCGTTCTTCAACGCGCAGGTGGTCCGGAACCCGGCCTATGCAATGCAGTCGGACCGGAACCGGCTGCGGCCGATCGGTCTGCCCGCAGCGCGCGGGACCATCGTGGACCGGAACGGCCGGATCATGGCGGAGAACCTGCCCGGCTACACCCTGTCGCTCCTGCCCGCTCCCGTGGACTCACTGCGCAGCACGCTGCACCGTTTGGTGCCCTACCTCGGGTTGAGCCCCGAAGACGTGGACGCGCTGATCCAGCGCCAGCGTCGCCGACCGCAGCAGCCGCTGGTGGTGTCGGCGGATCTGTCGTTCGACCAGCTGTCGGCGCTCGAGGAGCGGCGGACATCGTTCCCGGAGCTGCTCATCGAGATGGGGCCGAAACGGAGCTACCCGCTGGGCCGCGCGGCCGCGCACCTGGTGGGGTACGTCGGCGAGATCAGCGAGGGAGAGCTGGCGGACTCCGTCTTCCCCGGCTACCACTCCGGTCAGCTGGTGGGGAAGACCGGCGTGGAGCGCGGGTACGAGGATCGGCTGGCGGGCCTGGCCGGCGTCCGGTACCTGGAGGTGGATGCGCTGGGGCGAATTCGCGGCGAGCTGCCCACGCAGCACGACCGGACGCCGGTCCCTGGCCATTGGCTGGCGCTCACCGTCGACACCGACCTCCAGGCCTACGTCGCGCGCATCATCTCCGACACGCTGCGGGGCGCGCTCGCGGCGCTGGACCCCCGAACGGGCGAGGTTCTCGCGCTGTACTCCTCCCCGCCGTTCGACCCGAACGCCCTCGTCGGCTATGTGTCGCCGTCGCACTGGGACACGTTGATCCAGGACTCCACCAAGCGCCTGCTCAACCGTGCGCTGACGGGGCTCTACCCACCGGGCTCGACGTGGAAGCTGGCGACCGCCGCCATCGGGCTCGAGCTCGGCATCGTGACGCCGAAAACGACGATGCCGCTGGCATGCCGCGGAGGAATGCGGTACGGGAACCGCTACTTCCGCTGCTGGGACCCGGCCGGCCACGGGTTGTTGACGCTGCCGGATGCCATCATGCACTCGTGCGACGTCTACTTCTACCAGCTCGGGCTGCAGATCGGTCTCGATCGCATGCTGGAGGAGGGTACGCGCCTCGGCTTCAGCCGGCGCACGGGCGTCGACCTCCCGGCCGAGCGCGCGGGGAACTTCCCGGCGGGGCGCTCGTGGTACGAGCGTAGGTTCGGGTGGTCACCCACGGAAGCGGAGGTGTTGAGCCTCGCCATCGGGCAGGGCGCCGACGACCAGACGGTGCTGAAGATGGCGCAGTTCTACTCGGCGCTGGCGACGAACGGGTCCGCACCGGCGCCCCACGTCGTCGCCGACTCGCCCGCGTCGGTGCCGGCCGACTCCATCAACCTGCATCTTTCCGCCGAGAACCTGGGATGGCTGCGGGAAGGATTGCGGCGCGTCATCCACCAGGGCGGCACGGCGTCCGGCTCGGCGCTGGAGCACTGGGACTGGCTTGGGAAGACGGGTACGGCGCAGAACCCGCACGGTCCGGACCACGGCTGGTTCGTGGGCATTGGTGGACCCCCGGGTGCGCCGGCGCAGATCGTCGTGGCCGTGATCATCGAGGGCGGGCGGCACGGCTCCGACGTGGCGCAGATCGCGGCGAAAGCCGCGGACTACTACTTGCGAAAGAAGCACGGGATGCCGACGGACACCATACAGACGCTGCGGGAGCACTGGGAATCGGGGCGGTACGCCCCCTGGGCGGCCCGATGGCGATAGGCGACCGGATCCGGGCCATCTTCGGAGACCCTCCGCTCTTCGTTCTCGTCTTCCTGCTGGCGCTGCTGGGCGTGGCCATGATCTTCTCCGCGGGCCGCGTCGACGTGCCGAATCCGACGGTGCTGAATGCCTGGAAACGGCAGCTGTTGTTCCTGGCCGCCTCCGTGGTCGCCCTCGCCGTGGTCATGCGGATCGAGGTCAAGTGGTTCGAGTGGGCCGCGATACCGCTCTACTTCCTGAGCCTCGCGGTGCTGGCGCTCACGCTCGTCATCGGCACCGGCGCCGGTACGGCGCAGGGGGTGAAGAGCTGGCTCCGCTTCGGCGGTCTGAGCATCCAGCCCGCGCAGTTCGCCAACCTGGCCACGATCCTGATGCTCGCCCGGGTGATGGGTGGCTGGCGAGAGCCTCCACGCTCGCTGGCCGCGCTCTGGAAGCCGGTGCTCATCGTGGCGATCCCGCTCGGGCTGGTGCTCCTGCAGCCGGACCTCGGCACGGCCATGGTTTTCGGTGCGGTGCTCCTGGCCACCCTCTTCTGGGCAGGCACGCCGGGAGGGATCCTCTTCCTGTTCGTGAGTCCCCTGGTGGCGCTGTTCCTCGCGTTCCAGACGTGGGTGTTCAGCGCCTACATGCTCGGCATCATCGCCTTCCTCTATTTCTACCGGCTCTACCTGTGGGAGAGCGCGCTGGTGGCAGGTGCCAACCTGGCGGCCGGCACCATCGCGGTGCCGTTGTGGAACTCCCTCGAGCCGTACCAGAAAGCCAGGCTGGAGGTGTTCCTGGACCCGATGGTCGACCCGCGCGGCGCGGGGTGGAACGTGATCCAGTCGCGGGTGGCCATCGGGAGCGGCGGACTGCTCGGGAAGGGCTTTCTCCAGGGAACGCAGAAGCGCCTCGCGTTCCTGCCCGAGCAGCACACGGATTTCATCTTCAGCGTTCTCGGCGAAGAGCTGGGGTTCGTCGGCACGGCGCTCGTCCTGCTGGCTTTCGGACTGGTCCTGTGGCGGCTGGCGCGCATTGCCGAGCGGGTGTCGGACCCCTTTGCCGGCATTGCGGTGTTCGGTATCTTCGGGGCCTGGTTCGCACACATCCTCGTGAATGTCGGCATGACGATCGGCGTGATGCCCGTGACGGGGATTCCGCTGCCGTTCCTCAGCTACGGCGGGTCGTTCCTGCTGGCGAGCTTCCTGGCGATGGGACTCGCGCAGCGCATCGCAGCCGAGCAGGCGAGGATGTACTGATGGCCTGGTTCCGGAAGGAAAAGCAGAAGCTCACTTCCGCGGACAAGCGCGAGCTGCCGAGCGACGTCTTCGACAAGTGCCCGAACTGCGGCGAGATCCTGTACCGCAACAGGCTGGCGCAGAACCTGTTCGTCTGTCCCGCGTGCGGTCACCATCATCGCATCGTGGCCAGCGACTACGTGGATCTGCTCCTGGACGAGGACAGTTTCACGGAGACGGAGCCCCGCATGCGAAGCGCGGACCCGCTCGGCTTCCGTGACCTGAAGCCGTACACCGAGCGGCTACGGAGCGCGGAGCGCAAGACGGGCCGGAACGAAGCCGTGATCACCGGCTACGGCGAGCTGGACGGGATCGCGGTGGACCTGGCGGTGATGGACTTCGCCTTCATCGGCGGCAGCATGGGCTCCGTGGTGGGGGAGAAGATCACGCGCGCCGGCCGCCGCGCGCTGGCCGAGTCCGAGCCGCTCATCGTGGTGAGCGCATCGGGCGGGGCCCGGATGATGGAGGGGATTCTCTCCCTGATGCAGATGGCGAAGACCTCGGCGGCACTGGCCCGGCTCCACGAAGCGCACCTCCCCTTCATCTCCATCCTGACGAACCCCACCACGGGCGGCGTGACCGCCTCGTACGCCATGCTCGGGGACGTGAACATCGCCGAGCCGGGCGCGCTCATCGGTTTCGCCGGCCCCCGCGTGATCGAGCAGACCATCCGTCAGGAGCTGCCGGAGGGCTTCCAGCGCGCCGAGTTCCTCCTGGAGCACGGGATGGTGGACGCCATCGTGGACCGCCGGGCCATGAAGGCGAGGGTGGCCGGGTACCTGCGGCACATGCTGGGGCTGCCTCCGTCCGAGGTCGCGGAGAGCGCTTGACCGAGCTCTCGTACAGCGCCCTCATCGACACCCTCTTCCCGCGCTTACGGGGAGGGATACGCTGGGGGCTCGACCGCACACGGCGCATGCTGGCCAGCGTGGGCGATCCGCACGGCGCCTATCATGTCGTCCACATCGGCGGGACCAACGGGAAGGGATCCGTGGCCGCCATGGTGGAGTCGGTCCTGCGACGAGCCGGCCTGCGCACCGGGCTCTACACATCCCCGCACCTGGTCGAGTTCCGGGAGCGCATCCAGGTGGACGGGCGGCCCATCCACCAGGCAGATCTTCTCGATGCCGCCACCGCGCTCTGGCCTCTGATCGAGGCGGAGTCGCCGTCCTTCTTCGAGGCGGCGACCGTGATCGCGTTCCTGGCGCTGCGGCGGGCCGAGGTCGATGTGGCAGTGGTGGAGGTGGGGATGGGCGGGCGGCTCGACTCGACGAACGTGGTCGACCCGGATGTCACCGTGATCACGAACGTGGGGATGGACCACGCCCAGTACCTCGGCGACGACCCCCGAACGATCGCGAGGGAGAAGGCGGGAATCATCAAGGCGGGCGTCCCGCTGGTGACCGGCGAGGTGGACCCGGATGTCCTGGGCGTGCTGGAAGGGCGGGCGGCGGAAGTAGGCGCGCCCGTGCACCGGGTGGCCGCGAAGCTCGTGGGCGGCGATGTGCTGGGGACCAGCGCCCTGATCCCGACGTCCTGGGGCGACCTATCGCTGCGCGTTCCCCTCGCCGGCCGCCACCAGGCGACGAACCTGGCCGTGGCCGTCCGCGCGCTCGAGCTCCTGCCGCCCCCGCTGCGGCCGGGCCGCGCGGCAGTGATCGACGGAGTGGCCCGGACCCGCTGGCCCGGCCGTCTGCAGGTGGAGCGGATCGGCGACACCACGTGGGTATTCGACGTGGCCCACAACGCGCCCGGCATGGAGTCTCTGCTCACGGCCCTTGCCGATCTCCGCCTTCCGCGGCCGCTGATGGCCGTGGTCGGCATCCTGGGCGACAAGGACTGGGACCGCATGCTCCCTCCGCTGTTCGGGCACACGGACGGGGCGCTGCTGGTCGAGCCGCCATCGGCGCCGGCGGAGCGGCGTTGGGAGCCGGAGGCCGTGCTCTCGCGACTCGGCCACCCCGCCGGAGTCCGTGTGGTCCGGCCTTTCGCGACGGCCCTCGCCGAGGCGTCGGCGGAAGCCGGCGCGGGAACGGTCGTCTGCACCGGCTCCGTCCACACCGTTGGAGACGCCATGCGGGCCCTCGGGATCGCCCCCTTCGGCCCTGATCCGGGGTTGCAGCCGGGGGCGGCCGCGGGATAGGTTCGGCCGATGACGTTCCAGAGCCTGCCCGGTTTCCGCGATTTCTTCCCGGCCGATTACGCGGCCCGCCACCACATCGCGTCCGCGTGGCGCGCCACCGCCCGCCGCTACGGCTTCGAGGAGTATGACGGTCCGCCGCTGGAGTCGCTGGAGCTGTACGTGGAGAAGAGTGGCGAGGAGATCGTCGAGCAGCTGTACACCTTCGAGGACAAGGGTGGTCGCGCGGTCGCGCTTCGCCCGGAGATGACGCCCACCCTCGCGCGCATGGTCGGCGAGCGAGGGCGCTCGCTGCCGAAGCCGATCCGGTGGTTCACCATCCCTCAGCTTTTCCGCTACGAGCGCACGCAGCGGGGCCGGCTGCGCGAGCACTTCCAGTGGAACGCGGACATCATCGGCGAGCCGGACGTGGCGGCGGATGCGGAAGTGCTCTCGGTGGCATTGGACTCGCTGGCGACGCTGGGGCTTACGGCCGAGGACGTCGTCGCCCGGATCAACGATCGCCGGCTGCTGGAGCGCGTGCTCACCAACAGCGGCGTTCCACGGGACCGGCTGGCGGCCACCTACACGGCCATCGACAAGATGAGCCGCGAGGACGAGCAGGAGACGCGGCGCCGGCTGAGGGAGTCGGCGGGCCTCACGCCGGCGGTGGTGGACGCGGTGCTGGATCTGTTGCGCTCGGACCTGGACGGCCTTGGCGCAGGCGCGGCGGGAGACGACGCGCTCGCCGCCGACATCGACCGCTTACGCGAGTATTTCGGTCTCCTGGACGACCTCGGCTGGTCCGGGCACGTTCAGTTCGACCCTACCATCGTCCGCGGGCTGGCGTACTACACCGGGACGGTGTTCGAGATCTTCGACCGCCGTGGCGAGCTACGGGCGATCTGCGGCGGTGGCCGCTACGACGACCTTCTGGGCGCGGTGAGCGACCTGTCGCTGCCTGCGGTGGGCTTCGGCATGGGCGACGTGGTCCTGAGCGACCTGCTGCGCGATCGCGGGCTCCTTCCGGAAGCCGTCCCGGGACCCGACTACTTCATCGTGACGATCACGGAGGCGCAGCGGCCCACCATGCGCCGACTGGCGAGGCGGCTGCGCGCGAGGGGTCACTCGGTGACGTACACGCTGCGTCAGATCGGGGTGGGGAAGCAGTTCCGGGACGCGGACGTGCGCAGCGCCCGCGAAGCCATCGTGCTGGGGCCGGAAGAGGCGGAGCGGGGTGTGGCCGTGATCCGGTCGATGGGCACCGGAGAGGAGCGGGAAGTCCCGCTCGAAGCACTTGGCGCATGAACGCCGGAGACGAGCACGACCGGCACCGGCGCCGGCTCCTCCGTCGGCTGGACTGGATCCTGGCCGGGATCTGGACGGGCGTGGCGGTAGCCGCGGTGGGCGGCGGCGCGCTCGTCGCCTGGGTCCTCACAGGGGCGGGACTCCCGTTCGTGCGGACCTGGCTGACGCTGAGCGCGCTCCTGGTGCTGGTGCCAATGCTGGTGCACCTGCTGCCGAAGCGGGATCGCGACGACGAGTAGCCGGTTCACGTGCGGGGAGCGAGGAACGGACGAGATGATGGGTGGTCATGGCTGACGACAAGGGGCTGACGCCGAGGGCGAAGGATTTCTCGAGCTGGTACAACGAGGTGGTTCTCCGCGCGGAGCTGGCGGACTACTCGCCCGTGCGCGGGAGCATGGTGATCCGCCCGTGGGGCTACACCCTGTGGGAGAACATGCAGCGCGCCCTGGACGACAAGTTCAAGGAGACCGGGCACCAGAACGCGTATTTCCCGCTGCTCATCCCGCTCAGTTTCATCGCACGGGAGGCGAAGCACGTGGAGGGCTTCGCCAAGGAGATGGCGCTGGTCACACACACGCGCCTGATCTCGGACGGGAAAGGGGGGCTGGTCCCCGACCCGGAGTCGAAGCTGGAGGAGCCGCTCGTGGTGCGGCCGACGTCGGAGACGATCATCTACGACGCATACTCCCGCTGGGTGCAGAGCTATCGCGACCTGCCGATCCTGGTGAACCAGTGGGCCAACGTGGTGCGCTGGGAGATGCGCACGCGGCTGTTCCTGCGCACGTCCGAGTTCCTGTGGCAGGAGGGACACACCGCCCACGCCACCCGCGCGGAAGCCGAGCACGAGGCGCGCACGATCCTGGGCGTGTACCGGTCCTTCATGGAGGACTGGATGGCAATGCCGGTGATCACGGGGAGGAAGACGGAGTCGGAGAAGTTCCCGGGGGCGGACTACACGTACGGCCTGGAAGCGCTGATGCAGGACAACAGGGCGCTCCAGGCGGGCACGAGCCACATGCTGGGGCAGAACTTTTCCCGGCAGTTCGACCTGAAGTTCCAGGCCGAGAGCGGGGACTGGGAATACGCTTGGAACACGTCCTGGGGCGTGAGCACGCGTCTCGTGGGTGGCCTGGTGATGACGCACGGCGACGACGCCGGCGTGGTCCTCCCACCCCGGCTCGCGCCGCACCAGGTCGTGATCACGCCCATCTGGAAGAGCGATGAGCAGCGCACCCTCGTCATGGTCAAGGCGGAGCAGGTCGCGGGCGCTCTGCGCACCCGCGGTGTGCGCGTGCACGTTGACCTGCGCGACAACCTGTCGCCGGGCGCCAAGTACTACGAGTGGGAGCGGAAGGGCGTCCCGCTGCGCGTGGAGATCGGGCCGCGTGACGTGGCGAAGCAGCAGGTCGTTCTGGTTCGGCGCGTCACGGCGGAAGGGGAGGACCGGAAAGAGTTCCTGGCCGAGGAAGCGGCGATCCGGCTGATTCCGGAGCGGCTGGACGAGATCCAGCGGAGCATGCTGGAGCTGGCCCGCGCCCGACTCCGCGCGGCGTCGCACCAGGTCAGCGACTACGACGCCTTCCGCGCCCAGCTGGAAGCGGAGGGCGGGTTCTTCTTCGCCGGGTGGTGCGGCTCGCAGGAGTGTGAAGCAAAGGTGAAGAACGAGACCAAGGCCACGATCCGCGTGCTGCCCGGGGAGGAGTACCGGTCGGAGAGCCCGCCGGAGCGATGCCTCGTGTGCGGTGGTGAAGCGAAGCACGAGGTCGTCTGGGCGCGGGCCTACTGACGCCGGACGTGCCCGGGAACTTCGTGTACCGGGATCACAGGCTCCACTGCGAGGAGGTTCCGCTCGACGACCTCGCGGCCGAGCACGGCACCCCGCTCTACGTGTACAGCCGCCGCAGCATGCTCGACCGGCTGGGCGCTCTGGGAGCGGCGTTCCGGCCGCTGGACCATCTGGTCGCGTACAGCGTCAAGGCCAACGACAACCTCTCCATCCTGCGACTTCTCGGTCGCGCGGGGTGCGGCGCCGACATCGTCAGCGGTGGCGAGCTGCACCGTGCCCTACGAGCCGGGATCCGGCCGGACCGGATCGTGTTCAGCGGAGTGGGCAAGACGCGTACGGAGCTCGCTGCCGCCCTCGAAGCCGGGATCCTCTGCTTCAACGTGGAGAGCGAGGGCGAGCTCCGCGCACTGGCGGAAGTGGCGGAGGTGACCGGGCAGGTCGCCCCCGTGGCGCTGCGCATCAACCCGGACATTGAAAGCCCGACGCCGCACGCATACACCCGAACAGGTCACAGGAGCACGAAATTCGGCGTTCCGGCGCAGGAAGCGCTCGGCCTGTACCGCGTGGCGGCGGGGCTGCCCTGGCTCGATCCCGTGGGCATCGACGCCCACATCGGGAGCCAGATCCTGGACCCGGAGCCGTACCGCCAGTCGCTGCTCCACCTGCTCGAGCTGGTGGACGGCCTCGGTCGTGAGGGGATCCGGTTGCGGCTGCTCGATCTCGGAGGCGGCTTCGGCGTCGCCTATGACCAGGAGCAGGATCCGGATCCCGAGGAGTTCGCAGAGCGTATCGTTCCGCACCTGGCCACGAGCGGGCTGCGCCTTGTCCTCGAGCCCGGCCGCTACGTGATCGGGCACGCGGGTGTGCTGCTGACGCGGGTGCTTTACATCAAGCAGGGCGCGGGGAAGACGTTCGTCGTCACCGACGCGGGCATGAACGACCTGCTCCGGCCCAGTCACTACTCGAGCTACCATCGCGTGCAGCGGGTGGACACGCAGCTGGAGCGGCCGGAAGCGCGGGTGGACGTGGTCGGTCCGATCTGCGAATCAGGCGACTTCCTCGCCCTGGATCGGGCGATGCCGGTCCCGGAGCCGGGCGAGGTGCTGGCGATCCACACCGTCGGGGCGTACGGATTCTCCATGGCCTCGACGTACAACGCGCGTCCGCGCCCGGCCGAAGTGCTGGTGGATGGCGGGGCAGCCCGGCTGATCCGGGCGAGGGAGAGCTACCACGACCTCATCGCAGGGGAGGAGGACCTCCTGATCGAATGAACGGAACAGAGAACCGCATCCTGATCCTGGACTACGGCTCGCAGTTCACGCAGCTGATCGCCCGACGCATCCGCGAGGAGCGGGTGTACTGCGAGATCCATCCGCCCACCCTGCCCCTCGGCGATATCCGAGCCTGGAGGCCGCGCGGGATCATCCTCTCGGGCGGACCCGCATCGGTGTACGACACCGAGGGGCCCGGGCTCGACCGGGGCGTGCTCGATCTGGATGTCCCCGTGCTCGGAATCTGCTACGGCATGCAGCTCGTCGCGCAGGCCAACGGAGGGCGGGTGCAACCCGGCCGCCGCGAATACGGGCGCGCGGAGATGCGGGTGGTGGAGGCCGCCGGGCTGTTCCACGGCTTCGAGGCGGGGGAGGGGATCACGGTCTGGATGAGCCACGGCGACCACGTGGACGAGGCGCCTCCCGGGTACCAGACCACCGGCACCACCGGGTCGCTGCCGGTGGCGGCGTTCCGCTCCGCATCCGGCCGGCTGCTCGGCGTTCAGTTCCACCCGGAAGTGGCGCACACTCCGCGGGGCGACGAGATCCTGTCGAACTTCCTCTTCCAGATCTGCGGGTGCGAGCCGGACTGGACGCCTGGTTCCTTCATCGACACGCACGTCGCGCGGATACGGGAGCTGGTGGGCGAAGGCCAGGTCATCTGCGGCCTATCGGGCGGAGTCGACTCGTCCGTCGCCGCGGCGCTGGTGCACCGCGCCATCGGAGACCAGCTGACGGCGATCTTCGTGGACACCGGACTCCTGCGGAAGGCGGAGCGAGAGGGGGTGGAGCGCACGTTCCGTCGCCACCTGGGCATCCGGCTCGAGGTGGTGGAAGCTTCCGACGAGTTCCTGAGCCGTCTCGAGGGCGTGACGGATCCGGAAGAAAAGCGTCGGATCATCGGGGAGCGCTTCATCCGCGTCTTCGAAAAGGCGGCGGAGGAGCTGGGGCGCGGCGCCGCGTACCTGGTGCAGGGCACACTCTACCCGGACGTGATCGAGTCGCAGTCGGTGCGCGGGCCCTCGGCGGTCATCAAGACGCACCACAACGTGGGCGGGTTGCCGAAGGACATGAAGTTCGAGCTCATCGAGCCGTTGCGGGAGCTGTTCAAGGACGAGGTCCGCAACGTTGGGCGGGAGCTGGGGCTCCCCGAAGAGCTGGTGGGTCGGCACCCGTTCCCTGGCCCCGGGCTGGCCGTGCGCGTCCTGGGCGAGATCACCCGGGAGCGGCTGGCCGTCTTGCGCGAGGCGGACGCCATCTTCCTCGAGGAGATCCGGGCCGCCGAGCTGTATGACGACATCTGGCAGGCGTTCGCCGTGCTGCTGCCGGTGCGCAGCGTGGGCGTGATGGGCGACTTCCGGACCTACGACAACGTGATCGCCTTGAGAGCGGTGACCAGTCGCGACGGGATGACGGCCGACTGGTTCCCCTTTCCGCCCGAGGCGCTGGGGCGGATCTCGAACCGGATCATCAACGAGGTGGCCGGCGTGAACCGGGTGACGTACGACGTCAGCTCCAAGCCTCCCTCCACGATCGAGTGGGAGTGAGGGGAGCGCCGCGCGGGCCGCGGCGGACGGGGCTCGCTAGGCGACGTCCCGGTCGCCGCCCTCCGCCGCACCCTCGGCGGTGAGCCGCCGGAGGTAGATCCCCGCGTAGTTCTCGTCGATCGCGGCGAGTCGATTCTCAGGCGTGGGGCGGAAGCCCGCGCCACACCGGTCGCAGGTGATCATCCGGCTCTCGCCGCTCCCGGTCAGCCGCCAGTTCCCCGTGCAGCTCCCGTCCTTGTGTTCCAGCACGGTCCTTCCCTCGGTCGGGCGGTGGATTGCGGTCCGAAACCCCGTGCTGTGCAACGTCCGTACCCGCTCCGCTGTCCCGCACGGAGACCGAGCCGGTGTCCAGGGCGGCGACGGGACCGCTGTCCGGCGCCTGGACCCGGCCGCGAGCCGGCGCGGTGGCCCCGCCGCTGTCGGGCGGAGTGGCCCGGCCGCGAGCCGGCGCGGTGGCCCGGCCGCTGTCGGGCGCCGTGGCCCGGCCGCTGTCGGGCGCCGTGGCCCGGCCGCTATCGGGCGCCGTGGCCCGGCCGCTGTCGGGTGCCGTGACCGGCCCGGCGGCCTCCGAGGAGTCGGGCGGGACGTAGCGGAGGCGCTGCGTGATCGAGTCCCAGACCGCGGTCATCAGCTCGAAGTCACCGCCGTGCGCATCAACGAACGCGCGCACGTCGCTCTCCGTCGCGTGGTGTGCGGCCAGGACCGCCTGCTTCCGCTCTTCGAACTCCGGCGCCGTGCTGTCGGCGGGCTGCAGGCCGCGCTCGGCCTTCCTCAGCGCGACTACGATGTCGACGAATTCCGGCGCCGTGAGCGCGTCGTCCTGCTCGGCCGGACCATGGCCGCACGCCGCCGCCGACAGGATCGCCAGGACCACGCCTGCCGCCAGTGCCCGCGTGGGCAGACGCCCGCCCGCCGTGTCACGTTCCCGCATCGATGTCACCTGGCTCCATCCCCGTGCCGCGGTTTGCCACCCCCACAAGATACCCGGTGCGGCGGTCCGCAACAGCCGGGCGGGCGGATCCCCCGGCTGCCGAATCGGCAGCGGCAGGCGGCACGGGTTGTGTACCCGGACCCTGCGGGAGCACCGGCGGGGCGACGAGGGGATCTCGATCGCGCGGCCGGGCATGTCGCGGTCGCACGCGGGGATCGAATGCTGAATTCAGAGAGGCTGACCATCAAGGCGGGCGAGGCCATCCAGGCCGCATCGGCGGATGCGCAGCGGCGGGGCAACCCCAGCCTGGAAGATCTGCATCTGCTGCACGCGCTGCTGGAGCAGGAGGAGACGGTAGTGGTACCGATCCTCCACAAGGTGGAGCTGAACGTGGCGCGGGTGCGGGAGCGGGTGGCGTCGGCGCTGGAGCGGCTGCCGAAGCAGACCGGGGGCGTGCGTCCGACGCTGAGCCGTGAGCTGAACCAGATCCTGGACCGGGCCGAAGATGAAGCGCGGTCGCTGGGCGACGAATACGTCTCGACGGAGCATCTTCTGCTGGCACTGGCGGGTCAGAAGGGGAGCACGTCGAAGGAGCTGCTGGAGGGTGAGGGCGCGACACACGGCGCGCTCCTGCAGGCGCTGGAGGCGGTGCGAGGGCCGCACCGGGTGACGACCCAGGAGCCGGAGCAGAAGTACCGTGCCCTGGAGCGGTTCAGCCGCGACCTCACGGCGCTGGCGAGGCAGGGGAAGCTGGACCCGGTGATCGGGCGGGACGAGGAGATCCGGCGAGTGGTTCAGGTGCTGAGCCGCCGCACGAAGAACAACCCGGTGCTGATCGGGGAGCCGGGCGTCGGGAAGACGGCGATCGTCGAGGGGCTCGCGCAGCGCATGGTCAGTGGTGACGTGCCTGAGAGCCTGAAGGAGAAGGCGCTGCTCCAGCTGGACATCAGCGCGATCGTGGCCGGGGCGAAATACCGTGGTGAATTCGAGGAGCGGTTCAAGGCGGTGCTGAAGGAGCTGACGGAAGGGCAGGGTCGGTTCGTGGTGTTCATCGACGAGCTCCACACGCTGGTCGGGGCGGGGGCGGCGGAGGGGGCGGTGGATGCCGGCAACATGATCAAGCCGCCGCTGGCGCGGGGCGAGCTGCACGTGGTGGGCGCTACGACGCTGGACGAGTATCGCAAGCACATCGAGAAGGACGCGGCGCTGGAGCGGCGCTTCCAGCCGGTGTACGTGGGCGAGCCGAGCGTGGAGGACGCCATCGCCATCCTGCGTGGCCTGAAGGAGCGCTACGAGGTCCACCACGGGGTGCGAATCACGGACGCGGCGCTGATCGCGGCGGCCCGGCTGAGCGACCGCTATATCGGCGGCCGGTTCCTGCCGGACAAGGCAATCGACCTCGTGGACGAAGCGGCGAGCCGGCTGCGGATCGAGATCGACAGCCTGCCGCAGGAGATCGATGAGGTGGAGCGGCGGATCACGCAGCTGGAGATCGAGAAGGAGGCGATGAGAACGGAGGAGGACCCGGAAGCGATCCAGCGGCGGCAAGCGATCGAGCACGAGCTGGCCGGGCTGCGCGAGGAAGCGAGCGGGATGAAGGCGCAGTGGCAGAGTGAGAAGGAGCGGATCGCGCGCATTCGCGACCTGAAGGAGCGGATCGACGAGCTGAAGGTGGAGGTCGAGCGGGCGACGCGAACGGGTGACCTGAGCCGCGCCGCCGAAATCCAGTACGGCGAAATCCCGCAGACGCAGCGGGAGCTGACCGAGGCGGAGGCACGACTGGAGGAGCTCCAGTCCGAGACCCAGTTCCTGAAGGAGGAGGTGGACGCGGAGGACATCGCGGAAGTGGTCTCTCGCTGGACGGGGATCCCGGTGAGCCGGATGCTGGAGACCGAGCGCCAGCGGTTGCGCCAGCTGGAAACCCTGCTGGGTGCGCGCGTCGTGGGCCAGGCGCCCGCGCTTCGTGCAGTGTCGGACGCGGTGCGACGGAGCCGGGCGGGACTCCAGGATCCGGCTCGTCCCATCGGCAGCTTCATCTTCCTGGGGCCGACCGGGGTGGGGAAGACCGAGACGGCGCGCGCGCTTGCCGAGTTCCTGTTCGACGACGAGGACGCCATGGTCCGCATCGACATGTCCGAGTACATGGAGAAGCACGCCGTGGCGCGCCTGATCGGGGCGCCACCCGGCTACGTCGGGTACGAGGAGGGCGGTCAGCTGACCGAGCAGGTGCGGCGGCGGCCGTACAGCGTGGTCCTGTTCGACGAGATCGAGAAGGCGCATCCGGACGTGTTCAACATCCTGCTCCAGATCCTCGACGACGGACGGCTGACGGATAGCCAGGGCCGTACCGTGGACTTCCGCAACGTGGTCATCATCATGACCTCCAACCTGGGAAGCCATTATATCCTGGAGCATTCGGGCGAGGACTGGAGCGCCACGGAAACGCACGTCATGGCGGAGCTGCGGCGCAGCTTCAGACCGGAGTTCCTGAACCGGGTCGACGACGTCATCGTCTTCCGCCCACTGGGCGAGGAGGAGCTGTCACGGATCGTGGAGCTTCAGCTTCGTCGCGTCGAGCGCCTGCTGGCCGATCGGCGGATCGATCTGCAGCTCACGGACGCGGCCAAGGCGCTGGTGGCGCGGGACGGGTACGATCCCGCGTTCGGAGCGAGGCCGCTCAAGCGCGCCGTGCAACGGCTGGTGCAGAACCCGCTCGCGATCCGGATCCTGGACGAGGATATCCCTGATGGCGCGACCGTCCGCGTGGACGTGGCTCCGGAGGGGAACCGGCTGGATTTCCAGGTCGTCCCCTCAGCGGCGGAAGCGGCGGGCGGTGTCGCTTGACACCGCCCCCATCCGCGATCACGTTCCGGGATCCCCGGGAGGGAAAGGAAGCGATGCGACGTCTGCGAGTCATCGGGCTGGTCACCGTGGGTCTGGCCCTGTCCGCGTGTGGTGGAGGAGGACATCAAGCCGTGCAGGCGGCGGGAGAAGCCCCCGGTCCCGGCCTGGTCGTCGAGCGGTTCCTGCAAGCGGCCAACGCGAACGACCTCGCGACCATGGTCGAGCTGTTCGGGACGCGGGAGAAGACGATCGTCCAGCTGGACGGGCGCGAGCGGGCGGAGCGCCGCATGTACCTGCTGGCTTCGCTCCTCCGCCACGACGATTTCACCATCCTGGGTCGCCGCACGGTACCGGGACGCTCGGAGGACGCCACTCAGCTGCTGGTTCAGTTGAAGAAGGGAGACCGGACGGTCGTCGTCCCCCACCTCGTGGTCCGGCGCGCCGATGGCGGGTGGATCATCGAGAAGATCGACGTCGAGCAGATCACCGGCGCGGGGCCCGGGTCCCGGCCGGATTGACCGTCCACGCCCGCCTTTCCCGATGGCCGCCACGGCGGCCACCGGCCAGGATATTGCGGGTCTGGTGGACCGATTCGAGCGAACACGAAGCCGGTCGTGCGCAGCGCGCGGCAGGCATGAATGGAGGTAGCCGGATGGCTGTAAACGGCGGCAAGCTGGTCGTGGTGGATGACTCCACGTTCGGCTCCGAGATCGAGGGCAGCGCGGGCCTCGCCATGGTGGATTTCTGGGCCACCTGGTGTGGACCGTGCCGGATGGTGGCGCCCGTGGTGGAGCAGCTGGCGCAGGAATACGAGGGCCAGCTGAAAGTGGGCAAGCTGGACGTGGATTCCAACCAGCAGACCGCGATGCGCTTCAACATCCGCTCCATCCCCAGCATTCTCTTCTTCAAGGACGGCAAGCACGTGGACACCGTGGTGGGGGCCGTCCCGAAGCCGATGCTGGAACGGAAGATCCAGGAGCACCTGAGCTAGCGGGCAGGCTGCGCGCGGACCGCAGGAGAGGGCGGGGTGGGGGCGAGCGCTCCTGCCCCGCTCCCGTTTGTGGCGGCGCGGCGGCGCGGCCGGCCGGAGTCCAGACCCCCACCCCTACGAACCCGGGCGAGGCGTGCCCGGGTTCCACAAACATATGGCGCGCCTCTATATTGTGAGCACGCCGATCGGCAACCTCTCCGATGCGACACTGCGCGCGCTGGAGGTGCTGCGGTCGGTGGACCGGATCCTGGCGGAGGACACCCGCCGCACCGCGATCCTGTGCAGAAAGCACGGGATCGACACGCCGCTGGTCTCTCTGCACGAACACAATGAAGCGGCCCGGGCACACCAGGTGCTGGGCTGGCTGTCCGAAGGCGAGAGCCTGGCTCTGGTTTCGGACGCGGGGACACCGCTGGTGTCCGACCCGGGGGCGCGGCTGGTGGGCGCGGTGGTCGAGGCGGGTCACGACCTGGTCCCGGTGCCGGGGGCGTCGGCGGTGTTGGCGGCGCTGGTGGCGTCGGGGCTCCCGGTGGAGCCGTTCACGTTCTACGGCTTTCTTCCGCGGAGCGGACGCGAGCGGCGGGAGCGGTTGGACGAGCTGGAGATGCTGCGCCACACGGCGGTGGTGTACGAGAGCCCCGGCCGGCTGGTGAAGCTGCTGGAGGAGCTGGTGGACCGGCTGGGATCGGAGCGGCGGGTTTCCGTCGCCCGGGAGCTGACGAAAGTCCACGAAGAGCACCGGCGCGGCCCCCTGGGCGAGGTGGCCGCGCACTATCGGGAGTCCGGCGTGCGCGGAGAGGTTGTGGTGGTCGTGGGGGGCGGAACCGGTGTATCGGCCGCGGTGGACGAGGAGGCGGCGTCTGCATTGGCGCAGGCGTTGCTGGGGGAAGGGGAGCGGCCGAGCGTGGTGGCGCGGGAGGTGGCGCGGCGGCTCGGAATGTCACGGAACCGTGCGTACGAGGTCGTGCAACGCTTGAAGGAGTAGCTGTCCTGAAGTTGAAGTCCCCCTTCCTGTGGATTCCCCTGCTGGGGGTGGCGACGGCCGCCACGCCGGTGCCGGAAGCGAAACCTCCCGAGCTGACCATCGCCCAGGTGCAGTACGATGGCGGCGGGGACTGGTACGCGAACCCATCATCGCTGCCGAACCTGCTCGGGTTCATTTCCGAGGAGACGGGCTTCCCCCTGGCGACGCAGCCGGCGCACGTGCGCCTGACTGACCCGGCGCTGCGGGAGTATCCCTACCTGTACATCACCGGCCACGGGAACATCCACCTGAGCGACCGCGAGGTGGAGGCGCTGCGGACGTATCTGGACGGCGGCGGGTTCCTGCACGCGGACGACAACTACGGGCTGGACCGGAGCTTCCGCCGGGAGATCGCGCGGGTATTCCCCGATGCCGAGCTGGTCGAGGTCCCACTCTCGCACCCGATCTACCACCTCGTGTTCGACTTCCCGATGGGGCTTCCGAAGATCCACGAGCACGACGGGCTGCCGGCGCAGGGATTCGGCATCTTCCGGAACGGCCGTCTGGTAGTCTACTACAGCTACCAGTCGGACCTGGGCGACGGGTGGGAGAACCAGTCGGTGCACCACGACCCGGACTCGCTCCGGCAGGCGGCTTTGCGGATGGGGACGAACCTGTTCGCGTACGCGCTCGCGCAGGAGGCGCGGTGAGTCCGGCGGGGGAGACGATCCGGGCGGCCCTCGAGCGCGTGCGTCGGCGGGTGCGCCGGGACGCGTGGCTGGCGTTGCTGGCGGCCGCGGCCGCAGTGCCCGCCGTCACGCTGCTCCTCGCCTACGGCGCAGGCGCATGGGGGCTGCGCGGCGCGGGCCCGCTCGCAGCCGTGACCTGCGCAGCGTTGACGACCGTCGGCGTGGCGGTCGCGCTCCGGCACCTCTGGCTCGGACCGCTCACCGAAGCGGCCATCGCGGCCGCGGCGGAGCGGAGCCGCGGGCTGCCCGAGGGGGCGCTGCGCGGGGTCGTGGAGCTGGCGCGGGAGCTGCCGCCCGGCGTCTCAGGCGTGCTGTTCGGGCACGCCGAGGCACAGCTGGCCGGGCACGTGGAAGGCCAGGATGCGCCGGCGCTCGCAGGCGAGCTGGGAAGCGGGGTGCGGCGGCGCCGGACGCGCGTGCTGTCCGGCGCTGCGCTGCTGGGGCTGGTGGTGATTGCGGCCGGGTTCGCTTCTCCCCGGCGGGCAGCGATGGCGTGGAAGCCGCTGCTGCACCCGGTTTCGCACCTGCGGGGGCCGGCGCTCCCGCCCCTCACGGTGTCTCCGGGGGACGCCTCGGTCGAGCGTGGCGGCGCGCTGGACGTGGAGGTCGAAGCGCCCCTGCGCCGCGAGGCCGCGCTCCACTGGCGCGCCGTCGGCGACGTTCCCCGGGACCGGAAGCTGGAGGTCAACGGCGGGCAGGCGACCGCGTCGCTGGGTCCGATCCGCTCCCCCGTGGTCTACTGGGTCAGCGCCCCGGATGGGGCTGCAACCGACTCTTTCCATGTGACCCCGATCGACCCGCTGCTCCTGTCCGAGCTGGCGGTGGATGTGGGCTATCCGGCGTACACCGGGCGCCCCGCGGACCACTACGAGGGGGAGGTGCCGCGGCTCAGCGTGCCTGAGGGCACCGTGCTGCGCGTGAGAGGCTCGGCCACGCGACCCCTGGCGTCGCTCTCACTCGTCCGAGGTGACGGGCGCATGCGGGCGGCGGGGGTCGAGGGGCGTGGCTTCGAGATGGACTGGACCGTGGACGCGGGGTCCAGCGGCCGGTGGGCCTGGCGGCTGCGCGGGACCGGGAGCGCCGCAGCCGGGGTTCCATCGCCGCTGGAGCTGGAGGTCACAGCCGATGCAGCGCCGGAAGTGCGTATCACTTCGCCGGCGCCGGACACGGTGATGCCGCCCGGGCTGCAGCAGGGCGTGGGTGCCGACGCGAGCGACGACTTCGGCCTCTCGTCCGCGTCGCTGGTCTACCGTCGGGTCCCGGCCACCGGGGCGCCCGGCCCGGAACACCGGTCCGGTGTGCCGCTCGCCGCCGGGGAGGCGAGGGCGCTGCTGCGGACGGTGCTCGACGCCAGCGGTGAGACGCTGGTGCCGGGGGATGTCGTCGAATACCGCATCGAAGTCGTGGACAATGCTCCCTCGGGGCAAGTTGGCCGGTCCGCGACGCAGACGCTGCGGGTGCCGGGGATGTCGGAGCTGCGGGAAGGGGCGACCGCCGCCGCGGACCGCCTTCTCGCGGCCACCGAAGCGTTGAGCCGGGACGTCGCCACACTGGAAAAGACCACACGGGACCTCAGCCGGCGCGCGGCGGGGGAGGCGCAGGCAGGTCGCCGCGGCGGGACGGCCGGCGGCGGTGACGGCCAGCCGTTGAGTTTCCAGGATGCGAGCGAGGCTGCGGAGGTGCTGCGCGAGCAGGAAGCGTTGCTGGACCGGGCGGCATTGTTGTCCCGGCAGCTGGCGGAGCTTCGGGCCGCGGCCGAGCGGGCCGGGCTGGACGATCCGGACCTGCGGCGCAAGCTGGCGGAGCTGGAGGATCTCTATCGTCGCGCACAGCTGCCGGAGACGAGACAGGAGTCCGAGCGTCTCCGAAAGGCGGTCGAAGCGCTGGACGCGGAGGCCGTCCAGAAAGCGCTCGACAAGCTGGCCGAGCAGCAGGCGGAGTTGAAACAGCAGCTGGCGGAAGACGCGGAGGCTGCCCGGCGCACGGCGGCCGAGCAGAAGCTGAGCGCCCTCGCCCGTGAGGCGGAGGAGATCGCGGGGGAACAGAGGGTCCTGGCCGCATCCATGGCGCCGGACAGCACGGCCGCGGCGCCGCGGCCTGCCGCCGACGCGCAGTCATCACCGGCTGCGGCCTCGCCGCTCACGGGAACCGACAGCGCTGGCACGGCGTCCCCGCAGACGGCGGCGGGCGACACCACCGCCACGAGCGCTTCCCGGTCCACAGCAGGCGCCGCGCAGGAAGACTCCACAGCGGCGGGGGAACGGGGGCGCCGTTCGCCGCCGCAGGGCGGGGCTCCTGCGGATTCCGCGCCGGGCGACTCGGCGCAGGCCGATTCGGCGAGCGCGCACCAGCCTGGAGGGGAGAACGGGTCGCATCCGAGTGGCGGGGGGAAGGAGCGGCGCCGGCAGCAGGAGGAGCTGCAGGACAGGACGAAGCAGCTGACGCAGTCGCTGGAATCGCTCCAGCAGCAGCTGCTCCAGATGGGCGAGCAGGGCGCCTCGGGGCAGACGGGGTCGGCGCGGAAGAAGACGGAGTCCGCGCAACAGTCCATGGGGAAAGCGGGCCAGCAGTCCGAAAGGCAGCAGGGGCAGCAGGCGTCCACCGCCGGAAAGCAGGCGGCGGCGGAGATGTCGAGCGCCGCCCAGACGCTGGACGCCGCCCGGCGGGAGATGACGGAGGCCAGACGGCAGGCGGCGCAGCAGGCGGTGCGGCAGGCGACGCAGGATGCGCTCGAGCTGGCACAGCGACAGGAGCAGCTCCGCCAACAGATGGAGGCGGCGCAGCAGAACGGCTCGGGCGGGGACGCGGTGCAGCAGATGGCGTCGCAGCAGGAGACGCTCCAGCAGGGGCTCGAGCAGCTCGGCCAGAACCTGTCGGAGGCCGGAGAGCGGTCGGCGGGCCAGGACCGGCAGGTGGCGCAGTCGCTGGCGCGAGCCACGCTGGACATGCAGCGGACCGTCGAGCGGCTGGACGCGGACGAGCCGCTGCCGACGGACGAGGCCGGTCGGGCGGTCGAGGCGCTGAACCAGCTCGCAATGTCCCTGCTCCAGAGCGACGGGCGGCTCCAGCCTACCCGAGGCGGCGGTGTCAGCCAGGAGACGCTGGAGCAGCTGGGGCAGCTCGCGAAGGAGCAGGGATCGCTCAATCAGCAGGTGGGGGCTGTCGCAGGGATGGAGCTGGACACCGGCGCGCGCTCGCAGGCGCTGCACCAGGCGGCGGAGGCGCAACGAGGGATCGCCCGCAGGGTGGGAGACCTCAGCGGGATGATGGGCGGTGAGGAAGGGCTGCGCGGGCGACTGAGCCAGCTCACGACGGACGCGAGCGCCATCGCACGGCAGCTCGAGCAGGGGCGGCTGGACGGGGGCGTGACGCGCCGCCAGGAGGAGCTTTTCCGCCACCTGCTGGACGCGGGTCGCACGATGGAGCGGGACGAGTACAGCGATCAGCGGGAGAGCCGCAGCGCGGAGGACGGGCCGGTCTCGACGCCGTCCGAAACGGACCCGGCGCTGCTGGACGGGGCGCTCCGCTATCCTCCGCCCACGGCGGAGCAGCTTCGTGGGCTGCCGCCAGCGTACCGGCGCATGATCCTGGACTACTTCGAGCGTCTGAACCGCCCGGGCAAGCCGGAGACGCGGCCGTGAGGGCGAGACGGGCCGACGGGGGCCGGCGAGGGACCGCTCGGCTCTTCGTGCTGGCCTTAGCCGCCTCCCTGGCGGCGCCCGCGGCGGGGCGGGCCCAGAGTGAGCCGCCCCCCGGCGGAGCCGACACGGCGGTGGGTGGGGCAGCCGAGGGCGAGGTGCGGCTGCTGCGCGACGCGTCCGTTGCCGAAGCGCAGGGGAACCTCGCCCGGGCGGACTCGCTGCTGAGCCGGATTCTGGACGCCCGGGCGGCATCGGCCCCTGCGCTGCTCGCGCTCGAGAGGGTGCTGCGGGTTCAGGGTCGTACGGGGGAACTGGTGCCAAGGGCGGATGCGGCGGTGGCCGCGGACCCCGGCTCCGCCTTGCTGAACCAGGTGCGGGTGCGGATGTACGCGGCTCTGGACCGGACGGACGCGCTCCGGTCTGCCGAGCGTTCGTGGATGGACGCGGCGCCCGCGACTGAGACGGCGTACCGGGAGATCGCGCGGCTGGAAATGGAGCGCGGGAAATTCGACCGGGCGAGGGCGGTGCTGGAGGAAGGTCGACGGCAGCTGAAGCAGGCGGACGCGCTGGCGCTGGAAATGGGCGACCTGCTGGTGGCGATCCACGAGCCGCGGCTTGCGGTGGCGGAGTGGGACCGGGCCATCGGAGCGGACGGGGGCGGGCTGAGCCAGGTTCGTCGTCGCCTGCGCGCGATGCCGGATGGCGGTGCCGCCGTCATGGGCGAGCTGGTCGAACGGCTGATGGCGCCGCCCGCCTCGCAGCCGCGGCGGGTGGCGGCGGTGCAGCTCGCGGTGGATGCCGGGCTCGAAAACGACGCCGAGCGCGTGGCGCAGGGGCTGCTTCAGCCCATGTCGCTGGAAGCGCGCAGCGTGTTCCTGGCCGGGATCGCGCGGCGCGCGGACTCCGCGCACCGGGACCATGTGGCGTACTGGGCCTATCGAAGGCTCCTGGAGACGGAGGAAGCGGTCGGAAGCCGCGGGAGGGGGGCGGCGGGCGACGCGGCAGCCGTGCGAACGCTCGCGCTCAGGACCCGTGTGGCCGAGCTGGCGCTCGCCGTTGGAGACACCGCGCGGGCGGCCGAGACGTACGAGAGCGTGCGGGAATCGTCGGACGCCGGATCGCCGGAGCGGAGAGAGGCGGCAGCGCTGCACGTGGAGCTGCTGGCGCGCGATGACCCGGACGGCGCCCTCGCCGCGCTGCAGGCGTTCCGATCGGAGTTCCCGACGGCTCCCGAGCTGGACCGCGCGGCCGCGGCCGTGGCCGCGGCGGTGCTGGCGGCCGGCCGCGCGACGGAGGCCGCTGCCGTGATCGGCGGCGTCCGCGGCCCCCGGACGTCGATGCTCCGAGCTCGGATGTCACTGGCTGGCGGGGAGGTGGAGGCGGCGCGGACAGCGCTCCTGAATGCCGTCGCCGGGCTGCGGGGGGGCGAGGCGACGCAGGTGCTGGCGCTGGCCACGCTGCTCACGCGCCTGTCGCCCGCGGCCGGCGCGAGAATCGGGGAGGCGCTCGACCACCGCGACGACGGCGATCCGGGCACCGCGGTCGACGTGCTCACCGCGGAGGATCCGTCGCTCGATGAGGGGGACCGACCGGCCATGCTGGATTTCGCGGCCGCGCTGGCGGACTCGGCCGGGCTGGCGGACGACGCCGGTCGGATTCGACGAGAGCTGGTGTCGAAGTATCCGCGCTCCATGGAAGCCCCCAAGGCGCTGCTGGCGCTGGCACGTGCGCTGCGCCCGGACCCGGCTGCGCTGGCGGAGGCGAGGGAGCTGCTGGAGCGATTGATCCTGGAGTACCCGCGGAGCGCGCTGGCCCCGCAGGCCAGGCGGGAGCTGGAGCGCCTCGGGCAGGGTGTCGCCCAGGGGAGCAGGAAGGAGTGAGGAGCGCATGAGAGCCGTACTGACCACGCTGATCCTGGCCCTGAGCGCCGCCCCGGCATCGGGGCAGTACCTGCTGGTGCCGATGGACGCGGCCCAGACGAACCACCTGAAGGCGTACGGCCTGACGTACTACACGCTGGAAGGCGGACGCACGGCGGAGTGGCTCCTGAACTATCGCGCGGGCTCCTTCCTCCTCCCGGACACGCCCGCGCTGCGGCGGGAAGCCGCGCTGCGGGGGGTGACGGTGGAGCCGGTGACGAGCGGCCAGGCGGCCGGGCTCAAGGCGGAGATCGAGCAGACGAACGCCGACGTGGTCACGCTGGAAAAAGCGCCTCAAATCGCCGTCTACACGCCTCCGAACACACCACCATGGGACGACGCGGTCACCCTGGCACTGGAGTACGCGGGGATCCCGTACGACAAGGTGTGGGACCCCGAGGTCCTGCAAGGGCGACTCTCGGACTACGACTGGCTCCATCTCCACCACGAGGACTTCACCGGCCAGTATTCGAAGTTCTTCCTGAACTTCGCCGGGACCCCGTGGCTTCAGGACGAGGTGAAGCGGAACGAGCAGGTGGCGCAGGAGTTCGGGTTCGCCGACGTGCCCGCGCTGAAGAAGGCGGTGGCCGAGGACATCCGGTCGTACGTCGCGGACGGGGGGTTCCTGTTCGCCATGTGCACGGCCACGGAGACGCTCGAGCTGGCCCTGGCGACGCCGGGCGTGGACATCGCCGCGTCGTTCAGCGACGGCACGCCCCCGGATCCACAGGCGTCGGAAGAGGCGCAATGGGGCCGAACGATGGCGTTCCAGAACGCGGACATCCAGGTCAACCCGGCCATCAACGCGTTCAGCGACATCGACGGTCACCAGGTGAACACGGCGTGGCGCCAGCCGCTCGGGACGTACACGCTCTTCGACTTCAGCGCGAAGTTCGATCCCGTGGCGTCGATGCTGGTGCAGGACCACGAGACGGTGCTCCCCGACTTCTACGGGCTGACCACGTCGTTCCGGCGCGATCGGCTCAAGCCCGGAGTGATCGTGCTCGCGGAGGAGGAGGGCACGCCGTGGGTCAAGTACATCCACGGCTCGTTCGGCGAGGGTACGTGGACGTTCCTCGGAGGGCACGACCCGGAGGACCCGCAGCACGAGATCGGCGACGATCCCACGAACCTCGACCTGCATCCCCACTCGCCCGGCTACCGCCTGATCCTGAACAACGTCCTCTTCCCGGCCGCGAAGAAGAAAACGCTCAAGACGGAGTAGCGGAGCCGCTAGCGAACCACGTGCACCTCACCCGAGAGCAGGGTGCTGGGGCCGAAGCTGGGCTGCCCCAGCGGCCCCGCGTCCACCGTGACGGTGCCGCGCAGCGCATACGGGATGGCCTCGCCGGAAACCGCGGCGGCGATCTGGCGCGCCAGGTTCGGGACATCGGCGAAGCCGATGGACACGTCGAGCGGGATCACCGTGTCGCCTGCAGCGAGAAGCGGGAGCCCGAGCGGCAGGTCCACGTCGGCCGCCGGCGTTCCCTCGAGGAGCACATTCCCCGCGAGCCGCGTCACGGTGAGGCCGACGCTGTTCGGGTTCCGCACGCGGGCCCACACCCGCAGCTGCGCACCGCCGAGCGGTCGCTGGAGCGAGGGAGCGACGAGGCGCAGCTGCGACGGCGAACGGTCCGAGACCTCGAAGGTCGGCGGCTGGATGAAGTCCCGCAGGGTCGCGCAGGCGGCGAGGGAGAGGCTCGAGGCGGCCAGCAGCGCCGCGAGCACGGATCGATCAGGACGCATGGTGCTTCCCGGGTTGTGCGGGCGCATTGCCCGCGGTCGGTTCGTCCACGCCGAGGGGCAATGCACGTGCCCGGCGGGTGGGATCATGCAGCGGCGATGCGGGCCTGCTCCGCTTCGAGGGTGAGGCGAAGCCCGTCGAGCAGGGGGCGGGGAGCCCAGCCGAGCTCGCCGCGCGCGCGGGCGTCGTCGGCGAAATAGGTCGTCCCGGCGGCCACGCGCAGGGTCTCAGGGTGGTACGTCTCCGGGAGCGGGACCACGGCGGCGACCGGCTTCATGAGGTGTGAGGCGGCGCGGGCGGCCCAGGGAGGGAGGACGAAGCGCGGGGACGGGATGCCCGTGATCTCCTCCGCGAGCTCGAGCACCTGCTTCCACATCATGCACGGTCCCCCCAGGACATAGGTGTGCCCCGGGCGGCCGCGCTCCATGGCAAGGACGTGCCCGGCCGCGGAGTCCCCGACGTAGCTCCAGCAGCCGCCCTGGGTCGGGACCACCGGGAGCCGTCGGCGGAGGTAGTCGCGCAGGACGACGCCCACCTGGCTGTGGTCCCCCGGCCCGTACACGATGCCTGGCTGGACGATGACGAGCGGCATGCCCGCCCGGGCGAGGGGAAGCGCGACGTCGTAGTGCGCGATCCACTTGGTGCGGTCGTACTCGCTCAGCCACGGCCCTTCGGCTCGGTAGTCCTCGTCCACGATCCTGCCGCCGGTGTCGCCGAAAACGGCGATGGTGCTCGTGTACACGGTCCTGCGCACGTCGGCGGCGAGGGCGGCCTGCAACACGTTGCGCGTGCCCTCGACGTTGATCCGGTGGGCCATGCTGCGGTCTCGAGCGCCCACCACGTACCAGCCCGCGAGGTGGAATACGCCGTCCGCGCCGGCCATCGGGCCGGAGAGCGTGGCGGGCTCGGTGACGTCGCCGGGGACGAGGGCGACGCCCAGCTCGCGGAGGTCACCGGCCCGGTCCGGGTTCCGCACGAGCGCCACGACCTCGTGGCCGGCCGCCCGCAGCTGCCGGACGACGCGGTGGCCTATGAACCCGGTGGCGCCGGTGACGAAGTACTTCACCGCGTATGGCTCCGTGCGTAGTCGAGGACCAGGGCGGCCATGGCGCGGATGCCCACGGGGATCGCGGCGTCATCTCCCAGAAAGTCCGGCGTGTGGAGCCCGCCGGACGTGGTGCCCGGCCGCGTGGTGCCGAGGCTGAAATAGAAGGAAGGCGTCTCCCGGGCGAAGTAGGCGAAATCCTCGGCGGCCGTGCTGGGCGGGAGCTGGTGGACGTGGGCGCCGCCGACGAGCCGGGCCAGAGTCTCGGCCGAGCGGCCTGTCAGCTCCGCGTCGTTCACCATCACGGGGACCCCGCGGTCGTACGTCATCTCATAGCTGCCACCGCCTGCGTGGGTGATGCCGTCGAAGATCTCGCGCATCCGGCGCTCCACCATGTCCTGGACATCGCCGTCGAAGGTTCGCACCGTTCCCTCGAGGCGCACGGCGGCGGGGATGATGTTGTGGCGCTCTCCCCCTCGCAGGATCCCCACGGTGACCACGCCGGGCGCGATCGAGGGCATGTTGCGAGAGCGGATCGTCTGCAGCGCGAGCACCACCTGCGAGGCCATGACGATCGGGTCGATGGACTCCGACGGGCGCGCGCCGTGCGCCTGCTTGCCGTGGATGACGGCTCGCCACGTGTCCGCCGCCGCCATGGCCGGCCCCGAAGTGTAGCCGAGTTCTCCCACCGCCAGGGCGGGCGTGCTGTGCAGCGCGAACATTGCCTCCGGCTGCATGTCGCCGAACAGCCTCTCCTTCAGCATCAGCGGCGCGCCGCCCTCCTCGCCTTCGGGCGCCCCCTCCTCGGCAGGCTGGAAGACGAAGATCACGGTGCCGGGGAGGTCCGCTTTCATGGCGGACAGCACCTTGGCCGTCCCCAGCCCCACAGAGGTGTGGATGTCGTGACCGCAGGCGTGCATCACGCCCACTTCCTGGCCGCCGAACGTGGCGCGCGCTTTCGAGGCGTACGGAAGGTCATTCGCTTCGGTCACGGGGAGCGCGTCCATGTCGGCCCGCAACGCCACCACCGGCCCCGGCTTGCCGCCCCGCAGCACGCCCACGACGCCGGTGTGCGCCACGCCGGTGCGCACCTCGTCCAAGCCGTAGGCCCGCAGCTCGGATGCGACCAGGGCCGCCGTCTCCGTCTCCCGATTGGAGAGCTCGGGGTGCTCGTGGATCCGGTGCCGTATCGCCGTGATCCCGTCCGCGTTCCGCTCGATCAGCCGGTCCACCTGCTGCACCGGCGCCTGCGCGGCCGCGGGGCGGGGGAGCGTGGCTGCGACGAGCGTCGCCATGAGCGCGAGCCGGTGTGTGCGGATCATCTGGTCCGGTCACTCCGTCAGCGGTGGGAAAAGCGCTCGGTGAGCGCGGGGATCGTGATGTTCTTCACGATAGCATTGCCGCCTCTCACGGCCAACAGAAGCGTGGCCGCGGTGACGGGGGGCGCCGTGGCCGGGAGGGAGACGCTCTCCCGTTCCACCGGGGAAAGCGTTAGACTCTCTTCGGTTTCCCTTCGCCCCCCGGGTTCCATGCCACGTGTCCTGCACCTGACCAAGGCCGCCGCCGGAGCCCTGCGCCACGAGATCGAAAAGGCGCGGGGCAACGAGGTGTGCTTCGTGGCGGTGGTCGGGGAGAACGGTGCCGTGAAGCGGCCCCGGGCGGTGGCGCGCGGTCATCGGAGCGCGGTCCTGGCGGCTGTAGCGGATGCGGAGCGCGGCAGCCTGGTGATCCACAATCATCCGACGGGCGAGCTGGACCCGAGCGAGGCGGACCTGGAGGTGGCGGCGGAGCTTTACGCCCGGGGTCTGGGGCTGGCGATCTGCGACAACGAGGCGCTGGAGCTGTACGTGGTAGCGGAGCCGCCGCGAGAGCGTGAGCTGGAGCTGCTGGAGGCGGAGGAGGTATCGGCGGCGCTGGCTCCGGGAGGGCCGGTGTCGCGGCAGCATGCCGGGTACGAGGATCGCCCGACGCAGCGGGATCTGTCGGTTGCGGTGGCGGAAGCGTACAACGCCGGCGGCGTGCTGGTGGCGGAGGCGGGGACGGGCACGGGGAAGAGCATTGCGTACCTGATCCCGGCGGTGAAGTGGGCGATCGCGAATCGGGAGCGGACGGTCGTGAGCACGAACACGATCAACCTCCAGGAGCAACTCGTGGCGAAGGACCTGCCGTTTCTGCGGAAGGCGCTGGACGTGCCGTTCCGCTACGCGCTGGTGAAGGGGCGGGGGAACTACATCTCGATTCGGCGGGCGAGGCTGGCGGTAGAGACGGCAGGCATGCTGCTGGAGGGAGCGCAGGCGAGGGAACTGGAAGCGCTCGAGGCGTGGCTGGAGCGGACGAGCGATGGGTCGCTGCAGGACCTGCCGTTCGAGCCGTCGCCGGAAGTGTGGGACGAGGTTCAGAGCGATGGTGACGTGTGCATGCGGGCGAAGTGTCCGCACTTCGAGGACTGCTTCTACCAGAAGGCGAGGCGCGGCGCGGCGGGGGCGGACGTGCTGGTGGTGAACCACCACCTCCTGTTCAGCGACCTGGCCGTGCGCCGGATCCAGGGGAACTACACGGCGCCCGCGGTGCTCCCGCCGTACCGCCGGGTCGTCCTGGACGAGGCGCACAACATCGAGGACGCGGCGACGAGCCACCTGGGCGTGGCAGTGTCGCAGCGTGGGCTGTTCCGTCTGCTGAACCGGATCGACCGGCGTGGCAAGGGCGTGATCCGGGGGGTCGAGGAGCGGCTCAAGCTGGTGGCGGAGGGGCGGGTCCGGACGGAGTGCCTGTCGCGGATCGAGCGCGGAATCCGTCCTGACGTCGCGAACGCGAAGCAGCGCGCGGCGGAGCTGTTCGCGCGACTCGGGTCGGTGGTGGCGCCGTCATCGGATGGGGTGCTGCGGCTTGGCGAGGGTTTCGAGCGGGACGACGGCTGGTCGGGCGTGGTCTCGGGAGCGCTGGAAGACCTGCTGAAGGTGCTGGACCGTGTGGCGCGGGCGCTGGACGGGATCCGGGAAGCGGTGCTGGTCGACCGGAGCGCGACCGAGAAGCTGGAGGAGCAGCTGGTGGAGCTGAGCGCGCTGGCGGGGCGAGTGCGCGCGCAGGCGGACGGGCTGCGTCTGGCGCTGGTGCCCGGGGAGGAGGCCGTGGCCATGGTCCGGTGGCTGGAGCGGCGGGGTGTGAACGGTCAGGGGAACGTGGCGGTGTGCGCAGCGCCGATCGAGCTGGGGGACCTCCTCCGCGAGGCGCTCTGGGAGCCGGCCGACACGGTGGTTCTGACGTCGGCGACCCTGAGCACGCGCGCGGGCTTCGGCTTCGTCACCGGCCGACTGGGCCTGGACCGGGCGGTGCGGGTTCGGAACGCGAGCTACCCGAGCCCGTTCGACTTCGACACCCAGACGCTCGTGGCGATCCCGACCGATGTGCCCCGTCCGGGCCGGGAGCACGATGACGTCACGGCCGCCGTCGTGGCGGAGCTGGCCGGGCTCAGCGACGGAGGCATCTTCGCTCTTTTCACAAGCTATCGCTCCCTCCGCCACGTGGCGGGCGTGCTGCGGGAGCGAGGGGTGGACGGGCGCTGGCCGCTGTTCGTGCAGGCGGAGGCACCACGCGCGCAGCTGGTGCGCCGGTTCACGGAGAGCGGCCGCGGGATCCTGCTGGGGGTGGCGTCGTTCTGGGAAGGCGTGGACGTGCCGGGCGACCCGCTGCGCGGGATGGTCATCGCGAAGCTCCCGTTCCGGGTGCCCACCGAGCCGCTGACGGCGGCCAGGATGGAGGCGATCGAGCAGGTGGGCGGGAGCGGGTTCTTCGACTACATGCTCCCGCAGGCCGCGCTGCGCCTGAAGCAGGGCTTCGGCCGGCTCATCCGCTCCACGACGGACCGGGGCGCGGTGGTGCTGCTCGATGGCCGCGTGCTGGAGAAGTCGTACGGTCGGTACTTTCTCGACACGCTCCCGCCGGCGCCAGTGCGCACGGGGACGTGGGCGGAGCTCCGCGAGGAGCTGGAGCGGTTCTACGAGGTACGGAGGGAGGAGACGGATGCCGGAAGGATTGCCGCGTCCGAGCAAGATCGTGTGCGTCGGGCGCAACTACGTTGAGCACGCGGCGGAGCTGGGGAACGTCGTACCGGACAAGCCGCTGCTGTTTCTGAAGCCGCCGTCGGCGCTGCTGGCGGACGGTGGTACGATCGTGCGGCCGGGCCAGTCGTCGCAGGTGGAGCACGAGGGGGAGATCGCGGTCGTGATCGGGCGGCTCTGCCGGAAGGTGACCGAAGAGGACGCGCTGGCCCACGTCGCCGGGTACTGCGCCCTGAACGACGTCACCGCGCGCGACCTGCAGAAGCGGGACGACCAGTGGTCGCGCGCGAAGGGCTTCGACACGTTCTGCCCCGTGGGGGAGATGGCGGCGGCGGGCGAGGTGCCGGACTGGCGTGGACTGGGCGTGGAATGCCGGGTGAACGGTGAGGTGCGGCAGCGCGGCGTGGCCCGTCAGATGGCGTTCGGAATCCCGTTCCTGGTGAGCTACATCAGCGCGATCATGACGCTGGAGCCAGGTGATCTGGTCGCCACGGGCACACCGCACGGGGTGGGGCCGCTGGTGGACGGGTCGGATGTGGTGGTGGAGGTGCGGCTCGGCGAGCGCGTGCTGTCGTCGGTGCGGAGCACGGTGCGGGACGGCTGAGAAGGCGAGCGGCGCGCGCCCGGGAGCGTGAGCGCGCGCCGGCCCGTGTCTGCTTCAGCTGGCGACTTCCGGGGCGGCGGAGCGATCCAGGGAGAAGAGGCGCACGGTCTGCGTGCCGTCCGGCTCACGCCAGACGCCGAGGATGTAGTCCTCCCCCACATTGGTGATGCGCAGCTCGCGGGGGAGCTGGACGTCGCCGAACCAGCGGCCAGCGGGGTCGAACACGCTCCATGCGCGTGCCCCGTCCGCCGTGCCAGGATAGTCGAGCACCCAGACGTAGTGCGCCGGATCCACCAGGATGGTGCCCTCGTGGGCCGGGAACGTCTCGGCGAACACGGCGCGGTCGAGCTCGCCCCGGACGTCCCGGGCGCGGGAGCCCGCCGCCGCGAGCCGCTGCTGTTTGTACGCGCGGATGAAATCGCGGTCGATGGAGCGCGGCTCGTAGGCACGACCGAACCGCCGCAGCAGCCGGCCATCCCGGGTCCACTCCTCGATCCAGAAGTCGCGGGTGTCCGCGAGGAGGATGGTGCTGTCGAGCGCCACGGCAGCGGTGAACGGGCTGAACAGGACCTGCTCGGTATGCTCCTGCGGCGAGCCGATCCCCTCGGCCAGGTACTCGGCGCCGGCGGCGGTCACCAGGGTGTCGATGGTGCCGGTGGCCGGGTCGTGCCGCACGTATGCGAACGTGGCGCGGGCACGGCCATCGGCGGTCGGCGGCGGGCTGTTGGGCCTCCCCAGCAGTGAGCCATCGGGGAAGCGATCGACCCAGACGAGCCCGTTCTGGTCGCTCGCCGCACCCACGTCATTGACGCCGAGCAGCGCTCCCGAGAGGCTGAAGCGGCTCACCCTGCCGAGGGTCGGGTCGTAGACCAGCAGCGTATCGGATCCGGCGATCCAGCTGTGCAGGATGAACTGACAGCGGCCGGGCGCCGTCCCGAGCCCGCCGAACGCCTGGATGAACCCGCCGGACGGGCCGTAGAGGCGCACGCGAGGCGGGCTGCACTGCGTGGCGACAATGCGGCCGTCCGGGAGCCGGAGCGCGTCCACCACGTTGGTGAAGTCGTAGTTCTGCTGCCCCGCCAGGCCTCCGATGGTGAGGGTCGGCTCCGGGGCGACCCGCCACTCCGCGCCCGCGGCCCATGCGGGCGCTTCCGAGCGGGTGATGGCGACGCCGGCGGAGTCACGTGTGGTCACCTGCTGCGGCGGGGCGGAGCCGCATGCAGCGAGGAAGATCGTGGCGGCCAGGGCGGCGCCCAGGCCAGCGATGAGGGAGGCGAGCGGCCTGAACAGCGCCGCGGAGCGGGCGGAGACGAGCGCAGAGGGTTCCATGGTCGTCCGTGTTCGAGGACTACGGCGGCCGCAGGGAGAGTGGGCGGGGGGTGCCACTGTCCAGAAATCTGCGCGCTGGTCCGGTCGCCCACAAGGCCGGGGCGTCCGGCCGCGCGGGCTGGACGCACGTTCGCATTCGATTCAATCCGTCCGCAGGGCCTCGACGGGGTGAATCCGGGTTGCAGGGCGCGCGGGGTAGAGACAGGCGAGGACGCCTGCGGTCGCGAGGACGAGCACCGTGAGGCCGAAGGCCGTGGGGTCCGGCGAGGAGGTCCAGGACGACGCCGACCACAACCCGCCACGGGGCCAGGTGGAGGCCTTGCCGGCTACGTCCCCGCGCGTTCCATTCCCGGCGACCGGTGATGGGCCACACCCTCCAAGCGCTCGAGCGGAAGCAAATGCCGAAGGTGCATGGACGCTTCAACGACTTTCCTGCCTATCCCCTGGCCGAAGTGCCGCGGATCCGCCGCGAGCTGCGGGCGAGGGGTGTGGACGTGATCGACCTGGGGGCGGGAGATGCGGACCTGGCGCCTCCGCCCGCGGCGGTCGCGGCGCTGAAGCGGACGGCGGACGAGGTGCCGATGAACCGGTACGGGTTCCAGCTGGGGCTGGTGGAGCTGCGGGAGGCGATCGCGGCGTGGATGGGCCGTCGCTTCAGGGTGACGCTGGATCCGATGGCCGAAGTGCTGCCGCTGATCGGATCGAAAGAGGGGATCGCGCACCTCGCCTTCGGCTACGTCGGCCCGGGAGACGCCACGGTGGTGCCGGACCCCGGATACCAGCCATACCGCGGCGGAACGCTGCTGGCGGGCGGGGAGCCGCATCTGGTCCCGCTTCGCCCGGAGCACGACTTCCTGGTGCCATTCGAGGAGATCCCGGACGGCGTGGCGCGACGCACGAGGATCGTATACCTCAACTATCCGAACAACCCCACCGCGGCTGCGGCATCGCGGACGTACCTGGAGCGGGCGGTGGCGTGGTGCCGGGAGCACGACGCGGTCCTGTGCTACGACAACGCGTACAGCGAGATCGCCTTCGACGGCTACACGCCGCCCAGCATCCTGGAGATCGACGGCGCGCGGGAAGTGGCCATCGAGTTCCACTCGTTCTCGAAAACGTACAACATGACGGGCTGGCGCGTCGGGTGGGCCGCGGGCAACCCTGCCATCGTGTCGGCGCTTCAAAGGGTGAAGACGTTCGTCGACACGGGCCACTTCATGGTGGTACAGGCGGGCGCCCGCGCCGCGCTGGAGAGCTACGACGATTTCGTACCGGGCAACGTGGCCGCATTCCAGCGCCGACGGGACGTTGCGGCGACCGCGCTGCGCAGGGCGGGCTTCGACGTGGAGGTCCCGAGAGCGACCATGTACCTGTGGATACCGGTGCCGGGCGGCGAGCCTTCGGAGGAGTTCGCCATGCGAGCGCTGCGGCAGGAGGGGGTGGTCGTCATGCCGGGGGCGGCGCTGGGGAGAGGTGGTGAGGGATTCCTGCGCGTGGCGCTGACCACGGGCGAGGCGAGGCTGGAGGAAGCGGCGGAGCGGCTGGCGAGGGTCCGGTAGGGGGACGTGCGGGTCCCCCGGGCGCGCAGCGCTGGGACCCGACGCCGTTCAGCGGGTTACAATCCCGGACATGGGCAGCACGAGCGGGCACGGCGGAGCGCGACCGGGTTCGGCGCAGCGGCGGGGCCGGGAGCGACGGGCGCTTCGGGTCGGGCTCGTCCTTTCCATCGTGGTGCACGTAGCGGCGATCCTCTGGGTCAGCGAGCTGCTGACGCCCCGGCCGCGTTCGTCGCCCCGAGCTACCCGCGTGGTGGTGGTGCCTCCCTCGGGGATGCGGGCGGTCCAGCTCTCGGTCGTGCAGCCGGGGCGCGAAGCCGCCCCGCAGCCGGAGCAGCTGCCGCGCACGGTGACGACTCCCGCCCGGACGCAGCGGCGGGTGCCCGCAGAGCCGGGACCGGAGGCGGAGGCGAGGAAGCCGGACGTGGAGTCCGCGGCCGATCGCCTCGCCCCGCGCGTCGTGGACCCGCGTTTCTATGAGCCGATGGTGCTCGTGCCGCATGCGCCCACGTTGTCGGAAGTGGAAGCGCGGCTGGGAGCGGCCGTGGAGATGCTCAACGACTCCGCGCTCGCGGCCACGGACCGTGCGCTGCGCAGCCGGGACTGGACGGTCGTGGACAAGAACGGCGGGAAGTGGGGGATCAGCCCGGGAAAGCTGCACCTGGGGAAGCTGACGCTGCCGCTGCCGATCTACCTCGTGTCGGACGACGAGTTCGACCCGAAGTCGTCGCGCTGGATCGAGCTTCAGGACCAGGCTGACCGCGCGGCGCTTCTGGACAGCTTCCGGGAGCGGGTGAAAGCGATCCGGGATCGGCGGGACCGGGAACGCGCGGAGCGGAAAGCGGCGGAGACCGGGGGCGGTTCGACGTCGTCGGGTGGAGGATAGCCCGATCGGGCGTCGTGGCTCATGGCTTGCACGGCTTCCGAGCGGCAATCCCAGCGCAATCAGGAGGCAGTCGGAGCATGTCAGCGGATCGCGGCAGGCAAGGGATCATAGCGGTGATCGGAGTCTCGACGGGGCTGGTGGCCACGGGCGTGTGGGCCTGGTGGCGTCGCGCCAGGCCGCCGCAAGCGGGTAGCCCTCCGGCGCAGCCGCGGGGCGCCGCAGGTGATGTAATGGACGCGATGCAGCGCGACCCGAAGCTCGCGCGCCGACGAATCGACGTGGAGGCCATCGCCGACGGGGTCGTCGAGCTGAGGGGCGAGGTCGCGGATCACGCCGAGGCAGAGCGTGCGATGGGCGTGGCGCAGGCGACCCGAGGCGTGTACACGGTGGTCAATCGGCTTCGCCTGGCGGATGAGGAAGGGCGGCGGGAGACGGCGCGGCGCCGCTGGAGCGACGGGGCGCCGGACCTCCACGAGTCGCACCACTACGGGATGGGCGTCGGGATGGGGCGTCGGCGGCAGTCGCCGGCCACGGACCCGGACCGGCCGAGCGATCGGCAGCGCCTGCTGGAGCGGGAGCTGGATGTCGCCAAGGTGAGCGACGACCAGGAGTCGCTCGTCCAGCCGGTGTCCGGCGACGAGGCGGTCGAGAGCGAGGACGTGAAGCCGGGCGACGAGGCGTCCATCCGGGATGCGGGGCTCGACCCCCGTCCCCACCCGAACAGCACGCCCGGGCGGTCGGTCGAGCCGCAGGAGCCGGGTGAGGGCGGCTGAGCCCGTTCCCGCCTCGTGAGGACGGGCGGTCCGGCCGGTGGCGGCCGGGCCGCTTTTCATGTAAGGTAGGCGACTTATGACCGAACCGCTTTCGAAAACCTACGATCCGGCCGAAATCGAGGGCCCGCTCTACCGGGAATGGCTCGAGAATGGCTACTTCACCGCGTCCGCCGACGCAGTGCTGAGCGGCGAGCGCGACCCGTACGTGATCGTCATCCCGCCGCCCAACGTGACCGCGGTGCTCCACATGGGGCACGGCCTCAACAACACGCTGCAGGACCTGCTGATCCGGTGGCGGCGGATGCAGGGGCGTGAAGCGCTCTGGATCCCGGGAACGGACCACGCCGGGATCGCCACGCAGAACGTGGTGGAGCGGCAGCTGGCGACGGAGGGGCTGACGCGCCAGGACCTGGGCCGGGAATCGTTCGAGGCGAGGGTGTGGGACTGGGTGGGTCAGACCCGGCCGCGAATCATCCGACAGCTCGAAGCGACGGGCTGCTCGTTCGACCTCTCGCGGGAGCGTTTCACGCTGGACCCGGGCCTCTCGGCGGCGGTGCGCGAAGTCTTCGTGCGTCTGTACGAGAAAAGGCTGATCTACCGCGGAAACTACATCATCAACTGGTGCCCGCGCTGCCGTACGGCCTTGAGCAACGAGGAAGCGGAGGCGGAGGAGACGGCGGGGCACCTGTATCACCTTCGCTATCCGCTGGCGAAGGCCACGGACGTGGAGCACCTGCCTGAGCTGGCGGACGGGCGACGCTACCTCGTGGTGGCCACTACGCGCCCGGAGACGATGCTCGGGGACACCGCCGTGGCCGTGCACCCTGGCGACGAGCGGTACGCCAACCTGGTGGGACGGCAGGTTGAGCTCCCGCTCACGGGGCGGCAGATCCCGATCGTCGAGGACGACTGGGTCGACCCGGAGTTCGGAAGCGGGGCGGTGAAGGTGACGCCGGCCCACGACCCGAACGACTTCGAGATCGGGCGCCGCCACGGCCTCCCGGAGATCGACGTGCTCACGCCGACGGGTGAAATGAGCGACGCCGTGCCTCCGGCGTTCGTCGGCCTGGACCGGTTCGAGGCTCGCGACCGGGTGGTGGCCGCGCTGGAAGCGCAGGGGCTGCTCGAGCGCGTGGAGGAGTACACGCATTCGGTCCCACGCTGCTACCGGTGCGGCACGGTGGTGGAGCCGCGGCTCAGCGAGCAATGGTTCGTGAAGATGAAGCCGCTGGCGGTGCCGGCGCTGCAGGCCAGCCGGGACGGTACCGTGCGCTTCACTCCCGAGCACTGGAAGACCGTCTACGAGAACTGGCTGGAGAACATCCGGGACTGGTGCATCAGCCGACAGCTCTGGTGGGGGCACCGGATCCCGGTCTGGTACTGCCGGAGCGACGGGTGCGACGAGGTCATCGTGGCCCGCGAGGACCCGCCGCAATGCCCCGCGTGCGGTGGCACGAGCCTGGAGCAGGACCCCGATGTCCTGGACACGTGGTTCAGCAGCTGGCTGTGGCCGTTCAGCACCATGGGGTGGCCGGAACGGACGAAGGACCTCGAGGCGTTCTACCCGACGAACACGCTCTCCACTGCGCCCGAGATCCTCTTCTTCTGGGTCGCCCGGATGATCATGGCGGGGTTCGAGTTCATGGGCGAGGCACCGTTCACCGACGTGCTGCTGCACGCCACGGTGCGCGACCACCACGGTCGCAAGATGTCGAAGTCCCTGGGCAACGGGATCGACCCGCTGGAGGTGGTGGAGCGATTCGGTGCGGACGCGCTCCGCTACACGGTGGTGGCGGGGGCGGCCGTGGGCACCGACATCCAGCTGAACTACGAGAACCTCGAGGAGGCGTTCGCGCCCGGCCGGAACTTCGCCAACAAGTTGTGGAACGCGGGCCGATTCGCGCTGATGAATCTCGGCGAGGAGCCGGTGAGGACGCCGGAGGCAGTCCAGGATCGCTTGGAGCTCGCGGACCGGTGGATCCTGTCGCGGCTGTCGAAGACGACGCGGCGTGTGGACGGTGCGCTGGAGAGCTACCGGCTCCACGAAGTCGCCGAAGCCATCCACTCGTTCTTCTGGGGCGAGGTGGCCGACTGGTACCTGGAGCTGGTGAAAGCCCGCATGCTGGGTGAGTCCGGGGAGGGGAGCCGCGAGGCGGCGAAGGCGACGCTGGTGGCCGTCCTGGACGGGGTGTTCCGACTGCTGCATCCCATCATGCCGTTCATCACGGAGTCACTGTGGCGCAGGCTGCCATGGCCCGAGGGGCAGACGCGGGCGGCCTCGCTGATGATCGCGCCGTGGCCGGAGCCCAGGCCGGATCGGGAGAGCGCCGAGGCCGAGAGCGAGATGCACGCGCTGCAGGAGCTCATCAACGCAGTGCGCTCGATCCGCGCGGAGTACGACGTCCCGGCCAGGGCCTCGGTCACCGTCGAGGTGACGGACGCGCCGGCCGCGCTGCGCCGGGCGGCGGAGATCGAGGAGCGGTCGCTGCGTCGGCTTGCGGGCGTGGGCACGCTGGTGCTGGATGGCGCGGGCGAGCGGCAGGCGGGCGCGCACGCGGTACTGCAGTCCGGCGCAGAGCTTTTCCTGCCACTGGAGGGGCTGATCGACCTGGCGCGGGAGCGGGAGCGGCTGAGTGGGGAGCTCGAGCGGGTGGAAGCACTGCTGTCGTCGACGGAGAAGCGTCTGGGCAACGCGGATTTCGTGGAGCGTGCGCCCGCGCAGGTGGTGGAGCGCGAGCGGGAGAAGGCGGCGAGCCTGGCCGAGCAGCGTGACCGGCTCTCTCGCAAGCTGATGGCGCTGGCATGACGCGGCGTGTCGCCGCGCCGTGGCTGGCGGCCGCGGCGGTCGCGGCGGCCGCGGCGTGTGCACAGCCGAAGGCGCCGCCGGGGGGAGAGCCGGACCACTCGCCGCCGCGGGTCGTGTCCGTCACGCCCATGCCGTTCGACACGCTACGGGACCTGGATGATCCCGTGGTCATCCGCTTCGACGAGCGCCTCAGCGAGCGGCTGGAAGGGGTGCGGAGCCTGGATGGGGCGGTGCTCGTGTCGCCGGAGACAGGGGTCGTGAAGGCGAAGCGGGGACGGCGCGACATCAGGGTGTCGATGTCCGCGGGGTGGCAGCCGGGACTGGTCTACCGGGTGGTGGTGCTCCCCGTGTTCCGCGACCTGTTCAACAACCAGCGCGTCGAGCCCGTCGAGCTCGTCTTCAGCACGGGCGCGGCCATCGAGGAGACGGCGCTGGCCGGGTTCGTCGAAGACAGGCTGACCGGCAAGCCCGCGCCGATGGCGCGCGTCGAGGCAACCCGTGACGCCGACCAGGACACGTACGTGGCCGTGACGGACACTGCCGGTTTCTTTTCCATGCGCTACATCCCCGCGGGCTCGTACCGTGTCGTCGCCTGGCTCGACCCCGACGGCGACCGGGAGCCCGATTTCGCCGAGCCGAAGGATACCGGCGCGGTCACGGTCGCCGCCCTGGATACCGCAGTGATCGAGATGGCGCTCCTCCCCGGCGACAGCACGCCCACCCACCTGGTCCGCGCCGAAGCCGCGGACTCCGAGCGCGTCCGACTTCAGTTCGACGACTTCTTCGGCACGGGGCCGGTCAGCGGCCACGCCACCGTCTTCCTCCTCCCCGACAGCACTCCGGTCGCCACGGGGCGTCTGGTGCAGGTCACCGTGCTCGACTCCCTGGTGGCGGCCGAGAAAGCGGCGGCCGATTCCAGCCGCGCGCGCGCCGACTCGACGGGAGCCGCAGCGGACACGGCTCTGGTCCGGAAGGACTCCGCCGCGCTCGCCCCCCGCCGCCCCGGGATTCCGACCCCTTCGCCGAAGGGCGCACCCGGCGGGGCGGGCGGCCGCGCCGGGCCGGCCGCGCCCGCCGCGCAGACCGCGGAGCCGGTCCCCTCGCGGGAGCTCGGGCTGCTCCTCGACCGCGCTCTGCCGCCGGACACCACCTTCGTGGTGACGGTGTCGGGACTGACCAATATCGGCGGCGTGCCAGGAGGCGAGGGGAGCACCCGTTTCCGCACGCCGCGCCGGGTGTTGCCCACCGATACAGCAGATGGCGCCCGCCCTCCAGCGGCGGGGGGGGTGGCGCCGCCGGACACCGTACCGCCGCCGGACTCCGTGCCGCCACCGGACTCCGTGCCGCCACCGGACTCCGTGCCGCCACCGGACTCCGTGCCCGCGCAACCGCCCGGGGGTGGAGGGAGGAGATGGCTGCGGTGACGGATCCGAGGCGGCGCATTCCTTCGGTGGAGTCGCTGCTGGAAGACCCCACCCTGGCTCCGGTGGTGGCGCGCTGGGGGCGGGAACGGACGGGGAGCGCGCTGCGGGAGGTGCAGGCGGAGTTGCGGGAGCGGCTCGGTCGGGCTGAGGCTTCCGGGCTTGGCGCCGACCCAGGCGAGGCCGTCCTCGGGGGAGGCCAGGTGGCCGACGCCACGTGGTTCGCCACGTCCGTCGCGGCGAAGCTGAAGCGGGCAGACTCGCCCTCTCTCCGGCGCGTGATCAACGCCACGGGCGTGGTGCTGCACACGAATCTCGGGCGCGCGCCTCTGGCAGCCGCGGCGATCCAGGCGATGGTGCAGGCGGCCGGGTACGGCACGCTGGAGTACGACCTGGAGGAGGGGCGTCGCGGGACCAGAAACGGCCACTGCACCGGGCTGCTCAGGGAGCTCACCGGCGCGGAATCGGCGCTCGTTGTGAACAACAATGCGGCCGCGCTGTTCCTGGCGCTCGAGACGCTCGCGCGCGGCCGTGAGGGGGTGATCAGCCGGGGCGAGCTCGTGGAGATCGGGGGGTCCTTCCGGGTCCCCGAGATCATGGAGCGGAGCGGGGTGCGGATGCGCGAGGTCGGGACGACCAACCGGACCCACCTGCGCGACTACGAGGCGGCGCTGGGGCCGGAAACCGGCGTCGTGCTCAAGGTACACCGCTCCAACTTCCGGGTGGAAGGCTTCACGACGGAGGTCGCGGCTGCGGAGCTGGTGAGGCTGGCCCGAGCGCGCGGCGTGCCCGTGGTCCACGACCTCGGCTCCGGCGCGCTGCTGGACCTGGCGACGCTCGGGCTCCCGCACGAGACCACGGGCGCCGAAGCCGTGGCCGAGGGCGTCGACGTCGTCACGATGAGCGGGGACAAGCTCCTGGGCGGGCCCCAGGCCGGGATTCTCCTCGGCAGCGACGACGTCATTGCCCGCATGCGCGCGAACCCGCTCGCCCGCGCGCTCCGCCCCGACAAGCTGACCCTCGCCGCGCTCGCGGCCACCCTCGCCCTCTATCGCCCGGGGGGCGACCCCGTCCGGAACATCCCCGTGCTCCGGATGCTGGCCGCGGCCGCCGACGAGATGCAGGCTCGCGCGGAGGCCATGGCCGCGCGGCTCCGTTCGCTCGGCGTGGAGGCGACGACGGGACCCGCGCGCTCCGCGGTCGGAGGCGGCGCGCTACCGGGCATCGAGCTGCCCACGACGGTGGTGCTGGTGGAGCCAGCCGCAGACGGAGCCGACGCGCTGGCGCGGGCGCTGCGCGCGTCGGACCCGCCCGTCATCGCGCGCGTGCAGGACGGCCGTGTGCTGCTGGATCCGCGGACCATCGCCTCCGAGGACGAGGTCTCCCTCGCCGCGACCATCCGCGCCGCGCTCCCCGACGCCGGCAGCACCGATGCCTGAGCCCGCTGCAGCGGCGCGCGAGCCCGGGCATCCCGGCGCGCGGCAAGCCGTGTTCGTGGACCGGGACGGCACCATCATCCGGGAGCGGGAGTACCTCGCGGACCCGGCGGGTGTCGAGCTTTTGCCCGGGGCCGCGGAGGGGCTGGCTGCGTTCGAGGACGCGGGCTACAAAGTGGTCGTGGTGAGCAATCAATCCGGCATTGCCCGCGGCCTGTACGACGAAGCCGCGTACCTCGCGGTCCAGGACGAGATGCTCCTCCGCCTCCGAGCTCACCGAGTCCACGTGACCGGAAGCTACCATTGTCCGCATCACCCCGAGATCACGGGCCCTTGCGACTGCCGCAAGCCTGCGTCCGGGCTGTTCCGCCTCGCCGCACGGGAGCTCGGTCTCGACCTGGGACGGTCCGTCTACATTGGGGATCGGCTCCGCGACGTGAGCATGGCCGCAGAATGGGGCGGTGTCGCCGTACTGGTGCGCACCGGGTACGGCCAGGAGGAGGCGGCCGGGGCCCCGCGGGAGGTGCTCGTGGTGGACGACCTCCGCGCCGCCGCCGCCGCGGTCGTGGGCCTCTCCGGCGGCGTTGACAGCACGGGGAGTCTCGGGTAGAGTAGGCGCGAAACCTGCACCCCGTAATGGGGTACACGGTTGCGTCGGATCACTGAACGGCAAACGAGCAGGAGGAGCCATGACCATAACGGTCACGCCCAACGCGGTGGCGGAGGTGCAGAAGTTCATGGAGGAGCAGGGCGCAGCGGACACGGCCGGCCTGCGGGTCGCCGTCCTCCCGGGCGGGTGCTCCGGTTTCCAGTACGGACTCAACATTGAGGACGAGCCCCAGGGCGACGACGATGTGGTCGACATCAACGGGCTCCGCCTGTTCGTCGATCCGTTCAGCGGTCAGTACCTGGATGGCGTCGAGATCGACTACGTCACCACCATGATGGGCGCGGGCTTCACCTTCAAGAACCCGAACGCGACGGGCGGCTGCGGCTGCGGCAGCTCCTTCACGGTCTGAGCGCTCCCCTTGTCGTTTTCGGGGCCCGGACGGCTGCAGCCGTCCGGGCCCCCAGTGCATCAACCTCCGTCGCTTCCAGGCCAGCCTGATCGACGGCCTACCATCCGCAGCCGGTGCTCGCCAGCGTTGCCGGGGCGCCCCGCCCGATGCAATCCTGCGGCGGTGTCACCGGCAGGAAGCCGGGCTGACGTGCGATCCGTTGAAAGGTCGTGTGCATGAGGCGGGATGCAGATCCGGGGAACGCGCTTCCCTCTCGCGTCGGTGCCCCGAACGACGAGGGGGCGTACCGGCTGGGCGTGCTCGGCGCCGGCGGCGTATTCCAGCGTCTCCACCACCCGGCGCTTCAGGGGCACCCGCGGTGGCAGGTCCGGCGCATCCATGACCCGGCGGGCGAGCGAGCCGAGCGTGCGCGCGCCTTGTTCCCAGGGGCGGCGATCGCGTCGGGGCTGGAGGACATGCTCGGGGCCGGTGACATTGATGCCGTCCTCGTTCTCACGCCGCCCTCGTCCCACGCAGACCTGGCCGTGGCGTGCCTGGAGGGGGGAGTGGCCGTGCTGGTGGAAAAGCCGCTGGCCCCCGACGTGGAAGGAGCCGAAGCGGTGGTGGCGGCCTGGCGGCGCGCCGGCCGGCCGGTTCTCGTGGGCTACAATCGGCGGCACCGTGGCCCGTATCTCGCCCTTCGGTCCGCTTCCACGAACGCGCGCCCCCGCTCGATCGAGATGACGCTGATCGGTGATGCCCGGCGCTGGAGCCGGGATCCTGCCGGCGACGATCTCCTGGACGACCTCGGGTGTCACGCGCTGGACCTCGTGCCGTGGATGGCGCGACGGCGGCTACGTGAAGTGCGGGCGATCGCAGGCCCGGACGGGCGAAGCCTGGAGCTGAGCGCCACGCTCGAAGGCGGCTTTCCGGCCCACATCCGGGTCGGTCGCGGGAGAGAGTACGTGGAGTGGGTGGCCGTGAGCACGGACACCGGCACGCGATTCGCTCACGCGGGCGGGGTCCTGCCGGGTTGGGCCTCTCCTGCGCGGTTGCGGCGCACGGTGGCGAAGGCGGGAGCGGTGGCGGACTCCGTCGTCGCCCGACTGGTTCGTCGGCCGACGCACACACGGCGCAGCCTGGTCAAGCAGCTGAGCGACCTGGCCATGCGGCTGGATGGGAGCGCGGGTCTCGGCGGCGCGGATCCGCTGGATGGGCTCCGCGCCGTCCATGCCGTGGAGGCGTGCCGCGAGAGCCTGCGGTCGGAAGGCCGAGCGGTGGCGGTGCCGGCGGGCGAGCCGGACCGTCGATCCCCCGATCAAGAGGAGGAGTGGTGACATCAGGCGGACCAGTGATTCTCCTGGGCATGGACGCCACCGAGATCACGCTCGTGGATTCCATGCTGCAAGCGGGGGAGCTGCCGAATCTGGCGGCGCTCAGGGAGCGGGGTGCCTGGGGCGAGGTGAGGACCCGGCCGGAAGGGTTCCTGAGCATGGTCTGGCCGACCTTCTTCACCGGGCAGCCCCTGGGCCACCATGGCTGGTACTTCAACAAGCTGTGGAACCCCGAACGCCAGCAGCTCCAGTACGCCAGTCCGGACTGGCTGCCCTATCGGGCCTTCTACCACGACCTTCCGCGGGACGCCCGCGTGGCGCTGCTGGATATCCCGTTCATGGCCACACCGGACATCGATATCAACGGTGTGTTCCTCAACGGCTGGCAGGCGCACGACGACTTCGGCCGCGCGACCCGGCCCGATTCCCTCTGGCGCGAGCTCACGAAGCGCTTCGGTCCGCCGGCTCTGAAGCCGGAAGTCTTCGGGCCACAGACGGTCCGCACGCTGCTGCAACAGCGGCGCGAGGGCATCGAATCGCTGGAGCAGTTCGGGGCCATCTGCGAGTACATGCTGCGCCGCGAGGAATGGGATCTCATGATCGCCGTGTTCGGTGGTGCCCACCGCGCCACTCACTACCTCTGGAACCTGGAGGAGGTGGACACCTCCGGGGTCGACTCGCGGACGCTCGAGCTGCTGAAGGGGGCGCCGCGGGAGCTGTACCGGCTGTGGGATGCGGCGCTCGGTAGGGTGATCGCCGCCGCCCCGGCCGGAGCGCGGATCATGACGTTCGGGCTTCACGGGATGGGTCCCAACCGCGGCTGGGCGGACTTCTTCCCCAGGATGGTGGCGCAGGTGCACGATCGCGGGCAGACAGCGGCGCCCAGGCAGGGTCTGGTCTACCGTCTCAAGAAGGCGCTGCCGTGGAAGGTGGTCCGCCAGGTGACCCGGCGGCTACCGAGCTCCGTGAACCATGCCCTCGTGCCTCTCTGGTCCCGGCGGATGCTCGACTGGTCTGCCACGCGCTTTTTCGCCCTGCCCGTGGACCTGAACGGGTATCTGCGGATCAACGTACGGGGTCGGGACGCGGCGGGGATCGTGGATCCGGGGGCGGAATACGAGGCCCTGCTCGACGAGCTGACGGAGGCGTTCCTCACCTTCCGTGACCTGAAGACGGGTGAGCCGATCGTGGAAGGCGTGGACCGGGTGGACGATCTCGTCGGACGCGACGCGCCCAGGCGGTGGATGCTTCCGGACCTGATCATCCGGTGGTCCGATGTCCGGGCGTACGGCTCACCTGGCGTGGTGTCCCGGTTCGGCGAGATCCGGCTGGGCGAGGAGCACCGGCTCCCGTCCGGCCGCCCCGGCAACCACACGCGCCGGGGCTGGTACGCGGCCGCGGGCCCCGGCATCGCCCCCGGGCCCGATCCCGAGATTCGCGACACCCTGGACATCATGCCCACCGTGTTTCACTGGCTCGGAGCGCACCAGCCCGAGTCCTTCGAAGGGCGCCCCATCCCCGCGCTCGTGGAGAGCCACGCAGGCCGGGAATCCGCCGGCACCTGACAGCTGCGAGGCACAGGGCCGCGTCAGGCGAGCCCTTCCTCCCGTCGCAGCGCCGGCTCGGGGGCGCGCGGGGAACCGTGCGCTGCCGGACGCATGACCGTCAGCACCAACGCTATGGCCAGCGCACCCTGCGAAACCACCGTGGCCCAGGCCGCGCCCGTGGGACCGTACGCGGGGATGGCCGCGAGGTTGAGCCCTACGTTGAGGGCCACCGCCCACGCCAGCATCCGCACGGTCGCGCGCTCGACGTGTAGCGCGTTGCCGCTGAACATCGCCACGACCGCCACATACAGCCCGGGCACGCTCAGGAACAGGATCCGGAGCAGAGGCACCGAGGTCGCGAATCCGGGGCCGAACACGGCGGGCACGATCCACGAAGCGAGGATCCCGACGCTCACCGCCATCGCCACCCCCACCAGCGTCACGATCCCCACCAGACGCAGGATCACGCGACGGATTCCCCGCATATCGTGTCCCTCCCATACCATGGATGCCAGGAGCGGGAAGAAGACGACCGTCAACGGCCGCACGAGGAACTGCGAGGCCTCCAGCAGCCGCGCCGCCGACTCGTAGGCCGCCACATTGCTCATGGGCCGGAGCAGCCCGAGCATCACTGTGTCGACCTTGAAGTGGACCAGCGCCAGCAGGTCCACCGCGAACAGCGGGAGCGAGACCCCGATCAGCTGGCGCAAGCGGGGCCGTGCCCGTCGCCATGGCGAGGGGCCCACGCGCCAGCGCACAACGGCGAGCCCGCCCAGGAAAAGCGCTGCCCCCCAGGCGAGATAGACGAGCACCACCTCGTGGAGGTCGGCGCCATTGTGCACGGCGAGCAGGATCAGGAGCACCGCGAACAGCAGGCCCCCGCCGAACAGGAACTGAGCCGAAGTGACCTGTCGGAGCCCGTACAGCACGGCGGTGGAGCTGCGGTTCAGGTCCTTCAACCCGGCGGACGCCGCAATCACCACTGCCGCCCAGAAGAGCGTCGGCTGGGTGACACGGACGAATGCCCCCATGCCCAGCACCATGAGAACCACGAGCGGGATGCGCGTGAGCACCACGTCCGCGTAGGCCGAGGCAGCCCTCGGCGGATCCTGTGCCGTCGTCCGGATGAGGTGGTTGCTGGTGCCCAGCTCGGTGAACAGGACCAGCAGCGTCGCCAGGGCCGTCAAATACAGGAACTGGCCGAACGCCTCCCGGGGGAGATTGCGAGCCAGCAGCGCCAGGATGACGTAACCACCGACCTTGAAGGCCCCCTGCGCACCGAAAGCGAAAACCAGATCCCTCCTGGTCTTGGCCCGGCGCCGCCGGGACGCAGCGGCGCCACCGGTGCGAGCTGCACGCTTACGTCCAGTTGGGGCTGATTCTGGCATTGGTTCGGGCGTGGAATGCCGGACGAATGCTCCGGACCGCAGGCGACGGGCGCACGCCTCGGCCCGCGCGTCGAATGGTAATGCTCCCAACATACTGCCCGTGGCCGGAACCCGAATCCCCGTGCCCCGACGTCAGGGGTGCAGCGGAATTGCCTCGCCTTGGCCACCAAGAGACAGAAGAACCGCTATTGCCGGGCCCACTGAGCGGATACAATATTGGTCTTCACCTACCATTCCCTTCCGGCATTGAGAGGCTGCTGCCCGGCTCCTCTCTCTTTGATCGTGTCCGGCGCTGACAGGGTTCCGATCTCATGGCGGATCAGAGACAGCTGGCGGATCTCGAGCTGCTGCTGTCCATTGCTGACCGCGTGCAGGGCCGCGATCCGATGGACCTGGTGCAGCGGGAGGCGTTGAGCGCCCTCTGCTGTGCGGCGGATGCGGGCCACGGGGTTCTCCTGCTGCTGGAAGACGGCCTCATGCGGATTGCCGCGGCCGTGGCCGTGTCGTCCGAATGCGCGAACGGCCTGGAGGGGTTCGCGCCGTGGCCGGCCGGCGCCCGTGGCGCCGAGCCCGTGGTGGTGGATGCGGTGGCGGAGGATCCGAGGGCGGCGGTAATACGAGACGTGCTGGTGTCGGCGGGAATCCAATCGATGGCGTGCATCCCGCTGCTGCACCATGGCGGCCTCGTGGGGGAGATCCTGCTGCTCCGGGAGGAAGCGCGTCCGTTCGGTGCGAGGGCGGTGCGGCTGGCATTGGCGGCGGCATTGTACCTGGCGTTTGCGGTCTGGAGGGAGTGGACCGAAACGGATCGCGTGGAGCTGCTCCGGCGGCTCGAAGCAGATCGGTCCGTGCTGGAGTCGCTGGTGAATCAGATGCCGGCCGGCGTGCTGCTGGCGGACGTCCCGAGTGGGCGGGTGGTGCTGTCCAACCCGCAGGTGTCGGCGATCTGGCGTCGCCCGGTCGAGAACGCGGCATCACTGTCCGATTACCGGGAATGGGGCGGTCTGGATGAGCGAGGGGCGCCGCTGCCGCCGTCGGCATGGCCACTGGCGAGGTCGGTGACGCGGGGGGAGACGGTACGGGGGGAGGACGTGGCGATCCGGCGGGGCGACGGCAGCGTCGGGATCGCGCACATGAGCTCCACAGCTGTGCGGGACAGTCAGGGTCGTCAGCTCGCGGCCGTGGCCACGCTCTACGATGTCACCGAGGAGCGGGCGGAGGATGAGCGACGCGCGTTCCTCGAAGAAGCGACGCGCACCCTGCATGGTTCCCTGGAAGCCCGGTCGGTCCTGCAGTCGCTGACGGAGCTGCTCGTGGGCCGCTACGCGGACTGGTGCGTGGCATACTGCGTGACGCGGAACGGAGGGATGGAGCGGGTGGCCGCGGCGCATGCGGACCCCGCCTGCGGAGAAATGGTAGCGCCGCTCACGAGCGGCAGCGTGGACATGACCGCGGAGCACGCGGTCTCGGTCGCGCTGCGCGAGCGGTCGCCGGTGACGGTCGGGGAAGGAGACGACCTTCCGCTGGAAGCGGCCGCGGACGAGCGGGCGTCGCGGGCGACGCTGGCGGCGTTGGCTGCGCGGTCGGGGCTGACGTTTCCGCTCCTGGCGCGCGACCGCGCCCTGGGGGCGGTGACCCTGGTGCGCAGCGGCGGGCGGTACAGGGAGGCGGAGCGGGATTTCCTGGGCGAGGTGGCGTGGCGCGCCGCGCTGGCGCTGGACAACGCGCTCCTCTACGAGCAGGCTCGTACCGCGGACCAGGCCAAGTCGAGCTTCCTGGCCGTGGTGTCGCACGAGTTCCGCACGCCCCTGAGCGCGATCCTCGGCTACACCGACATCCTCACCGCGGAAGTGCACGGGACGCTGAACGCGAAGCAGCGGGGCCACCTGCACCGCGTCAAAGCGAGCGTCCGGCACCTCTCCTACCTGGTGGACGAGATCCTGACGTTCGCGAGCATGGAGGCCGGGCGGGAGCGCTTCCGCCCCGCGGACGCGGAGCTGGTGGCGCTGGTGGGGGACATGGCGGAGCTGGTTCGGCCGATGGCCGACGCGGCCGGGCTGGCGCTGCGCGTCGACCTCCCCGACGGTCCGCTTCAGCTCCGGACGGACCCGCCCAAGGTCCGCCAGATCCTCATCAACCTGCTCTCGAACGCGGTCAAGTACACGCGACAGGGGCATGTGGAGCTGACGCTCGAGGCGGACGAAGCACGGGTGTTCTGCCGCGTCCGCGATACCGGACCCGGGATCGCCGAGGAGAACCGGGAGAACGTGTTCGAGCCGTACTGGCAGGTGGACGGCGGGGTGGGCGCCCGGATCGCCGGCACCGGACTCGGCCTCGCTGTCGCGCGGCGCCTGGCGCGGCTGCTCGGAGGCGATGTGCACCTCCATAGCGAGCTGGGGCAGGGGAGCACGTTCACGCTCGATCTGCCGCGGACACCGCCGTCACGAGTGGACCCGGCCCCGTCGCCGTGATAGCTTGACCCCCGGTCCGCACCGCGAGACGGGGGCGCATGACGGCGGAAGCACTCGAGATCCTGACGTTCACATCCCAGGCGTTCGCGGAGAACGCGTACCTGGTCCGCTGCACCCGTACCGGCGACTGGGCGGCGATCGACCCGGGCGCGGAAGCGCCGGCCATGGCCGATGCCGTGGAATCCGCGGGGGGCTCGCTCGTCGCGATCATCCTGACGCATGCCCACCTCGACCATCTGGAAGGGGTCGCGGCGCTGGTCCGCCGCATTCCGGCGCCGATCTACCTCCATCCGGCCGACCGACCGTTGTACGACGCGGCTGAAGAGCAGGGCGAGATGTTCGGGTACCGGGTGGAGTCCCCGCCGCCACCCGACGTGGAGCTGAGAGCGGGTGAAACGCTCCGGATCGGCCGGTGCGAGATGGAGGTCCGGCACGCGCCCGGTCATTCGCCGGGGCACGTGGTGCTGTACAGCCCGGAGGCGGGCGTCGCGTTCGTGGGCGACGTGGTCTTCCACGACGGGGTAGGCCGCACGGACCTCTTCGGCGGGAGCGCCACCGAGCTGTTCCGGTCCATACGAGAGCAGGTGCTCACGCTGCCGGACCAGACCCGGCTCTATTCCGGCCACGGGCCCGTCACGACGGTCGGGCGAGAGCGGCGCGTGAATCCGTTCCTGTCACCGAACTTCCCGGGGGGGCTGGCATGAGCGTACGCATTGCGGTATTCGCGTCCGGAGGCGGGACGAACCTCCAGGCGCTGATGGACCATTTCGCCGGAAGTGAGCTGGCGCGGGTAGCCCTCGTGGTGACGGACCGCCAGGACACCGGGGCGGAGGCCCGCGCGCAGGCGGCGGGGATCCCGGCGCACGTGATCCAGGTGAAGACCCGCCCGATCGCGGCGGTGACCGCCGACATCCTCGACGCACTGGAGTCCGAAGCCATTGATCTGGTGGCTCTCGCCGGCTACTTCCGCCTCCTCCCCTCCGACGTGGTGCGCCGGTTCGCCTACCGCGTGCTGAACATCCACCCGGCCCTGCTTCCCGCGTTCGGGGGCAAGGGGATGTACGGGCTGAACGTGCACCGGGCCGTGCTCGCCGCCGGGTGCCGGATCACCGGGCCGTCCGTCCACTTCGTCAACGAACGCTACGACGCAGGGCGGGTGCTGGCGCAGTGGCCGGTGCCCGTGCTGGAGGACGACACGCCGGAGACGCTCGCGGCGCGGGTGCTGCGCGTCGAGCACGCGCTCTACCCGACGGCCGTGGAATGGCTCGCCCACGTGCTCGCGGAAGCCGAGGGGGAGAGCGCGGCGGAGGCCGTGCGAAACGCCACGCCGCTCCCGGTGAGCGAGCGCGTGGGATTCTGCCTGAACGAGAGCGACGAGCCGGACGCCCGCGGCGTGCGCCGGCTGTTCGGCCTGGAGTGACCGGAGGAGCGATGCCGAGAGCGATCCTGAGCGTTTCCGACAAGAGCGGTGTGGCCGACCTCGCGCGCGGTCTCGCCGAGCTGGGCTGGGAGCTGGTCTCGACCGGCGGGACCGCCGCCATGCTCCGGCATGCCGGGCTGGACGTCCGGGACGTCAGCGAGGTGACCGGGCATCCGGAGATGATGGACGGACGGGTGAAGACGCTGCACCCGGCCGTTCACGCCGGCATCCTGGCCCGGGCCGGAAACGAGGACGATGCGGCGGCGCTGGCGCAGCACGGCTATGCGCCGTTCGACCTGGTGGTGGTGAACCTGTATCCGTTCCGGGAGGCGGTGGCCGCGGGGGCGGACCTGGCGACCGCCATGGAGAACGTGGACATTGGCGGGCCGACCATGCTGCGCTCGGCAGCCAAGAACCACGAACGGCTGCTGGTGGTGGTGGACCCGAGCGACTACGGCCGCGTGCTCGACGCGCTCCGCCGCGGCGACGCGGATGGTGCGCTGCGCCGGGATCTGGCGCGGAAGGTGTTCGACCACACGGCCGGCTACGACGCCGCCATTGCCGAATACATGGCGGGCCAGGCCGATGGCGGCCGGTCGGATGTGGGAGGCGGGGACGGGTTCCCGGCGTCGCTGGTGCTCGACCTGGAGAAGGTGCAGGATCTCCGGTACGGCGAGAACCCCGACCAGCCCGCGGCGTTCTACGGCGAAAAGGACCCGCCCGACGACAGCGTGCCGCGGCTTCGACAGCTGCAGGGAAAGGAGCTGTCGTACAACAACCTCATCGACGTGGATGGGGCGGCCATGGCCGCGTCGGCGTGGTCGCCGGAGGAGGCGGTGGCGTGCTGCATTGTCAAGCACACGACGCCGTGCGGCCTCGCGCTCGGCGAGGACCCGGCCGATGCGTACCGACGGGCGCTGGCGTGCGACCCCGCGTCCGCCTTCGGTGGCATCGTGGCGCTCAACGTGGGCGTGGACGCGGCGGCGGCGGAAGCGATGGCGTCGCACTTCCTCGAGGTGATCGTGGCGCCCGCATTCGACGCGGCCGCGCGCGAGATCCTGGGGCAGAAGAAGAACCTGCGCCTGCTGGAGCTCCCGGTGGCCTCGCCGGGCGAAACGGAATGGGACTACAGGCGGGTGCGGGGCGGGCTGCTGGTGCAGGCAAGGATGCGGCTGAGCTTCCCGGAGGACGAGTGGCGGGTGGTCACCGAGAGGTCGCCATTGGACGTCGAGATGCGCGACCTGCGCTTCGCGTGGCGGGCCGTGGCCCTGGTGAAGTCCAACGCCATAGTGCTGGCCAGCGGTCTGCGCACCGTCGGAATCGGCGCCGGTCAGATGAGCCGCGTGGACTCCTCCCGCATCGCGGTCATGAAGGCGCACGACCAGGAAGTGGACCTGAACGGCGCCGTCCTCGCCTCGGATGCCTTCTTCCCGTTCCGCGACGGCGTGGACGCGGCTGCGGACGCGGGCGTCTCGGCCATCATCCAGCCCGGCGGCTCCGTCCGGGACGAGGAGGTCGTGGGTGCGGCGGACGAACACGACATGGCCATGGTGTTCACCGGACGCCGCGTTTTCCGGCACTGAGCTCCGGCGGGAACAAATTCCGGCGGGACGGTCTATGAAATGGGACAGCCCCCCTCCGGCACACATCCGAACGGAGCAGTCCCATGAGCACGCTGACGCATGGCCGGCCTGCCCTTCTGCTGGCTTCGGCCGTCCTGCTGGCCGGGTGCGGGGATTCCCCCATCGAGCCGCTCCCTGACTACGATCCCACCCGGACGCTGCAGCAGCTCAACGCGGTCGTGGACCCGCTGGACGCCAGCGAGAACGCGTTCCTCGGCATCAACCTGGCCGCCCTGACCGTGGACAGCTATGGCGCGGCGTCGCTGGCCGCTGCCGTGGCCGCGAGCGCCGCCACACTGAACGCGACCCTGAATGGCGCTGGCGCGGCCGCGTCTGCGCGGGTGCCGGGGCCGCAGCGTTTCCGGGACCTGGCCGCCGGCGTGATGACGGCAGCGGCGGGCAGGGCGGACGGGGCGGTCGCGAAGCTGACGTTCCCCGGCGGCATCCGCGGCGCCACGCTGGAGTGGGACCCGGCGGACGGGTACCTGGTCTCCGACCGGCCGGGTGCTCCCGCCAACGGTGTCCGGCTGGTCCTGTACGAGATGGACTCGGCGACGGGGTACCCGTCCGAGCCGACGACGGAGATCGGCTACATTGACCTGACGGATGAGGACCGGACGCTGGCCGAGCGGGTGGGGGTGCGAGTCGTGGAGACCGGCAGGACGGTGTCGATCACGCTGGCCGACTACACCGTCGACATGTCCGGCAGCGGGACCAACGCCGAGGGCACGCTGGAGCTCGTGGCGACAGGAGAGGTGGGCGACGCGGGCGGGCACGTGGCGTTCGACCTGGCGCAGCAGTACGCGTGGAGCCAGGCCAGGGACTCCGACGCGCTGGTGCTCGCCTACAACCTGCAGGCGCCCGGGAGCGGCCCGCCGGTGCTTCTGACCGTCAACGCGCGGAGTCCGTTCAACGCCGCGGAGTGGTGGACGCTCGAGTTCCTGGCGTCCTTCGAGCCGGGCACGCCCCAGGAGGTCCAGCTCGATGTCAGCATCGGCACCGGGGACGGGTTGAGCGGCGGCATCTGGACGCAGGGCCAGGAAGTGGTACGCGTCGGCGGAGTGGACGGCGATCCCCAGTTCATACGCGGCAACGGCACGGCGCTGGCCCAGTCGGAAGTGGCGGCGCTGCGCCAGCTGTGGCTCGGGGTCTCCGACCTGATCACCCTCGGTGAATGGGTCATGGTCCCCGCCACCCTGCTGTACGCCGACGGGTGAGCGGAGACGGGCAGAGGGACCGGCAGAAACGACAAAGGGGCGCGCCGTGCCCGGCGGCGCGCCCCCTTGCCCCTGTGACCGGCCGATTTACGCGTACTCGGCCGTGATCAGCGACTGCGAACCCGGCCGATCCGCCGGAGCGAGCTGCACCCCCGTGCGCGGCGCGGGCCCACGCCACCAGTAGTAGACCCGCTCGCCGCGGTCGATCGAGAAGGTTCTGATGCCGCCCTCCACATTGACCACGACGTCGTGGCCATCGGGGCGCCGGATCCCCGCGGGACCCTGGCCAGCGTCCACCGTCAGACGGTACCGCCCCGGGCTCAGGTGCCTGTATGTGCCGCTCATCCTGAACTCCTCGCTGCGGTGAGCCCTGTCGGCAGACCATCAAGGAAAAGGCCCAACGGAGTTCCCTCCGTCGGGCCTGCGTTCGGCGGAGGGTTCCCCTTCCCCGCCTCCCCTCTTTGGTCTCTCGAAATATGGCCCGGAGACCGTTGGCGCGCAAGTATTTCAGGCGTTTTCCTACATGGAATGCGGCTTTTCCCGATGGCGCCACCGCCGGCGGCGTTGCACCCTTGATCAGAGTGTGCGGAAGGCGGCCGAGCGACGGCCCACGCGGCCACAGCCCGCGCCAGCCCCAGCCCCTGGACGATCCCCACCGCCGCCATGGCGGGTGGCCGCATCAGACCAGCCGGGAGGAAGGTCCATGACGGGATTAGCGTCGGAGCGGACCGGGTTGGATGCGCTGAAGGTCCGCGACATCATGGTGCATCCCGTGCGTACCGTCGACCCTCGCACCTCCGTGTGCGAGCTGGTGCAGCTTCTCGCCCGTGAGCAGATCTCCGGCGTTCCGGTGCTGGACGGGAGCAGAAAGCTGCTGGGCGTGGTCTCCGCGTCGGACGTCATCCGGCTCATGGCGTCGGAACACGAGGTGCCGAGCGGCGACCCGTTGTGGGACCCGGTGGCGTGGGATGAGGACACGGCCGAGGACGACCTGCTCCACGAGCTGATGACGGAGCGGGAGGGGGGCGGAGAGGGCGGATCGCCGCCGCAGGGAGGCGCCGGCTCCGTGCTCGATGCCACGACGGTGGGGGATATCATGACGCCGGCGACATTCACCATCTCCCCGGACGCCACGGTGCGCGAGCTGGCTGCGTTCCTGACCGGCGGGCGGATCCACCGGTGCCTGGTGGTGGAGCGCGGCCGGCTGGTGGGAATCGTCACGAGCTCGGACGTGGTCCGGGCGCTCGGCTGCGGCACGTTCACTCCCACGTGAGGAGGCACCGATGCTCGAGTCGAGAAGCCGGCTGCTCGCGGACGGACTCGCTGCCGGGCTCATCGGCTACATTGTCGTGGTGATCTTCTTCGCCGTGGCGAACGTGGTGGTCGGCCGTCCCGCCGTGTACACGGCAGCGCTGCTGGGCCAGGCGCTCTTCTGGGGACTGCGCGATACGCAGGCGCTGGTGATCGGACCCGCGCCGGTGCTGGCGTTCAACGGCGTTCACCTCCTGGCGTTCATGGGCTTCGGCTTTTTCGCAGCGTGGCTCGTCTATCAGATCGAGCGTCGCCCGGAGTTCTGGTACCTGGGGTTCTTTTTCTTCCTCGGGGCAGCGGTGCTCAGCTATGCGGCCGTGCTCGCGCTCACCGTCCTCGCCGGCGCGCTGGTCTCTCCCTGGCTGGTGGTGGGGTCGAGCCTGCTCGGGGCCCTGGCCATGGCCGTGTATCTCACCGGAACGCACCGCTCACTCATCCGGGCCGTGGTGGAAGGTGAGTCGCGCCTCGGCACCGTGGACTGAATCGGAACCGAAGCGGCGAGCCCGGGTGTACTACCGTCGATGACGACCGCGCGACCGAGTCCGGCCGATCACCTCACGCTTCTCCGTGTCCTCCTGATCCCCGTGCTCTGGGGATTCGCGTTGGCGGGGATGACGACCGAGCTCGCGGTGGGGCTCGCAGCAGCCGGGTTGACCGACGTCCTGGACGGGCCGGTGGCGAGGCTCACCGCCCGCGTGTCGCCCTTCGGGAGCCAGCTGGACTCGGCCGCGGACATCGTGCTCATGGGCTCGATCGTCGGCTGGATGGCGTGGCTCACGCCCGGCTTCTTCCGGGAGAATGCCGTGGCGTTGCTGACCTGGATGGTGCTGGGCTGCGCGGGCGTGGCGGCCACCATTGTTCGCTTTCGTCGGTTCGGCGATCTGCACCTCTATTCGGCCAAGGCTGCGGGCGTGCTGGGCTACGTCTTCGCCTGCTGGCTTTTCCTCACCGGTCGCTACAGCCGCGGGTTCTTCGCCGTGACGGTCGGGCTGGCGATCCTGGCGAGCAGCGAGATGCTCCTGATGGCGCTGACGCGGGACCGACTCGAGGAGCGGGTCGGCTCGATTCTCCTCTTCCGGCGGTGAACCCCGGCCATCTCCCTCCTCCTCGCAACCTCAGTCGCGCGACATGAGCCCGGCGGCCCCGGCGGCGGCCACGGCGGCGGCGCCGCCCAGCGCCAGCCAGCCGCGGTGCTTCGATGCCCAGAGCTGACGGCTCTTCGAGCGGGCGCGCCTGTCGAAACGGCCGTGGGCGGCGAAGTCGCCAGGGACGGGGTCGAAGAGGTTGTCGGGGCGTTCCGGGTCGCGCGGCTCATCGGTCTGCTGCGACTTCACGCCTTTTCTGGCCAGGTAGTAGTCGAGCATGCGGGGCGAGACGCGCTCGCCGGCGACGGTCTTCACCGTGGGAAATCCGACGTAGAGTATGGCGCGGTCGTGGTGCGCGGCCCAGTGAATGGCGTCGGCGGCGACTTCGGGCTGGAAGATCGGAGGCACCGGCTGGGCCTTCCTGGGCAGCTTCGACCGCACCCACTCGAACTGGGGCGTGTTCATGCCGGGCATGTGGGCGATGCTGACCTTCACGTTGCTCCCGTCGTGGATGAGCTCGGACCGGAGCGACTCGGTGAAGCCCTGGATAGCGTGCTTGGACCCGCAGTACGGGGCCTGGAGCGGGATGCCCCGCCAGGCGAGGGCGGAGCCGACCTGGACGATGTGGCCGCGGTCGCGAGGTAGCATGCGCTTGAGCGCCGCGAGCGTGCCGTAGACGAAGCCGAGGTAGTTGACTTCGGTCACGCGCTTGAACTCCTCCGGCTCGATGTCCTGCACCCGGGCGAACACCGACGTCATGGCGTTGTTGACCCAGATGTCGATGGGGCCGAATCGCTCGACGGTGAGGTCCGCCGCGGCCTCCACGGCCTCGGCATCGGCCACGTCCACGGAGAGGACTAGCGCTTCGCCACCCAGCTCCTCGACTTCCCGGGCCGTGGCCTCCAGGCGATCGCGGTCGCGGGCCAGGAGCGCGATGCGCGCACCGTCCCGGGCGAACCGGCGCGTCGTGGCGCGGCCGACTCCGGCGGAGGCGCCGGTTATGACGACGACTTCTCGTTTCTGGTTCATGCTGCTTCATCTCCCTTGATCAGATCGAGTCCGCTCTCCGGGTCCTGGACGCGGGTGAGCTCACTGCCCGGGTAGCTGGTGAGGAAGAGCTCGAGCGTGGGGCGGACGTGACCTTCGCGCACGTGCCCCGCCAGGGTGGAGCCGTCGGGTCGGCCCAGGACGCCGTGGGCGTGTACCTTGACCTGACCGTCGTGGACGCCGATATCCCCGACCAGGGATGTGACCTCCGCCTGCTCCCGGACCGGGATATCGCGGTAGTCCTTGATCTCCCAGTCGAAGTAGGCCAGCGTGGCGCGGCGGAACGCGCCGAGGGCCGTGAAGCGGGCGGCCTTGATGTCGTTCCGGCGAGCGAAGTCCTCGAGACTGGAGATCAGCTCGTCGCCCGTGTCGAAGATGAGGGCGAGGTCGACGCGCCGGTCGTCGCGGCGCAGCTCTGTGACGCGCATCGGGTCCTTTCGTTGCGGGTGCACGTACAGACGAACGCGGCGCAGGAACCGTTCCTGCGAAGGGCGGAGCCGGACCGACAATCTGAACAGGCCACGGTGCTGTGAGCGCGTTCGAGCTGGTGGCGATCCTCGTGACGCTGACTGCGCTGCTGGGGTGGGTGAACCAGCGGTGGATCGGTGTGGTGCCCGTGGTGGGCGTGACACTGGGCGGACTGGTGTTCTCGCTCGCGCTGCTCGGGATCGGTAAGCTGGAGCTGCTGGGCATCCGGGCCAGCTTCGCCAACGACGTGCTCAGCCGTCTGGACTTCAACGAGCTCCTGCTGAACGGGCTGTTGGGGGCCATGCTTTTCGCGGGGGCGCTCGGCGTGGAGCTGAACGCGCTCATGGAGCACCGCCTCATGGTGCTCGTGCTGGCGACGGTGGGCGTCCTCCTCTCCACTTTCTTCGTCGGCTCCCTGGTCTGGCTGGCCACCATGGCGGTGGGCGTGGACCTGCCGTTCATCTACGCGCTCCTGTTCGGCGCGCTGATCTCGCCCACTGATCCGGTGGCGGTGCTCGCCGTGCTGAACCGGGTCCACGCCCCGGAGGACCTGCGCGTTCTGATCAGCGGCGAATCGCTGTTCAACGACGGCGTAGGGGTGGTCGTGTTCACCGCGATCCTCGGCGTGCTCGTTTCCGGCACCACGTCGCCGGGCCACGTCGTGGAGCTGTTCGCGCGGGAGGCGCTGGGCGGGCTGGCGTACGGTCTGGTGCTCGGCTACGTGGCCTACCTGCTGCTCAAGCAGGTGGACCAGCACACGGTGGAGGTGATGATCACGCTCGCGGTGGTCACGGGAGGGTACGCGCTGGCCATGCGGCTGCACACGTCCGGACCGCTGGCCATGGTGGTGGCGGGGCTGCTGGTGGGCAACCGCGGCCGCGCTCTCGCGATGTCGGACACCACGCGAGACCACCTGGACAAGTTCTGGATCGTGGTGGATGAGACGCTGAACGCGATGCTCTTCCTGATCATCGGCCTGGAAGTGGTCGCGCTCGACCTGCACTGGCAGCTCATCGTGGCGGGGCTGGTCGCGATCCCGATCGTGCTGGCCGCGCGCTTCGCCAGCGTCGGGATTCCCATAGCCTTCATCCGCCTGAGGCGGGCGGTGAAGCCGTATACGGTGCGCATCCTCACCTGGAGCGGGCTGCGGGGCGGCATCGCGATCGCGCTGGCGCTGTCCATTCCGGCCGCGACCGAGCGCGAGTTCGTGCTGGCCATCACCTACGTGGTGGTGGTGTTCTCGATCCTCGTGCAGGGGCTCACGGTCGAACGGCTGGCCAGGCGAAGGGTGGCGCGCGTGGTGGCCGCGGACCGCTGGGAAGTCGACCCGGCGGTGAAGACGGCGCTCCTCGGCGGGTCCGGCGGGGAGGCGCAGCCATGATGTCGGTGTCCGCGGTCCACTGGCTCCCCAGCGACTGGGGCACGGTGTTCCTGCCGCACGGCCCGATCCTGGAGCTGGTGGTCCGTGCGGCGACCATCTACCTGCTGCTCTTCGTCATCCTCCGCGTCCTGCCCAAGCGGGAAGTCGGCCGGTTCACGGTGGCCGACCTGCTGATCATCTTCCTGCTGGCGACGTCGGTCCGGGAGGCGCTGACGGGACAGTACCCGGGCGTGGCCGACGGGGCCATCACCTTCCTTACGCTCGTGGCCTGTCACACGGGGGTGAACCTCCTCTCGCTCCGCTTCCCCGTCCTGCGTCCCCTCATCCGCTCCAGCCCGCGGGCGATCGTGCGGGACGGGCGGATCGACCACCGGGAGTCGCACCGCGCGCTGCTCACGGACGACGATGTCTGGGAGAAGCTGCGGGAATCGGGGGTGACGTCGCTGGAGGGGATCCGGACCGTGTTCCTGGAGCCGAACGGCAAGATCAGCGTGATCCGGGAGGAGGAGCCGAAAGGCGAGGGGGAGAGGGAGGCGGAGCGCTGAGGCATGGGGCTGGACGTGATCCGGTGGCGGCGAGAGCGCGGTCTTCGCCGGGGCGATGGGCGTCCGCCGTTGCGCTCACGCGAGGTGGTAGAAGAAGCCCATGATGAGCCCGAAGATCACGTGGGAAGCGATGCCGAAGAGCGGGGTCCGGCGGCCGTAGTTGAGCGCGAAGTACCCGGGTGGCTGGATTGCGCGCCGGGCGCTCGGCCCGTCCTGCTCGGTGGCCATCCGGGGGTGGATGCCCGGGAGGAAGGGCATGAGGACGAGGACCACCGAGCTGTGAACCACCCCGAGGGCGGCGCCCACCCACCAGCTCGCGACGCCCAGGCTCTGGAAAGCGAACGCGTAGCCAAAGGCGAAGATGTAGCCGTTCGCGATGTGGATGACGGCGCCGATGATGGGCGCCTTGCGCCGGTCGCCGGTGAAGAAGGTGCCGAGTATGAAGGGGAGGCTCATGCGGGTCCATCCCAGGTACATGGCGCCTTCCAGGACCGTCGTCATGACGACGGTGGCGACACCGCCCCAGATGAGCGTGTCGATCACGTTCATGATTCCGTCTGGGCTCGAGTGGTGTCTGGCTTTTTCGCCGCCTTCTCCGGCGGCTTGCCCCGTGCGCGGGCGATCTCGTTGGCGGCGCTCACGAGGCCGATGTGGGTGAACGCCTGGGGGAAGTTGCCGAGGAGCGCTCCGGTCTCCGGGTCGATCTCTTCGGAGAACAGCCCGAGGTCGTTGGCGAAGGAGGCGGCGTGATCGAACGCCCGTATGGCCTCGTCGACTCTGCGCTGCTGCGCCAGCAGCTCCGCCTTCCAGAAGCCGCAGATGCCGAACGCGCCCTCCTGACCGGGCAGGTTGTCGTCGTAACGGTAGCGGTAGAGGAGTCCGCGGACGCCCAGGCGCTGGTCCACGCGCTCCAGGGTGCTGCGTATGCGGTCGCTGCCCGGGTCCTCGTACCCCATGATGCCCAGGAGCAGCAGCGAAGCGTCGATGTGATCGCTGCCGAACCAGGCGACGTAGCTGTCCAGCTCGTCGCTCCAGCCCTCGGACTCGATGGCTTTCCGGATCGCATCCTTCTGTTCTTCCACCTCGCCGCGCGGGCGCTTCAGCTTCACGGCCCCCTGGTCGTGGAGGCGGGTCAGGCAATCGAGCCCGACCCAGCACATGGCGAGCGACTGCGTGAAGTGGTGGCGGTCGCCGCGCAGCTCCCAGATCCCGTTCCCGGGACGCCTCCACCACTTCATCAGCGTCTCCCCGAGGTCGCCCAGCATGCTGGCTTCCGCCCCGTCCAGGGCGCCGCCCTGCTCGACGAACGTCCACGCCGCCCTGATCACCTCGCCGTACACGTCCATCTGGAGTTGCCCGGCGGCACCGTTCCCCACGCGAACGGGGCGGGATCCGTGGTAGCCGGCCAGGTGCGAGAGGTTTCGTTCGGGGTGCTTGGTGCGTCCGTAGACGTCGTAAAGGACCTGGAGCTTGGGGCGGGTCAGGCGCGTGGCATGGAGCAGCCAGCCGAGGAACGCCTCTCCTTCCGCCGTGAAGCCGCTGTGGAGCAGGACCTCCGTCGTCATGGAGGCGTCGCGGAGCCAGCAGAAGCGGTAGTCCCAGTTCCGAACGCCGCCCGCGACTTCCGGGAGGGACGTGGTGCCGGCCGCGACGATGGCGCCGGAGGGCGGGAAGACGAGCAGCTTCAGCGTGAGCATGCTGCGCAGCACCTGCTCACGGTACTCACCGTCGTAGGAGCACTGGGAGAGCCAGGTCTGCCACCAATCGGCGGTGCTGTCCAGGCGGCGATCGGCGGCGTCGCCGAGGCGGAGGGCGATGGCGGGGCGCGCGAACTCGGACGTGAGCGAGGCGTAGCAACGCTCGCCGGCGGACAGGGCTTCGCGCCCGGTCCAGCCGGGCTTGCCGTCGCGGCGGTGGAGGGGGATGTCGGAGCGGAGCATCACCGTGTGGGCGTCCCCGTCGAAGTGGATGCCCACGTTGCCGAGCTCCTTCCCCGTGGGGATGTCGCGCCCGTAACGAAAGCGCGGATCGCAGATGAGCTCCACCTCGACCTCGCCGTCGAGACACTCGGCGCGTCGCAGGATCTCGTGGTCGGGGAAGAGCTCACCCGGGCGAGCATCCCAGCGGGGAAGCGTCATGGCGTCCGTGAGGCGGAGCACGCCGCCGCGGGTGTGGAAGGTGGTCTCGAGGACGTTGGTGCCCGGACGGTAGCGTCGCTCCGTGGTGAAGTCGGCCGTGGGTCGGATGCTGAACGACCCGCCCTTGTCCGTGTCCAGGAGCGCCGCGAACAGGGATGGTCCCTCGAATCGGGGGATGCAGAGCCAGTCCACCGAGCCCGCGCGCGACACGAGGGCGAGGGTGCGGCAGTCCCCGATGACGCCGTAGTCATCGATGGACGGCTGTCCGGTCCCCGGCTGGGGAGAGGACGCGTCGGCCACGCCCTCAGCTGCTTCGGGTCATGGCCCGGCCGAGCCTGTACGCCAGGAACCCGGCGCCGACGCCGGCCGCCACGAGCATTCCGGTGCGCACGCCCTGGCCATTGCCGGCCCGGAGCGCGCGGGCGCGCCTGGCGGGGGAGGGCAGGCGTCCGGCGCGCTCCATGGCCATGTGGATCACCTCGGCCGTGTGCAACGGGCGGCGCAGCCGGTTCTGCTCGAGCATCTCGCGGCAGGAGAAGCCGTCGGTGATGACGAGCGTGCGAGGGTCGGCGTCGCGGACAGCGGGGAGCAGGACACGCTCCGCCGCGGCCTGCGACACGTCGAAGTGCCCCTCCTCGAACCCGAACGAGCCCGCCATCCCGCAGCACCCCGAATCCAGCACCTCGTACTCGATGCCGAGCCGATCGAGGATGTGCTTCTCGCTGTCGAAGTCGAGAACCGCCTTGTGGTGGCAATGGCCGTGGACGATGGCGTGCTCGCCCTCGAGGCTTCCGAGGTCCGAGGCCGTGCCGTAGCGATCCAGGAACTCGGTGAGCATGTACGTCTGCTTGGCCAGTCGCTCCGCATCCTTGTCGTGGGGGAAGAGATTCACGAGCTCGTCGCGGAAGACGGAGACCACGCTCGGCTCCATTCCGACCAGCGGGGTGCCGTCCCGGATCTCGCCGCGCAGCTCGTCCATGATCCGGCGCAGCTGGCGCCTGGCGAGCCGGAGCATGCCGTAGTCGTAGAGGGGACGGCCGGAGGCGATCCGGGTGTCCGGAAGCACCGGGTGGAAGCCCGCCCCCTCCAGCACCTCCACGGTGGCGCGGCCGATCTCGGGGTGGAAATAGTTGTTGAACGTGTCCGGCCACACGAGTACGCGGGGGCCGTCCACAGTGGAAGGGCCGCGGACATCGATCCACTCGCGGAAGGTCTGCTGCGCGAATGGCGGCATTTCGCGCTGTGTCGCGATGCCGCCGATCTTCTTCACGATCGTCGATAGCCCCGGGGCGCTCATGACCCAGTTGACCAGCGCCGGTGAGACCTGGGCGGCGCGGGCCCACCAGTCGATGAGCCCCATGGAGTAGGCGTAGCGAGGACGGAGGCGGCCCTCGTAGTAGTGCGACAGGAACTCCGCCTTGTACGTGGCCATGTCCACGTTCACCGGGCAGTCGCCCTTGCACCCCTTGCAGGAGAGGCAGAGGTCGAGGGCGTCTTTCACCTCCTCGCTCTTCCAGCCGTCATGGATGACGTCTCCCCGGAGCATCTCGTACAGGAGGCGCGCCCGGCCGCGAGTCGAGTCCTTCTCGTTGCGTGTGACCATGTACGACGGGCACATGGTTCCGCCGTCCGTCCGCCGGCACTTGCCTACGCCCACGCACCGGATGGCGGCATTCTGGAAAGTGAACTTGTCGTGTGGGAAGGCGAAGTGGGTCTTCACGTTCCCGGGGTTGTAGTCCACGCCCAGGAACTGGTTGGAATCCGGCGGATAGGCATCCACCACCTTGCCCGGGTTCATCATCCAGTCCGGGTCCCAGATCCGCTTGAACTCCCGGAACGCATCCATGAGCTCCTCGCCGAACATCTTGGGCAGGAGCGCGCCGCGGCTCTGGCCGTCGCCGTGCTCGCCGGAAAGCGAGCCGCCGTAGCTGAGGACGAGGTCGGCGGCCTCGTCGATGAAGGCGAGGTACTGGTCGAGGCCCTTGCGCGTCTCGTAGTCGAACGTGATGCGGCAGTGGACACACCCCTGCCCGAAATGGCCGTAAAGGGCGGCGGTGTAGCCGTACTTCTGCATCAGCTTGCGGAAGTCCCGGAGGTAGTCGCCCACGTGCTCGGGCGGCACGGCGGAGTCCTCCCACCCCTCCCACGCGCTGGGCATCCCGGGGACGAAGGCGGTCGCGCCCAGGCCGGACTCACGGACCTGCCAGACCTCGTGCTGGATCTCCTCGTCCGTGTAGAGCTTCATGTCCCGCAGGTGCTCGCTGGTGCCCCGGAGCTCCTCCATTGCCGCCCGGGCGCGGGACTCCGCTTCCTCCGTGGTGTCTCCGCCGAACTCGACGAACAGCCAGCCGTGCCCCTCGGGCATGTACTTGAGCTGACTGGTGTGCAGCTTCTTCAGCTTCATGTACTGGGTGAGGTCGTCATCGATCCCCTCGAGTCCCAGCGGCTTGTACTTCTGGATCTCCATCACGTGGTCCGCCGCGTGGTAGATGTCGTTGTAGCCGATGATCAGGAGCGCGCGCTTCGGGGGGTTGTGGATGAGCCGGACCTTCGCCTCCAGCACCAGGACGCACGTGCTCTCCGACCCGACGACCGCCTTGGCCACATCGAAGCCGTTCTCCGGCAGGAGGGAGGGGAGGTTGTAGCCGGAGACGCGCCGGGGGATGTCGGGGTAGCGGGCGCGGATCTCGTCGGCGTGGCGGTCGCGCAGATCGCGCAGGCGGCGGTAGATCTCTCCCCGCCGGCCGCCGGCGGCGATGATCCGCTCCAGCTCGTCGTCACCGGTCGGTCCGACCGTGAGGACTTCACCGTCGTACGTGAGGAGGGTCAGCTCCAGGACCTGATCCTCGGTGCGCGGGCCGGGGCCATAGTGCTGCGCCTGGACCGAGTGGATGCCGCACGAGTTGTTGCCGATCATACCGCCGAGCGTGCACCGGTCGTGGGTGGCGGGATCCGGACCGTACGTGAGGCCGGTGCCGGCGAGGGCGTCACGGAGGTCATCGAGGACAGTCCCCGGCTGGACGCGGGCCCACTTCTCCTGGACGTTCACTTCCAGGACCTGGTTCATGTACTTCGAGAAGTCGAGCACCACGGCGGCGTTGCAGCACTGACCGGCCAGGCTCGTGCCCCCGCCACGGCCGAGGATTGGGGCGCCGTGCTCGCGCGCCAGGCGGACCGCGTGCCTCACGTCGGCGACATCGCGGGGCAGGACCACGCCGATCGGGATCTGGCGGTAGCTGGACGCGTCGGTCTGGTACATGGCGCGCGCCTGGGCGTCGAAGCGGACCTCGCCCTCGATCGCCTCGCGGAGCGCGCGCTCGAGGTCCGTGGCCTCGATGGCCGCCGCGCCGCCGGAATGGCTCGGGCGCTCGCGCTGCCCGGCTCGGATCAGTGTCGCCATGGTCGTTCCCCTCTATGCGGTCCTCACGCGCGGAATCGCTCCGCGTCGTCTGGTTTGAATTCGAGCCCGTTCCCGGCCCGCGACCGGTCAGGGCGCAGGGCGCCGCCCTCCGGCTCCAGCACGCCATCGAAGAAGAGGCGCTCGATCCGGTCATGGTCGTGGAAGTACTCGAGGTGCAGCAGGCCCGGCGCGGCGCACGCCACGTGGGCGTGGATCTGCGGAGCGGTGTGCGCGGAGATCGGCGTGTGCCATGCCGCGCACAGCTCCGCCACCCGCAGAAAACCGGTGTATCCGCCGCATCGGGTGGCATTGGGCTGGAGCACGTCCGTCGCCCGGGCGCGCAGCATGTCCCGGAAGTGGAACTCGCTCCAGCCGTACTCTCCCGCGGTGACGCGCACGGCGGGCGGGGTGTGCTCGCGCACGAAGCGGAGGCCGTTGCGGTCGTCGGAGCTCACCGGCTCCTCGAACCAGCTCACGCCCTCCCCGGCGAAGCGGCCGGCGAGGTCGACGGCCTGGCGGCGGTCGTAGGCGCCGTTGGCGTCCACGAACAGCTCGGCGTCGGGGCCGATCGCGTCGCGCGCCTCAGCGACGCGGGCGGGATCCGACGCGGGGTCGCGGCCGATCTTCATCTTCACCCGCGGGATCTTCTGTTCGTGCACCCAGCCCCCGAGCTGCTCGCGCAGCCGGTCGATGCCGTAGGAAGTAAAGCCGCCGCTCCCGTAGATGGGGGCGGCGTCGCGGCGGGCGCCGAGGAGCGCCACCAGCGAGACATCCATGAGCCTCGCCTTGAGATCCCAGAGCGCCATGTCCACGGCAGAGTACGCCGAGGAGGCGATGCCCCGGCTGCCCATGTTGCGGACGGCCGCGCGCATGGCGTCCCAGCAGCGCTCCACGTCGAGGGCGTCCATGCCCTCGACAACGCCCGCGAGCGTGTCCCTGATCACTTCGGCCGTCGCCGCGTGATTGTAGGCGTACCCCACCCCCGTCCGGTCGCCCCCGTGGACGTGGACCACGACGATCGTGGTCGAATCCCACACGAGCGTGCCGTCGGACTCCGGCTGCGTGTCGGTGGGGACCGTGTACGCCCCCACCTCCACGCTCTGTACGGGCACGCCTCCGGCCAAGCGGGTCACTCGTCGCTCGATCCCACCCCCGGCACACGACCGGCTACGGAGGAGAACATGTCCTTCGCCGTTTGCTTGAGCACGCCCGCCCTGTGCGGGTCCCCCTTGAGCATCGACTTCCAGAAGTGCCGCGCCTGCTGAAGGGTGATGTGAGGCGGCAGCGGCGGCACGTCCGGGTCCGTCACGAATTCTACGACATAGGGCCGGTCCGCGCTGAGCGCCTCGTCCCACGCGTCGGCGATCCGGGTGGGGGTCTCGACGCGGGTGCCGCCGAGGCCGAGCTGGTGCGCGTACTCGGCGAAGTGGAAGTCGGGGAGATCCTGGGTGATGGGGTACTCGGCGTCGCCAGCCAGGACGCGCTGCTCCCAGGTGACCTGGTTGAGGTCCTGATTGTTGAGGACGCCGATGATGAGGCGCGGGTCGTCCCAGGTTTCCCAGTACTTGGCGATGGTGATCAGGCCGTTGATGCCGTTCATCTGCATGGCGCCGTCGCCGACGAGGGCGATGGCGGGACGGCCGGGCCAGGCGAACTTGGCCGCGATCACGTACGGCACGCCGGGACCCATGGTGGCCAGGTTTCCGGACAGCGACGCCTTCATGGAGGGCTTCACCTTGAGATCGCGGGCCCACCAGTTGGCCGCGGAGCCGGAGTCGGAGGCCAGGATGACGTCGCGGGGGAGCTTCGGGGACAGCTCCCAGAATACCCGCTGCGGGTTGATGGGATCGGCGTCGCGGTGGGCGCGCTCCTCGAGGACCTGCCACCAGTCGACGATGTCGTCCTCGATCTTCTTCCGCCAGCTGCGGTCTTCCTTCTCCACGAGGAGCGGGATGAGCTCCTGGAGGGTGGGCTTGGCGTCGCCATGGAGGTTGACGTCCATGGGGTAGCGAAGACCGAGCATGCGGGGCTCGATGTCGATCTGGATCCCCTTGGCCTGGCCTTCTTCCGGGAGGAACTCGGAATAGGGGAAGCTGGAACCGATCATCAGGAGGGCGTCGCAGTCACTCATGAGGTTCCAGCTGGGGCGGGTGCCCAGGAGCCCGATCGAGCCGGTGCAGTAGGGAAGAGCGTCGTCGATGACCGCCTTGCCGAGAAGCGCCTTGGCGACGCCGGCGCCGAGCACGTCGGCGAGCTGCATGACCTCGCTGGTGGCGCCGAGAGCGCCGGCACCCACCAGGATGGCCACCTTCTCCGCCTCGTTCAGGATGTCGGCCGCCTCCTGGAGGTCCTCGCTCTCGGGGACCACGCGCGGGAACCGGTAGCCGACGCCGGAATGGACGGTGCCGTGCTGTCGAGGCGGCTCGGGGACCGCGGCCATTTCCTGAACGTCGTTGGGGACGATGATGGTGGTGACGGTGCGCTCCGCCCTGGCGATGCGGACGGCCCGGTCGACCAGGTGTCGCATCTGCGCGGGGTTGCCGCAGCGGTGGACGTAGTGGTGGGCCACGTCCTTGAACAGAACGCCGAGGTCGACCTCCTGCTGGTAGTCGCCGCCGAGCGCCTTGCTGTCCTGCTGCCCCACGATCGCCACGACGGACTGATGGTCCATGTTGGCGTCGTAGAGGCCGTTCAGGAGGTGAATGGCGCCCGGGCCGGACGTGGCCAGGCAGACGCCCACCTCACCGGAGAACTTGGAGTGGGCGCAGGCCATGAATGCGGCGAGCTCCTCGTGGCGCGCCTGGACGAACTTCATCTCGTGGTCCGTCCCCTCGGCGCGCTCGAGGGCGCCCATGATCCCGTTGATGCCATCTCCGGGGAAGCCGTAAATGCGGCTGATGCCCCATTCGTGAAGACGTTCGAGCATGAAGTCGGCGACGGTCTGGCTCATTGGCGCTATGGGTTCGTGTGATCGGCGTATGCGATGGTGCTGAGCAGGGCGTTCTCCGCCTGGCGCGAGTCGAGTCGCGAGTGCTGCACGACGATCGGCACGCTCGCCTCGATCACGCTGGCGTAGTCCGTGGCCCGGGGCACCGGCTCCGGGTCTTCGAGCTCGTTGAACCGGACGTGCCTGGTGCGCCTCGCCGGGAGCGGTATGATGTACGGCCCCGCGGGCTCCCGATCGGCGAAGTAGAGGGTGATGCGGACCTCCGCGTCCTCATCGGTCGTGTTGAGGAGGCAGGCGGTTTCGTGAGAGGTCATCTGCGGCTCGGGGCCGTTGCTCCAGTCGGGAATGTACCCCTCTGCGATGGCCCAAACCCTGGAACCGACTGCACGTCCCATGCGCCCACCTCCACCCGGGGATCACGAGTCAAAGGGCCGGCTTCCCGCCCTGCTCGACGTGGCAATCGTAGGGGGAGTCGGCACCCGATCGACCGGGTGATCAGGTGGCAATTTCCATTCCGGGCAGGGGCGGGGCCGTCAGGTCCGGTGGAGCTGGCGGACGAACTCGACCAGGACATGCGGCAGGCGGTCGGGGCGGCGGATCACGGCGTAGCTGCCCGCGCCGAACATGCGGGGCAGGTATCCCGAGGCCTCGCGGTCCACGGTGATGCAGAAGGGGTGGATGCCCTCCAGGCGTGCTTCGGCCACCGCCTGGCGGGTGTCCTCGACGCCGTACCGGGTCTCGTAGATGTCGTCGTCGTTGGGCTTTCCGTCGGAGATCAGGAGGAGGACCCGGTGGCGGGCGGGCTCGCGGGCGAGGCGGGCGGAGGCATGGCGGAGGGCTGCACCGACGCGGGTGAAGCGTTCCGGCTGCAGCCCGCCGATGCGGCCGTGTACGGCGTCGCCGGCGGGCTCGTGGAAACCCTTGAGACGCCGCACGGCCACGTGCTCGGGACCGGCGCCCGAAAACGCCAGGATCGCGAATCGCTCGCGCAGCGCTGAGAGCGCCTCCGTCACGAGGAGGAGGGAGTCCTTCTCCACATCTATGACCCGCTGGCCGCCGCTCACCCACGCATCGGTGGATGCGCTCACGTCGACGAGGAGCATGAGAGCGAGCTCGCGACGCGTGCGGCGGACATTGCGGTAGAGTCGGTCCTCGGCGGCGGAGCCGGCGGCGTGATCCGCGAAGGCGCGCACGTAGGCGGCGATGTCCACCTCGGGCCCGTCCTGCTGACGCCCGACGTGGACGCGGTCGAGGCGGAGGCTTTCGAAGCGTCGCCGGATCTGCACGATGAGGCGCGCGTGCCTGCGCAGCGCCTGTCGGGACCAGGCGGCATCCAGCTGCCCGGCCTCGAGAACGCGCACGACGGCCCCGCGTTCGACATAGCGGTCCATGCGGTAATCCCACTCGGGGTAGGCGATGCCCGTCGCGCCGTCCGCGTCCCGGGCGCCCCGGAGCAGGCGGAGCGAGGCCGGGCCGCGGAGCACCTCCGCGGCCTCACCGGGGGTGCGGACGAGGCGGGCCTCGGGAAGGTCGGCCAGGGCGTCGCCGAGCTCCCCTGCGTCGGCGTCCGCGTCGCGGTCCGCCGGCCGCTGCAGCCCCATCGGATCCTCCACCGTCTCCAGCGGGTCGTCATGAGGGAACCCCCAGATGCCGGGACGATCGTCGTCCTCGTCCGGGAGAGCGGGGCGCACCTTCGGCTGGCGACGGAGCGTGGTCGTGCGCCTCGGAGTGAGCGGGCGGTCGGGAGATGGAACGGCTTCGTGTGAGGTCAGGGCGGTGCGCACGCGGACGTCCCCCCAGAGCGGAACGGGTGGCAGGCCGCGGTAGTCGGCTCCGTCGGTGCGCCGGCGCGCGTGGCGGACCGCCCAGCGGAGGGAGTCGTCCGGACCGTCCGTCGCCGGGACGAAGCCGCCGGGATCCGCCGCACCGCGCGCGAGGGTTTCGAGCCGGAGGCCGGATAGCCACCGCTCCGGTGCGGAGAGCGTGACGCTCGGGGCCGCGACGATGGCGCGGGCCGCGGCGGCCCGGCTGGCGTCCAGGCCGGGCGCGAGCCCGGGGAGCTCCGAGGCCAGGGCGTGCTCGATGGCGCGCGCCTCGGCCAGGAGGAAGAGGTCGCGGACCAGGGCGCCGGGAGCGAGCGCGGCCGCCACCGCGGTGCCACGACGGACCCGGGCCGCCTGCTCGACGGCCAGGAGCCGGTAGAGGTCGAGCGCCTCTCCGGGCCAGGGCCCGAGGCGGGGAAGCTCGGGCGGGAGCGCGATGCGGTCACCGTCGTTCCACGCCACCAGCGGCGGGCAGGCGAGGTGCCGGGGGACGCGGCCCGCCACGCGACGGAAGAAGTTCGGAGCCAGCGGCGGCTCCGCCGGCTCGATGTCGAAGGGGCGGCGGAAAAGCGCGTGGAGCAGGACTTCGAGCCGGGAACGCACCTCCGCGAGCCGGAGCGCACGGGCCCGCGCCTGCTCGGACCGGCGGCGCCACACGCGGGCTGCCACGCCGGTGGCGGCGTGGGCGGCTTCGATGACGACTTCCTCAGGCTCGGACACGGGGGGCCGGCCGCGTCAGAGGCTCGCGGCGACGATATCGTCGATGGCCGCCAGCAGGTCGGGATCGTCGGAAAGCGGCGCGACGAGCGCGGCCCGACACGCGCCACGGGGGTCGATCCCCGAAGCGATGAGGCGCCCCGTGGCCACCAGCAGCCGACTGCTCGGGACCTCCACCAGGCCCCGGTCCCGGAGATTCCGGATCCGGGTGGCGAGGGTGACGAGCAGGGCCGCGGTGGGCGCGTCCACGCCCGCTTCGTGCTGCACGACCCGACGCTCCACCTCCGGCGGCGGAAAGTCGAATTGGAGCGAGACGAACCGCTGCCGCGTGCTCGTTTTCAGGTCCTTCAGCAGGTGCTGATAGCCCGGATTGTAGGAGATGACGAGCTGGAACCCCTGCGCCGCATCGACAAGCTCGCCGGTCCGGTCCAGCGGGAGCATGCGGCGGTCGTCGGTCAGCGGATGGATCACCACCACCGTATCCTGCCGGGCTTCCACGACCTCGTCCAGGTAGCAGATCGCTCCCTCGCGCACTGCGCGCGTCAGCGGCCCGTCCTGCCACACCGTGGCGCCGTCCCGCACCAGGTACCGGCCGGTGAGGTCGCTGGCCGAGAGGTCGTCGTGGCAGGCGACGGTGACCAGCGGCCGACCCAGGCGCCACGCCATGTGCTCCACGAAGCGCGTCTTGCCGCATCCCGTGGGCCCTTTCAGCATGACGGCGAGCCCCCGCTCGTGCGCCTTCTCGAAGATCGCCACTTCGTCGCCGAGCGCCTCGTAGTACGGCGCGTGCGTTCCGGGCCAGCGCAGCCCCTGGGCACTCCGTGGGCCATCGGGGCGCGGGCGAGGCAGGCCGGGCTGGGCCGGTTCCGCCGGAACCGTGTGACCGCGGGCAGCCGCCCCGTTCGTCGCCGGCCTCATGTCGCCGCCACCGGCTCGGGCTCCGGCTCGTCCGCGATCGCCGGCTTCGGCGAGCCGCTCAGGAAGAAGAAGTCGAACAGGTACAGCGCCACGCCGACGACGAAGATCGCGCCGGTGCCGACCAGCATCAGGAAATGGACGCGGATCTTGTCCTGGGTGGGGAGAAAGCCGATCCCCATGATCCGCTCGAGGTACGTCTGGGCCACGCCTGCCGCGGCGAAGGCCATGGTCATGCCGAACATGCCGCCCACCTGGAGCCAGAACGCCCAGACGCCCACCGCGTTGTAGGAGTCCTCCTCCGAGCGGCCGGTGAGGGAGGGCATGGCGTACGTGATGAGCGCCAGGACGATCATGACGTAGGCGCCGAAGAAGGCCATGTGTCCGTGCATGGGCGTGATCTGCGTCCCGTGCGTCCACCTGTTCACCGACGGCCAGGTGTGGGCCAGCCCCAGGATGCCCGCCCCGAGCGCGGAGAAGATGGCGCTGCCCACGGTCCAGTGGACCGCGAGCCGGTTCGGGTGCGAAAAGCCGCTCCGGCGCATGGCGCGGTAGGCATACGTGGCCATGCCGAGGAAGGCGAGGGGCTCGAGGGCGCTGAAGATCCCGCCGATGGGGAGCCAGTAGTGCGGCACGCCCAGCCAGTAGTAGTGGTGGGCCGTGCCCAGGATCCCCGCGATGAACGTGAGGCCCACGATCACGTACAGCCACTTCTCCATCACCTCACGGTCCGCGCCCGAGAGCCGGATGAGCAGGTAGGCAAGGAGCCCGCCCTGGATCATCTCCCACACGCCCTCCACCCACAGGTGCACCGTCCACCAGCGGTAGAAGAGCTGGACCGTCAGGTTGTGGAACGTGAACAGCGAGGGAAGATACAGAAGCGCCGAGAAGACCAGACCGGCCACCATCACGGCCTCGGTGGTGGTCCATCGGCCCGCCTTCCAGATGGTCATTCCCAGGTTGTACATGAACATCAGCATGACCGCCACGATCACCAGCTTGAGCGGGAAGGGCTGCTCCAGGAACTTGTTGCCCGCCGTCCAGCCGAACAGGTAGCCGGTGAGGATCGCCACCCCCCCGGCCGTCCAGATCCCGAGCTGGATGTACGCGAGCCGAGGACTGTACAGCTCCGTCCGTGACTCCTCAGGGACCAGGTAGAACGCCGCGCCCATGAATCCCGTGAGGACCCACACGATGAGAAGGTTCGTGTGCATCTCCTTCGTCACGTCGAACGGAAGCACGTGGAGCAGGGGATCGGGACCCAGATACTTCACCGCCGAGAGCAGGCCGAATACCATCTGCAGCCCGAACAGCAGAAGCGCGACGACGAAGTACCAGTACGAAACGGCCTGGCTGCGATAGCGCACGGTCTACTCTCTCCTACTGGAGGGTCAGGAGGTACTGGACCAGGTGGCTCACCTGCGTCGAATCGAGCTGTTCACCGAAATTCCCCGGCATGATGGACATGCCGTTCGTCGAGTAGTTCGCTCCCGTCACCAGGTACGCGCTCGGCTCCAGGATGGACTCCCGGATGTAGTCGGCCGCGGTCGCGGCGGAGCCCGTGTAGTCCGGATTCCGCACGATCTCCGCTGCCTTCGTCGCAATGCCGGCGAGCGACGGACCCACGATGCTGACCCCCTTCGTGGTGGAGTGGCACGTGAAGCAGCCGGGCGGCGAGCTCGCGAACAGCGCTTCCCCCTGCGCCACCGGATCCGACGACGCCGCGCTCGGCGCCGCGCCGCCCACGTCGCTCCCGGGCACCGCCGCCCCCCGCACGGTGAGCGGACGCGGCGGCCAGCCATTCGTGTCGATGCCGTCCACCCAGGCGAGAAACGCGACGACCTCGTCGATCTCACGATCGCTCAGGTCCAGCGTCGGCATCAGCCGCCGGTCCTGCTCCTCCGAATAGAACCGGCTCGGGTCCTTCAGGAACTGCTTCAGGTACGCCGCACCACGCTGCGACGCGATGTTCGTCAGGTCCGGCGCGTAGTACGCGCCCTCGCCCAGAAGCGTGTGGCAGTTCACGCAGTCGAACCGGTGCCACACCTCGAACCCCGCCGCCACCTCCGGCGTCAGCCGGTCCGAGTGCGTCAGCGCCGGGAACTGCCGGTGACTGTCGTACGTCAGCGCGGCGAAGATCAGCGCGAACAGAAGGGTGCCGCCCAGGAAGAAAAGGCGTGTCTGGCGTTTGGTCATGGATCCGTTCAGCAGAGGGACGGAACGCGGCGTTCAACCACAGGGGGTCTCACACACCGATCTGGCCGAAGTAGCGGATGGCGATCCACGCGGCGTATCCCAGCGCGGTGGCCATGGCGACGAACACGACAACGGAAAGGACACGCGGAATCCAGCTCGGGGCAGGGGCCATGATCATCTCATCAGGCGTGAGTGGGGGCGATTCGTCATACCCGTATGATGATTCTGGGGCGAAGGTACAACGTCCGGAGGCGGGAAGCAAATGTTCGCTCGGGCACACGCACGGGACGGGCGGGCGGCGGGCTGGCCGGTGGCGGATTCATGGGCCGCTACCGGGGTGCCCGGGTGGTGGGGGTGGGCGGGCTGGCGGTATCGGGCTCGAGCTCCGTGGGGGGCGGGGTAGTGGCCTGGAAGGGGCCGGGCTGCTGGATCCCCGGGGTGAGGACCGGGAAGTCGGTGCCGCGGAGCGTGTGCTCGGGGCGTGTGGCGACGTCGAGCGTGGCGATGACGATGAGCATGACGCCCATGAGCACGCCGACGAGGGCGGCCATGCGGGCGGGGGTGGTCTGCTCGGCAAGGTGCATGAAGAAGAGGGCGACGAGGAGCGCCTTCACCACGGCGATGAGGATGGCGGTCGGCGCCTGCCAGGCTCCGAGGCTGACGAAGGACAGCGCGAGGGTGAGGGCGCTGAGGAGGAGGAGGGCGGCGAGGGTGAGGACGTAGGTCTTCATGGTGGCTCAGTGAATCAGGTAGAAGCAGGGCCAGAGGAAGAGCCAGACGATGTCGACGAAGTGCCAGTACATGCCGCCGAGCTCGACGGGAGTGTCGTACTCGGGCCCGTAGGCGCGGCGGTGGGTGCGCCAGGCCAGGCCGGTGAGCAGGAGGATTCCGCCGATCACGTGCAGGGCGTGGAGCCCGGTCATGACGTAGTAGAGGGTGAAGAAGGCGGAGCCTCCCGGTGGCGGGAGCTTCTCGAAATGGTAGTGCGTGCCGGGAAAGATGCCCTCGCCGAAGTGGATCCCCCACTCCCAGAACTTGAAGACGAGAAAGAGCGCGCCGAGGCCCGCGGCGCCGAGGAGGGCGGCGGCGGCTGCGCGGGTTCGGTCGCTGCGCACGAGGGCGAGGGCGGCGGCGACCAGGAAGCTGGCCAGGAGGAGCGTGGCGGTGCCGGCGGAGCCCATCCACAGGACGGTTTCCCGCGCGCCTTCCTTGAAAGCCTCGGGAAACGCGGTCCGGTAGGCGGTGAAGAGGGCGAAGAGAGCGCTGAACATCGCCGTCTCGCTGGCGATGAAGACCCACATCCCGAACTGGGCCCCGTGGGTCTGCTTGGAGAGCGTCTCGTAGTGGTCCTTGAGGTGCGCCTCGGCGCTGCGCCCCTCCTCCGGGGGGCGCCGGACGCGGGTGGTCGCGCTGCCCAGGATGTCGCCGCGGGTGGCGCCGTGATCGCGCGTGCTCATGCGCTCTCCTCGGCCCAGTAGTCGTGGGGCTCGCGGTGGCTGAAGTCGGGGATGACCTCGAAGTTGTGGGGCGGAGGCGGTGAGGCCGAGACCCACTCGTAGCCGCGTGAGCGCCACGGGTTCTGTCCGCTGCTCTGCCCCCTGAAGAAGGAGTACACGAGGTACGAGAGGATCAGGAGCAGCCCGCCGGCGATGGACCAGGACCCCACTGTGGAGATGTCGTGGAGCGCCTGGAATTCGGGCGGATAGCTGTACGTGCGCCGGGGCAGCCCCGCGTTGCCCAGGAGGAACTGGGGAATGAAGGTGCCGGTGAAGCCCATGAAGATGAGCGTGGCGCCCACCACGCCCAGCTTCTCCGGGTACATCCTGCCGAACATCTTGGGCCACCAGTAGTGGAGCGCGGCGAGGAAAGCGGTGAGGGTGGCGCCCACCATGATGAAATGGAAGTGGGCGACCACGAAGTAGGTGTCCTGCCAGTGGATGTCGAGTGAAGTGGAGGCGAGCGCCACGCCCGTGGTCCCGCCGACGCCGAAGAGGAAAAGGAACTCGAAGAAGTAGAGCATGGGCGTCTTCAGCGAGATGGAGCCCTGGTACATGGTACCCACGTAGGAGAACACCTTGATGGCGCTGAAGATGGCCACGACCATGGACAGGATGCCGAAGACTGCGGCGTCGCTGGTGCTCATGCCGGAAGTGAACATGTGGTGCCCCCAGGCCATGAAGCCGACGAAGGCGATCCCGAGGGACGAGATGACGAGGCCGCGATAGGTGAACGCGTTCTTCCGGCTGAATGCGGAGACCACCTCCGTCACCACGCCGAAGGCGGGGAGGATCATGATGTAGACGGCGGGGTGCGAGTAGAACCAGAAGAGGTGCTGGTAGAGGATCGGGTCGCCGCCGAGGGTGGGGTCGAAGATGCCGAAGTGGAAGGCGTGGTCCACGGCGACGAGGGCGAGGGTTATGCCGAGGACGGGCGTGGCGAGGGTCTGCATGATCGCCGTCGCATAGATGGTCCAGACGAAGATCGGGAGTCGACCCCAGCTGAGGCCGCGGGCGCGCAGCGTGTGGATCGTGACGATGAGGTTGACCCCGGTCATGATGGTGGAGACGCCGAGGACGAAGACGCCCATGGCCACCACGGCGACCTGGGAGAAGCTGAGGGTGGAGTAGGGTGTGTAGAAGGTCCAGCCGGTGTCCACGCCGCCGGCCGCGAGGCCGTAGAGGACGATGGCCGCGCCGATCATGTAGACGTACCAGCTGGCCAGGTTGAGGCGGGGGAAGGCGACGTCGCGGGCGCCGATCATGAGCGGGATCAGGAAGTTGCCGAAGCCCGCGGGGATGGCCGGGATCATGAAGAGCCAGACCATGATCACGCCGTGCGCGGTGAAGAACCGGTTGTACGTGTCGGCGCTCACGATGGTGTAGTCGGGCGTGAGCAGCTCGATGCGGAGCAGGATGGCGAAGGTCCCGCCCAGGGCCAGCATGAAGCTGGTGGCCATGAGGTACATCAGCCCGATCCGCTTGTGGTCCGTGGTGGTGAGCCACGACCAGAGACCGCGCTCCGAGGTGAGATACGAGGCGGGCTCGTCAGCGGGGGCCAGCAGGGCGCCTTCCGGATCGATGGTGGTGCTCACGGCGTCCTCCTGATCGACTTGATGTACTCCACCAGCGCGGCGGCCTCCGCCTGCGTCAGGCGACCCTGGAAGGCAGGCATGACGTCGGGGAACCCCTTCACGACCATGGCGCCGGGATCCATCATGGACATGGTGAGGTAGCCCGGGTCGGCCAGCACGGTATCACCGCTCTCGAGCGGGACGCGGGAGCCGTAGAGCCCGAGCCAGGTGGGGGCGATGTGGCGCTTCCCGTCGGTGGTATGGCAGCGCAGGCAGCCCTTCTCGGCGGCCACGCGACGCCCTCGCCCGGCCATGGTCTCCTCCACGGGGGTGCGCTCGTCGCGCCCGGAGAGGATGCCCGGCGGGACCGTTGTGGCTTCGTCGCCCTCGGGATCGTAGCCCTCGAGCCAGCGATCGAAATCGGCGGGCGGGAGCACCACGGCCTGCGCCTCCATCCGGCTGTGGCCCGCGCCGCAGAACTCGGCGCACTGGATGCGGAAGCGGCCGATGCGCGTGGGCCTGAACCAGGTGGTGTTGTAGCGCCCGGGTACCGCATCCTCCTTGATGCGGAAGGCGGGTACGAAGAACGAGTGGATCACGTCACGCGACGTGGTCAGGACGCGGACGGGGCGGTCCTCCGGGAGGTAGAGGACGCTGTTGGACTGGGGCCCGTCGGGGTAGCTGAACTTCCAGACCCACTGCTTCCCGATGGCGTACACGGTGAGGGCGTCGGGCGGCGGGTCCTGCCGGCTCGCGTACTGCCGGAACCCGAAGATCCACCAGATCATGAACATCCCCAGGAGCGAGCCGGCGACGCCGAGCTCGAGCCACGTGGGCGAGACGATCCGCCGCGTGCGCGGCGCCACCGGATCTCCCGGACGGCGGCGGTAGCGCACCACGAACAGGAAGACCGCGCCGAGGGTGATGGTTCCCAGGAGAGCGAACGTGGCGAACTCGATGTACTGGAGCGCATCCACCTGGCGGGCGAACACCGACGCCTGGACGGGGAGCGCCAGGAGCCAGTGCAGCGTGTTGCCGATGGCGCCCAGGAAATCGGAGAGCGGCGTCTCCGGGTCGGCGAGCACGGCGAGGAGGGGGAAGGCGCTCATCGCGGCTCCTCCCCGCGGCCTGCGGTGTCCGGCGCGACGGTGTCGGGCGGGGCGGCGCGCTCCGGGCCGGGGCCGGCGACGCCAGCGGCGGAGTCGCGCGGAGCGGCGCCTGCGGCCGACGGGATCCGGGGTACGGCGTTGGCGGGCGACGTGGGCGTCGGGCCGAGGGCCTCGCCCCGGGTCCGCTCCGCCACCAGCTCCATCGCGCGACCGATCGGGATGGTCACCATGCCGCGCCCGCGGTCGGCCCAGCCGTACGCGGCCAGGCGCTCGCGGCGGAGCAGCCGGTTGGTGCGGGTGGTGGAGTCGGCGAGGATATCGGTGACATCCAGGCTGCCGATCGTCCGCACCCGCTCGACCTCCTCCATGCGCGGCGGCGTCTGCTCGGCGGTGGACGGGGAGGTCCGGCGTCCCGCGAGGCTCTGGGCCAGCTCGATCCCGGCCCAGATGGAGAAGACCACGAGGAGCACGCCGAGGAAGGCGAGGGCGTAGGCGCCCGCCGCGTGGACGTGATCCTCCTCCTGCTCCAGCCCCGGGCGGCGCGGCGACTCACTCACGGCGGTACCCGATGGAGGCGAGGATGCGCGGGTCGCGCCACGGCACGGCGGACTCACCGGCGAGGCGCCAGGCGCCGAAGGCGGTGGCCGAGCCGAGGACGAAGAGGAGCGTGGCGGGGTCGAACCAGCGGGCGCTGAAATCGCGGCCATGGAGCGCGGGAATGACGAACCAGAACATCTCCACGTAGTGCATGAGCAGCATCCACACCGCGACGAACGAGAGGCTGCGGCCGCTCTGCTTGATCCGGTAGGAGAGCAGGGCGAAGAAGGGAACGAAGAAATGGCCCACCACGACGATGCCGAAGACCACGCCCCAGCCGCCGAGGGTGCGGTCCAGGTACCAGGTGACCTCGTGGGGCAGGTCGGCGATGTAGATGAGGAATCCCTGGGAGAACCCGAGGTACGCCCACAGGATGGTGAAGACCAGCATCAGGCGGCCGAGAGCGTAGAAGTGGCCGCTGGCCACCTCGTCGCGCAGCACGCCCGCGCGCTGGAAGGCCCAGGTGACCACGGTGATGGCGGCGACGCCCGCGTACATGGTGCCGGCGAACCAGTAGGCTCCGAAGACCGATGAAACCCACGTGGGCGAGAGCGACATGAGCCAGTCCATGGCCGCGAACGAGACAGTGAGACCGGTGATCGCGAGGCCGGGGCCGCTGATGTTGACGGCGCGGCGGGGCGGCGCGTCCTCGGGAGCACGGTCCTGCCGGAGCGACCAGCGGCGGAGCGCCGTGGCCAGCGTGATCCAGACGGCGAAATAGAGGATGGCGCGGCCGATGAAGAACGGGACGTTGAGGTACGCGGCCTTCTTCGCCACGTTCGCCGCGTCCTCCGCCGGGAGGTGAACGGGCGGGACCCACGGATAGACGAGACCGACCCCCACCAGGACGGGGATGATGAGAAGGGCGAAGAGCGGGAGCGTGCCGGCGATCGTCTCGGCCAGGCGTCGTACGACCACGAACCAGCGCGCGTCGGTGACGTGCGAGATCATGACCATGAACAGCGACCCGAGCGCCACGGCCAACCCGAAGGCGAACGCGGCCAGGTAGCTGTACAGGGCGCGCTGCGGGTCGAGGATGAGGCCGCCGGCGAAGCCGAGGAGCCCGATGCCCGAAGCGACGAGCGCCGGCACGATGACGCGCCTCGCGCTGCGCACCACCCGGGCCTCGACGTCCGGCGCGATCCGCACCGTGCTCATGGGCGCACTCCGGCGTCGGGGACGGCGAGGCGGAACTCGCGCTGGACGGGGGCGGGGAGCTCGGACAGCCGAGCCGCCTGCGAGAGCTGCAGCGCCCGCACGTAGGCGACCACTGCCCAGCGGTCGTGGACGCTCAGCTCGGCGGCGTAGGAGGGCATGAAGCCGTAGCCCTCGTTGACGACCGCGTAGATCTGGCCGTCGGCGAGGCCGCGGATGCGCTCGGAGGTGAGGTCGGCCGGCCGCCGGAGCGTCATGTTGTCGGCCACGGGAGTCCGGGCCCGGCCGTCCACGCCGTGGCAGGCGGCGCAGAAGATGTCGAAGCGGTCCTGACCGCGTCGCACGTCGGTGATGGTGAGCGGGATCGGGATCCGCGTCGAGGCCGGTCCGGGGCGGATCTCGGGCTCGGCGAGCCCCGCCGCGGGGATGTCGAGGGTGATGGCCGTATCCGGTCGCGTCCGACCGGTGACCAGGACGCGCGGTCCGAGCAGCTCGCCGCGAGGCACGGTGCCCGGGGGCGGCGTGCGCATGCCCATGGAATCGGCGAAGAAGTCCGACGGCTCGTAGGCGCGCAGCGAGGGCTGGTCGATCATGCGCTCGAAGCTCCAGGCGACCGACTCGCCTTCGCGGCTGCACGCCGTGAGCATCAGCGCGATGAGGACGATGGCCATTGCGCGCACCCTCATGCCGTCGTCTCGGGTGGCGGCGGGACGCGCTCGCCGGGCTCGCCTGGATCGACGGGCGGGACCGTGCCGCGCTGGCGCAGTCGGGACGCGCGTTTCTCCCGCTCCACGATCTCCCACCGCTCGGGGACGCGCTCGACGCGGACCGCGCCGAAGTCCAGGAGGTCGTCTCGGGTGCGCTCGAACTGGAAGAGGGGGTCGCGCTCGTCAATGCCGATGAAGAAGCGGTCGTCCGTGGCGCGCTCGAAGCCGGGGACCTCGAACAGCGGCTGCCAGAGCATGGGGAGGCGCGAGCCGGCCCACACGCCGAGGAAGGCGCCCAGGGAGGCGAAGAGGACGGTCGTCTCGAACGTGATCATGACGAACGACGGGATCGGGTTCAGCGGGCGGGCGCCGACGTTGATGGGGAAGTCCACGGCGTTGGTCCACCACTGGATCCCGTAGCCGAGGATGGCGCCCAGGATGCCGAAGAGCAGGGTGTAGAGCGGGATGTGACCGCGCGGGAGCTCGAGGGTCTCGGTGATCTTTTCCATGTCCCAGGGCGTGAAGGCGTCGATGCCCTCGTAGCCCTTGTGCTTCATCGCCGCGACCGCCGACTCGATGGCGTCGGGGGTCTCGAACTCGGCCAGGATCCGGATGTGCATGACGTCGGGCTGCTCCATCACCCCGCTCCTTCCTGCTCGAGCTCGCGCCGCAGCTTCTTCACCTCGTGGATGGGCACGCCCGGAACCCAGCGGAGGAGCGTCATGAAGAGGAAGATGAACGTGCTGATGGAGCCGAAGAGCAGCATCCAGTCCACCCACGTGGGCATGTAGGCGTGCCAGCTGGACGGGAGGAAGTCGCGGTCGAGGCTGCTGACGATGAGGACCAGGCGCTCGATCCACATCCCGGTGAAGATCAGGAAGGAGCCGATGAAGAGCGCCACGGAGCTGTTCCGCATGCGCCGGCTCCAGTACAGGTGCGGCACCACGGCGTTGCAGAAGATCATGGCCCAGTAGAGCCAGTGCCATCCGAAGGGGCGGTGCCACAGGTAGATGAACCGCTCGTAGATGTCGCCGGAGTACCAGGCGGAGAAGGTCTCGGTGATGTAGGAGTACCCCATGAGGCCGCCGGTCACGAGCAGGATCTTGCCGAGCACGTTCAGGTGCCGCTTCGTGATCACGTCCTGCCAGCCCAGGAGGTGGCGGATCGGGACCAGGAGCATGATGACCAGGGCGAAGCCGGAGTAGATGGCGCCCACGACGAAGTAGGGCGGGAAGATGGTGCTGTGCCATCCGGGTAGCTGGGCGATGGCGAAGTCCATGGACACGATGGAGTGCACCGAGATGACCAGCGGGGTGGCGAGTCCGGCCAGGAGGCCGTAGCCGATGCGGTAGCGCTTCCAGTCGCGGGCGGAGCCGCGCCAGCCCAGGGCGAAGAGGCCGTAGACGCGCGCCTTGAAGCGGGACGGGGCGCGGTCGCGGGCGGACGCCAGGTCGGGAACCAGCCCCATGTACCAGAAGAGGACGGAAACCGTGAAGTACGTGAAGATCGCGGCCGCGTCGTAGGGGAGCGAGCTGCGGAACTGCGGCCACACCCCCATGGTGGCGGGGTAGGGGACCAGCCAGTAGAAGAACCAGGGCCGTCCCAGGTGGAGCATGGGGAAGAGGCCGGCCATCATGATGGCGAAGAGCGTCATCGCCTCCGCCGTCCGGTTGATGGAGCTGCGCCACCTCTGCTCCAGGAGGAGCAGGAAGGCGGAGATGAAGGTGCCCGCGTGTCCGAGCCCGATCCACCAGACGAAGTTGGTGATGGCGAACGCCCAGCCCACCGGGATCTGGTTGCCCCAGACGCCGATGCCGGAGAACACGGTGTAGGCGATGGCGCCGAGGAAGCCGAGGGAGCCGAGTGCCATGAAGGCCATGAACAGCCGCCACGTGAACGGCTTCTTCTTCCAGATCGGCTCGAGGATCTCCGTGGTGATGTGGGCGTAGCTCGGGCTGTCCTCGACCACGGGCCACCGCTCGAGCGTCGGGGTCTGCATCACTCGGCCCCTTCTTCACGCGGCGACAGCGCCCCCGGACGCTCGGGCGGCGACTCCTCCTCCGCGGGGTGCGGCCCGCGCCTCGCCGCCGCGCGCTCCTCGGCCCGGAGCTCCGCGTCAGGGTTGGTGATGCGCGCCAGGTACTGCGTGCGCGGCTTCGTGCCCAGCTCGTGGAGCACGCTGTAGATGCGCGACTGCTCGCGCGTCTTCGAGACCGCGCTCCCGGGATCCGTCATGGAGCCGAAGACGATGGCGTTGGTGGGGCACGCCTGCTGGCATGCGGTCACGACCTCGTCGGAACGGAGCGGGCGCTCCTCGATCTGGGCCCGGCGCTCCGCGCGCCGGATCCGCTGCACGCAGTACGTGCACTTCTCCATCACGCCGCGCTCGCGCACCGTGACGTCCGGGTTGAGGACCAGGGTCTCCGACTGGGGCCTGTCCCGGTTGTAGTCGAACCAGTTGAAGCGACGGACCTTCCACGCGCAGTTGTTGTTGCAGAAGCGCGTCCCGACGCAGCGGTTGTAGATCATTCCGTTGAGCCCGTCGTCGCTGTGCACCGTGGCATTGACGGGACAGACGTACTCGCACGGCGCCTTCTCGCAGTGCTGGCAGAGCATGGGCTGGTGAACCACGCCCGGCCGGTCGGGGTCGCCGGTGAGGTAGCGGTCCACGCGCAGCCAGCTCATCTCGCGGGCATCGAGCACGCCCTGCTTGCCGACCACGGGGAGGTTGTTCTCGGCGTAGCAGGCCACCACGCACGCCGAGCAGCCGGTGCAGAGGGCCAGGTCCACGGTCATCGCCCACTGTTGGGGCGACGTCATGGGCGGCCCCTCGTACAGCGTGGGGACGGGCCCCTTGTGCTTCTCCGTGAACTCCGGGTCGCGACGGTACTCGTCCAGCGTGTGCTGGAGGACGATGGGTCGCCCTTCCATCGACCAGTGGGTCTGGGCGCTGGCGAGCTTCACGTTCCGCGTGCCCCGCCGCCGGTCGGGACCGGAAGTCTCGAGGATCGGGCGGAGCGTGGCGGCCGCCACCAGCGAGGGAGCGCGCGTGGTCCGGAACCGGTAGGCGCTCACGCCGCGGCCGAATGCGGTGCCTTCGGCGCCAGCGCGGCCGTAGCCCAGCCGGAGGGTGACGGCGTCGCGGGCGTGGCCGGGATCGACCAGGGCCGGGATGTCCAGCGTGCGGCCGTCGGCCTCGAGCCGGACGACGTCGCCGGTCTCAAGGCCCATCCTCTCCGCCGTGGCCGGGGCGATCAGCGCAGCGTTCTCCCATGTCAGCTTCGTGACCGGGTCGGGGAGCTCGAGCAGCCAGGAAGTGTCGGCGAAGCGGCCATCGTGGACCCTGGGATCCTGGCGGATGGCGACCTCGACCACGCCCACGACCTTTCCGAGACGCCCGTCTTCGCGGCGGCCCTTCCTCTCCCTCGGACCGCGGGCGGGCTTCTCGGCCTGGCCCGCCGGACCCGCGGCAGCAGCAGCGGCCACCTCGACCGCGCGCTGGCGCACGCGCTGGCGCTCCTGGATGGATTCGACGAAGGGGCGGACGCCGGAGGCGGGGGTGGGGGAGAGCCGTGCGGCGGCCGTGTCGCCGACCACGCCCGCCTGCAGGACTTCCTTCCAGAGGGTGTCGGCGTCGCCTGCGCCGGCGAGCCGGTCGCGCCACAGCGCCTGGAGCGCCTCGTGGGGTGGTCTGGCGGCCTCGCCCGCGAAAGCCATCAGCAGCTCGTCCGTGGAGCGCCCGAGGAAGAGCGGGGCGATGAGCGGCTGGACGGTGGAGAGCGTGCCGTCGTACGCCCGTGCATCGCCCCACGACTCCAGGTAGTGGGCGGCGGGGATGTACCACTCGCACTTTTCGGCCGTCTCGTTCTCGAACAGCGACAGGCAGAGGGTGCGGGGGACGCTGGAGAGCGCCTCGTCGAACGGCAAGTCCGCCGGCGCCGAGTACACGGGGTTCGTTTCCATGATCACCAGCGTCTCGACGAGACCCGCCTGCATCTCCTCGACCAGGCGCGTCAGGTCCTCCGGCGCGCCGCCGCCCTCGTGGAGCTGCGGCTCGATGAAGGAGAGCGTGCGGCCGATGTTGCCGAGGCGGGCGTTGGCCAGGTACGCCAGGGCGTGCGCTTCCGCCGGCATGCCGGGTCCCGCGACGATGACGCTGCGACCCCGCGCGCCCCTGAGGTCGCGGGCGGCGTAGCGCAGCCAGGCAGCCAGGGGCTCGCGGAGGGCGGATGCGTCGAGCCCCGGGTCGTCCACGGCGCGGGCGAGCCACGCGGCGAGCATCTCGATCTCCGAAGCGCGTGCCGGGACGTGGTGGTCCGCGATGGAGGCTGTGGGGTCGAGCAGCGGTGAAGCCGAGTAGAGACGGTTCATCCGGTCCGAGGGCGAACGGATCCGCCGCGCCTCGGCGAAGTCGTGCGCGTAGCGGAGCCGGACGGGCCCCTGGTCCAGGAAATCGGCGTCGAGGGAAACCACCACGTCGGCCGTGCGGAAGTCGTAGAGCGGCACCAGCGCGCGGCCGAACGCCAGCTTTGCGCCCTCCGCCTCGACGGCGCTGTGGAGCGGGGCGTGGAAAGTGAAGCGGGCGGCCGGGAAGCGGCGCTGCACTTCGCGGATCCAGTGGATGCGGAAAGGCGAAGCCGTGGGTGGCAGGAGGAAGCGGAGCCCGCGCCCGCCCTCGGCCCCGGGCGCGCGTCCGCCGTCGGGCCACGGCAGGGAGCCTTCCCCCGACTGGCCGAGGAGGCGGAGAACGTAATCCCAGCTGCGGGCCCGGTCCCGCTGCCGGATCCGGCGCCCGCGGTGTGTGTCGTACAGCTGGAGGATGGACGCCTGCTCGAAGACGCCCGCCGCTCCCAGGCTGGCGGGGTGCTCCGGGTTCCCCTCGATCTTGACTGGCCGGCCCTCCCTGGCCTGCGCCAGCACCCCAACGCCGTACCCGTCCAGCGTCATGGTCGTGGCGTACTCCAGCGGGGTTCCGGGCACCACCTCGGGGGGCCGATTCACGTACGGGAGGATCTGCCCACGCGGGCTCTCGCACGCCTGGATCCCCGCGAGCGCGGCCGAAGCGCCGAGCAGCTTCACGAAGTCCCGCCTCGACCATCCCGAAGGCGGACTGGTGGAGCCTTCCGGGAACTCGGGGGAAGGGGAGGGGCCGCCCCGGGCGTGCTCCTCCAGGCTGCGCCAGAACTCCGGCGGGTGCGGGACCCGGTCGTCCGTGGCCCGGTCGGCCGGGCTGTCGCACCCGCAGGCGCCGGCCCCTCCGGCGCACCGACCTGCCGGCCGTGCGGCATCGCCGAGCACGGGGAGGGAGCGGGTGTCGATATCGCGGCTCGCCATTCCGATCAGCGGTGGCAGGTGGTGCAGGAGGTCATGGGGCGGACGTCGTACTCGGCGGCGAGGGCGGCGGCGAGAGAATCGCGGTTCCCGTTGAACGTCCAGCCCATGGTGGTGATCCGATCACGCGGTCGCAGGTGCGGCGCGGGGTCGCGGTGGCACGCGAGGCACCACGACATGCTGAGCGGCGGGACCTGGGCAATGCGCGGTTGCCGGTCCACGCGCCCGTGGCACTCCTCGCAGCCGACGCCGTTGAGGACGTGCTGCGAGTGATCGAAGTAGACGAAGTCCGGCAGGCGGTAGACCCGCTGCCACGCCAGCGTCGCGCCGCGGAAATAGCTCTGCCGTACCGGCTCCAGGGCGGGGCTCTGGCTCCAGATCTGGTTGTGGCAGTTCATGCACTTCCCGGCGCCCGGTATCCCGGCGTAGCGCGAGCGATCCGCCAGGTCGTGGCAGTAGAGGCAGTCGATCCCGTCGTCGGAGACGTGATGTCGGTGATCGAAATCCACCGGCTGCTCGAGGGTGCGCTGCTCGCCGGTGTTCCAGGGGGTGCGGACCCACGCCATGAGGGCGAGGGGGAAGGCCAGGATCAGAAGGAAGACGGCTGCGATCGTCGCTTTGAATACGCTGTCGGACCAACTCGGAAAAGGCGCGGGCATTCGTCTCCCGTTCGCTTCTCACTGCCGGCCGGCTCGCCCGGCACGCCTGTTGAGGAACGAAGCCGCGGCCACGCAAGGATCATGCGGTTCGTGCCCGAAGCCCGGGCCCGGGCGTGAGCCGTGGTCGCCGGAGGCCCTAGTCCAGGGGCGGCCTGTGCTCGGCCCGGCGGACAAAGAGCCAGATGAGGATGGCGACCATGGCCAGGAAGCCGATGATCGGGAGGAACATGGCGCCTCCCACGATCCCGAGGACCCCGCCGACGGCGAGGATCACGATGGCCAGGAGGACGGGCCAGAAGAGGCGCTTCATGGGGTTCGGTGTGCGGGTTCCCGGTCGCTGCTCCGGCCGGGGAGGAGGCACAACGGGTGCCAGCCCGGAGACACGGCCGGCCGCCGCTGGTCGGATCCTTGCTCGGGTTCCGGTGGGAACCGACCGATGGAGGCGCCATGGCGGACCCGAAGAACCCAGAGATCCCCCGGGACCGGGAGAGCGCGACGCTGAGCTTCGCGGGCCAGGAGCTCCGGCTGACCAACCTGGGCAAGCCGTTCTGGCCGGATCGCGGGATCACGAAGCGCGACCTGCTGCAGTACTACGCGGACGTGGCCGAGGCGCTGCTGCCGCACGTCGAGGGGCGCGCGATGGTGATGAAGCGCTACCCGAACGGGTGGAAGGGGAAGCACTTCTTCATGAAGCGGACGCCCGCGGGCGCACCCGAATGGCTGGAGACGTGCAGCATCGAGCACGGCTCCGGGAGCGTGATCGACTTCCCCGTGGTGCGGCACGTGTCCGGGTTGCTGTGGCTGGTGAACCTCGGCTGCATTGACCTGAATCCGTGGTACTCGCGCTGCGACGACGTGGACCGCCCGGACTTCCTCCACTTCGACCTCGACCCGGTCCCGCCCGCGAGCTTCGAGGAGGTGCGGCGGACGGCGCTGATGGTGCGCGACTCGCTGGCCGAGCTGGAGATGCCGAGCTATGCCAAGACGAGCGGGTCGAAAGGCATCCACGTCTACGTCCCGATCGTGCGTGGCCCGGTCCAGAAGGCGGTGTGGCGCTTCGCGAAGGCGTTCGCCCAGCTCATGGAGCGGCGGGACCCGGCCCTGGTCACGGCCGAGTACCGCATCAAGGACCGGCCGCCCGGCCGGGTGCTGGTGGACTACAACCAGAACGCGTGGGGGCGCACGCTGGCGAGCGTGTACTCGGTCAGACCGAAGCCGGAGGCGACGGTGTCGACCCCTATGACCTGGGAGGAGGTGGAGGCCGGGGTGGACACCGGTGACTTCACGCTGGAAAACGTCCCGGAGCGGGTGAGGCGGATGGGCGACCTGTGGCGACCGCTTTCGTGGCCCAGGAAGGGGAGAGTGGAGCTGTCGCCCTACCTGCGTGGCGCGTCGAAGCAGAGCTGAAGAGGGAGTGGCATGGCACTCGAGGAATACCGGAAGAAGCGGAACTTCAAGCGCACGCCCGAGCCGTCGGGAAAGGTGCGGTACCGGAAGGCGGAGCGCGCGCTGGAGTTCGTGATCCAGAAGCACGACGCGTCGCACCTGCACTACGACTTCCGGCTGGAGATGGACGGGGTGCTGAAGAGCTGGGCGGTCCCGAAGGGGCCGAGCCTGAAGCCCGGTGTGCGCAGGCTGGCGATGGAGACCGAAGACCACCCCATGGACTACGGCGGCTTCGAGGGGGTGATCCCGGCGGGCCAGTACGGCGGGGGCACGGTGATGCTGTGGGACCGCGGGACCTGGACGCCCCTCGGCGATGCGGAAAGGGACTACCGCAAGGGGCGGCTGCGCTTCCGCCTCGATGGCGAGAAGCTCTCGGGCGAGTGGATCCTGACGCGCATGAAGCGGCGCGCCGGCGAGAAAAAGGAGAGCTGGCTGCTCATCAAGTCGGGCGACGACGCCGCCCGCGACCAGGACGACGACGACATCACTGACGACGCCCCGCTGAGCGTGGAGACGGGGCGCGACCTCGAAGCGATCGCGGCGGAGCAGGACCGGGTGTGGGACAGCCACGAGGGGGAGCTTCGGCCGCCGACGAGCGAGCCCGGGAAGCCCTCGAAGCTGCCCGCCCGGGTGAAGCCGCAGCTGGCTACCCTCGTGGGGAAGCCGCCGGACGGCGGGGACTGGCTCCACGAGATCAAGTTCGACGGCTACCGGGTGCTCTGCCGGCTCGAGGGTGGGGCGACCCGGATCATCACCCGGAACGGGAAGGACTGGACGGACCGCTTCGCTGCGCTGGCGGAGATGGTGTCCCGGCTCGCTGCCGACGAGGCGATGGTGGACGGTGAGGTGGTCGTGCTGGACCGGAACGGGGTGTCCAGCTTCCAGCGGCTCCAGAATTCGCTGTCCGGCGAGCGCGGCGGCGAGCCGCTGCTTTTCGCATTCGACCTCCTGCACCTGGACGGCCGGGATCTCACCGGTGAGCCGATCGAGGAGCGAAAGGCGCTGCTCCAGGGGCTGGTGTCCGGGCTGGACGACCGGCAGGTCCGTTTCAGCGACCACGTCCGGGGCCGCGGCCCCGCGTTCCTGGCGAGGGCGTGCGACATGGGGCTCGAGGGGATCGTGTCCAAGCGCGCTGGGTCCGCCTACCGCCCCGGCCGGGGCAGGACGTGGCTGAAGGCCAAGTGCACCGCCCGCCAGGAGCTCGTCGTGGTGGGCTATTCGGAGCCGTCGGGGTCCCGCGTCGGGCTGGGCGCCCTCCTCCTCGGCGTTCACGACGACGCCGGCGACCTGGTGTACGCCGGGAAGGTGGGCACCGGCTTCGACAACCGCACGCTGCGGGCGCTGCACGAACGTCTCTCGACCATGGAACGCAAGACCCCACCGATGAAGGGAGCGCCGCGGGGCGCCGAGGTCCGCGGGGTGCACTGGGTCCGCCCGGAGCTGGTGGCGGAGGTCGAGTTCACGGAGTGGACGGATGACGGCCGGGTGCGCCACCCTTCCTTCCAGGGGCTGCGCGAGGACAGGAGCGCCCGGCAGGTGGTGCGGGAGAGCGGTCCGGGGCCCGGCCGGGCGTCGAGGCCCGCATCGGAGCGCGCTTCGAAGCGCGCCTCGAAGTCCGGGTCGCACTCGTACCCGGAGGGAGAGATGGGGACGGTCGCCGGCGTGAAGATCACGCACCCGGACAAGGTGCTCTGGCCGGAGCAGGGCGTGACGAAAGGTGAGCTCGTCGCCTATTACGAGGCGGTGGCCGACCACATTGTGCCCGCGCTGGCAGACCGGCCGTTGACGCTCGTTCGCTGCCCGTCCGGCGCGGAGGGGAAGTGCTTCTTCCAGAAGCACGCGAAGGACGGGGTTCCGGACGTGGTGCCGCGGGTCCGTGTGAAGGAAAAGGACGGGACCGGGCTCTACATGTACATTGACGGCCTGCCGTCCCTGGTCGCGCTGGTGCAGCTGGGGGTGCTGGAGTTCCACGTCTGGGGCTCGCGTCGCGACCGGCTCGATCGCCCCGACCGGCTGGTGTTCGACCTCGACCCCGACGAGGGGCTCCCGTTCGGCCGCGTGGCGAGCGCAGCGCTCCGGCTGCGCGGAATCCTGGGCGAGCTCGGGCTGGAGAGCTTCCCCAAGAGCACGGGAGGGAAGGGGCTGCATGTGGTGGTGCCGGTGACGCGACGCTCCGACTGGGAGCAGGCGAGGACGTTCACGCAGGCCGTGGCGCAGCGGATGGTGGCGGAAGATCCGGAGGGGTTCACGTCCAGGATGACGAAGGCGCGCCGGAAGGGACGCATCTTCATCGACTACCTGCGGAACGCGTGGAACGCCACGGCCATCGGCGAGCTCTCGACGCGGGCGCGCCCCGGCGCGCCGGTGGCCGTGCCGCTGTCCTGGGACGAGGTGAACCCGAACGCGAGGAAGCCGCCTTTCCACACCATCCGCGATGTCCCGGATCGGATTGCGGGTGGCAGCGACCCGTGGACCGGCTTCGGCGACGTGCGCCAGTCGATCACCGTCGCCATGCTGCAATCGGTGGGTTTGCGCTGAACGGCCCGTTTGTTGCGCTGTGATCGGGCAATCCTACCGAACACGCGCTGCCGGTCCCCCGCCCGGGGATCGGCAGCGTCCTGCCATCCGGGGTCGGCCCGCGACCCGCGGCCCCGTCCGCCGCTCGCCGTGTCCCCTCTACGGCTCCGCGTCCAGCAGTGCGAGCAGCCGGTCCGCGGGCACGGCACCCGTCTGGCGCTTCCACTCTCGGCCTTCGCGGAACACGATGAGCGTGGGGATCCCGCGGATCCCGTAGTGGACGGCCATGGTCGGGTTGGAGTCCGTGTCCAGCTTCGCCACGAGCACCTGCCCCTGGCGCGATCTCGCCAGCTCGTCCAGGATCGGCGCCATCACCTTGCACGGCTGGCACCAGTCGGCGTAGAAGTCGACCACCACGGGGATGTCGGTGCCCTTGATGGTCTTCTCCATGGACCGGTCCGTGACGCGTACGGGTCGGTCCAGGAGGATCGGCTTGCCGCAGTGGCCGCACTTCGGCCGGTCCGCTGCCCGGCCCAGGTCCACGCGGTTCATGGTCAGGCAGAACGGGCACATGACCGTGGCGCGGCGGGTCGCGTTCTCTGGCATCTCGGGTCTCCGGAAAGAGCTCGTGTTCGATCCCATTATATCGAACACGGCAAGGTCCGGAAGCGGGAACCGGCCGGTGACGCGGCCCGCCACCGGAGAGCGGCCGCGCGGCGGCGGAAACGCCGGGGGCGGTGAACACAGCTTCGCCCGGGGCGTCGGACTCCCCGGGCGAGCGGGTGCGGGACGGCGCTGTAGATGCGGGCTCTTACATCCCGCCGCTGCGGGTCAGGTCCGCGCACGCCACCGTCGGGCCGTGGTCGACGCCGCCCCGCTGGTGGATGTGCAGGCTGAACTGCCCGTTCTCGAGCTGGTCCAGGGAGAGCTCGGCGGCCGGGACGGTCACGGTGGCCGTCGCGTTCCCGCTCTGGTCCGCGCTCAGCGCCTGGGCGATCCCCGACTGGTCCGCCGTGCTGCTGAAGGGTACCACGACCGGGGCCTCCTGGCCGCAGGGCCCGCCGTGGATGTGCCACGCGTGCTGGCCCTGCGAAAGCCCGTTCACGTCCACGGCCAGACGGAACCCGGGGCCGCCAGCCATTCCCCCGCCCATCCCGCCGGAATCCGGGGTCATGGCCGCGTTGGCGCGGGCAGACGTGGTCTCGGGCGCCATCCCCGACCCGCCCATGGTGTCCTCACCCATGTCCTCACCCATGCCCTCTCCGGTGGCGTAGCCGGTCCCGGTCTCGGCATACACACGCACGGTCCCCCCAACGCTGCCGGTGTCGGTCGCGCTCTGGATCATGGCTACGAGCACCGGCGCGGTATCCGGCGCGGCCGTGGCGGACTGCATGCCCGTATCCATGGTGTCCTGGGCCATGGCGTCGCCGGACTGGTCGTTGCCACCGCACGCGGCCAGCAGGAATACGGCGGCGAGGGCGGGAACGGAGAGCTGTCGCATGACGATTCTCCCTGAGAGGGTGTGGGCGACGGATGCTTCCGGCGCCCGCGAGTACACGGATGCCCGCCAGAGCGGGCGGCACGATAGGGATGGGGTGCAAGGAATGCGCCGCGCGGACGGGCGCTCTACATTGGCTGACATGTCCCCCACACGCATTGGCAGGCACCTGAGTGGCGGTCCGGAGCCCGAGGACGAGGGGCGCCGCCGGGCGGCGGAATCGGTGCGCGAGGCCTTCGCCCGGTGGGCCAGCGGCGTGACGCTCCTGGCCGTCCGCGACGGCGGGCGCGTCCACGCTCTCACGGTGTCCGCCTTCATCCCTCTCTCCTTCGAGCCTCCGCTCGTCCTCGCCAGCCTCGGCCCGAACGCCTCGGCTGCGCCGTTCCTGGACCCGGGGGCCGCCTTCGGCGTGAGCATCCTCACGCACGAGCAGCGGGGGCTCGCCAGCCGGTACGCCGACACGTTCCCGGTGGGGCCGCTGCCGTTCACGCAGGACGGGGTTCCGCTGGTCCCGGGAGCCCTCGCGACGTTTTCGTGTACGGTGGAGGAGGTCCTCCGACGTGGGGACCACGACCTCGTGGTGGGGCGCGTCGCGGAGGCGACCGCCGGGGGCGAATCCTCCGCGCTGGTATACTTCCGGCGTGCCTATCACCGAGTGGTTTGACCTCGCGGCCCGCGTGGGCGCGGGGACGCAATCGGCAACGCCAGACGGGAGGAAAGACCATGAGGAAGCTGGGAATCGTGACGGCGGCGGTCGTCGCGCTCGTGCTGCCGCTGACGGCCATGGCGCAGCAGCCGCAGGATCAGCCGCAGCAGGAGCCGCCGCACCATCCGGGGATGATGCATCCCGGCCAGGGCATGATGCAGGGGCAGGGGATGATGGGGATGATGGGGATGATGGGGTGGCGCCATGGGGATGGATCAGGCCGGGCCCGGGATGCTGCTGCGGCTGCGCGAGTCGCTGAACCTGAGTGAAGACCAGGTCGAGAAGCTGCAGACGCTGGAGAAGGGTACGCAGGAGAGCATGCGCACCGCGATGCAGCAGGCGAGGGAAGCCCACCAGAAGGCGCTGGATGCAATGCACGGCGATACGCCCGACCTGGACGCTCACGAACAGGCGCTGCGGCAGGCCGCGTCCCGGATGGTGGACGCCATGCAGGCGATGGCGAAAGTGCAGGTGCAGGCCAGGCAGGTGCTGAACGCCGACCAGAAGAAGACGCTGGACACGATCATGGAGGCGATGGAGGAGATGCACGAAGGCGCCGGGATGCGGCCGGGCATGGGCCAGGGGCAGCACCCCGGCATGAGGCCGGAACAGAACGGGATGCCGGGGCGGCCGTCGCCGCACGGGGGCGGGCGATGAGCGACGACGAGAAGCTCGACCTGGACCGCCCGGAGCGGGCGGCGGGCCCGGAGGCCGCGGACGCGTCCGACGCCCGGGAGGAGTACGCCGGATACCGGGAGCGGGACCCGGATGAGGCCACGCCTGAGGGTGCGGAGGCGAGGCGGGAAGCGGCGCTTCAGCCGGGCGAGCCGCGGGCGAAGCACGCCCGTCGCCCGGCGACGGAGGAAGCGGAGGAGGGTGAGGGCGGGGAAGGCGACTAGCCCCGCAGCAGCCGCCGCTCCTCCCGGTACGGGAAGAAGTCCACCACCTCCCCCGCGCGCTGACGCGCCTGCATGTCCCGCCACCAGTCCGCGTCGAAGAGCTCGCCGTGAGCGCTGTGCAGCTCGCGGCGCAGCGGCCCGGGCGGACCGAGGAACGCGCGCCACTCGGCCGGGAAGACGTCATCGGGGCCCACGTAGTAGTGGGGCGTCTCGGCCAGCTCCGCTTCCGGGTACGCCGGCTGCGGCTCCTCCCGGAAGTTGCAGTCGGTGAGGAGCGCCACCTCGTCGTAGTCGTAGAAGATCACGCGCCCGTGTCGGGTCACGCCGAAGTTCTTCACCAGCATGTCGCCGGGGAAGATGTTGGCCGCGGCCAGGTCCTTGATGGCGCGGCCGAAGTCGAGAGTGGCGCGGCGCCCCTCGGCGGGCGATGCCTGTTCCAGGAAGACGTCGAGCGGGCGAACGCGGCGCTCGGCGTACAGGTGCTCGATGATCACGGTGTCGCCCGCGACGGAGACGGTGCGGGCGGCGGTGGCGAGAAGCTCCTCGAGGACCTCGTCGCTGAAGCGAGCCCGGGGGAGCTCGAGGCGGCGGTACTCCTGGGCGTCGGCGAGCCGGCCCACCCGGTCGCGGACGAAGATCAGGTCGTAGTTCCGGCGCACGCGGTCCGGTGAAGTGCGCTTGGGGTGGCCGAACCGGTCGCGAATCACCTTGAATACGACGTTCAGCTCCGGGAGCGTGAACACGCTCATGACCAGCCCCGGCTTGCCCGGGGTGGTGACGAAGCGGGCGTCCGGGTCCCGCAGGTGCTCCAGGAGCGTGCGGTAGAACACGGTCTTGCCGTGGCGGTGGAAGCCGATCCCCGTGTAGAGCTCGTCCTCGCGCTTGATCGGGAGGATCGACTTGAGGAACTCGATCACCGGGCGCGGCGAGTCGATGTCGGCGTGCAGGTAGGATCGCGTGAATCCGAACACGACGCTGGCTTCATTGGACGTCGGGAGCACCGCGTCGAGCGCCACCCCCTCCGCCGGGTGGAGGAGCGCCAGGATCACCGGGACGATCTCATCGCCGCGGACCAGACGGGTCACGACGTAGGCGGCCTTGTTCCGGTAGAAGAGCGGGCGCAGCACCTGGATCTCGCCATTCCGCCACTCCTCCTCGCCACCGAGCTCGCGGCAGAGGAGGTCGGCGGCCGCGCGGACGCGGTCCTCGCGCTCGTGCCAGGGGAGCGCCAGCGGGAGCGACGCGAGGACTCGCTCCAGCGCGTGCTCGAATCCGCCCTCGAGCGACCAGGCGGTCCACGGCGCCACGCCATTGCTCCCCGGCTCGTCCACGGCGTCGCCCACGAACTCGACGGCGGGGTCCACGCCGATGGTCCCGTAGAGGCGCCGGATCACCGAGTTGAAGAACGTCTCCGCCACCTCGGCGTCCGGCCGCTCGACCGCCCAGGCGCGGAACGCCCGCTTCACGGTTGCGCCGAACGCGGGGTCGGGGCTGGCCGGCAGCGCGCGCCGGAGGGAGCGGAGCGTGTCGTGGACGACGACGTCGTAAAGCAGGATCCGCTCGCGGGCGTCCTCCTGCGCCTCCACCCATTCACGGGCGGCGAAGCGGGCGGGCGAGCGCCGGGTGATCTCGGCGAATCGGCGGCTGTAGCGGCGGAACGCGTCCACGACCTCCGCGGCGAGGCCGTCGGCGCGCGCGTCGTCGGTGGCCATGTCAGAGGTCGGCTGCGGGGAGGGGGCCGGCGGGACGGAGCGTCGCGCCGGCGGGCGGCCCGGGCTCGGCCAGCAGCCGCTTCACGGCGGCGCGCAGCGCGGGCTCGGTGTAGAACCCTTCCACGCGGTACGCCATCCGGCCATCCCGGTCCACGAGGACGGAGGTGGGCAGCACGCCGGCGCCGCCGAATGCGCGTACGGTGGCGCCGGGCGCCATGGCGATCGGGTAAGTGATCCCGTGACTCAGGATCCACCGGCTGACGTCGCCCGGGACGCCGTGGTCGGTGGAGAGGCCGACCACCACGAAGCCGCGATCGCGGTAGTCCTCCCACACGTTCTGGAAGCCGGGCATCTCCAGCCGGCACGGCGGGCACCAGGTGGCCCAGAAGTTCACGAGCACCACATTGCCGCGGAGGGAGGAGAGGCGGAGCGAGTCGCCCTGGAGCGTGCGGACGGCGAAATCGGGCGCCGGCCGGTCTCCGGTGCGGAGGCCTATGGCGGCGCCGACCTGCGGCCCGAAGCGCCACAGCAGGAGCCCGAGGACCAGCACCCAGAGGGCGACATCGAGCAGCCGCTTCCAGCCAGCGCGACCCGTGTCGCCCCGCCCATTCTCGCCGTCCTCCGCCATCCAGTCCTCGTTCTCCGCGTCCGCGGTGCGCCGGCCGGTGCCGCGGGCGCCCGACCGTCGCATGTGTTTTGCTCCGAACCCGCGACCGGGCCGGGAGTTCCGTCCGCGGCCCCGGCCGCTCGACCGTGACGAGCACCTTCACCACGGAAATACGATCATGGCACGCTACCGGGGCCTCGCTCTCGCCATCCTCCTCCTGCTGCCCGGAAGCGGCTCGTGGATCGGGGCGTCGGCACGAGCCCTGGCCGGCAGCGCCGTGGGCCTCGTGACCGGGCTCGGCGTTTCCGTCGGCCTGGTCGTGGCCAGGGCGCGCTTCGAGCACCGCTACGTCGAGTCGGTGCACGACCTGTACGGCCCCGACGGGATCCCGATCGCGCTCGGCATTGTCGGCGGCATCGCGGCCGGGATCGCGGGCGGTGCAGAACTGGCCGGGACGGCCGTCGGCGCGGTGACCGGCGGCGCTCTCGGGGCCGGCATCGGGGCCGCCATCGGCGTGGCCGCGAAAGGCGACTCCCAGGGGACGTGGTCCTGGGGCGTGGTGGTCGGCGCCGTGGGCATGCTGCTCGGCGCACTGCTCGGGCTGGTGCGGGGCCGCCGCCATCACCGCGAAGCCGACGGGGACGAGCGCCGCGATGAACGGCGCGATCGGGGCGCCGGAGCGTGGATGGCGCCGGCGCTGGTGCTGCTGGCGCTCGGGGGCGCAGCCTCCGCCGTCCTGGCCTGCGGCGGCGGATCGGGCGCGAGACCGGCAGCGGAAGCTCCCGACGGGGGGCCGCCCGCGGTGCCGGCCAATCCCGCGCCGCCGCGGGCCGTCGTCTTCTTCGCCGGCGACCCCGGCCAGGCGACGTACGACCGCTACCCCGTGCTCCCGCGGCTGGCCGGCGACGTCGCGGAGTGGTCCGGGCGCGTGCCGCACGGGGCTGAAGTGGTGCTCATGCTGGGCGACATCGTGTACCCGGCCGGGATGCCCGACCGCGCCGCGGCGGGATACGGGGAGGACTCCGCCCGTGTTGCGGACCAGGTCCGCGTCGTCTCTCGGCCCGAAGTCGCAGGTCGTGGCGTGCGCATGTACTTCCTGGCAGGGAACCACGACTGGGGGCTGCGCGAGGATCAGGAGGGGGCGCGCCGTCTGGAGAACCTCGGCCGCTTCCTGGATCGGGCGAGGGCGGCGGGGGCGCCCGTGGCGCTGGCGCCGCCGGCGGGGACGGGCGGGCCCCAGGCGGTCGACGTAGGTCCGGACCTGCGGCTGCTCCTGCTGGACACCGCATGGTGGATCTTCGACGCCGAGCCCGCAGGGAAGGAGGCATTCCTGCGCCGCTTCCGGCAGGCGCTGGCGGACGCGGGTGACCGGACGGTGATCGTGGCGGCGCACCACCCGCTGGAGACGGGCGGTCCCCACGGAGGGGTGTCATCGCTCTGGACGACGCTGGGCGTGCAGTACGTCCTCAACCGCAGCGGCGCGCTGCTCCAGGACCTGAGCTCGGAGCGGTACGTGGCGCTCCGGAAGGGGATGGCCCAGGCGTTTCGGTCCGAGCACAGGCCGCTCCTCTACGCGGCCGGCCATGACCACTCCCTCCAGGTGTTCCGCGCCGACAGCGCGGGCGCTCCCCGCTTCAGCGTGGTGTCGGGCTCGGCCAGCAAGCTGTCGCCCGTGGGCGAGATCGAAGGGACGCTCTACGACAGGTCGGAGCCCGGCTACATGCGCGTCGTGACGCGCACCGACGGGAGCGTGGACCTCTACGTGGAAGCCACCATGGCGGGATACCAGAGCTGCCCGGATCCGGCAGTGGATCGGCAGGCGAACCTTCGCTGCATGCGCGAAGCGATGGCGGCATTCCGCACCGCGTACAGCGCCCGGCTGCGGCCGCCCCGCCCGGTGGCGGAGAGCGGCCGCGCCGGCCGCGAGCCCCGCCGCGCGCGCGGCGGCCCGGACGCTAGCGGATCTCCACCAGCTCCACAGCGAACGTCAGCGCGTGACCCGCAAGCGGATGGTTGAGGTCCAGCCGCACCGAGTCGTCTCCCACCTCGCGGATCGTCGCGACCCGGGCCTGACCGGGCGCGACCTGGACCTGCACCTGCCGACCCACCTCCGGCTCGACTCCAGCCGGGAACTGGTCGGCGGGGACCTGAACCACGAGATCTTCGCGCGCCTGGCCGTACGCCTCATCCGGATCCAGCCGGACCTCGCGGATCTTGCCCACCTCCAGGCCCTCGACCGCCCGATCGAAGCCGGGGATCACCTGGCCTGATCCGACCGTGAACTCCAGAGGGTCGCGCTCCCGAGAGCTGTCGAAAACTTCGCCGTCGTCCAGCGTCCCCGTGTAGTGCACTGCCACCGTGTCGCCCTTCCGCGCTTCGCGCGCCAAACCGGCCTCCGTGTTCCAGGGAATCGCGCGGCGGCCCGCGGCCGCCGTGGGGCTGGGCGTACACGGGTGGCGGGGGAGGGTTCCGGCGAGTATCGCCGAACGGCCGAGCGGCCTTCAGGAGGTGGGGGTGGAGGGTGAAGGGGGGGAGGTGGTGGTGGTGAGACCGCGGGGGGAGAGGGAGGCCAGGAAGGACTCCGGTTCCACGAGGGAGGCGGGGGCGAGGACGCCGCGGGGGGCCTCGGGGTCTGCGGCGCGCCGGGCGCCGGCCACGATGATCCCGGCGGTCAGGCCGTACGGGTCGCTCCCGCCCACTTCCACGGAAGTGGCGTCGCCGTCGCGGCCGATCGCGTCGACGCGGATGGTGAAGCGGCTGCGGTCGCGGTCCGCTTCATCGGGCTCGGGCGAGCGCATGACCATTCGCTCGAGGAGCGGGCGGAGCGGCGGGACGAGCACGGGGAGGAGCGGGGCGACGACGGGCGCGGCGAGCGCTGCGCTCCGCCCCACCACCATCCAGGCGCGCACGGTCTCGACGTCCAGGTGCCTGGGCGCCGTGACGATCTCGCCGGCGCCGAACCAGGCCGCGTCGAGCGTGCGTCCGGAGGCCAGGCGCACCGTGCGGCGGGTGAACCCCTGGGGCCGCAGTCGCCAGCGCCCGTGCTCGAGCGACCAGGCGCGGCGGCCGAGGATGCGCAGCGAAGTCCGACGGGTGCCGAATGAGCTTTCGGCGCCTCGCCAGGCGTACGTCACATCGAGCGAGCGGACGGGGCGCGACAGCCCACGGGCCGCAAGCGCGACGGCGCAGTCGCCGAGGGCGAACTCGAACGCCATCCCGTTCACCATGGTCACGCCTGCGCGCCGCGCTTCGTCGTGGTACCGCTCGTGGATCCGGCGCATGAACGGCTGCTCGCCGGTCGTGTCGAAGTAGTGCGCCCCCGCGGCCAGGCATGCGCGGATCACGGGCTCCCCGAGCTCCGTGAAGGGCCCGGCGCAGTCGATGACCCTGTCTCCGGCTACGAGCAGGTCGACGAGCGCCACGCGATCGGTGACATCGAGGACGCTGGTCGGCGCGTCCCCGGACGCGGCCGAGAGTGCGCTCAGCTTCCCTGCATCACGGCCGGTGAGGAGGAACGGGTCGGCCCCGCCGGCGAGGACGCCGGCCACGAGGCGGCCGGTGTAGCCGGTGGCGCCGAGTACCACCGTCGCAGGGTCGCGGGTCATGAATCCGGGAGGTAGCGGGAAGAAAAAAGCGGCCGCCCCCGGGTGGGGACGGCCGCGCATTGCGGCGTGATTGGCCCTGACCGCTCAGCGGCCGACCCGGACGACGTTCTCGGCGGCGGGGCCCTTCTGGCCCTGCACGATGTCGAACTCGACCGTTTCGCCCTCGGCGAGCGTCTTGAAGCCCTGGCCCTGAATCGCGCTGTGATGGACGAAGCAGTCCTTGCCGCCGTCCGAAGGTGCGATGAAGCCGAAGCCCTTCTGATCGTTGAACCACTTCACGGTTCCGGTGGTACGCATGCTACCGTACTCCCTCTGTTTGTTCTGGTGCTCTCGGGGCCGGTATTTCCGTACCACACGATCGATCACCGTATCCTCGCGGTTTCGCCCCGCGACCCTGGCGGGCGACCGATGAAAAAAGAGCCCGAGCGAACTGCCCAGGCTCCTTTCGCCGGCCTCCGGACACGCCGGAGGATTCGCCGGATGCGAATATCGTCCAGGGCTCCGGTGGCGTCAAGGGGCAGAATGCGACGGCCGCTCTACGCTTCGGGACACCTCGACACCGCGCTCCGCGAGCCTGTCGAGCACGAACTCGAGCGCACCATCCGTCTCCCCGACGTGCTCCGGTGGCGAGATCCCGGGCTTCCGGTAGCCGCCCGAGAGCACGAAGCGGGCGAGCGCAGTGGCGGTGTAGCCGGTGGTGCGCGCCATGGACGAGACCCCCGTGTCCGGGTCGTAGCGGTCCACCAGGTCCAGGAGGTGACGCACCGGGCCCTCATCGTCCGCGCCTTCCACCGCGATGCGCATGACCGTGAGGTCCGGCTCGCCGGGCCCGTACTGCCAGGCGTCGAACAGCAGGCGCGTCGAGAGCGAGATCGGCTTCACGACCGCCCCGTCCACCTCCACCGGCTCTTCGTCGAAGAAGCCGGTATCACGCATCACCCGCATCCGGTCGGCGTGACCCGGCCAGCGCATCGTCTTCTCCGCCAGGGTCGGCGCACGGCTGGTCCGAAGCAGCGTCCGCAGGCCGTCCGTGTTGAACGCCTCCAGCGTGCCGATGCCGGGGAATTCCACCGACTCCACTTCGCTCAGGGCGGGCAGCGTGACCGCCTGCCCGTCCCGCCGCAGCCGCGCCGGGCGCGTGTACTCGGCGATCACGTCGATCGGCGAGAACGGCGCCTTGTACTCCCACGGCGGCGATGGCTCCGCGGGTATCCCGCCCACCAGGCACACGAACCGGTCGGTGCGCGCCAGCCGCGCTTCGCAGTGCCCGAGGAACAGGTTGCTCAGACCGGGTGCAACTCCGGCGTCGACCAGCGCCACGCGCCCATGCTGCCGCGCCAGATCGTCCAGCTCGAACGCGTCCTCCTCGAAGAAGGAGATGTCCACCACGTCCACGTCCCGGGCCAGGATGCGACGCAGCGTCTCGAACCCCATGGGGCCCGGCACCGCGCCCACCGCCAGATCACGGCCTTCCAGCGCCCGCTCCAGCGACGACCCGTCGGACAGGTCCAGCGGCAGCGTTCGGATCTCGGAGCCGTCCCGCTCGGCGGCCTTCTTCAACGCTTCCAGCGCGGCCGGACTCGCGTCCGCGGCGGTCACGTCCACATCGGGGTCGCGCGCCAGGTCGCGCGCCATGGCGGCGCCCACGCGACCGGCGCCCAGCACGACAACGGAGGGCATATTCGGGCCAACTCCTGATCTCGGGTCGGTGGCAGAGGCCGGGAAAGGGTATCGCCCCACACGCGGAAGCGCGAATACGACACGGACATACGTCGGGCTCGGTGGGGGATTTGCCCCACCTAACTTTCCGGAAAATCCCCAAAATATTTCAGCGCATCCCTGACTGCGAGTGGCTTCTCCAGCCGGGTAGTTTGCAGTCCCACAGTTGAAGAGTTCCGCCAGTGGTTCCTACCACTCCGTGCCACCCGGGAGGAAGCATGGTTGTGCCGCGTCACGCTGGCTCGGCGGCCCGCTCGCAAAGCGAGCTGGACCGAAGAGAGTTCGTCAAGGGCATGTGCATCATGGCCGCCGCCGCCGTGGGTCTACCGGCAACGGCGGCGGAGGCGTTTGCGCAGGCCGTGACCAAGAGGAAGCCGTCGGTGATCTGGCTGTCGTTCCAGGAGTGCACCGGGTGCACAGAGTCGATGCTGCGCACCAGCCATCCGGATCTCGGCACGCTGGTCCTCGACCTGATCTCGCTGGACTACCACGAGGCGCTGAGCGCCGCGGCCGGCCACCAGGCCGAAGCGGCGAGGCAGCAGTCGATGGCCGAGAACAAGGGGAAGTACGTGCTCGTCATTGAGGGCGCCATCCCCACGAAGGACAACGGGATCTACTGCAAGATCGGTGGTCGAACGGCGCTGGAGCTGGTCAAGGAGGCCGCGGAGAACGCGGGGGCGATCGTCGCGATCGGGTCGTGCGCATCGTGGGGCGGCGTGCCGTCCGCGGGCCCGAACCCGACGGGGGCGAAAGGCGCGCCGGCGGTGCTGGAGGGGAAGACGGTCGTGACGATCCCCGGCTGCCCGGCCAACCCGTACAACTTCCTCGGGACGGTGCTGCAGTTTGCGACCTACGGGACGCTGCCGGAGCTGGACGAGCTGGCGCGGCCGAAGTTCGCCTACGGTCGGACGATCCACGAGGACTGCCCGCGTCGGCCGCATTACGACGCCGGCCGGTTCGCGCTGGCGTTCGGCGACGAGGGGCACCGCAACGGCTACTGCCTGTACAAGCTCGGTTGCAAGGGCCCGGAGACGCACGCCAACTGCTCGATCCAGAGCTTCGGCGAGGTCGCGGGGGCGTGGCCGGTCGGGATCGGCCACCCGTGCTTCGGCTGCACCGAATCGGGCGTGGGCTTCAACAAGCCGCTGTTCCAGGAGGCGAGCGTGCTCCAGGTCGCGCCGGCCGCCGGGTTCCCGCCGATCGCCTCGTCCGAGGGCGATGGGATCAGCCCGTGGGCCACGGCCGTGGGAGGCGCGGTGATCGGCGGCCTGGCGGGCGCCGCATACGTCGGCTCGAAGAAGGTCGGCGCCTACGACGACTCGTTGGAGGCGGGTGAGCCTGCGCTCGTCCCCGTCCCGGAGACGAAGAAGCAACACGCCCACAAGGACGGGGAGGCGTGACATGGGACTCAATCGAAGGGATGCGCTGAAGGCTGCGGCCGCGGCGGGCGTTGCGCTCGCCGTCAAGCCGGCCAAAGCGCTCGCCCGGGAAGTGCCGGCGGCACCGCCGGACGCCGTGGGGCTGCTGTATGATGCGACGCTCTGCATTGGGTGCAAGGCGTGCGAGGTGGCCTGCTACGAAGCGAACTTCGGCGGCCGCCGCCCCGGCGATCTCTACTACGCGCCCGAGGACCTGGACGCGCAGTGCAAGAACATCATCAAGGAGTACAAGGACGGCGCGGCGCAGTCCTACGTGAAGCTGCAGTGCATGCACTGCGTGGATCCTGGGTGCGCGAGCGCGTGCATGATGGGCGCGCTTCAGAAGCGGGAGAACGGGATCGTCACGTGGGAGGGCGACAAGTGCATCGGCTGCCGCTACTGCCAGGTGGCGTGCCCGTACAACGTGCCGAAGTTCGAGTGGGATTCGGCCACGCCGAAGATCGTGAAGTGCGAGCTGTGCAACCACCGTCTGGCGGAAGGCAAGATCCCGGCCTGCGCCGAGGTCTGCCCGAAGGAAGCGGTGATCTACGGCACGCGCGAAGAGCTGCTCGAGGAAGCGCACCGTCGGTTGGAGGCGACCCCGGACCGCTACGAGCCGAAGGTGTTCGGCGAGCACGATGGCGGCGGGACGCAGGTGCTCTACCTGAGCGCCGCCGGCATACCGTTCACCGATCTGGGCTTCCCGGCGCTGGGTGACACGGGGGCCGCGCACACGGCGGAGACCGTCCAGCACACCATCTACAAGGGCTTCATCGCCCCGGTGGTGCTCTACGGCATCCTCGGCACGGTGGTGTGGAAGAACCGGCGCAACGCCGAGGAAGGGGAGGAGGTGGACTCATGAGCCACGCGAAGCCGGTAGGTGGCAAGGTCCTGACCCCGGCGTTCCTCGGACTGACAGCGCTGTTCCTGGTGGCCGCGGCCATCCTCCTGTACCGCTTCTTCTTCGGGCTGGGCCCGGTCACGGCGCTTTCGGACCGCTACCCGTGGGGGCTGTGGATCGCCTTCGACGTGGTGGTGGGGACGGCGCTGGCCACGGGCGGGTATGCCGTGGCGATCCTGGTCTTCCTTCTGAACAAGGGGCAGTACCACTCGCTGATCCGGCCGGCGCTGGTCACGAGCGCCCTCGGCTACACGCTGGGGGCCGTCGGCGTGATCATCGACATCGGCCGCTGGTGGAACGTCTACAAGCTGCCGTACAGCTTCTGGAACTGGAACTTCAACTCGATCCTGCTGGAAGTCGCGCTCTGCATCATGCTGTACACGCTGGTGCTGTGGATCGAGGTGAGCCCGTTCCTGATGGAGAAGTGGAAGGACGGCGACGGATTCCTCGCCCGCGCTTCCACGTACTGGCTGCCCAAGGTGCGCCGCGGGCTACCCTTCATCATCGCCCTCGGGCTGCTGCTGCCCACGATGCACCAGTCGTCGCTGGGCAGCCTGATGATGCTGGCGGGGAACAAGGTGCACCCGCTCTGGCAGACGCCGCTGCTGCCGCTGCTCTTCCTCCTCTCCTGCATCGCCATGGGCTATGGCGTAGTGGTGCTGGAAGGGATGCTGACGCACTCCGCATTCAATCGGAAACGTGAGACGCACCTGCAGAAGGGGCTGACCCGGGCCGCCATGGTCCTGGTGAGTCTCTACCTGGTGCTTCGCTTCGGCGACCTCGCGTTCCGCGGCCAGCTGGGGCTGCTGACGCAGATGAATGGCATGACCGCCCTGTTCGCGGTCGAGACGCTGATGTGGCTGAGCGCGCTGGTCATGCTCGCCCGTCGCGGCCAGTCGCCCGATCGGCGACGCCTGTTCCGCGCAGCCGCGCTCATCGTGGGCGCCGGCGCGTTGTACCGGTTCTCGACCTTCCTGATCGCGTTCAATCCGGCGCCGGGTTCCCTCGGGTACTTCCCGTCGGTGGGGGAGATCCTGGTGACGGCCGGGCTCGTGGCAGGTGAGATCGCGGTGTACATCCTGATCGTAAAGAAATTCCCCATCGTGGGCGGCGTGAAGCCCGAGGCACGGCCGAGCACGGCCGCCCCGGCGGCCCGTCCCGTGCCCGCCCGCTCGTGAGGAGGAGAACATGGCGAGAGTAGTCGTTGACCCGATCACTCGTATCGAGGGTCATCTGCGTGTAGACGTGGAAGTGGACGGCGGGCGGGTGCAGAACGCCTGGTCGTCCGGGCAGATGTGGCGGGGGATCGAGGTGATCCTCCAGGGACGCGATCCGCGAGAGGCGTGGCTGTTCACGCAGCGGATCTGCGGCGTCTGCACCACGGTGCACGCCATCACGAGCGTGCGGGCGGTGGAGAACGCGCTGGACCTGGAGATCCCGGCCAACGCCCAGTACATCCGCAACCTGATCCTCACGGCGCACGCGCTGCACGATCACATCGTGCACTTCTATCACCTGTCCGCGCTGGACTGGGTGGACGTGACGAAGGCGCTGTCCGCGGACCCGAAGAAGGCCGCGGCGCTGGGGCAGAGCATCTCGCCCTGGCCGAAGAACAGCGTCCAGGAGATGACGGCGGTGAAGGCGAAGGTGAAGGGGCTGGTGGACAGTGGTCAGCTCGGGATCTTCACCAATGGCTACTGGGGGCATCCCGCGATGCACCTGGCGCCGGAAGTCAACCTGCTGGCGGTGAGCCATTACCTGCAGGCGCTCGAGTACCAGCGCAAGGCGAACCAGGTGGTGACGATGCTCGGCGGCAAGACGCCGAACATCCAGAACCTGGCAGTGGGCGGCGTGGCCAACGCGATCAACCTGGACAACCAGGCCGCGCTCAACATGGAGAAGCTGTACTGGATCCGGCAGCTGCTGGCCGAGGTCCGCACCTTCGTTCAGCAGGTCTACCTGCCGGACGTGATCGCGGTGGGCGCCATGTATCCCGAGTGGCTCGGCTACGGCGCCGGCGTGACCAACTACATGGCGGTGCCGGACCTGCCGCTGGACACCAAGGGGACGCAGTTCGATCTCCCGGGCGGGACGATCATGGGCGGAGACATCTCCACCTATCGCCCCATCAGCAGCTTCAACGACTCGTACTTCGAGGACAGCGTCACGGAGTCCGTCGCTCATTCCTGGTACGAAGGCAACAAGACGCTGCACCCGTACGACGGCGAGACGGTGCCGCACTACACGGACTTCCAGGAGAACGGGAAGTACTCGTGGGTGAAGTCGCCGCGCTGGGATGGCAAGCCGATGCAGGTGGGCCCGCTGGCGCAGGTGCTCGTGGGCTACGCGGCCGGCCACGCCGGGATCAAGAAGTGGGCGGATCACGCGCTGAGCACGGCTTCGTCGATCGCCGGGACGCGCCTGGGGCTTTCCGCCATGCACTCGACGCTGGGACGTCACGCCGCGCGCGCCATCCGCGCCGCGACGATCGCCGACCTGGCCGACAAGCACTGGGAGCTGCTCGCCAACAACATCGGCAGCGGCGACACCGAGATCTTCAACCAGCCGGAATTCCCGAAGGGGGAGATCCGGGGCTTCGGCTTCCACGAGGCGCCCCGCGGCGCCCTCGCCCACTTCGTGGTGGTGAAGGACGGGGCCATCAAGAATTACCAGGCCGTCGTGCCCAGCACCTGGAACGCCGGGCCGCGTGACGAGCGCAACCAGATGGGCCCCTACGAGGCCTCGCTGATCGGGAACCCCGTGGCCGACACCGAGCGGCCGCTCGAGATCCTGCGCACCATTCACTCCTTCGACCCGTGCCTCGCCTGCGCGATCCATACCCTGGATCCCGAGGGACGGGAGCTGTCCAACGTCATGGCCGTGGAGTTCTGCTCGCTGTGACGAAAACGGCGGTGGTCGGGCTCGGGAACGTGCTCCTGGGCGATGATGCCTTCGGACCCTACGTCGTCCGACTGTTCCAGTCGCGCTACGACACCGGGGACGTGGACATCCTCGACCTCGGCACGCCCGGGCTCGACCTCGCCCCACACCTCGAGGGGCTGGAAGCCCTCGTGGTCATCGACACCATTTCCGCCGGCGGGCCGCCCGGAACCATCCGGATGTATCGGAAGGACGAGCTCCTCTCCCAGCCGGCGCCCATCCGTACCAACCCCCATCAGCCGGGCGTGAAGGAGACGCTCATGCTCCTCGACCTCGAGGGCGGCGGCCCGAGCGAAGTCCTGCTCATCGGCACCGTCCCCGATCGCGTCGACACGGGCGTGGGCCTCAGCCCTGCGCTCCGGACGGCAGTGTACGCGGTCATGGACCTGGTGGTCGAGGAGCTGACGCGGCTCGGCCACCCGCCCAGGCTCCGCAGTGCACCGCACGATCCCGAAATCTGGTGGGAGCGACCTCGACGGGGTGTGGGAACAATCACCACCGACGAGACCGGGTGATTCCGGAGCCCGGACGCGGGTCCTTCCCGATCGTCCGGGTGCCGGCCCCTGTAGTACACTTTCCTCATGCATGAGCTCCCGGCGACCCGTGGCATGCTGGACGTCGCGCTCGAGGCCGCGCAAAAGGCCGGCGCCGAGCGGATCCTCTCCATCGACGTGGTGGTGGGGGATCTGACGAGCTTCGTGGACGACTCGATCCAGTTCTACTTCGACATCATGAGCCGGGACACGGCCGCCGCCGGGGCGCTGCTGAACTTCCGCCGGGACGCGGCGGAGGGGCGGTGCGCGACATGCGGCCATACCTTCCCCGTGACGCCGCCGGTGCCGCGGGAGTGCCCGGTGTGCGAATCGCTGGCCCTGTCGGTGACGGGGGGCCAGGGCTTTTACGTGGACAGCATAGAGGTGCCCGAATGAAGGTTCACGTGGTTACAGAGGTGCTCAAGGCCAACGACCAGGTGGCGGCGGAGAACCGGGTGCGGTTCGACGGGGAGGGCGTGCGGGTGGTGAACGTGATGGCGTCGCCGGGGGCGGGAAAGACGTCGCTGATCCTGGCCACGGCGGAGCGGCTGCCGGCCGATCTGAGGCCGGGGGTGATCGAGGGGGACGTGGCGAGCAGCATTGACGCGGACAAGATCGCGGAGCGGGGGATTCCGGTGGTGCAGATCAACACGGGCGGGAACTGCCACCTGGACGCGCCGATGGTGCGGACGGCGCTGCCTCACCTGGATCTGGGCGCCATCGACGTGCTCTTCATCGAGAACGTCGGCAACCTGATCTGCCCGGCCAACTACAAGCTGGGACAGGACCTGAACCTGGTGGTGGGAAGCGTGCCGGAGGGTTTCGACAAGCCGTTCAAGTACCCGGGGATGTTCACCGGCGCGGACGCGGTGGTGCTCAACAAGGACGACCTGGCGGACGTTTTCGAGTTCGACCACGCCGAGTACGAGCGGGGGATCCGGATGGTGAACGCGGACACGCCGATCTTCCGGGTGTCGTGCAGGACGGGGGAGGGGATGGACGCGTGGATCGGCTGGCTCGTCGGCCGCGTCGCGGGAGTGGCCACCGCCGCCCCGGCGTCCTGAAGTCCCATGTCCACCCCCGCAGCCGCTTCTGCGACCCGCCGGCTCCGGCTGGAGATGGCGGGCGCCGTGCAGGGGGTGGGGATGCGGCCGTTCCTCTACCGCACCGCGAAGGAGCTGTCGCTCCAGGGGTGGATGCGGAACGACACGCACGGCGTCACGCTGGAGCTGGAAGGCGACGCCGCGCAGCTGGCCCGCTTCGCCACGCGCGTCCGCAGCACGCCTCCTCCGCGGGCCGTGGTCACGGACGTGCGCGAGACGTGGCTCCCCGCCGCGGGCCTGAGCGGGCTGGAGATCCTCCCCAGTGACGCCGGGGGCGAGCGGGTGGCCTCGGTGCTGCCGGACCTCGCCACCTGCCCGGCCTGCCTGCGCGACATCGGCCTCGACGCCGGCCCTGTCGAGGGCGACGACGGGTCCATGGAGGGCGACGTCGGCCCCGCCGGAGCCCGAGATCGCGGCGAGGGCGGTCGCGAACGCCCCGGGAACGGCTCGGACCGGCGCGCGGGGTACCCGTTCACCAACTGCACCGACTGCGGCCCGCGCTTCAGCATCATCCGGGCGCTGCCCTATGATCGCCCGAACACCACCATGCGGGCGTTCCGGCTCTGTCCCGATTGCCGGACGGAGTACGAGGACCCGCTGGACCGGCGCTTCCACGCCCAGCCCACCGCGTGCCCCGCCTGCGGGCCGCACCTGCGCGTGGGAGGCGCCAGCGGCGCCGGCTCGCCGGGCGACGATGCGGCGGCCATCCGTGACGTCGCGGACGCGGTGTGCGACGGCAGGATCGTGGCGGTGAAGGGGCTGGGCGGCTTTCACCTGGTCGTGGACGCGGGCAACGACGCCGCGGTGGCCGCGCTCCGGGAGCGGAAGCGCCGGCCGACGAAGCCGCTGGCGGTCATGGTGCGCGACCTGGCGATGGCGCGGCGCGTGTGCGCGGTGGACGAAGACGCGGCGGCGCTGCTGGCGTCGGCGGAAGCGCCCATCGTGCTGCTGCCGCACCGCCCCGGCTCCGGGATCGCCGGAGGCGTTGCACCCGGGAACCCGCGTCTCGGGATCATGCTGCCGTACACGCCGCTGCACCACCTGCTCATGCGGGAGCTGGACCGGCCGATCGTGGCGACGAGCGGGAACCTGACCGACGAGCCGATCTGCATCGACAATGACGAGGCGGCGGAGCGGTTGGCCGGGATCGCGGACGTCTTCCTCTTCCACGACCGTCCGATCGAGCGGGCCGTGGACGACAGCGTGGTCCAGCCGATGGCCGGCACGCCGCGGCTGCTCCGACGCTCCAGGGGGTACGCGCCGCTCCCCGTGCGGCTGACGGAGCCGATGCCGCCGGTGCTGGCCGTGGGCGGACACCTCAAGAACACCGTGGCGCTCGCCCGCGGCCGCGACGTGTTCCTGAGCCAGCACATTGGCGACCTGGAGACGCCCGAGGCGGAAGCGGCGTTCCGGCGTGTGATCCAGGATTTCCTCCGGCTGTACGAGGTGTCGCCGACCGTCGTGGCCCACGACCTCCACCCGGACTACAGCTCCACGTCGTGGGCGCTGGGGGCGGACGCGGGAGGCGAGGACGTGACGCGCGTGGCCGTGCAGCACCACCACGCGCACCTGGCGTCGTGCCTAGCGGACAACGACGAGCCAGGGCCGGCGCTCGGCGTGGTCTGGGACGGGACCGGCCTCGGCCCCGATGGCGTGATCTGGGGCGGCGAATTCCTGCTGGGCGACGCGCGAGGCTACCGTCGCGTCGCCCACCTGCGCCCGTTCCGCCTTCCCGGCGGCGATGCCGCGGTGAAGGAGCCCCGGCGCATGGCGCTGGCGCTGGCGCACGCCGCGTGGGGGGAGGCCGGCGTGGAGCGGTTCCTCGGCACGCCCGCGGGCGCCGCCGTGGACACCGGCGAGCTGAACGTGCTCGTCCGCGTGCTGGAAACGGGCTTCCGGGCGCCGTGGACCACCAGCGCGGGCAGGCTGTTCGACGCGGTAGCGGCCCTCATCGGGCTGCGGCAGCGGGTGAGCTTCGAGGGAGAGGCGGCGATGGCGCTCGAGTGGGCGGTGTCGCCGGAGGCGGTGGGCTCGTATGAGCTGGCGCTCGTCGAGCGGGCAGGCGAACCGCTGCTCGTGGACTGGGCGCCCGCGCTGGACGCGCTGCTGGAGGCGATCTCCGGCGGCGAGGCCCCGGGCACGGCCGCGGCGAGGTTCCACAATGGCCTCGTGGCGGCGCTGGTGGCGGTGGCGGAACGGGTCGGGGAGGCGCGCGTCGCCCTCACGGGCGGGTGCTTCCAGAACGCGGTGCTGACGGAGCGGGCGGCGCGGTCGCTGGAGCGGAGGGGGCTGCGGCCGCTGCTGCACCGGCGGGTGCCCGCCAACGATGGTGGACTGGCGCTGGGCCAGGTGGCGGTCGCGGCCGCCACTGTACGGGAGAGCTGAGGAGGAGCCGATGTGTCTCGGAGTTCCGGGCAGGATCGTGTCCATCGATGAGAACCCGCTGGGCATGACCATGGGGCGGGTGAGCTTCGGCGGGATCACCAAGGACGTATGCCTGGCGTACGTGCCGGAAGTGAAGCTCGGGGACTTCGTCGTGGTCCACGTGGGCTTCGCCATCGCGGTCGTGGACCAGGACGAGGCGGAGCGGACGCTGGAGTACCTGCGCGAGATGGACGACCTGAGCGAGCTGGACATTCCCCAGCCTTCCTGAGCCATGCGATACGTAGACGAGTACAGGGACGAGACGGACGCGAAGAACCTGCTGGCGGCGATCCAGCGGCGAGTCACGCGGCCGTGGTCCGTGATGGAGATCTGCGGCGGCCAGACCCACACGTTCGTGAAGTTCGGGATCGACCGCATGCTGCCGCCCGAGATCACGCTCGTGCACGGGCCCGGGTGCCCGGTGTGCGTCACACCGCTCGAGATGATCGACCGCGCGCTCGAGATCGCGCGCCGCCCCGAGGTGACCTTCACCTCGTTCGGCGACATGCTGCGCGTTCCGGGCTCCGGCGGCGACCTGCTGTCGGCCAAGGCGGAGGGGGCCGTCGTGCGGATCGTCTATTCGCCGCTCGATGCCGTGCGGCTCGCCGAGCGGGAGCCCGACCGCCAGGTCGTCTTCTTCGCCGTCGGGTTCGAGACTACCGCGCCCGCCAACGCGGCGGCGGTGTTCGAGGCGAACCGCCTGGGGCTGAAGAACTTCTCCATGCTGGTGTCGCATGTACTGGTTCCGCCCGCCATGGAGGCGATCCTCTCCTCCGAGCAGAACCGGGTCCAGGCGTTCCTCGCCGCCGGCCACGTATGCGCGGTCATGGGGTTCTGGGAGTACGAGCCGCTGGCCGAGAAGTACCACGTGCCCATCGTCGTCACCGGCTTCGAGCCGACCGACCTGCTCCAGGGCACTCTCATGGCCGTGGAGATGCTCGAGGACGGCCGCTGGGGTGTCGAGAACCAGTATGCCCGGGCCGTCAACCGCGACGGGAACCGTGCCGCGCAGGACCTGGTCACCCGCGTCTTCATGGTCTCCGACCGGAAGTGGCGGGGGATCGGCTCCATCCCCGCCAGCGGACTGACGCTGCGGCCGGAGTACGCCGATTTCGATGCCGAGCGCCGATTCGGCGTCCAGCACGTCTCCGCCGACGAATCGCCGGACTGCATCGCCGGAACCATCCTGCAGGGAATCAAGAAGCCGCCGGAGTGCCCGGCGTTCGGCCACCGATGCACGCCCGAGCACCCGCTGGGCGCGCCCATGGTGAGCTCCGAGGGCGCGTGCGCCGCATACTACCACTACGGCCGCGGCCTCGAGCCCGCCGCGCCGGGCGCGGGGGGGCGCTGAACATGGCCAGCATACCCGATTCCCGCGCGACGCTCGACGCCGCAGCGCCCGGCGACCAGCCGGACCGGGTCGCCGGCGCTGGCGCCGTCGCCGATCTCGCGGCCATGAGCTGCCCGCTCCCCCTCGACCAGTACCCCACCGTGGTTCTGGCCCACGGCGGCGGCGGGAAGTTCTCCCGCATGCTCACCGAACAGGTGTTCATGCCCGCGTTCGGCAACGACACCCTCGCCGCGCTCCACGACGGCGCCGTGCTCCAGGTGGGCGGCGAGCGGCTCGCGTTCTCCACCGACACCTTCGTCATCAACCCGCTCTTCTTCCCGGGTGGCGACATCGGCTCCCTCGCCGTCCACGGCACCGTCAACGACCTCGCCATGTGCGGAGCCCGCCCGCTCGCCCTCTCCGCGGGGTTCATCCTCGAGGAAGGCTTCCCCATGCAGGACCTGTGGCACATCGCCCGCTCGATGAGCGAGGCCGCGGCCACCGCGGGCGTCTCCATCGTCACCGGTGACACCAAGGTGGTCGACCGGGGCAAGGGCGACGGCGTCTTCATCAACACGTCCGGCGTCGGGGTCATCGGCAAGGGCATCGACATCGCGCCCACACGCGCCCGCCCCGGCGACGCCATCCTCGTCAGCGGCAGCATTGGCACCCACGGGATCGCCATCATGAGCGTGCGCGAGGGCCTGGAGTTCGAGACCACCCTGCTCAGCGACGCCGCGTGCCTCGTCGGCATGGTGCACGCCCTCCTGGACGCCCTCGGGAACGATGTCCACGTGCTGCGCGACCCGACGCGCGGCGGCGTGGCCAGCGCCGTCAACGAGATCGCCGCCAGCGCGGGCGTGGGGATCCAGCTCGACGCCGCCGCCATCCCCGTGGAGGAGGACGTCCGCGCCGCGTGCGAGATCCTCGGCCTCGACCCGCTCTACGTCGCCAACGAGGGGAAACTCGTGGCCTTCGTTCCCGAGTCGCGCGCCGACGAAGCGCTGGAGATCCTCCGCGCCGACCCGCTCGGGCGCCAGGCCGCGCGCATCGGCTCCGTCGTGGCCGGGCACCCCGGCAAGGTGTTCATGCGCAGCCCCATTGGCGGCATGCGCGTGGTCGAGATGCTGTCGGGAGAGCAGCTGCCGAGGATCTGCTGACGCCGGAGGAAGTCACGCCCGTCACACGGCCGACCCTCTGACAGGCTGGCGGTCGTGGCCGCAGCCGGGTTCCGCCGGCGGGGTTGTTCAACTATATTCGTATCAAGACATATAGTGGGGAGTGTGATGGACCGTTCCACAACGCTTCGGGTCGCCGCCGCCACCGTGATCGGGGCGGCCGTGCTCACGTTCGCGGCGTACCGGCTGGCGCCGAAGCTGGGGCCGGCGGGGGAGCGGGCGCCCGAGATCAACGTGCAGCGTCTGGATGACGGGCGGGTGGTGTCGCTCTCGGAGCTGCGGGGGCAGGTGGTGCTGCTGAACTTCTGGGCGACGTGGTGTCCGCCGTGCCGGCTGGAGATGCCCGGGTTCGAGCGGGTGTACGAGGCGCGCAGGGACGACGGCTTCACGGTGCTGGGGCTGTCGACGGACTATCAGCTGGATGACGCCCAGATCCGTTGGTTCCTGGGGCAGCGCGGGATCACGTACCCGGTGGCGCGGGCGACGGGACTGGCGTCGCAGGCGTACGGGAACGTGGAGACGCTGCCGACGTCGTTCCTGATCGACGCGAAGGGGCGGATCCGTCGGACGATGACGGGGGTGTTCGACCAGGCGGAGCTTGTGGCGGCAGTGGATTCGCTGCTGCGGGAGGCGGGCCGGGAGCCGACGGGGCAGGTGGCGACGGTGCGCCATGGCGCGCCGGCGTGGCCCGACCTGAAGGGAGTGGGGCAGGTGATCGGGCCGGCGGATGCGGCGGTGTCGGTGGTGGAGTTCAGCGACTACGGGTGCACGTACTGCCGCCGCTTCTCGACGGAGATCTTCCCGCAGCTCTACACGGAGTTCATGGAGACGGGGAAGGTGCGCTGGGTGCACGTCCCGTTCATCCTGGGGAAGTTCCCGAACGCGGAGGAAGCGTCGGCGGCTGCGATCTGCGCGGCGGAGCAGGGGGACGGGGTGTTCTGGCCGGTGCACATGAAGCTTTTCGGCAGGCAGCCCGAGTGGCGGGCCGCGTCCGACCCGCTGCCGGTGTTCCTCGGGTACCTGAAGTCCACGGGAGGCGACGCCGCCGCGTTCGAATCGTGCTACCGCTCGGACCGGCCGGGGCGCGTGCTGGCGAGGGTCGAACAGATCGCCGCCGCGGCCGGGGTGGCGGCTACGCCCACCTTCTTCGTGAACGGTCAGCTCGTGCAGGGCGCCGTGCCGCTCGCGGAGTTCCGCAGCATCCTGGGGGAGGCGGCGGGCGAGTAGAGGCGAGGCCGGGCCGCGCGGCTCCGCGCGAGAACGCGTCCCCGGCGCTCTCCGGGCCCCCCGTGAGCAGGCTTCCCCGGCGTTCTCCGGGCTCCCATTTAGTACAGAACCTGCATCGCGCCACCGCACGATGCCCACGCCACGCGCCACCTACCGGATCCAGCTGAGCCCCGGGTTCGACTTCGACGCGGCCGCCGGGATCGCGGACTACCTCGCCGCGCTGGGCGTCTCGCACCTGTACGCATCACCCTACATGCAGGCGGCGCCCGGGAGCACGCACGGCTACGACGTGGTGGATCCGACCCGGGTGAGCGACGATCTGGGCGGTGCCGCGGGGCTGGAGCGCATGATCGAGGCGCTCTCGCGGCACGGTCTGGGTCACGTGCTGGACGTCGTGCCGAACCACATGGCGGCGACGGGGCGGGAGAACGCGTGGTGGTGGGACCTCCTTCGCCATGGCCCGGCGAGCCGCTACGCCCGCTATTTCGACGTGGACTGGGACCCGCCCGAGCCGAAGCTGCGCGACCAGGTCCTGATGCCGGTGCTGGGGGACCACTACGGCCGCGAGCTCGAGGCGGGGCGCATCCGCGTCGAGCGCGACGGGGGCGAGCTGACCGTCCGCTACCACGACCACGTCCTGCCGCTGGCGCCGCGCTCGCTGTGCCGCGTCCTCTCGGAGGCGGCGGCGCGTGCCGCGGAGGGCGGAGACGCGGCCAGCGAGATGGCGTTCCTCGCCGGCGTGCTGGCGCGCCTGCCCGAGCCCCGGGAGGCGAACGCGGACGCGCGCGCCTCGCGACAGCGGGATGTGGACGTCGTGGATGCGCGACTGGCCGGGCTGGTGCATGACGAGCAGGCGGCCGCGGCGCTGGACGGCGCGGTGGTGGCGCTGAACGCGTCGGCGGACGCGCTGGACGCGCTCCTGAACGAGCAGCACTACCGCCTGGCGTACTGGCGAACGGCCCGTCAGGAGCTGGACTACCGTCGCTTCTTCGACATCAACTCGCTGGCCGCGTTGCGGATCGAGGACCCCCTCGTGTTCGACGCGGTGCACGGTGAAGTGCTGTCGCTGGCGCAGCGGGGTGCGGTGGACGGGATCCGCGTGGACCACCCGGATGGTCTGCGAGACCCCGCCGCGTACTTCCGGCGCCTGCGGGCGGCCTCGCCACGGGCGTGGATCGTGGCGGAGAAGGTGCTGATGCCGGGTGAGCCGCTCCGGCCGTGGTCGCTGGACGGGACCACGGGCTACGACGTCCTGGCCGACCTCACCGGGGTCTTCCTCGATCCCGGGGGCGAAGCGCCGCTCACCGAGCTGTGGCACGCGATGACCGGGGATCGGCGGAGCTACGGCGACGTCGCGTACGAGGCCAGGCGCGCCATCCTGCGCGACGTGCTCGGCGCCGACCTGAACCGCCTCGCCAACATCTTCGTCGGCCTGTGCGAGGAGCGCAGGCGGTACCGCGACTTCACGCGGCGCGCGCTGCGCGACGCACTGGAGGAGGTGGCGGCGGCCTTTCCCGTGTACCGGAGCTACGTGGACGATGATGGGAAGGCGTCGGACCAGGACCGCGCCGTGGTGGAGCGGGCGGTGGCGGACGCGGCGGCGAAGCGGCCGGAAATCGACGGGGAGCTGCTGTCGTTCCTGCGTCGCGTACTGCTGGGGGAGGAGTCGGAGCCGGAGGCGAGGGGACTGCGGGCGCGCTTCCAGCAGCTCACGGGCGCGGTGGCCGCGAAGGGGGAAGAGGACACGGCCTTCTACCGTTACGCCCGCTTCGTGGCGCTGAACGAGGTGGGCTCGGACCCGGGCCGCTGGAGCGTGCCGGTGGCGACGTTCCACGCCCGCTCGGCGTTCCGCGCCGAAGCGTGGCCCGGCACCATGACCACGCTGTCCACGCACGACACGAAGCGGTCGGAGGACGTGCGGGCGAGGCTGCTGGTGCTCGCCGAGGTGCCGGAGCGGTGGCTGGACGCCGTCGACCGGTGGCGGGGTCTCGCGGCGTCGGCGTGGCCGTCCGACGTCCCCCCGGACCCGGCCATGACGTACCTGTTCTTCCAGACGGCCGTGGGCGCGTGGCCGATCGGCCCCGACCGGCTCGGCGAGTACATGCGGAAGGCGGCGCGGGAGGCCAGGCTGCGGACGTCGTGGACGGACCCCGACGACGCGTACGAGGCGGCGCTGCGCGAGTTCGTCGAGATAGCGCTGGCCGGACCGCTGGCCGGGGAGATCGAGCGCTTCGTCGCCCGGATCGCGGGGGCCGGCCGGATCAACTCGCTGGCGCAGAAGCTGGCGCAGCTGACGTCGCCGGGCGTGCCGGACATCTACCAGGGGGCCGAGCTGTGGGACTTCAGCCTGGTGGACCCGGACAACCGGCGGCCGGTGGACTTCGCTGCCCGGCGTCGCCTGCTGGAAGAGGTGAGGGCGGCGCCGGCGTCCGAAGTGCTGGCAGCCATGCACACGGGAGGGCCGAAGCTGCGCGTGGTCTACGAGGCCCTCCATGCCCGGCAGCGCCGCCCGGGCGCGTTCGCGCCAGGCGCTTCGTACGAGCCGCTGGAAGTCGACGGCACCGCGTCGCGCCACGTGCTGGCGTTCGTGCGCGGGAGTCGCGTGGCCACGGTGGTGCCTCGCCTCCCCATGGGCCTCGCCGCGCTCGGCGGCTGGCGAGGGTCCACGGTGGCGCTGCCGCGCGGAAGATGGCGCAACGCGCTCACGGGCGCGCGCGTGAGCGGCGGCCGCGTGGAGCTCCGGACGCTCCTCGGCCGCTTCCCCGTTGCGCTTCTGGAGCGGGAGGCGGGCCCTTGAGCAGGTTCGAGGTCTGGGCTCCGCGGGCCGAGCGCGTGGATCTCATCCTGGGCGACGAGCGGCGTCCGATGCGCCCGGGCCGCGCCGCCGCATCGCCCGCGGCCGGCTTCGGCGGGTGGTGGCACGTGGACGTGCCGGAGGCGGGGCCCGGCGCCGACTACGCGTTCTCGGTGGACGACGGCGAGCCTCGCCCCGACCCCCGCTCCCGCTGGCAGCCGGAGGGCGTGCACGGGCCCAGCCGCGTGGTGGGCGACGAACGCGGCCGCGCGGGAGGCGGGCCCGGCACGGAGGCGGGCGACGCACGGGGGGACGAACGCGGCTCGGGCGGTGGGGCCTGGACGGGGCTGGACCTGCCGCGATCGGTGCTCTACGAGCTGCACGTCGGCACGTTCACGCCGGAGGGGACGCTGGACGCGGCGATCGGGCGGCTGGGCCACCTGACGGCGCTCGGGGTGGACGCGGTGTCGCTCATGCCCGTGAATGCGTTCCCGGGGCGCCACGGCTGGGGCTACGACGGCGTGGACCTGTACGCGGTGCACGAGGCGTACGGCGGCCCGGCGGCGCTGCATCGCTTCGTGGACGCGTGCCACGGTCGGGGGCTGGGCGTGATCCTGGACGTGGTGTACAACCACCTCGGTCCGAGCGGGAACTACCTGGCCGAGCTCGGGCCGTACTTCACCGACCGCTACCAGACGCCGTGGGGCGACGCGCCGAACCTCGACGGGTGGGGAAGCGACGAGGTCCGGCGCTTCTTCCTGGACAACGCGCGCATGTGGCTCGGAGAGTACGGCATCGACGGCCTGCGGCTGGACGCGGTGCACGCCATTGTCGACGCGTCCGCCGTGCACATCCTCGAGGAGCTGGCGGTGGAGACGCGCGCGCTGGAAGCGGAGGTCGGCCGCCCGCTGTGGCTCATCGCCGAAAGCGACCTGAACGATCCCCGCATCGTGCGCAGCCCCGAGGCCGGCGGCTACGGGCTGAACGCCCAGTGGAGCGACGACTTCCACCACGCGCTCCACGCCGCCCTCACGGGTGAGACCGCGGGCTACTACGGCGACTTCGGCGCCCTCGGCGACATCGCCACGGCGCTTCGCCACGCGTATGTCTACGCGGGGCGGTACTCCCACTACCGCGGCCGTCGCCATGGCCGCCCGGCCGATGGGCTGCCGGGGCGGCGCTTTCTCGGCTACCTCCAGACCCACGACCAGGTGGGGAACCGGGCGGTGGGAGAGAGGATCGGCCAGCTGGTCGGGCCCGAGCTGCAGAAGGTGGCGGCGGCGCTCGTGCTCACGTCGCCCTTCGTCCCCATGCTCTTCCAGGGCGAGGAGTGGGCGGCGTCGTCGCCCTTCCAGTACTTCACCGACCACCCCGAGCCCGAGCTGGGGCGCGCCGTGCGCGAGGGGCGCCGCGCCGAGTTCGCGGCTTTCGGCTGGGACCCCGAGGCCGTGCCGGACCCGCAGGATCCCGCCACGTTCCAGCGCTCGAAGCTGCGCTGGGACGAGCGTGAAACGGAGCCGCACGCATCGGTCGAGGCGTGGTACCGCGCGCTCATCGCGCTCCGACGCCGGCGCCCCGGGCTGGGCACGGGGCCGCCGGGCGACGTGGACGCCCGCGCCGACGAGGGCGCCCGGACGCTCACGGTCCGCCGCGGCGACACGCTCCTGGCGTGCAACGTGTCCGACCAGCCGCGCACGGTCTCGCTGGATGGGGCGTTCGGGGACGCGGGCGCATGGGTCGTGGCGCTCGCGAGCCGGGGCGAGGCGCGAGCGACCGACGGTGCCGTGGCCCTGCCGGCGGCGAGCGCGGCGCTGCTGGTGCGTTGATCGGCGCCGCCGTCGGCGGTAACCTGTCCGTCGATGCGCTGGGTCTTCGTAGCTGAATGGGTCGTGCGACTGGTGATGTTCCTGGTGATCATCACCCGCAAGCGCTCCGTGACCGCCGCCCTGGGGTGGCTGGTCGTGGTGGCGTTCCTCCCCTTTGCCGGTGCGGTGCTGTACCTCATGTTCGGCGAGGTGCGGCTCGGGCACCGGCGCTCCCGGGAGTACGAGAGCCTGGTGGACGCGGTCCAGGCGTCCCCCGAGCTGCGCCGCCAGTTCCAGCGCCTGGGCACGCCGGAGCTGTGCGAGCCCTACCGCACCATCTCCCGCCTCGCGTGCGCCGTCGGCGCACTTGACCCGCGGCCGCGCAACAGCATGGAGCTGGCCAACGAGCCGGCCGACCTGTTCGGGCGCATGGTGGCGGACATCGACTCGGCCGAGCACCACTGCCACCTGGTCTTCTACATCGCCGACGACTCGGACCACGATCCCATCACCCGCGCCGTCGCGGACGCGCTGGTTCGCGCCAGGCGCCGGGGCGTGAGCTGCCGCCTCCTCCTGGACGCCAGCGGCTCCCGCCGGTTCCTGCGCGGGGCCACCTGCCGCCGTCTGCGCGCGGGAGGGGTCGAGGTCGCGGCTGCGCTGCCCGTGAACGCGCTGCGGGCCATGGTCGCCAGGATCGACCTGCGCAACCACCGCAAGCTCGCCGTCATCGACGGACGCGTCGGCTACATGGGGAGCCACAACCTCACCGACCCGGTCTACCCGGGGAAGGCGGCGTTCGGCGAGTGGATGGACATCTCCGTGCGCGTCGAGGGGCCGGTGGTCTACGACATCCAGGAGACATTCCTCGAGGACTGGGCGTTCAACGCCGGAGCGCTGCCGGACGACGTGGCCTACTTCCCGCCGCTCGACCTTCCCGAGCGCGGGATCACCGCCTCGCTCCTGCCGACCGCGCCCACCCGTGACCGCCGCGCTCCGCTCCTCGACGTCATCGTCCAGACGCTCCAGCTGGCCCGCGAGCGCGTGGTCCTCACCACTCCCTACTTCGTCCCCGACGACGCCCTCCTCGCGGCCATGCGCACCGCCGCGCTGCGCGGGGTCGAGGTGGTCCTGGTCCTCCCGCGCCGCGGCGACAGCAAGCTCACCCAGGCCGCCGGCCGATCCCACTACGGCTACCTCCTCGACGCCGGCGTCCGCATCCTCGAGTACCCCGGCGCGCTCCTCCACGCCAAGACGCTCACGCTCGATCGCGAGTTCGCCATCCTCGGCTCCGCCAACCTCGACGTGCGCAGCTTCTCGCTCAACTTCGAGCTCGCGCTCCTCGTCTACGACACCGACTTCGCCTCCCAGCTCCACTACCTCCAGGAGGAGTACATGGAGGGCGCAGACGATGTCCGCCCCGACGCATGGGCCCGCCGCGGATTCCTCCGCACCTTCGGCGACAACATCGCCCGCCTCACCACCCCCATCCTCTGAGCCCCGGAGAACTGCCGGAGCCGGGAAGGGGCGACGCCGCGATCAGGTGAAGGCCACGACCACCAGCGTATATGCGAGACCGGTGATCAGGCCGATGAAGAGGAGGTTGAGCACGAGGCCGGAGCGCGCCATCTGGGGGATGGTGACATAGCCGCTGCCGTAGACGATGGCGTTGGGCGGGGTCGCGACGGGCATCATGAACGCGCAGCTGGCGCCGAGGGCGGCGGGGACCAGGAGGCGCAGCGGGTCCTGCCCCACGGCCACGGCGAGCGGGGCGAGCACGGGGAGGAACGCGGCGGCGGTGGCGGTGTTGCTGGTGAGCTCCGTCAGGAAGACGATCACGGTGGTCACGGCCACCACCACGAGCACGGTAGGCCACGCGTGCAGGACGCCAAGCGCTCCGCCGATCCACCCGGCGAGACCGGTGGCGGTCACGGCGTGGGCCAGGCTGAGGCCGCCGCCGAAGAGGAGGAGGACGCCCCAGGGAAGGTCCCGGGCCGAGTCCCAGTCCAGCAGCGCACCGGTAGCGCCGGCGCCAGCAGCTTCGTCGGCTCGGGCCCCCGGATCGTGTCCCGAGCTCGCCCCTCCCACCCCTCCCACCCCTCCCACCCCTCCCACCGCACTCACGCCGGCAGCCTCACCCACCCCATCCGTGCGCCCCGCTACCTGGCGGCGGCGGCGCCCGGCGGGGGCGAGGAAGAGGACGAGGGCGGCGGTCATGGCGATGCTGGTGTCGTTGAGACCGGGGAGGACGTCGTCGAGGAGTGGCCGGGTGATCCAGGCGAGGGCGGTGAGGATGAACACGACGGCGACTCTCCGCTCTGCGGGGGCGACGGGTCCCAGCGCGCGGAGCTCGGCCCGGATGGCGTCCCGTCCTCCGGGGATCTCGCGGATGCGGATGGGGAAGAGGACGCGGGTGAGGAGGAGCCATACCAGGGGAAGCGAGAGGACGGTGAGCGGCAGGCCGACGATCATCCACTGTGCGAAGCCGATCTCGACGCCGTAGGTCTCGCTCATGAAGCCGGCCAGAAGCGCGTTCGGCGGCGTTCCGATGAGGGTGGCCAGGCCGCCGATGCTGGCGGCGTAGGCGATGCCGAGCATGAGGGCGGTGCCGAAGTCGACCTGGACCGGGCCGCCCGAATCGGTCCCGGCGGTGACCAGCTCCACGACGGAGAGTCCGATCGGCATCATCATCACCGCCGTGGCCGTGTTGCTCACCCACATGCTGAGGAAGGCCGTGGCCACCATGAAGCCGAGCACCAGCGAGTGGGGCCGGGTCCCGAGCGCCGTCACCACCGAGAGCGCGAGGCGCCGGTGGAGCGCCCATTTCTGCATGGCGGCGGCGAGCAGGAACCCGCCCAGGAAGAGGAAGATGATGGGGTTCGCGTAGGGGGCCGCCGCATCGGCGGGCTCGAGCACGCCGAGCAGGGGGAAGAGGACCAGAGGGAGCAGGGCGGTGGCCGGGATCGGGACCGCTTCCGTCACCCACCAGATCGCCATGAGCAGCCCCGCGGCGGCGGTGTGCCAGGCGCCGGGATCGAGCCCGGCGGGCGGACGCAGGGCGAGGAAGAGGCCGAAGACGGCGGGCCCGAGGACGAGCCCCACTCGCCGGCGACCCGGTCCCGCCTCCTCCCAGCGTGGGCTCACGGCGAACCGGGCCCGGACGGCACGTCGAACCGGGCGGGGGCCTCGAGGAGCGGCGAGAGGTCGTCGCCCCGGGTGAACGGCTCGGGCTCGCGAGCGCGGCGGAAGAGCAGCGCCCCGGTGTCGCCGTCGAGGGTGAGGCGGTCGCCCAGGCGGCGCAGCCAGGCGCCCTCGCGCATCCCGAGCACCGGGACGTCGTTCTCTTCGAGGAACTCACGGATCCGCCGCTCGCGCGTCTCGCCCATGTGCGTGGAGGTCGGATCGGGGTCCAGGTAGTGCGCGTTGATCTGGAAGGGGACGAGGCCGAACGCCTCGAGCGATGCCGGCTCGACGATCGGCATGTCGTTGGTCGTCCGGATCGACGGGCAGGCCAGGTTGGTGCCGGCGCTGGAGCCGATGTACGCCAGCTCGCCCGCGGCCACGCGCCGCCGGACCGGCTCGAGCAGCTCGAGGCGCTGGATGGCGCGCAGGAGCCGGAACGTGTTGCCGCCGCCCACGAAGACGACGTCGGCGCCCTCCACCGCCCCGCGCGCCGCCACCGCATGGAGCCCCACGACTTCGACGCCCAGCGGCGCCAGCGCGGTCCGGACCGTGGCGGTGTACGCGTCGTGGCTGGCCAGGGCGAAGGGGGCGAAGTGGACGGTGCGTCGCCCGTCGAGGAAGGTCTCGATGGCGCCCAGCGCGTGCTCGAGAAAGCCACGTCCGTGGAGCGACGAGTTGCTGAGGAGGAGGAGGTCGTGGTGCATGCGTCAACGTACGGTTCACCCCCGCGCGTAGTAAAGCCGCGCGCGCCGCGGCCGGGCGGCCCGGAGCGCCCGTGCATGGCACCCGCATTGCATGGCTCGACGGACGCCCTTCTCCTGTGAGGACCCTCCGATGTCGGACCGGCGGAATGGCGGTCGCCAGACCCGCCGGACAGAGGGGCGCCGGACGGATCTCTCCATCACACGCGCAGCGAGATGAAGCATTCCCACGGCACATTGTCGGACCTCGACGTGGACCGGCTCAAGCGGGATCGGAGCTACCGCGAGTCGGTGGCGAGAGAGCTGCTCGCCCTGGCGGGGGCGGATGCGGACCACGTGCAGCTCCGGCGCGCCGCGCGGCGGGCCTTCCCCCGCCTCGAGCGGGAAGCCGGGCGGCTGATGGTGGGGCGGCTGGTCGGCACGGCGTCCACGCTCCGCGAGGCCGGGAACGGGGCGTCGCGCCAGCCGGCGGCGCACGCGTCCGAGCAGGTGGAGCAGCGCGTCGGGTCCCCCGAAGAGGGGGGCCCGCTCGATTATCCGGCCCGCTACACCGATCTCCGTGTCGAGAAGCGCAACATCCTGATCCGCTTCTGCGATGCCCGGATCCAGGACGGGTGCGAGGGCAAGGAGGCGCTCGAGGCCGTGCGCGATGAGTTCGGCTGGCCCTATCCCGACCGCACGTTCTACGTCGGACCCTGGAAGGCGGCGCGCATGCGACGCCGCAAGATCGAGCGACGGCGCGCGGCCCGCGCGGCGGCGGAGCGGGCCGCCCGAGGCGAGGCGCGCGGGGGCCTGCGTGCGTCACGGTCTCCGTCGCGCACCGGTTCCGGCAGCGCGGACGGGAATTCCGCGGACGGGAACGGTCCGGAAGGGGAGCCGGCCGGCGAGCCCGCGGACGTCCCGCTCGACGGCGAGGAGGAGGGGGAGGTGGAGCTGGCCACTCCGCGGGCGCATTACCGCGCGGTGCGTCAGGACGGCGGCGAATGGGACGTGCAGGTGCGGGCGAAAGTGGACGGCCGTGCCATGCGCCGGCTCTTCGCCGACGCCGTGGACGTGCTCTTCCGCGGCGAGGCCTCCCGCACGAGGGAGGCGGCGGGCGACGAACGCTGAGCGGACCCCGGCGCCCCCGCCCGCCGTAGCGCTACCCCGGAACCTGCCAGGCACGATCCGGCCGGCCGCCTCCCGCTGCGCCGTCCACTTCCACCGGCTCGACCACGCGCGCGCCCGCGGTTGCGCAATCTTCCCTCGCCCGCCAGCCTTCCCCGGCGCCGTCGCCGGTGCCGCCGCCCCGCGCGACACCTTCAGTGGCGGCTGCGTACGCGAGTTGCATTGCTCGCGCGGCTCTGCGGTGGACGGGCGGAGAGAGCGGATCGAATGAGCACGGACGACAGCGCGAAGGACCTGGAGCGGCGGGGTAGCGAGACGGCGGGGCACCACCCGCCGGCGGATCCCACCGGGAAGCGCCTCGCCGTCCTCTCACTGGCCACGCTCGGCGTGGTCTACGGCGACATAGGCACCAGCCCGCTGTACGCGCTGCGCGAGAGCTTCCACGAGTCCTACGGCCTCTCCGTCACGCCCGACAACATCATGGGCGTCCTGTCGCTCATCTTCTGGGCGCTCGTCCTGGTCATCTCGGTCAAGTACCTGGTGTTCATCCTCGCCGCGGACAATCGGGGCGAAGGCGGCATCCTGGCGCTCACCGCGCTGGTCACGCCGATGGGAGCGGGACGGAAGGGAGGGAAGTGGCCGCTCATCCTCCTCGGCCTGTTCGGCGCCGCGCTCCTGTACGGCGACGGCATGATCACCCCCGCCATCAGCGTCCTCTCCGCGGTGGAGGGGCTCCAGATCGCGACGCCCCTCTTCGAGCCCGTCGTGATCCCGATCACCATCGGCATCCTGATCGGGCTCTTCCTCTTCCAGCGCCGCGGCACCGAGGGCGTGGGCCGCGTCTTCGGACCGGTGACGCTCGTCTGGTTCCTGGTCCTGGCGACGCTGGGCGTCTGGCAGATCGCCCAGGAGCCCTCCGTGCTCGCGGCCCTCAGCCCGCTGCACGCGGCTTCCTTCTTCGTGGCCAATGGCGTGCGCGGCATCCTGGTGCTCGGGAGCGTGTTCCTGGTGGTCACGGGCGGCGAGGCGCTCTATGCGGACATGGGCCACTTCGGACGACGGCCGATCCGCCTCACCTGGTTCGCCCTCGTCCTGCCGGCCCTCCTGCTCAACTACTTCGGCCAGGGCGCGCTCCTCATGCGCCACCCGGGCGCCATCGAGAACCCGTTCTACCGCATGGGGCCCGACTGGGCGCTCTACCCGCTCGTGCTCATGGCGACCGCGGCCACCGTGATCGCCTCGCAGGCCGTGATCTCCGGCTCCTTCTCGCTCGCCATGCAGTCCGTGCAGTTCGGCTACATGCCCCGCCTCGACATCGAGCACACGTCCGAGACGGAGATCGGGCAGATCTACGTCCCGGCCGTGAACTGGGCGCTCATGGTGGCGTGCATCGGGCTCGTCATCGGATTCGGCAGCTCGAGCAACCTGGCCGCCGCCTACGGCGTGGCGGTGACCACCACCATGGTGATCACCACCATCCTGTTCTACGTGCTCGCCCGCGAGCGCTGGAACTGGCCGCTCCCCGCGGCGCTCGGGCTGGCGGCCTTCTTCATGGCCATCGACCTCTCGTTCTTCGGCGCCAACCTCACCAAGATCCCCGCCGGCGGCTGGTTCCCGCTCCTGGTGGCCGGGGCCGTGTTCACGCTCATGACCACCTGGAAGCGCGGCCGCTCACTCCTGGCGCAGCGGATGAAGCGGAACGAGCTGCCGCTGGACGACTTCCTCCGCAGCATAGAGGACCACCCGCCGTACCGGGTGCCCGGCACCGCCGTGTTCATGTTCGGCGACCCGGACGCCACGCCCCGGGCTCTGCTCCACAACCTGAAGCACAACAAGGCGCTCCACGACCAGGTCGTTTGCCTCGCCGTCGTCACCGAGGAGACCCCCCGGGTTCCGCGCGACGAGCGGTGCACGGTCGAGGCGCGCGCCGCCGGGTTCTACACGGTGGTGCTGCACTACGGCTTCATGGAGGATGTGAACATCCCGCGCGCCCTGGCCATGCTCCACGGCGCCGATGGGCTCAACCTCAAGCCCATGGAGACCACCTTCTTCCTCGGCCGTGAAAACCTGATCGCCTCCAGGAACGTGAAGGGGATGGCGTTCTGGCGGGAGAAGCTGTTCGTCCTCATGAGCCGGAACTCGCGCGGCGCCACGTCGTTCTTCAGGCTGCCGCCGAACCGGGTGGTCGAGATCGGGGCGCAGATCGAGATTTAGGGGGGCGCCGCTTCGCGGCGCAGAGGGGCTCGGCCTGACGGCCTCGCAGAGGGGCTCGGCCTGACGGCCTCGCAGAGGGGCTCGGCCTGACGGCCTCGCAGAGGGGCTCGGCCTGACGGCCTCGCAGAGGGGCTCGGCCTGCGGCCTCGCAGAGGGGCTCGGCCTGCGGCCTCGCAGGGGGGCTCGGCCTGACGGCCTCGCAGGGGGGCTTGGCCTGCGGCCTCGCAGGGGGGCTTGGCCTGCGGCCTCGCAGGGGGGCGGGGCGCGGCCGGAGGCGGGCGGGGGGTCAGTCGGCGAGGGGGAGGGTGAAGGAGAAGGTGGCGCCGGCACCTTCGGGGCTGGTCACGGCGATGGCGCCGCTGTGGGCTTCGACGATGCCGCGGGCTATGGCGAGGCCGAGGCCGGCGCCGACCTTGCTTCCGCCGCGGCCGCGGGAGAAGCGGTCGAAGATCCGTTCCCGGTCGTCCGAGGCCACGCCGGGGCCCTCGTCTGCGACGTCGATCCGCACGGCCTGGTCCTCGGCCCCGGCCCGGATGCGGACGGCGCGCTCGGGCGGGGTGTGGCGGATGGCGTTGTCCAGCAGGTTGCCCAGGACCTGGAGCACGCGCTCCGGGTCGGCGAGGATGGCGGGGAGGGGGTCGGGGGCGAGGAGCTCGAGGCGGAGCGCACGGTCGGCGGCCAGCGGCCGGTGGGTCTCGAGCGCCTCGCGCAGGAGAGCCCCGGTGTCGCAGCGGACGGCGTCGACGGCGAGGGTCCCCGCCTCGATCTGGGCGAAGTCGAGGAGGTCGCGAACCAGGCGCCTGGCCCGCTCGGCCGAGCGACGCATCACCCCCACCTGCCGCCGCACGGCCCCCATCTCCGCCGGATCCGAGGGCCAGTGGCGGAGCAGGGAATCCGTGGTGAACGCGATGACGTTCAACGGGTTCCGCAGATCGTGGGAGACCACGGCCAGCACCTGGTCGCGCAGGCCGGCCGCCGTTCGCGCGTTCTGGTACAACCGGGCGTGGGCCAGCGCCATGGACGCGCGCGCCGCGAGGTCGCGCCCCAGCAGCGCGGTGGCCGGGAGCTCCGACGCGGCCATGTGGAAGGTGTGTGCCAGCACCAGTAGGCCCACCGTGCGTTCCCCGTCGCCGAGTGGGAGGAGCTGGAGGGCCCGGGCTTCGTGCTGTCGCGCGTGGTGCTCGAAGAAGGCGCGGACCTCGCCGGGAACGTCGTCGTCCGGATCGGCCGTGCACAGCCAGCCGCCGGGATGGTCCCGCCAGTCCAGCGCCGGCGGCTCCACCGGGTCGGACAGGACGGCGTCGCGCGTGGCCGATATGGTCGCCGCCGCCGCGACCGCGGGCGAGGCGTCGTCGCGCAGCCGGTAGGCGACCGCGTAGTCGCCCGCCACGGGGACCGCGAGCTGCGCCAGCCGCTCCACGATCGCTCCCGCCTCCGGGGCCACGGTGGTCAGGTCGCCCGTGAAGTCGTCCAGGAACGCGGCGCGCATGTGCGCCACTTCGGCCCGGTAGCGCTCGTCCCGCTCCAGCCGCAGCAGCCGGTCGCGCGCCTGCTCGTGGTGCCGCTGCTCCGTCACGTCCCGCACCATCACGGTCCGCAGACCGCCGTCCTCGCTGCCGGCGCCGCCACCCGCCGCCCATACCTCGGCCCAGAACGTCGTTCCGTCCTGCCGCCGCACTCGCGCCGAGCGCGGCACACCCGGCTCGTCCTCGGCTCCGCACGACACCACCGCCGCCACATCCGGCGAGAGCTCATCCAGCGTTCGCCCCAGGATGTCGCGCGCGGACTGCCCGAACAGTGACTCCGCCGCGTCGTTGAACAGCACCACGGTCCCGTCCGGGTCCAGGTGGAGCGTGGCGTCCCGCGACAGCGCGATGATCCGGGCGAAGCGCGACTCCGACGCCTGCAGCGCTTCCAGCGCCCGGGTCCGGCTGCTCACGTCCACCAGCACACCGCCCAGCGCCGGGCGGCCGCGCACTTCCAGCGCCGCTCCGTGCGCTTCCAGGTGCACCACCTCCCCCGCAGCCGACAGCGCCCGGAACGTGTAGATCACCCGGTCCGCTCGCCCGCTCAGCCGATCCTCCATCTGGCGAAGCACGTGCGAGCGGTCCGCGGGGTGCACCACGTGCAGCGCGTCCCGGCCGATCAGCGCTTTCGGCTCGTAGCCCAGACGCCTGGCGATCGTCGCGTTCACGTGCAGCAGGCGCCCGTCCTGGATCAGGTACGTCCCCAGCGTCGAGCGGTCGGCAAGCACCGGCCCCGCCAGCGCCGACGCGAACTCCTCCGGGCACCCCGTCGCCCGTTCCGCCCCGGCTCCGCTGGCACTCTCGGGCGAGGCGCCCGCGGAGGCGGGCGACGCAGGGCCGCCGTTCCGCTCCAGCCGGTCGATCTCCCAGGCCGCGTCCGCCAGCTCCCGCAGCAACTCCAGGTGATCGTCCGTCAGCAGCGCAGGCGGGTGGATGCGCGCCCACACCAGCGTCCGTCCGCGCAGCGGAGCGATGGCGATCTCCGACGCGTCGCGCTGGTTGTCGAACCGGACCAGCGGCCGGTTCGCCGCCAGCGCCTCGTCCAGCCAGCCCACCGACCGGCCGAGGGACGCGGCGTCCTCCTCCGACAGCTCCCACGACACCCGCACCGCCACGTCGTCCGCCGCGCCGCGCTCCACCAGCGCCACCGCGCGTGCGCCGATCAGACGCCCGGCTCGGCCGAGGCGGTAGCGGACGCCGCTTGTCGCTTCTCTGATTTCTTCGCGAGCCATGGATCGTGTTGCCGCCGACGCGCCTGCGCCGGCATGAACGGCAGGGGCCTGGCGCTCCCGCGCCCGAGAGGATTCGGATCCGGCCGTTGGTCGGCCGGAAGCGGGCGTTGCGGAGCAGCCGAAGTTGCGCGACGCAAGATATACTGGTACCCGGTGTTATGAAAGTCGCGAGCGCGCGTGACCCATTCTCTTCCCGCATGTCCGGAGGCGCTGTGGCGATGGAGCGGAAGGTCCTGGTGGTGGATGACGACGCGGACGTCCGGGAAACGCTGGACTTCTGGCTGGACGGCGAGGGGTACGCGGTTCGGACCGCGGCGAGCGCGGAGCAGGCGTTCAGCGTGGTCGCCGAGTTCCGTCCGGAGATCGTGGTGACGGACCTGTACATGGCCGGGATGAACGGGCTGGAGCTGCTGGCCCGGCTGAAGGCGTCGGACGCGGACGTGGACGTGGTGGTGGTGACGGGGAAGGACGAGATGGAGACGGCCGTGGAGGCGATCCGGGCCGGCGCGTACGACTACCTGGCCAAGCCGCTGGACCCGGAGGAGCTGGCCGCGCTCCTGGCGCGCTGCTTCGCCGACCGCCGGGCCCGCGCGGGGGTCGAGGGAGAGGACGCCGGGGGCGAGGACGCCGGGGGCGGGCGGCCGGCGGGGAGCCGCATCATCGGCCGCGAGCGGGCCATGCTGGAGATCTACAAGACCATCGGCCGGGTGGCGGGCACGGCCGCGCCGGTGCTGATCCGGGGGGAGACCGGGACGGGGAAGGAGGTCGTCGCCCGGGCCATCCACGAGCATTCCGGTCACGCCGCGGAGCCGTTCGTCGCCGTGAACTGCACTTCCGTTCCCGACCAGCTGCTGGAGAGCGAGCTGTTCGGCCACGTGAGGGGGTCGTTCACCGGCGCGGTGTCGGACCGGAAGGGGCGCTTCGAGCTGGCGGGGCACGGGACCATTTTCCTCGACGAGATCGGCGACACCGCCCCCTCCTTCCAGGCCAAGCTCCTGCGTGTCCTCCAGGAGAAGGAGTTCTACCCCGTCGGAAGCGAGCAGCCGCGTCAGGCCCTGGCCCGCGTCATCGCCGCCACGCACCGCCCCGTCGAGGCCATGGTCCGCGACGGCTCGTTCCGCGAAGACCTCTACTACCGGCTCCGCGTGGTCGAGATCCACGTCCCGCCGCTGCGCGACCGCCCGGGCGACATCCCGGCCCTCGCCGACCACTTCCTCACCCGCGCCATCCGCTCCCTCGGCCTCCCCGGGAAAGTCATCCCGCCCGACGTCATGCGCGCACTCCGCGAGCACGACTGGCCCGGCAACGTGCGCGAGCTCGAGAACGCCATCGCCCGCGCCGCCGTCCTCGCCCAGGGCACCGCGCTGCGCGTCGAGCACCTGGGGATCGGCAGGGGCGGGGGCGGCGTCCTCGAGGCCGCGGACTCCCTCTCCACCGCCACCCTCGACGACGCCGAGCGCCGCCAGCTCCTCGCCGCCCTCGAGCGCACCGGCGGCAACAAGCGCCAGGCCGCCCGCATCCTCGAGATCTCACGACCCCGTCTCGACCGCCTGATCCGGAAGTACGACATCGACGTGGCGGAGATGGGGGACTGAAGGCCCGGGGCCGGCCGTTGTAACGAAACGCGTCCGGGTGCCCGGAATCGTGCCGGCCGGACGTGATCCGCCGCGGTCCGACCGATCCTCAACGTATTGTCTCCCAGCGATTTGACGCGCCTTTGACGCTCCGTAGACCGCCGGAACGGAACGTGGAGTAGGAGTGGCCCGACGGCGCGAGCCACCGGCCGGGATCTCCGGTGTCGTGCCGACTCGAGCGCACGGAAGTGCGCAACAAGTCTCTCTTCCGAAAAAGGCACCCCGGCTGCGAAGCCGGTCCGCAAAGCCAGGAATCTCATGGCGAGGCTGCAGACTCGTGCACACGAGATCGTCCGGTCGCCGAAGAAGGGTCACTGCCGAGAAACGGCAACCCACTTTTTCGTGAGGAGACACCACACCATGAGGAAGTTCCTTCTTATCGCAGCCTTCGGGCTGTGTGCCACCCCGGTGTTCGCGCAGAGCAACGAGGCCGCCATTTACCAGGGCAACACGGTATACGACGGCTCGACCAACGAGGCGACCATCACCCAGACAGGTTTCTACAACGCTGGTTACGTGGGCCAGGGCTATCTGGTTTACGGCAACCACACCAAGTGGGGCACCCCAGGGCAAGCAGAAGGTGAGGGCGTCGCGGCCAACAACAAGGGCACGATGACCCAGAACGGCCGGGGGAACATCGCGTACATCGGGCAGGGCCTCGGTTTCCCCGCGACGGCCCAGGCCTATCGGAACGAAGCGACCATCACACAGCAGGGCGACTACAACCTCGCGAGCCCCGGCCAGGGCAACTACGGTGGCTACTCTGAGGACAGCGACTACACCATTACCCAGACGGGCAACCACAACGACGCAACGGTATCGCAGGGCGTCGGCCTGAACGGCGTGTCTGACAACAACTCTGCCACGGTTGATCAGATCGGTGACTACAACATTGCGACGATTAACCAGGGGCTCAGCATCGGGACATACCTGATCGCCTCGAACAGCGTCGCCACAATCATGCAGAACGGCACGCACAACACGGGCACGATCACGCAGAGCAACAACTAGTCGTCCAATGTAGCGTGGGGTGCTGCAGCACCCCACGCTACAGCGGTTGCCATGGAACGTCCTACTTCACGTAATGGACGGCATTGACGCAGCGGGAGGGCCAGTGGCAGGCACACTTTGTACATTCGCTCGGCGTGTCATTTCTGGCGCAATTCTGTCAAGTACCGGATTCGGAAGGGCGCCGATGCTGTGTTGCGTGGCATTCGTCTTGGGTGCGGCAGGGACGGCCGCGCAAATTCAAACTGTTGGCGACACTATCGATTCAACCACCGTCACCACGCTTCCGGCCGGGTTCTCGTTCGGCGATTTGGCCCGAACGCTTGGGGGGTTGCGCCCCGTGCACGTCCACAGTCCCGGGATGTCGCCGTCACAAGTTGAACGAGAGTCTCTCCGGCAGATCGACGGGCTCGTTGTCGATGAGACCGTCACAAAAGCCGGGCGGGACTTCTACGATGTGTTTTTTTCAGCGTGGGCACCGCCCCCGGCTGCCGCGAACTACACAGTACGTGTGCAGGAACAGCTTTCACCGGGCATTGGGACGCGAGTGTTGGTTCAACTAAATGATGAAGTGCTTCTTCAGCTACAAATTCAACCCCGATACGAGGTTGTGGAAGACCTTGCAAAGCGCGCAGCCGCATACGTAATGCGAGAGCTGACGGCCCGCCGACCAAATACGATGTCCGCGGCTGCCGGGGCCCAGAGCCAATTTTGATAAAAATACCACCCGCGGTGTTGTATCTCAAGCGCCCTAAATGGCAGTAGATGAGGGGATAATGACTGGACGTCCGATCGCATGCTTGTTCGAAATCGCGTTGCTAAGCGCCTTACTTCTCGGTTTGAAGGCAAAGCCTACGTATGCTCAGCAGTTGGTGTACCATCCCATTGATCCTGCGTTCGGCGGAAACCCGCTGAATGGACAATGGTTGCTTGGCAATGCTCAAGCACAAAAGCGGGCTCCCGATTTCTCCCTCCTCGATCAAGACCCATTGGCCGATTTCCAACAGGGATTGCAGAGGCAGATATTGTCGGCTCTGTCCCGTGAAATCGTGTTGGCCCAGATCGGCGACAATCTGGATTTGACGCAGCCTGGCCGATACGAACTTGGAAATTACACAGTGGAGGTGGTCCCGGGGTTGAACGGGGTGAGCATTGTGGTCACCAATATACTCACCGGTGAACAGACATCGATCGCAATTCCGGGATTTTGAGGAGCGCCCGTAGCATGGAAATGTACCTGAGGCGCGCACGGTCGCCAATCACCGCGGGTGTTCGCATTGGCGTAATTCTGACCCTCG